>WSXX01000021.1:0-88286 GCA_009773515.1 Bacteroidota bacterium
GTGGCCTACTTTGCTCCGGAATGGGTGGCCTACTTTAGTCCGGAATGGGTGGCCTACTTTGCTCCGGAACGGTGGCATACTATAGTCCGGATTATTCAACTGATTTTAATGGCAAGCCGTACTTCGGTTGATTTTATACGCAACTGGTTGTTACTGCATATAAGCACCCGTATTGACATTTCACTGATATCAGATTTTTTGGTTAAACTGATGAAATTGCCTATCGGTTTTTTCGATACCAAGATGATAGGCGATATAATGCAGCGCATTGGAGACCATTCACGCATCCAGAACTTTCTTACCGGTTCATCACTGAACATTTTGTTTTCAATGATCAACCTGGTGATTTTCAGTATAGTTCTTGCACTCTACAGTTTTAAAATATTAGGCATCTTTTTGTTGGGCAGTGTTATCTATTTCATTTGGGTATGGCTTTTCCTGAAGAAAAGACGAGAACTCGATTTTAAACGATTTGCCCAGATGTCGGACAATCAAAGCAATCTTTTTCAACTTATTACCGGCATGCAGGAAATCAAACTTAACAACTGCGAGCGGCAAAAAAGGTGGAAATGGGAGCGCATTCAGGCACGCTTGTTTCGGGTTAGCGTTCAAGGACTTGCTTTAAGTCAGTGGCAGCAAGCGGGGGCATTGTTTTTTAATGAAACTAAAAATATCTTTATTACCTTTTTGTCGGCATCGGCTGTAATAAAAGGTGATATAACATTAGGTATGATGATGAGCATACAATACATCATTGGGCAATTAAACGCCCCGGTTGAGCAAATGATAAGTTTTATGCAATCGGCACAAGATGCCAAAATAAGTTTAGAGCGTTTGGGTGAAATTCACAACAAAGAAGATGAAGAACCCGCCAATGCAGTTAAGGTGAATCAATTGCCTACTGACCTAAGTATAGAAATCAGCAACCTTTCGTTTCAATATGAAGGTCCACACAGCGAAATGGTTTTAAAAAATATTAACCTTAACATACCACAGGGTAAAACTACAGCCATCGTGGGTACAAGTGGCAGCGGAAAAACAACACTTGTTAAACTCCTGCTTGGTTTTTATTCTCCAATAAAGGGTGAGATAAAAGTTGGGGGCACATTGCTTGGTAATTTCAACAGTAGTTTCTGGCGTTCACAATGCGGCGCAGTAATGCAGGATGGTTTTATATTTTCAGATACCATTGCTGAGAATGTTGCCCCTGGAGATGAAAATATTGACACTGGCAGACTCCGGAATGCCGCGAATGTTGCCAATATATCCAGCTTTATTGATGGACTTCCATTGAGTTACAATACAAAAATAGGGCAGGAAGGCAGTGGAATAAGTCAGGGTCAGCGCCAACGTTTACTGATTGCCAGAGTTGTTTACAAAAATCCGGAGTATATCTTTTTTGATGAAGCCACCAATTCATTGGATGCTAATAATGAAAAAGTTATCATGCACAATCTTGATGATTTTTTTAAAAAGGGGCAACCCAAAACGGTTGTTGTGGTGGCGCACAGGTTGAGTACTGTTAAGAATGCTGACCAAATTGTTGTTTTGGAAAAAGGCGAAATTATTGAACGTGGAACACATAGCGAGCTTACAAAACAAAAAGGAGCCTATTACGAATTGGTTAAAAATCAGTTAGAACTGGGGAACTAACATGCCGGATAATTTAATAGAACGCGCGATAGAGATTCGCTCCGAAGAAATTGATGAAATTCTGGGGCGAACCCCTTCATGGATACTTCGCAGAGGGATATTGCTTCTATCTGTTATTGTGCTGGTATTGTTAAATTTCAGTTGGTTTTTTCGATATCCCGATGTTATTACAGCCCCAGTAACCATAACATCGGCAAACCCGCCCACGGCTGTTTCAGCCCGTTCAGGAGGTAGGATAATTGCTTTTTTTGTAAACGACAAGCAACAAGTAAATACAGGTGAATATCTGGCAATTATTGAAAACAGTGCTGATACAGGCTCAATAAGCAAATTAAGGTTGTTTTTCAAGCATGCAGATACATTAAATGAAGCTATTCAGTATATAAGCACTGATTCAACAAAACTGTCTGGTTTAGGATATCTGCAACAGCCTTATACTTCTTTTATTCAGGCAGTTATAAATTTTCAGCGTTATGAGCTTCTGTCATTTAATGTAAAAAAGATCGAAGCACTTAAGACTCAGATTCGTTTAACAAAATTATATATCGAGAAACTGAAAGGGCAAAGATTTTTACAAGGCATGAACTTGAAACTCGCTCAAAAACAGTTTAGCCGAGATTCGTTGTTGTTTGTACAGCAAGTGATTGCCGCATCAGAATTTGATAAAGCGGAAACGCAACTAATAGTCAACAAAACATCATTCAAAAACTCTGAAATGGCTCTTTCTAATTCAGAAATTCAGGTAAGCCAGTTGGAACAGCAGGTAATTGAATTGCACCTCACACGGGAAAACGAGTCTAAACAATTAATTGACGAGGTAAATAATTCGTACAAAAACCTGAGAAGCAGATTTGATGAATGGGAAAATCAATTTGTTTTGAAGAGTACCACAAACGGAAATGTTTCCATTGGCAATTATTGGAGTGTAAATCAAAATGTTAATGTTGGAGATAATATAATGTCAGTTATCCCTGAAGAAGAAGAGATGGCATTTGGCCGAATAACAATTGGCATGGAAAACTCCGGAAAAGTTAAACAGGGTCAGACGGTCAACATTAAACTTTCCAATTTCAACTATAATGAATTTGGCATGTTAACCGGAAAAGTAAAGTCGATCTCACTTGTTCCTGATCAGAGCAATTATTATGTTGAAGTTGAATTACCTAATGGACTTAAAACCAATTATAACAAGCAATTACCATTTCTACACGAAATGACAGGTGTTGGTGAAATTATTACTGAAGATATGCGATTAATTGAGAGAATCTTAGGCCCAATGCGGTCTTTATATAAAGAGAAATTTCGATAGAGGAATAAGATTATAAAATTAATCTGACCAAAGTCCCGCATATCTCAATCAATCAACCCATGGAAACGTGCACAGACACTAATAATTTCAATAATTGCTCAAAATATTTTTCTGATTAAAAAAAAATATCTATTTTTGCACACCTTTTAGAAGGGAAAAGTGTCCGATGGTGTAATGGTAGCACAAGAGATTTTGGTTCTCTCGGTCTAGGTTCGAGCCCTGGTCGGACAACAGTAAAAAACAATCACCCCGCTGCAGATTATCGCGCGTCTCAATGGTGAAGCTAAGTTGAGGGGACTGTAGTGTCCCCTTTTTTATTACATTTAAAAAAAATGATTGACAAGGAATCAATAGTCAGAGAAATTGAAACTGCATTGCTTGACACCGACAGATTTATTGTGGAAGTCAAAGTAAAAGCAGGGAACCGCATCACTGTGTTGCTTGATAGTGATACGCAAATCACCATTGCTGATTGTGTGGCTGTTAACCGGCACATTGAGTCAGTATTTGACCGTGAAGTTGAGGACTACGAACTCACTGTTTCTTCATCGGGCATTGATCAACCCTATAAATTGCTCAGGCAATATATCAAAAACATCGGCCGCGAGGTAGATGTAACTTATGTGGATGGAACTGTGTACACCGGCAAACTGGTGGCAGCCGATAATGAAAAGATCACTGTTTACAGCAAAACCAAAGTCAAAAAAGTTGAAACTGAAGAGACCAGGGAAATCCTGATGAATCAGATAAAGCATACAAAAGAGGTCATCTCTTTCAAGTAACTTAATAAATCACCCAATTCAAAGAACACCAACAACAATGGAACATATCAATTTAGTCGAAACTTTCTCCGAATTTAAGGAGTTTAAAAACATCGACCGCGAAACCATGATGCGCATCATCGAAGACGTTTTCCGTCATATGCTCATCAAAAAATATGGATCCGACGAAAATTTCAATGTAATTGTCAACATCGACAAAGGTGACCTTGAGATTTGGAGGAACCGCGAAATTGTGGAAGACGGTGAAGTTGAAGATGAAAACAAACAGATTGAATACTCCGAAGCAATTAAAATTGAGCCCGATTTTGAAGTGGGTGAAGAAGTTACTGAAGAGGTCAAGATGAAAGACTTCGGCAGAAGGGAGATCCTTACCATAAGGCAAAACCTGATGTCGAAAATTCAGGAATACGAAAAAGACAGCATCTACAAAAAATACAAAGAAAGAATTGGCGATATCATAACCGGCGAAGTTTATCAGGTATGGAAGAAAGAAATTCTTGTACTCGATGATGAGTATATTGAGCTGACACTTCCGCGTTCTGAGCAGATCCCTTCTGATTTTTACCGCAAAGGTGATACCTTAAGAGCGGTTGTTTCAAAAGTTGATATGCGCAACAACACCCCGGTTATCATACTTTCAAGAACTTCACCATCGTTCCTTGAGCGTTTGTTTGAATCAGAAGTTCCTGAAGTTTATGATGGCCTTATCACCATCCGAAACATTGTCAGGGTTCCGGGCGAACGTGCCAAAATTGCTGTAGAGAGTTACGACGACCGCATTGATCCTGTTGGAGCCTGTGTTGGAATGAAAGGCTCACGTATTCACGGAATTGTGAGGGAACTGCGCAATGAAAATATTGATGTGATCAACTTCACAGGCAATCCTTCGCTTTATATTTCAAGGGCGTTGAGTCCTGCAAAAATTTCATCCATCACCATAAATGAAGCCGATAAACGGGCAGATGTTTTTATGAAACCCGATCAGGTTTCATTGGCCATTGGAAAAGGTGGATACAATATTAAACTTGCCAGCAAGCTCACCGGATATGAAATTGATGTTTATCGTGATACTGATTTCGACAACGAAGATGTTGATATCCAGGAATTCAACGATGAAATCGATCAGTGGATCATTGATGAATTCAAATCAATTGGTTGCGACACAGCCAGAAGTGTTTTGGATCTCAGTATCGAAGAACTTGTAACCCGCACCGATCTCGAAGAAGAAACAATTAAAGAGGTAGTAAGAATCATCCGGGCTGAATTCGAGTAAATCGGATTCTTAAAATCAGTTCTCATTCGGATTAATCCGGAATTCAAAGGGTTTGAAGAGCATAATTAGCGTATTTTTACAGAAAATCCGCGGCAGCAGGCGGATAATAACATCAAACAACAATATGTCAGAAGTAGGTAAGAGCACACGACTCGGGAAAGCAGCTCAGGAGTTTAATGTCGGAGTCCCAACCATTGTCGAGTTCCTCCATAAAAAGGGGATCAAAATCGACAATAATCCGAACACTAAACTTGCACCTGAAGTATACTCCTTGCTGATGAAAGAGTACCAATCAGAGAAAACTGTTAAAGAGGTTTCTCAGAAGATTGAACTTGAATACACTCAGCACAAAACGATTTCAATCACTGACAAACGTCAGCCGGTTGAGGAAGAACATGACACTGATACAGGTAAGGATCTTCTGGTCCGTAACATGCCTGTGGAATCAGCGAACGTTTCAAAAACCAAAACAATTCCTGCTGCTGAGCCCAAAGAAGAACCCGCCCCAGTGCCAACTCCCGAAGTTAAAGCTGCACCTCCCGCAGAAGAGAAAACCGCAATTCCGTCTGAGCCGGAAAAAGCAGTTACTCCCGAGGTAACGCCTGCTCCTGAGATTACTATCAGTCCGGTTGTTGAAACTCCTGCACCGGAAACTGCTCCTGTTGCTGCACCACCTGAAAAAACCCCTGAGGTTACGCCAGTAAAAGCCATCGAAAAAGAAGAAGTTATTGTTCCTGAGCCCGAAAAACCAAAACCGGTTGAAACTGAGTCGAAACCTGAGCCTGTAAAATCAGAACCAAAAGCTACAGAGGTTGTACCTGAGGTAAAAGCTGAAGAAACTCCTGAAAAAGAGCCGGAAGTTCCTCAGGTAGAAGCTCCATTGACAGCAGCCAACATTAAGGTACTTGGAACTGTTGACCTTGATCAGTTCAAAAAAACGGCAAGAAAAGGAAAAGATCACAAGAAAAAAGGAGCTCCTTCCGCAGACAATCAAAAAACTGAACCTGCCAGGGAAACAAAAAAACCGGCAGCTGAAGTACCGGTTTCTAAACCTGAAGTAAAAGAAGCTCCCGCTGAACCTGCGACACCTGTTGTTGAAAAGGTTGTGGAAACTCCTGTAGTTCCAAAACCAGAAACACCTGCACCTGTTGAGAAGGAATCGAATTTCATGAAAACAGAGGTAAGGAAGCTTGAAGGGCCGACCATTCTTGGCACCATGATACTTCCGGAACCACGCAAGCAGGAACCCAAAAAGCCAGTTGCTTCCTCTTCTGACGATTCATTGAAATCGAAGAAAAAGAAGCGTAAACGTATTAAAAAGGCTGGCGAAGGAAGTGCACCTGCAACTGATAAACCAGCCACAACCACAGGTCAGGGTCCCAACCGCCAGCAAAATACGCCGGGCAAAGGCAAACCACCTTCACGCGATAAAAGAGGTCCTGCCCGTCCTGAGCCACAAAAAGTTGAGCTTACTGCTGAAGATATCCAAAAGCAGATTAAAGAAACTTTGCAAAGGTTAAGTGCCGGAGGTAAATCAAAGGCTTCAAAACACCGTCGCGAAAAAAGGAGCATTGCAAGTCAGCACATGGCTGAAGATGCGCAGCGCCGTGAGGAAGAACAAAAATCAATCATGGTTGCCGAGTTTGTTACAGCTAATGAATTGGCCAATCTGATGGATGTTCAGGTAAATCAGATCATTTCTACCTGTATGTCACTTGGACTATTTGTGTCTATAAATCAACGACTCGATGCTGAAACCATTGTGGTTGTTGCTGATGAGTTCGGATTCTCAGTTAAGTTTGTTGGTGTTGAAGATGTAGAAAGTGCCGTTGACGAAGCTGATCTTGATAAACCGGAAGATATGTTGTTCCGTGCTCCGATTGTAACTGTAATGGGACACGTTGACCACGGAAAAACATCATTGCTCGACTACATCAGAGATGCAAACGTAATTGCCGGCGAAGCCGGAGGAATTACCCAGCACATTGGTGCGTATGAAGTAAAACTAGAAAACGACAAGAAAATCACATTCCTTGACACTCCGGGTCACGAAGCATTTACAGCTATGCGTGCAAGGGGAGCAAAAATCACTGATATTGTTATTATTGTGATAGCAGCTGACGATACCGTGATGCCACAAACTGTTGAAGCAATCAATCATGCTCAGGCAGCAGGAGTTCCTATTGTTTTCGCAATTAATAAGATTGATAAACCCAACGCCAACCCCGAAAAAATCAGGGAAGAGTTGTCGAAACGCAATATTCTTGTTGAGGATTGGGGTGGTAAATATCAGAGTCAGGAAATTTCAGCCAAAAAGGGTGTAAATATTGACCTGTTGCTTGAAAAAGTGCTTCTCGAAGCAGAAATGCTCGATTTAAAAGCCAATCCGAATAAAGTAGCCAACGGTACCATCCTTGAATCATCATTGGATAAAGGAAGAGGTTATGTTGCAAAGATTCTGGTACAGGCAGGCACGCTGAATGTAGGAGACCTTGTAATTGCCGGAACTACCATTGGTAAGGTAAAAGCAATGTATAATGAGCGTAACATTCCAATAAAGAAAGCCGGGCCAAGTACTCCGCTTCTTCTGTTGGGATTGAGTGCAGCTCCTCAGGCTGGTGACACTTTTAAAGTAATGACCGATGAACGTGAGGCCAAAAATATTGTTGCCAAACGTCAGCAGCTGCAACGCGAACAGGGTATCAGAACCACTAAACATATTACTCTCGACGAAATCGGTCGTCGTATTGCTATCGGAGACTTCAAGGAATTAAATGTAATTGTTAAGGGTGATGTTGATGGTTCAGTGGAAGCGCTGTCAGATTCATTGCTCAAACTCTCAACGCCTGAAGTTCAGCTGAATATTATTCATAAATCGGTTGGTGCAATTACTGAAAGTGATGTACTTCTTGCCTCTGCATCCAATGCAATTATTGTTGGATTCCAGGTAAGACCGACAGCCAGTTCGCGCAAGCTTGCTGAACAGGAACAGATTGATGTACGTGTATATTCGATCATTTACACGGCCATCAACGAAATCAAGGCAGCTATCGAAGGAATGCTTTCGCCGGATATCGAAGAAAAAATCCTCTGCAATATTGAAGTTCGCGAAGTCTTCAACATTACCAAAGTCGGAACAATTGCAGGTTGTATGGTTCTGGACGGAAAAATCCACAGAAACACGAAAATCAGGGTTATCAGAGATGGAATTGTGGTTCACACTGGAACCCTCGGATCACTCAAACGATTCAAGGATGACGTGAGAGAAGTGTCGTCAGGGTACGAATGCGGATTGAACATCGATAACTTCAACGATATCAGAGTAAAAGATATTATTGAAGGATACGAAATTGTTGAAACCAAGCGTAAACTCTAGGTATCGGAATCTTTATTTCATAAAAAAACTTCCAGGGAATATTCTCTGGAAGTTTTTTTATGGTACTCCTTTGATTATAAACGTCTAAAACACTTCGACCCGGCTAAGCGGCATTTGCAATGCCGCTTTGAACATCATTGAATTTGTAATTCAATAATTTATGCCCGACTGATTCATTCTTTAAGTCGCTTATTTGGATAATTGCAAATTATCCAGTGTTCAGAGCGGCATTGCAAATGCCGCTCAGCCGTGGATACGAAATTGTTGAAACCAAACGCAAACTGTAGTATCGGATTCTTTCGGCAATAATCAACAGGTGATCTATTATTTAATCCGTGCTGCGATTTTGAAGTATTCCGCATAACGCGACTGAACATCCTGCCAGTTTACCTTATTCCAGAAACTTTCCACATAATCGGCTCTTTTGTTCTGGTATTTCAGATAATAGGCATGTTCCCAAACATCCATTCCCAGCAAAGGAAAACCTTGTTTTTCTTCAGAGCTCATCAAAGGATTGTCCTGATTTGCAGTTGAAGAAATAAAGAGCTCCTTCGATGCAGGATCAACAGATAACCAGGCCCATCCCGAACCGAATCGTGTTTTTGCAGCTTCGTTGAACTTCTGAACAAATGCTTCATAACTACCAAAAGAACGGGTAATTGCTTCGAGCAATTCTCCTGAGGGCATTCCTCCCCCATCGGGTGAAAGGTTTGACCAATACAAAACATGGTTATAAAAACCGCCAGCATTGTTTCTGACAGCAGCGGAAACTTTATCTATATCAGCAAAAATGCTGTAAACTGACTTGGTTTCAAGATCAGTGCCTGCAATGGCTTTCTTAAAATTGTTGAAGTAACCACGATGATGTTTATCATAGTGAATTTCAACGGTTTGCTTGTCAATAACTGGTTCCAGTGCATCATACGCATATGGAAGATCCGGGAAAATTAAATTGGAGGAAGGAATTAACCAATCCTCACCTTTTCCGGCAAAACCGGCCACTGCACTTACTTCTGATGCAGTGCCAAGAACTGCGGGAACAGGCTTTGCATCAGTTTTGGTTTTACTTTTTACTGCTTGCTGTGCTGCAAGGCCAAAGGGCAAAGACAAAAGCCCGGCAAGAAACATCACTAAGAATAATTGCTTTTTCATAAACTTGAAAGATTTGATTAAAAAATAAACCGGACAGCTTTGCCATCCGGTCTTATTAACAAATGAAATCAGAAAAAGGCGTTATTTTAACGTTTTTTCATAATTCTCTGAAACTTTATTCCAGTTTACGAGATTCCAGAACGCGCCGATGTAATCAGGGCGACGGTTCTGATATTTCAGGTAATAGGCATGTTCCCAGACATCAAGACCCAAAATCGGGGTTCCCGGACAATCGTGAACATCCATTAGTGGATTGTCCTGATTGGCTGATGAGCATACACAAAGACTTTTGTCGGCCTTAACACTTAACCAGGCCCAGCCACTTCCAAAACGGTTGGCTGCTGCATCGTTGAACTTTGTTTTAAACGCTTCAAAAGAGCCAAATGTGGCGTTGATATCTTCGGCAAGTTTACCTTTAGGCTCTCCTCCCCCATTTGGGCTGAGAATTTCCCAAAACAGATTGTGGTTATAAAATCCACCGCCGTTATTTCTAACGGCCGCTGGAGCTTTGCTGATTTCTGCAAAAATATCGGTTAAGCTTTTCGATTCAAGATCTGTTCCCTGAATGGCAGCTGTAAATTTATCGAAATACGCACGATGATGTTTTGTGTGATGGATTTCCATCGTCATGCGGTCAATGTGTGGTTCTAATGCATCATAGGCATATGGTAATGCCGAAAATTCAAAATTCATTGGTTTTTCCTCCTTGATTTAACGATTATTTAAACTTATTTAGATTCTGTATAAATAACAGCATAGAACCGATATTGTTTAATGGCGCGGGATTGGAATGAGGAAGAAGAAGAATATCAATGGTCGGAAGTTACTATTGTCCGATAAAACCGAAAAAATTCATGCCACAAAATCTCCAAGACTCAAAATTGCACCAAATGAATGAATTAGATTGGTGATTTTTGGTGATTTAGAGCTTTGGTGGCAAATTAATTGGTTTAGTTAATTTCAGAACTCAACTGAGATCTTTACATTGAGTTGCCTTGGAGTCAGATAATTCGGCACACCATACTGCCGGTTATTTACATCCTTAACCCAGGTGTAAGAAATGGTATTGTTAACCTGAAGAAGATTAAGCACTTCAGCACTTATCCATATGTTGTTGATGTATTTTCGCCATGCACCTCGCTTTTTATCGGGATTGGCATCATAGGAAACCTGACCGGCAATCTGCTTGGAAAAACCGATATCAACCCTTCGGAAAGAAGGCATACGCTGCGAATTTCTGGCCCTGGGCACTCCCGGAGGGCTGTAAGGAATTCCGGTTCCGAAAAGCAGGTTAAGATGCATCTTGAAAGTTGGATTCCGGGGAAGGTAATCCTGAAAAAACAAGCCAAAAGTCAGCAACTGATCCGTTGGGCGAGGCATAAAACCTCTTTCAGAAACGATGCTGTCAGCAATAATCTGATCGGAAGTATATCCGCGGATAATCAATTCTCCTTCGCTGTTGTAATAATCGGTGTAAAAGTCACCTTCAATGTCTTCGCGGGTTTGCATCAGCGATAAGCTTGCCCATGATTCAATGCCATTGACAAATTCGCCGTTTACCTTAAAATCGAGCCCGGTTGCATAACCTTTTGCATTGTTCTGTGCAAAATATCTGATTCTGACGTTGTCAACCTCATAAGGAACCAGATTGGTGAGATACTTATAATATGCTTCCCCGATAAACTTGAAGGGACGTCCCCAGGCTGTGAAGTTCATATCAGAAGCTGCAACAATATGATAAGAAGTTTGCGCTTTCAGATCGCGGTTAATTGTACCATCTTTTGCACGAAGCTCGCGATAAAACGGTGGCTGATGATAAATTCCAGCGGTAAGGCGAAACAAAATATCGGTCTCCCATAAGGGTTTAAGTGACATTCCTCCTCGGGGGCTAAGGACCAGCTGCTCGTTCAAATCCCAGTAGTTTGCCCTCAGTCCAAAGTTCAACCCCAATTGCCCTAAACTGATTTCCTTTATTTCAGAATATTGTGCAAATCCGGAAATCCGGTTTGAATTAAGTTCTATGGTAGTCCGCACAACATCCTGAAGCAAAACATCACTCTGATTGCCTGCAAAACCTGGTATTCCACTTGAGTAAGGCAAAGTATAACCAGCAGAATCATTCATATTCCATTCGTTCAGCCTGTCATTGATCATTTCGCGCTGGTATTTTACGCCCCATTGAAATGTTTTATCGTCACGCTGATAAACGCCGCGCTGCTCTATATTAAAAACAGTTGCGTTTAAGTAATTCCGGGCATGGTTGAGGTAAGTTCCCACGCCTTTGATATCAAGAGCCTGACCAAAAGTTTCACTTCCCTGATCGGTTTCCAGTTCTGAAATCCAATACTGACCCATTATATCAAATGTTTCGCTTTCAATGGTTTGGAAAGTTGATACAATTAATTTCAGTGAAAGGTCTTTATTGGGTTTATAGTTAGTGGTAAATGCGCCCATGTAATTCTTAAAACGGTCAACCTCTTTTCCTTCAAAAAAGACCCTGAGCTGCAGTGCTTCATTAATGGTACCAAAGCTGGTGGTGCGATCTTTCGGAGTCAGTTCATAAGAATTCCGGGCATAATTTCCCAGGAAGCTGAATTCCAATTTTGGATTGACCTCATAGAGTAACATACCCTGAAGGTCGGTGAAAGAAGGTTTGTAATCTCCTTTGGTTTCAAGGCCTTTAAGAATATACTGATTTGACTTTTGTCTGAAACCCAGCAGGTACATAAATCTGCGGTCACGTGAAGAACCTTCAAGATGTAATGAAGCACCAAGCAGGCTGGCACTGACTGTACCGGCTGTTTTTGTTGGACGTTTGTAACGGATATCCAATACCGATGACAGTTTATCGCCATATCTTGCTTCGAATCCTCCGGCAGAAAAAAGTATTGAAGCCACCATATCTGAATTAAGGAAGCTTAATCCTTCCTGTTGTCCTGATCGCACAAGAAACGGTCGATAAATCTCAACATCATTTACATAAACGAGATTCTCATCATAATTTCCGCCACGTACTGAATACTGAGAACTTAATTCATTGTTAGAAGATACACCGGGGAGAGTTTTCAGCAAAGCTTCAATACCACCAGAAGCACTGGGTATTAATCCTGCCAGTTTCGGATCTATCGGATTAAGATTTGCTGATCTGATCTGACGATCTTCAACCACAAAATCGGGGAGTTCGGTTGCTGTTTCTTTGAGTTTGCGTTTGAGTTCAAAGCGTTCTCCGGGATCGAGCCTGACTTTAACCGTGGCACTTGCATATCCGATTGAAGATATAATCAGAACGATATCGCGGTTGGCCGGAATTTTGAGCAAAAAAGTACCATCATCTCTGGTGACTGCACCGCCTGGCTGCCCTTGTACTGCAATATTGACAAGACCAAGGGGCCGGTTCTGCTCATCGGTGATGCGCCCGGCAACTTCTCCAAACTCCTGCGCCAGCAGTCTGGTGACCGATAAAAGGCCTATAATCAAAACAATCAGGAAGCGACGTGTAGAATACTTTTCGGGCATATCTGTTTCAGTAATGGTCAGTCTTTTCTTTTAAAATCGCCACGTTTCCAGGCTTTAATAAACTCTGCCCAGGCAAATGGATTAAATACCGTAATCGGTTGTGCCTGACCACGGTAATACAATTTACTAACCTGATTATCCATATAATTCCGGTAGTTCATACTTCCATCCATTGGCATAGCTCTGGCACGTTCGCGCATTTCCATCTTATCCAGGTTCCGCTGGGCTATAGTAAGGTCATCATCAGGAATTTTATTCCATACAAAAGCATGACGAAACTGCTCTTTTGTCGGCCACGGGTATATAACGGTTTCCTTGAGCAATATTGTATCATTGGTCATAATATGAACCAAAGAATAGCGGTTTGAGCGCAAAGTATCAGGAATCAAATACTCTCCCTTTTTAAAGCCAACGGCTGAGAACTGAATTACATCGCCTTTGCGGGCAACCAACGAAAAAAAACCGTAAAAATCGCTGGTTGTACCACGGTTCAAGCCCTTGATCTTTATGTTGACATAAGGAACTGCTTCAAGACTATCGCTGGCCACAATCATCCCTGAAAACTGCACAAGATCTTCATCAGGAGTCTGAGCAAATAACTGAGAACCTGACAATAACAAAACAAGTACGAACAGCGCGCGGAGATGGTTCATGACTGACGGCAAATATAACACTTATTCACATTTCATCAGACAGATATTAGCCGATGCAAAACACAAAAAAAAGCTGCTGCACATGGCAACAGCTCAATTTCTTAAAGAAGAATCAGTGACTTCTTATTTGGGAAGAAACCCTTTGGCACGTGCAGCTTTGAGGCTGGCACTGATACCATTTTTGCTGATGGAGCGGATACCGGCAGCAGATACTTTTAAAGTAATCCAGCTATCCTCTTCGGGGATATAGAATTTCTTAACCTGTAGATTCGGGTAAAATCTGCGTTTGGTTTTTATGTTAGAGTGGGAAACTCTGTTTCCTACGATCATTCCTTTTCCGGTAATTTGACAAACTTTCGACATGACTGTTGGATTATCAATGGTTTTTATTTCGGTTTGCAAAGAACGCAATATTTTTTTGAATACACAACAATATCTCAAAAAAAATCGCTAAAAAATCCGAAAAGCATGGCGCTTTGATTTTCAGCCACTTATGAAATACATATAACTTTTGCATTTTTCTTTAATAATTCAAACCGGAGGCTTCGGATATTTTCGTAAAAAATAACCATCCATAAAAAAAGGTGAATAAACTCTCATAAAAAGCTTTGTAGTATTGCAAAAAATCCTGTAGGTTTGAGGCCTTTAAAACACCTCCCATAATGAACCAGAATTTCGACCCCAGGGAAAACTACATTAAAACCAAAGAAGCCGCCGGATACGTCCCCCGTGCAAAAGCTACTCAGAAAACTTATGATGAAATAGGTTTTATGTCTGGCCTTGAAGTGCATCAGCAACTCAAAACCAAAGAGAAATTATTTTGCCACTGCCCTGCCGGCATTTATAATAAACCAAATGTTTTTGATGCGGAAGTAATCAGGCATATGCGGCCAACGCTGAGTGAACTCGGTGAATATGACGGCACTGCACTGATGGAGTTCAAAACCCGAAAAAATATAGTTTATCGTTTGAAAAACGAAACCACCTGTACTTATGAAGTGGACGATACGCCACCGTTTCCGGTGAACCGCGAGGCACTTAATATTGCCATTGAAATATCGCTGCTTTCGAAACTGAATATTGTTGGAGAAGTACATATCACCCGTAAACAATACCTTGACGGAAGTATACCAACCGGTTTTCAACGAACCGCTATTATTGGTGTTGAAGGTGAAATTCCCTTGAAAAATAAAAAAATCCGCCTTATACAGTTAAGTCTTGAAGAAGACTCATGCCGTGAGGTTTCAGATATAGGACATACCAGGATTTACAGAACCGATCGTTTGGGAATGCCTTTGATCGAAACAGTAACTTATCCCGAAATGGTTAATCCGGATGAGGTAAAAGAAGCTTGTGATTATATCCGCTTTCTGAACCGGAGCACCGGAAAAGTAAGAACCGGAATTGGCGCCGGAAGGCAGGATGTAAATGTCAGCTGCCGCGGAGGTGTACGTGTTGAAATTAAAGGCGTTGCCCATACCCGCTGGATTCCAGAACTCACCCACAATGAGTGCTTCAGGCAATGGTCGTTGCTGATGCTTCGCGATAAGCTTGTGAATGAAATCCCCGATCATAAAGACTGGAAAATCGCTCATACGCAGCTGGATTATTATGATTTCAATTTCAGCTATCAACCGCTGAAGGACAATAAAGACCGGAAAAACAGGATTATAGCCATAAATTTACCCGGATTCAACGGAGCACTTTCGCATTTTACGCAACCCGGCAAAATGTTTGCCAACGAGTTGATTGAGCGGCTGAAAGTTATCGCATGCCTCGAAGTTCCAAACCTTACCCATACCGAAGAGTTTGAGCCTGTAATTCAGGAAAAAGACTGGCAACAGATCAAAACGGCACTTAAAGCGTCATCAAACGATGCACAGTTGGTGATCTGGGGACCGGACGATGATATGAAAACCGCGCTTGAAACCATTGAAGAGCGCTGTAAAATGGCTTTCGCAGGAATTCCCAACGAAACCAGAAAATCGTTTGAAAACGGAACAACAATCTTCGAACGTGTGCTGCCTGGCGCTGACCGCATGTATCCCGATACCGACAGTGCGCCGATTCCTCTTGAAGATTCATTGATCACAGAATTGGGAAGCAATCTGCCACAGGAAATAGTTGACAGATATAACATCATGAAAGAATGGGGAATTCCTGAAGATACATACACTTATATTTTCAAGAAGAACCTTTTTCCGTTGATTGAAAAAATTGTAGATGAACTGAAATATGATCCTGCATTTGTAGGCAAGCTTTTCGGACATAAGCTTAAGTTTGTTGAAGGACATTCAAAGCCGGTAGCCGAATTTTCGTACAAAATCGTTTATGGTCTGCTTAAATTCATCAGCGATAAAGGATTAACTCCAGAAGTTGCCTGGCTTATGCTTCCGCATGTTTATGAGCACCCTAAACTCGATTTTGAATCGGTGCTTATCAGCATAAAGTTTAAGAAGGTCGCTAAAGAGCAATTGTTTGGCAGTGTTCCGTTCCTGAAATCGAAGTTTGCAGAAATTCAGCATACGGATAAAGCCGGCAACGAAAGAGACTGGATCATGGGGCAGCTCAGAAAAATGGCGATTGGTAATGTGAGCCTTACTGAACTGGCCGCCAGTCTTTGAAAA
The DNA here is from genome assembly GCA_009773515.1 of Bacteroidota bacterium. Taxonomy (GTDB): domain Bacteria; phylum Bacteroidota; class Bacteroidia; order Bacteroidales; family Lentimicrobiaceae; genus Lentimicrobium. The sequence goes on from WSXX01000021.1 coordinate 16,342, forward strand.
TAACAAACAGAGAATAGAAAAACCGGCAACAGGAAGAAAAAAGAATTCAACCACCGGAAAATAAGGGATTAAATCACAAAAGAAAAAACAAAAAATGGCTGACGATATTTTTCAGGGATATAAAGGATTGGCATTGGAAGTGCTGAAAAAGTGGAATGTAAGGGTATGGGGGCAAGCTGATGTTACAACAACCCGTGGTTTGTTCAAGGGAACCATACTTCCCCGATCGGAAAACGACGATGACAAACACATTGTGATGAAGATTATCACCGGGTACAATGTAGGCGTTGACATTGCCACCATCACTGATATGAAGGAAACCGGCTATAAAAAAGCCAACTATAAAATTCCTGAAAAGGAGTTTCCATACACTCAGGGACTACCCAAAGTAAAACTGATAGGCACAGGAGGAACCATAGCTTCAAGGCTCGATTATCGGACAGGTGCCGTTATTCCTGCGTTTTCGCCGGGAGAATTATACGGTGCAGTGCCTGAGTTGGCCGAAATCTGTAATCTCACTACTGAAAAGGTTTTCGCGGTATTCAGCGAAAATATGGCTCCGGATCATTATCGCAAACTCGCCATCGCCATTGGCAAAGAAATTGAAAACGGTGTTGATGGAATTGTAATCGGCCATGGAACAGACACACTTCATCATACTGCCGCTGCACTTACCTATATGGTTCAAAATCCTCCGGTGCCCATTGTATTGGTTGGATCGCAAAGATCATCGGACAGGCCAAGTTCTGACGCAGCCTTGAATCTGATGCATGCCTGCACAACAGCCGGGCATGGCGATATTGCTGAAGTAATGGTGTGTATGTTTGGTCCAACCAGCGATGAATACGGGTTTTTGCACCGGGGAACAAGGGTAAGAAAAATGCACTCTTCATACCGTTCAACATTCCGCACCATTGGTGATACTCCGCTTGCAACAGTCACCCGCAGAGGTGTTGAACCCATCAAAAAGGAATACAATCACCGTCGCAAAGACCGGAATGTAACCATATTGCCTTACTTCGAAGAAAAAGTAGCCATCGTTTATTACTATCCTAATATGCAACCCGACATTATTGATTCGCTTGTGCAGAACGGATACAAAGGCATTGTGATTGCAGGCACCGGGCTGGGACATGTAAATAAACCCATTTACCCTGCCATTGAGCGTGCTCATGCCGCCGGAGTTCATATGTATATGACTGTTCAGACATTGTGGGGCTATGCACATATGTTTGTTTACGACACAGGGCGTGACCTGATGGCCAAAGGCATTATTCCTGCAGCCAATATGCTTCCTGAAGCTGCTTACATCAAACTGGGGTGGGCACTTGGACAAACAACCGACCACGAGGAAGTTAAGAGACTGATGCTGACTCCTGTTAATGATGAAACCACTTCAAGAGAACCCTACAATGGTTACCTTGTGTATCAGGGTGGAGTTTCTGAAGTTGAGGATTTTATCAAAAAAGTCAGGAAGTAGTTGTATTAAACCGTCAAAAGCTAAGTCAGGGCTTAAGTTAAAGAATCAAAACATGGCTTTAATAGCCGCAGATTCTCCTTTTGTATTTAAAATCCTGATAATATAAATTCCACTTTGCAATCGGGATAAATCGTAACGATTAATCCCGGGTGCAGGATTGCCATTAAATACAATTCTGCCGCAATGGTCATAGCAATACAACAGATATTGATCATGCCCGAATCCGTCAGGGATATCCAGAATCATGGTTTGGTCTGAGATTCTGATTAAATCAATCAAAGATTTGATTTCTAGTGGATTATATCCGGTATAATTCACCATATAAGCGAGTTCATAAATAGAAAGGTCAGAGGGTCCCATTACAATACCTCTGTTAAGTCTGATCCATCCGTAAATTGTATCGTAATCGCATATGCGATAAGCCATAAACCCTGGTCCACCAAAACTTCCTGACGAACCGGATGAAGAAATACAATAAAAAATTCCATTATCGGCACTCCAGTTCAATGACCTGTCGATTATATCACCAGCTTCATGTTTTCTGATCCAATTGGGATTATCCGGCATTGTGGAAATTTCAATCCCCCCGAAAGGATTTGCTCCGGCATTGGCAGATTCATATCCGGAATGAGAGTAGTAAATCCATTGAGTCCAGAAATAGATATCATCAGAATTATCACCGTTAAGATCGAGGGAAACATCATCCTGAGTACCCCAGGAAAACGCAGACAAATTAATATCGCTGAAGTCATTATGTATAATATTCCCGCCTGTTGTCTGGCCGGCAACGAAGATCTGGGTAAAAACGTCCAACGGTAAAAAAGCCGTTACAATCAAAATGATTATTATCTTGAACATGGCCTGTCGCTCAATTGTTGAATAACAAATTGATAAGACAAATATAAGAAAAAAGATAGAAAATACCAGTAAAATATTTCGTTCGGAATCAAATATCAATCGATCAGGATCAAGCCACTTCTGCATACCTGAAAACTACCTTCAGGCAAAATTCTTATAAATTATTTTAACTTACCTTTGCATCAGCAACTACTCCGCAAAATACCGACATGATTAAACTTTTACTACTGACTTTACTATCTGCTGTATATATTCACACAGCGGCTCAGGACACCATTACTGTGATGCATTACAACCTGCTGAATTATGGAAATTACACTTCCTACTGTACTTCAGCCAATAATAATCATGAACAAAAAGACCTCTATCTGAAGAGCATAGTAGATCATGTGAATCCTCAAATTTTAACTGTAAACGAAATCAGCCAGTATGAATTTTATCACAATCAAATATTGAATCAGGTTTTTAACACAAATGGAGGAAATTATTTTCGCAAGGCTGCAATTACCAATATTGCCGGATCGTATATCATCAACAGTCTGTTTTATGATTCGCGTAAGTTGGTTCTACATTCGCAGGCGGTGGCTCAATCATACATAAGAGACATCAATGTATATACACTCTATTACAAACATGAATCACTTGCAGATGGCGACACCACGTTTATTCATTGCATTGTAGCACATTTGAAAGCCAGTTCAGGGAGCAGCAACGAACAGGCACGCGCCACTATGGCCAATAATACCATGAACTGGCTAAAAAATAATATGAAACCCGGAAATTATCTGATGATGGGTGATTTCAATTTATACAAATCTGCCGAAGACGCTTATCAATATCTTGTGAACCCATTGCCGGTTAATCAGGCCTACAGGTTCTATGACCCGATTGACAGGCCGGGAAACTGGAGCAACAATTCATCATTTTCTGATATTCACACACAGTCGGTATCTGCTTCAGGTAACGGATGCCAGGCCAGTGGCGGCATGGACGACAGGTTTGATTTTATACTGGCTTCAGAAAAGATAATGCAGGGCACAAATAATATTTCGTATATTCCAGAATCGTATAAAGCCCTTGGTCAGGATGGTAACCATTTTAATACATCAATCAATGCACCGCCTGAAAACACAACAGTTCCAGCTGATGTACTGAATGCGCTGGGCAATAACTCCGATCACCTTCCGGTAGTTCTGAAGTTAAGGATAAGCACGGGTCCCACAGGCATTAAAAACAGATTCCCTGACATCTCAACTGCAGACATTCAATACGCCGGAGGAGAGCGATATTTGAGTATATATTCCCTTAAAGAACAACGGATTAAAATTTCAATTATCGATATGACAGGTTGTGTAATAAACAGCAAGCAGGTGAGTCTTTCCAGCGGGAATAACAGTATAAAACTTGAAACAGAGAATCTTGCAAAAGGAATATATCTGTTAAATATCGCTGGCTTCAAAAACGAAAGTCTTACGTTAAAACTGATACCTTAACCTCCATAGGGTTTAAGCCCCTGTTTTCTGAAACCTGCTTATTGGTTGCCAATTCTGCAATTTGCAGATACTGAGAGGCTCTGTCTTTTGCCGACCCGAATTTTTTCAATTGTTCTCTTCCTTTGGCAATCAAGCGGGCACGTAAAAGAGGGTTTTCCGCCAATTGAATAATTTTTTCTGCAATATCTTCCGGGTTAAGAGGATCGAAATAATGGGCTGATTCGCCACAAACATTTCTAGCAAATGACATATCGGAAGTAAGGATTGGCAGCCCCATTTTCATGGCTTCCGGGTATGAAGCGCTGAAACAATCAAGCAAAGATGGTAAAAACATAAAGTCGCACTGACTGTAGAGATAAGGGCATTCCTCCACTTTAATTTTGCGGGTAAAATGAACATAAGTTCTGTTGGCTGTGCCCAGATTCCGTAAATGCATGCGATGTATCGTCAATATAAATTTAATACGGAGTTCGGGTCTTTTAATCCTTAAATGATTAATTACTTCATTTATGACATTGAGATTTTTAAATCTGTGATTCGGGGCTATAGTAACAAGACGGATTTCGTCTGATACCCTTGGGGGAAGTTTCACTCTGTCTGACCACCTTTCGGGATGGTTATAAATATCACTAAAAGTATTTGAGACCTGAAAAATGCGTTTCGGATTAATAATCAACTGTTTAATCAGCCTTTGCCTGACTTCTTCGGTTTCGACAACAAGAATATCGATATGCTGCATAAAAAACCTTGAACGTATTTCATTTATAATCCGCCGTTTCAATTTCTCATATGCCGGAATCACATCAAAATAAGGAGAATCAGAATAAACAAAAGAAGGAATTGCAAATCCGGAAACATGTGGTGCCACAGGCCTCCAGAAAACAGGACCAAAGACAGAAAACACCACATCAGGGTGAATCACCCGTTCAAGCATTTGCATGCGTCTGAGTCTTTTGAAACTCATCCATTTTTGCATAATCCGGTCAGAGTATCCTGAATAAGCAATAAACGAGTAGAAAGTAAAGTTTGATGGAAATCTGTCCTTGCTTATTTGCTGTTCAATTTCAACAGAATAAAACACATGATACTCATTTTCAGGGAAATGAATCAATTCATTGATAAACGAAATTGCAACCTGAAGTTGTCCTCCAATATGAATGTTTGATGCATTTATTATGAGTTTCATGTCAGGATAAACGGCAAATTTGAAATTAAGTTGATGTTAAATTATTTCGAACCATTGTTGTCCGGGAAAAGTTTCAAATAATATTCCAAATAACTGATATTGTTGCTCTGTGGCAAAAGTTGTAGAACAATACCTTACTTTACAAAATTGGCCACCAAAACACGATCCCGATAGCTATCGGGACACCAAAAATTACCAATTTAATTCATTCATTTTGTGTATTTTGGAGTCTTGGAGATTTGGTGGCAAGAATCTTTTCAATTTTCACCGGACAATAGTGATTTTGAACCTAAAGTGTAAAGTTAACACAATTTTTGCAAAAACGTCTCCCTCAGATAAAAAAAACTATCCAAAATTTTCTTTCAGAAAATTTTATCTCCGATAGTTAAAATAAAAATCATTCACTTTCCTGATCTGAGCAGATAAATCGATTATTTTGCAGTTTATAAACTCTTTTAAAATGAAAGCTGAAATAATCACCATAGGAGATGAAATTCTGATAGGTCAGGTAATAGATACAAACTCGGCATGGATAGCTGAACAACTGAACTTAACAGGCATAAAAGTCGCACAGATTACAAGCATCTCCGACCAGAGAGAGCACATTCTTAACGCGCTTGAAGAAGCATCAGGCAGGTCAGAAATCATTCTTATGACAGGAGGCTTAGGTCCAACCCGCGACGATATAACAAAGGAAACACTTTGCGAATATTTCGGCACCAGGCTGGTATTTAATCAGGATGCATTTAATAACATTGAAAGGATTTTCAGATTGAGGGGATTTCAGATAACGCCGCTTAATCGCGCTCAGGCCGAAATTCCGGAAAACTGCAGCATGCTTTTAAATTCAAATGGCACAGCGCCTGGCATGTGGTTTGAAAAAGACGGCAGAATATATGTTTCAATGCCAGGTGTGCCTTTTGAAATGAAATCGCTGATGACAGATTGTGTTTTACCACGGCTTAAAAACCTTAGCCCTGTTTCTATCTATCACCGTACTATCCTCACCCAGGGAGTTGGCGAATCGTTTCTGGCATCAATAATTGAGAACTGGGAAACCAATCTTCCGGCACACATAAAGTTAGCTTATCTGCCTCAACCCGGAATTGTAAGGCTGAGGTTAAGTGCTTCAGGCCACAATCTGAACCTGCTTATGAATGAGGTAAATGAAAAGGTAAACGAATTGTACGGTTTAATTCCTCAATATATATTCGGTGAAGGTGAAGACACGTTGGAAAAGATAGCAGGAGATCAATTAAAAAAACGCGGATATACACTTGCTACTGCTGAAAGCTGCACCGGAGGCTATATTGCACACCTGATTACAGGGATTGCAGGAAGTTCAGCGTATTTTAAGGGGTCTGTGGTTGCTTATTCCAATGAAATTAAAGAAAATATTCTCGGGGTTAAACCCGAAACCATTGAAAAATATGGAGCTGTAAGCGAACAAACCGTGCAGGAAATGGCTGATGGCATCATTGAAAAGTTCAGGGTTGACTGCGCCATTGCTGTTTCGGGCATTGCCGGGCCTGATGGAGGAAGCGATGAAAAACCTGTCGGCACAACATGGATCTGTGTGAAAACACCATTGGGCTCCATCACAAAAAAATTCACTTTTGGAGAGCACCGCGGCCGGAACATACGCAGAGCCGCTTTGGCTGCTTTGGATTTGCTGCGTAAAAGTGACGGGGTGACTTGAATATAAGCTACTTTCGTAGCTTAGCGGGTGAATGAGTCACCCCGTCACTTTGAACGAAATATAAGCTACTTTCGTAGCTTAGTGGGTGAATAAGTCACCCCGTCGCTTTGACGAATATTAACCAAGATTATCATTATGAATTTTCAACAAGGCAACTTATATCATATCTACAATCAAGGAAACAACAGACAAAAAATCTTCTTTAACAGGAGAAACTATCTATATTTCATAGAAAAAATCAAAATCCATGTTGTTCCCTTTTCTGATGTTATTGCATGGTGTCTTATGCCAAATCATTTTCATTTGATGGTTGAAGTGAAGGAAACAATCCGACCTTCAATAACAAATAATATGGAACGTGCTTCCAACACTACCCCGAAAACTAAAAGTTTGACATTTAATACCAGCATCGGAATAATGCTAAGATCATACACCAGAGCTATTAACCTTCAAGAGAACCGAACCGGTTCATTATTTCGTGAAGAAACTAAAGCCATTTGCCTTAACCAAATTCAGGATAAATCCCCTACCTGGTTTTCTGTTGCAGGTGGAACCATCATAAATATTGATTCTCCTGATCTTCAATATCCGAATACTTGTTACAAATATATTCATGACAATCCTGTTAAGGCAGGAATGGTTAAAGAAGCAGCAGACTGGGAATTTTCATCTCATGGAGAGATATATGGTAATAGAGAACCAAAGTTGGTTGAAATTGAGAGCATTAAAAACTTAGAATTATTTTGATTTATGTAAGTGGTAATTGGTTAATCTATCAAAGCATAAGGGATATTGAACCAACTTTTTAATTTTTTTTATAATTATGATTCAATTCAATGAATCATGCAAATCTTTTTTGCACATTTGCACCGGTCTGTCAACAGGCAATAATAATCTAAACTCATTCACAAATGAAAAAAACCTTACAACTGATTGCGCTCGGTATTTTTATGGCAAGTAACCTGATGGCTCAGGATCTTGTTAGCACAGAACCGATGCTAAAAAATGCTATTCTGGAAGAATTCACCGGAATACACTGCACTTACTGCCCTGACGGACATGCAATTGCACAATCCATCCTTGATAATAATCCGGGACGTGCATTCGTTATTGCGCTTCACCAGGGATCGTTTGCATCTCCATCGCCAGGCGAACCGGATTTCCGCACCCCTTTCGGAGATGCAATTGCCGGCCAGACCGGACTTACAGGCTATCCATCAGGAACTGTAAACCGTCATGTATTCAGCGGAAGCAATACCGCTTTGAATCGTGGTGCATGGGCAGGAGCCTGTGAGCAAATTATGCAGGAAATGTCTCCGGTAAATATTGGTATTTCATCAGCCTACGAAGCTGCAACCCGCGAACTAACCATTCAGGTTGAACTTTATTATACAGCAAATGCGCCCACTTCGAGCAACTTTATAAATATTGCCCTTATTCAGGATAGCATTTACGGTCCTCAGACTGGCGGTGGTGCTGGCAGCAATTACCGTCACATGCACATGCTCAGACACATGGTTACCGGTCAGTGGGGCGACGAAGTTACCACAACAACTGAAGGAACTCTAGTAACAAGAACCTACACTTATACTGTTCCTGCTTCGTACATCAGCGTTCCCGCCATAGTTGAAAATATGAAGGTAGTTGCTTTTGTTACCGAAGGTCATCAGGAAATTTTAACCGGTGACGAAGTAGATGCCATCGGCGGCACCAATTTATATATTGGCCAGATGACCTCTGCTGATCCCTATATTCAGCGGGGAGTGAACGGATTTGAAAATACTTTTAATCTGCAGGCAAACAGCAACATCGAAGGAAATCAAGCATTTGAATTCTCACTTGAAACTAAAAATTCTCCCGCTGACTGGCAGGTATCTTTTACAATTGACGATGAGGAATATACAACCTCAGCTATTGTTAACATTGATAAAAATACTCCCAAACCTATTATGGTTAAAATTACTCCCGGATCAACCCCTGGGTTCCCGGAATTTATTTTAACAATGAAATCGGTTGAATTCTCCTCGGCTCCTGAAAAGCTTTTTACAACAATGGTTATTTCAGGCGTTACTGATCTTCTGGTAAATGGTACTGGTGGCCCGGAGACTGTTAATCATCAGGGCGTTTACCTCGCAGGACTTGCTGGTTCAGGAATTACCAGCTATACGGTGACAAATGCCAATGCAATGCGCGACATGATAAATGCCAATGCACATCAGGATGTATTTACCTGTTGGCTCAATATTGCATGGACTTTCCCTTCGCTAACCGATAGTCAGGCTGAAGCTGCAATGGACTTTATGGAAGCCGGTGGCAACATATTTATTGCCGGCCAAGATATAGGATGGGATATTATGAGCGGACAGGATGGTTCAAACGGAACGCCGGTAACTCAGAATTTCTATACCAATTACATGAACGCTGTGTATGTTGGTGACGGCTCATCAGCAAACAACAGACTTAATGCAATAACCACCAACTCTGTTTTTGGCGGTGTTGCTCAAAGCAATATTGTTGACGTTTACGGTGGAAACATGTATCCCGAAGAAATAAATGCAGGCCCTGGTGCAGAAGTTATTTTCGATTACAATACTTCTGCAAAACATGCTGCTATAATGAATGATGCTCCTGAGTACCGTTCAATATATTTTGGAATCGGACTTGAGATGCTCAGTAATGTAGCTGTCCGCAACGAAATCATCAGCCTGAGCCGTCAGTGGCTATCAGATGGTATGGTTGGCGTTGAATACAAAGAAGCCATGAGCGCTTTAACAAGTGGACAAAACTATCCAAATCCGGCTGTTGATTATACCTGGATCGCCGTTTCGGAAAATGCAGCTGGGGGAGTAATTGAGATTTACAACATAACAGGTAGCCGTGTAATTTCGCATTCAACAGGCTCCAGCCTTCTCAATCGGATTGATTTAAGCAATTTACCTGCAGGGGTTTACACTTACAGGGTTGTTGCAGGAAAGAATGTTTCAGCTGCAAAAAAACTGACGGTTGTTAAATAAGTAGTAGCTTTTTAATATTATCGGGGTGACTTTATGGCATCCCGATAATATTAAAACAAAACCTTTTAAACTTTTCGCCCATGAGCCCTGTCCTTATTGCCGGAGTTATCATTGTTAACCTTGCGCTAATCGCATATTCTGTTGCCATAATTACCGAACAGCGAAAGAAAACAGTTAATGGATTTGTGTTGACTTTTCTTACAGCCGGTGTTATTCTTGATATAACAGCAACCGTCTGCATGATAATCGGTTCCTCAAATTCATTTATTACATTTCATGGACTTATAGGTTATCTGGCTTTGGCTGTAATGCTCATTGATGCTGTTTTGCTCTGGAAACTATGGCTCATAAAAAGAGAAGCTACCACAGTAAGCAAAAACCTGCATTTATATTCGCGATATGCCTACGCATGGTGGGTCATTGCTTACATCACCGGCGCATTGATTGTTGCATTGGGGTAAGCTGGTAGATTTTGCTCCAATAGTGTCGGGGTGACTTGATGAGATAGCGTACTTGAAGTCACCCCGTGACTATGAAGTCAATCTGAACTTTAAGGATTATCATTTGTTTTTTGAGCACCCGGTTTCACACTCAATTCCCACGACTTATGATTGCCGAGCACAATTCAAAACGATATCAACAACTTTATCTTATTTTATCGGCGGTATTTCTAACCAATGCGCTGGTAGCCGAGTTTGCCGGTGTTAAGATTTTTTCGCTGGAGAAACTGCTTGGCCTTATGCCCGCTCAACTTCCTTTCTTTGGCGGTCAGAAACTCGACCTCAACCTGAGCGTGGGTGTAGTCATCTGGCCATTGGTTTTTGTGGTTTCCGATCTTATAAACGAATATTTTGGCCGCGAAGGAGTCAGGAAAATAAGCTTTATAACCGCTGGTATGATTGCCTGGGCTTTTGTTATTGTACTGGCTGGCACTGAAGTCCCTCCCGCTGATTTCTGGCTCGGACTCAACAATACCGATCCTTCCGGAAATTCATTCGACATCAATTATGCTTACACCAGCATTTTCAGGGCAGGTATGGGTATTATTGTTGGTTCTTTGGCGGCGTTTCTGGTCAGTCAACTTATTGATGCTTATGCTTTCCATTATCTTAAGAAACTTACCGGCAGCAAAAAACTATGGCTTCGGGCGACCGGCTCCACAGTAATTTCGCAACTGATCGATAGCTTCGTTATTCTATTTATCGCCTTTTACCTCCTCGGAAACTGGCGTATGGAGCAGGTGCTGCAGGTTGGACTGGTTCAATACACTTACAAAGTATCGCTGGCAATACTTCTTACACCGGTGATTTACCTTGCACATTGGGTAATTGATGGGTATCTGGGAAAGAGACGCTGATAATTTACGGAACAGCAAAGTGCACATTTACAGGTATTTTCAGCAAACCTTGATTCTTCCTCCGGGCTTCAAAATTCTATGACTGCTTTCTCATCAGCAAGAACTGATATGGTTCCAAAGTCATTTGTGTTCCAAGTGTGATGTTACTCTCATTGATAACTTCCAGCCATTGGGTATTCCTCAGTTCCGCAGGAATGGTATAACCAACCGGAACATTTCTTAGGTTAACCATTATAACTACCTCATCTCCGTTGAGTTCCTTTTTAAAACAGGCAACATCACTGTGCTGGTAAATTTTATTCACACCTTTTCGGGCAGTTGCGGAGGATGCATAAAACTGCAGCATTTTTTCGTAAGTCAGCAACATTTCGGGGTTACTTCCCCAGTTGATTGTTGAGTTTGAGAAGAAAGGTATATTGGCAAGTGTTCCTACCTCCTGACTTCCATAAATCAATGGAACACCACCTGTAAAAATACCTACCACTGATGCAGCCAATGCCCCGTCAATTCCATTAAAAAGGCTTATTGGCGTAGCATCCCAGGCCGATTCATCGTGGTTGGTGGTAAAACGCACCCAATGTTTGCCGGCAGGAGCACTGGCGTACTCATTTGTATGTGCAGTAAAAATGCGGCTCACCGGCTGTCCATTAAAAACTTCTTTTATGGCTCCGTAAAACTGCCAGCCAAAACTGAGATCGAATCCGGCAGCAAAATGATCATTTCTGGCTCCTTCAGCAAACCAGATAAAATCCCTTCCATCAATCGATCGTATTGAATCAATAGCCTGTTTCCAGAAGTCAAAAGGAACTCCATCGGCATAATCACACCTGAAACCATCAATATTTGCTTCGTAAGCCCAAAACTTCATGGCGTCGATCATAGCGTCGCGCATTTTCTGGTTGCTGAAATTCAGGTCGGCAACATCAAGCCAGTTGGTTCCTGCCGGATGAATGATGTTGCCATTCCCGTCCTGAGTGTACCAGCTTTTATTGCTTATCCAGGCATTATCCCAGGCTGTATGATTGGCAACCCAATCCATAATTACAGCCATTCCCCTGCTGTGGGCTTCATCGGTTAATTCTCTCAGATCATTGAGGGTGCCATATTCCGGACCTACCGCTTTGTAATCCTTAACTGAGTATGGAGAATTGACAGAATTTACCTGTCCAACCGGATGAATAGGCATCAGCCAGATAACATTAACCTTTAAATCAGCCAGCTCATCCAACCTGTCAGTTACACCCTGCAGATCGCCCGATGAACTGAACGCCCGCAGATTTACTTCATACATTACAATATCCTCTGTTTCAGGAATTCCGGTAAATGGCGTTCCATATTGCTGATAAATTGAGTCCTCAACAGGGGGATCCGGTGGATTCGGATTCTCCTTTTCCTTGTTACATGAAATTGAAAATAGCAGCAAGAATGCGATAAATATGCGGAGGAATGTTCTGATCATTTTGTTTGTTTATTTTGATAATGCCATAAAACACATGGCAGAAGTGCTCAATCCGATAGCAAGCTCAGGTAATTTCTGCTCGCCTGTTTATCTCCACAAAAATAACCTTTTAAACATAATGTTTCATTTTGAAATATCAGACATCAGTTTCCTGGTGGAAGATATATCCCGAATCATTACCTGAAAATCAAATGAAATAACACCCTCATTATCTCTCAAATTGCATGATTTCCTGGTCTCTCAAGCTTTCATCCTTCGTCACAGAATTGCCTATCTTTGCAAAAAACAGCATCTATGACCCGGAAAAGCCGGAAACAAGACGACATTATCCGCGAATCGCACGAGAGGAGTAAAAATTTCGGGGTTACTCATGACCAGGAATTCCCTATCCTCATGCTTACCGATGCGGAAAAAGAAATTCTGCTAAGCGAAAATCAAAGCCTGATTGAAGTTGCCGGTCCCTTTATGGAGATGCTTTACAACTTTGTGGAAGGCTCGGGTTTTATCATTGTGCTTACCGATAAAAACGGTTGCATCCTCAGCGTTTCCGGAGATAAAGAACCTGTGGAAGCTGCCATGGGTATGAATATGGTGGTCGGTGCTTTTATGAATGAGAAAAGCATAGGCACCAATGCCATGGGTACTGCATTAAGTGAAAATACCCCTGTGCAGGTTTCGGCTTCGGAGCATTTTATGACAGCCTATCATCGCTGGACATGCTCAGCAGCGCCCATTCACGATGAAGACAACAACATTGCAGGCACCCTGAATCTTACCGGCAGCCGTGAACTTGTTCATCCGCACACGCTGGGGCTGGTGGTTGCATCGGTATCCGCCATCGAAAATCAGCTCAGAAACCTGCAAATAGAACACCGCCTCAAAGAATCCGTTCAGTTTATAAACCACGTAATGGATTCTCTTTCACTTGCGGTGATGTCGGTTGATGAAAACGGACGGATAACCTCAGCCAACAAAATGGCGCATAAACTTCTGAAACAACCCAATGAAAAACTTCCCGGAACTTCAGCGGAAGATTACCTGCCTGATTACCGAAAACTTTTATCAATCGTTAATGAGCAAAGAATAATTCTTGATGAAGACACTCAACTGAGGACATCAGCCGGATCTGAATCATTCAGCCTGAACGCATACCCGATTACTCTGGCCGACGGAAGAATTGAAGGCATGGTGGTGAGTTTCAGGGAGATGAAACGCGTTTATAAAACTGTGAACAAATATACCGGAATGCATGCCCGCTATACGTTTGAAGATCTTATTGGTGAAAGCGATGAGATGAAACGTGTAACCGAATATGCAAGAGCGGTATCTGACAGCCCCTCAACCGTGCTGATCACCGGCGAAAGCGGCACAGGTAAGGAGGTTATTGCACAGTCGATTCATAATCACAGTTCAAGGGCTGAAAATGGATTTGTAGCACTGAATTGCGGTGCCATCCCGCCTTCGCTTATCGAAAGTGAATTGTTTGGTTATGACGAAGGGGCTTTTACCGGCGCATTCAAAGGTGGCCGTCCCGGAAAGTTTGAACTGGCAAATGGCGGTACTCTCTTTCTTGATGAAATTGGTGAAATGCCCACCGATATGCAGGTGAAACTGCTCAGGGCTTTACAGGAAGGCACCATTATGCGGGTTGGCGGAAACAGGCAGATATCTGTTGATGTAAGGATTATCGCGGCAACCAATAAAAACCTGAAAACTGAAATCGAAAACGGCAACTTCAGAAGTGATCTTTTTTACCGCCTCAGCGTAATTCCCATTCACGTGCCTGCTTTGCGCGAAAGGCAGGAAGATATACCCTTACTGATCAGCTACTTCCTGAATCTGAAATCAGTAAAACTCAAGAGAATTGTTCCTGAAATCAGCAAGGAGCTGTTTATAAAACTTTCCGGATATCACTGGCCCGGGAACATCAGAGAATTGGAAAACTTTATCGAAAAATATGTAAATCTTGGCGGCGATCTCTCGTTCGATCCGGAAACATTCATGAATGATGATCTTCAGAAAAATCCGAAAAATGTAAATGCCGGCAACCCGGACAAAACTATTGTCAGCCTCGCCGATACTGAGAAACAGGCCATAATCAGCGCACTTCAACTTACCGAAAGAAACATCAGTCACACGGCCAAAGCATTAGGCATCAGCAGAAATGCCTTGTACGAAAAAATTAAAAGGCACGGAATTGAATAGATTCCCGGGGTAAATTCGTCATAACTTCTTCGATACCGCTACCAATAACAGATTGTTCGTCCGATCCTTCGACTCCGCTCAGGAGGACATCGTATAGGTCTGATATCGTGTGCATTAAAGAGAATCATTGATGACCAAACACGAATGTCACACTGAGCGGAGGACATAGTATAGGTCTGATATCGTGTGCATAAAAGAAAATCATAGATGACCAAACACGAATGTCACACTGAGCGGAGTCAAAGTGTTTAAACGCTTGATCTAACTGTCATCTCGACATTATGCTCATTTTTTTGAGTTTCAACTCAGGCTGAATACCGATGCAAAAACATAAAAAACCAGCTTTCAGGCATGAATTTTCTCATTTTCACACTTTTAACCACTCAGAGAATTACTGAATATTACAACTTGTCAAACGCTATGCTATGTTTATATATTTGATTTTCAATACATTAAACCGTATTTAGAAAAGTTATAAATTACCATAAAAATACCTCTATACCGACCGGAATATTTACTTTTAGCCCACAAAACATACAATCCATGCGAGTTTCAAGAATACCCGTTCCACAAAAGGTTGTCAGCAGTGAAGTGCCTGACCTCAGCCTGTTAGACCCTCTTATCAAAAAGTACAAAGGACGTAAGGGCAATATGATTCCGCTTCTGCAAGGAGCTCAGAACATTTACGGATACATCCCAAAAGAAGCTTTTGAGAAACTATCAGAGGATACCGGACTCAGCCTCAGCGAGATGTATGGTGTTGCTACTTTTTATGCACAATTCAGAATGAATCCGGTGGGCAAACACATCATAAAGGTGTGCCATGGAACAGCCTGCCATGTGCAAAACGCCAATTCAATTACCGATGCAATTCAGGATGCACTGCAAATAAAAGACACTGAAACAACCGAAGACAGGCTATTTACCCTGGAATCGGTTGCATGTCTCGGTTGCTGTTCTCTGGCTCCGGTTATGATGATTGGAGATGACACATACGGTAAACTTACCGGAAAGGCAGCTGTAAAAATCATCAAAGAGATCCGGATCAAGGAATCGCAACCTGCTGAAAAATAATACATATGGATTAACATTGCTTTACACATCAAAATATGAGTAAAACACAGGTAATAGTAGGGTTAGGAAGTTGCGGCGTTGCTGCAGGAGCCGGCAAAACCTACGACAAGATAAAAGCATTGAAAGAGGCTGAAAATCTGGACTTTGAACTAAAGAAAACCAGCTGTGTCGGTATGTGCTTCTGCGAACCTCTGGTCGAGATTGTTGACGATTCAGGAACCTATCTGTACGGTGGAATTGACGAGAACAGGGTTTTTGAAATTATTGACAAACACGTAGTTCAGGGAAGCCCGGTAAAAGAATATGTTGTTCATTCCGACTTGTTCAAAACCGATGAGAATGAATTTCTCGATGATCAGGTAAAAATTGTGCTCCGTAACTGCGGACATATGGACCCTGAGAGTATTGATGAATATGAAGCAAGACAGGGCTATGCAGCCATCAGAAAGATAGCTGATGAGAAAATTTCAGGCACTGCAGTAATTCAGGATATTCTCGACTCAGGCATACGTGGCCGCGGTGGCGGAGGTTTCCCAACAGGAATGAAATGGCGGTTTGCTGCCAATAACCCTTCTGATGAAAAGTTCATCATCTGCAATGCCGATGAAGGCGATCCCGGTGCATTTATGGATCGTTCGGTGCTTGAGGGCGACCCGCATTCCGTGCTGGAAGGCATGATTATCGGAGCATATGCAATCGGTGCCACCGATGGTGTAATTTATTGCCGGGCTGAGTATCCGCTGGCCATCAAGCGACTCAACATTGCCATAGATCAGGCCAGAGAAAACGGCTATCTCGGCAATAACATCCTTGGAATCGAAGGGTTTAACTTCGATCTTCACATCAAAGAGGGCGCAGGCGCTTTTGTTTGTGGTGAAGAAACCGCACTGATTGCTTCGGTGGAAGGCGAACGCGGAATGCCTCGCAAACGTCCGCCATTTCCGGCTGCTTCAGGCCTTTGGCGCAAACCTACCAACATCAACAATGTTGAAACATTCGCCAATATCCCCTGGATTATTATCAACGGCCCGGAAGCTTACGCAAAATACGGAACTGAAAAAAGCAAAGGAACCAAAGTTTTTGCCCTTGCCGGAAAGATAAAACGTTCAGGTTTGGTGGAAGTGCCGATGGGAATCACCATCCGCGATGTGATTTTCAAACTCGGCGGCGGCATTCAGGACGACAAAAAATTCAAAGCTGTTCAGATGGGTGGTCCTTCAGGTGGATGTATTCCTGAATATCTGGCCGATACCATTGTGGATTACGATTCAGTGAACGCAACCGGCGCCATCATGGGTTCCGGCGGTATGGTTGTGATGGATGAAACCACCTGCATGATTGATGTGGCGAAGTTTTTCCTTGATTTCACACAAAAAGAAAGTTGCGGCAAATGCACGTTCTGCCGCATTGGCACAAAACGCATGCTCGAAATCCTGATCAGGATTACCGAAGGCGAAGGACGCGATGGTGATATCGAGTTGCTTGAAGAACTCGCCTATCAGATCAAAGATACATCGCTTTGCGGACTGGGGCAAACGGCGCCAAATCCGGTGCTTACAACCATTCGTTATTTCCGCGATGAATATGAAGCCCATATTTATCACAAAAAATGTCCGGCCAAAGTCTGCAAGAAACTGCTCACTTACGAAGTTGACACAGAAAAATGCACCGGTTGCACTGTTTGCGCCAAAAACTGCCCGACCAATGCCATCGACGGCGACCGCAAACAATTACATTTTATCCGGCAGGAGGATTGTATCCGCTGCGGCGAATGCTACTCGAGATGCAAGTTTGATGCAATCAACTTATTCTGAGCCAGATCATTACCAACCCAAAGTCAAAGAAATCCGATGAAGAATAAATTAAATATCATCCTGAACGATCAGATTGCCAAAGGTTTCGAAGGCGAAACGATACTTGAAGTTGCGCGACGCCATGGACTTGAAATCCCGACATTGTGCGACGATCCGCGTTTAGAGCCGTTTACTTCCTGTTACGTTTGCGTTGTTGAAGTTGAAGGAATGCGCGGACTGCAGCCATCATGCTCAACCAAAATCGCTGAAGGGATGAAGATTTATACCCACAGCGAAAAAGCTTTGAAATCGCGCAAAACGGCACTCGAACTGATGTTGAGCAACCATTATGCTGACTGTATTGGCCCGTGCAAGCAGACTTGTCCTGCAGGAGTTGATGTTCAGGGATATATCTCGCTGATTGAAAAGGGATTGTACAACGATGCCGTTGCCGTGATCAAAGAAACCAACCCGCTGCCTGCAATTTGCGGAAGGGTTTGTGTTCGTCCCTGCGAAGTTGCCTGTCGCCGCAATCTTCTGGATGAAGGCGCCGCCGTCGGCATTGATTATCTGAAACGTTTCGCTTCAGATTATGATCTTGACTCACCCACCAAATTCAGACCGCACATAAAACCTGATACTGGAAAGAAAGTAGCTGTAATTGGTGCCGGTCCCGGTGGATTGTCTGCCGCATTTTTCCTCAGGAAAGAAGGTCATGCTGTGGATATTTTTGAGGCCAGTCCCGCTGCCGGCGGATGGCTCAGGTATGGCATTCCTGAATATCGCCTGCCCAACGATCTGCTGCAACGCGAAGTGGACAACATTACTGAAATGGGTGTAAACATCCATTATAAGCAGCGCCTGGGTGAAACCATCAGCTACAAAGAACTGAAAAAAGAATACAACGCAACAGTGCTCGCCATCGGTTCACAAAAAGGAACCTCCATTGGCTGCGAAGGTGATGATGCCGAAGGCGTATTCGCCGGAACTGATTTTCTGAAAGCGCTGGAGCTCAACAAAACAGATAAACCTGACTTTTCAGGAAAAACGGTTGTTGTGGTCGGTGGCGGAAACACAGCCATGGATTGCTGCCGCACATCGCGCCGCCTGGGTGCTGAAAAGGTGATTGTGATATACCGCCGCACCGAAAAGGAAATGCCTGCCAACCCCATCGAAATTCACGAATCGAAGCTCGAAGGTGTGGAATATATGTTCCTCACACTGCCGCTGAAAGTGAAAAAAGACGAAAACGGACACATCAAAGGCATGATTTGTATGCGCATGGAACTGGGTGAGCCCGATGCTTCCGGCCGGCGTCGTCCCGTTCCCGTTCCAGACAGTGAATTTCAGATTGATGTTGATATCGCCCTTGCCGCAATCGGGCAAAAAACCGATGTGCATTTTCTCAATGACATCAATTCAAACGAAACCGATGGCCAGCTGGTTGTAAATAAATGGGGCGATCTGGATGCCGACAAAAACACACTCCAAACCGGAATTCCTTCGATGTTCGCTGCAGGTGATGGAGTTACCGGCCCTGCAACCCTGATTCAGGCCATTGCTCAGGCAAAAGTTGCTGCATTAAGCTGCCACCAGTTCCTTACAAATCAACCTATTAAGCCGGCGATTAAAGAATTTATCAGTAAAAAAGATAATTTCAGGGAGCAGAAACCCGCCGACCTTGAAGGAAAATTTGCCAATCAGCTGCGCGAAGAAATGCCGGTAATGGATCCGGATAAACGAATGAATTTTGAAGAAGTTGAATTGGGATACGAAAACGAGGAGGTAGCAAAAGCAGAAGCTGCACGCTGCCTCGAATGTGGATGCACTGCCTATTTTGACTGCGATCTGAAAAAATATTCCACAGAATACGGAGCCGAACAAATGCACTTTGAAGGCGAACACCGTGAATATGATGTGGACTTCAGGCATCCGTATATTGAAATTGACAACAATAAGTGTATTCTGTGCGCACGCTGTGTTAGAATCTGCCGGGAAGTTGTCGGCGCAAATGCGCTGGGACTTGTAAACCGCGGTTACGACACATTTGTTGCTCCAAGTATGGGCAACTCATTGAGCGATACAAACTGCGAGTCATGCGGACTTTGCCTTTCAACCTGCCCTACCGGTGCGCTTACCGAAAACAAACTGTTCAAACCAGGGCCTGTGATTACCGAAAGTTTCCAAACCATATGCAATTATTGCTCAGTGGGTTGCAACCTCGAAATTCACCACCGCAATGGTTTTGTGATGGAAGTTAAAGGTGCGGAAGGACTTATAAACAGTGATGGAAACATTTGCCGATACGGGAAATTCGGATATCAATACCTGAATGACAAAAGCAGGATAACAAGTCCGATGCTCAAGAAAAACGGCAAACATGAACCCATCAGCTGGGAAGAAGCATTTGCTATACTTGACAAAGAAATCAAAACATCAAAACCTGAAGAAATTTCATTTTTTGCCGGTGCCAGGCTAACCAACGAAGAGCAATTCCTTGTTCAGAAACTGGCAAGAGCAGGTGCCAAAACCAACAATATCGGCAGTTTCCATTACCTGGGAAGAGGCAGCAATTATTCGAAACTTTCCAAAGCCAATTTGCCGTTTCCTGAGCTAACCGAATCAAGCCGGGTTATTCTTTTGGGTGCTGAAGTCAGCCGCGACAATGCCGTGGCCGGTTTTATGATCTGGAACAATCAGAAAATGAAAGGCATTCCTGTTGAACTGATCACAACACTGAGCGAAAGTTCTTCAGATCACAAAGCCGACAAGATCATCAGGATAAAATCATATTATCACTTTGTGAAAGCGGTGAATCATTACCTGCTTTCGCATAAACTTGAAAATGGTTTGTTTATCCGTGATCTGATCGATAACTTCGGCGAATACAAAGATCAGGTGCTCAGCGAATCATTCGATGAACTGGTAAAAACTTCAGGCGTAGACCGCGAGGAAACCATCATTCAGTTTGCCATTGATTACAACAACGAAAAAGCGGCTGTCATTGCTTTCTCAGAGAAAGAACTTTCGGGCCGCACCTGTGCCGAAATCTTTAACCTGGCCTGCATTACCGGCAAACACGGCAAAACAGGCGCCGGACTGATGCTTCTGAAAGAAAAGAACAACACCCACGGCTTACACGATATGGGCGTTATGACAAATCTCGGCCCTGGTGCCTGCGACTGGCAGGATCCCATTCTCCGTCAGACATTTGAGCACATCTGGAACTGTGGTGAATTACCTGCCTGGCAAGGATGCACACTTCACAATATGCGCGACGGAAATTATAAAAAACTGTTTGTTTTTGGTGAAGATCCGGTGGGTTGCGCAATTCATCCCGAAGAGGTGAAATTATGGTTTGAAAATTCAGGATTCACCATGGTTCAGGATTATTTTATGACCGAAACCGCGAAGATGGCCGATCTGCTTATGCCAGCTTCACTTCCCTGGGAAACAGGAGGAACTTTCACAAATTCGCAAAAGGTGATTCAAAAGATTGATAAAATCAAAGCTTCGCCGCTGAAATACGATGCCTGGCAGCAAACCGATATGATTCTTTCAGGCATGGGATTGGGTTCTCTTGAAAATGTGGATGAGGTAATGTTTGAAATAGCTTCGCTCCTACCCAAATACTGCACCAGCAGCAAACTTCAGTTCAGAATTACCGTTGAAGACAACTTTAATCCGATGTTCAAACATGGATGCGACATTGTGAACAAGCGTTTTGACGAAGAGTTTGAATCTGCTTTTTAAAAAACAATAACCTTCCGGCGGCTTAAAATCCCGGAAGGATTCTTTCAAAGCTTTTAGCAGCTTTAGGGCCTGATAAATTTTCCGGTCAGCACTGCCCCGTTTTCATACTGCAGCCTGAAAATATAAACTCCGCTATTGAAAATATTTTCTGTAAGCAGGAAACGTCTGTTGCTAAAACTGAACTCCTTCAGCAGGCTTCCTGATGTTGAAAAAACCTGAGCCAAACCGTTTCGTGCCGGGGGATCTGCAATCAGAAGCTCGACCTCATTACCAGTTGAAAGAAGAGAATATCCGCCATCGCCGGCAACAAGATATTCTACCTGGAGGTTGGTAGTAAAACCAGTATTCCCAAGCTCAAGGCGATAAATATTCACAGCATTGGTCTGTGGGGTGCTGTCAGTAAATGTGTAAGTAAATGCCACTTCCGGACTCCCGCAAATGCCTGGAATTTCGCCTATCTCTGTAAAAATCATTCCATCCTGTGAACGTTCAATCCGGGTACCTTCACACAGACTTCCGCTTCTAAAAGTCCAACGCAGAAAAATATTATCACCTTGCTGAAATCCTGAGAAATCCTGAAGCAGGGGATGCGGTTGCGCCAATGCGAGGAATGGAAGTATCATTAAGAAAATGGAAGAAAAAAGTATCTTATTTAAAGTTTTCATGTGGAAGCAGCAATTGGGTTGAGCTTACAATATTAACACCAAATGACAGGACATGTTTAATAGAATATTTTGATTAAACAAGAAGACCTAACAAGTTGAAAGAAAACTTGTTAGGTCACATCCATCCCGATTACTTCCGGAATTTCACTAAAATGGACAACCCCGGAATAAAAACAGAAGATTACCAAACGTCTGATTTCCCCTGCCAGTCAGTTCGAATACTTGTGAAAACAATTGATCAGATTACTTTTTCTTTTTGAAAAGTCGTTTGAAAAAAGAATCCTCTCCAGATTTTTGCTCTCTTTTGTCCTTAACTTGTCTTTGAGGTTTTTGATCGGGCTGCACTTCAAACAAACGCTCAAAAAATCCTTTGATACCTTTCTGCCGGTAAGGATCACATTGTAAAAAAGCATAAACCTCATCAGAAAACCCAAACGGAGTGAGATACCGCCTGTTTAGTCCGGCATCTTTTTCTATGCCGCTAAAAACCTGTGCCACAATCGGCAATGCCAAAGACGATCCAGCACCTTTTGAACTAAAAAAATGAACATCGGGCGTGCGGGCTCCAACCCATGTTCCAACCACCAGATCAGGTGTGTAGGCAATAAACCATGCATCAGAATAGTTTTGAGCAGTTCCGGTTTTACCGGCAATTTCGGAACGAATTCCATATTGACCGCGCATTTTTGATCCGGTACCCTGATTGATAACCTGTTGCAAAATAGCTGTAACCTGCTGACTTGTCTCCTTGCTGAAAACCTCAACTGATTCAGCAGATTTATTGACATACAAAAGATTGCCCTGTGCATCTGTAATTTTTTTAATCATAACCAGATCGTTAACATTTCCCTGATTTGCAAAAGCACCATAAGCCCTGACTATCTCAAAAAGAGATAAATCAAGTGTTCCGATTGCTATGGAAGGGGCATCGTCAACTATATTCGGGAAGTCCAGTTTATTGCAGGTATTAATGATGTTTTCACTGCCCGTTCTGAAGAATAAATCAATCGTTGGAAGGTTCATTGAATGGGCAAGTGCAAACCACAAAGCAACAGAACTATCAGGAGTTGAGGTGTGATCAGCATTTTTAGGTTCCCAGCCTTCGTATTGGGGATAACTTTTTACCTCGTTTTCCAGATACTCACAAGGTTCAACTCCGGATTCCAAAGCAGTTGCATATACAAAAGGCTTAAAAGCCGAAGCAATCTGCCGATGCGATTTAACCATATCAAATGGAAGAGTTCTGAAATTATTGCCACCAATCCATGAAATCACTGCACCGTTTTTCGGATTGGTGACCAGCACAGCGGCATTCAGCATACTGTAATAATGCCAGAGACTATCAAGCCTGCTTATGTTTTTTGATTGAAAACCATCCCACTCAAAAACCTCCATATCTCTTTTCTGCTTATCCTGCTCAAAAGTGGCCGATTGACTCCGCTGTTTGTCATACCATTGTTTCTTAAATTTTCGGCTGTCGAGTTCCTTATCGAGTAATTTCTGCATTTGCTTCATATGGGTTTTCACTGCAGAATCAGCCATTCCCTGAATCTTCATATCAAGGGTAGTATAAACCCTGAGCCCGTCTTTGTTCAGGCTATATTCTTTTCCGGTGTTTATTCTCAATTCTTCAAGAAGTTCCAATGCTTTCATTTTCACCTGATAAACGAAATAACCTGCAGGTGAGCTTAAGCTGATGTTTGCATAGTCGAGTGTCAATGGGAGTTTTCTTAGACTATCAGCCACTTCAGGCAGTAAAAACTGTTGATCTTCCATCAGCCTCAAGACCAGATTGCGCCGCGAAATTGCATTTTCGGGATTTCTTTTTGGGTTAAAATGGGTACTGGCTTTCAGTGAACCAATCAGCACCGCCGATTCTTCAGTTTGTAATTCACTTGCTGATTTATTGAAAAAACGCCGGGCCGCAGTTTCTACGCCATAAACATCTTCGCCAAATGGCACTGAATTGAGATAAAGTAAGATTATTTCCTCTTTGGTATAAACTTTTTCCAAACGAACAGCGATGATAATTTCCCTGACTTTATTAACAGGTGTTGTTAAAAATCCGAAATGACTCCGGCCATAAAGATTTTTGATCAGCTGCTGAGTAATAGTGCTGCCTCCGCCTTTGTTGTTTCCAAACAAAATACTTTTAAAGAAAACGCGGAAATAACTTTTCAGATCATAACCACGGTGCGTAAAAAATCGCTTATCCTCGGTTGCAATCAAAGCATATTTTAGATGCTCAGGAATTTCGTCAAGACTAATATTGGTTCGATTCTCAGCGAAAAATTTTCCAATTATGATATTATCAGCAGAATAAACCAATGAAGCTTCTTCATTTCTGATTTCTGCCAGTTCAGCTTTATCAGGCAACGCACCGAAAATCCCAGCATAAACTGACAAGAAAAACAGTAATGCCATCAGCAAAACTGCAGAAATCAGCATGGCAAAATATTTAAGCAATCTTTTAAAAAGACGAAGATGATAAACCTGCATTTATTGTGGAATTTGAAGTTGAACAGCGTTCTTCAAAGTTAGTTTATAAACGCGGCTGGTTGCACAAAATTATTGCCGGATATGTAAAGCACTAATAAACATAAGTTTACAGCGCAATCTATCTTTTATAGAAAAGCAAAATCTGTTCATGGAGGTTTTACCTGAACCAAAGTCCCCTTTTTAAATGAATGGAAACAGTCCTGATCTATCAATTACACCTGATTCTGTGCAACTTATGCTATTTAATTAATGCCTGAAAACATTCCTCAATATCTCAACTGCCTGCATCAGCATTTCATCTGTAAAATCAAGATGTGTAACAAAGCGGATGGATTGTTTGTCAAATGCGATGGCTCTGAAACCAGACTCAGCAATATGACTCACCACTTCAGCAGCGGTAAGCGGAGCTGCTACCCTGAAAATGACAATGTTTGTATCAACCGGCAGAACCGTTTCCACCCAACTCAGTTCAGACAACATATCACCCAGGAATTTTGCCCTTCGGTGATCTTCTTTTAACCTCTCCACATGAAAATCAAGTGCATAAATGCCAGCGGCCGCCAGATAACCAGCCTGACGCATTCCTCCGCCAAAAACTTTTCGCACGCGGCGGGCTTTGCGGATAAACTCTTTGTCACCCAGCAACAATGAGCCAACCGGCGCACCAAGTCCTTTGGATAAACACACCGAAATGCTGTCGAACAATGCGCCACAATCTTCGGTAGATTGTCCGGTGACAGCCAGCGCATTAAAAATCCGGGCTCCATCAAGGTGATACTTCAGTCCGTTTTTGCGGCACACCTCCCCTATTTCTGCAAGCACGTTATTGTTGTAAACCGCTCCTCCACCTTTGTTCATGGTATTTTCTACTTCAACCATGGCTGTTCGCGGGCGGTGCAGATCATCGGGGTTGATATGATCCATTACATCCTGAGCTGTGATCATTCCCCTATCACCATCAAGCAGACAAACCGACAAACCGGAATTGCTCATCAATCCCCCACCTTCATAATAATAAAGGTGTGAAAGCTTGTGCAGAATGACTTCTTCGCCTGGCTGAGCATGAACTCTGGCAGCTATCTGATTGGTCATGGTGCCTGACGGACAGAATAGCCCGGCCTGTTTGCCGAACATAGCCGCAGTTTTATCTTCGAGGGCAGTAACTGTGGGATCTTCACCAAAAACATCATCGCCTACCTTCGCCGAAAACATGGCTTCAAGCATTTCAGAAGTGGGACGGGTAACGGTATCGCTGCGTAAGTCTATCATTGAGTAGTGATTTTGGCTGCAAAGGTAATGTTTGAAACGGAGAATTATCCTTTTCCCGGTTTGCAAATTCCTGAAATACTTACATCACAAAAAAAGCACAGAGGCAGAATAAATCCCGCCTCTGTGCTTGAATAATGCTGGTTATGCGCAAGAATAATCAGGTTTCAGCCAGTCATCATGCTTTAGGTTGCACCACGAACAGCACATCGTTTTTGGCTACAGAATCGCCCGTTTTGAATTTAATCTCACTGATTACACCATCAACCTGTGCTTTGAAATTATTCATCATTTTCATGGCTTCAATCACCACAACAGTTTCACCTGCTTTAACTTCGTCGCCGTTATTTTTGCGATATTCAACCAACATTCCCGGTATCGGCGCAAGCATTGCTCCAGCCGAAACTTCTTTGGTTTTTGCGGTTTCAGCTTTTTTTCTGTTCGAACGCATGCCGTTCGATTTGCCATTTGGAATGGAAACATTAAATTTTTCACCATCCACAAAAACTTCCATTTCAAACTGTCCACTGCAATCTTTTTTAGCGGTGAGCTCTCCTGATAATGCTTTCGCTACCAGTTCGTCTTCACGTCTGACATCTTCAAGTGTTTTTGGAATTGCATCGGCAGGTACTTCTTCGAGACCATATTTCCACTTAAGGAAACGTTTTCCGGTTACAGGATAAAGGGCCACAATCAGTTCATCGTCAATGTCCTTTGCCAGACCTTTTGTATCTTTAGCAACCTGTTCCATTTCAGGCTCAAGTACACTTCCGGGACGACATTCAATATGCTGCTCACCGCGTGGATAATCTTTCAGCGCTTTTTTTCTAAGCTCCTCATTGATCGGCATAGTGGTTTTACCGTACAATCCGAAGCAAAGGTCTCTTACCTGTTCGGTGATTTTGGAATATTCGCCTTCATAAGAATCGAAGAGCACGTTGTTGACTGTCTGCACACCTACAATCTGACTGGTTGGCGTAACCAAAGGAATCTGACCCAGGTCTTTACGGACTTTAGGCAACATTCTGAAAACTTCATCAAGCCTGTCGAGGGCATTCATCTGCTTCAGTTGATTTACCAGATTTGAAAGCATTCCGCCCGGTGTTTGATGCATAATCACATCAGTATCAATAATGGAGTATTTCGGGTTGTTGGCCAGATGTTTATACTTTGGAATCACTTCCTCCATCATTTCGCTGATTTTACTCAGTTTTTTGATGTCGAAACCGGTATCGCGGCTGGTTCCCAGCAGGGAAATTACCAGCGGTTCAATGGCTGCATGCGAAGTACGGTAAGCATATGGCGACATGCAGGTGTCCACGATATCAACACCGGCTTCAATGGCTTTGAAAATGGCCAGATCGCCCATGCCTGATGTAAAGTGGGTGTGAAGATTGATGGGAATATTTGTGATCTTCTTGAGTTCAACCACAAGATTGTAGATGTCGTAAGGAGCTACCAGACCGGCCATATCCTTGATACAGATGGAATCCACGCCAAAATCCACAAGCTCCCTGGCTTTGTTTAGATAATAATCGATGTTATAAATCTCACCGCCCATGCGGGGCTCAGTTAAGGTGTAGCAAATGGTACCCTGAAAATGACGGTTGTTTCTTTTCACCACTTTTGCAGCGGTTTCAAAGTTACGGTAGTCGTTCAGCGCATCGAAGCAGCGAAAAATATCCATTCCGTTGTCGCAGGCTCTTTGCACAAAACTTTCAACCACATCATCGGCATAGTTTCTGTAGCCCACCACATTCTGTCCGCGGAGAAGCATAAAGAAAGGCGTTTTTGGCATATGCTTTTTCAGGGTCCTGAGGCGCTCCCAGGGATCTTCGTTCAGGTAACGGTGCATGGTATCAAAAGTAGCGCCGCCCCATGTTTCAATGGCATGGAAACCAACCTCGTCCATCATCTGTGCCATGGGAATCATATCCTCCGTGCGGCCGCGTGTTGCAAAAAGAGACTGATGACCATCGCGGAAGCTGAGGTCCTGTATTTTAACAGGGTTTGCTGCTGCAGGCCTGTTGACATCGTAATTCATTGGGGTCATTTCAAGAACCCCGTGTTTATCGTATTTCATTTTTGATCCTTTCAAAATTGTGGTTAATTACTTTGAATCCCGGAAGTCGCCTCCCTTTCGTTGAATGAGCTCACGTCCATTCATTGCTATTTTGTTGCCCAGCTGCCGCCATTCGGTGTCAGTGATTTGTGGAGTTTCATCCACATTATTCAGCAAACAATAGCTTACCGCGATTGCAGCGGCCTTCATTTTTTTTTGTTTTGAGGTCATAGTGCTGTTATTGAGGTATATTACCGTGTTTTTTGGGAGGTAAAATTTCACTTTTCGAAGCCATAATTTCCATGGCATCAATCAATCTTTGACGGGTTTCGCAAGGCAGGATAACCTCATCGATGTATCCACGTTGCGCTGCGATATAGGGAACATTAAATGCTTCCTCATATTCATTTATTTTCTCAAGGGTTTTTGCCGCTTTGTCGTCGGCTTCTTTTATTTCTTTGCGGTATCCCGAAAGAACTTCAACAGCGCCTTTGGCTCCCATTACTGCAATTTCGGCAGTTGGCCAGGCAAACACCATATCGGCACCCAAATGTTTGGAGCTCATGGCAACATACGATCCACCGTAATCTTTACGGATAACCACCGTAAACTTGGGAACTGTTGCTTCGGAATAACTCCAGAGCAGTTTGGCTCCGTGACGGATAATCCCGGCCCACTCCTGATGAACACCCGGCAAATATCCCGGAACATCCACAAAAGTGATGATGGGAATGTTAAAAGCATCGCAGGTTCTGATAAAACGGCTGATTTTGTCGGAAGCATCAATATCAAGACAACCAGCTGAAACCATGGGCTGATTGCCGATAATTCCAACCGAACGGTTATTCAATCGGGCAAAGCCAACTATACAGTTTTCGGCAAAATGCTCATGAATTTCAAAAAAATCACCGCTGTCAACCACCTCTTTGATAATGACTTTCATATCATAGGGTGTTCGCGGATCATCGGGAATAATGGTATCAAGCTCCGGACATAAACGTGCGGCATCGTCGCCCATATCTACCTTTGGAGTGCGCTCCATATTGTTATCAGGCAGATATTCAAGCAGGTAGCGAATCTGCTCAATCGTATCTTCATCATTTTCGCAGGCAAAATGAGCGTTGCCACTCTTTGTATTATGAACCATTGCCCCTCCAAGTTCCTCAAAGCTGGTATCTTCGCCGGTAACGGTTTTGATAACATAAGGACTGGTAATGAACATATGACTCGTTTTCTTCACCATAAAAACAAAGTCGGTCATTGCCGGAGAATACACCGCACCACCGGCACAAGGTCCCATTATTGCGGAAATCTGTGGAATAACACCTGATGCACGGGAGTTTCGGAAGAAAATCTCGCCATAACCTTTCAATGCATCAACACCTTCTTCAACGCGTGCACCTCCTGAATCATTCAAACCCACAACGGGTGTGCCTGACTTAAGCGCAAGATCCATAACCTTACAGATTTTTGCAGCGTGCATCTCACCGAGCGATCCACCCATGGAGGTAAAATCCTGTGAAAAAGCAAAAACCGGACGACCATTCACCAGCCCATGGCCGGTAATAACTCCATCAGATTCTATTTCTACCTGTCCCATGCCAAAATTGGTAGAACGGTGTGAAACAAAAGTATCAAGCTCTCTGAAACTGTTTTCGTCAAACAGCAGCTCAATCCTTTCGCGTGCAGAGAGTTTTCCCTTCTCGTGTTGTTTCTGAACGCGGTCTTTGCCGCCCATTTCAGCAACCTTTAAACGTTTAGCCTTTAACAAGGCCAGTTTTTCAGCAACTTTCATTTATGCAGGTTTTATTTTGTTTGTTTCAACTTTTAATTAATTCAATTTATGCTTTGATAGACCTAACCTGCTTTTACAGGATAAATCAAAATCTTATTGCACAAGCATTTCAGTATGAACCCCTGACTGTGCATTAAAAAGCTTACGGGCCACATCGGGTGAACTTACTCCACCAGGTCCCGAAAGGCATCCGCCTTCACAAGCCATCACTTCAATCATATTCCAATCGTGTTTCCCGGTTGCCAACCGGCGTAAAACAGCCATATTCTTTTTGTGAAGACCGCTAATCACCAACGGTTTAATCTGTTCACCGGAATAATATGCAGCTACTGAGTTCAACACACCTGAGCTTGCCGCAAATTGTCGTTCAGGAATTACAGCCCCCTGCTCTTCTACTTCAAAAACCTGAAGATCAATACCTCTGGCAATCATAAGTGAACCAAGCTCTTCGAAAGTCATCACATAATCTACGCCGGGATATTTAAGTGCCTCTGCCTGCTTAGCCACACAAGGACCTATAAAAACCACGACAGCATCGGGGTATTTGTCGCGAACCAATCCGGCAGTATATCGCATAGGTGTCCAGGTTTCAGACACAAATGGTTTCAACTGTGTGAGGTGTTTTTCGGTTAACTCAACCCAGGCAGGGCAGCAAGAAGTAGCCATAAATTGCTGACCTGTTGCCAAAACATGCCCTAGCTCTTCAGCTTCATGCCTTGCGGTAAGTTCTGCACCCTGAGCAACTTCAAAAATATCAGCAAAGCCAAGCTTTCCAAGTGCGGTAACCAACTGCCCGTAACTTGCTCTGAACTGACCACAAACTGCCGGAGCAAGCATTGCAACAACCGGTTTATCAGCTTTCATCATCTGGTGAAGAATGCTTATCAGGTGCGATTTATACATAATTGCACCAAACGGACAGGCCATCATACAGCGACCACAATGGATACATTTGGTGTAATCAATCTGCTCAATTCCTTCTGAGTTCTGAGAAATGGCTTTCACCGGACAAGATTCCTCACAGGGAATAGGCACATAAATAATGGCATGATAAGGGCATGCCTCTTTGCACAGTCCGCATCCTACACATTTTAAAGAATCAATCTTTGCCTGACCGTTTTCCATAACTATGGCATTTTTAGGACAACTTACCATACAATTGCTTGCAAGGCAACCGCGGCAAAGATTAGAAACCACATAATTGCTTTTAACACAGGAAGTACAAGCCTCGCCCACTACGGTAAGTACACCTTCGCCCCGATCAGTTCCGGCTAGAGCACGCAGCGCATAACTATAAAGGCTTTCAAGTTCGTCAGTTTCGTCGGCTACATTAAAACCGAGCAAAGCCATAATTCTGTACTTGATTATTGCTCTTGCTTTGTGAATACAGCATCGCGAACCGTTGGTCTGCGCGTTGCGGGGAGCCATTGCAAGTGCAATCCTGTCAATATCTTCGAGCCGGCCTTCAGCAAATAACCTGCAAAGCCGCGTAATTATTTCACGCCGGATAAGCGTGGCATTATTTGTCTGTGCCATTTGCCAGTTCCCCCATTATTCCTGAAATTACCTTTTGCAAATTGGCCTGCCCTATCAGCTTTCCATTAATTGTAACAAAAGGAGGTTTCCCGTTTTCCTGCGAATTGCAATAACCGGGACAATTCATTCCTTTCACCAGAACAAGATGACGGATATCGGAGGGCAGTTGATCCTGAATCATTTCAAATTCAGATCCTCCCATCACAAAACAAAGAGTTCCGTAGCAAATACTTACTTCAACCTGTCCGTTCATAATTTTTGTTTTTCAGATAAAGTCCAGATGAACTTCTTTCAAATATTTGTCCTCGAGCAGCCTTTTTACTTTCTTCACCAGATTCCTTCTGATTTCCAGTTCAACAGGAAGACTTGGATCCTGATGTGCTTCGTTGATTCGTGTTCCTGCCAGCAAAAAAATCTGATCGTTGTTCAGCAGCAAAGAAAGTAGCGCTGAAGCAGCATCTTTTCCCTTTACAGGAAGCTGAACTCCTGCTTCAAGTCTTGCCGAAACGCGGCCCAGCGTAAGAACACCCTCAGTTACCAGATCCACACCCTGCATAAATGAAACAGGAGGAATATCTGACATTGAATCGAGACTAACTTCTATTTCGCGGCCCAGCTCACGAGATACAATTTCGGCGGTTGTGCCTCCTGATAAAACTTTGCTACCACTGAACGAATCAACTGTCATGGCAAGCCGATGATCATCTTCCTGATGAAACGGAGGGCCGGTGCAGAGCAACAACTTTCGCGGGTGCCTGAAATAAATTACGATACACGAAATATCATCTTTGGCATCGTAAATATCATTGGCATGAGCGTGTTCGGTAATTCTTCCGGCCAGTTCAGATGCTGAAATTCCGGGCTCAGTGTCAAGAATGCGGCAAATCCAGTTTCCGGCATCTGTAACATCCCATCCAAACGGATACTGAGCTGTTCCCAGCCCTGATTGGCTGACACCATCAGAAAGAAGAATAATCCGGTCTTCAAGACGTGCCTGAAACGAACTGCAATAAAGTTCTCTCGTGTTGCCTGGTTTTTTCGAAATGCGCTTTTTAGTAATTTCGGGAGTGAACAAGGCATTTCCTCTTACAATAATCATAGGAGGATTGTCGAAATTCACGATTCGTGTTTCACCATCGGCATCGCTGTCAACAATGGTAAAAGTGGCATAACTGATTTTGCGGTTTTTGTCAACCGGCAAAGTATCAAGAATAGTTTTGGCAGTGTGTTCAGGAGGATAGTGTTCAATGGTAAAATTCAAACCCATTGTTGCAGTAAGCGTAGCAAGCACATTAGCTCTGACTCCGCTTCCAAGTCCATCGCTGAGCACAGTAATGATGCGATTCTCTTCCTGTATTTTTTTCGACAGAAAAACATCACCACAGATAACTTCCCCCTTTTTGCTTAATTGCTTCGAGGCTATCTCAATATAGAGTTCATCCCTGTTCATTGGCTAAATCTTTAACAGGGTTATTAACCAGAGCGTTAAGCATAGTTTCGGTACGGGCAGCATTCTCGCCAAGCAGATAAGCCACTTTTTGAACAGTCCCCATATTTTCATGCACAACCTGTCGGATTCTGCGCATAACTTCCTCCTGCATCAACCCGGGCTGATGAAGGTCCTGAACAATTCCGCAAATAATCCGATGCCGCTGAATGGTAAAAACAGATAGATTCAACAGCCTTCCGTTTTCATCCACGTTTCTGTCGGTCAAATCGTTTCCCGACGAAAGAACATTTGAAAACACTTTATGAAAACCAATCATTTTGCGTAAATCAGCACCTTTTAGTCCTGGTTTTACATCCCACAGCAGTGCAGCATCCTTGCCTATCAGATCAGCAAATATTTTATTACTTTCAATTACATGTAAACGATCGTCAACCAGAACCACTCCGTAAGGCATACGCTGCAGCAAAACACTTGCTTTATCGTTTGCGACCCTGCGCATGTAAGAAACGCACATCTGCCGCTCAGCCATGCCATTAAGCATTGCTATGGCAAAATCGCGGCAACTGTTGTAACCGCAACCTCCACAATTCAATTCATCAGCTGTTGATGATTTTCCGGCGGTTTTCAGGGCTTCCTGAATATCATCTTCTGCCCAGAATTTATCTTTTTGCGACTGGGTAACAATGCAGTAAGGGGTTCGTATATCAGGAACACCAATCATCGGGTTCTCTTTGTTGGCAAGCAGTTTCGGACTATTACGGTATTTGTCAACCCTAAGGTTTTTAACAATAGTACCTTCCCTGGCTGAAGTACCCGGTCCGTTCACACAGCCGCCTTCGCACACAAGAAGTTCAAGAAACAGTTTGGAAGCAGGATCAATTTTATCAATTCCGGCAAGTGCATCTTTTATATTTCCGATTCCTGAAATGTGCATATAATTCACATCCTGCATGCTGCTTATATTTTTCAGCGTGCTCACCATACCACCATCGAGTGGATAAAGTGCGCCATCAAAAGCCCGCTCAGGCACAAAATCATCATCTTCCAATGAAACTGTCAATTCAGGAATAATACCTTCCTCCTCAAACCAACGCCTCAGGTCGTTAAATGTCAGCGCTGCATCAATCAGCGAAGGGAAATCGTCGGATTCAGTCTTTTTGGCAACACAGGGACCTATAAAAACAACACGGATAGTTTCGCCGTACCAACGACGCAACATGGCAGCATGAGCCATTAAAGGCGACTGCAGTCCAACCAGACTTTTGGCAAGTTCCGGTTTGTATTTCCTGATGTAATCTACTGCCGATGGGCATGCTGTGCTGATGTAAATTCCGGGCCCCGATTCCTGAAGAAACTCCGAAGTACCTGCAGTTACAAGTTCAGCACCAAGAGCAGTCTCTGAAACTCCGGTAAAACCCAGTCTTTTAATGGCACTAACCAGCGCCTGTGGTGTAAAATCAGAAAATTCAGATACAAACGAGGGCGCAAGCGAAATATATACAGGTCTGGTTCTTCTGAGCATCCGCTTTACACGTGAAACATCATCGCGCACTTTTTTGGCTCCCGATGGGCAAATAAGTGTGCAACGGCCGCAGAAAATACAAAGGTCTTTCACAATTGAAGCCCTGTCAGATTCAATCTTTATAGCCTTAACCGGACATTCCCTGATGCATTTATAGCAATCCTGGCAATTATTGACTTCGGTATAAACCGCTTGCATATTGTCCATGGCTGATTTATTTAAACCTGTGAACCTGAAAGTGCTGTTTTCAGGATGTTGATTATATTGGCAGGATGCACATCCTGGTAAACATGATTGTTTATTGTGATAACCGGCCCTTTACTGCATAAACCTGAGCACAGTTGTCCTTTGAATCCAACCTCAGCTTCCAGATTGCGTTCACTCAGCCAGGCTTTGATAAGTTCAAGGCTAACTCTGTTTCCCCGCGAATAGCATGAACTTCCCATGCAAATGATGATCTGGTTTTTTGGTTTCATGCTGCAAGTTTTTTGTTTTAATGAAAATTACAGAATACTGTTCTGACTGCGCAACCTGTTTATCAGTTTGTGATAGCCTTCAGCAATATCCTGTCCAGGATGGGTATTTTCTACAATGATATTTTCGTTTGTATGAATATCATCGTAAGTAAAATTCCAGATTGCTTTCATACCGGCAGCAACGAGAATATCAGCAATGTACTGGGCTTCGCCTGATGGTGTGGCAATAATGCCCAGGCAAACGTGCATTCTTCCGGCCAGCGGAATAATTTTATCAGGTGACATTACCTTAATAGATCCGATCTGATTTCCAATCTTCCGATAATCGTTGTCAAAAGCTGCAACTATCTTCAGGTCAGTTTGCCCGAGGTTTTCTTTCAGCATAAGTGAAGTTCCCAATTTGCCGGCTCCCACAAGAAACGACTCAGTTTCGTTGCGATAGCCAAGAATTTCTTCAATCGCTGCCATCAGTCCGTTTATCTGCAAAGCTTTCTGCCCTGCCATACACAGATTATTCATGATCAGATCTTCCTCAACAAGCGAAAGGCTGATGCCGGTTTCGGCAGAAACTGATCCCAGAGAAACATCTGTTCTTCCCCTCAGCCGCATAAGTCTTAATAAGGTCAGGTAAAGTGTAAACCGTTTGATCTCATCAATTGCAATTGATTCATTCTTCACTTTCCCGGTGATTAATCTCAACGAATCTGCCGTTACAAAATCATGAAACGGAGCTGTAGAGACAACACTTGGGCTTGCCGGACAATTTTTTATCCGGGGTTTAAACTTGCTTTCCATAATTATCAGAATTTAAGCCTGTTTAGGCAAAATATTCCCGGAATAAGACTTCCCGATTTCACGGACTTTTGAATTTCCTGAAACGGTGGCGGCAATATTTTCATTTACATTCAGGCTGATGTTAGCCCTGCTGATGGCATGTTCGTAATCAACCACATGGGCATTAAATTCAGGACCTTCTGTGGCTACATCTTTTACTTCGCCGTTTACATTCAAACGGAGTGTGGAAACTCCATTTTTAAAAGACTCAGTCAATTGTAAACCGAAATTGGCAGTTGCGGGAACTCCATAGCTCAGCGCGAGATCAGAAACCGATTTCATCATTTTCAGCGTCCCGAAAACAGTGACGAGGTCATAACTATCCACTTGCTTTTCAAATAGTAATCCGAGTAATTGAGATGCCGAACCATGGAATCCCACACTGCCATCTTCAGTTGCCAGATACACGTTCCGGCAAATATTTTCAAATTGATCCTTGAATAAAAAATCGTTTCTTGTTTCAGCTGCCAATATTACATCGGTAATGCATCCCAGCCGATTCAACCATTTAATCTGCGACAGGGCAGTTGCAGCAGCAATTCCATCAGCTACAAACAGCAGTTTGGAGCTAAGCAACTCCTTATCATTGCAATAAGTAAGATCTGAAGGATTGCCAAGCGGGCCTTTGAGGCTAAGTAATATATTAATTTCGTTGTTGCCGGCCAGTTGTTCTGTTGAATGATCAACAGCCTGCACCAGAATAGAAATGGTTCCAGACTCAGGATTGTTGCCGATAACCGGCAGCAAAACCGGATTGGTTTTTTCAGAAGGCTGCAATATTACATACTGTCCGGGCAAAATAGCTGTCGCAATCCGGGGGGCAAAAACCTCCAGTAAAACAATATCAGCAGTAAGTTTTTTTCTTTGTATGATGGTGAACATGGCAGCAATTTTTAGATTTTTAGTTTTTGAGAAAAACCGGCAGGTTTCTGTTTTGGCAGCACCTGCCGGCAGGTAATCACACACACTAATCAAGTCAACTGGTTTTATCAGAAATGCACCTTTTCGCCAAGGAATGCTGCAGTATAAAGTGCTTTAAATTCTCTCTCGCCGGTTTCGCGTGGATTGCAACCAGTGCACGCATCCTGAACGGCATTCTTTGAAATGCGGTCGATATTCTGATTGAACATATCCTCTGATATTCCATAGTCTTTAAGGCTCATTGGAATATTCAGTTTTTCATTCAGTCCGGTGCAGAAATCGCGGTAGGCATCTACCAGTTCGTCGGTAGTATTTCCTGAAAGGCCTATGCACCTTGCAATTTCAGCATACCTTTCGGCGCAAACCTTTCGGTTATAATCAATTACCACAGGCATATAAATTGCATTCAAACAACCATGCGGAATATGAAAAACTGCCCCTGATTTATGAGCCATGCTGTGTACAATTCCCAGCAATGCATTCGAGAAAGCCATACCAGCGAGGCATTGAGCAATATGCATTTTGTCGCGTGCTTCTTTATCTCCATGATAAGATTTCTCAAGATTCTCTTTTATCATCTGAATGGCTTTGATGGCCAATGGATCAGAAAAATCAGAACGGTTTACCGCCACATAAGCTTCGGTTGCATGAGCCAGAGCGTCCATTCCTGTAAAAGCTGTCAGTTCCTGAGGCATGGTATATGCCAGCGATGGATCAACAATGGCTATGTCGGGCGTAATTTCAAAGTCAGCCAAAGGATATTTAATCTGTGTTTTATAATCAGTTATTACCGAAAAGGCAGTTACTTCGGTAGCTGTTCCGCTGGTTGAAGGAATTGCAACAAAGCGGGCTTTGTTTCGAAGCGCAGGAATATTGAAGGGTTTTGCAATGTCCTCAAATTTTGCTTCAGGATGCTCATAGAAGACCCACATTGCTTTTGCTGCATCTATTGGAGAACCTCCGCCAATTGAAACTATCCAGTCAGGACCGAAACGTTTCATTACTTCGGCTCCCCGCATAACAGTTTCAACAGAAGGATCAGGCTCTACGCCTTCAAAAACCAGAGTTTCGATGCCGGCTTCCTGAAGGTAAGTCTCTACTTTGTTCAGAAAACCATTTTTCTTCATCGAACTTCCGCCAATAACAATGATGGCTTTTTTGCCTTTAAGGTTTTTCAGTTCAGCCAGTGAATTCTCACCGAAATAAATGTCGCGGGGTAGTGTAAAACGAGCCATTACAAGTGTTTTAAAAGTTAAACTTAGGTCGGTCTCCTATTTACAAGGCTCGTGCCACAAATTACATATCATTGATATACAATACTTTACAAATGTTAAACGTTTAACGGTTCTGTTATTTCACTAACAAGTGTAATTATTTTGAGCACCTTTGCTGTCCTGAATAAGTGCACTGTAATTATTCAGGACACAAAAAACAGATTTCAATCTTATCCGGGTGGATTCCTAAAATATATATCTTTGATTTCGCTCCGAATCAAACCCGAAATTGAAAGATCATGAAAAAGATTTTACCAATTATACTGCTTCTCCTTTACGGATTTTCGCTGAATGCCACAAATTCAGACAAAGAAAAGGCAGCTGCTATAGCCTTGAATTTTTTCTCAGAAAGGTTATCAATACACAATGACAGCAGAAAATCATCTACCCTGCCAGACAATCATCAGCTGGTTTATGCCGGCAATGACCTTGTTGCTCACGCATTCAACTTTAAGGAAGGCGGATTTGTGCTTGTTGCTGCATCTGATAAAACTTTTCCGGTACTTGGTTACAGCATGAAGGGTAAATTTGAAGCTGGTCAGGAGCCTGAAAGTGTGAAAGCATGGCTCCGATATTTTGGCAGACAAATCGCAGCTTCTGAGGAAACTATTGAAGTTGCCCTTGAAATTCAGACAGCCAGAGAAAGATATCTGACCGCAGATAAACCCATAAATATCCGGAATAACCGCGTAGTTGAACCTATGCTTCGAACCACATGGGATCAGGGAAACTATTACAACGGCATGTGTCCGCCTGATCCCGCAGGCCCGGGTGGCAGATGCTGGGCCGGATGTGTGGCTACAGCCGTCGGGCAATTGATGTTTTTTCATCGCTGGCCCGAACAGGGAACAGGCGAATACAGTTACACACATCCGGTTTACGGGGAACAATATGCAAATTTCGGTGAAGCTACCTACAATTGGAACGGAATGGAAACTTCGCTAAACAGCCCCAACAGCCACATAGCTCAACTGCTTTACCATCTGGGAATATCATTTGACATGGATTACGGCCCTAACGGTTCAGGCATGTGGAACCATAGTGCAGCCAATTCAATGCGCAACTTTTTTAAGTACGGCGCTCAAACCCAATATATTTTCCGCGACACCACCACCATGAACTGGGACAGCATACTGATTGCCAACCTTGACGCACGTAAACCACTTTATTATGCCGGTTGGGAAGGTGTAGGATCACAAAACGGACATGCTTTTGTGTGCGACGGTTATGCTCCCGACAATTTTTACCATTTCAACTGGGGATGGGGAAGCTCATTCGATGGATATTTTCTGCTTTCGGCGCTCAATCCAGGCGGCAACAATTTCAACTTTGCCCAGGAAGTCATAAAAGACATATACCCGGATACAACACTTTACAATTATCCGCAATATTGTCAGGGAACGGACACTTTGTGGACCATTGCCGGCTCATTCAGCGACGGAAGCAATATGGTAAATTATCCTGCCGGAGCGGATTGCCAATGGCTGATAAAAGCAGATGAACCGGATTTTGACTCCATCAGTGCCATCAGAATCAGCTTCCCTTTGCTTGATCTTGCCGAAAATGATGTTTTGCGTATTTATCAGGGCAACGACACAAATGGAACATTGCTTGCAGAACTAACAGGAAATGAAACTCCGGCAGAAATTGAAATCCCTGCTGGCGAGGCTTATATATGGCTATCGGGACAAACCGGAGGAGCCAACGGCTTTCTTGCTTCCTACAAAAGTGTACTTCCTGTTTATTGTTCAGGAACAACTACAATAAATGAAGCAACAGGTACACTTGAAGATGGCAGCGGCGATAAAAACTACAGCAATAACAACCTTTGCAAGTGGCGGATTATTCCACAGAACCTAGTGCCTCTGACCCTTACGTTCACCGAATTTGATATTGAGCCCGAAAATGATTTCCTTCAGATTTATGATCTTGGCAGCCAGCAGCTTGTAGCTACCCTTTCGGGGAACGAAATACCTGAGCCAATCACAATCACCAGTGGCAAAGCCTATCTGATATTCAATACTAACGGGCAAGGCACTGCGCAGGGCTGGACACTCAACTGGGCTCCTGAAGGCAGTGTTGGCCTGAAGGAAACTGCAGACAGAGGCTACAAAATATATCCAAATCCTGCTTCAGATGTGATAATAATTGAATCTTTCCAACCAATTGATTCTTCGAACGAAATAGAAGTTTATTCTGTTTCAGGACGTTTACTGATGAGCAAATCAGTTTCAATCAGCAATAACTTTGGTGGAACAGTTGACATCTCTGAACTGAAGTCAGGCATGTATCTGTTGAAAATCAGTGTAAACGGCAACCAGGAGTGGTTCAGATTCGTGAAGAAATAAGCAGGATTTTTCAGTTAAATTAATCCCTTAAACCGGATTTTTCTGAGGAATATCAAAAAGATGCAGTCCTGCGCCATGCTCAATGCATTCCATGATGCGTTTTTTAAATTTCCAGCAGGTCATCTGCCGGGTTTCAAGACGGCGGGAAAGTTCATAACTGCTCATTTTAGGCGATCCGCAAACCAGATAAGCAATCTCAAAAGCATCGGTAATGGGTATGCGACAACGATGAAAAATAGTATGGGCTGTTGCTGATTCATCGGTTTTACATGTAGTACACCGCCGCGAAAAAGGTGTTTTACCCTGACAATAATTGGTGCGTCCGCATTTCCTGCATTCAAAACCATCCTGCCATTTTTCATCAGCAATTACTTTGAGGCATTGCTCTGCAGTAGAAAACTGCAGATTAAATTCCTCCATTTCCAGACTTTTAAACAAATGAGCAAGCGACACAACTTATGTATTTGGTTTTCAATTTAAAACAATCCGGCACAGGATTTGTTATCTGTTCTCGTGCTGCAAAAATAATTTTTTTAGTGATACTTATGCGATTTAAACAAAATTAATTTATCTTTGCAGCGCAAATCAAACAAGAACTTAACCCGACGATCAAATATGAACAAACAATTTTTATCCGTTCTGCTTGTAGCGAGCCTTATGCTTCTGGGCTGCAACCAATCAACCGGCAACGGACAACCAACAAAAGACGGCGAAGTAACCACTTCAGTAACTTCCAATCCCGAAGCAGGGAAAGTAATTCAAATGAACAAAGATATGTTCATTGACAGAGTATTCAACTATGTTGAAAGCCCTGACACC
This sequence comes from Bacteroidota bacterium, assembly GCA_009773515.1. Classification (GTDB taxonomy): domain Bacteria; phylum Bacteroidota; class Bacteroidia; order Bacteroidales; family Lentimicrobiaceae; genus Lentimicrobium. The sequence continues at coordinate 57,180 of WSXX01000021.1, forward strand.
TGGGTTTACAAAGGTGACAAACCATGCATTATCGACTTTTACGCAGACTGGTGCGGGCCCTGCAAGAAAATTGCACCCATTATGGCGCAACTTGCTGAGGAGTATAAAGATGAGATAGTCATTTACAAAGTTGATACTGATAAAGAGCGTGAACTCGCACAGATATTTGGTATCCGCAGCATTCCCAGCATTCTGTTCTGCCCTGCCGAAGGACAGCCACAAATGACAATGGGTGCACTTCCAAAAGAAGAATTTGAAAAGATGATTAAAAACCTCTTGCTGAAACCAGCTGGCGGAACATCGCAAAATACCAAATAATTTTTTTCGTAATCAAACAGAGAACAACATAATGGAACATTTGACATTAGCATCATTTAAAGAAAAAGTATTTGACTTTGAGAAAAATCAGGAATGGAAATTTGAAGGAAAACTTCCTTGTCTGATTGATTTCTACGCCGACTGGTGCGGACCCTGCAAAATGGTAGCCCCGATTCTTGACGAACTTTCAAAAGAATACGAAGGCAAAGTGAATATTTACAAAGTTGACACAGAAGTAGAACAGGAACTTTCTCAGATTTTTGGAATCAGAAGTATCCCAAGTATGCTCTTCTGCCCGGCCGAAGGACAACCACAGATGGCTCAGGGAGCTCTTCCAAAACATGCCCTTATTCAGGCAATTGACGATGTTTTACTCAAAACAAAAGCCGAATAACACATTTCAGTTGAATTGTATTTTTTCTGACAGGTCCGGTTTCCGGGCCTGTCTTTTTTTACCTTTGTCCGTTCGATCAATGTAAACTGATGTCAGGAATACCCTCCGTTTTATTACCTGCAGCCTGCCTGCCGGATGTTGAATTTTTTGCGTGGATTTATCATGCACCCTCAGTCTATATCGAACTGCATGAAACCTATTTTAAACAGACCTGCCGAAACCGATACCGTATTTCAACGGCACAGGGCGAAACAATTCTGAGCATTCCGGTAACCAAACCTTTGGGCAATAATTCGCCACTCTCCATTGTTGAGCTGTCGATGCACGAAAACTGGAACATTATTCATTGGCGAACCATTGAATCGGCATACAGCAAGTCGCCCTTTTTTATTTATTACAAAGATTATTTTGAAGCGGTTTTTATGTCACCTCCCATTCTGCTGATTGATTTCAACCTGAAATTGTTGAAGCTGTGCATGAAATTTGCAGGAATTGACAAAGAGATTTCCTACACTGAAAACTTCATAAAAACGCCTGAAAATCAATTTGATATGCGTCTCAGGATTATGCCAAAACAAAACCTTTCGCATGAATGGGAAATCAGGCAATACCAGCCATACATTCAGGTTTTTTCCGACAGACTAAACTTTATTCCCAACCTGAGTATTCTCGATCTGTTGTTTAATCTTGGGCCGGAAACCGCTTCTTATCTTAAAGCACATATACCGGGGCAATAAATTGCTACCAGTAGAAAACAGAAATAGCAACCAAAACTAAACCGTTGGATACTCAATCCTTACGTGATAGATGCTCATCAGCTTCTTCTTGAGAATCTTTTTAATCCGGGTAATATCTTTGAGTGTGAGATCAGAATTGACAAACTGTTTCATTTCAATCTGTTTGTCGATGATGGTTTCTACCAGATTGCTGATTGATTCGGCAGTATGCTTTTTCATACTTCGCGAAGCTGCTTCAACAGAATCAGCCATCATCAGCACCGAAGTTTCCTTGGAGAAAGGCGGTGGCCCCGGATATCTGAAATCAGCGTCTTTTAGATCTTTTTCCGGAAAATCGATTTTCTGACGGTTGTAAAAATATTCCGCCATTCGGGTGCCGTGATGTGTTCGGATAAAATCTATCAATACTTCAGGGAGCTTGTGTTTTTTGGCTTTCTCAATGCCTTTAATCACATGGCTGACAATAATTCTTGCACTTTCCTCGTAACTGAGTTCGTCGTGGGGGTTCATCTCCGACAATTGGTTTTCAATAAAATACATTGGCATATCCATTTTACCAATATCGTGATAAAGCGCGCCGGTTCTTACCAGCAATGTATTTCCGCCAATTTCATAAATGGCAGATTCCGCAATATTTGCAACCTGCATCGAATGCTGAAATGTTCCGGGAGCATGCAGGGATAACTGCCTGAGAAGCGGACTATTCGTATCCGACAGCTCCATTAAGGTAACATCAGTAACCTGCCCAAAAAGTTTCTCAAAAAGAAAAATCAATGGATAAGAGAACAAGGTAAGGGCAGCGCTGCCGCCATAAAGCAGAAAAAGATTGTAATTTATATTTTGAATACTTCCATCCTGAATTAAAAGCATACCAATATAAACCAACGAATATGTAGCAAAAACAGCAAGTGCTGTCAAAAAAAACTGCGATCTTCTTCGAAACTCCGCAACACTGATAATTGCGATTACGCCGGCAGTAAGTTGCTGAAAAAGAAACTCGAAGCCACTCGGAACCATAAATCCCGTAAGGATAAGTGTGATTACATGAACAAAAAAGGCAATCCGGGTATCGTAAAAAACCCTGACAATAATAGGCACAAGACAAAATGGCAGCAATTGCAGGAGATCTGGCCTGGTTTTTATGGTGACAGCAGCCGCACTTACCATGAGCAGAATAACCAAAAGCAGCATGAGCATTTTTTGGTTATCGGTAAAAATATCGCGCCGGAACGACAGCATAAAGAGGATAAAAACAACGATTGACAATCCAATCAGAATAAACTGACCCAGCAGAATTTTTTCGTATTGAAAATCACTCCCGAGTTTAGACTGATAATCCTGCCGCAGCGATTCCAGAATCTGAAATTTCTCAGAATTTACAAGCTCTCCCCTTGAAATAATTTTCTCTCCGCTTTGAATCATTCCACGTGTTTCAGGAATTTCGTTGATCATAGCTTCCTGCGCTCTTTTGGTATTCTCAGCATCAAAAATAATATTCTGTTTCAGCGAATTGAGCAAAAGTTCGCGGATAGCGATGGGTACATTATTTTCCTGAGAAGTTTTTGTCAGGATGTATTGTCCGGCTGTGCGGATGGTAAAAAAGTCAGAAATCGTTTTTTTTACAGCCTGATTCCCGTCCACTTCAAAAACCTCAAAGTCAGCAGGTTTGTTTTCTATCTCTGTGGTAAGGCCAATAACCCCGCGCGTAAAAATAAAATCAATAATTTCGAGCATAAATGCCAATGGATCAGAGTTTTCTCCATTGCTTACCTCCAGAGATTCAGAACCTTTTTCCTTGAGTTTATTATAGGAGTTGATCAGATTATTAGTCTGTGACGAAACTACTTCATGATCGCGTCTGAAATAAGGCCTTGACTCTTTAAGTGCTTCATTTATTTCATTCTGAAGTTCAGCTTCCGGCTTCAGGATGGCCATATCAACCGGAGCAATCAGGTCGGCGTGTTGCCAGGGCTTTCCCTTCTGGTATTCGTATCTGAATTTTCCCTCACGGGGAAAAATAGCAATAAGAACTCCGATCATCAAGGCAAACAAAACAATTTTGCCGAATAAATCATAATGATCGCGAAGCCAGTTAATTTGTTTATTCATATGTTTTCGAAAATCTGTTCGGTTAGCGCTAAGCCACCGAAAATACAAAGGAAATGCATACCAACAAAATCTGAGTTGCTACAAAAATTTATGAAATGGCAGAAAATAACTGCAACTTATTCACAATCAAAATGTAACAAAGAAACAACGGAAAAGTTATCAACAAAATGACTGTTGTTGTTAATTACTTTAATGGCGGAGGTTTTCGTTATTCAATATATTTGCCCATACAAAAGTTTGCACACCTAATGACAGGAGGCATTTGCTATCTTTCACTGGTTGCCGTCAGAGCTGAACCATCTTCAAAATCGGAGATGGTAAATCAGTTGCTGTATGGCGACATTGTTGACATTGACCAGACAAGCGGTGAATGGATAAGGACTATCAGCCGGCATGATAACTACGCAGGATGGTGCAACATCAGGCAGATAGAGTTGCTCAACAATGAAACGCTTGAAGTAATATTGCACAGCAGCCGGATTCTTGTTTCCGGTACAACTGCCACAATTATTACCGGAGGATTGCCATCAATAACCCTGGTTCAAGGAAGCACACTCTACAAGCTCTCAAATGGCAAGCTTGCCGGCCCGGGAGGCGAATATCACATTGCCGAAGGAGAAACCAAAATTGCTCAGATCAGAGACGCTGAAGACATAATTGAACTTGCTTATTCTTACCTGAAGACGCCTTATTTGTGGGGTGGCCGTTCTCCTTTCGGCATCGATTGTTCAGGTCTTACCCAAATGGTTTATAAAATGCAGGGCATTAATCTGATGCGTGATGCCAAACAGCAGGCCGGACAAGGAATGCTGATAAATCTTATGGCTGAAACAATGGCAGGTGATCTGGCTTTTTTCGACAATGAAGAAGGACAAATAGTGCATACCGGAATACTTACCGGCAATGGAAGCATAATTCATGCACATGGCGAAGTAAGGATAGATCAGGTGGATCATCATGGAATTTACGACAAATCCAAAGGAAAATACACCCATAAACTACGGCTGATCAGAAGAATGGGGAGCAATCAATAACTAAAGCACTAACAATCTGACACTTAACCAAAATGCAGAAATGCATAACTTAATAATAACTTAACCCTAAAGAGGCACTTTTAATCGACCCGAATTTCTACTTTTGCAACCTGAATTTATTTTATAATTCAGGAACAGCATTTTGATTTACCGGAATCTGACATTTTCAATAATAATCACCATAAACCCAACACAGGAAACAATTCAATTCACTAACCAAAACAACAAAAAATGAGAAAAACAGACAATTTGTTGCGCAGTTTTCGCAGGCAGTTATTGCTTGTTGCTGCTTTTCTGATGACCTCTGCCATTGCAATGGCGCAGGTAACCACATCAGGGATGAATGGCAAAATTACAGGAGCTACCGGAGAAAGTCTCCCTGGAGCAACTGTTATTGCAGTTCACACACCTTCGGGATCGCAGTACGGCACAACCACTGATATTGACGGCAACTATCGTATTCCAAACATGAATGTTGGCGGACCTTACAAAGTAACCGTTTCATATGTCGGATTTGAGACATACACCAACAGCGAGATTTACCTCAACTTGGGACAGAATTACAGGCTTGGTGTTAAGTTGAGTGAAACTGCAGCAACCATTGAAGGCGTAGAGGTGGTGGGAGCCCGCTACGATATTTTTGACGGCAACCGTACCGGTGCTGAAACCAACGTTAGCCTTCAGACTATAGAGCGTATGCCTTCTGTTGGACGTAGTTTTTCAGATTACACCCGCTTAACCCCGCAATCAAGGGTTACACAATTTGGTGGCATTGAAATTGCCGGTTCAAACAACCGTTACAATGCCATTTATATTGATGGTGCTGTAAACAACGACGTTTTCGGTCTTACCGATCAGGGAACCAACGGAGGACAAACCGGAATTTCACCTTTCTCAATGGACATTCTTGAGCAGGTTTCAATTCAGATTGCACCTTATGATATTAAGCTTGGCGGATTTGCCGGTGCCGGTATAAATGCAGTTACCCGTCGCGGTAACAACGAATTTCAGGGATCAGCTTATTACGTAATGCGCAACGAAAACATGGCCGGCAAAACTCCGACCGATGACGAAACTGTTGAAAGAAAAAAACTAAATCCTTTCAATGCCAACACTTATGGCTTCCGTTTGGGCGGACCTATTGTTAAGGATAAATTATTCTTCTTTATGAATGCTGAAATCCAGAACGAAGAAACTCCTCAGCCTTTTGAATTTTCAACATACAACGGCGCTGTAACAACTGAACAATTGGGTCAGCTTGTAAGTAAACTAAATGAATTTGGCTACGATCCGGGTGGATATACCAATGTAACACGTATGCTTGAAGGAACCAAGATTTTTGGTCGTCTGGACTGGAACATCAACAAGGTTCATAAACTGATGGTTCGCCACCAATATACAAAAGCGATCCAAACCAGCCCTTCAAATTCAAGCTCAACCAACATCCGTTTTGCCAATACAGGAGTTTATTTCCCATCTACAACCAACTCAACTGCACTTGAACTGAAGAGCAACATCAGCTCAAACATGAGCAACAGTCTGATCCTCGGATTCACATTGGTTCGCGACGACCGCGATCCGATGGGAAATAACTTCCCATATGTCAGGATTAAAGATGGCAACTCAAATATCTATTTTGGTTCCGAAGAATTTTCAACCGGTAACCAGCTGAATCAGGACATCATTACCCTGACCAATAATTTTGAAATCTACAAAGGCAAGCATACTTTCACTTTCGGAACACACAATGAGTTCTATAAGATGTACAACCTTTTTGTTCGTCAGACTTTTGGATCATACCAGTTCAACAGCATAGACGATTTCTTAACCAATCAGCCTGCATATCAGTTCGACCGCACATTCTCAGCGGTTGATGGTGTAACCGGTGACGGTTCTAAAGCTGCTGCAGAATTCAACGCACTGCAGATCGGTTTCTATGCACAGGATGAAATTCAGGTGAGCGACAAGTTGAAAGTAACCCTCGGACTCCGCATGGATATACCGATGTTCCTTGATACACCAAAAGTCAACGAAGATTTCAACAACAACGTAATTCCTCAGCTTGAAGCAGCCGGATGGGATCTTGAAGGTGCTAAAACCGGACAAATGCCTGATCCAGCCATTATGCTGAACCCACGCTTTGGATTCAATTATGATGTTAAAGGTGACCAGACTTTCCAGATTCGTGGCGGTGCAGGACTTTTCACCAGCCGTATTCCTTACGTATGGCCAGGCGCTTCATTCCAGAACAATGCTGTAATGACAGGTGGTATGCGCGTAACTGCAGCAGGTTCACCTGAACTTATCTTCAACCCTGACTGGAACAACCAGCCTTCTATTCCTCCAAGCCGTCCTTCAGGACAGGTTGATATTTTTGCAAAAGATTTCAAATACCCGAAAGTTTTCCGCACCAGCGTTGCTGTTGACAAAAAACTGCCATGGGGTCTAGTTGGTTCATTTGACTTTACTTTCACCAAGAACCTGAACAATATAATGTATTACAACCTCGGGTATGTAAAAAATGGAACCCTGACCGGAACAGGCGATAACAGACCAATCTGGAGGAGAACTCCTCTTACTGACACCCTTATTTCAAAGGTTAAAGGAAATTATACTGACGTTATCCTTGGCACCAACACCAAAGAAGGTTACGCCTATAACATTACAGCTCAGTTGCAGAAAAACTTCGACAAAGGTTTTGCTGGTAGCATAGCTTACTCTTATGGTAGTGCCAAATCGATGAACGATGGTATTTCTTCACAGAACTCTTCACAATGGCGCGTTCCTAACGTACGTGGTAAAAACGACCTCGACTTTGCCGTTTCTAACTTCAGTATGGGCTCACGTATTGTTGGTTACCTTTCATACCGCAAAGAATACCTGAAACACACTGCAACCACCATTACGCTGTTCTACACAGGTCAGTCAGGTGAACTTTATTCCTACGGTTATGCCGATGGATCGAGCAAATTCCTTGGAGAAGATAACCAGAGCCTTGAGTTAATCTATGTACCAAAAGATCGCAACGACATCAACCTAGTTGATATTACAGTTGGTGAAAATACCCTTACTGCCGATCAACAGTGGACTGACCTCAACGCATTCATCGAAGCTGATGATTACCTAAGTGGTCGCCGTGGTCAGTATGCCGAAAGAAATCACTCACGTACTCCTTTCACGAACATCTTCGACTTCCGCATTGCTCAGGATTTCTATGTAAATGTTGGTGGCAAACGCAATACACTACAGGTTGCTCTTGATGTTTTCAATCTTGGAAATATGATCAGCAAAGACTGGGGTCGTATGTATTTCTCCTCAGGAGCTTATTACAGCAACTACCCGCTTATCAGAATGCAGGGTTACGAAACAGACAACACTACTGCTAAATTCTCATTCCAGAAACCTAAAGGTGAAACCTGGAGTATTGATGATTCAGGTATTCTTAGTTCAAGATGGCAGGGTCAGTTGACCATCAGGTACATCTTTAACTAGATTAATTTCTTGTGAATTTTTAAAGGAGTTCCGGATTCCGGGACTCCTTTTTTTATCTTTGTGTTTCAAAAAAATATTATGACATTCCTCCGTTTTACCATCATACTTGCTTTAGGTATTGCTCTATTTATTAATCCTGATTCACTGCATGCCCAATGCAACGAAAAACAGGTAACAGTAATTCTATCGCTTGATGGTTTTCGTTGGGATTATCCGGATAAAACGAGCACACCAACCCTGAACCGGATTGCTGCTGAAGGAGTTAAAGCACAATCACTCATCCCTTCATTTCCCTCTAAAACATTTCCAAACCATTACAGCATTGCAACAGGTCTTGTTCCTGATAATCATGGATTGGTAAATAATTCGTTTTTCGACCGCGAGATGGACAAACCTTACGCCATTGGCAATAAAGAAGCACGCAATAACGGCGATTTTTATGGTGGCGAACCAATATGGATTACCGCTCAGCGGCAGGGTCATATTACAGCATCATATTTCTGGGTTGGAACCGATGTCTCCATACAAGGTATGCAACCCGATTATTGGAAAATGTACCAGCAAAACACCCCATTTTCGCAACGGATAGATACCATCATACATTGGCTCAGCCTTCCGGAAGATCAAAGGCCCACGCTGATCATGGCTTATTACCATGAACCTGACGGGATCGGCCACAATTACGGACCTGACGATCCACGCACGCTGAAAATGATAACTGAACTGGACAGCATCACAGGAATCCTCTACGACCGCATAAAAGCTTTACCAAATGGCAATTGCATCAATTTTATTGTATTGTCCGATCATGGAATGGGCCCCATCTCCTCGGAAAGAAATATTGCTTTAAGTGAACATATCCCGGGAAACTGGCCGGTAAGACCCGAAGGTGGAAATCCGAACTTCAATCTTTATGCCGATGGAAGCTATTTTGATTCGGTATATCTTGCGCTTAAGCCGCTAAAAGGCATTTTGGTGTACAGACCATCTGAGGTTCCCGAACATCTGAATTATGGCAAAAACCCCAGGGTTGGCGATGTAATAGTGTTTGCCGATTCAGCATGGAGCATCACAATAAATAAGCCTAAGAAAAAGTTCACAGGTGGAACACATGGCTATGATCCGCAAAATACTGATATGCATGCCATTTTTTATGCATGCGGACCGCGCTTCAAAAAAGGGTATCTGCACCCTTCGTTTCAGAATACACATATTTATTCTTTGCTGGCGGAATTGCTTGGAATTATTCCGGCTAAAACCGATGGCAACCGGGAAGCCATATTGGATATGCTGAATTGACAGGCAAACTGAATCATTTGTGCATAAGCATAAAGCCATCATTCCTTCATTATCATCCGGCATCATTTAAAAAATCCGGACTTCCTTAAAAAGGTGAATGGTTTGTAGAAAGAACCACCAAATCCCATCATACACTTCCTTTTACTACTGCCACTGCTTTTTCAGCAGCTGAACAATAGCAATGTATTGCTGTTAGAATATGTCAAATAAAAACTTCATGTCGTTTTCAAAACCTTACACACTTATAACCGGTGCTTCCGGTGGAATCGGATTTGAACTTGCTGTAATTATGGCCGAAAAAGGGCATAATCTGATAATCACAGCCCGTTCAGAAGAAAAATTAAACAACATTGCCCGTCAGCTTATTAAGAACCATGGAATCGATGCCATCAGCATTCCTGCTGATCTTTCAAAATCTACTGACAGAAACAGATTAATTGATGAAATCAGAAGGCAGAACATACATATAGAGAATCTGATTAACAATGCCGGGTTCGGCGACCTGGGCGCTTTTGAAACATCAGACTGGGTAAAGAACGAGGAGATGATTCAGCTCAACATTACAGCGCTTACACATCTTACGCGTGAGTTTCTTCCTGACATGCGAAAAGCAAAATCGGGCAGAATTATGAATGTGGCATCCATTGCCGCATTTATGCCAGGCCCGCTGATGTCGGTGTATTATGCTTCAAAAGCCTATGTACTTTCGTTTAGCGAAGCCCTGGCCAGTGAGCTTGCCGGCAGCGGCGTAAAAATCACTACTTTATGCCCAGGCCCGGTTGAAACAGGATTTCAAAAAAAGGCTGAATTTAAAGACCCTGCGCTGCTAAAAATGTTAAAACCTGCAACAGCTCAGGAACTTGCAGATTATGGTTATCATTCAATGATGAATGGAAAAAGACTTGCCATTCACGGATGGATGAACAGGTTTATCGTTTTCAGTCTCAGGTTTTCTCCGCGTTGGGTTGTTGCGCGTGCAATAATGAAATTACACCAATAATAAGTTAATTTTTTTTAACAATAATTCAGTCCTGAATTAAAAATTGTGCCGAAAGGATTACTTAATGCCTTTTTTGAGATTATAATAGTAACTTCTTAACCATCAAAACCATATAAACATGAAAAAGCACTTTACCATTTATTTCCTGCTTTTATTGTCCCACAGCATTTTTGCTCAGGATATGATGATTACGGACAAATCGTCCATTCTTCCGGAACCTCTTCCTGCTCCCCGACTGGAGGTAACTTACATAGCCAATTCCGGATTTTTGTTTACATCGGGAAGCAACAGGGTATTAATTGATGCAATTTATCTTGATGGTGAAGTTTGGGAAGCTCCTTCAAAAAAAATACTGAAATCGATGGTTGCCGGCAATCCTCCGTTTAAAAACATTACACATTTGCTGGTTTCTCATTACCATGAAGATCATTTTGATGCTACGCTCACCGCAAAGTTTCTGGTTAACAACCCAAAAACGTATCTGATTACCAATAAACAAACGGATTCCGTAATGCGGAGAGTATTAAAAATGGATCCTCAGTTTAAGCGTCCTGAGCAATCAAAGATTATTGAAACGCCCATGTTTGGAATGGAAACTTATGAATCAGGTTCGCTCAGGATTAAATGCATGGCGCAGAGGCATATGGGTAAAGAAGATTACAATGTAATGAGCATGGGTTTCCTTATTGACTTTAGCGGAAAAAAGGTACTGCACATCGGAGATGCCGACTTTACTGAAGAAAACTTTAAAGATTTCGGGCTGGCGGATGAGAATATTGACATTGCTTTTATTCATTACTGGTTTCTTCTTGATTGCGAAGGAAGGAGAATTATAGACGAATACATCAAACCAAAGAAAATTGTTGTAACGCACATTCCTTACGATGAATTACGCCGCGATTACAAACGAATGAGAGAGTATTATCCTGACATTGAAGTATTTCTGAACCACATGGATAAAAAAGTCTATTAGTGTTGGTCGCACAATAGCAAACTTCATACATTAAAGAAGTGCCGGATCTTATATAATATAAGAGCCGGCACTTTGATTTTACAGGATTAAACTAACCTTATTTACCCTCCCACAATACAGCGGCTATGCGTTTCTTGCCGTCCATTTTTATACTGAGCGGTTTTGCAAATCTGACATGATTAAAGAAATCAGTTCGTTGAATCAACTCTTGTTTATCCAGCAAATCCCATTTGATATGAGAACCTGAAAGCTCCTGCTGAATTGAGAAATAGCCAACATTCATTGAAGTAACATTGTGAAAGAAGTGCGAACCCGAAGATGCATCGAGGGGATAACCATCCAGACTGGTTTCTACAATTACTTTAGCTGCAGAAATCTGCGGCCAGTTTACAGGTATTCCTATCCAGCGGTCGCGGGTACCCCAACGCCCGGGCCCGATGAGCAGGTATTTTCTGTCGTGCTCACGCATCCAGTTGTTTAGTGTTTCTATCTCCGAAACCATTTCAACTGTTTTCCGCTTATCGAAGGCCTGAATGTCGATATAAATAACATCGGTGATGTTATTGATCAAACCATTACCCATCCCTTTTTCTGAAAGCAATAATATCTGCTCCTGGTCAATTTTTTCAGGATCGAAACTATAATCCTCCATGCTCCCGATCAGAGGTTTGATCTGAAGCAGGTAAAAAGAAGCTTTCATTTCGCTGTCGCGGTTCAGGTCAACGGCATATTCAATTTCAACCGGCGCACCCATGGCTTCTTTAACCACATCAAGCACAGATTCAATTGTCTTGGCAAGCGGAATGTAGTTGTACTTAAGAATATTGGAGAAATTTATAATTCGCGGACCTGCCTGCGTGAGCCCCGGCACTATCCGGCTGTTATCAACATCATACACCGAAGCCAGATGCCTGAGTGTGCCGTGTCGTTCGGCATCATCCACATCAAGCTTTATCAGCCCAGCCATATCACCTTCCATCATATTAAGTTTTTCTTTTCCAAGATCAACGGCATAAAAGCTGACCTGTGAATTTTTGTACTGATCTGAGGGTGAATTTATTTCAGTGTTCGGATATTTTGGCGAAAACCTGTAAGCTTTTTCACCTTCAACCACTTGTTTGCCAAGTCCGAGAGCAGCTACAGCAAAGCCTTCCTCGGGCTTCATGTGCGAAAAGGGATAATAATTATACGATTGCGCAACCCCGCTGATGTGGGGATAAAAGCTGTTTTCGAAGCGGTTTCCAACCACCTCCTGAATAATAACAGCCATTTTTTCTTCCTCAATCTTATAATTGATGGCCTCAATATATCCCCGTGCCACTTTTGAATAAACCGAAGCATAAACCAGCTTTATGGCATCCATTGCCTGATTCAGACGGGTGTTGAAATCAGGGTTGTTGTTGGGCAAGAGGTATGTTTCGAAGATGCCTGCAAATGGCTGCATCAGCGAATCTTCAAACAATCCTGACGACCTCACTGCAATAGGATTTGTAATGTGCTTCAACAAAAAACGCAATCTCTTGATCAGTGTTTCAGTGAGATTGGCTTGCAGAAACAGATTTTTTACTTCTTCGTAATCAAGCCCTTCAGCTACTTTATCATGAAGTTTATTTCTGTCGATAAAATACTCAAACTCATCGGTACCGATAATTGAAGTTTTCGGGGTTTTTATGTGGATATTTGGAAGTATCTGCCCAAAATCAAAATTGTAAATCAGTGAATTGATAAAAGCAATTCCACGGCCTTTGCCACCCAGCGAACCAGAGCTGAGGCTAACTACATTGCTTTCGTCGAGCAAAGCACTTTCCTCGAAAGGAATAATTTTTCCACGGTTCTGCTCATTTCTGAACTGCTGAATCACGTCTATCAGATAGTTGCGCAACTTTACAGTGTTTTCAAAATCGCCTACTTTAGCAGGATTAATTATTTTGGCAACCTGAATTTCGCCACGCGCCATCAGCCATTGCGAAAAATGATCTTTGCGGGCATGATAAATAAGTGAATCTTCGGGAATTACCTTCAGATAAGACTCAAACTCTTTCAACGAACGTGCGATGGCTATCTGAACGCCATCGGTATTGCGGTAAATAAAATTCCCGAAACCAAGATAATGGGTGATAAAACTTTTAAAGTCCTGAACCAGGGTTTCTGAATTTTTATCGATAAAAGTGGTTTTAAGCTCAAAAGCCATGCGTGCATTTACACTGTCGTGCGATTGAATAATAATGGGCAACTCCATATTGATTCCGCGGGCATACTTTACCAGCTCAAATCCGGCATTCGGATCAGCAACTCCATTTCTGTCGTACTTCACATCAGTGATCAGACTCAGCAGAAAGTCCTTGTATTTATCGATGATTGAACGGGCTTCTTCATAACTCGACGCAAGAAGCAGCTTTGGCCGGGCCCTCATGCGCAACACCTTATAAAGCTCATCGGTACTTACATCCTCAATGATACGACGGGTTTGTTCAAGCACAATACTATAAAGCAAGGGAAGGTAACGCGAATAATACTGCGGTGAATCTTCGACCAGAAGTATAACCCGCACCAAACCTACTTTTGTATCGTTCTCAACATTAATCTTATCTTCAATCAGTTTGATCATTGCAAAGAACACCTTTGACTCACCATTCCATACAAAAATGCGGTCGATGTGCAACATCAGGGGATGGCCCTTGAAAAAATCCAGATCCTTATTGTTGTTCAGCAGCAGAAAAACAGGAATGTAAGGGAATTCTTCCTTTATTTTTCTACTCAGCAGCAGAGGTGTCTTTTTCTCAACACCAACCATAAAAATAATCAGGTCGAAATGTTTTGAATGCAGCTGCGCAAAAATTTCTTCTTCACTTGAAACTCCGGTTATTCGCGGCATTGAAGTGAGGTTCAGCTGATGATATTCTCCGAGCACATGCTCAGAAAATCGCCCTTCCTTTTCAATGCTGTAAGCATCGTATAAATTAGCAACCAGCAGAATTTCCTTAACCTTAAAAGGCATAAGATCATGGTAAATATCACGGTCGTAATTACTTTTATTCAAAAACTTCTGAAGCAGTTGCCTGCTGGTAATCTGAGGTTCAGGTTTATCGGCAGGAGCAGCAACCGCTTCATCTGTTGAATGCAGCGATTTCTTGAGTATAGCCCTGGCTTCCATACTGTTGAGGTAGCCACTGATCATATTTGCAAGGTTAACGATCAAATGACGCTCTTCAATCAGAAACGGGCCTTCATCTTCGGTAACAAACTCCTTGGTGTAATAGACTTCAATACTTCCTTTTGAACCACTGATGGTTTCAAACTGCTGCCGCTGAACCCAGATGGTTTCCTTAAACCCAACCGAACGGTATTCGCGGCCGGCAAAAATAATCCTCACAACGGTGTAACCCGGATATTGCCAGGCATCAGGAAAAATCATAGCCAGTTGCTGAAGGGTTTCTTCAATCGGCTTTCCTTCCCTTAGGATTTGTGTGGTTTGGTTTATGGCTGCAAGCTCTTTTAATCGCTCACGGCGTTCGTGCATCAAGCGTTTGATATCGGGGCTCTGATCGTTTGTGTCACTCATTGAACCATATTTTAATGCCTACTAAATTACACATTTCATCGGTAAAATAATCTGCAAATTCAGTTAGCAAACCTGTGTGGCACTCTTCAAACCCGGAACCGGGCTTTTCAGCAGACGCTGATCAATTTGCAAATATTTTAATTTCAGCTTTTTAAGAAACCTCTTTTCTACAAATCTGATTTTGATTTGCATAAACTTTTATATGAGCCGTAAGTATTCCGTAAAATATTATAATTTCGTCATCTGATAAACATCTGGTCTGCGTGAATAAAGTTGAACTCATATTGGTTGATGACCATCGCATAGTTTGCGAAGGCATAAAAGCCATGCTCGACGATTCGCGCGAAATCACAGTAATGGGATGTGTGAGAAATCTTTCAGAATTACTGATCAAACTTAGAATACTCCCGATTCATGTGGTGCTGCTGAGCTGTTATGAGCCCGGTGACCACGACATTGAAATGATCAGGGTTATTCAGCGGGAACATCCGCAGATCAAAATCCTGATTCTGGCTATGATCACACAGGAGAGTTTTATATTGCGTACGCTCAAAGCCGGAGCCAAGGGCTTTTTGAGCAAAGATGCTGACAGAAACGAACTGATTGAATCGATACTTACGGTAAGAAGCGGCTTTGATTATTACAGCAAATCAATTTCGGAGATCATCCTCAAACGTTACATGAACCAGCCCAATGACCGTCACATGCTCAGAAGCCAGCCAATGGGAGTGCTAAGCGACCGCGAAATGGAGGTGCTGAAACTCTATGCTGAAAGTTATACCAATCAGGAAATTGCCGATAAACTATTTGTGAGCATCAGAACCATAGAATCGCACAAGAACAATATAATGCGTAAAATCAACCTTAAAACAACGGTTGATATGGTGAAATTTGCCATCAGAAATAACCTGATAGAGATTTAGGATAAATACACAATACCAACAGTCCGGCAATATCGTTTAGCGTCTGAACAAGACTTCATTCCCGAAAAATTCATATCCAAACTTCTTGAAACACTATCACTGACTTGTTTTAAGTTCAACTCAAAAATACATGCTGTCTTACTTAATGAAAATTGCAATTATTCAGTAAAAACAACCCATCCAATCCTGATTTTTATAAAATCTTTATACATACAGCTGAAACTTTATAATGTCTTTATAAAATAACCCCCACTTTTGGCAGCTGATTTCAGGTGAAATTTTAAAACGCTTATTTTCAATTTCCCGAAAGTAAGATCAGCCTGATTGTCGTCATAATTTTTACCTGAACATTGCTGCTGTTGCAGTACAGATCAGCTGGAACAATGGAAAGTACAAACAGCCTGCACTGATAAATTGCTGAGGATGCTGTAGAAAATTGAAGTAACAGACTAAATATGAGTAAGATTATTAATCTGAGAATAACATTCAGGATAATCAGCAGAAACTTATTGGTAATGGCGGCGGCTTTGCTTGTATGTGCAGGAGTGGCATTGATTTATTCCGAGGATATCATGCCATTTATTATAACTTCCGGCATATCGTTGTTGCTTGCACTGATTCTCATTATCTACAAACATAAAATCTCCGATTCTGAAAACTTTTCGCGAAAAGACGCCTATCTGACTGTAACCTCTTCCTGGGTAATTATTTGTTTAATCGGCAGTCTTCCATACGTTTTCTCAGGGGCCATTCCTTCCTTTGTAAATGCATTGTTCGAGTCAGTTTCAGGTTTCACAACAACCGGGGCTTCCATATTGACAGATATAGAATCGCTTCCGAAATCATTGTTGTTCTGGAGGAGTTTTACGCATTGGATCGGCGGTATTGGCATAATAGTACTGGTTATTATCATCATGCCTTCATTAAGAATAAGTGGTTATCATTTATTTACTCAGGAATCATCCTTGCAGGAAAAAATACAGCCCAGAGTTAGATCTGTAGGAAGCAGCCTTTTGAAAATTTACATTTTGCTTACTGTTCTGGAGATAATTTTACTGATGGCTGGAAAAATGAATTTCTTTGAAAGCGTTTGTCATTCTTTCGGAACAGTAGCCACCGGAGGGTTTTCACCGAAGAATACAAGCATTGCAGATTATTCGCCTTACATTCAGTACGTTATCATGTTATTCATGCTATTGGCTGGTGTTAATTTTATGCTTCATTTTTATTTACTCACAAGAGATTTCAGAAAAATAGCTAAAAACGATGAATTGAAGTTTTATTTGACAACAATAGCTGTCATTGGGTTAACGCTCACAATAGGGTTAATTGTATCGATGAATAAACCTGTTGAAGAAGCTTTCCGGGAGTCTTTTTTTCAGATAATCTCAATTATTACCTGCACCGGATTTGCAACAGCCGATTATCTGCTATGGCCTGAATATGCCTGGATGATCATCTTTTTTGCCATGTTTTTGGGTGGAAGCACCGGATCTACTGCAGGAGGCATTAAGATGGCCCGTCATCTGGTTTTGATTAAAAATATTAAGATACTTTTCCGCAAACAGATTTCTCCACATGCTGTAATGCAGGTTCGGCTTAATAACAACCGATTGAGCGACGAAGCCAACAATTCAATTCTGACATTCATTTCAGTTTACTTTTTGATTTTTGTTGCAGGAACTCTTTTACTTGTATTTCTTGGTATTGACGGTTCTACAGCAAGCAGTTCTGTTGCAACCTGTATGGCAGGAATTGGCCCCGGAATCGGCTCCGTTGGTCCGGTTGGAAATTTTGCTCATCTACCCGAAGCAGGCAAAGTAATACTCGTCATGCTTATGATTATCGGCAGGCTCGAAATATATACTGTCATCATGTTGTTCTCAAAGACCTTCTGGCGCAATTAGCCGCAAATCAATTACTTTTGCATCATGACCGACAACCCGAAAACCGGATTTTTCAGCTCCCGCTTTTTCTTTAGCATCAATCATTATTTATTGTCGGTCATAATAATAGGTATAACCGTTATAATATGTGCACCGCTGTCAAATTCGCAGAGTTATCATGTGGTGTCATTTATCCTTCTGTTTGTCGTTTCGTTTCTGGCAACTTTTATGCGGATGGGAAGCGTTTTGCTTGCTGCTGCGTTAAGCGCAATTGTCTGGAATTTTTTCTTTATTCCCCCTCACTTTACCTTCCATATCGACAAAGTAGAAGACATACTTATGTTCGGTATGTTTTTCATTATTGCTTTGCTTAATGGCATTTTAACAACCCGTGTGCGCCGGCAGAAGCAGCTGGCCAAAGAAAGAGAAGAAAGAACCAGCGCATTGTTCCTTCTTACCAAAGGGCTTTCAAATGCCAGCGGCATTGATGCAGTATTGAATGTTGCCCGCGATGGCATTGAAAATAACTTTTCGTGCCAGTCTGTATTTTTTCTTCAGAATGACAACAAACTCAGCCTGGCAACTTCAGGAAATCAGCCAGAGAAAGAGCTGAATGAAGATGTTTTACAACAGGCCCAATGGGCTTTCAATCATTCAGTTAAAGCCGGAAAATACACAAATTCTTTTGCTGAGGCCGATTACACTTTTTATCCGCTTATGGGAACCCGGCTGAACACCGGCGTTGTTGCCATCAAGTCAGGAAAACCCCTGAAAGAAGATCAGGAAACCATTATAACCGCATTTATTACATTGATATCGAATGCATTGGAAAGAGAATATCTGGGCGAACTGGCTCAGAAAGCCCGCTTCCTTGATGAATCTGATAAACTCTACAAAGCTTTGTTTAACTCCATTTCGCATGAACTGAGAATACCCGTGGCTACCATAATGGGCGCCAGTGATACCTTGCTTACTTCTGAGCATTCCGGCAAGGATCAATCCGTTCTTTTTAGTGAAATTTTTACAGCTTCACTGCGATTGAACAGGCTCATTGAGAACCTCTTAAATATGTCGAGACTCGAAAGCGGCAGAATTTCTGCTCATCTGGACTGGTATGACATTAATGATCTGGTAAATGAAGTTTCTCAGGATCTAAAGGACGAATTAAAACCTTTCTCATTTGTTGTTTCAGTCCCTGATGACATTCCTCTGGTTAAGATAGACTACGGTTTGATGATTCATGTTCTGTATAACCTGGTTTTCAATGCAACTCAGCATGCACCTGCTGCATCTGAAATCGGACTCAGCGTCAGCCATCGTTCCGATGAGCTTATAATTGAAGTTGAAAATTCCGGAGCCAGTTTTTCAGAACAAGACATCAAAAACGTTTTTAAAAAATTCTTCAGGGTGGAAGTAAGCAGAGCCGGTGGGCTGGGACTTGGTCTGTCAATTGTGAAAGGATTTGTTGAAGCGCACAACGGTAAAATCTCAGTAAATAACAGAAAAGGCGGTGGCGTTAGGTTCACCATTTCCATTCCTACTTCAAGTCCACAGATAGAAAACGCCAAAATGATGCAGTATGATTGAAAATGAAACCATCCTTATTATAGATGACGAACTGCAGATCAGGCGTTTACTTGAAATAACGCTCACCGCTAATGGCTACAGAACAATTCATTCAGCCAATGGCAAAGAAGGGCTGATTGATGCTGCAACTCACCATCCTTCGCTGATTATTCTTGATCTTGGATTGCCTGATATTGATGGGCAGGAAGTTCTCAGAAAATTAAAAGAATGGTTTTTTAAACCAGTAATTGTTTTATCTGTCAGAGACTCCGAAGAAGATATTGTAACCGCTTTAGATAACGGGGCGAACGATTATCTGACCAAACCATTCAGAAGCAGAGAACTACTCGCCAGAATGCGCGCAGCTTTGCGGGCAATTGAAGCCAAAAACGATCTGCCTGTCATGGAATTTGGCTCAATAAGCATTGATATGGTAAATCATGTTGTCAGAAAAAATCAGGAAATTCTGAAACTTACATCAACTGAATTTATGCTTCTCAGCCTGTTGGCTAAAAACCGGGGCAGGGTGCTTACACACCAGTATTTGCTGAAAGAAATCTGGGGTTATAGTCATGTTGAACAAACTCAGTACCTGAGGGTTTTTATAGCCCAGCTAAGAAAAAAAATTGAAGATAACCCTGCCAACCCGGCTTTACTGACAACTGCATCAGGAATCGGATACCGGTTCGGAGAATAATAAGCAAACTATAAGATGTTTATCCTGTTGATATCCTTTACGATCCTGTTCTCATTATATTAACCGGTAATCCAAAGCCGCATTCAGCGGATTCTGATTCAGCAGATTACAAAGCAGTTTATATATTTCAGGTTTGTGCTGATTTAACAATTCCGGGACTTCAAAGAAATACTCCACACAAACCGAAAAAAATTCTTCATTGTTGACAAATGCATATTCCCTTAAAATGGAAGGCACTCCCCTGAAAGCCATATTGCGTTCATACAAAGATTTTTTATCCATCTGATCACTAAAGCGTTGCAACATGGAATCGGCATCTCCGTAATCCAATAGCTCCAGTCGCAATGCATGAGCCATTTCATGCAGACCAAGGTTGTATTTATCGTTGGGGACAAGGTAACCTTCCTGAAAATCGCGCCATGACAAGGTAACAAAACCCACACCGGAAGTTAAACCCAGCAGATTCCTGTTGAAAAAACGCGAATAAAATGACTCAGGATAAAGAATGTATCTTTTAAATCTTTGGAAATGGAACAAATTTAGGCCATAGGTTAACTGAATCTGCGAGAAAAGCACACATATTCTCATTTCATCGGTAATCTGCAGTCCAGCATAACCCACAAATTGCACCCTTTTCATTACGTAACTTAATCGGGCCAGAAACTTATTTTTCCCTTGCGGAGACAAGTTTGCATAATAACGGAACTTCTCATTTAATACAGCATCAATCAGCACCTGATCTCTGCGTTCTTTTCTGCTGATTTTGAAACGGTCATTGTAGTCGCCGGTTATTATAAACTTAAGAAATCCATAATTTTTTGCGCCTAATAACAGAAGGAAGGCACCAAAATAAATTAAATAAGTCAGCATGTTATTGGTTTAGTCTCTGAAGCTCGCATTACAAAGCGATTTTTGTTTCATCGCAAAAGTGCGAACTCTTTATGGATTTACCAACTGATTTAATCCATAAAAAATTCCCCTTATCACCCCGTCCCCTTATCAGCCAGATCGAGGTCCAGCATTCTAACAAAATCAAAAGTCTTTTTCTTCGCCATAATGAAACAAGAAGACCTCACAAGTTGAAAGAAAACTTGTTAGGTCACTTTGTAATTCAATTCATTCTTTCTCTTCGCCAAATATAATCAAGTTGATTATCAATCAAAACTAAAGGCCGGAGGATTAGAAATTGGAAATTGGAAATTCAACCTCTCCTTATCTCCCCGTCACCCCTTCTCCTTGTCACCTTGTCCTCCAATATTCTGTAACCAAATGCAGTGCCTGCCCCCCCCCCTGCCACTTCCAAAAAGCGCTTTTTAATCACTTCTGCATTTCTGCGAAAATCACTTACCATCTTTGCGTAAAATACTGAATTTAGCCTAAAAGCCTGATAAAACAGCATTAACATGATATGGGATTGGTTTTGTTTTTCTAATATTGACCCATCAAACAACCCTATTAACTTCTAATTTTTCTTAATCTCTAATTCTATGGCAAACGTATTTGATCAGATGGTGAATGATTTTATGGCTAAAATCATTGCCAAGAACCCGGGCGAAGTTGAATTCCACCAGGCAGTACACGAAGTTGTTGAATCGCTGATTCCTTTTATTGAGGAACATCCAAAGTATAAGGATGCCAAAGTGCTTGAGCGCATTGCTGAACCTGAAAGGGTAATCATCTTCAGGGTTCCATGGCTCGACGACAAAGGCGAAGTGCAGGTCAACCGTGGATTCAGAATCGAGATGAACAGTGCCATCGGACCTTACAAAGGTGGTTTGAGATTCCACCCTACCGTTAACCTTGGCATTCTGAAATTCCTTGCTTTTGAGCAGGTTTTCAAAAACAGCCTCACCACATTGCCTATGGGCGGTGGTAAAGGCGGAAGCGATTTCGATCCCAAAGGAAAATCGGACAATGAAGTAATGAAATTTACCCAGAGTTTTATGTCGGAACTTTTCCGCCATATCGGACCTGATACCGATGTTCCAGCCGGTGATATAGGCGTTGGAGGTCGTGAAATCGGATTTATGTTCGGACAATACAAACGTCTGCGCAATGAATTTACAGGCGTGCTCACCGGAAAAGGTCGCGAATGGGGCGGAAGTCTTATCAGACCAGAAGCAACCGGCTACGGCTGCACCTACTTTGCTGAAGAAATGCTCAAAACCCGCAACGACAGCTTAAAAGGCAAGATTGTTACCATCTCCGGATCAGGTAATGTTGCACAGTTCGCAGTTGAAAAAGTTACACAGCTTGGCGGAAAGGCAGTTACCCTGTCAGATTCAACCGGCTTTATTCATGACCCCAAAGGCATTGATGCTGAAAAACTGGCATGGGTGATGAATCTTAAAAATGTAAAACGCGGCAGGATTAAAGAATATGCCGACAAATTCGGTTGCGAATATTACGAAAATCAAAGGCCATGGAGCATCAAGTGCGATGTAGCTTTACCATGTGCAACCCAGAATGAAGTTAACGAAGAAGATGCAAAAATGCTGATCGCCAATGGTTGCTTCGTGGTTTCGGAAGGTGCAAATATGCCATCTACACCCGATGCTGTTGAGGTTTATCTGAAAAACAAAATCCTTTACGGACCTGGAAAAGCTGCCAATGCAGGCGGTGTTGCAGTATCAGGACTCGAAATGACACAGAATTCGATGCGCTTATCATGGTCGAGGGAAGAAGTGGATGCCAAACTGCACCAGATTATGTGCGACATACACGAAACCTGCGCCAAATACGGCAAAGACAATGATGGATTTATCAATTATGTGAATGGTGCCAATATTGGTGGATTTGTGAAAGTTGCCGATGCCATGCTTGCCCAGGGCCTCGTGTAATACACAATATCCATTATTCTTGTAACAATGGGAAAAGCTCCGGAAACGGAGCTTTTTTTATTTATTTGTTTTCAGATATTCCTCTGCAAATAAAATAATTTCAGGGAAAAATACATTAAACCTTTGCCTGTAAAAATCGTAATCAGCTTTAAGTTCATCTTCAGCATTTTCGAGGTTGGATTCAAAGGTGGTTCTGCGCGACATTCCCCTCAATGCCATTCCAATGCCTTCGACTTTCGCGTAGGAGCTCAGCCAGTCATCTTTTATCATGTACTGAAGCATATGCCTTGTTCGTGCAGGCAATATCTGGAAATGCCTCATTAATATTTCATAGCGCGATGCGGTATAATCGCCAATCCGCACATCTGACCACTTTGTCCACGCTGAAGCCAGAAAATGATCGGAATACATATCCATCACAACTCCGGCGTATTTTTTATAACCGGGCCTGAGTTTTTCGACAGCTTCCCTTATCTGATCATGCGAATCGGTAAACTGGTCGATGGCGCGGTGAAACCGGATACCGCGTTGAATTCCGGCGCTAAAACCATTAATGGCACTACCCTTCACGTGATCGGCAATAAAATTTCCGACAGTGATTTCATGATCGTCACCTGATAAGTATAAATGAGCGAGAAAATTCATAAAAAAAATTTTGCCCGTTGGCAATAAACGGGCTTAATGCTTTAAATTATTCTGACAAAGATCAGAAAAACCAGAAACTTTGCAGTGATATTAACAAATGGAAAGTGGAAAAAGTTAGTGATTTATACTTAGGGCTTGCTGAAAAACTCCGTTAGGAGTTTCCCTTTAATAACCCCCGGTGCGGCTTGCCAAACCGGGGGTTAATGGATCGGCAAACAAAACAACCCTGTAAGGGTTGCCCTTTATCATGGGGGAACCCACTCCGGGGTTCTGTTTTTCAGTTCGTATTGCACAACCCCCAATTGCATTGGGGGTTATTGATGGGCAATCCCTACAGGATTTTGCATCTTCAGTTCATTGGACGGTGCATGTGAAAATGATACAACTTCATGAATACTCTGCACTTTTCTTCTTAATTAACTTTGTAAGGTACTGATAATATGACTTTTGATAATATTTAAGCAGACCCTACTTATAGTGCAAAACCTGAGAAATGAATATGCTATAAACGTCTGGTCCTTCGACTCCGCTCAGGAGGACATCGTATAGTGTTGAACCTGATTTTATTAAATGTAGCAATGCTGACCAAACACGAATGTCACACTGAGTCCCGCCCGTGCAGGAAAGTGTCTAAACGCTTTTCACTTTCCATGCCGGAATGCACAAAAAGTGCAGGATTACAAATAGTTCACTTCCTAAAACTTACTCCCCCGGCTATTGAGTGAATGAATGACAATGGTAAACACACTGCCTTCGCCAACTGTACTCTGAACTTCAATATTGCCATGGTTAAGCTCCATAAATTCTTTACAGAGCGTCAGGCCAAGCCCGGTTCCACGTTCACCTTGTGTTCCTGCCCTTTGTACCTTTGGATCAAGCGTAAAAAGCCTGTCCTTGATATCATCGGGAATGCCTTCGCCTGAGTCAGCTACTGAAAGGTAAACCATATTCTTATTTATTCGTGCACTGATTTTTATACTTGCTTCAAGTGGCGAAAATTTGATGGCATTCGACATTATATTCCGTAAAACAGCCATGATCATATCAGGATCGGCCCACGCCTGAAGCAATGGCGGAAGTTCGTAAGAAACCTTCAGCTTTTTGCGGGCAACCTGCGGCTCGAACACAGGGAGGGTCCTTAATACCAATTCCCTGACGTTGAACAACTTAAATGTTGCATGGGTTGCTCCGGTTTGTGTACGCCCCCATTCCAGCAGATTTTCAATCAATCTGAAAGTTTCATTCGAAACTTTTAAAATATTGGCTGCTGAATCTTTGCGCTGCTCCTCGGTTAAGTGTTCATATTCCGAACTTAACAACTCAGAAAAACCAAGGATGGTCTGAAAAGGCGACTTAAGGTCATGGGCAACAATACTAAAAAATTTATTCTTGGTTTCATTCAGCTTGAATTGTTCTTTATAAAGCTGATTCAATTCATCTTTTTGCCTGATGATTTGCTTATTACTTTCCGCAAGGAGCAGATTTTTCTTATTCTTCGATTGATATAAATTATACAGGAAGAATGAGAAAATAATCACTATCGCAGAAATGGCAATCAAAAGGTTGCGAATTGTTTGCTGTCTGTTCAGCGCAAGCTGGCTGTAAATATTCTGCTGCTTCAACAACTGATTGTCGCGTTCGGTATTTTCCGATTCAAAGCTTACACGAAGCATATTCAGTCTTTCGTTGTTTTCCTGATTGTAGATACTGTCAGAAATGGCAGTATGCAATGCCAGCACCTCGTAAGCCCTTTTATAATCGCCTTTACCCTGCCATGCTTCCGACATACCTTTGTATATATCAATCAGCATTGAGAATGAATTAATGCGGTTTGCAAAGTTGAGCGCTTCCCTGAAACTGGCAATGGATTCATCAAATTCGCCCTGAGCAAGCAGCAGTTGACCCATTCGTGAGGAAACACTGGCTTTCAGGAATCCATTCGGATGGTTGTTTGATATTCGTCTGGCTTCCATCAATGCGATCATAGCCTGATCGTATTCTTTTCGGATGAGATGGATGTTGCCGGTATTCATCAGGCTGTGAATTATACCTTCATTGTCGTTGTTTCTGCGCGACAACTCATTCGACAACCTGTTATATTCAAGTGCCTTTTTGTAATCTCCCATCCATTCATAAACAAGCCCCAGGTTGCTGTAACTCGTTGACAAACCACCCAAACGGTTCAGGTCTTTGTTTATCTTCAGTGCTTTGTTGTAAAAATTAAGCGCCTGAGTATAATCTTTGAGGCTTAAATATACATTGCCGATGTTATTGTATGATTTTGAAATTCCGACACTGTCATTTAATTTCTCATTGAGCCTGAGCGAAAGTGCAAGGTAATGAAGGGCTTTATCAAAACGACCGAGGGTATAGTAGATATTCCCGATGTTGGTGTATGACAGTGAAAGATAAGCATCGTTTGAAACCTCAATAAACAGTGTTTCTGATTCCATGTATCGCTTTAGTGCACCACCGAAGTCACCCTGTTCTTCTCGGATTATTCCTATGTTATTGAGCACTGCGCCAGCTTCTCCTTTCATATCAAGTTCGCGATAAATAGAGAGTGCCTGCTCGTAATATTCAAGTGCCTGACGGTTATTGGATAGCTGCTGGTGAGAACTTCCGAGTATTTTAAGCAACCTGGCCTGTATTGATTTCTGGTCAGTATCCTTATATTGTTTTAGCATAGCCTCGGCCTCTGAAATTGCCGAATCCGGAAAATCATATGATTTTTGTGACAATTCATTAATCTTCTGCTTCATTTCCTTGCTGAGCACCTTATCATCATCGGGAGCATTACCCAATGAAGATTGTAAGATGCAGAAAAGAAACAAAAACAGCAATCCGGTCAACCTCAAACTTTGCATAATTTTCAAATGTACATGTTAATCATGTTTTAAGCAGAACGTAATCCCTGAAAACAAATAAATTTTACTATTTCGGGTCAATTGTTTTGTTTAAACGATGCCGAACAATAACAATGGCATCTCTGCAAAAAAACTTTAATGGCCGGAATTTATTGTACAGTTCCCTGATTTAGTTCATGTTGGTTTCCGATAACCCTCAGCAATCCCTTTGTTGCGCCTTCCCAGCTGTATTTGCGATGCACAAAATCGTAACCGGCTGTTGCAATTTTTTCGCTTAAACCAGGGTTGTTCAGCAACGAAATTATGTGATCCGCCACTTGTTCGGGGCTGTCGCCGATAAGTATTTCAATGCCCGGTGCTGCTTTTAATGCTGAGTTGCATAACGAAGATGTAATACAGGGCATTTTCATCGACATTGCTTCAAGCAGTTTATTCTGCAGCCCTGTCCCCATTTGCATAGGAGCCAGAAATACCCTGGCACTTGCGTAACAGCTGGTGATATCATCAACCCATCCGGTTACAGTTACAAATTCACTGGCAAGCGCTTTAACTTTACTGTTCGGAGTTGCACCGGCAATCATTATTCGTATAACTGGCAATTTCTGGTGAACAATCGGAAGCACTTTTTTAACAAGGTACTCTGCACAGTTCACATTGGGCGGATAACCCATATTGCCGGTAAATATCAATTCATGTGTTACCGGCATTTTTCTGGGCTTAAAGTAGGAATGATCAACGCCATTCGGAACTATAACAATTTCATCACGACCCGGATGTGGTATCTGTTCACGGTCGGGCACCGATATAATTGTTTTATTTTCGAAACGTTCAAAAACCCGGTACTCATACTTCAGCAAACGATGATATTCCATACCAAGCAGCCATTTCATGACTCCCCTTACCTGAGGAATGCGGCGCTCAACTCCTTTCGAAAAAACATCCTGATAATCAATTGTAGCCGGAATTCTATATCCTGATCCATATTCAGCAGTACGAAGCAACTGACAATAAATATGCTCGGGCTGCAGTTTTTTTACTGCGGAATCAACCCGCTTTTTTGCTTCTTTCGAATAATAATAACCCACCTGAAACGGCAGCTTATTAAAAAATGCCCTGATCAGGTTCAATCCTACACCAATCCAGCCCAGTCTGATTATTTCAATGGACTTGCAAAACGGCTTTACTTTCTCAATATCTCTGGCTTCTACTTTCTGATGGCTCAATGCAATGAGATGAATTTCGTGGTAGCGCGACAACAGGCGCAACTGATGAAATGCCCTGAGTTTATCCCCTTTCTCAATGGGGTAAGGAAAACGTGGAAGAATAACAAGCAATCTCATTGGTGCAATTGTTTACCAAAACCTTATGTGCCGGCCTTTTGCTGAAAATCATCTTTTTTAACTGCAAAAATCAAGCATCATTTATCAAAAACAAAGGTATGAAAATCATTGGTGTCTGGTAAAAAATTAAAAAAGAGCCAGCCACAAAGACTCTAAGACTAAAAGCCAGCCTATCGTCTTAGTGCTTAAGTGCCTTAGTGAAATCCCAATAGCTATTGTGATCGAAACAACTTCCCTTCTCTTTAAGCACCCTCTCAATTTTATCTGTCACCTATGGAGAGTTATTGCTGACAGGGTTTTCATCATACAGATGTGTCAAAAAACACGAAAGTAATCGTCCCCCTTTTTCGAAAGGGGGAGAAGAGGGGGATAACAATATGTGCATTATCTGAGGAGTGGCAGAAAAGGTAAAAATCAGTTCGATTTTATTCTTTTATCACACACAATAATGATAATAATCAATCACCCCAGCGATTTGTAAAAACTCACCAACTTCTCCATTAAAACTGCGTTGTTGTGTTCCTGTATCACCAGCTGGCGGGCATCATTGCCAATACTCAGTTTGGCTGTCGGATTTTCATTCAGATATTCTATCGCATTCACAAACTCAGCTGCATCACGGGCTATCATAAGGTTTTGCCCGTCGGTATAGTTTATTCCTTCGGCACCAATCGGCGTGGTAATAATGGCTTTGCCGGCCAGCATTCCTTCAATTATTTTTATCCGTATTCCACTTCCCGAAAATAAAGGCACAATCATTACATCATGCTTATTCATATATTCCTGTGCATCGGGAACCTCGCCATCAACGATAACACCAGGCATTTTCAGCTCAGTAAGCCATTGTGGCATTGCGCGGCCGGCAAGTGAAAATGTGAGTTCAGGATATTTTTTATGAACCAAAGGCCACACTTTTTTAAGAAACCATTTTATGCCTTCCTGATTGGGCATCCAGTTCATCGAACCCAGATGAAATAATCCCTTACCGGCAGTTCCAGGCATATTGTCGGGAGAATTGCCTTCCGGAACTTCTATCCCGAAAGGAATATCTATCACTGCAAGTCCGGGCTGAGTCTGCTTAAAATAACCGGCATCTTTCCAGGTTATGGCAACCAGACCATCAAGCTGTTTCAGTATGGAAATCTCATATTCTTCAAGCGTATCCGCCAGATGATTCAGATAATACTTCTTCAAAGGATTTCTGCTACCCGATGCAACTCTGCGCCATATCATGTGCTCAATATTGTGAGCCCTCAGTACAAGCCGGGCTTTCGACAATTTGCGGATCAGCCGGATATATGGCGTGGTGAAAAGGGTTTCAAACTGAATGATATCAAACTGCTCATTTCTAAGCAATGTGGTAAGCGCCTCCGCAAAATCAGGGGACACAAAACGCGAAATATGATAGGATTTTTTCCTGACAAAATGCATCAGAGCCGGCAATGGCTTCACCGTCAGATCAACGTAAACCAGTTCAATACCCGTTTTTTTGCGGTAATCTTTCGGAATATCTTTTGGCTTTACATTGTATTTGCTGCTGTTTACCGAAAGTATTTTAACGCTGTGTCCTGCATTCAGCAAGCCTTTCACCATAGCATTCATGGCAATGGGACCGCCCTCGAGCGGAGGCCAGGGTGGCTTGTTACAGAGTAGAAGTATTCTCATTATCTGGTTCAGGTTTCAGTTCCTGAGGAGATTTATTTTTCGAAAATAAACGCATGAAAAAACGTTGCCATGACTCAGTATCAAACAAAGGAGAGTCGGTGGTAGCTTTATAAGTCAGAAAAACACCCAACGGAAGCAGCACTACCGACGACAACCACATACCAATCAATGGATCCATTTGCCCGGCTTTGACCGATTTTTCACCGGTCATTGAAATTACGTGATATATCACAAAAAACACCACTGAAATGATCAGCGGAAGCCCCAGCCCGCCTTTGCGGATTATGGCGCCCAGCGGTGCTCCTATAAAAAACAATACAAGGCAGGCAATTGACAAGGTAAATTTACGATGCCATTCTACCTGATGTTTTCGCAGCAGAATCACCCGTGCATCAAAATCAGCCTTATTGAATTCCACATTGCTGCGGGTATTGCGTGCTGAATTGTATGCCATATCGTAAACCGTCAGCATATCAGCCCTCTTGAAATCGCGGGTAAGCGTAACCGGAGCCGAAGTAATCAAGGTGTCAGGCAAAGCGGAATATCTTACGGAGTCGAGCTGACTGTTGTAAAAATAGGTGAGCTCAATGGATCGCCGCAGCCCGCTTGCCCTGCTGTCAATTTCACGAAGCAGTGAATCTTCTGACGATTGAAGCTGAACAAGGTTAAGCATCTGGTAATGATTGCGGAACAACTCCTCGTTGGTGCGCATCATCTGAAACTCCGAAAGGTCAAAACGACGATACTGCTCAGCGAAGTATGTCCGCTGAAAAGGGCGATTAGTTTCGAATTTACGTCCGGTTTTCTCATCAAAATTAAAACCATCGTACAAAGTCAGTTCGAGTATTGAACCATCCGGACTTTGCTCCATAAGCCCCCACTCTGCTTTGGTTACAGTGGTATTGCCCTGCCGCGATGTATGATCGTAAATCATAATGTCGCGGATGGTTGTTTCATCTTTTTCCTTTTTACCGATGCGCATCACATATCCGTCAATGCCATTGTAAAATATCCCTTCACGGATATTCAATGCCAGCTTTTGCTGCCGGACATCGTAAAGAATTGACTTAAACTTGAGATTGGTTACCGGAAGAATATTGTTGGAGAAGAAAAAAGCGAAAATGCTGATAAAGACTGATAATATCACCAGCGGCTTCATTACTGTCCGCAAGGAAATTCCGGCTGATTTTATGGCAACCAGCTCATAACGCTCACCAAGATTTCCAAAAGTCATCAACGATGATAAAAGAATGGCCAGCGGTAAAGCCAACGGAACAAAAGTAGTGGAAGCATAAAACAGTAGTTCACCGATGACACGCCATTGAAGTCCTTTGCCCACCAGGTCATCAATATACTTCCACAAAAACTGCATTACCAGAATAAAAAGGGCAATAAAAAAGGTAAGGACCAATGGCCCGAGATAGGATCGAAGAATAAGAAGATACAGTTTCTTCACCGGTAAACAGTTTCGTGCAAAAGTATGAATTTGTAGAACAGCAAAACTCCTGTGCTTATTGTGTAACGAGAATAAATGGATAATTCTTTTTTCAAACTATTGATCTGGTTCACTTTTCCTTTTTCACTTTTCACTTTGTCTCCCCTTAACCGTCCCTAGCCCCTCATTCAACCGCCCCTCGCCACTTCTTTTTTTATGGATTGAAAATGCGATGTTCCTCAGCTTTACAAATTAACCCCTGACAGGGTTTTGCAATCTGACAAGAGGTCGCGTGCATCAGCCGGGCTGATCATTTTTTTAGGGC
>WSXX01000021.1:88304-92373 GCA_009773515.1 Bacteroidota bacterium
AACCCCTGACAGGGTTTTGCAATCTGACAAGAGGTCGCGTGCATCAGCCGGGCTGATCATTTTTTTAGGGCTCGTAACCCTGTCAGGGGTCGCCTCACTATTGATCTGGTTCACTTTTCCTTTTTCACTTTTCACTTTTCATTTTTCATTCTTCACTTTTCATTCTTCACTCCCCTTGTCTCCCCATCCCCTTGTCCCCTTGTCCTAAAACCGACCCTCGTCCCCGCCTTCCGTCCCTCACCCCTCCTTAAACCGTCCCTCGTCCCTCCTTAAAACCGCCCCTCGTCCCATTTTTAAAATAAATCTCCTTAACTTTGCCACTATTACCGCAAAACCTCCCGGAAAATGTACCTTACCGAAGTAAAAGACAAAAAAACCGCCGCCACTTTCCTCGAAATCGGGAAAACCTTATACAAAGGCGACAAAAACTGGATATGTCCGCTCGACAATATGATAGAATCGGTTTTTGATCCGGGAAAGAACGTTTTCTTCTCCCATGGCGAAGCAACCCGCTGGGTTCTTTTTAACGATGAAGGCAAAGCCATTGGCAGAGTTGCTGCATTTATAAACCGAAAAAAAGCCTTTAATTTTGAACAACCGACCGGTGGAATGGGCTTTTTCGAGTGCATCAATAACCGGGATGCTGCCTATGCCCTTTTTGACATCTGCAAAACCTGGCTCACCGAAAGGGGAATGCAGGCAATGGATGGCCCCATTAATTTCGGCGAAAACGACAACTTCTGGGGGCTGCTGGTTGATGGTTATATGCCACAGAGCTTCGGTATGAATTATCATCACCCGTATTATAAGGAGTTCTTTGAATCATGGGGATTCCGGCCCTATTTTGATCAGGTTACCAATCATCTGAACCTTAGAAAGCCTTTTCCCGAAAGGTTCTGGAAAATAGCCAACTGGGTAAGGCAGAGGCCCGGTTATGAGTTCAGGCATTTCACATGGAAAGATAGTGTGAAATTTCTCAACGATTTTAAAACCATTTACGACGATGCATGGCAATATCACGAAAATTTTACACCTATTAATATTGCAGATCTCCGAAAAGCACTTGAAGAAATTAAAATCATGCTTGAGGAAGAATTTATCTGGTTTGCTTACCACGATAATGTGCCCATCGCATTTCTTGTGATGATACCCGATGCCAATGAAATTCTCCGTTACTTCAACGGAAAAATCGGGTTCTTTGGTAAAATCAAGTTCTGGTACCTGCGTCAAAAAAATGTCTTTACCCGTACCCGAATCACAGTAATGGGTGTCAGGCCAAAATTTCAGAAATCAGGAATTGAATCCGGAATTTTCTGGAATATGGACCAGGTAATGAAAAAACGTCCAAATTACACCGAAGTTGAACTATCCTGGGTAGGCGATTTCAACCCGAAAATGCAGCAGCTTCACGAAGCTGTTGAATCTGACTTTGCCAAACGCCATATTACTTATCGTGTGCTGTTTAATGATCCCGGTCAAAGCCAGAAAGCTACCATTATCCCAATGGATACCAGAAGTTCAGCAGGATGTTGAAGTTGAATCTCTTACAAAGAATCACACAAATTAACCTTTTAATGGTCATAAATCACTTGTAATACCAATAAGTTTTTGACCTATCTTTTAATTATTTGAAGCAAATTTTGGTTCATCAAATGATTGTTATCTAAAACACTATCGAAAGTTCGGTTGCTATTCACCGTTTTCCTAACTTTTTTAGACAATATTAAAATAAAATTGCTATTTAATTTTTTGTAACTTTGCAATAATGAAGAATATTTGTTTCACCAAAAAAACAGTGCTTATGAAAACAACATTACTCGTAGTAGCAAGTTTGTTAACATTTTCTGTTTTCTCGCAGAACAGAAACTTGTCAGCAATTGAAAAGGTACAACCCCGATCTATTGAGTCAAAGCTTGATCTCAATATTCAAACTCAGATTTACCCTGAGATAAATAATGCGGCATTCGAGAGAAGTTCGTTGGAAACAACCCGATTGGACATTTCGTCTTCATCGAATATTTATGGAATTTTCAGCGGAAATCAAAGAGTCGTTTCTGCACAGCCAAGTGCAAATATGATTGCTTTTGGAAATAGAGCAGGTGGTTCTTTCGGTGCCACCGGAAATGATTTACGAATAGCCTATTCAACTGATCTTGGCAATAGTTTCACAAACTTTATTGTTTCTCCTTTAGCTGGCAGTGGCTATATGTTCAGGTATCCAAGTGTTAGTATTTTCAACCCTGCCGGAAACACAAGCACTGACAATATGCTCGCGGTTTATAGTGGTCCTTTTACAAATGCTGGTGGTTGGGTTGGACAATATTATGGAAGTAGCAATCTTGACGGAACTAATGTTAATACTACATTCGACATTAACGAACCAACAGTTTACATCAACCACTTAAATGTCGGACTCGTTGCATTCCCAAGTGGACATGTGCATGTTGCATCAAGCAGATTGAACGGAGTTGAAGGCAATTATACTCACAATGGATGGGAAGTTCAAAACGGAATGTATAATTCTGAAACCAATACCATTGATTGGGCTGATGAGCCTGTAAAAATAGAACCTGTTCTGCTTGAGGAAGGAAGGACTGATGCAGACAGAATGGTATTTTCTCCCGATGGCTCAGTTGGATATATTGTGGCGACTGGTATTGACGCCGACCCTGAATACAATCTTTATGGCGTAGAATGGCCAATTGTTTACAAAACAACCGACCATGGCGTAACCTGGGAAAAAACACCTGCTTTTGATTTTTCAGAACTATCTGCTTTCAATGAACATTTATGGCCCTTACGTGCAGATTTTGATAAAGTTGTACCCAAATGGTATAACAAATGGGCATCAGATGACAACCAGTTAAATAATGGTGCAACAGTTGACAAAAACGGAAATCTGCATCTTGCAGCATTTGTAAGAAGCACTTACTCAATTCACCCCGATTCATTAAACTATGTTTACTCGGAAGAGCCAAAATTCATATTTGATGTTTTTATGGAAGGTGATGGAACATGGAATGCTATTTTTGTTGATACTATCCGGACTAAGCAGCATGTATTTTCTACTCTTGACCTGGATCAACGTATTGCAATGAGCAGAACTGAAGATGGTTCCAAAGTTTTTGTAACATGGGCTGATACTGACACCAGATTATGGGGCAATACCTTTACAACCAATATGGCTCCTGATATTCTCACCTGGGGATTTGATATAGATACAAGACTCTATACCGACCCCGTAAACAAAACTGCATTCTCTGACATCTGGGGCGATAATTTCTGGCTTCATGTTTCTGACATGGTCTTAACAGAAGCAGACCAATATCATGTTCCTGTTTCAACGACTACCACGGGTACAACGGATCTTGACCCGGTAACTCATCATTCTGTGAGTGGTATAACTTTGCTGGAGGCTGATTTCATAAATATAAACAATAAGTATTCGGTCTTACCTAAAGACGCAGGAATACTACTCAGCGTTAAACAAAACTACCCCAACCCGTTCAATGGAACCACTCAGGTTGATGTAACCCTTGCAAAAACTGCACTGGTTAGCCTTGAGGTATACAACATTGTTGGACAGAAAGTTTATGAAATCCCTGCCCGCAATCTTGGCGAAGGAGTTCATTCATTCCAGATCAACGCTGCCAATCTGAAAGCCGGTATTTATACCATTTTATTAAAAAAAGGCTGCACATTTGTGTAGCCTTTTTTTATAATGCTCAGATGAGAATAAAGTTTGGAGGCAGAGTGGATGGTATAAAACTTCCAGGATTTTTGTGTTCTTCTTTTTCAATACTGTTACTATTATATCTCATTGTAATCAAAACTTTACAGATGAATAAAGCGATCTGAGAAAACAATCAAAAAAAATCTTTGATTTAAAGAATTTTTATTAGTTTTGTCAACCAAGTAAAGATTATTAATCCACCTTTAAATTTCACCTATGAAAACAGCATTACTCTTAGTTCTGGGTTGCGCGCTTACACTTTCAACTTTTGCACAAAGCAGAAACTACTCTGCTTTCGAAAAGAAAGAAGTAAGACCTATCGCAACAAAACTTGAA
>WSXX01000022.1 GCA_009773515.1 Bacteroidota bacterium
TCTAATCCCAAAATTTTGCTATTTTTACCACCTCTTCTGTCACTGAAATAGTGGCCTACTTTGCTCCGGAATAGTGGCCTACTTTCACCGGAATATTCAATCAGTTGGGCAATAAGCACAAGTGTAACAAAGCCAAGGTTTTGATTGCCTATACCTTTATCAACAACTGCCTGAGTGAGAAAGGGTGTAATAAGCTGTAATAAACTACCCAGCAACATTGCCAGCATAATTTGCACCAGAAAACTCCTGTGTGGACGCAAATACTGTAACAAAAACCGGAATCTTTTTTTATCAAGCTTTTCATCTTCTATGCTGTAAAAATCGGGACCTGGTTCAAGTAGCAAAGCTATTCCTTTTTCTTCACCCTCTGTTTTATCGCTTAACCACCCCCGTAAAAACTCTTCATGTGTATATTTTACCAACCCGTGTGCAGGATCAGCAACCCAAACTATATTTTTTTTTCCTTTTCCGGTAATTTTATACATTACAACAAAATGATTTTGTTTCCAATGAACAATGCAGGGTAAAGGCGCTTCGTTTGCAAGTTGATCCCAACCCAGGCGAACACCTATAGTTCTGAACCCTATCTTTTCAGCAGCATCGCTAATGCCGAGTAAGGAAACACCATCTTTCTCAATAAAACATTTTTCGCGCAAACTTTGAATGCTATGTTTTTTTCCATAATGCCCAGTAATCATTTTAAGGCAGGTGGGGCCGCAATCACGGGAATCAAGTTGGAAAGATGTTTTGAATTTCATTGAGTATTATTCTTACGCCACTTTTCAACTGTAATATACCCCTTTTGTCCTTTCCATTTGCATATATATGGGTTGTAATTACATTTTGCTGGTTGTGAATAAATATTTGAAGTATCCTTAATGTTAGCTCTGCAATCAGTACATAAATACCTAAATTCACAATCTTTGCATACATCAATTTTATCTTTAGTAATTTTCCATAAAGACTTAAAACCTTCTTCATTTAGTACTTCAACAAGCGATTTATATTTTATATTGCCAAAACTTGTTTTCATGCTTGGACAATTTCTAATTTCACCATAGGCATCTATGCTGATCTTTCTGTTCAGACAAGTGTTGAAATTCTTTGATTCTACAAAATGATTCAAATTAGGGCAAAAGTATTTTTTAGATACTATCCCGCAATCATCTAAAGAAGTAAAATGTTTTTTAGTAAAAACAATATAAGATAACTTATCGATGACTTTTACCACTTTAGAATATGGTGAACTGTGAAAAATCAAAGAATTAATCCTCACATTTTTTCTAACAATTTTTTTTAGCCTAAGAATTGGTACCTCATTTTTTGGGTAAGGTATCAAAATTTGTACGGTATTAACGTTACTTCTTTCACAAGCAATTACCATACTTTCAATAATACTGAAATCGATATCAATGAGAGCCCTTATTTGAAGATGTGGTATCCTGAGATTAATAATCTGATCTATTAGATTCAGATAATCTATAGCAGAGTCGCTTCCAATATCAATTATAACATTACTCAGCGGGAAGGGTAAATCCCATTCTTCGCGGATATCTGGGAAACGATGAAACTCATCCAAGGAATTGCACCAGAAACCATATTCCCTATCAATTAGAAAGTTAAAATATTCATGAATTACTGAATGGTTTTCTTTTTCATAGAAATTCTCTAATTCCTCCTTGCTTTTGCCCCTGCTTACGTTTATTAATTCATACAAATCATTGGGAATTGCTTCATAAATACCACGTTGTAAATCAATAATTACAGAGCGAAAGGAGCCTTTTACCAATTTACAACATGCAAACAAATTGAAATATTTCATAGCAGGAAATTAGATAGCTCTTGAGATTGATTTGTAAAGCTCAGTAATTGAATAGCATGTTGTTGCCAAATCTTCAATCTCTATTAGCTTGATTACAGGATAATCCTTCATTAGATCTTTTTTTTCTTTAACATCAACATTTCGCAAAGCGAGGGATCCGTGCACTTTTATGATCTGGACCAGTTCATTCTTATTATTACATTTTTCCATTTTCTATAGATAATAAGTTTTGTGCGATTTCGCGTTCAAGAAAAAAATTACATGGCTTGCTAATCATTCCAAATTGTCCAGCAGGATTTACTTCAAGAAATATATAATCACCATTTGAATTTACAATCATGTCTATAGACCCTGTTTTAAGACCAAGTTTTCTCATAAGAACTGTAAGTTTCTTTTCAATAAATTTTGGTAAAATGTATGGGACAATACGATTCGGTTTTTTCTGGTCATAATTTCTAAAATCTAGGTTTGTTTTATCATTTGACTGAGAGAAAATTGCACTTGCAAAAAACTTCCCATTCAAAAAGAAGATTCTCAATTCATATTTTTTAACTACCTCTTTTTGAGTCAAACTGATGATAAACTCTTCAGGAATAATTGAATTCTCTATACGTTTTGTATAACCATTACAGGAGAATTTCTTTGTATAGAATTGGATGTTTGAAATTGATTTAGCTATTACATAATTTCCTTTGAAGTATTTATCTAAATATTTTTTCCTGTTTGTAATCAATGTTTGAGGAATTGACAGACCCACAATTGCAGCTTCCTTGAGCACTATGAATTTATTGATTTCTGCATTATTAAGTTCGCCGATTACCTTTTTAGAATCCAATAGGAAATAAATAAAATCGATTATTGCAGAAATATCTCTTTTCGATATCAAGTCTATTTGAGATATACCCGTTTCATTTAATTGATCTTCAAATATTATACTTCCCTTTCTCATCCATATAGAATCAATTGCCTTCAGGTCTATCTTAGCTCTGTTTGATGTAGAAATTTTTACTTCTGATTCTCCATTTGGTTCTATAGTCACACTTAGTTCTTTTATATGATTGTTTTCATTTATAATTAATAAATCGCTATTCGAGATGTATTTAATCCAATTCGCAACTTCGTAAGTGCTTTGGTCAAAATCTATTGAAACAATTAATATCATTATTTTTAATTAAAGTGTATTATTCATTGTCGAACCAAAGATTTTAATAATTTTCTATTAAGTTTTTGCTTAGATGATTGTAATCCTCTATATTTGAAATGGTAAAAAATTGTACACCACCCATAAATTTAAAATGAAATCTATTGTCTTTCTGACTGTATAAAACCTTTCGTCTTAAATCACCGATCGACTCAAGTCCGAATGTTTTTCTTTCCTGATTAATCTCTGCCATTTTATCGTCCGGAATTTTTACAAAACCTGTTTTATGTGGAAATGACCTGTAATTATCCCTGTTACAAATATTAAGTGTATCATAAGCTATTGTGGTCAGGCCAGAATAATTTATATTTAACTCATTAGTGTAATTTATGTGTGCTATCAGAAATTGAACCCTGTCAGGCTCAATCAGGCAATTCTCATAAGCATTATATAAATCTTCTGAATAATTGTAAACCTGATTCTTGGAACCACTTTGATGCATAATAATTGTTTGAAAACCAGGATGACCAAAATCATAAGTTCCAATAATATCCATGGTTGGCCAACCATAGTTTTTTATAAGTTCATTCATGAGTTTAACATTTGAAGCATCAATCTTATTGATAGTATCGCCATAATAATCCATATAACTACCTGGGTGATTCTTACGGAATAACTGGTCGGAATATACAATAGAATCATATTTTGCTCTCAAAACAATATCATAAGTGGACTTAATATCTAGCTCTAAAATGTCTTTACCATAAATTGATAACAGGAAAGTCGAGAATGCTTGATTATCCTTAATCAAATTACGATTTAGCCCTTTTTCCATTAGAAAAATAGCTCCTGCCCTGCATTTCTGGTAATTCCCGGTAATTGCGTTACAAACTAATTCGTTAAATCGATCTCGAAAAAAGGGTGAATGTGTATTGTTGAAAGCACTGTCGTAATAAATTAACGCTTTTTCGTAAGTTGAATCAATAATTGCGAGTTCAGCCAGATTAGTATAATAACTATATAGTCTGATATTGCATGTTTTTTGGAGGTGAGATCCTTTAGCAATATAAAAAAATATCATTGAAAAAACAAGCGAAAACGAAAAGAGAATGAATCTTTTATTTATCATAAAAGTATAAAATTTTATGGATGAGGAATGGCATATCAAAAATTATTGAAATGCCATTCCATATTTAATTTTATTAATCGCAATTTTGAACATCCTTGATGTTATAATAATCTCCAGCTGTTGTGTCACTTGTATATGTGACATACCCTGTAGCCGAGATTTCAGTATTCACAGATCTGCAACCTGCTTTTGTTTCAGTACTAGCTTGACCTCCAGTAAGATGGGACATAGCTTTTAAATTTAAACCTAAGCTTCTGAAGCTCTCAAGACTTTGCAACTTTTTCATAATTTTTAACATTTTTGATATTTTTACCGGGCTGCGTTTATAGTGGCGTCACCCTTATCACTTGCATTTAGTATCCGGCCGTTGATAACAAATGCGAAACAAAGATATTGAATATAGGGAAAAATATTTGAAATGGTCAACATAAATCATATGTGGTTAGTTATTACATACAACTGGTTACGATTATCATGAAAGTGGGTAACTCAAGAATCAAAAAAAACTTTTATTATCTGCCATTTTCTACGTGAAACTGAAAGAACTGTATCATTACTTAAAATAATTTCACGCGTTTTTGACTTCATCCTCTTTACATACGCCATGTTAACTATTTTGTTATGATTGATTCGAAGGAAGCCAAATTCGCCCAAACATTTTTCAATATCGGTAAGCGAATTGGTATAAGAAACAGGGGTATTGTCTCCGACAAGGATTACTGTTACAATGTTTCCATCACATTCAAGCCAGAGTATTTCATTATAAGGGACAATATGCCTAAGTGACTTTTCTTTTATTAATAGAGTCTTTTCTTTTTGTTTAGTGAAATCACAACTCATGATAAATATTTTGTAGAGTGAAATAAACTGGCAGTTCTCAATCAATCGGTTAGATATTCCATTAATTCTTGGCGACGGCTAAATTACACACAAGAGTTTCTTGCTTTGCTACTATTTTACTTTGTTGTAAACGAAATCAGTTTTCTTTTATTATTGGCACTGCAAATTACATGTAATGTTTTTCAACAAAATCAAATTATGTAGGGATTCTTCAAGTGTTCAATCATATAATCATTTACATAAGACAAATTGCTCGTTTTTACTCTATATCAATTGCTTTATGCCAAAAAATATTTTTTTTTCGGGCAAATATAGTTATCAGATTGCAATTGCAATAAGGAAATTTAAATTAGTTTCTAGTTTCTATGATTTTTCTCAATAAACGATCATGATACAAGAATAATTATGACTAATTATCCATTTTCATTGGCTAATAGACATCGTTCATTGATTAATACTTGAAGCATTTTCATCGATAGGTTAAGCTTAGCTATTAACAAATTTTATAAAATCGCACATTTTCAGATTATCCGAAATTCATTACCTTCGCACCGCTAAGTGAGGGATAATCTGCTGTTGTCAGAATCCTGTTGTATAAGCACCTTTTGCAATGAATGAATACTTTGTTGTGCTGAATTAATTCCTTTTGTTAACATATATAATTTGCTAAAGATGAATTACAAAAAATTAAACAACATTCTCGGCTGGTTTACTTTTGCCATAGCCCTGATTGTTTATACCCTCACCCTCGAACCAACAGCCAGTTGGTGGGATTGCGGAGAGTATATTTCGACAGCATACAAATTGCAGGTAGGTCATCCGCCGGGAGCTCCTTTATTCCAGATCATTGGTCGTTTTTTCTCACTTTTTGCTTTTGGCGATACAATGAATGTTGCACTGATGGTCAACTTTATGTCGGGCCTGGTTAGTGCACTTACCATTATGTTCCTTTTCTGGACAATCACCCGACTGGCGATTAAAATGGTAAGAACAGAAAATGAAATGACTTTCGGTCAGCAGGCAGTTGTTCTTGGCAGCGGACTTGTGGGGGCTCTTGCCTATACTTTCTCCGATTCATTCTGGTTTTCAGCGGTAGAAGGTGAAGTTTATGCAATGTCGTCTTTATTTACAGCTGTTGTTTTCTGGTCAATACTCAAGTGGGAAGAAGCTGCTGATCAGAAACATTCCATCAGATGGATTGTATTGATAGCTTATCTGGTTGGATTGTCTATAGGGGTGCATCTGCTTAATCTCCTTGCAATTCCTGCCATTGCCTATGTTTATTATTTCAAAAAATACAAAACCACCCCCAAAGGCATAATACTGACAGGCGCTATTTCAATTTTCCTCCTTTCCTTTATTATGTACATTGTTATTCCATGGGTTGTTGATCTTGCTGCAAAGTTTGAACTGGTGTTTGTAAACAACTTCCGGTTGCCCTTCAATTCAGGAATTATTGTCTATTTTACGCTGATTATCACTGGTTTGGTATTTGGATTGCGTTATACACAGCGCAAAGGAAAACTGATTGCCAACACAGCGCTCCTTTCACTCGCATTTATACTGATAGGCTATTCTTCATTTCTGATGCTGGTTATCAGAGCAAACACAAATACGCCCATCAATGAAAACAATCCGGATGATGCCATCAGTTTGCTTTCATACCTCAACCGTGAGCAATACGGCACCTGGCCATTATTTACCGGGCAGTATTACAGCGCACCCCTCGATCCGCAAAATCCTTACAGCGACGGTTCCCCTATTTATATCAGAGATAAAAAAGCCGGGAAATACGTAATGACAGATCCCCGGAAGGGTGATATTCCGAATTTTGATCCGAAGTTTACAACGGTTCTGCCCCGCATGTACAGTGCTCAGGAAAACCATATAAGGGCTTATAAAAGCTGGGGCAAGATTAAAGGAGTCCCCATTCAGGCAATAAACAACAGCGGGGAGCCTGAAACATTGATAAGGCCGACAATGGGTGAAAACCTCAGGTTTATGTTCAGGTATCAGATCAACCATATGTATTTCCGTTATTTTATGTGGAACTTTGCCGGAAGGCAGAACGATACGCAGGGTCATGGCGGAATTCAGAACGGAAACTGGATAAGCGGGATTAATTTTCTAGATGAAATGCGTTTGGGAAAACAAACCGATTTGCCTCAAAGCATGCAAAGTCCGGCGCGTAATACCTATTATTTACTTCCACTTATTCTTGGTGTCATTGGAATGTTGTTTCATTTTGGCAGAAATTATAAAGATGGTTTGGTGGTTGCATTGCTCTTCTTTATGACAGGATTAGCTATTGTAATTTACCTGAATCAAACACCATTTCAGCCCCGTGAACGGGATTATGCCTATGCCGGTTCGTTCTATGCTTTTGCGATATGGATAGGACTGGGGGTTGTTTCGATATGGGATGCACTTACGAAAAAGTTGAAAGTAAATGATATGGTTGCTGCTGCTTCAATCACTGCCGTATGTCTTATACTTGTGCCAGGCATTATGGCAGCTGAAAACTGGGACGATCATGACCGTTCAGATAAGTATGCTGCGCAAAACTTTGCCCACAATTACCTGAATTCATGCGCACCAAATGCAATTCTCATTACCAATGGCGACAACGACACTTTCCCGTTGTGGTACGCTCAGGAAGTAGAAGGAATAAGGACCGACATCAGGGTTGTAAATTATATGCTTTCGTCAGGTGATTGGTATGTGCACCAGCTGGCAAGAAAGATTTATGTTTCCGAACCTCTGAAGTTTACATTAACACCCGAACAATACAACAAAGGTGTTAATGAATACATCCCTTATTTCAGTCGTGGCGAAATAGCTGAACGGGTTGAATTAAAAGAACTTATCGACTTTATTGCCGATGAGTCAGACAGAAGTAAAGTTACACTGCAATCAGGACGAAAAATTAATTTCTTCCCGACTAAAAGATTAAAACTTACCGTTGATTCAGCCAGTGCAGTTAAGAATGGAATAGTACCTGCTTACATGGCCGACCGCATTGTTCCTGTTATTGAATGGGATGTTAAGTCCAATTACATCTACAAGAATGACCTTATGCTCCTTGATTTTCTGGCATCACAAAACTGGGACAGACCACTTTACTTTGCCAGCCCGAGCAGTGTAAACAAGGTGTTTGATGTGGATAAATATTGTCATCAGACAGGAATCGTGTATAAGTTTATTCCTGTGCTTGCCGAAGATTATGCTCCCGGACTAGGAGGAGTTGATACCGAGGCTTCTTATAAAATCCTTATGGATGAAAATACCAAATGGGGAAATCTTAATAAGCCCGGCGTCCATGTTGATCCGGAAAGCTACAGGAACTCAATTATGCCTCGCCAAAGCTATCTGCGATTGGCAAAAGCTCTCCAACGCAAAGGTAAAAATGCCGAAGCCATAGCTGTTGCTGACAGATGTATTGCTGAGTTTCCAAACAACAAAATTACTTTTGACTATTATATGCTACCGCTTGCAGAAGTTTATTATGATGCCGGTGCTGAAGACAAAGGAAACGATTTTGTAAAAACACTCGCCGGTGTTTACATCGACAACCTCAACTATTACAATGCAGTAAGCCCTGATTTAGCATCATTCTATCAGGAAGATTCAATGCAGGCATATGCTGTACTTGCAAGAATCTGGGAATATGCTGAGAAGTATGGTCAAAGCGAAATGCTTGAGGATCTGAAAAGCCGCATGATGATTCCTGATGATCTGAAGGATATATTCCAATAAGATTACTTAATACATTTCATGAAAGACCGGCTGAAGTTCAGCCGGTTTTTTTTATTCGATAAAGTGGTTTTTTTGTTGTTATTCCTCCAGCTAAAGCTGGAGT
Organism: Bacteroidota bacterium; assembly: GCA_009773515.1. GTDB lineage: Bacteria > Bacteroidota > Bacteroidia > Bacteroidales > Lentimicrobiaceae > Lentimicrobium. The sequence continues at coordinate 8,792 of WSXX01000022.1, forward strand.
GAACTCAGCAGGAGGGAATTCAGGAATAAAAGAAAATACTAAAAGAAAATCATATGAATTGCCACACGGCTTTAGCCTGTGGCAATAAATGGTTATGGTTTTAAGGGGTTTTAGCCCAAATTTTATAACATAATGGTTGGGCTAAAGCCCGGAATGGTATTGAGGTTTTTTATTAACCTTCCTCCAGCTAAAGCAGGAGGGAACTCAGCAGGAGGGAACTCAGCAGGAGGGAATTTGTAAGAGATATGCAATTTGAGCATTGGTGTTGCACGCGTCAGGGGACGCGCGCGAGCGGCATTGGGAATAGAATAAAAGAAAATGTGATAAGAAAATCAAATGAATTGCCACATGGCTATAGCCTGTGGCAATAAATGGTTATGGTTTTAAGGGGCTTTAGCCCAAATTTTATAACATAAAGGTTGGGCTAAAGCCCGGAATGGTATTGAAGTTTTTTTATCCTCCAGCTAAAGCAGGAGGGAACTCAGCAGGAGGGAATTCAGCAGGAGGGAATTCAGAAGGAGGGAATTCGTAAGAGATATGCAATTTGAGCGTTGGTGTTGCACGCGTCAGGGGACGCGCGCGAGCGACATTGGGAATGAAAAAAATGTTATAAGAAACTCAAATGACTTGCTATGGCTTTAGCCCGTGGCAAGAAAAGGGTGATGGTTTTGAGGGGCTTTAGCCCAAAATTTCAAAAGTGCTTGGATGTAGCCCAAAGTGGGTTTTGAAGGTTTTTTGTTACTTCTTCTTCCGCCTGACGTAAAAGAGCAGAAACACCCCGGCCAGAATAAATGGAATGCTTAAAAGCTGACCCATATTGAGTGCCATGGTTTGTTCAAAGGTAACCTGTGGTTCTTTTACAAACTCAATCAGGAATCTTACTCCAAAGAGGATGATCAGAAAAATGCCGAAGATGGTACCCTCTGTCATTGTTTTGAAATTCTTGCGGTAATATGCCATTAAGCCAAAGAAAAGCAGAAGATAGGAGAGTGCTTCGTAAATCTGCGTTGGATGGCGAGGATCGCTTTCGCCATCTCGAACGAAAATAAATCCCCAGGGCAAAGAAGTAAAATGACCGTAAATCTCACTGTTCATGAGGTTTCCCATGCGGATGAAAAATCCACCAAGTGCAACCACAATCACAACCCGGTCAAGGGTCCATAAATATGATTTACCCGATTTTCTGACAAACAACCAAAGAGCCAGCAGAATTCCAACAGCCGCGCCATGACTGGCAAGACCGCCTTCCCATATTTTAAGAATACTCAGGGGATCTTTCAGATATGATGCCGGTTCATAGAACAATACATGACCTAATCTTGCGCCGATTACTGTTCCAATCACCACAAAAGTGGCCAGTTGGTCTAGAAGCCCGATTGGCAGTCCTTCTCGTTTAAAAACCTGTTTCTCAAGTATTACATATCCCAGATAAAAAGCAAGTGCAAAGAATAGTCCGTACCATCTGATCTGCAGACTGCCTAGGCTGAATATTACCGGGCTGATATCCCAGGTTATTTGATTTAGAAGCATATTTTCCTGTTTGATTGCAAAGTTAGTGAAATTCACAGGAGATGGTTAATTCTCCCGAATATTATTGCCTGAATTTGTTCAGTAATTCATTTATCACTGTTTTGTAAGAGCTTTCTTCGTTGGGAGGTTGAATTCCGGGTAACAACGAAGCTTTACTGAAAGCACTTGAAAGATTCATCTGCTTTTGGCTGGTGGTGTAAAAGATTCCGGATTCAGCTAAATTAGAAGCCAGATATTCCTGCTCGGTTTGCCCGGGCGTAGGTACAAGAATGGCTTTGTTTCCCGAAAATGCAATGTCCATAAGTGTTGAATATCCTGCTCTGCATATTACCATTGGGCCACTTCTGAGAATTGATTCAAGCTCGTTTGAAGAGAGGTGGTCGGCAACATCCACCGATCTGCGCAGTGTTCTGATTCTGGTGTCGCCAGGGATGCCTCTTATCAAAAGGCAAGGTTTGTCTTCCACAGGCAATTGTGCCAGAAGCTTTTCTTCAAATATGGTTCTTTGTGTTTCAGGGCCAGAAACAATGGCAATGATTTCATAGCGCCTTTCGGGAGCTGGCCTTAGTGCCGATCTGTCAAATCTGCTCAGTAATCCTATGTATTTACAGTTTGATGGAATATCGGCTCCGTGTGAAAGTTTCCCGGAAAGATTCTGATCCCCTTCAAAATCAGGAACCCAGCATTCATCAAATCTACTGATGTATTTGTGGGTTATCCTGTGAAGCAATTGACCCGTAAATTTTAAAGAGGGAGGGACAATAATATTTACCTGATGGGTAATTATAATGGAATAAACGTTTTTATTCCAAAGGCCATATCGATTGTCTGAGATAACAACATCAATGTTATTTTCTTTAATTATGGTTTTTAAAAGCTTGTTTTCGTTTGCGACTTTAAAGAAAAGCCTTGGAACTTCGGTCAGAACCTTAAAAGCAATGGGTACAAAACGGTTGTAAGTCATTTTGTAGCCGGGAAGCAGAATAAATTCCATATCAGGAAATTCCTCCCTTAGCAAAGTAAGCTGCGGCCCGTCGGAAGCAATAATTACCTGAGCTCCACACTCCTTCAGGTACCTGATGATGGGAATGCAACGTGTTGCATGTCCTAATCCCCAATCGAGCGGGCAAACCAATACTTTGGGGTTTTTCATCCGGATTTTGAAGGTTTAATACTTTTGTGCAAATATAGATACGGAGCGGCAGTTATTGAGTGCTTATAAAAGATTTAATAAAAAGTTCATATATTCGCACCACTATGAATGCAGCCGATCAGGAAACTTTATTATATCAGATAGCCATTACATTATTGCCTGGCGTGGGTGATGTAAATGCTCGCAAATTAATTGCTTATACCGGAAGCCCGATGGCCGTTTTTCGCGAAAGCAAAGCCGGACTTTTAAAAATACCGGGTATGGGACAGATGACAGTTGACCTGATCTCAAAAAACAAAAGTGTGATTGATCGTGCCGCTCGTGAAGTTGAATTTATAAGAAAATATAAAATAAAAACAAGCTTTTTTACCGAAGCGCATTATCCCGAAAGGCTCAGGCATTGCACCGATAGTCCGGTTTTGATTTACTCTCTCGGGAATATGGACCTGAATGCACCACATATTGTCAGCGTTGTTGGTACCAGAAAAGCCAGTGAATATGGGAAAGACATGTGTCGTAAACTGATCGCGGGATTAAAGGAACTCGGAGTTCTTGTTGTCAGCGGGCTTGCTTACGGAATTGATACCTGTGCTCATAAATCTGCACTCGACGAGGATCTTAAAACGGTTGGTGTGCTGGCTCATGGACTCGACAGGATATATCCGCCGATGAATTTCAACCTTTCGCAGCGTATGCTTGAGCAGGGTGGGCTGGTGACTGAATTTATGAGTGAAACCAATCCCGACCGTGAGAACTTCCCCAAACGAAACAGAATCATTGCCGGACTCGCCGATGCAACGGTGGTTATCGAAGCCGGATCACGTGGCGGTGCGCTTATCACAGCTGATATTGCAAACTCATACAACCGCGATGTATTTGCCGTGCCCGGGAGAATTAACGATCCGATGTCGGAAGGCTGTAATCATCTGATAAAAACAAACAGAGCTGCCCTGGTTCAGACTTCAAGGGACATTCTATACATTATGGGGTGGGAAAAAACCGTCGCTAAAAAGGAATCTGTACAGCGAAAATTGTTTGTTCAGCTTCAACCCGATGAAGAAGTTGTGGTGAATCTGCTTCAGGAAAACGGGGACTGCAGCATGGATAAAATCTGCCTTTCATCAGGTATTCAGACAAGCAAAATTGCAGCAGCACTGCTGAACCTTGAATTTGAGGGCATCGTAAAAAGCCTTCCCGGGAAAATGTACAGGTTAGTATGAGTCAGTTGGAGTGGTTATGCTTTTTTTGACCAGGATGATTGAAATGAACAGAAGGCCTCCGGCAACCAGATAAAAGAAAAGCATATCATTGCTGAGTAGCGTAAAACGGAACAATCCGTGAAAAAAAGCGGCGGCACCTATTCCTGTCATCGAATCGATAAACTTGTTCTTGCGCACTTTTCCCATGCCGGAAAAAAAGCCGAGGGTAACTGCCAGCAATGCGTTCATGGACCCGACCACAATAATATATAGCCAGTCGCCTTCAACTTTAACGCCAAAGTATTGGTAATATATTGCGTATAAAGTAGTTAATCCGGTCGAAATGGCAATTGTGTAAATAATGCCATCCGGTGCGCCGTTGAAACTCTTATGTTTCATGATGCTGGCAAATAGCGGTATGAATTTACTCAGCTCTGTGATAAAACCGACAAATACAAAGGAATACATAAACATTCTCCGGATACTCAGCGCACCATCAAGGTTCAGATAATTTGCCAGCATATTGGCCAGAATTACCGGTATGGCCATAAGACATCCCAGTCCCAATGCTTTGAAAAATAATCGAAATTGTCCTTTGGGATATTTGTACCGCAAATACAGGAAAAGCATCAGAAAAATAAGCGGGGAAATCAACAGTGGCAGGATTTCTTTCATGTCAACTTAATTTTTATGTTCAATTCAACTACTTTTTGCTGATGATCTTTTAAAAATATGTGGCAAAAGAACCCTGCCGAAAATTATGTAGAATTGCAGAAAATGGAAGCAGGTATAGTAATGTTAAGCTAAGGCAAGGAATCTGAAATTGTTTATTAAGCACAAATTTAGGGAATATTACTAACTTTACGAACTTATAAAGTAAAATAAATTTAATTTTTAAAACATGATTCTTCAGGAGCAACTCACTGATAACCAAATAGAAGAACTTGGAATCAGACAATGGCCAATATGGGAAAAAGAAATTTCCCGGTTTTCATATGTTTATGAAGAGGAAGAATTGTGCTATTTTCTTGAAGGAATCGTTGTAATTGAAACGGAACAAGGTGCAACAACCATCAAAAAAGGCGATTACATTACTTTTCCAAAAGGATTGAGTTGTGTTTGGGATATCAAGGAACCGGTTCGCAAACATTACTTGTTCAGATAGTTATGGCACTGATAAAGGGTGTTGTTATCCGTTCTACCGGAAGTTGGGTTGCAGTTATGTCCGATGATGGCGTAATTGCCGATTGCAGAATTAAAGGAAACTTCAGGATGAAGGGTTTTCGCTCAACCAATCCGGTTTCTGTGGGCGATGTGGTTGAATATCAACGCCAGCCAAACGAAGATACAGGTGTAATTCACACCATACACGAAAGGCATAATTTTATTGTTCGCAAGGCAACACGTTTGTCGAAACAGTCTCATATTATTGCCTCAAATATTGATCAGGCTGTGGTCATGGCTACCATTTCCAGCCCCAGAACATCCACCGGTTTTATCGACAGGTTTCTTGTTACGGCCGAAGCATATCATATTCCCGTTTCAATCTTTATCAATAAATGTGACTTATACAAAGATGGCGATCTTGTGAAGCTGAACGATATGATGTCGCTCTATTCTTCAATTGGTTATACCTGTTTTACAACCTCGGTAGTTTCAGGTCTCGGGCTTCAGGAAGTAAGAAGTTTTCTGGCAAATAAAGTCACGCTTATGAGCGGACATTCAGGAGTTGGAAAATCAGCACTTATCAATGCCATAGAACCCGGATTAAAGCAGAAAGTCGGTGTGATTTCCGAATATCATAAGAAAGGAAAACACACCACCACTTTTGCCGAAATGCTTCCACTTGCCGGTGGGGGATTTGTAATTGACACTCCCGGAATTAAAGAATTTGGTTTGATTCACTTCGATAAACAGGAGGTTGCCGAACGTTTTCCTGAAATGCGCCTACTTATGCATGCTTGTCAGTTTAACAATTGTACTCATGTGCATGAGCCGGGATGCGCTGTAAAAAGTGCACTGAACGACGGTAGAATCAGTAAATCGAGGTACAACAATTACATAAGCATCATCAACGATGAGTACTTTGAGGAAAAGGAATGGGATTAATTGGAATTAGAGGGAAAGTAGTTTCTATGAATCCAATAAGTGAAACTGTCGAAATAACTTCCCCACATAAGTACCCGATCTAACTGGACTTTCTGCAAACTAATGTGTCTAAAAAAACGAAAGTAATCGTCCCCCTGTCATGCTGAGCGGAGTCGAAGCACAAAAGGGGAATAAGAGGGGGATATAAAATGTGTCTTATTTGAGGAAGTTAATTTGTTTTTTCCTCCTAAGCTTGTGTTTACATCTTTTTATAATCTGATATGAGAGTAGTTGTTCAAAGGGTAAGCAGTGCCGAAGTCAGCAGCACAGCGCATGAATCTGCCAATATCGGCAACGGCATGATGATTCTTTTAGGAATAGAACATGACGACAGTCCCGAGGATATCGATTGGCTGGTAGGCAAGTTAATCCGACTCCGGATTTTTGCCGATGAAGCAGGAATAATGAATCTTTCGGTAATGGATATTGCAGGCAGCATATTGGTGGTGAGCCAGTTTACGCTGCATGCAAGTACCCGCAAAGGAAACCGACCATCTTATATTAAGGCAGCAAATCCTGATAAAGCCATTCCGCTTTACGAAGCATTTGTTGAAAGACTTAAAAGTGATTCGGGCTTAAAGATAAAATGTGGATGGTTTGGCGCAAATATGCAGGTTGCACTTGTAAACGATGGCCCCGTTACCATAATTATAGACACAAAAAACCGGGAATAAATTCCTGAATCATAAAGTTCAGTATTTATCCCCGGTAAAATCTTTTTCAAAAATCTCTCAGAATCCCAAACTCATGCCAAAACTGGGCATAATCGGCAATTGATACACTTTGTCGCCGGTAATGCGATTCACATAAAATATGTTATCGCGGTCGTAAATATTGGTCACGCTCAGGTTAAACTCAAGCATTCCTCTTTCGCCGATCCTTATTCTATGCATCATGCTTAAATCAAGTCTGTGATAATAAGGTAATCTTGCTTTGTTGTAATCCGAATAAATTATTCCGAGCTGACCATTGGAAATGTTATAGTTTGAGGCTGCACCTTGCTCAAAAGTCAGTTTCTCGTAAAATCCGCCGGTTTGAGTAAACGGGAAACCTGATCCGAGATTCCAGCGTGCATTAAACTCCCAGTTCAGCTCTTTCCCAAAACGGTAAGAACCAACAAGATTTACGTTGTGGCGTCTGTCATAGTGAGGTACATAACTTATTACTCCGTCGTAGCGGTTTACATATGCCAGAGAATAAACAGCCCACAGATATACTTTCCTGACTTCATATTTTATGGAAACGTCAAATCCATTGGCATCGCCATTCTCGATGATAAAATCTTTGCGCAGGTAATCCGGTTTGTAGTTGGGATCGTTTGGATTGTTGTAATCTCCGTTGTCGTCAAATATCTTGTTGCGGTTGATGTTGGTGAGTTGCGAAAAATTCTTGTAATAGACCTCTACGTTGACTGTCATGTTTTTGAGAGGGTCAAATTCTGCGCCGATAATAATATGCTCCGATTTTTGGAGCTTATGGTTTACGTCTTTACCATCAAAGGTTTGCTGCAGATTGTCGGGGCCTGAAAGAAATCCATAAAACAGGTTGACAATATCACGGTCGGAGTTTGCACTGATGAGATTCTGAGAGTAAAGTCCGGCAGCCATTTTCAGGCGGAACCTATCGGTAAAATTATACTTCATAGCCAACCGGGGTTCCGGCGAGAAATTGGAGAGTGATGCGTAATACTGTACCCTGAATCCTGGCTCAAAAAGCAGTTTGCCGCGTGTCATCTTATACTTGACAAAGCCGGCAATTTCGGTTGTGTTTTCAACCTGAGATATTTTGCGGCCTATCAGATTGGTAAAATCAAATTCGGTTTTAAAGCCCTGCATTTCAATTCCATACTTAATTTCATCTTTTCCAAGGAAATAAGTAAAGCCCATTCCAAGGTTAAATCCATTGATCGAGCTTGTTCTCTCGGGCAATGAACCCTCTTTCATTGAAATATTGTAGGATGAATAGGCAAAATTACCTTCCATAAGTACTGGATTGTTACCAGGAATAACTACCCAGTTGGTACCTCCGCCGGTTGAATTCCACTGATATGTTGCCAGGTCAGTATAGTCAACTTTGTCGTTGAAGTTAAATCCGTAAATGTTGACTTTTGATCCGTTAGAAGCATTGATTGAGACCTTTCCGTAAACATCGGTATAGTTGAATGGCAGTCCGGCAGTGTCAATGTAATTGTAAAAAATGTCTGAAGTCTCCTTAAGGTATGAGTTTTTGGCTGAGATGAGAAACGAAATGCTTCCACCGTTGTCTTTCTGCTTTTTTATAGGGCCTTCGAGCATCAGTTTAGCACCGAAAGTGCTGGCTCCTGCTTTTCCGGCAATGTGTTTTTTGTTGCCGTCGCGGGTGGTTAAATCCATTACAGATGAAATCCTGCCGCCATGTTCTGCATTGAAACCTCCTGTATAAATATCGGCATTGCGAAGAATATCGGTGTCAAATACCGAAAAAAGTCCGATAGAGTGAAATGGATTGTAAATAATCATTCCATCGAGCAATACTTTATTCTGAATCGGTGATCCTCCGCGTATATATAACTGACCACCCTGATCACCGGTGAATACAACGCCAGGCAATACCTGCAGATACTGTGCAAGGTCAGGTTGTCCTCCAATGCTGGGAATGCGGCTGATCTGTTTGGGTGTTAACTTGATAACTGAGGTACGGGTATCGTTTCTGGCTTCTTCGCGGTCGGCGGTAATCATTACCGCATCCAGGTTGAATGCTGCTTTGGTAAGGAATAAATTTTTGGTGATTACGGTGTTGCCTTTTATGGAAACAGGCAACTGAAGAGTATCAAATCCGAGGTAGGTAACCATCAAGGTATAATCTCCGTCAGGAATCCTTGAAATGGTGAAATAACCGTTTACATCGGTTGTAGATCCGTATGTAGTTTTGTAAAGGTAAACATTGGTAAAAATAATGGGTTCGCCCGATTCTTTTTCGTAAACAAAGCCTCTGATGGTGCCATTCTGAGCCGAAGTTTCTACAGCTTGCAGGATAAATCCTGTGAGTGCAATTGCAGCGATTACAACTGCTTTAAAGATTTTACGCATATTGCAGGAAATGAGTAATTTGAGTTTGTCAGTTTTATACATGCAGATAAATGAAGAAATACTTCTGTTCAAAACCGCTTATGCAAAATTAGTTTTTTTATGCTTTCATCTTTATAATTCACTGCAATTATCGAAAAACGCTGAAGTTTTTCATAAATAGCTAGTTTAAAGCTTTGGATTTGGTCATCAAAACAAGTTCATCCGGATCAATTTCAGGCAGAAACCTTGCTGCATGTTTTTCATCCGGAATGTCGCATGTGGGTTTTTTACCAAATATGGTGTATCTGTTTTTTGCAATTATCCTGTAAAGAAATTCTCTGAAATCCAATGGGATGACCCGCAGGAATCGGGCTGATTTCCAGAAGCTGCCAATCCTGATCAGGATCATTATAATTGCTTCTGTTCCGCTGTAAAGCTTTTGATTTTCAATGTAAAGGATGCTTTCCGGCTGACTGCTTTTCTGTTTTTTCAGATCTTGATGATCTGAAGCTAAAGTTTGTTTGATGCTGGTAAACTGAAGTACTTTCCTTTTGTCAATCCTCAGAAGAAATTTAACAGCATTGCTGCATAAAACACAAAGTCCATCATAAATCACAAGGCCGGAGTCTGTCGGATAATGAGTTTTTGGGATTATTTGAGAATTTTCAGGCATTATTGAGGTTGAGGTTGAGGTTGAGGTTAAGGTTGAGGTTGAGGATCAATAACGTCTAAAACACTTCGACTCTCAGTGTGACATACGTATTATGTAAGAATTGATTCTATTTAATACATTAATATTCAATTAAATACGATGTCATCCTGAGCGGAGTCGAAGGATTCCCATTTATTTTATGTGCAAATCCGGGACCAAAACAAGAAACATTAATTCTTAAGTATTGATTACATGCCTATTAACAAACAAAAAAACTTTAGCTTTGTTGGTCTTTGTAATTTCATAATTACTTTCTTACCTTTGTGTTTTCAAATATTGCGTGTTAATACATAACTAACTAACTAAATACGTTAAATGAGCGAGAATCTGATTTCAATTGTTGACGGGAAGCTCCACGTACCGGATCAACCTGTAATTCCATTTATTGAAGGCGATGGCACTGGTGCCGACATCTGGGCTGCATCTGTAAGAGTTTTGGATGCTGCTGTTGAGAAGGCTTATTCCGGTAAACGAAAATTATTGTGGAAAGAAGTTCTGGCGGGCGAGAAATCGTTCAACGAAACCGGAAACTGGCTTCCTGAAGAAACTTTGGAAGCTTTCAGAAAATACAAAGTAGGTATCAAAGGGCCTTTAACTACGCCGGTGGGAGGTGGCATACGTTCGTTGAATGTAGCGCTTCGCCAGCAACTTGATCTTTATGTTTGTCTGCGTCCTGTGCGCTGGTTTGATGGTGTGCCGAGTCCTGTGAAAGATCCATCGAAGGTTGATATGCACATTTTTCGCGAAAACACCGAAGATATTTATGCAGGAATCGAATTTATGAGCGGAACTCCTGAAGCCGATAAAGTACTTGCATTTTTGAAAAATGAAATGGGTGTCAACAAAATCCGTTTTCCTGAAACCAGTTCAATCGGCATTAAACCTGTTTCCAAAGAAGGCACCGAACGGCTTGTACGTGCAGCCCTGAATTATACCATTGAACGCAAACTGCCCTCGTTGACCATCGTTCATAAAGGCAACATCATGAAGTTCACCGAAGGGGCATTCAAAAAATGGGGCTACGAACTGGCGCGCCGTGAGTATGCCGACAAAACCTTCACCTGGGCTGAGTATGACGAAATTGCTGAAAAATCGGGCAAAGAAGTTGCTGATAAAGCTCAGCAAACTGCCATTGAAAGCGGTAAAATTCTGGTGAAAGATGTAATCGCTGATGCTTTTCTTCAGCAGATATTGCTTCGTCCGGCGGAGTATTCAGTTATAGCCACTTTGAACCTTAATGGCGACTACATTTCTGATGCACTTGCTGCAATTGTCGGAGGAATCGGCATTGCCCCGGGTGCAAACATCAACTATGTTACCGGTCATGCCATTTTTGAAGCAACCCATGGAACAGCGCCAAAATATGCCGGACTTGATATGGTGAATCCTGGTTCGGTGATACTTTCGGGAGCCATGATGCTGGAATATCTGGGCTGGAACGAAGCCGCTGATCTGATCTACAGTTCCATAAGAAAAACCATCCTTTCGGGGAAAGTCACTTATGATTTTCACAGGCTTATGGCAAATGCAACCAAACTAAAAACTTCTGAATTTGGAACTGAGATTGTAAATACAATCAAAAACTCCTGACCCAATAAAGAATTTATTAACTTTTATACCTGAAGCCGATGGCAAAAAGAATTAAGGACACGCTTTACGAAAAAATAATGGACTGGCGGCCCCGTACCGAAAAACTGATGAAGGAATACGGTGATGTTGTGGTTGATAAGGTTACCATTGGACAAATTATTGGTGGGATGCGGGGAATAAAATCGCTCGTGTCGGATATTTCCTATCTTGATCCTCAGGAAGGAATACGATACAGGGGATATACTTTGCCTGAGGTTTTTGAGAAACTTCCCAAGGCAAAAGGTGGTGAAATGCCCATGGTTGAGGGTTTATATTATCTTTTGCTAACCGGAGATATGCCTACCGAAGAACAGGCTGCTGAAATGGCAGATGAGTTTAATAAAAGGCGTATTTTGCCCAGGTACATCTATGAGCTTATCGATGCAATGCCTTGTTGCAGTCACCCGATGACGGTATTCTCAACTGCAATTCTGACCATGCACCGCGAATCTTTTTTCTCGAAAAAGTATCATGGAGGAATGAGCAAACATGATTATTGGGATCCAACTTATGAGGATTCGCTGAGTCTGCTTGCCAAGCTTCCTGAGATTGCAACTTATACATATGCAAAACTATACAGGGATGGGAAACGCATTCAATCCAACCCCAACCTTGATTTTGGAGGCAATTTTGCCCATATGATGGGAATTGGAAAGCCTTACGACGATGTTTCAAGAATGCATTTTATTGTACACGCTGATCATGAAGCCGGAAACGTAAGTGCACACACAGGGCATCTGGTTGCCAGTTCACTCAGCGATGTTTATCTTTCCATCTCAGCCATGGTAAACGGACTGGCCGGACCACTTCACGGACTGGCCAATCAGGAAGTTTTGCGCTGGTTGCAGGATCTGATGGATAAGATGAACGGGAATGTTCCAACGGAAGCTGAATTGAAACAGTTTGTCTGGGATACACTGGAATCTGGTCAGGTTATTCCGGGATTTGGTCATGCTGTATTACGCAAAACCGACCCCAGATATTCCCTGCAACGCGAATTCAGCCTGAAGAATTTGTCTGATGACCCGTTATTCAAAATCGTGAGTATGCTTTATGATATCGTGCCTCCAATTTTGCTTGAGCAGGGAAAAGCCAAAAATCCATGGCCGAATGTTGATGCTCAATCGGGCGTAATTCAATGGCATTATGGCGTTAAAGAATATGACTTTTACACTGTCCTTTTTGGAATCGGCCGTTCCATCGGAATTTGTGCTAACATTATTTGGGACCGTGCTTTGGGTTATTCGCTTGAGCGACCAAAATCACTTACCACTGAAATGCTTGAGAAGATTGCTGAAAATAGTCACAAGACTCCATAAGAATAGTTTGGGCTTTTGTAATTTAAGGGGGGCATATAGTGCCCTCTTTTTTTGTGCATGAATAAATAGTTGTGTATTAAAGTGATCATCTCACCAGCATCAATCTACAGCTCAACTTTTCCACTTTCACTCCTGCCGCTCCATATCACCTCACCCCAACCCTCTCCTGCCTTCGACGAAAAGCTCAGGCACCAAAGGAGAGGGAGTTAAATCCTGCTAACTTTATAAATTAGTTTCTTAAAAAGCACAAATGCCCGATGCAGTAAGATTCCAGAACCCTCTCCTTGCCTTCGACAAAAAGCTCAGGCACCAGAGGAGAGGGCAGGGTGAGGTGCTACAAGGTGAGGTATTACCTGATCAGCATCACACTCCCCCTCATCTTCACCACCTTCCACACAATATCCGAATAACTGATCACCCAGCTATAAACCCCCACCGGTGCATCCTTCCCATCCCAATCCTCTGTGGGGTTGGTTGTTTCGAAGATCAGTTGCCCCCAGCGGTTGTAGATTACCATGCTGAACTGCCGGGTCAGATCGGTGGTTGCTACCGTTCGGAAGACATTGTTCAGGCCGTCGTTGTTGATAGCTATATCCGGGGAGGGTTTAATATAGGGAAAAAATATTGATTTATTTGAAAACGCACAAAGCTTCTAAGTCAAAGTCTTCCCTGATTTAGTGGTAAACTTAACCGGGTAAATGCCATTTTTCAGGTGACTGATTATCGACTGGGAAACTGAGATTCAGTGGGTTTACATTTAATGATAATTGAATTAGGGTTGTATTTGTTCATCTTAATAAATACTCCCTCCCCAGATGAAGTCCCTGAAACCTGATTGTGGAGGATAGCGACCTATAAGTTTATAGTTTTTCAAATCAACCATTGCAGCTCTTGCTTCAAGGGTTTTAAGGTCTGACGCTGTACATGTTTCTTTTACCTCATAAGCTGTTTGCCTGTCAAGGATAAAATCAATCTCTGTTCCTGATGACTTTTCAAAGAAATTCAAGTCTCCTTTTAATGAAAGTTGCCCACTTATTGCATTCTCAAACATAGCTCCGCTGCTCAAGGTACCTGTTATGTTTAATATACCGTTGTCAGTAAAATATATCTTTGCCTGTTTACTTACTTCTTTATCAATACCCGATGTAAACGGTTTTACCAATCTAATGAAATAAGTATATTCCAGCAGGTTGATATATTCTTTCACCTTATGGCGATTCAACCCGGTGATTGAAGCAATCTTTGAATAATCAACACGACTTCCAACCCTGTTTGCCAGAAGTTTGATCAATTTGTATAAACCATCACTTGCTGAAAAATCTGATAGCAGCTTTATATCAAGTTCAATATAAGAATTCAGAATGTCCTTCAGATAGTTGGCTTTATCTTCGGGATGTTGTGTCAATGCAACTTCCGGAAATCCTCCATATTTGACATACTGCTCATAATGGTAATTAAAATTCTGATAAAACACCGGATGAAAATCTAACAGTGCAGCACCATTCAATGTCCTTGTATCTACATCATTGAAAAGCAGGTATTCTTCAAAATCGAGAGGCCATAATTCAAATATTTGTTTCCGACCTGCCAGACTTTCAGAAAAATGATTTTTTAAATAAAAAGAGCTCGAACCGGTTGCTAAGATCTTAATATCAAAAGAATCATAGAGACTCTTGATTACGCTGGTGCTATTAGGAACCAATTGTATTTCATCAAGTGCCAATACCGGGGAATTGCTCAAATCCAAACCCAGGAACTCCAGGCCCTGCTCTATCGTTTTGTAGGAATCTTCATTAAACAATGCCCTGTTTTCTATTCTTTCAAAGTCAAGGTAAAGTTTATTCTGATGTGAAACCTGATCAAGCAGATAATTCAGGGCTGTTGACTTCCCAACCCTCCTGAGGCCGGTGATAACAGTAATTTGCTTTTTCGACAGATGCCTGGCAAGTAGTGGAAATGCTTTTCTGATTATCATTGGGGATAATTTGTACAAATATAATACAAAAAAGGGGATAAAGTGTATACTATTGGTACAATAATATCACATCGTGTTTTTTCTTGCACTTTGTCACCTAATCATCAACTACCTCACCAACGTCACCCCACCCCTCATCTTCACAACCTTCCCCATCATATCCGAATAACTGATAACCCAGCTATAAACCCCCGCCGGTGCATCCTTCCCATTCCAACCCTCTGCAGGGTTGGTGGTTTCGAAGATCAGTTGCCCCCAGCGGTTGTAGATCATCATGCTGAACATGCGCACTCTTTCGTAATCAACTACAGGGCGGAAGGTATCGTTCAGGCCGTCGTTGTTGGGGGTGAAGGCGTTGGGGACGAGAAAAGGCGATTCGGCTTCCAGCATTTTGAGGTAGGTGGTATCTGCACCCGCGCATAGGTTGTGGGTGGTGAGCTGAAGGGTGTAGAGCCCTTCGGTGTTTACAGTGATTTCGGGCATGGTGTCGCCGGTACTCCAGAGGTAGGAGGCATAACCCGCAGGGCCGGCAAGAAGGTATTGGTTTTCAAACAAAATGGTATCCTGCAAAAACCAATCGCGGGGATTGGGCGTAACCTGCAGAGTGAGCAGGGTGGAATCGCTACAGCCTAAGGCATCGATAACATAGAAAGTATATATTCCTGCATCACTCTGAATTGCATTAAACAGATTAAGTTCAGCTTGTCCGGCAGTTTCACCGAGAGGTGATTTCCATGTAAAGGCCAGTTCACCGGAACCGCCGGAAACCTCGGGTATAACTTCAAAATTGCTGCCTTCGCATATTGTCGCCGACACCAACGCTGCTATTTCAGGGGTAGATGTTATGGTAATATTCCCTTTGGTGTATTCAACTGGTATTGACAGTCCATTGTTGTCCATAAACTGATTGACTCCAGGTGCTGCTTCCCAGCTTAGGTCAGAGATTCCAGCTGTACTGCCATCAAAAACCAGATCAAGTATTTTTGTGTTATCGGGCAGCAAAACCGCTGAAGTGCCTGTCCATTGAATGGTAATTTTTCCCGCTTCGGGAACCAGATAAGGCTGAATACCGGTTTCGAGCAGGGAGTGCACATTGGTATATCCAAGGCATTCCATGATTGCCGGATCATAGTTGAGCGAAATGGTAAAAGACTTTACTCCGTTGAAATTGCTGACAAAGACCGGTGATGATGCAAGATTGCCCGTACAGGCTGATCCATCTCCTGCAATGGCATTCAGATAAACAATATCGAGTGTGGTAATGGTAATGGAAATGTAGGTACTGCATCCATTTTCATCGGTGACTTCGCAAAGGTAATCTCCGGCGGGAAGGTCGTCGAAGTAGCCATCGTTGATCTGTGTGATGCCGTTCACGTTAAAGTAGATGGTATCGCCTGCAGCGGATTGTGCTATAAGGATAATTGTACCATCCGCTTGTCCGGCCGTTGCAGGCAGCATCAGGTGGTCTGTGATCTCCGGACCGTCAGGACTTGTGATTATCACAGGCTGCCCGTAAACGCTGGTGCATCCGGTTGAATCAGAGGCCCAGGCATAATAAACACCTGCTTCAAGGCCGGTAAACAAACCGTTGTGCCATTGAGACAATGTATCATTTTCATGCCTGATAAAGTATTGTATTCTTGAACCAAGCCCTGAAACAGCAATGACAAATATTTCCGCATTGGCCTCATTGCATAATGCATTTGTATTCGTAACCGTGTCAATTAAAAGATCCCCTACATCCTTGATTTCGAAATTTGTTGCAGGCATGTTGCATCCATTTCCATCGGTGAAAGTCAGCTGATAAACACCCACACCCAGATTATAAAGGTTGGGCGTTTGGCCAGCAGTGTTGCCGGAGATAATTTCTGTCCAGCTGTAAGCAAATGGCGGCTGCCCATTGATGCTGAGGCCGGTAATGGCCCCCGTATTTCCTCCACAGGTGGTAGGGCTTACAACAAGATTGTCTGTTATAAGGACGGCTGCAGGGTGATGCACCACCTGAACGGTATCGGTAAACGCGCAATCACCTTCGTTACGAACCTCAACCCAGTATTCACCGGGAGTGTTCACGGTTATTTGCGGACTGATGGAGCCATTGCTCCACAGATAAGAAGCATATCCGGGTCCGGGGGTCAATACAGTGTTTCCGCCTGCACAGATTTTTATGGTATCGCCCAGTGAAAAAACGGGCAAACCTAAAACCTGAACATTCCGGATGGAGGTTTGCTGCGTGCCATTGGGGAAAATCACGGTAACAGACACCTCGTATTCACCCGGTGTAAGGTAAATATGCCAGGGGTCAGCGTCAGTACTTGTGTTGGCTGCGCCGCTTCCCGGATCGCCAAAATTCCAGAGCCAGGAGACGGGTTCGGGTGAAAATCTTGAATCGAATTTAATGGTATCCCCTTCACAACTTCCTGTCCAGTCAAATTCGGCCATAAATGAACTGACAAAAGTCGGGAGTCCTTCCCAGGGGTTGAAAGTTTCAACGACCATTAATTCAATATTGCACGCCTCGCCCTTTGCCGAAGGATTGTTGATGGCTGAAAGAAATCCGTAAAGACTGGTTCCGTTATTTTCGGACTGGGCAAAATATATTTTCCCGTTGTTTGCCAGCAGCAGGTTGCCATAACCAATCATAGAAGAGTCTCTGACCATTGCAACTTTTGAATTCATAAACTGGCTGAGATCATCTGCTTTACTCATCTCATACTGTGCAATCCATCTTTCGTGCTGTCCCACCGATGGTCGCCATATTCCCTCACTCATGTAAAGGAAGTCTGAATTTGCAGAGAACTCAATGCCCTGCACCGACTGCGACCCCCTGTTAAATAGCAGCATAGGCGTAAGTTGTCCGGTAACATTGTTGAAACGGTATATTTCGGTCATCCCCTGGTGCCCGGCAGTGCCGTTGCGGTCAGCAAACACAAGATATTTGCCGTCAGCAGAAATTTTCATGTATTCCGACTGATTTCCTTCGGCCGGAAAGTTGAGGATACAGTTAGAAACAACGGGAGTCTGGTTTACCCCTGACTGATCAACCAGATAGCTTAAAAACTTATTCGGGCTGCGATGATTACGTAAGATGACCCAATAGGCATCGCGGCTTCCGTGTTTTACCCCCTGAATGGTTTCGTAAGTGCTGTCGGCGGCAATCAGGTTTATGTTTTTCTGACCTGCAATAATTCCGCCCAGACCTCCGTCAAGGGCCATGTCGATTACCGAGTATTCCGAGCCTGCCCTGTTGGTGGAGCCTGTTCTTCCTCCAACCGTAAAAAAATAATATTTGCCCGGATCGCCCGGCTTGGGAAATGCAATGCACGGGTTGGTTGCCCAAGCTGCAGCCATCAACCCGTCGCTGTTTAACATTAATTGATAGTTTCTATTGAAAAGTTCAATCCCGTCAGAATAAAACAATAAATTTCCGGCACTATCGGATAAGGAAGTGGAGCCATAGGTTGAAGAGAGTCCGGAGTGAACAGGAACATATGCCGGTGCTCCCGATGAAAAGTTGATCCAGGTACTTAACCAGCCGAAAATCCAGTTATCTGCTTCGCGCTGGGCTGAAAGCTGAAGAGACAGGATGCATATGACTATGGTCAGGAGTTTTTTCATGTGATCTCTACGAAATCATTTGATTCGTTATCTTCAGATAGTTCAGCAGCCGGTGTTGCTCGTCTTAAAGTTCAAAAGTAGGTAAAAATGAACGTTTAAGCAAGTTTAGTTTTTTAATGATTAAAGGTACGTATGTTACTGGATCAAATTAATGGCTTCGTAGGCAGGAATTCAGCTTCGGAGTATTGGAAGTATAGAAGACAAGGTAAACTCATTTAGGCTTATCTTTGTCTTTTACCCCATCAACCATGACAAAACAAATAGAAATAATACTCCCCGCTTACCCTCGTGGTTTTCATCTGATTACCGATAAAGTTGTTTCGCAACTGGGGGAATTGCCTGTGTCGGGTTTGCTGCATTTGTTTATTTTGCACACTTCCGCTGGCATTTGCATCAACGAAAACGCCGATTCAACCGTGCTTGATGATTTTGAAACCGTTTTCAACAAACTGGTTCCTGAAAATCAACCTTATTACCGACATAACGTTGAAGGTAGTGATGATATGCCGGCACATATAAAATCTGTGCTCACCGGAAGCGAATTGTCCGTTCCGGTAATAAACGGTAAACTTAGGCTGGGAACCTGGCAGGGTATTTATTTGTGTGAGTTTCGAAACAGAGCTGTTGCCAGAAAAATTGTTGCAACCATTATCAGTTGATGCTGTGACAGATTGTCCGTATTGAGGATTAAAATGGATTGAAGATTGATTGTTTAGTCCTTCGACTCAACTACCAATGACAGATTGTTCGTCCGATCCTTCGACTCCCGAAAGGGAGAAACCAATGACGGCTGAGCGGCATTTGCAATGCCGCTCTGAACATTGGATAATTTGCAATTATCCAAATAAGCGACTTAAGGAATGAATCAGTCGGGCATATATTATTGAATTACAAATTCAATGATGTTCAAAGCGGCATTGCAAATGCCGCTTAGCCAGGTAATTGGATTGAAAATTGTTCGTCTTATCCTTCGACTCCGCTCAGGATGACATTGTAATTAATTGAATGTGAGTGCAATAAAAAGAAACAACGCTAACTAAACACGAATGTCACACTGAGCGGAGTCGAAGTGTTTAGACGCTTGAGCTTATTACCTCAAAGCCTCATAATACCACCTGATGGCTTCTTTTAATCCTTGTGATACACTGTATCGGGGATGATAGCCCAGCAATGCTGAAGCTTTTTCAATGGAAGCAAGTGAATGTAAAACATCGCCTTTTCGGGTTGGACCAAAAACCGGCTTGATTGCTTTTACTTCAGGGATGAATTCCGAAAGGTTAAGTATCAGCTGATCATAAAGCTCCAGCAGACTGGTATTTTCTCCGAAAGCCACATTATAAACCGTATTTACAGCTTCAGGATTCTGCGTAAGCAGGGCAAGCTGATTTATGCTTACTACATTCTCAACATAAGTAAAATCACGGGAATGTGAGCCATCACCATTGATAACAGGCGTTTCTCCGCTGATCAGAGATTTGAGAAATTTTGGAATGACAGCGGCATATGCACCATCCGGGTCCTGCCGTTTGCCAAAGACGTTAAAATACCTTAATCCAATGGTTTCAATGCCATACAAATCGGAGAAAACATTGGCATACAATTCATTCACATATTTTGTGATGGCATAAGGTGATAAAGGTTTTCCAATAATGTCTTCCTTTTTTGGCAAAGCAGGATGATCGCCATAAGTGGAAGAACTGGCTGCATAAACAAATCTTTTTATGCCGGCATCGCGCGTGGCAATCAGCATATTCAGAAACCCGGTAACGTTTACTTCATTGCTTGTCAACGGATCGTTTATTGAACGTGGCACCGATCCGAGCGCTGCCTGGTGAAGCACATATTCTGCGCCTTCAACAGCCTTTTTGCAGTCTTCAGGGTTGCGAATGTCACCTTCAATCATCCTGAATTTAGGATTCTCAAGAAAGGGTTGAATGTTCTGCCTTTTGCCTGTGCTGAAATTGTCGAGGCAAATCACATAGTTTCCCTGCAAAAGCAAGGCTTCAATAATGTTGGAGCCTATAAAGCCGGCACCACCGGTAACCAGAACTTTTGAATCGAAGAGCTTTTGCATAGCTTATGAATTAATCGTTTTATTATTCTGTCCTTTGTCGTGTAAACGAGGAGAGCGGACGGAGTATCCTGTCAAAAACAAAATACTGAATCAGCACAAAGTCCTCATCGTTGTTGATGTAGGCATACATTCTATCCTTGTCGTGATATACAGTTGAGCCATCTGTGATATCAATTTCAGGTTCGGGCAGCATTCTTGGAAAGGTCCTGATGTTCTGCACCGTGCCATCCTTTGCCTGCAGTGTGATGATGTGCATGGGAGTTACGCCCGAAATGGAATCTTTGCGGTGTGGCTCCATATCGTTAAAGAGAGCCTCGTAACGGATATTTCTGAATGCATTGACAAATCCCATCAACTGGAGAGTATCGTACGAGGTAAGGGTTTGATTATCAGTCAGACGTATCAACTCAATCATGGAATTGTCTCTATTTACAACTTTATACGATTCGTTGGGCTGAGCTGGAAATTCAACCTTGATAAAATCGATTTCGGGAAATCTTTTATTAAAAACAGTGTGCTCGCGCCAATCGGTTTCAAGTGTTGAAAACCGGGTGGCAACATATCCCCGTAAACCGGGCATATACAGGACTACCGGAGAATCTGATCCTTCCATAATCGCATAAGTTCCGTTGTTGTCCATGGTTGCATCGCCTATGTAATAGGTTTTCGCCATTTTTTCGTAAGGGAAGAACTTGTATTGACCAATTTTTATTCTATGGCTGTTCTGATAGATTTCTACTTTAACCGAACGGGCAGAGAGTAGAGTGATGATGTTGTTGTGCGCTGCTTTGGCCACTGGCTCGCGGACAGTAAGATTTGCAACCGTCAGAAGAAATGTGTTGATATTTTCAGGATGTGCATTGTACCTCTGATTCATCGTCCAGGTTCCGTCGCTTTTTCTTTCAAGCAGCATGGTTCTATCTGATTTATCAGACATAAAAATCTTTGTAATTGCAGCCGTGTCGCTGATTGCGAAATCTCTCAGATCCTTGTCAAGGGTGGTGTTTGACTTGTTGAATAAGATAAGACTGGCAATAATTGCAAGTATAACCGCAATAATGAGTGTGATTTTGGTTTTGTTCATGTTTCGTGCTTATGTTTTGTTATTTTAACAATAGTCCGCTTTTGTCTCACGCAAAGCCGCAAAGCCGCAAAGAATCGAATTACCTTTGATTACCCGTCCTATCTTGCGTATCTTCGTTTTCGCAGGAAGAACTGTATCAATCCGAAAAGTATCACCAGCAAAACAGGTCCGGCTGTATTAATCAGTTGCCACATCACCAGATTTTTCGAAGCGCGTGTTCTGTCCAGTGCCCTGAGTTTCAGTTCCCTGGATCTTACTGACATCAGTCCGGTATCATCGCAAAGATAATTGACTGCATTCAGCATAAAATCCTTGTTTCCGAAAGTCTGTCCGGTGAAGCGGTCATAACCCAGCGGATAAGGATTATAAGTGCCGGCGCTGAATTGTACCTGATTTTTTATGATATCGCCATCGGCAATAACAATCATTCGGTTTTCAGGACTTTTTTCGGTAAAACCGATTTCAGGGGCTTTCGAAATCTCACCCGGAATACGGTTGCTGAACAATGATTCAAATTCGCCTTCAAGCAGCACAGCAACGGGTTGTGGTGCCTGATTGTAGTCAGCCGGGTCAGGGTCATTTCGCAGTATTTCAAGACTTATCATCACCGGTGTCATTGCAATACGGGTATATTCCGAAGTTTTCAGCAAAACGGTTTTACGGATTCCGGGATTCCCCACTGTGTCGATACTGCTGATAAATTCAGTGCGGACCGCATTCAGGTTATTGACAATCGGATGCCTTGATGTGGAAGTCAACACCGGAAAGTAAAACCATGGGAAAAAGCTATATTGCGGCTGATTGCCGACGTTACCGGTGTAAACGGGAATTGGTAAAGCATTAAGATCCATTACCAGGTTGCTGTTCAGCCTTACGCCGTAGCGGAATAACTGGTCGTTCAGGTTGATATCCTGCGTTATGCCCATGGTTCGGTTCGCTGCCTGAATGCTGTCCATGCTTGCGAAAACAGGATCGATCAGCCACAAAACCTTGCCACCTTTCATAATAAACTGGTCGATGATGAATTTGTCCTTTTCGCTGAAAATGGTATCAGGCTTTGCAATGATGATGGCTTTATACTTGTTGGAAACTGCAAAGTTGCCGTCTTCACCCTCTTTGCGATCGGTGAGAGCATTCACCTGTCCATCAAGTGTTACCCTGTCGACAATGTAAAAATCAGAAAGTGCATTTGAAATATCGGCGGTTTCGAGCCGCGACAATTCGCCGTGACCTTCGGTAAATGCAATGCGGGGTTTGCTGGCGGTTCCAAGTTTTCTGATGGCATTTGAAATATTGTACTCCAATGCCTGAATGGAATTATTGATAATTGCTTCGGGTGGTGCGCCAACCTGTTCCGACAGGAGGTTGATGGGGATTTCACGTCCTTTGTGTGAAAGAATAGCGCCGGGAAAAATCCGCTGCTGTTGTTGACCTTCCTTGGTTCTTACATTGATATCGGTGGGCTGAATTCCCTGTTGAGCCAATCTTTCAAATATATCGTTTCGGGTTTTGGCATCAGAAGCGGCAGAAGGATTGATAAACTCATACTCAATGTTATCGCTGAAAGCCCTGAATTCGTCAAGCATTTCGCGGGTTGACCGGCTCAGCAGTTTAAATCCGGCAGGAAATTCACCTTCAAGGTAAACCTTAAAATAGAAAATGTCGTCGGTTTCTCTGAGCAGTTTCTTTGTGGAAGGGGAGAGGGAGTATCTTTTTTCGGAAGTAAGGTCGAGCCTGAAATAAATAGCAGAGCCTATGATGTTGAGAAAAATAATGATAATCAAACCCAGAAACAGCTGTATAATATTTGCCCGGCGTACGTCTTTGTAAGAGTTGGTGGTAGGATTCATCTGAAATTCTTTTGACATTTTTAAACGGGCTTATGCTTTCTTTTTTACTGAAACGGTGTTTTCCCACTTACGGCTTTCGAGCGCCGTTTTGGTCATCATCAGAAAAATAGCAATGATACTCAGGAAATAGAGCACATCTCTGGTATCGATCACTCCGCGGCTCATTGATGTGTAATGGGCCTGTATTCCCAGCGAAATAATAAAAAGATCCACTTTCCCGAACAGGGCCAGACCCGCGATTATATCGAAGCCCATCAGCAGAAATCCGCAGATAATCAACGACAACATAAAAGCAACAATCTGATTATCGGTAACTGATGATATGAAAAGCCCAATCGCAGCAAAGGCAGAGGCAAGGAAAATCAGACCAATGTATGAACCCCACAAACCACCCATATCGAGGTTTCCTTTGGGACTTCCCAGCAGATAAACCGACACGGCATAAATTAGTGTTGGCAGCAATGCCAGCAAGACCAGGGTAATGCTCGCAAGGTATTTCGAGAAGATAATCTGGAAATCGGTAAGGGGCTTGGTGAGCAGCATTTCTATGGTTCCGCTGCGTTTTTCGTCGGCAAACGAACGCATGGTGATGGCGGGTATCAAAAACAGAAAAACCATGGGAGCCAGCGTAAACATATTGTCGAGGCTTGCATACCCGAAATCAATAATGTTGAATCCCATTGGGAAAACCCAGAGAAAGAGTCCGTTGATCAACAGAAAAACTATAACAGCAATGTACCCGATCAACGAGTTTAAAAAGCTGAAAATTTCTTTTTTGTAAAGGGTAAACATAGTAACTGAAGAGCTTAAACCTGAATCAGGCTGCTAAATTACTCAAAAATATGAATTGGGGCATGGAATGATGGATCAGGACAGGCTTGTGTGTGTTAAAATATCTTAACCTTCAAATTCAATCAGAACCACATCGTCGATATTCAGGCCGAGCAGGCTGGCTGCATTTCCTCTGTTGATTGCAATTTCGAGATAGCCGGTTGTGCTGGGAAGCAAGGCAATTTCACCATCCGGAACATCGCTGTATGCACTTCGCAACTGATTAGGCTGATGTTTGCGGCCTTTGATGTTGATCGCAAATTTCCTTTTCATTCCGGTATCTTCAAACTCGGCAAGGGTAATGTTGAGGAAAATATTTTCGTAATTGTCGATATACATAACCCGGCCTGCCAGCGTATTACCGTTTACCTGCGATTTCATACTGATAAGTGCTTTCAGATCGGTGTGCAGGTTGCCCAGTTCTTCCAGTTCACCGCCCTGCGCGAGATGCACGGCCGCTTTCACAAAACGATCGCGTGTTGAAAAAGTAAAATATCCAGAGTCCTGCGGAATTTCAATTTCAACGATTTTTTCGGGAAGTGCATCAAACATCAGGGTAAAAATACCATTGTCGGTGCCAATGAAATAATGTCCTTGATAAACCAAAGCAATGTGAGGAGTTTGTTCTGATTCCTCGGTATTGATGCCCACAATGTGAATGCTGCCTTTCGGGAAACCGGGATAAGCATTGCGAAGGACAAATGATCCTTGTTTTACATTAAAAGGAGAAATGCTGTGTGAAATATCCACAATTCTTGCTTCGGGCAATTTGCTCAGAATGGCACCTTTCACCGCTCCGACGTAGTGATCGCGGAGTCCCCAGTCGGAGGTAAGTGTAATAACAGGCGTCATAAGAGCGGATGTATTGCTGTTGATTAAGTGATGTTTATCATACCTTTATCAGGACGAAAGAATCATTGGTTTTGCAAAATTACATTATCCATTCATGAAACCAACTATGTTTGTGTTTATTGATGATAAATAATTAGCAGCACGCGTCAGGGGACGCGCGCGAGCGGCAGAGTTGATATAAATCGATAGTTTGGTGTGAAGTTCTATGCTACGGTTAATTTTTTATTGCATTTTACCGCAGAGAGGCGCAGAGAACTCGCAGAGATTTTTGCCACAAAGGCACAAAAGCACAAAGCCAGCCTGCCGGCTGGCAGGTTACACAAAGTTATTTGCCTCACTTAGTGAAGCTTATTGTCTTAGAGCCTTCGTGGCAAGCTTTTTTTTGAAGTTTTGTTGTAACCTTAAAGTACAATCTTAATTTTGCCGCAAAACTATTTTATGGTCAGGCACATTGTTTTTCTTAAATATCAGGGTTTGCTGAATCAGGCTGATCAAGATGAAGTTGTCAGAGAAGTTAAATCGCAGCTTGAACTACTTCCGGCCATTATTCCGGGCATTGATTTCTTTGAGGTTCATCATGTGCTTCCAATCGATGGTTCATCTCCCGATCTGGTGATTGTCAGTGAGTTTGCGGATATGGATGCTTTAAAAGCTTATCTGTTTCATCCGGCTCACCTGGCTTTTGTTGAATGGAATAAAGATAAGTGTCCGAAAATTGCTGCTGCCGATAGTCTTATTTAAATTTGACAGGTGATTCAAGCGACTGATAGATGTATCTTTCGGCAGGGTTTTTGTTGATTTTTGCTGTTTTTATTTTACTTTTCCATTATGAAAAAACTTCAATTTCTTATTCTTGCTTTCTTCGCTCTGGCCTTGGTTTCATGCGGTCTTGATGGGGAAAATTACTCGCGTTATTACGAATTTGTCAACATCGATGAGACGGTTGTGCAGGACAGCGCCATCGTTGGCGATACCGTTAGTATTTACGCACTGGCCGGAGCTCCCAATGGTTGCTGGTCGAACCTGGTTCTTAATTTTTATCCTTACAACGATACCATTTATCTGATTAATTCTGTCGGGCTTTACGAATCACACGATGGCATTTGTCCTGAAATATATGTAACGAATGACAGTACTTTTAAATTTATTGCCGATTCAGCCGGTACCTTTATTTTTGCTTCGCAGTCGCGCACAAAACCTGCAATATTTGACACATTGGTAGTTGTAAATCAGAGGTAAATCCATTTTTTTTCGATCCTATTCTGTTTCCCTGAAAAATTCTCAGGCAGACGCTTATATAAATGTGGGGTGTTTATTTATTCGCCCCTTTCAGGGACGCCATTTCGTACTGCATACTCTTACCGTGGGTTTCATTTCATTACACACACGGTTATTTGAAATTTGCCCCCTTCGGGGACGCTGTTATGCATAGAAAATTTCAAGACTGAAAGTTCTCAATTAAATTAACTGCATGTCATTGAATCTTGCCACTCCTTATATTTCATGAGATTCTGCCCTAAACCAACATAATTAAACCAGGTGGGTCTATTCCCGCACCAAATTAAATGTAGCCGTTTTTCAACCATATTTCACTCCCCTGAAAAATTCATATGTTTATTCAGGGAATTTACTATTTTAGTGACCTAAAACTTTTTAAGGTATAGCCATATTGACCACCCAAATTAATCGACTGGTATGAAAAATGTTGCAGCTCCCATTGCGCCGGGAGGAAGGCTTACTTTGCTGGATATTCTCAGAGGTTTTGCCATTTTTGGAATTTTAATGGTAAACATGAAGATATTTATAAATCCGCTCAGCATTATGATGGTGAAACCTGAGGCTGGCTTGTCAATGCTTGTTCTTTTGCCGGATTTATTGGTCCGGTTTCTTTTTGAAGGAAAGTTTTACACGCTGTTTTCTCTGCTTTTTGGATATGGTTTCTGGATTTTCATGAACAAGATGGTGGAGTCCGGAAGCATTTTACCGATTTTCAGGCGCAGATTATTTGTCTTGCTCATGTTTGGAGTTCTGCATATCCTTTTGCTGTGGGCTGGCGACATTCTCTTTTTTTATGCCCTTTTCGGTTTTATTCTCATCCTTTTCAGAAAATCATCAAACCGTAAAATTACCATCTGGGCGATAATCCTGATTCTGATTCCACCTATCGTGGTAACTTTCTCCTGGGGTATTTTGGCACTGGGTGCATCTGTGCCTGAAGGAAAAGCTGCGATTGATGCCTCAATGGCCGAAAGTTTCCGAACGATCAATGAATTAATTGAAAGGGCTTATCATGTCTACGGCAACGGAAGCTTTACTGAAATTGTAAAAATCAGGCTCGCTGAATGGCGTATGTTACTGCCGGGTTTGTTGTTCTTTTATCCTGCGGTATTGGGTGTTTTTCTGTTGGGAATGTTAGCCGCCAGAAAAGGTTTGGCCGAACTGACTGCCGGTAGTTTGTCTTTTTTCAGACATGCCCTGCGCTGGAGCTTTTTGGTCGGCGTTATTTGTGAAGGCTTTTATACCTATGCGTCTCTTTACGCAGATATGATGGCACCCAACGGGTTTTCAGCACTTGCTTCTTTATCTCATGCAATTGGTGCTCCGGCACTAACCTTATTTTATGTTTCACTGGTAATCACCCTTTACAAAAAAGGATTTCTCTGCGGCTTATGGAATGTGTTGGTGCCGGTCGGGCGAATGGCGCTCACCAATTATCTGATGCAATCAATTATCTGTACCACCATATTCTATTCTTATGGATTTGGTTATTTTGGAAAGCTAAGCACATCCGAAGGAATAATTCTGGTATTTCTTATTTTTATATTCCAGATTTTCTTCAGCAGATACTGGCTTTCAAGGTTCCGTTTCGGGCCAATGGAATGGCTTTGGAGACGGCTGACTTATATGACGCCACAACCAATGAGGAAAAAGGGGTAAGTTGGTAGGTATGCCACTACGTATAAGTTCTTCATTCAATGATAATTCGTATTTTTGGGTCGGAGGATGTTTTTTAAATCACTTTATCGAATCTTTATGAAAACAAATTTGTCGAGGGTATTACCCATCTTACTGCCAGTTGTGATATTGTCTGTTTTTGCTTTTTTTGTCATACAAAGCAACGATCATAATGATCAAAATGAAAATTTTATGCTCAAACGCGCGGGCCTCGAAAAGGGACCCGGCTATCTTCCGAGTGACTGGCTTTCAAGGCAAAGAGCTTATCCTCATGGCAGGATAAAGTCAGAGTTTTATCTGAAAGCTGTTCGCGAAGCACAGGCAATGCACAGCAATTCATCGCGCAGTAGTTTCAACTGGGAGCTTGCCGGGCCTTTGAATATCGGAGGGAGAATTACTGACATTGAAGTTCCTGCCAATTCATTCTCAACCATATACGTGGGTGCGGCATCTGGTGGAATTTTTAAAACTACTGACTCAGGAAATTCATGGGTCAATATTTTTGACGATGCAGCAACCATTTCTATCGGCGACCTTGCCGTTGGAACTTTAAACACAAACCTGATTTATGCCGGAACTGGAGAAGCCAACGCTTCAAGCCAGAGTTTCAGGGGCGATGGCATCTACAAATCTATCGATGGAGGAGATTCATGGACTCATTCAGGGTTGGATGAAACTGCTTATTTTGGAAGGATCATTATCGATTATCAGAACGAAGAAAGAGTTTTTGCAGCAGCTTGCGGAAATTTATTTTCGCCGGATGAGCACCGCGGAATATACAGGACCACCGATGGAGGTTCATCCTGGGAAAAGGTGCTTTTTATCAGCGATTCTACTTCCGGAATTGATCTGGTGCAGCATCCCACCAACCCCGATATTCTCTACGCTGCCATGTGGGAACGTATGCGCGGGTTAAATTACCGCCGTTCTTTTGGCCAGACCTCAGGCATATGGAAAACCATTGATGGTGGCGACACCTGGACCGAATTGCTCACCGGTTTGCCAAAGGGAAATGATGTCGGTCGCATCGGACTTGCTCTATCCCCTTCTGATCCTTCTATACTTTATGCTTTTTACGATAACCGCACCAATGTTGCCGTTTACCGCACTAACAATGGTGGAAACAATTGGTCACGAACCAACGACGATGCCATACAAGGAATGAACAGTTCATTCGGCTGGTATTTTGGACAGATCAGGGTACACCCGCAGATACCTGATATCATCTATATGCTGGGTGTTGACCTTTTCTATTCAACTGACGGCGGAAATACCTATTATCAACTTGCCGGTTATTATAACATGGAAGAAATTCATGTTGACCATCACGCAATGTACATCCACCCTGTTACCGGCAGAATAATCGAAGGCAATGACGGAGGATTATATTTCAGCGATGATCTGGGCAACAGCTGGACATGGATCAACAATATTCCGATAACTCAGTTTTATGATATAGAAATCGATTATCTGAATCCTCAGCGAATCTACGGTGGTACACAGGACAATAATACAATAAAAACTGCAACCGGAAATCTTGATGACTGGTATCCTATCCTTGGCGGAGATGGTTTCTATTCTTTGGTCGATTATACCCGTTCAAATGTAGTTTATGCTGA
The DNA here is from genome assembly GCA_009773515.1 of Bacteroidota bacterium. Lineage (GTDB taxonomy): Bacteria > Bacteroidota > Bacteroidia > Bacteroidales > Lentimicrobiaceae > Lentimicrobium. Next base: position 38,387 of record WSXX01000022.1, read on the forward strand.
ATATCAGTGGGGTAAACTTCATAAGTCAACAAATTCAGGAAACTCAATGAATTATATTGCGGGCTATTGGGAAAGCGACAGAGTGAACTGGTCAGCGCCTGTAATTATGCACCCAACCGAACCGAATACCTTGTATTTCGGAACTTACAGGGTATGGAAAACCACCAATGGAGGAAACTCATGGAGTGCAGTAAGTCCTGATCTTACCAATGGTGATGACGGTAGCACTTTTCATACAATTGCTACTCTGGGTATTTCATCGGTTGATCCCAACATTGTGCTTGCAGGATCAGATGATGGCCGGGTTCATATCAGTGTTAACGGAGGTACACTCTGGAATGACATCAGTACCGGTTTGCCCGACAGGTGGATTACCCGTGTGGCAGCCGATCCGTTTGATGCAAATACCATTTTTGCTACCTGTTCCGGTTTCAGGTGGGATGAACCGTTGGCTCATGTTTACCGATCAACGAACCTGGGACAAACCTGGCAGCCGATCAGTGCCAACCTTCCTGAAATTCCTGTAAATGCATTTGTAGCAGACCCAACGCGGCAGGGCAGGTACTTTATCGGAACCGATGCCGGTGTTTTTATGACCAAGGATTACGGTGCAAGCTGGGAAAGCATGAACGGAGGACTCGGAAATGTACCGGTAACAAGCATGAAAATTCATGATCAGGAACAGATGCTGGTGATTGGAACCTATGGTTTGTCAGCGTATCGCTTCGATCTTTCCGAACTGAGTGTGGATGTTTCTCAGACTGAAGTTCCTTCTTCAGGGCTTACTGTTGCAGCTATTTATCCCTCACCGGCAATGGCCGGACAGGTTGGTGATGTATGGCTGAAAATAGGATCTTCATCGTTAAATCAGGCAGGTTTTAGTATATCAGATGCTTCGGGCAGGTTGATAGCAACAGCATCTGGTATTAATCTGAAAGCCGGTATTAATGAACTGAATCTCAATCAGGTGTTTGGAAGCTTGCCCGCACTTAAGAAAGGATATTACTTTATCAGGGTTTCTTCTGGAAAGCAGTCAGCTCGGGCACGATTGCTGGTTGTGTAAACACTCATGGCACACGAATCTCGTCTGAGGACGAGACACGGTGATGCGAATCAGATAGATTTTCGCGGATTTTTATGGCACACAGATATCTTCTAAGGTTGGGACACTGTGACGCGGATCAGGATTCTCGTGGATTTTTATGGCACACGGATCTCGTCTAAGGCCGAGACACAGTAACGTGGATCAGACAGATTCTCGCGGATTTTTTGTTTCAAAGAGTCCCACAGAGTAAGGAGTGTAATACAGAGTTTTTTTACACACGGTTTGGGCAAATTTTTATGGATTTTATTTTGTTCTTATCTGCGGAAAACCGTCGCATCGGTGTTACCGTGTCTCGGCCTTAGACGAGATCCATGTGCAATTGAGCTGCCAAATCATGATGATATTTTCAAAGGAAATTGAAAATTACATGATATTTTGAAATTGTATTTGAGATTATCATGATAATTTGTAAATTTGACCTTCAAAATACCCAAGATATGTATAAGCGCAGACAAGTTTTTGAAGGAGCTGAAAATGAAAGCCTGTTTTTGTGGGGCGCCAGACAAACAGGTAAAAGCACCTTGCTTAAATTTATTTTCCCTGAAGCACGTTTATTTGATTTGCTGTTGAGCGACGTTTATGAACGTTTAAATAGAAATCCATCTTTATTGCGCGAAACGATTTTAGCAGATGAAAGTCAAAGCGTGGTTGTAATAGATGAGATTCAAAGAATTCCGGCTTTGCTCAATGAGGTCCATTGGCTTATTGTAAATAAGGGTACGAGATTTATATTAAGTGGGTCGAGTCCTCGAAAAATATTGCATTCAGGCGCAAATTTGCTTGGAGGCAGAGCATTACGCTATGAATTGTATCCGCTGGTAAGCAGCGAGATTCCTGACTTTGATTTATTAACCGCCATTAACAATGGTATGTTACCCCGGCATTATGATTCAAAAAAACCAAAAAATTTAATCTCAGCATATATTGGAAATTATCTTAGAGATGAGATAGTTGCGGAAGCAAGGATCAGAAATGTTGGAACTTTCCAACGGTTTCTTGAAGTAGCGGCGCTAACAAACGGTGAGATCATGAATTATTCGAATATTGCATCAGATACCGGAGTGAGCGCCTATATAGTAAAAGAGTATTTTCAGATTGTTGAAGAAACGCTGATAGGAAGGTTTGTTCCATCATTTCAGAAACGGCCGAAGAGAAGGGTAATTTCTGCTCCAAAGTTCTATTTGTTCGATGTAGGAATTGTAAATTTCTTATTAAACAGAAGTAATATCGAAGTTAAAACAGAACTTTTCGGGAAGGCATTCGAGCATTTTATCTATCAGGAGATATATGCGCACAGTCGCTATTGCGACAAGAATTACAACATTTCATACTGGCGGACAGCTTCGGGTCTTGAAGTTGACTTTATTTTAGGGGATCATGAAGTTGCCATCGAAATAAAAGCAACCGAAGAAGCACAACCCCGTCACCTGAAAGGTTTAAAAGCTTTTATGGAGGAGTACACGGTAAAAAAGGCTATTCTTGTTTCCAATGATTCATTTCCGCGTTTGACAAACGGAGTATTGGTTTTGCCCTGGAAAGATTTCCTGAAAAAACTATGGAACAATGAGATTATCTGAGTGGAAGCGGTATTTATCCATCCATCGGTCTCGACTTGTTTCGCTCCGATATCAATTGGAATCGCTCAACAACTAACGCCCGATCTCCGGTTAAACTCATTTATCCCTTTGTCTCATTGTCCCCCCGTCTCCTTGTCCCCCTGTCGCCGTGTTCATTATCAGTTTACACCAATCCGGCAAATCCCATAAAGGCAAGTGACAGCAGGCCAGCAACTACCAGCGCAATAGGAATACCGCGCATCCCTTTGGGAACGCCCATCAGTTCCATATGTTCGCGTATGCCGGCAAAAATTACAAGGGCAAGGGTAAAACCAACTGAGGTGGCAACAGTAAACACAACACTTTCAAGAAGGTTAAGATTCTTTTGGATTACAAGGATTGCAACTCCCAGCACCGCACAGTTGGTGGTGATCAGTGGCAAAAAGATACCTAGTGCCTGATACATTGAAGGACTGACTTTTTTGAGAATGATCTCAACCATTTGCACCAACGCAGCTATAACAAGAATGTAGCTGATGGTTTGCAGAAATCCCAGTCCCAAGGGAATCAGAACAAATTGATAAATCAGATAGGTAACAATGGTTGCAAGTGTCATTACAAAAATAACGGCTCCACCCATTCCCACTGATGTGGATAATTTATTGGAAACGCCAAGAAATGGACAGATTCCAAGGAATTGTGCAAATACAATGTTGTTGACAAAGATTGCAGAGATGATGATTATGATGTATTCCATATCTTTTCTTGTTGGAGTTAAAATAACCAGCCTAAGCTTTGCGCATTTTATTAATCAGTGCGATGAGGTAACCAAGTGCAATAAATGCTCCCGGAGCCAGCACAAAAACGAGTATGGCATCTCCCTGAATAAATTTAAAACCGAAGATTGCACCGCTTCCAAGAATTTCGCGGATTCCGCCCAGCAAGGTAAGTGCAAATGCAAATCCGAAACCCATTCCCAGTCCATCAATAAATGAAGAAAACACATTATTTCTTGAGGCAAAAGCTTCAGCACGTCCAAGCACAATACAGTTTACCACAATAAGCGGGATAAAAAGACCCAGTTGCTCATGCAGTGCAGGCGCATAACCAGCCATAACCAGATCAACAATGGTTACAAATGAAGCAATAACTACAATGAATGAAGGTATTCTGACCTTATCGGGAATGATATTTTTTAACATCGAAATAACCACATTGGCTGCCACCAGCACAAAAGTGGTTGCCAGTCCCATGCCCAATCCGTTTATGGCAGAAGTAGTCACTCCGAGTGTCGGACACATTCCAAGCAGCAGCGCGAAGACCGGATTATTGCTTATAAATCCTTTGGTGAAATTTTGCATCTGGTTCATTTTGAACCTCCTTCTTTTTTAACTACATCATAAGCACGTTGAACTCCGTCGCAAAAAGCCCTCGAAGTAATGGTTGCTGCAGTAATTGCATCAACTTCACCACCATCTTTTTTAACTTTCAGTTTGTAAACCTCAGGGTTTTTCGATTTGAACTGCTCAGGAAAAGCAGATTTTGAAGCATCCATTTTATCGCCAAGGCCCGGAGTTTCGGTATGTTTCAGCACGGCTGTATTTACAATCGAGCCATCAGGTAAAAAGCCGACCATAAGCAGAATACGTCCGCTGAAACCTTTATCGGTATATGTTTCCACAGCGTAACCCACAACTTCACCGTTTTTCATGGCTTTGTTGATGGTTAAAGGATCTCCGCCATCATCAGGAGTAACGGAAACCGGTTCCAGCTGATCAAACTCAGGAACTACCTGTTTTATGGCAGCTTCCTTTTTGGCTTGCTGCGCTTTGGCGATTGGCTCCTTGGTAAGGTTGTAAACTGCCCCCAGCGAAAATGAAGCAATCAGGCTGATGCTCAGTAAAACGAGCACCATATTTTTAAAAGTAGATTCTGTTTTAGCCATTTTTCACTACCTCCCCGAATCTTTTGGGTTTAAACATATTATTGATGAGCGGTGTAAAAGCATTCATAATGAGAATGGCAAATGAAACACCCTCGGGATAAGCCCCCCACACCCTGATTACAATGGTAAGCAAGCCGGCTCCCACGCCGAACACAATCTGCCCTTTGGCAGTCATTGGCGATGAAACCATATCGGTTGCCATAAAGAAAACCCCGAGTATCATTCCGCCAGCCAGAAGATGCATCAGCGGATCGATAAATTGAGTAGGATCAATCATCCATAAAATTCCTGAGAAAATTACAGCAGAACCAATATAGGCTGTAGGGATGTGCCAGGTAATAATTTTGCGGGTAAGCATAAACAATGCACCCAATAAAAGAGCCAGCGCAGATATTTCGCCAAGCGAACCAGCCTGAGCGCCCATAAGATCATTCACATATCCCGGAAAATTGGGTGAAGCCATGATTTCCTGAACGGTTTTCCCGGCATCCAGACCTTCTTTAAGAATTCCAAGCGTAGTCGGTCCGGTGATGGCATCGGTAATGCCTTCGCCAAACAAGGCTTTCGGCATAGGCCATGAGGTCATCTGCACAGGAAATGAAATCAGCAAAAAAACCCTGCCGACCAGTGCCGGGTTAAATGGATTCTTTCCCAATCCGCCAAACGACATTTTTCCGATTCCTATGGAAACCAGTGCGCCAAGAATAATAATCCAGGCTGGCAGATTTGACGGAACATTAAATGCCAGAAGCACACCGGTTACCAATGCGCTGCCATCGTTGATGGTTACAGGGCCTTTGATCAGGTATTTTTGAATAAGCCATTCAAAAAATAAACAACCCAGAACTGAAATTAACAGAACACGGGCGGCATCGATACCAAAAAAGTAAACCGAGACAAAAATGGCCGGTATCATCGCGATGACCACACCATACATGATTGACTTCACACTCTGCTGTGTATGCACATGGGGTGAACCCGAAATGGTAAGTAAGCTCATATTATTTCTTCCCCCTATTTCTTATGAGTAATCCTGTTTTGTTTTTCCCAAGTCTGAGGTAATCCAGAAGCGGACGACCTGCCGGACAGGTATAATGGCATGAACCACATTCAATACAATCCATGATCCGTTCAGCTTCAGCACGCTCAAACATTAAATTTTCACTCAGTTGAGCCAGCAGAACCGGTTCTAATCCCATCGGACAGGCTGTTATGCATCTGCCGCATCTGATACAATTCAAAACCTGAGTTCGTTTGCTTTCTTCAACGGGCATAATCAGAATACCTGATGTTCCCTTTACTACAGGCGCTTCAAGCGAGGTAAGTGCTTTGCCCATCATTGGACCACCGCTTATGACTTTTCCCGTATTTTCAGGCAAACCACCGGCGCTTTCGATAAGCAGTGAAACTGGAGTTCCAATACGCACCATAAAATTGGAAGGTTTTGTTACTGACTTCCCGGTAACGGTGACTATACGCTCAATCAGTGGTTTGTTTTTCTGGATGGCTTCATAAACGGCCAACGCAGTTCCCACATTATTTACCACACAACCTACTTCAATGGGAAGTTTGCCACTGGGTACTTCGCGGTTAACAACAGCTTTAATCAACTGTTTTTCACCACCCTGCGGATATTTTACTTTGAGCGGAATTACATCTATCCCCTGATAGCGTGTGCATAGCTTTCTCAGGTGTTCAATTGCATCGGGTTTGTTATTTTCGATGCCAATAAATGCTTTGCTTACGCCGAGTGCCTTTTTCAGGATGGAAATACCGATCATCATTTCTTCGCCTTTTTCGAGCATAAGGCGATGATCGGCAGTAAGATAAGGCTCACATTCAACGCCGTTGATCAGAAGATATTCAGCCTTTTTGCCATCAGGAACCATCAGTTTAACGTGCGAAGGGAAAGTAGCACCTCCAAGGCCAACAACGCCCAGCTCATTTATTTTTTTGATGATGGTATCTCTTTCGGCAGTTATTTCTGAAATGATTTCAGGTGAACGATCGATGGATTCTTCCCATTCATCGCCAACTACATCAATAAATACAGCCTGACGCTTATACCCGGATGAATCAATCACGTCGTCAATTTTGACAACCTTTCCTGAAACAGGTGAATGAACGTTTGCAGAAATAAATGATTCTCCTTTGGCGATAAGCTGCCCGGTTTTAACCGTAGCGCCTTTTTCAACGACAACCTTTGAAGGAGCTCCCAGACTTTGTGAAACAGGGACATAAACCTTCTCAGGCAAAGGGAGTACTTCAATGGCTTTATCGGCAGAAAGTTTGTTCTCTTCCGGATGGACACCGCCTAGTGTGAAAGTTTTCAAATTATTGGCCTCCGCTTATTTGTTAATGTTTTTATTTTCCAGGTAATGATGAACAGATTATACCTCTTTTACGGGCTCGGCAACTTTTTCAGTTTCACCGGCTTTTTCTTTTCGTGGAGGGAAATTCAGTTCGAGAATGGCGCTTGTCGGGCAAACGGGTTCGCACTTGCGGCAGAGCTTGCATTTATCATAATCGATGTAAGCAAGATTATTTTGCAAGGTAATGGCATCATGAGGACATTCCTTTACACACTTTCCGCAGCCGATACAAGCTACCTGACAATTCTTTTTCGCAGGTCCGCCTTTTTCGGTGTTTACACATGATACGAAAATACGGCGGTCTTTTTTGCCTTTTTTGCGAAGCTCAATAATGCTGCGCGGACAGGCTGTAACACAGGCTCCGCAAGCCACACAGTTTTCGTCGCTGATAACCGGCAATCCGGTTGTATCATCAATATATATAGCATCAAACTTGCATGAAACCACACAATCGCCTAAACCAAGGCAACCATTGGGGCAACCGCTCTCACCCGATGAAAGTACATGTGCAAATGCGCATGATGACGCACCCTCATAAACAACTTTCTGAGGAGCATTAACCCTGCTTCCGCTGCAACGCAGCACTGCAATCATCGGATCTTTCTCCTCAGGTTCAAGCCCGAGAACTGCAGCGATTTCTTTCATGACATCGCTTCCCCCAACCGGACAATTGAGCTTCGATAAATCGCCGGTTTTTACCAGCTCTTCAGCAAATGCACGGCAACCAGCCAGACCACAGCCTCCGCAGTTGGCTCCGGGAAGCTTCTCGTTTACAATGTCGATACGGGGATCTTCAATAACTTTGAATTTCTGAGCTACAAAATATAGTATCACCGCGGAGGTGCCACCAATTGCACTCAGTGAAATTACAGCAAAAACAATGGTTTCGTTCACTGTCTGTTCCTTTTAGGTGCGAAATATTACAGGCTTCTGAAGGTTAATCCTCAGAACGTGACAAATGTAGCAACAATTGAAAAAAAAGACAGTAAATAAGCCAAAAATACGCATCAGGCATATGTGACTGTATTTCAGGTATATGCACTTTATTAAATATATAATGCGCTTTTATGCATGATACATAATTCTGTTTTTCAATGCTTTAAATATCAATTTAGAATTGGTATAAATTACAGTAATGACTGAACATTATACTCAGTCTAAGTAAACACTATGAGGGATTTGGTGATCTTCAAGTGTTTAAACACTTCAACTTCGCTCAGTGTGACATGGGTGATTTAACAGCGTTGTTCCACTTTAATAAATACATTATCAATTGAATACGAAGTCATCCTGAGCGGTTCCGATAGCTATCGGAACGAAGGATAAAACGAACAATCTGTCATTAGAAGCGGTTTCGATAGCTATTTGAACGAAGGATAAAATCATTTATTTTCTACATTTCTACATGTAAGAACTTTAAATAATTTACTTTCATTTACTTGAATATCAATACTTTTATCTACCACTAAATTCGACTTAGATAAAATTACAGATAAATCTTCCGTATTTACCTCCCGGCCAAAACCTGACAGCTTTTCCAGAGAAGTGAATCTCGTTTTTGTAACAAATGAGCTGCTGAGCGACTGTTGAATCACAAATACAATCACTCCATTACTGGCAAGCACTTCAGCCAGTTTTGGAACAACAGTTTCCGGTTCCACATACTCAAGCAGCAATCCGCAAAATATAAGATCAATGCCGGAGAATGGAAGTTCTTCATTCTGAAGATCAATACAATGGGTTGATAAACCGGGAATGGCTCCTGCAAAGCGTTGATTCAGCTGATCAAGAAAAACAGGGTTGATATCAACAGCATGAATTGACGGTATCTGCTGATCGGTTATATTCTCCAGTCCATTTCCGGTGGCACAACCAAGCAACGCAACACTGGCAGGCTTGTAATCAGTCAAACAACCGGCAAATAATCTGCTCAGAATCTGCGATTGTCCGACCTCGGTCATATGATTTTCGTAATCGGAGAAGGGAATATTAAGCCAGGGGTTTGTTTGCATGGGAAGGTGTGTTATGTGTTAAAGCGACTGGGGTTTAGATTACTAACTTGGAGCAGAGAACCTAAAACAACCACCAAGCCCCGCTATTATGGCTGTACCATTTTGGGATCCGTTAATATTCATTTTTGCCAATTATAAATTTAGTCCTTACAATTCCGACAAAATTTAATGCTCCTATTCCTGGAAGGTGAGAATAAACATTATCAACTTGCCTTTTCGAAGTATATAAATTATGTCCGCCTTGAATTCCAAGCTCAAGATGAAACCTATTTGTAATTTTCAGGTTTACCCCAATATCTCCTGCAAGACCCATAAAATATCCTTCAGAATAAACTCTGTCCCCTTTTATCTCATAATCAGCAGGAATAATACCATCTTTAAATAATGATGCAAAATCATCCCACATTTCTGCTGATTGCTTGAAGTATCCACCAAGAAGTTTAGCTCCTATAAAAAAATATGTCTGATTGGAGTTTTTTCTCGGTGTGTATCTTAATCCAGTAGAAAGATATTGTCCTGAATTAATATGATTACTTCTTCCTGTGCCGATTTTGGTATAGGATCCTTTCAATTTACTGTCAATCATAATTCCAATTTCAACGTTTGCTGTGATTCTTTTTTGAGGAATTAATTCAGCATTCAATGTAAAAGTATTTCCTATAATTGGTGGCAGATTTGTTCCCACTGAATACACTGTTTTTTCTTGTGCCGAAACTGACAAATTAGTCAGAAGTACAAATGCTAATAATTTAATTTTAAGTTTCATACTTATTGCTGTGTTTAATTGGTGTTTAAGGTTGGGGGTTGATAAAGTGCTGGCGTTTGGAACATTGTCATTGTCCCACGAGACGACGCTGGATTGACCCACTATTAGCAATAGTTTATTTATTTTCGTTTTAATTTCTCAATCATTCTATCAATCTCTTCTTCAGAGAAATCTCCAATTATGCTCAATTTTCCTCCCATAATTTCAGATTGAACTTTAGGTAAAGAAACAATTTGATTATCAATCACAATCGCTATGGGTTTTCCAATATTAGCTTTTGTAAGTAAATAAAAATTTCGAGCTCCGTCTTTTGTCAGCACAATGCTAATTTCTGGATTATTATCATTATATTTATTATACGTTTTTTTGACTTCTAGAATGTCCTTTGTGGTTATGGATGGATTATTCTCAAGTTGTATGTTTTTTTCTTCAGTTGAATAAGTATAATCAACTGTTTCGTAAAAGCCGTCTTCTTTATCAACTGGGATTGGCTCAAACTTCTTTGCTGGCTCTTCAATTGGTGCTTTGAGAATTTTTGTTATTTCTTCTATTTCATTGTCAATATCCACAAATTGAGAAGAAATAACTTTAAATGTTTCTTCTGATTTAAAAAACTTTTCAAAAGCACTTGAGTGAACAAATTCATAGATGCTATTAATTTCTTCATCACTAAATATTTCATTGAAAGCTGAGCCCATCCTTTTAATAATCTCTTCTTCAGAGACTTTCTTTTCTAGTTCAAGAATTTTTAAGCTATCGTTCCCAGTAGTTTGATATTTTAGGGGTTCAAGCTGAAATTCATAATTCATTTTATGGTTCTTTATAAGATTAAATTTATTAAAAATGACAACAGTCTTTTCTTCTCTTGTTTGTCCATAGTTGACAAATGGAATTAATGTGAGAATTAATCCGAACGTTAATAGTTTTATATTCATGTCATTAATAGTTTTTTTTGTAAATATCGTCGCGTTCCAAAATTATGGCTAAATCCAGAGTAACAGCACAAACTTAATACTTTCCCCGTTTCCCAGCAAATTGTTTTCTTATCTGTTCTTGCTTTATGTAAAAACGAAATTGCATGGCATTAACCACCAATAGTAAACCTGAATCTCTTCCCCATCCGATCTTTTAACAAATATAATCCGACATAATAAGGTACCAGAACACCGAGTGAAATCAATCCTGCAATCAATTCAGAAACAAAATAAATGGCAACAATGAGCGAAAGAAAAACCAAAAGGAATGGCATTACATAACCGTAAAAAAGAGCCAGATTTCCGGCGGAAGACTCAACATTGACCGATACAGCTTGCCCTGGCTTTACATCACCGGCATCTGCCAAATCAACTTCTATCAGTTTTTCGCTGGTATCGGAAGCTGTGCATGCACCATTGGCATGGCAGGAAGCACAGGCACTTAAACTTACTATTCTTACAATTACTTTCTGGCCTTCAATGCTTTGAACTATTCCTGCTTTGGCAACACAATCGGGATTTGCTGACATTTACTGAATTTTGAAATTGGTTAAGGAGTGGACAAAGATACCGGCAAAACTTTTCCGTTGAAGAATTTATGTCCGTTAATTGCAAAATCAGCGACAAATTCAGCCATTTTTTGCGCGGAAACAGGCGCTTCATATCCCGGAAAAGCTTTGGAAAGCATTTCTGTCTGCACTGCCCCGAAAGCCAGACAATTGACCGAGATATTCTTTTCGGCCAATTCCAGCGCAAGACATTCTGTCAGCACCGCCAAAGCACCTTTACTGGCGCTGTAAACCGACAATCCGGGAAATTTAACGCTTCCCTGCACGCCACCCATACTACTGATATTCACAACATGAGCTCCCGGATTCATAATCGGAAGCAGTGCCTGGGTCAGAAGCAACGGCGCTTTTACATTTACATCAAATACATTGTCAATTTCATTGGCAGTAATCTGCCCAATAGGCTTGTTGAGAATGGTTCCGGCATTGTTGATGAGTACATCAATCTTACCAAATTGTCGGTTTATCTGTTGAGCAAGCTGATCAATATCACCTGTTGCCAGATCGAACTGAATGGGCTGTACCACAGTTTCGTGGCGTTTGATGTTGCATTCGCCCGACAAAGACTGGATTTTCATGCCATTGCGTGCAATAACAATCACTTTGTTTCCCGGAATATCTGCCAGAATTTTCGCTGTTTCGCGACCTACACCCGAAGATGCACCTGTTATGATTATGTTCATGTTTGAGATTTTATAGGTTATTTTTTAGGGAAGAGGGGCGGTTTTTGGACAAGGAGACAGGGAGACGGGGAGACAAGGGGATGGTAGAAAGGGGCGAGGGACGGAAAGAAGGGGCGAAGGACGAGGGGCGGGGGGCGAGGAGCAGCTCTGAGACATATTTTTTCATAAATAGTCTGAGTTTTCATTGTTGTGTTTCGTAAAAGGTGCCACAGCTCGATTGTAAATTCCATGTACCCAGGCAATTGCCATACCGTAGTTTGTAACCGGAATACCTGCATCAACAGCGGGTTTCAGGCGGTTAATAATCTGTTTGCGGGTGATCATACATCCTCCGCATTGAATCACCATGGCATAATCCTGTATTGTTCCGGGGATTTTACTTAGACCGGAAACTACCTCATATTCAAGCTTCTTGCCCGTATAATTGCCCAGCCACCTCGGGATTTTAACCCTGCCTATATCATCGCATGAAACATGATGTGTACATGATTCCAGTATAAGGATACGGTCGCCGTCTTTAAGGTTTGAAATATGCGGTGTTCCTTTCAGGTAATTCTGAAAATCACCACGTTGACGCGCAAGCAAAATGCTGAAACTTGTCAGAGGAATGTCTTTGGGAACAGAAGCATCTGCTTTCAGAAACACCTGACTGTCGGTAATTACCAAAGCTGGCTTAGGGTTCATTCGGCGGATAAAACTGTCAACTTCGCGTTCCTTGCAAACCACCGCAATACCATCGTGATCAAGTATATCGCGTATAGCCTGAACCTGTGGCAGAATCATACGGCCTTCTGGAGCTTCAATGTCGATGGGCGTAATCAGCAACACCACATCGCCATACGAAATAAGATCGCCAAGCAAAGAAGGAGATGTGTATGCCGATTCCGGAATCAACTTTCGCATGGCTGAAATTACGGCTTCAACTTCCGGATGAAATGTTGCACTCAGGTCGATTACAGGTATTTTGTACTTTTCAGCCAGATTTTCCTTTAATGAAGCTGATAAAGGTTTCAGATCATTTTTGTTGTGAACAATCAGAAATGGAACTGCCTTATCGCTAAACTCCGCAACAAGATCTTCTTCAACGCCATCGAAAACATTATCAGTAATCACTAGGATGGCAAGGTCGATAATTTTCAGGGCTTCGCGGGTTTTGGCCACGCGCTTGCTGCCAAGATCACCGGTATCGTCAATGCCAGCGGTATCAATCAGAATCACAGGGCCAATGCCTGCAATTTCCATTGATTTCTTCACCGGATCAGTGGTTGTGCCGGCAACATCCGAAACTATCGCCAGTTCCTGACCAGCCAATGCATTGATCAGAGAGCTTTTGCCATTATTTCTGCGGCCAAATATGCCGATGTGCGGTTTGGTGTCTTTTCCTTTGGACATAAGGATTCAAAGATTCAAGGATTCAAAGATTCAAGATTCAAGGATTCAAAGATTCAAAATAAATCATTTATCGTGTAGCCGGCCTTCAGCAGATTGGCAGGTTTAAGTAGTTCTTCCAGCTTTTCGGCTGGCAATAGTTTCATTTCATCGTTAATCTCGAGTATACTTTTTTTGCCTGATTTCATCAGCAGCGCGATCTCCGTTGCCTTGTGATAACCAATGTAAGGACTCAGCGCTGTCGCGATAGCCGGACTATGCAGCAAGCGGTTGAGGCTGGTTTTTGTATCGACTTCAATACCAGCAACCATATTTTTAAGCATGGTGCGGCAGGAAGCAATCAGCAGCTTAAGACTACCAATCATGACATGCCCGATCATTGGAACATAAGCGTTCAGGTCGAGACAACCCTGTGCGGCCAACCCTGATATCAACCCATCATTGGCATATACCTGATGCGATGCACTGATCACAAATTCAGGAATTACAGGGTTCACTTTTCCAGGCATAATGGAACTTCCGGCCTGCATACGAGGCAATTTCAGCCCGGCATCGGTCAGGTCGGATGCGAGCAAGCGAAGGTCGTTCGAAATTTTTTCAAGATTCACCGCATGTGCCTTAAGAATGGCATGCACTTCAACGATAGAATCAAGATTGCTGGTGGTGTCGTTCAGGTTTTCGCCGCGTGTTACCGGCAAACCGGTAAGCTGTTGCAATTGCTGAACTACCTCCATCACAAAAAAACGTGGCACGGCAACCGAAGTTCCGATGGCACTTCCACCAAGATTCACCACTTTTATACGTTCATAGCACTTCGAAACCCTCCACCAATCGCGTGAAAGAGCGTCGCTGTAGTTTGAAAACAATTTCCCGTATGACGAAGGCACCGCCTCCTGCATCTGGGTATAAGCTATGCGCAGATCATCGCGGTAACGGCCTTCAAGCACTTCAAACCCAGCCCTGAGTTCATTGATGGCGGTTTCCAGATCGTTCAGTAAAAACATTACGGCTACCTTTAATGCAGTGGGAACCACATCATTGGTGCTTTGAAAAACATTGGCAGTTTCAGTAGGATCAATGTTGAGATATTCGCCGGGTTTAAAGCCAAGTTTCAGAAGCGCTGCATTGGCAATAATTTCATTCACATTCATATTGATGCTGGTACCGGCTCCTCCGCTTATGGCGGGAACTATAAAATCGGAGAAATAATTACCCTTTGAAACTTCCGATGCAGCTTCTGTTATAGCATTCAGCACTTCGCCAGGGATCACCCTGACAGGCAACTCCTTATTGCTGAATTTCTCATTTAATGCCTTGAAATAGGAAGCTGCAGTAAGATAACATGCCTGCTTGACAATTCCCATGGCACAAAACCATTCCATATGGAACGGAGAATGATCAGGAAAGTTTTCCTTTGCCCTCAGGGCATGAATTCCGTAAAGAGCATCAGCAGGAATTTGGCGGCTGCCAAGGAAATCGGATTCGGTGCGTTGTTCCATGTTTCAAAAGTAGCAAATTTTAATGATGTTGGTTTAGGTTAGTTGGAAATATACCGGATGGTCTCGACTTCGCTCGACCACCGGCATTCTGCCCGACCGGCATTCAGCTCGACCACAGGCTTCTCACTCGACCACCGGCAGCCCGATTTCCTTTTCCCGCAGGTCGAGCGGAGTCGAGACCTAAGGAAACAAGGCGGAGTCGAGACCTAAGGTTTTACCGGATGGTCTCGACTTCGCTCGACCACCGGCATTCTGCCCGACCGGCATTCCGCTCAACCACCGGCATTCTGCTCTATGGTAGACTAATGTTCTGTGATTATAAATCTTTTGTATTTTTATTGCAAATAAAACATATATGAAAGGCTATGTTTACATTTTAAGATGTTTTGACGATAGATTGTATGTTGGAAGTACGATTGATCTTAACAAAAGATTATCGGAGCATCAGCAAGGGAAAGGTGCAAATTTTACCAAAAAAAGGCTTCCAGTTCAATTAGTTTATTTTGAAGAGTTTGACAGAATTGATAAAGCCTTTTATCGCGAAAAACAATTGCAAAAGTGGTCGAGAGCTAAAAAAGAAGCATTGGTAGAGGGTAATAAGGAAGCTTTACACAGTCTTGCTGCGTGTATGAATTTTTCACATTATATGTCTAAAAACGGTCAGTGAATATTCTGGAAACGAATTAATGAATGACAAGAAATCATTTTAATAGACTCCTCCACCTTTTCCGCAAATAACCAAGGTGATTCCGCTTTTATCCGGATGGTCTCGACTTCGCTCGACCACCGGCATTCTGCTCGACCACCGGCAGCCCGATTTCCTTTTCCCGCAGGTCGAGCGGAGTCGAGACCTAAGGTAAAAAAGGCGGAGTCGAGACCTAAGGTAAAAACACTAAAAGAGCCACAATAATTGATTTTTGTCCTGCATATAGAATAACTTTATGCATCTTTTGTTCTACATATAGAACACAATGGACAAGAGTACGATTTAGAAGATAATTCTGGAAAATCAAAGAAAAATTCCTATTACCTTTAACCCATTATCTCCAATCAAATTACGAAAGTGCGACTCATGAAGCTAATCGCCGAAAAGTACATAAGATCAGCCATTCACTCTGAAAAATCAATTACTTTTGCATCCTGCCATCGGGTAAAACATTTCTATCCTGATGTTTATATAATTTTGAATTTTTATGAGTGAAAAAGTCTTTAGCATAGAATCTCACAGTCCTCTTGAATTTTTTGGAGTCGGGGATCGTAACTTAAATACCATCAGGGATTTATACCCGAAATTAAAATTAATTGCGCGAGGTGAATTTCTTAAAGTAATAGGCGATCCTTCCGAAGTCGTTGCTTTTGAAGATTTTTTCCACCTGTTGATACTTCATTTCGAAAGGTTTGGCTCGATAACGGAATCTGACATCAGGCAACTGGCCGAACCGGGCAGCGGAAACGGCAGCCTGAAAGACAGTCCGCCCGATGTGCTGGTTCATGGCCGCAACGGAATGGTAATCAAAGCCCGCACGGCCAATCAGATAAAGATTGTTGAAAGCGTCGGTAAAAACGATATGGTGTTTGCTATCGGCCCTGCCGGAACCGGGAAAACCTACACCGCCGTTGCTTTGGCCGTTCGTGCGCTTAAAAACCGCGAAGTCAAGCGTATCATATTAACCCGCCCTGCCGTTGAAGCCGGTGAAAATCTGGGATTTTTACCGGGAGATATGAAAGAGAAGCTTGATCCTTACATGCAACCGCTTTATGATGCTTTGCGCGATATGCTGCCTCCGCAGAAACTCCTCACTTATCTGGAAGACGGTACCATTGAAATTGCTCCGCTGGCTTTTATGCGCGGACGCACGCTCGACAATGTTTTTGCAATCCTTGATGAAGCTCAGAATGCCACCTCAAGTCAGCTGAAAATGTTTCTTACCCGCATGGGGCGATCGGCCAAATTTTTTATTACCGGAGATGTTACCCAGATCGACCTGCCACGTCACCAGCAATCGGGACTGCTTCAGGCTTCTATTATTCTGAAAGATATTCCCGGCATTGATTTTATAATGCTTGATGAATCAGATGTGGTGAGGCATAAACTTGTGACCCGCATCATCAGGGCATACGATGGTGTGAACCCACGTCAGGAAACGAAACAGGCGAAACCTGAAGTTCCGCCTGCACCTGAAAATCCTGAAATTTCTTAATTTCTGATCAGCACTTTTCTTACACCCGATCCACTTTCTGAAACATACCTAAGGTAATAAATACCATCTGCAAGTGTGTGTACCGGAATCATAACCGTTTTTTGTCCTTCCAGTTTAACCAGCGAATTGTCAACAACAATTCTTCCTGAAAGATCGTGGATTGAAAGATTCACTTCCGCTGAAACTTTGTTGCTCAGCTCTACCCTCAGCCATTGATTGGCGGGAACAGGAAATACATTAACCTTAAGTTTATCGGCAGACTCAAATTCTGTGGCTACTGCTGATGATGAACTTGTATAGGAAATTTCCCAACCCTCTCCGGTAACTGAACTATTGGTGGTAAAAAGTATCAGCGCTTTTCCTGAAGGAACAGTAACAGAACCTGGATTATCGCTCCCTGAAAAATTTCCAACCATAGTCTGCGATGCAAGGTTATAAATCTTTATTGCATCATGAACAGGCTCTGTGTCAAGAAAGTCAAAGGTAAAAGTGATTGAAGCAGCATCTTCAGGCTCAATCCTGAATTTGCAAACGCTGTTGTTGTTGTAATCCCGGGTGCCGCTTCCGTCGGCAATTACACCGTTTGCATCGTTCAGAATAGTCTGTCCTGAACAGTAAACAGCCAGTTCGCTGTTGTACGAAAGTCTGAAACCACTGCCCTGATCACCTGAAGTAAGAAACTCAAGAAACATTTTATCGCCTGAAGCAGTAACTGATGGAGGCAAAGCATTTCCTGAGTAGCTTCCCAGCAATGGATAAGACGCATCGGGGCCATCAAATATATTCAGTACATCTTCGCCTTCGGTAAGGCCGAATTTTTCAAAATTTACGGTCAGGTTGGTAACTGAATCAAGTGGAGCGATGAGCCATCCGCATTCAAGTCCGGAGATATATCCATCCACAGGTCCGGAACCATCTTCAATGGTGCCATTGTATCGGGTGAGGGTTTTAACACCGTTGCAATAATAAGGATAATTATCACTAGGCACAAAATTTACAATTGCACCCTGTCCGTTGGTAAAGTTACTTCCGTTAGGATTCAGGTTGTTCAGATAAAAATACCCGTTGGCAGATCCGCCCCATCCCCAGTTGAAATGGAAGAAATCATCACCCTGATATCCATCAACATTAAAGGCATGGCCACCGGAACCAAAACCATGGTAATACATCGGCCAACCGTTGTCGAGATTTTGAATCAGCAATGAAGCCCAGGCACTGTTTGAATAATCATCTTTGTATTCCAGCGAAAGTTCATCGGAAAAACCAAAATGGTTTCTGAGTGCTTCGGCGGCATCATGGCTGTAAGCACCTGATCCGGAAGCCGAATACATCATGTCAACAGTTATTCCGCAATGGTATTGAATTTCAGCCATTTCATAATTGCTTTCACTACCTATAGAATTACGCATTTCCTCATAATTATATCCTACGTCAGCGAAATCAACAAAAAGATAACCGTAATCAGAATAATATCCATGTGTGCCAGTCCCCTGTAAGGGATATCGCCAGTAATAAATCACTTGCGACATGGCTGTAGCAACGCAACCCGAATAAACATGTCCGCCTGGTCCACCATCATCTTCCGGACACAAATCATTGTACAAAGCACCCTGATTCCATGTGCAGGGAAGAAGTGGCTCAACCTGACGATTATTCCTGTTTGATGCGGATTTTTCAGGGTCGTAATTCAATAAATCATTCCATGCAAGTTCAATTTCGGTGGTTGCCTGAAGTTGCTGATCAATAATTTCCTGAAGCTGAAGTTCATATCCGGCCATCCAGCCAATGAGAGAAGGAGACTGGTTTTGCATTGAAAAAGATCCGACAGGAGAATACCCAATCACAGGAAGTGCGGCATCGGTAGCCGAAACCAGAACAAAACCACCCTTGACAAAATTTATGGCATAAAGCAGCGGGGTGTTTGCTGTTAAAGTCAGTGCTGGTAAAGTTTCCAGAGATTCAAAACTTACACCGGCATCTGAAATTACTTTACTGTGCATAAATGCTTTGGCAACTTTATGAGCATTCTGCTCTGAAATTCCTCCGGCAATAACCTGCACTGCCAAAAGAGTTGAAAATAAGAAAGTGGTAAATCTTTTTATCATTTTTTAATATTTAAGAATCCAAAAGTACACAAAAGCAAAACGATAAATACAAAAAGGGAAGTTCTACATCGAGTAAAACTTCCCTTTTTATGTTAGATGAGCTTATAAATAGCTCTGATTCAGCACACTAATCAACAATTAGTTTTCTTGAAACGATTCCTTTTTCACTGCTTATCCTGAGCAGATAAACACCACTTTTCAGATTATTCAGTTGTATTACCTTGTTATTGAATCCTGAGTTCAGGAAAGTAGTTTCCTGATAAACTTCGCGGCCGGTAAGATCGTAAAGTCCAAAAACAGCACTGGTGGCTTCAGCAACACTGAATTTAACTTCTGTGTATCCTTTCGCAGGGTTTGGATAAACTGATAAATTGCCGGTAAATTCATTGGCTGATGCGCTTACATTCAAAATGTAATACTCAGCATCAAAACCTCCTTTGTTATTAAAGCCATTAGAAGTAAACAGCAGCAGCATTCTTCCGGTAGGTGATACCAGGGGTTCAGGAATGGTAGAACCGGTAAAATTGGCAATCAACTGATTGGTTGGCAGCGCGTAAACTTTCAGGTAATCTTTATTTTCTTCAAGATCAAATGAAGTAAAAGCGAGGGTAAGATTCTCGGCATACGGACCTGGTTCAATCTTCCATTTGCACATAGAATTGTGGTTGTAGCTATGATCTCCACTGCCATCAGTAATTGTTCCGGTTGGCTCGTTCAAAGTGATTGTGCCTGTGCAGAAAACAGGATAGGTCGAATTAAACTCAGCAATAAAGCCGTTGCCTTCATTGGTGTTATCTGTCAGAAATTCAACAAACAAGCGGTTTCCTGTTGATGTCAGTTGGGTTGTGGCAGCATTCATTGAATAACTCGCGATAAGCGGAGCACTGACATCTGCACCATCATAAACATTTACAGCATCGCCTTCTCCAAGGTCAAAAGTGCTGAAAGTCAATGAAATTGAGGTAACAGAGTCCTCAGGAGCAATAAGCCATGAGCAAGATTTGTTTGGCAGATAGCTGGCAAGAGGGCCGCTTCGGTCCTCAAAAATTCCCATTGGGGAAGTTATTACATGGTTTTCACAGCTGTATGGATAATTTGCCGTATTGGGAATGAAATTTCTTACCATCGCTTGTCCGCTGCTGAAACCGTTAACATCAGAAAGGGTGTAAAAGCCATTTCCGCTACCGCTCCATCCAAAATTGAAGTGAAACAACTTGCCGGTTCCGGTTACTTCGTAACCATCAAGCACAAAAGCATGTCCACCATCTGTGCTTTGACCAGAGTAATAAAGGGGTTTTAATTCATCAAGACTTGCGGTGATCATATTTTCCCAGGCAGATGAAGAATAATTACTTTTCCGCACATGCTGCACAGTGCTTGAGTATCCGAAATATGTACGCAATGCATAAGGAACGTCTTCGCTGTAGGCTCCTGAGCCATCAGCACCATACATCATCCGCACACTTACACCACACTGATACTGAAGTTCCGCAATTGCATTAACAGCCCTTCCGCTGCCGGATGTAATTGAATTGAGCATTGCATCCCAATCGTAATAGGTCTGGCCAAAATTTGCGCTGATGTTGCCATAGGGACTATAATTGTATGAATAACTTCCGGTTCCGTGTTCGGGATAACGGTAATAAGTCATAATCATCGACATTGCTGTTGCTACACAACCAGCATAAACATGTCCGCCTGGTCCGGCAGCATCAAGCGGGCAGTAAGCATTGTAAGGAAAATCCTGATTCCACAATACAGGGAGCAATGGATCCATATCTCTTCCACCGGTAAATGACATTCTTGTTGTGTTCATGGAGGAATAATACTGCCATGAATCTCCTATCTCGCTGGTTTGATTGATTTTAGTATCACGAACGAAGATAATCTGATCTTCATATCCTTTCAGGAAACTGCCAAAGTTCTGATCAAGGCTTCCTGCCGGGAAATAACCTTCAGGTGAATAACCGATAACCGGTGTGTAAACATCTTCGGCAGAAACAATAACATAGCCTCCATCCTGAAAATTAAAAACGTGGTACACCGGCAGATCATCCGACATTTTAGAACTTAACCAAACAGGAACAACAGCATCAATGTCGGTATTAATTCCACTTTGCACCTGTCGCTCATAAAAGAAATTACGGGCAACCAAAGCTGCAGATTCACGGTCAACAACATCGGCCATGGCGTTAAATGCCGGCATCAGAGCCAATACAATAAAAAGAAGTAGTCTTGATTTCATCAGAAATAATTTGGGAATAAGTAGATTGGCGCCAAAAGTAAAAAAAATGCCCCTGCACTTTACATAAGGCAGGGGCATTTAGAATGATTTTAAATAAGGCTATCTTATAATAATCCTTTGGTTAAAATTCTGATTCTCATTCGAAATGTTAATCAGATATACTCCTGCAGGTAAATGACTGAGATCAATTGCTTTCAGCAAGCGACCGTTCGAATCGCCTGATACTGAGTAAACTGAATTTCCGAGCAGCGATAAAACCTTGATGTTATATGTGCCTTCAAGTTTGTCAGATGCAATGGTGAATCTGCCGTCAGATGGATTAGGATAAACCCTGAAACCTGATGACTTCTGAGCCAGGGGTTTGGTGTTGGTGGTGTTGGTAATGCTGATGTTGTCAATAAATACATTATCACCTTCTCCCTGTGTTTTATCTGAAAAACGGGTAGCTGACTGAAGTGTCAGGTCAAAAACGGTGCCTGCATAGGCAGAAAGGTCATAAGTTAATCTTGCCCATGGATCTGCAGCAGCAGTAACCGGGTTAAAGTCAGTATTTCCATTTTCATCAGCAATCTGCTCGCCATTTACCAGAACCCTGAACCAGCTGAATCGTGGGCCGAGGGAGTATGTCTGGCGAAGGTCAAATGAAAGGGCGATATTGTCGAGACCAGTTCCGTCAACTCCACAAATATGAACTTTGCCATGGAATCCCAGATTGCTTTCCCATGCCTGGGTTGCAGTACCTGAAGATGGGCTGCCCGACCATCCTGTTGGAACCGGATCTCCATGAAAATGAATGCCGAAATTACTTTCGTTAGCTGAACGCGCATCAATTTTTGATTGTGATTTAATGGTATCCCAAACCATAAAGTAACCAGAAGTTCCATCTTCCATATCAACTGTGTAAGAGGGAATGGCACCATAAACATCAAAATAATCGGTCTCGGTTACTGACGAAGATCCGTTTGCATTGGTTGCAGTAAACTCTACTGAATATAAGCCCGGAAGCATAAACTGAATCTGCGGATTTTGTGAAGTGCTGCTTGTACCGTTAACAAATTCAAAATGATCGGGAGTTACTGACCATGACCAACTGGTAGGACTGTAGAGCGAAAGATCGTTCATTTCTACAACATCCTGAATACATGGGGCCAGATCTGCTGCGGAAAATCCAACATAGGGTGCAGGTGTATTGGTTGCAGTAATATAGTCTTCAAGAACAAGTGTATGTGTTCCGAACTGATTTGTTACAGTCAGGGTAACATCGTAAACACCGGGTGAGTTAAACTTAATGTTGGTTGGATTGGCAACTGATGATGATGCAGGGTTTCCTCCCTGAAATGTCCATGCCCATGTAGATGGAACGCCGGTGGAAAGATCAGTAAAATCAATTCCTCCGCCTGGAAGTATGGTTGTAACCGGAGTACTGAAATTGGCTGTTGGCTGAAACGGTGTATTTAATACAGCCTGATATGCGTTAATACGCCCGGAACCAAGTTGTCCGGCATGATCAGGGTTTAAAGCTTCAATATCATCGGCAGTTGTTTTCAGAATGGTTTCAACCTGAGCAGGTGTCAGCGCAGGATTTATTGAAAGTATTAGTCCAACCAAACCAACTGCAACCGGAGTAGCCATTGATGTACCAGCCATCAGATCATAATATCCGTAGGTGTTTGAATTGTAGGTTGTACTTAACAAACCTGAAGGGCCGGATGTGCTTATACCTCCGGGAGCGCACAAATCAACTGCTGTACCAAAGTTGGAAAAATCACTTTTACGATCGTCTGAGTCAGTTGAAGCTATTGAAATAACATTGTTGTATCCCGAAGGGTAATGTGTACTGGACACATTATCATTACCGGCTGAAGCCAGAAGCACAACTCCCATATTTGTAATGGTATTGATCAGATTCTGGTTGGTTGCCGAGTAACCCGGGCCACCCCATGACATATTGATAACATCTGCGCCATTGTTTGCAGCCCACTGAATACCAGGGTAGCCATAAATACCATTTGGATTGGTGTTATTGGCAGCTTTTACTGCTATGATACTCACGTTGAAGCCAATGGCTGAAATTCCGGTTCCATTATCGGTAATGGCTGCAGCCAGACCAGCACAATGAGTTCCGTGTGACCATTCGAAAGGATCACCGGTTCCTGGTGGATTTGCATTGTTGTTATTATAATAAGTATCGCGCTGAAGTACAATTTTATCAGCCAGATCCGGATGATCTACCCAAACAGCGTTATCAACAATGGCTACTTTTATATTTGATGAACCTTTGGTGATGTTCCACGCCTGTTCAGCCTGAATAACATCCATATGCCAGTTCCAGTTGCTCGGGCCATTGTACATATTATACAAAGAATCATTTGGAACATAGTGGATGTAATCCATCGGCACTTTCTCCACATATTCAAGTTCAGGCTCAATCTGCAATTCCTGAAGCACCTGATTTATCAGCGCAATATCCTCAATTTCAAGCATGAAAGTGCGGAGAAGTTTGCTATCCTGATTCAGATCAAAAGGACGCTCGAGGCTTTTAAGACGATAAACAGATTGAAGATCCGCTATAAACGGAATGTCCTCAATTGCAACGCTGTTGTCGCTTCGAACCGAAAAATTCAGATTAACATCATCCTTAAACTTGAAGTAAAGGCGCCCGTCCTGGTAATCCTTCTCAAAATTTTGAGCCATTAGGCCAAAAGTGCCGGCAATAACAAGCAAAGCGAGTAGCGCAAGACCTTTAAAAGTTGATGTTTCAGTGCGAAAATTTGTTTTCATAAGCTGTGTTAGATTGATGAATGGGTTGAAGATTCCTGATTTAGCCGGACAATGATTAAATCAGGAAATTGTCAGATCAGAATTATTAACCATTTAAACCTTAAAAGGTTGTATAAACGATGCTGAAAGGATCAATAATAATGCAGTGCATTTTTAAGTTTCCTGTGACAAAATTAATAAAAAACCCATTGCAGCGCCAAAAATCAATCGGTCGTATTATAATTATGCATTAAAAGTCCATATGCTTTAAATCCGCATGAATATCGATGACTCATTCAAAGTCAGGACTTGACTTGATTTTGCCTTGATTTTGCAAAACGATTTTTTTTAACTGGTCGAACCCTGACTTGCGGATTCCGGGATATACAACAATCGCTTTAAAAAACTGATCTGATAAAGACCTAAATTAATACCTTTGCAACACTTCTAAATCAAAATGCGGAGGCTTTATTATGAACAATACCAATAGATTACTAATCACAAACATTAAATCGCTGAATGGGATTGGCAGCCTAGAAACCCGTTTGCTGGCAGGAAAAAAAATGTCGGAATGGAACCGGATTGAAGATGCATACCTATTAACAGAAGGAAGTCAGATCTCTTCCTATGGTTTGATGAGCGAAATTGACAGCAGTCTTTTTGAAGAAGAAGAAGGAATCAAGGTAATTGATGCCCGTGGCCGGATGGTATTCCCTTCGTTCTGCGATTCCCACACCCATCTGGTTTATGCCGGAAGCCGTGAAATTGAGTACGTTGACAAGATAAAGGGACTTACTTATGAAGAAATAGCCAAACGCGGTGGCGGCATTCTGAACTCTGCCCAACGTCTGCATGATGCTTCGGAGGAAGAGCTTGTGGAACAGGCACTTGAGCGCCTCAACGAAATTATTCAATATGGCACCGGTGCTGTTGAAATAAAAAGCGGTTATGGTCTGAATACGCAGGATGAGATTAAAATGCTGCGCGTTATTCACCGACTGAAAATGCTCAGTCCACTGACAATAAAATCTACATTTCTGGGAGCTCATGCAGTGCCGGCCGAATACAAAGGCAAGCAGGACGAATATGTAGATTTGATTATCAATGAAATGATACCTCAGGTTGCTTCCGCCAATCTTGCCGATTTTATTGATGTGTTCTGCGATCGCGGATTTTTTACTCCTGATGATACCGAACGCATTCTTATGGCCGGTATGAAATATGGTATGCGACCAAAAATTCATGCCAATGAACTTGATTATTCAGGAGGAATACAGGTTGGCGTAAAATATAATGCCCTATCGGTAGATCACCTTGAATTTACAGGCGACGATGAGATTGATGCCCTTCTGGGAACCGAAACCATGCCAACACTGCTTCCGGGCGCTGCATTCTTCCTGAATATGGTTCACGCGCCGGCCCGCAAAATGATGGAAGCAGGTTTGCCGATTGCGCTGGCAAGTGATTTCAACCCTGGTTCTTCGCCTTCGGGCAATATGCAGCTTATCCTTTCGATGGGTTGTATTATGTTCAGAATGACACCCGAAGAAGCCCTGAACGCCTGCACAATCAATGGTGCATACGCTATGGGTATCAGCGATCAGTATGGAAGCATTGCTGTTGGGAAAAAAGCCAACTTTTTTATTACCAAACCCATTTCAACCATGGAGTTTATGCCTTATGCCTATGGCAGTAATAAAGTTGAAACTGCTATTCTCAATGGCGAAATAGTTTCCTCTTGATGGCTAAAAATTAACTGCTCTTTGCACGATTCCTAAAACAAACACAATAACTCCAAAAATAATGAAACAGATTATCGAATGCGTTCCCAATTTCAGCGAAGGACGCGACATGGCTGTAATTCAGCAGATTACTGATCAGATCAAAACAGTTGAAGGTGTACAATTACTGGATGTTGATCCGGGTGCAGCAACCAATCGTACCGTTGTTACCATTGCCGGTGAGCCCGAACAAGTGATTGAAGCAGCTTTCAGGGCAGTAAAAAAGGCCATGGAAGTCATTGACATGAGCAAACATTCAGGTGCTCATCCCCGTTTCGGTGCAACGGATGTGTGTCCACTTGTTCCCATTGCCAACATAAGCATGGAAGAAACTGTAAAATTTGCGCACAAACTTGCCGAACGCATTGGAACCGAACTTGGTATTCCGGTTTATTGCTATGAAGATGCAGCAAAAAACCCGGTTCGCCGCAATCTGGCCAACTGCCGGTCGGGTGAATATGAAGGACTTCCCAACAAGCTCAGCGATTCTGCATGGAAACCTGATTTCGGGCCAGCTGAATTTCTGCCAAAAACCGGTGCCATTGCAGTAGGTGCACGTGACTTTCTGGTTGCCTACAACATCAACCTCAACACCACTTCCACCCGCAGGGCAAATGCTGTGGCGTTTGATATCCGCGAAAAAGGCCGCCCAATGCGCGAAGGCAATCAGGTGACCGGTAAAATAATGAAAGATGAAAAAGGAAATCAGATCAATATACCCGGTTCATTAAAAGCCTGCAAAGCAATTGGCTGGTTTATTGAAGAATACGGAATTGCGCAGGTTTCCATCAACCTCACCAATATCAGCATTACACCGGTTCATGTTGCTTTTGAAGAATCCTGCAAAAAAGCACACGACCGCGGAATGAGGGTCAGCGGCTCAGAACTGGTAGGCCTTGCTCCGCTTAAGGTTTTCACCGATGCCGGCAAACATTTCCTGAAAAAGCAGAACCGTTCGGTGGGCGTTTCGGAAGCAGAACTGATTAAAATTGCAGTTAAATCGCTCGGACTTGATGATTTGAAACCTTTTAATCCCGAAGAGAAAATCATTGAGTATGTGCTTCGCGATAAATCAGCAAAAAAGCTGATGGACATGAGCTGTACAGGTTTTGCCGATGAAACAGCATCAGAATCACCGGCTCCCGGGGGCGGCTCAATCTCAGCTTACATGGGCGCTCTGGGCATTTCGCTCGGAACAATGGTAGCCAACCTTTCATCGCACAAAGCCGGATGGGACGATCGCTGGGAAGAATTTTCCGATTGGGCAGAAAAAGGTCAGAAACTAAAAGATGAACTGATTCACCTTGTAGATGAAGATACCAATGCATTCAACAAGATAATGGATGCATTCGGGCTTCCAAAAGCTAACGATGCTGAAAAAGCTGCCCGCACGGCTGCCATTCAGGAAGCAACAAAATATGCCATTGAAATTCCTTTCAAAGTCATGGAGAAATCTTTTGCAGCCATGGAAATCCTGAAAGCAATGGCCGAAACTGGAAACCCAAATTCAGTATCAGATGCGGGCGTTGGAGCTTTGGCCGTAAGGTCAGCTGTTATGGGTGCATTTCTGAATGTAAAAATTAATGCTTCAGGCCTCAACGATAAAGACTTTGTAAACTCGGTGTTGAACAAAGGTGCTGAAATAGAGCGCAAAGCGTGCGAAGCTGAAACAGAAATTCTGGCTATCGTTAACAGTAAAATCAGCATATAAATCTTAATAAGCCTGCCGGGTCAATAAATCCGGCAGGCTTTACAACTTCATGCCATGAGTCACGAACTTTTCACCACAGCACTGCTTTTCTTTACCTCCTTTTTTGCCATTATTAATCCATTGGGGGTAATGCCGGTTTTTATGACCATGACTGCCGATATTTCGGAAAAACAAAGAAAAAAAACAGCACTCAAAGCAGTAATTACTGCATTTTTTATCTTGCTGCTTTTTGCTTTTGGTGGTCAGCTGTTGTTTAAATTTTTTGGCATTTCGGTGAATGGATTCAGGATTGTGGGAGGAATTATTTTCTTCATCATGGGATTTGACATGCTTCATGCCAGAATCAGCAAAATAAAGATGGATGATGATATGGTGAAAAAGTATGTTGATGATATTTCGGTTACTCCGCTTGCAATTCCGATGATTGCCGGTCCAGGTGCAATTACTAACTCTATCGTACTTATGGAGGACAGCCACTCATTTCAGCTAAAAATAATACTGATTCTTTCGATAGTAGTAACCTTACTCATTACCTACATTGTGCTGCTTGGAGCCGGAAAAATTATCCGCTTGCTGGGCGAAACCGGCAACAAAATCCTGATGAAACTTATGGGACTGATAATGATGGTAATTGCTGTAGAGTTCTTCTTTGCTGGGCTGCGGCCGATTGTGCAATCGATGTTGGGTATTGTTCCCAATTAAAAATGAGTGAACAAATTCCCGGGTTTCATTCATAAGATTAAAATACTGATTGTCTGCCAAAGCCGACAGGCAAATGAACTTCCTGAAAAATGAAAACGCTGTTTGATATCCGATTCTCTGAATTTAACCTTAACGATAGTCAGTTTGATCATCCAAGCCGGCTGCATGGGGTATTGCATACTTATAGAGTGATGTTGCATGTGCTGAGACTTGGACAGATGACCGGAAGAATATCAGAAGCAAGAAACGCTTTTTTTGCTGCCTACATCCACGATATGGCCCGCAAACACGATGGATATTGCACGCAGCATGGAACCGATGCTGCAAATCTGAAACTTCCGCTTTACAAATCGCTGTTTCAGCAGAACGGAGCAAACCTCAGCGATCTTCTTATTATCGGCAAAGCCACTGCAATGCATTCTCTCGGCACTGAACTTCCACCAAACGACCCCGACTGGTACACCGTTGCCTTACTGAAAGATGCTGATGCCCTTGACAGGATAAGGCTCGGTGAAAATGACCTGAATCCATCCTACCTCAGGCTGGGCGAAACCCACACATTCATTGATTATGCAAAACAACTCTATTATAAATCCATTTCTCAACCTGCTACTGACTTTAAAGCTATTATGGAAATGAAAGTCAGTGCTTGACTTGATTTTACCTTGTTTTTGCAAAACGTTTGCTTTCAATTATTCAAACCCTGACTTGCGGGTTTTTAGGAAATATAAATTAAAGTGCCCTGTGGAGTTAAGAAAATTAATAGTTTAATGTTTCAGACAATCAGGCTGATAGAAAATTCAATCCAATAATTCTGGTAGCTTCCGTGCATAGAAATATCAGCAAAAGTAAAATTCATTAAATCGATTTGATAATAGCAGTATCTTTGCATCGCAAAAATTCATTACTTCACTTTTGACTTGTTCTATTGATTTTTGCAGTTTACTCCATAATATTGAAAGAGTAAATTCTGTTCTTAAATCTCAATCAACTTAAAAATGTCAAAATCAATTTACGCAATAATCACTGGTTCAGGGAGTTATTTGCCTACAAAGCTGGTTCCAAATTCGGCTTTCCTCAATACCGATTTTCTTGAATCTAACGGACAACCAATCACACGTCCCAGAGAAGAGATCATTTCTAAATTCCAGCAAATAACCGGAATTGACGAACGCAGGTATGCTGAGGATGAATATGTTTGCTCTGATATAGCCTTTTTTGCAGCTGAGAAAGCCCTCGAGAATGCCGGAATTAATAAAGAAGAGCTTGATTACATCATTGTAGCCCATAACTTTGGGGATGTTAAATTCGGCGAAACTCATTCTGATATTGTTCCGGGACTGGCATCCAGAGTGAAGTATAAACTGGCCATTGAAAATCCGTTTACTGTTGCTTATGATCTGCCTTTTGGTTGCCCGGGATGGCTGCAGGCCATGATTCAGGCCAATTATTACATAAAGTCAGGTGATGCAAAGCATATCCTGGTTATCGGCTCCGAAACCCTTTCACGTATAAGCGATCCCTGCGACCGCGACAGTATGATCTATTCCGATGGAGCAGGTGCTGTGGTTTTAAGTGCGGTTGAAAGTGAAACACCCGTTGGTATTTTAACTCATGCCACACGCACCGATACGCTTGAACAAGCCTTCCTGCTGCGTATGGACAAATCGAACAACCCTGAAGACAAAAGTAATCTCTACCTGAAAATGAACGGGCGCAAACTGTATGAGTATGCGTTGAAAACTGTTCCGGGTGCGATTAAGCTTGCTATTGATAAAAGTGGTCTTCCAATTGAGAAAATGGAACGCATCCTCATCCATCAGGCAAACGAAAAAATGGATGAAGCCATAGTAACAAGACTCTACGAGCTTTATGGTTTTGCCAAACGCCCTGAGTTTTCAATGCCTATGACAATTTCATGGCTTGGCAACAACTCAGTAGCTACACTTCCGATACTTTATAACCTGATTATTGCCAAAGATATTGAAAACCATCAGCTTAACCCAGGCGATCATTTTGTGTTTGCTTCGGTTGGTGCAGGAATGCATGTAAATGCAATGGTTTATAAAATGCCTGAATAATCTGGAATTCATATAAAAAGCGAGGTCGGTGCTATTGGCATCGACCTCGTTTTTTATTATTTTAGAATCTTGCTGCTAACTACCTCGCAATATCTATTTTAACTACTTTTTTCTTAAGGGGAACACCTCTGAGTGTTGCAACAAGCTTGTCGCACAATTCACGTTTTACTGCAGCGAAAGAAAAGTGATCGGCTACATCAATCCGTCCAATATCATTCGCCTGTATTCCTCCTTTATGGATAAGCAATCCGGCAACATCACCTTTACTGACTTTCTGCTTTTTACCTGCTCCCAGATAGATGGTTTCCCAGGGTGGAAGTTCGGGAAGCTTTGCACAATCCTCAATCTCAGATATTTCAGGGGCAGGAGTTATAAATTTCGGAATATAATCTCCTTCAGCCAGCAAAAGCCAGGCTTTGCCCGAAGCATGCATACGCGCAGTTCGCCCGTTTCGGTGTGTCCATATGGTTTCTGAAGCAGGAAGCTGATAATGAACCACATGCCTGATTTCAGGAATATCCAGACCCCGTGAACCAAGATCGGTGGTGAGTAATGTTTGATGAGTTCCGTTTCTGAAACGGATCAACGACATCTCACGATCTTCCTGCTCAAGGCCACCATGATAAACGCCATGAACTATTCCTTTGATCATTAACAGGCTGCTGATGCGCTCTACAGCATCGCGGTGATTGCAGAAAATCAATGCAGGTTCTGCTTTGAAATGGCACACCAGCCTGAACAAGAGGTCGAGTTTATCGGCTCCTTCAGCTTTCAATGCGACCACATCAAGTTTATGCGGTTCTGTGTTTGCGGTATAATCAAGCAAAACAGGATTATTAAATCCAATGTATGCTGGTATTTCATTTAAAGAAGTTGCCGATGTGAGTACCCGTGTTTTTATTCCGGGCAGATTCTGAGCAATGTACTCCATTTCTTTGCTGAAGCCAAGTTCGAGCGATTTATCAAATTCATCAAGAACAAGCGTCCTTACGCTTGTGGTGTCGAAATTTCTGCGTCGGATGTGATCCGCCATTCGGCCCGGCGTACCAACTACCAAAGCCGCTGGCTCTCTGAAGTTATTGACTTCGGTTTTTACCGGATGTCCGCCATAGCAGACATTTACTTTAATTCCGGTCTTCATTTTTTTGAAAACATCTTCAATCTGCAGTGCCAGCTCACGCGACGGCGTAATTATCAGCGCCTGAACACCTGATAATTCGGGTTTCAGCATTTCAATAACAGGGAGCAGAAAAGCAAGTGTTTTTCCTGAACCAGTCGGCGCAATCAGTGTAAGAGATGCACCGGGCTTCAGATGCATCAGAGACTGCTCCT
This sequence comes from Bacteroidota bacterium, assembly GCA_009773515.1. GTDB lineage: Bacteria > Bacteroidota > Bacteroidia > Bacteroidales > Lentimicrobiaceae > Lentimicrobium. Next base: position 70,175 of record WSXX01000022.1, read on the forward strand.
GCATAGGATTCAGTGCAGCAATGCCAAGGTTCTGCAAATAATTCTTTATCATGGTGCAAAGGTAGAGATTCACAATCGGATTCATGTATAAAACTTCCTTTTCCAGAGAATACTGCCAATTCAATCTTCTAAAATAAACTTTGACTGGCATTAACAACCAAATGCAAAGTTTTTACCTTTGTAAGACTTTCCAGACAAGATATTTAACATAAAACTTACGACCAATGGTCAGTTTCATCAACATCATAAATGTCTTAACAATCCTTGGTTCGCTCATGCTTTTCTTATTTGGCATGAAGCTTATGAGCGAAAGCCTGCAGCGGATTTCGGGCAATCGCCTGAGAAACATTTTGTCAAGTATTGCCTCCAACAGGCTAAAAGCAATAACTGCAGGTGTTGTAGTAACCGGTGTAATTCAATCATCATCGGCAGTAACAGTAATGCTGGTAAGTTTTGTTAATGCAGGTCTGCTTTCTCTTACGCAGGGTATTGGTATCATGATGGGCGCAAATATCGGAACCACGGTTACTGCCTGGCTGATCACATTATTTGGTTTTAAATTTGAATTTACTATTATTTTATTACCTGTTTTGGGTCTGGCTTTACCCTTTTTGTTTTTGCCGGGAGCCAGAAACAGATCGTTGGGAGAGTTTCTGATAGGGTTTTCCATTCTATTTCTTGGCTTGCAGTTTATGAAAGATGCTTTGCCGGGAATTGATGAAAACTCACCAATAGTTGCTTTTATCACTTCCATCAGCAGCCAGGGAGCAGGCAGCTATTTACTTTTTGCAGCTGTGGGATTTCTCATGACCCTGCTGATACAGTCCTCAAGCGCAACCATAGCGTTAACTTTTGTGATGTGCCACAACGGATACATAGGTTACGATGCTGCTGCAGCAATGATACTCGGTGAAAATCTGGGAACAACAGCAACAGCGAACATTGCAGCCATTGTAGCCAACCGTTCGGCGCGTCGCATCGCACTCAGTCACACATTGTTTAACCTAGTTGGTACATTATGGGCTTTTGTGTTTTTTAAGTTTCTGGTCACAATTTCCTACGATTTATCCGCTTATATAACCGGTAATTTACCAATTGCCAACGAATCAATAGTTCCGCTTGGTCTTTCGATTTTTCACACAGGCTTTAATGTAATCAACACCCTTATTCTGGTTTGGTTTGTTCCATACATTAAACGATTGCTTGAGATCATCATTCCTCTGATGCCGAACGAAAAAAAGAGTTTTAAACTCAGGTATTTCAAGTCAAGATTTATGGCCATCAACGACGTTGACATACTGCAGGCTCATGAGCAGATTTCATATTTTGGCCGGCATGTAGCTTATATGTTTAATCTGATACCAGAGTATCTGATTGAGAAAAGAGAGCAGAAGTCTGAGAAAATTCAAAAGAGACTTTACAAAAGCGAAGAGCAAGCCGATGAATTGGAGCGAGAAATAACCGATTACATCACAAGAATAGCTGAGAATGATCTTTCCGAAGCCAATTCAAGAAAGGTCAGAGCCATGCTGAAAATTACCGATGATCTTGAAAGTATTGCCGACCAGTGCCTGCAAATGGAAAGAACCATCCGAAGAAAAAATGAAGCCAGCGCCTGGTTTACCCAGGAAATGAGAGATGATCTTTTTGAACTCTTTAATCTGGTAAAAGAAAGTCTTAATACCATGAATGAGAATCTGGCGGGTGATTACCGGCCTGGCATCCTTTCAAAAGCAACCGAGCATGAACTAAAAGTGAATGAACTGCGAGACAAATTAATTCAAAATAACAAACTCAGACTTGAAGCAGGCGAATACAATTACAAGCATGCTTCTTTCTACGCTGAACTGCTGAATCAATGCGAAAAACTTGCTGATCATGTGATTAATGTAAATCAGGCAATTGCAAGTAATATTAAATAATTACAGCCGATTTAACATTAACTTAACATTGAAAAGCCTGTTCATAGATTCTGACTCCGTAATTTTGCGGTTATTACAAATCTGAATTCCTCGATGGAAAGTGTTTATCTGTTCTTTATAATTGTCCTTTTTATACTTGCTTTTTCTGACCTGATGGTTGGGGTCGCAAACGATGCTGTCAATTTTTTAAATTCAGCAGTCGGCGCCAAAGCTGCTTCTTTCAGAACGGTAATGATTGTTGCCAGTCTGGGCGTTTTGGTTGGAGCCACATTCTCAAGTGGGTTGATGGAAATTGCTAGAAAAGGGCTTTTCTTCCCCGGACAATTCAGCTTTAATGAAGTCATAATAATATTTATGGCTGTAATGATTACCGATGTCATTCTGCTCGATACTTTTAACACTTTCGGACTACCAACATCCACCACTGTTTCTATAGTTTTTGAATTGTTGGGAGCGTCTGTTGCTATTGCAGTAATTAAAATTTCGGGCTCCGAGCAAACCATTCAGGACATCGGGCAATACATCAATTCAGCAAAGGCACTTGCCATTATTACAGGTATTCTGATCTCAGTTGCAGTCGCCTTTAGTGTCGGGGCGCTGGTTCAGTATATTACACGCTTGCTGTTTACTTTCAATATTCGCTACAATCTGAAATACTACGGCGCAATATGGGGTGGTCTTGCCATTACCGGAATTACCTACTTCATGATTATTAAAGGAGCTAAAGGCGCATCGTTCATTACCCAGGAAAGCCTTGATTTTATAAACTCCCACACCACTTCCATTCTGTTGGCAAGTTTCGCGCTTTGGACAGCTCTGCTTCAAATATTAATGTTACTTTTCCGTTTGAGCGTCCTTAAAGTCATTGTGCTTGCAGGAACTTTTGCGCTGGCAATGGCCTTTGCAGGAAATGACATGGTTAACTTTATTGGAGTGCCACTTGCGGGACTAAAAGCTTATCAGCTTCTGCTGGCTTCACCCGGAGCTGACCCGGCAACCTTCCTTATGACCGGCCTGGCTGATGATGTTAAAACTGAAACCTGGATGCTTTTGATTGCCGGAATTGTAATGGCTTTTACCCTCTGGACATCGAAGAAAGCACGCTCGGTTATTGAAACTTCTGTTGATCTAAGCCGACAGGGCGAAGGTTCTGAACGGTTTAATTCATCAATACTTTCGCGTAATCTCGTAAGAGGTGCTATAAATATGGCTTCAGCTTTCGATCGTTTTTTGCCAGCCAGAGTAAACCTTTTGATTGATAAACGATTTGCCCCTCCTGATGAAATCACAAACAAACAAATGCCTGAAGGCGCTGCATTCGATATGCTCAGAGCCAGCGTTAACCTGGTGGTTGCCAGTATGCTGATTGCTTTGGGTACATCATTAAAACTGCCGCTTTCTACCACCTATGTAACTTTTATGGTTGCTATGGGAACATCGCTTTCTGATAAGGCTTGGGGGCGCGAAAGTGCAGTATATCGCATTACCGGAGTTCTTTCAGTTATTGGCGGGTGGTTTTTTACCGCTATGGCTGCATTCACAGTTTCACTGGTTGCTGCAGTTATTCTCTATTATGGAGGATTAGTGGCTACACTTGGTCTTATTGCTGTTGCCGGATTTCTGATTTACAGAACACATATCATTCACCTGCGCAGAACCAATGAAAAGAAGGCGGATGCATTGATGGATGCTTTACCTGATGAACTCAGTACTGAAACAATTATCGTAAAATGCTCCACCACCATACAGCAGGTTCTCGGACAAAGCCTGGGAATTTTTAATGAAGCGCTGATGGGCCTGATGGATGAAGATCGCAGAAAACTCAGAACCGCCAAAGCTGAGGTTGAACAACTTAATACTTCTACCAAACGACTAAAAAACCATATCAGTGCTACCCTCTCTCATCTGAGAGAAGATTCAATTGAATCGGGTCATTTTTATGTGCAGGCCATTGATTACCTCCGTGAAATTAATCATTGCATTTCATACATTACACTTCCAAGTGTTGAGCATGTTGAGAACAACCACAAACCACTTGTTCCTGTGCAAATTGAAGAGCTTTCAAGGCTTAATGGCGAGGTTTCTTTGCTCTTTACTGAAATAAAAAGTATGCTGAGTAAGAAAAACTATGAGGATTTCGATCTGATTATTAACCGTCAGCAGAATATTCAGCGCATTGTTGAAGATACTCGTAAGAAACAGGTTAAACGTATAAAAAATTCTGAAACAGGAACCAGAAACAGTATTCTTTACCTGAACATTCTGGCTGAAATAAAGAATTTGTCTCTCTTCACAGTCAACCTGCTCAAATCGAGCAGAGATTTTGAAACTGCTGCTCATCCACTACCCCCGAAAAAAGATTAGCAGGGAGTCAATAGAACACAGATCCCGCCCTCAGACGAGATCCGTGTGCCATAAGAAATCCGTGAAAATCTGTCTGATACGCACCACTGTGTCTCGGCCTTAGACGAAATCCACAAGCCATAAATTCTGCCCTCATATTTTTTTGATGGTGTTATTTATACACTATCTGTAGATGGATTTTTTGTATGTTTGCAGAACAACCAAAAAATCTCAAAAGCTATCTGAAATGAAACGTTTTCTCCTACTCCTTCTGATATTTAACGGCCTTTTCCTATACTCTTCAGGACAGGGCTTTCTTCACACTTCCGGCAAAAAAATTGTAAACGGAAACGGTGATGAAGTGATTATTCGTAGTATAGGCACCGGAAACTGGCTGCTGCAGGAAGGCTACATGATGAAATCATCAGATGTTGCCGGCACACAATCTGCCTTCAGGCGAAAACTTGTTGAAACCATAGGTGAAGAACGCACCGTTGAATTTTATGAGGCCTGGCTTGATAATCATTTTACCAGAACGGATGTTGACAGCATGAAAGCCTGGGGATTTAACAGTGTAAGGGTGGCCATGCACTATAAATGGCTTACACTTCCCATTGAAGATGAACCGGTTGCCGGACAGGACACCTGGCTCGAAGATGGTTTTGTTCGCCTCGATAGTCTGCTCGACTGGTGCGGCGACAATCAGATGTATCTTTTTCTCGATATGCACGGAGCTCCGGGCGGACAAGGAAAAGATGCAAATATCTCGGATTATGATCCCACAAAACCTTCGCTTTGGGAAAGTGCTGAAAACCGTCGTAAAACAGTCGCTTTATGGGCAAGGCTTGCCGAACGTTATGCCAACGAACCATGGATTGGTGGTTACGACCTGATTAATGAACCTAACTGGGATTTGCCTGGCGGTACCCTGCTCCGACAATTGTACGGCCAAATAACGACAGCCATTCGTGCTGTGGATCAGAATCATATGATAATTATCGAAGGAAACTGGTTTGCCAATGATTATACCGGACTTACACCTCCATGGGACGACAATATGATTTACAGTCCTCATAAATACTGGAATTACAATACACAGAATGAAATTAACTGGATGATCAATCTGCGAAATACATGGAATATCCCGATCTGGCTGGGCGAAACAGGCGAAAATTCCAATTCATGGTTCACCGATCTGATTGCGCTTCTTGAACAAAATGACATTGGTTGGTCGTGGTGGCCGGTTAAAAAAGCAGGTATTAATAATGTATTGCAGGTTCCTGAAAGTGTTACGTACAACAATCTGATGAATTTCTGGAAAAACGGGACACCGTTTATGACTGCCGATCAGGCTTATGCTGCAGTGATGGAATGGGCCGACAATCATAAAATTGAAAATTGCGAAGTAAAACGCGATGTCATCGATGCCATGATACGCCAGCCATTTTCAAACGAAACTCTTCCGTTCAGGATTTATTATCCGGGTGAAGCGATCAATGCAGTAAATTACGATCTTGGCCGGAGCTCATTTGCTTACCGCGATAGCGATTCAGCAAATTACCACCTGAGCACAGGCACTTTTACAAACTGGAACAAAGGTTGGGCTTACCGCAACGATGGCGTGGATATTGAAAAATGCACCGATGCCTTTCCCGGCGGAAATGGATTCAGTGTTGGCTGGACAGAAGCCAACGAATGGATGCAATATACCTTCGAAGCCGATACTGCAGCTGCATACACCCTTACTTTCCGCTCAGCTTCCAACAATACACCAGCCGGAATTGTAAAACTGAATGTCAATGGCGTGGATGTCACCAGCCCGCACACTTTACCTTCCACCGGAGGATGGGCTACCTGGAATTCTTCAACGGTAAACGGGGTTATCTTGCCTGCTGGTCAGAGTAAAATCAGGTTGATGATTGATAAAAGTGGTTCCAACATAAACTTGTTTAGTTTTACCAATCCTGTTTCTGTTGCTTCGGTTCCTTTCACTTTTATTACAGCTGAAACATCAACATCAGGAACCGAAATAATCCTAACCCTTAACAAAGGTGTAACCACACTATCAAATGTTCCTGCTGATTATCTGGTTACTTCCAACGGAATCACAATCGGTGTTTCTGATGTTGCCCAGCATCCTGAACATCCGCAGAAACTGATAATTTTCCTTTCATCAGCCATCGATTTCGGGCAAACAATACGACTCAGCTACAGCGGAACTTCGGTGCAGAACGGTGAAGCTTTTCTTGAAGCTTTCGCTGATAAAATTGTGAAAAATAATCTTCCCAAACGGTTTACGCTTCCCTCAAAAATCCAAGCTGAGGATTTCTATTTCAACAATGGTTTTCAGTTTGAGGACTGCACCGATACCGGTGGCGGTCTGAACATCGGTTATGCCAATAACGGTGACTATATCGATTATCTGATCAAAGTACCTGAAGCCGGAGAATATCAGATTTTATTCCGCATTGCATCCATTTATTCAAATGGAAGAATCAGCATCAGGGCTTCAAGCGGTGATGTGTTTCAAACTTACGGCACATTTAATGTAGCTTCCACAGGAGGATGGCAAACCTGGCAGAATCAGAGTATTCGGGTAAATTTACCCGCCGGGAACCTTACATTCCGCCTTTATTCGGTTGCCGGAGAGTATAACATCAACTGGATTGATATTGCCAAATCAACAGGAATAAATGATAATAAAACCAAAGGCTCTCTGAAAGTCTATCCAAATCCCGGGAAAGGAATTTTCAGGTTTGAAACCGATGAATTGTTGCACGGTGATCATAGCCTGATGGTTACTGATATGACCGGACGACCGGTTTTCAGCAAAGAATTTACCGGACTGGCTCACAATGATCTTCAACTCGACCTGAGTCACCTGGTGGCCGGTTTGTACTTGATTCAGCTGAAAACGCGCGATAAATTGCTTGATACAAGGTTGTTGATTCAGTAGGGGAGGTCCTGAATAAGGATTGCATGGTTTGAAAATTAATCGTTTAGTCCTTCGTTCCGATAGCTATCGGAACGAAGTGTTTTAGACGTTTAATGCAGCAAAGGCAGGTCTTTGCAGGCGCGGTTCTTTATTTCAACCCCGATTTATTCCTTGCTGATTTCATTCTTTTCGGCCCATACCACAGCCAGAAACCGGTTACGGTGAAAAGCAGCAGCGAAATGCCCATCAGCGATGTGTAGATAAGTTTAAATACGTTGCTGCCGGTATTCAGATAGTAATCGAGAATTGATCCATCGTGAATCTTTTCAATGAAGTCTGATCTTCTTTTTTTAATCTGCAGAAGCTCTCCGCTAACACCATCCAGTTGAACTTCATAGAAATGATCGCTGTAGATTAGTTTTATCACACCTTTGTCTTTTCGGATGTCTATTCTTTCGGGATCTGCTGCTAAAGCTGGTGAGATGGAATCATGCAGATATTGCTCAGCATTTTTTATCAGGCTATCCAGCGGAAGCCATGCCGAGAGCTCAGTTGAGGTACCTTGCCGGGTCTCCGGAAGCAGATAACCACCGCTGTTCTTTTTCCATCCCAGCAATACCCCCGAAACAGAAATTACCAGGAAAAACAGAAACAGAAACACTGTGGTGTCTCTGTGGATTCGTCTGAAAAGATTAAGTATTCCTGCCTGTTTCTGTCTTTGTCCTTTTTGTGTCAATGTATTTAAGTGTAGGATGGTTTATGAATCAAAGTCGTTTAATTAAGTTCTGGTAATTGAAAAGAAAGTGAACAAATATCCTTCGTTTCCGCTACCAATGACAAATTGTTCGTCTGATCCTTCGACTCCGCTCAGGAGGACATCGTATAGAGTTGATAACGTGTGCATTAAAAAGAATCATTACTGACCAAACACGAATGTCACACTGAGCGGAGTCGAAGTGTTTCAAAGCTTGATTTAACTGTCATCTCCGCATTATGCTCAAATTTTTTGAGTGCAAACTCAGGATGACTGTCAGTCTAAGCAGAAACGAAGACATATTTTCCTAATTAAACGACATAGGAGTATGAACTGATTTCACAGGAGTTTTTTGCCTGTTGAGTGTGCAAACTTAATACAAAGTCAAATACACACTTTGGTTTTTCTTAGCCGGACTGCTGTATTGCTCACAAAATCAATTTTAAGCAGAATTTCTTCCTGCATTTATGTTTCCGTACAACGATCGGGTAACCAGTTTCTCATATGCTTCCTTATTTTCAGAGTTTTCACTGATTTTCTGAAGAGCATATTGCTGAATTACCAGCAGGGGCAGGGCAATTTTTTCGCGTATTCTGATCGAACCTTTTGCCACCGGTTCTTCTTCCATAAGTTCGGTGTATCCTGAAATGAGCAGCAACATTTCTACCGAAAGCCTGTATTCATCATACAGGATTTGCCAGAAATCGCTGTATTCCGGATCTTCTTTAATGTAAGAAGTCAGATCAAAGTTGCATTTTGATAACGACATCATGCTGTTAAGGATCAGGGCTTTGAAAAATGCCACTTCCTTGAAGAGTGTTTTAAGTCCTTCAAGTTTTCCCTCACCAACCATTTGCTGAATGGCAGTGCCGGTTCCAAAATATCCGGGAACATTTTGTTTTAGCTGACTCCATGAACCCACAAACGAAATTGCCCTGAGATCAGCCAACTCAAGTTTTGATTTGCTGCCCCGTTTTCCGGGTCTGCTGCCAATGTTCGCTTTGCCGTAATATTTCAGCGTGCTTTTGTTTTCGAGATAGGGGATGAACTTATCATGTGCTTTCAGACTGCCGTATTTTACATAGCTGAGTTCAGCCATTTCTTCAAGCAGTGCTCTCAGATCATCCGGTATATCATGTTTCCCTTCAGCAAAACTGTTCGATAATCCTGCAGTCAGAAGCTGTTCGCAGTTGTGTATGAATTTTTCCTTTGTTGCGTAGGTGCTTGTAATGGTCTGACCCTGAATGGTGAGTTGAATTTCATGGTTGGAAATTTTCCGGCTCTGGGCGGCATAAAACCTATGAGTCTTGCCTCCGCCGCGGGCAGGAGGGCCACCCCGTCCATCAAAGAAAATGGCTTTTATATTGTTTTTGTCGCAAACTTCCGACAGAATTTCCTTGGTTCTGAAAATTGACCAGTTGGCCCTGAGATATCCGCCATCTTTGGTGCCGTCAGAGTAGCCCAGCATTATGGTTTGTTTGTTGTGGCGTTGTGATACATGCGCCCGGTATTCCGGAATGCTGAACAACTCCTGCATCGTCGCCTCTGAAACCCGCATTCCTTCCATGGTTTCAAAAAGCGGGATGATGTCAAATGTAATTTTCTGCTCATCCCAGCCACACCATCTGAAAAGTGCGTAAACAAAAAGCACCGAGTAAATATCTTCAGAATTGCTTATGATGTATCGGTTACAGCCTTCTTCACCATTCTTGATTTGAATGCTGTTGAGTTGCGAAATATTGAGAATGGTATCTTTTATAAGTTCATCTTCGTAATCGGCGGCATTCAGGCTGAACTTTTTGTGAAGAAGTAACTCAGTCAGTTCATCTTTTGTCAATTCTTCAAGTCCGGATGAAATGATGCCTTCACGTTTCAGAATTTCCTCAACAGCTTTGCGATGTATGCTGCTGTCCTGGCGGATATCAAGACTTGCAAAGTGGATGCCGAATATGTTTACTTTATCTATCAGTTTTTCAAGGTCTTTCAGGTAAAGTCCGTGGTAATTGTTGATGATGAGTTGCCTGATTTCAGAAAGCGGGTTTATAATTTCTTCCCATTTTATGATCTCAGCAGGATTGAACATTGCCTTGTAAAGTTTTTCTCTGAGCAGATCAAGCGGTTCCTCAACTGCCCTGAAAGTGAGTTTTTGCTGGAGATTTTTTACATCCTGATAATAACATTTCATCAATGTCATGCGAAGTTCATCGGCAACATTCATGGTAATGTCCGCAGTTACAAATGGATTGCCGTCCCGGTCACCACCCGGCCAGAAACCAAGTTTTATAATGTTCGGATTGCTGAAATTTTTGTTTCCGGTATGCTCCTTTATTGATCCGTAGAGATCGCCAACGGCATCGTAATACATATTTCGCAAAAAGTAAATGATGTTACGTGCTTCATCAAGCGGCGTTGGTTTTTTCGAATTGGTCAGCGAGGTTAGTCCAAGTTGCTGAAGAGTCATGTCAATTTCGTTGATCTTGTTTTCCTCTATCAGATTCCGGAGTGTGCTGATAATGTCGAGCACTGCTGGTGGATAAAACTGCGTTGGATGTGCTGTAAATACGATGCGTGCACTAAAAGTCGAGAGTTTTTCGGAGATGCTGCTCCAGTTTTTCTTGCTGTCAACCAATTGAAAAAAGTCTTTCACCAGAAGGTAATTGCCCAGGTCGCGGAGCTCAGAAAATGCTGCATCTTCCACACTGTCGAATAATACTACCTGACGTTCAACGTATTGAATTACCCTGAACATAAATTCAATCTTCTCCTTTTCATCCTGAATATCAGTAAAACTGCTGAAAAAAGAATCAAGTATATCTTTCGGATGACGACCTTTTTCAAGTTCCTGTTTGCACTGCTGATAAAGCACCGGAATCAGTATGCCGATCTTGCTGTCCTTTCTGTAAGGCAGGTTCAGAAATATGCTGTTGAATATATTAAATTTGTTGTGGACTGATTTTTCAAATGCCTCAACTCTTTTTGCTTGTTTCATAAACGATTGATTTTTGCAAATTTAGTACTTTGAGCGGCTTACTGGTAATCCTGGAATACCCTTGGTAAAAGTTAAACAATTAAATAACGAAAAAGGATTTGTGGAAGTGCATTGACAAATAGCACACGGATGACGCTGATACGACGGATAATCACTGATAAGATTAAAAAATCCGTGAAAACCTACTTTAATCAGCATCATCTGGTGTGCCATGTAAACCGCAGATGTCTTTACCCAATCTCAATATTGTATTTTGCAAGCAAGCCCAATGCGCCTTCAGCCGAAAATCTTGCTTTCTTAATTCTGTTTCGCTCAGGGTCAAGAATTATGTTGATTGCAGTTCTGAAATCAGTTTTTTCAAGCAAAGTATGAAAAAATACGGCATTGTACAGGTTGCATTTGTCGAAAACTGCCATGGTCAGATCTGCTTCTGTAAAGTCGGCTTCTTTCAACGAGCAGTCAACAAACCTGGTTTTTTTCATCGCTATTTTCAAAAATGAAGTATAATCCAGATTACAGCTTTTGAAATTTACTGAGAACAGAAAGTTGGAACATTCGCTGAAACTTACGCCCAGTAGTTTGCAGTTTGTAAATTCAACACTCTTTAATCCCGAGTTGCCCATCTTTGCCATCGAGAAATTGCAATCGTTGAAGCTGCAATCCGAAAAGTTATTGTTTGATAAATCACTTTTTGTGAAGTTGCAATTCAGGAAGGTGCATTTGATAAATTTTCGGTGTTGAAGTTCCTTTTCGGAATAATCGATGTTCTTAAATTCTTTATCCTCGTGAAATATTGTTTCCATGGGTCGCTGTTTTTTCTTTCATTGAGAGCATTTAAGTGATTCTTTCGGGATAAAAATCACCATTTCAATTCTTTTACCCTCCCCATCCCTCCCTAAGAAACAGGGAGGGGGTGCATCCTACTTCTGATTGATCAGTTCCTCAATTTCATTCAAGTGAAGTCTGACATGTTCCAGGTAATGATTGATCATTGATTTGAGCGAAACCTTTTGGTTTAATGCCGTAATCCACTCATTGCTGAGTTTTTCGGCATTTACCTGATTGATCACATGTATGATATGCAGGTTGTAGAATTTCCAGAGCTGTACCAGATTGTACCAGTTTTCTTCCTGATATTTCTGAATAGCTATCCATCGGTCATTGTTTCCATTGTTGGCATAATCCGGAAAGATCAATGGATCAGGCTGATACTGAAGATGAATGATCCGGTGGGTGTTGTTGGAAACAGAATCGATCAGATGCCCGGTAATTTCTCTGATGCTTCGGTTCTGTGAATTGCGCCGCCCGGAAATTACTTCATCTTCAAGGGACAATAATCTGGGTTCCCAGACTGTAATCAGTTGAAGCAATTCCTGATTGTTTGCCTCAAATTCATGTGTTTGTTCCATTGGTTTGTTCTCTGGAAGCCTTGTGCATTCAAAAATTTAGCCTGAATCCCCAACATATTTCTATGCTGTGATGCAGGCTAAAATGGGTTAAATCGTGCGTTGCAGTTTACTTTTCATCTTCAGCATAAGCTGAAACCGGTGCGCAGGTACAAACAAGATTCCTGTCGCCAAAAGCATCGTCGATGCGGGTTACCGATGGCCAGTACTTGTCTGTTTTATCGCATTCAGCAGGGAAAGCAGCTTTCTCGCGGGTGTAAGGCAAAGTCCACTCATCGGTGGTTACCATACAAAGGGTGTGAGGTGCTTTTTTAATCACATTCACCACTCTGTCGGCTCTTCCATCAATAATTTCATCAATTTCTTTACGGATAGAAATCATGGCATCCACAAAGCGATCGAGTTCTTCAAGTGGCTCACTTTCGGTAGGTTCCACCATCAGTGTTCCGTGAACCGGAAATGCAACAGTTGGGGCATGGAAACCATAATCCATCAGGCGTTTGGCCAGATCGATCACCTGCAGATCAGCAGTTTTGGAAAACTCATTGCAATCGAGGATCATTTCGTGGGCAACACGGCCATGTGCTCCTGTATAAAGAATTTTGTAGTGTCCTTCAAGTTTTGTTTTCAGGTAATTGGCATTCAGAATTGCCAGTCGGGTGGCTTCTGTCAAACCTTCAGCACCCAGTAATTTAATGTAACCATAAGAAATAGTCAGTATGGATGCACTGCCATAAGGCGCAGCAGAAACAGCAGATATTGCTTGTTCGCCACCAGTGTTGACCACTTTATGACCGGGAAGGAAAGCTTTCAGATGCTGCGCCACTCCAATCGGGCCAACGCCAGGTCCGCCACCGCCGTGAGGAATAGCAAAGGTCTTGTGAAGGTTCAGGTGACAAACATCGGCTCCGATAAATCCGGGACTGGTTAATCCTACCTGAGCATTCATGTTGGCACCGTCCATATAAACCTGTCCGCCATTTTCATGGATGATTTTTATAAGATCAAGAATTCCTTCTTCAAACACACCATGTGTGGAAGGGTAGGTAACCATGCATGCAGAAAGTGTGTCTTTGTATTTTTCGGCTTTTTCTTTCAGGTCAACCATGTCGATGTTGCCGTTGGGGTCGCTTTTAACAACTACCACCGTCATACCGGCCATTGCAGCACTGGCAGGGTTGGTGCCATGGGCCGAAGATGGAATAAGACAAACATTGCGGTGCGTATCTCCGCGGCTCAGGTGATATGCCCTGATTACAAGCAGCCCGGCATATTCGCCTGATGCACCGGAGTTGGGCTGGAACGACATTGCAGCAAAACCGGTAATTGTGCATAAGGCTTTCTCCAGATCACGGATCATAATATGGTAACCCTCAACCTGCTCCTCAGGAACAAATGGATGTATGCTGTTGAAAGATGGCCAGCTCAGCGCAAACAGTTCGGCGGCAGCATTCAGTTTCATGGTGCATGATCCCAGCGGAATCATGGATTTGTTGAGTGAAAGGTCTTTGTTTTCAAGTTTCTTCAGGAAACGCATCATACCGGTTTCGGAATGATAACTGTTGAAAACCTTCTCCTGCATGTATTTGGATGTCCGTTTGAAATTTTCAGGAATGGTTATTATGCGGCAACATTCTTCGGGTATGCAAACATATTCAGTAAACTGCTTTTTGGCTGCTGATGCAAAGATGTTTACCAGGGTATTTACATCTTCAAGGTTTGTGGTTTCGTCGAGGCTGATAGCAATTTCTCTTTCGCTGATGTAGCGGAAATTGATTTCATTTTCCAATGCCAGTTTCCTGAACTCAGCCATTCTCACTGTTTCCGGAATCTCAATTCTAACGGTATCAAAATAAGTTGCATTGAGCTGTTTGTAACCGTATTTTAAAACTTCAGTGGCAAGAACGCCGGTAAGAATATTTATGCGTTCTGCATTCTGATGGATTCCTTTAGGCCCGTGATAAACGCCGTACATTCCGCTCATAATGGCCAGCAAAGCCTGGGCAGTGCAGATATTTGAAGTGGCGCGTTCGCGTTTGATGTGTTGTTCACGTGTCTGCAGCGCCATGCGCAGTGCGCGGTTTCCCTGTGCATCAACCGAAACACCGATTATACGGCCGGGAATGTTGCGTTTATACTCTTCGCGTGTGGCGAAATAACCTGCATGTGGGCCGCCAAATCCCATCGGCAGACCAAAACGCTGATTGGTTCCAACCACAACATCGGCGCCCCATTCACCCGGAGGGGTAAGCAATGCAAGGCTCATCAGGTCAGCTGCAACGGCAACCATTACGTTTTTCTCATGTGCTTTGGCTACAAATCCGCTGTAATCGTGTATTTCTCCGATTTCATCGGGATATTGCACAATCGCACCAAACCAGGTATTGTCAAACTCAACTGTCTGCCAGTCGCCGGTTTCTACTTTGATGCCAAGCGGCTCTGCGCGGGTAACTAAAACATCAATGGTTTGCGGGAAAACCTTGTCAGAAACAAAAAACCGGTTTGCTCCCGATTTCACTGCTTCGCGTGACCGTGAATTAAAAAGCATGATCATTGCTTCGGCAGCTGAAGTGCCTTCATCTAGCAACGAAGCATTGGCCAAAGGCATGCCGGTAAGGTCGCTGATCATGGTTTGATAAATGAGCAAAGCTTCAAGCCGGCCCTGCGAAATTTCAGCCTGATAAGGGGTGTATGAGGTGTACCAACCCGGATTTTCAAGAATATTCCGCTGAATTACACCAGGTGTAATGCAATTGTAATATCCCATTCCAATATAAGTCTTGAAGAGCTTATTTTTTGCACCCAATTGGGCAAGGTGGTTCAGGTATTCGTATTCGTTCATTGCTTCGGGCAGGTTAAGCGCTTTGGGCAGCCTGATTGCCTGAGGAATGGTTTCGTCAATCAGTGCATCAAGACTTTGTGCACCAATGGTTTTCAGCATTTCAGTGACTTCATTTTCTCTTGGTCCGTTATGACGATTGATGAAGTTGTTGGTGAGTTTTGACATTGGATTAATTATTATTGGAAGTGTAGTAAAACAGCGTGAATTTGCGGCAAAGATAAAGATTATCAGCAATGCAATGAAATTTCAGTAAGAAAGATTTTGTAGTTTAAAGTACTGATAAACAAATATATGCAGTTGGGTGGATGTGATAAACTTATTCAGGAGATACCTAATGGGAAAATGGTGATGGGGGAGGTGGGGAGTGATGTCCTTGTTTCGGTTTGAGTTATGTTTTTTGACGAAAAGTTACGCCACGATAATTGGGCAGAAAAGATGCTCATGCCCGGTGGGTTACCCCAAGACTACAAAAATGAGTTGGGTTGTGCTTCATTCACTTCCTAACTCATTAATTTTAAGGCACAACAGTGATTCATTTTATTTGTAGTACTTTTCAGCTTAGTACAGTCACCACTTGAAAGAAATCTGTGCTACATTTTTCACACCTTCGTTATTACACTTTATAAAGCAATCTGCTACCAACCAAATGTTTCTTTGCGTAAATAAGAAGAATACGAAAAAAGAATGAAACAAATAAAGAAGATTCCAATAATAAGAAACCAATAAATTTTTAATATTTTTTCACTCATTTGGAATCTATTCAGAATTATCATTCTCCTTTTAAAAAGCAATAAATAGATGTTGTTTATTAGGATAATGAATCCTAAAGTAAGTATAAAAAAATTTATATTATAAAGAAAATCTAAAAAGCTATTGTTCATTTTTACTTCTACAAAAACCAGGAAGGAGAAAAGAAGAAAAAATTGAAGTGCAGAAATCCACAATGAATTAATCATGAAAGCACCCATACTCTCCTTGTTTCCTCTAACATATGCATGATAAGAGACAAAGTAAAGAAAATCAATAATTTTCATATATCCATGTTTATTATTTTACAATTAAAGGGACCGGCATCAGACCACCGACATAATTCCACGTCATATTTGGGTTTGGTTTCACTAAACCTTGTTGTAAGCTTTTTTGTGCCATAATAAAAGTTTCTTTTCCAAGCCAATATGCCCCTGCTATTCCAACCCCCGGAAGCCCACCATAAGTTGCAACACCACTAAAAAATACATCGGCTCCCTGCAAAGCAATATTACTACCAGTAGGATTTGTCATAATATTATAAATGCTATAACCAACCTGACCATAAAAAAGCAATCGAGAACCTATTCTAGCTATACCCCCTGTTGTGGCGCTTCTTGAAATTACTTCATCAACTTTTTTAGTTGAATGCCCAGCAGCCAATAGTTCGTCCCTTAATTGATCTGTTGAAACAATAGCATATATCATAGCACTCTCAATAACAGTTGCTGATAATCCAGTGAAATTTGCTATGTCTTCGATAATTTTCGTTCGTACTACTTTAATTTGATTAGCCTCGGTTTCAGCTTTTTTATCTTTTTTCTTTCTTTTAGTGTCTCTATTAGGTTGAGCAATCACATAATCAGGAAAATCGCTTTTCATTTTTTCGTATTTATCCCACCAAGTTTCTTGTTCATCTGGCTCTAAAGCAAAATGATCATATCTATTTCTTCTATCTGAATCCTCAGGATGAAAACCATCTGGTAACATCCCATCAGGGTCTGTAAATCGAGTAGGATTATTATAGGCATATGAATATGGACTCCATCTCCTACTTAATTCACATAGCGGATCCACCCCATGCCACCTCCCCAACACCGCATCATACATCCTTGCCCCATAATCCAACCAATCCAGCCCCAGCTCATCCTGGAACATTTTGCCGTTGTAGAGGTATTCGTTGGCGGGGAATGCACTGGTTACAAGAGCATTATTACTGGTGGTCAGGCCTTTAATATTCATTCCATGCATCACCTCACCCTTCCCTCTCCTCAAGGAGAGGGTGGTATAGCGATGAGATTGTTGTTTTGAGTGCAGCATTTTTTAGTTAAAAAGCAAATGTACATTATTTGTAGGATTTAGCTCCCTTCTCCTTCAGAAGGGCGGAGGGATGAGGTATTATAAGTCTCAGCAAAATCAATTATACATTTTAAAACCTCATCAATGTTTTCTAAAACATCTTGATTTCTGAATCTGAGTACTTTAACTCCAACATTTTCAAGTTCAAAGGTACGATTCGAATCATGTTCTAAGACATCAGGATTATCGTGAATTCCTCCATCAACTTCTATTGTAAGCCCTATCTCATGACAATAAAAATCAAGAATAAATTTTTGAAATGGATGCTGCCTTCTAAACTTAAGGCCTCCGCATTTTCGGTTTCTAATTTTTTGCCATAAAATCTTTTCTGCTTCAGTCTCGGTTTTTCTGAGGCATTTAGCCAAATTGTGTGTTGATGCCGAGGCATTGTGATGAAGAGTTGAAGGATATGTCTTTCCTAAATACGCCATACAGGGGGGCTGTTGATAAATACAAAGTTAGTAAAATCACATCATCCATCCCTTTCTTCTGGTGACTGAGCTTTTGTTGAAAGCAAGAAGAAGTTGGTGCAGAACTGAGATTGTTGTTTAAGTGCAATATTTTTTAATCTAAAAACAAACGTACATCATATGTAGGATCAAGCTCCCTTCTCCTTGAGGAGAAGGGC
>WSXX01000049.1 GCA_009773515.1 Bacteroidota bacterium
CCTTCGGTCGGTTGTAATGCCGCTTCTAACATAATTGTATTTGCAATTCAATGAAAGTTTTCGGCTGATCAGCAGCAATAAGGCAATATGTTGGTGTTGTTTCAGGCTGCCGTCCGGATAATTGCAAATTATCCGGTGTTCAGAGCGGCATTGCAACCGAGTCTGTGAAAGCGGACGAGCTCAGCGAAGCTAAATGCCGCTCAGCTTTCATTTGTTGCTCCCTTCGGTCGGGTGCAATGCCGCTTTTAACATCATTGAATTTGCTGTGAAATATCCATGCCACAAACCATTCAACAATATGCCAAAACCTGTGTTTAATTATTACAAGAAATAACATCATGAAAAATAAATCACTCTATTTTCCTCTTTTAATAATCATCGTACTTTCGTTCGGTTGTTCTAAGAAGTCTGAAAGTCAGCTGTTTGTGGGGAATACGCCCATTGATACAAACACCATTGTAACAGGTATTGAAACTCCCTGGGAAATTCTCTGGGGGCCCGACAATTACATCTGGTTTACCGAAAGGCCGGGCCGTGTGAACCGCCTGAATCCGGAAACGGGCAATAAACAGCTGATTCTCACCATCGAGGATGCATTTGAATATGGCGAAGCCGGACTTCTTGGCATGGCGCTGCACCCCGATTTCAGCAGCTCCCCCTGGGTTTATCTGGTTTATAATTACACCGACGGCTCCGCCATTAAAGAGCGGCTTGTCAGATATACATGGAATGGTTCAAACCTTGAACAGGGCTCCACACTGATCAATAACATTCCTGCAAATTCATTTCACAACGGATCCAGGCTGGTATTCGGACCTGACGATAAACTATACATGTCAACCGGTGATGCAGGCAATACGTCCAGTTCCCAAAATATGAACTCTCTGGCAGGTAAAATTCTCAGAATCAATCCTGACGGAACTATTCCATCCGACAACCCGAACCCGGCAAGCTACATATGGGCTTTTGGACTCCGCAATTCGCAGGGGCTGGCATTTACTCCGCAGGGCTTTCTTTATGGCTCGGAACACGGCCCAAACAGCGATGATGAGTTCAACCTGCTTGAAGCTAATCGCAATTTTGGCTGGCCTTCGGTAAATGGTTTCTGCAATCTTCCGGATGAAATTACTTTTTGTCAGGCGAATAATGTTAAAGAACCACTTTACGCCTGGACGCCCACACTAGCCGTTGCCGGAATTGACTATTACAACCATGCTGCAATTCCTGAATGGCAGGGCTCAATGCTGATGGTTGCGCTGAAAGCATCGAAAATGGTAAGCCTTAAACTAAGCGCCGACGGGCAATCCGTAACAGAAGTAGCCAACTGGTTTGATGGTTTTTGGGGAAGGCTCAGGGATGTGTGTGTAAGTCCGGATGGCAGGGTTTTTATTGCTGTAAGTAACCGAGATGGACGCGGAACACCCAGGGTCGGTGACGACAGAATTGTTGAAATTGTAGCCAAAAATACCATTGGAGTAAAAGATGTTGTCTCTCCGGAGGATGAAGTTAAAATCTTCCCCAATCCGGTGACTGATCAGGCAAGGGTTCAATGGGCCTCTGCTTCCGGAGAGGTGAGTTATCAGATTATGAATCCGGCAGGGGTTGTCAGTCGCGTTGGCACTGCAACCGGACCTGAGTTCAGTATTTTTACCCGTAACCTGAATCCAGGTTATTACATCCTTAAAATAATCAGCCGCGGCCAATCGGCGTCGGTACCGTTTCTGGTGATGTAAAAAGATTTATGAGCTGTAGTTTGAGAATCCGACTTCCTGAGTTGAACTCAAAAACAATTTTTAATATAATGCGGAGATGATAGTTAAATCAAGCGTTTAAACACTTCGACTCTCAGTGTGACATTCGTTTAGAGTGGACACTATTTCATATTAATGCACTTATTATCAATTTTATACGATGTCCTCCTGAGCGGAGTCGAAGGATAAGACGAACAATCTGCCATTGGTAGGCTCAATACATAAAAAAAGCCCGCAGCAGTGCGGGCTTTTTAAATATTTAAGGTTCAGTTTATTTTTCTGAAGCCATTTTTACGAATTCTTCATAATTCATTGATTTCACTTCTGTTGTCATTTTTTCTTTCAGAACTGCCATCAGTTTCTGCTCAAAAATCTGGTCGTTGATGCGGCGGACGTCTTCTTTGTTTTTCATAAACGAATCAACGATACCATCAATGCGTCTCATCATTTCTTCGTCCATTTCGCTGCTGCCCGGTCTCTGGAAATAACCACGGAATACGTTTTTGATGTCCTCTTCCGAAACTTCAATTCCATATTCTTTGATCAGGCGGTTTTCAATCAGCTGCCAGCGCATGGAACGAGCATAGTCGTCATAATGTTTTTCAATTTCTTCAGCAGTAGTTTTCTCCTGATTTACATCAACCAACCAGCGTTTCAGAAACTCATCCGGCAACTGAATGCCTGAGCTTTCGATCAGAAATTTAACGGCATCATTGAAGAATTTTTTGTCGCTTTCGGTCACAAACGATCCGGCAGCATCTTTTTTGATCATTGCCAGAAGTTCGGCTTCATCGGCAATCTCAACACCCGGATAAATCTTTTCGAACAATTCAGCATTTACTTCAGCCGGTACCATGCGATTTACGGAGGTGACCGTAAAGTTGAATTCCGATTCCAGTTCCTCAGCTTCTTCCTTGTCAATGCCTAACATTGCGGCTACATCAGTCGCATTGCCGGAAGCTTCCATAGGGTTAAACTTCACAACATCACCTGCTTTTACACCGATAAATAAAGCCTGAATATCTTCATTGTTAAAAATCTCAGGTTTAACAGAACCTGTGCTGGTAATTCCACCTCCTTTCACATTACCATCAGCATCCAGTTCGGCAAAGTCACCTTTCAGCAGGTCGCTTTTTTCAGCAACTTCCACTTCGCTGAGCTCACCATTGCGCTGGCGGAGATCTTCGAGGTATTTTCCAGCGGCTTCATCTGAAATCTCAATGTTGTAATATGGAATGGCAGCGGTGTTTTCGAGTGAAATTTCAAATTCAGGGTTTAGTCCGATATCAAAAAAGAAACTCAGTTCTTTTGGCTCACTGAAGTCAACTTCAGGGGTCTTTTCCATATTGGGTAAAGGATTGCCCAATATAGTGAGGTTCTGCTCTTTGACAAAACTCTCAAGGGTTTCGCCAAGCAGTTTGTTGATTTCATCTGCAGTAACTGCCTGTCCGTAAAGCTTTTTTGTCATCCCGAAAGGAACTTTACCCGGTCTGAAACCCGGCATTTGAGCTTTGCGCTGATAGTCTTTCAGCACTTTCATTACTTTTTCTTCATAGTCGGCTGGCGACAGGTCAATCTGGATGGTTGCGGTAAGGTCTCCGGTGTGCTGCAGTTCAATATTCATTGTAAGATGTATAGTTTGATTGTTGTTAATTCATTTTCAATTAACTAGCCCAAATACATTCAGGTTCGCTTTAGAGGGTGCAAAGGTAGAAGATTTTTTGAAATAATTTAATGGTGAGCGCATTGAAGATTTTATTGAGCGATAATTTTGAGGTTGAGGCTGAGGTTGAGGTTGAGGTTGAGGTTAAGGTTAAGGTTGAGGTTAAGGTTGAGGTTGAGGTTAAGGTTAAGTTTGAGGTTAAGGTTGAGGTTGAGGTTGAGGTTGAGGTTGAGAATTTCGGATTTCGGATTTACCTTCGGTGAGCTCCGCTTCGCTCCGGTTCGGATTTCTGACTTCTGACTGAGGTTGAGGTTGAGGTTGAGGTTGAGGTTAAGGTTGAGAATTTCGGATTTCGGATTTACCTTCGGTGAGCTCCGCTTCGCTCCGGTTCGGATTTCTGACTTCTGACTTCAGTTTGAGGTTGAGGTTAAGGTTGAGGTTGAGGTTGAGAATTTCGGATTTCGGATTTCGGATTTCGGATTTCGGATTTCTGATTTCTGACTTCTCTCGTTATCGCTTCGCGCTCCCGAGACAAGTGACTTCTGACTTCTGGCTGAGGCTGGTAGCACTACATCCGGAAATGAAGGACCTGAGATTTTTATTTCAAGCCGTATCTTGCGGCAATTTCCTGCCTCTCATCCCAGGCATTGGGTGAACTCATCAGACCAAATTTTTCTCTCAATCGCTCATGCTCTTTTTCTTTCGCATCAGAACCATCGGGAAAACCATTTTCTGGCGTTAACTGATAAAAAACCCGCTCAAGGTATTCTTCAAAAGGCTGGTTAAAATACATATCTATAAAACGCAACGGCTTGTCAGAGGCATTCCAGAAAGTGTGTTTTATCATGCGGGGCCGCAGATGCCAACCTCCGGCCTCCACTGTCACCACCTCATCGCCAATTAGAATGCTGGCAGTACCTTCCAGTACCAGCATCAATTCATCCAGCTCCTTGTGCCAGTGGGGAGCTGGTCCCATTATTTTTGGGGCCACGGCTGTTTCTACACTTGAATATAGCCCGTTGGTCATGGCTGAACGCACCCAGGTCCTGATGGCCATACTACCATTGTGGTCCAGTGGAGGCATAGCAGGAAGCAATGCCTGTTTCATAGGGTCATTTTCAAAACCGGGCTGCTCTGGGCTGATGGTATTATTGATTGCACCAAATCCGCTGCCGGATATAGTACCAAAGGC
The DNA here is from genome assembly GCA_009773515.1 of Bacteroidota bacterium. Classification (GTDB taxonomy): domain Bacteria; phylum Bacteroidota; class Bacteroidia; order Bacteroidales; family Lentimicrobiaceae; genus Lentimicrobium. The sequence continues at coordinate 4,607 of WSXX01000049.1, forward strand.
GGTTAGCAAACCGGCAGACAAAAGGAAATTACGTCTTTCCATATACACATGATCAGATTAAAATCATTGAATACTAAGTGTAGTTGAAGTGCCTGCCTGGAAAAATACAGACTGTGTGGTAGTTTTAACGAAGATGCCCGTTTCAGCTGGTTCGGGGTAGAATCAGCCTTACTTAACAGAAAGACAACTGCTTGGTTAAATTTATTACGGCCATTAACAGATATTTAACAAAAATACAAGTTAAAATCACTATTGTCCGGTAAAAATCGAAAAATTCCTTGCCACCAAATCTCCAAAACTCCAAATTACACAAAATGAATGAATTAAATTGGTGAAATTTGGTGTCTCGATAGCTATCGGGATCGTGTTTTGTTGGCAAATCCTGTAAAGTAAGGTATTGTTCTACAACTTTTGTCTATTAGACTCAATATCTATCATTTGTAATAATATTCGAAACTTTCCCCGGACAACAATGATTTAAAATATAAACCTTCAGTGTTTTGCCAGAGAATCGAAAATTTAACAAGCTCAAAATCTAAAGTCTAAAGTAAAAAGTAAAATTGGATTTTAATATCACAAAGCAATCAGGGTCTGCTTTAAAATAATCAAAAGTCATATTGTCAGTAGCTTTCAAAGTTAATTAATAAGAAAAGTGAATAGTATTCATGAAATTGTCCCATGTTAAAGGGAAACTCCTAACGGAGTTTTTCAGCAGACCCTGCATCAGCGTTGAGTGAAGCCCATCCCGGTAAAGAACATAAAAAACAACCTGACAGCATTATCCCCGTCAGGTTGTTCTACTCCTTCCTTCACCACAAAGAAAGGAGACTCAGACAAACGCACTCACACTATTTCATTTTGGATTTCTCTTCTTTTTCTACTTCATCTGACACTATCAGGGTTACATTGAAAATCCTTGAGAATTCTTCGCCTTCCGGTTCATTTGCAGGCTTATCACCTGATGGATGCTTTTCAGCGCTATGATCGTGACCGCCACCTCCTGATTCCGCTTGTCCCGGATAATAAATGCCATTTACATGCACACCCACATGATAGGCTCCCGGTACTTTGGTTTCGGAATAGTGAATGTGCAAGGGTCCGCCGTGATGGCTCACCACCTTGCCTTCCACATCAGTGATAAATTCTATCTCTTTCTGGCTGTTTTCAAATTGAGCAAGTATCAGGGCAATGTCATACTTTTTCGAGCGTCTGCGCGATCCTTCATGTCTTCTGATAATTTCAAGCACTTTTTCTCTGGGAAGTACCTTCTCAATGTCAAATGCCGGAGAGATGATTCTTGAAAGCCCGCTCAGTGTCACCACTTTGCCCATATTGGCACTTGCTACTACATTGATATCCAGATCATCACCCGGCCTCAGTACTGCGTTTTTGGCGCCAAGCTCCATCTTCAGGTTCGAACGGTTATAAATGTTTACCACCATATGACAGGCTTCATTGCTTTTGTTGTTGGTACCAACAGCCACATCATCCAGTCCATGCAGGGCTTTTCTGAAGATGTTGCGGGTGGCAATTCTTCTTCCCGGATGCATCAGCAAACGCGAATAACGCTTGCCTCTGATCGGTCCGGCAGCGACCGGAAACAACAATTCGCCCAATGCAGGCATCATCATTTTATCCATGTGCTTTGCTTTGTAGGAGATCATCAGCTGCCATTTGCCCACCCAGCAATCTTTGCCTGTGTTGCCCCTCTGAATTACCATCGTCAGGCGGCCGTTTGACCTGCGGCTGGTGATGTGCGGTGAAGGGCAGCAATGGTTGCAGTGGTCTGCGTGCTGATGGCCTTTCTCACTTCCATACAACATCTGATTATTCGGGCCGTGAAGCATAAACGACCAGTTGCTGTCCTGGAAATCAATTCCCTGTGCCGTGATAAAAATGGCGTCGTCGGCTGAGGTAACTGAAAAGTCCAGATGTGTATGTTCTTCAGGGAAAAGCTCAAGAACCGGATCAAGCACGTTGGTAAAACCGATGGCCCTGGCCAGTGAATCAGAATAGAACTTATCGATGGTTCCTGCGTTTTCACCATGAAATATCTGGTTGAAAGGCAGTGTTTTACCTTTTGCAACCAGCGAAGCCAGTGTGCCATAATCCACATCGGCGCCGGTGCCAAATCCCATGGCGAAGATTGCTGTACGGTTAAAACTTCCGTTCGGAATTGAGTTCATCGGCGATCCGGTGGTGAGTATTCCATCTGTAAGAAATGCGATGTACCGCTGCTCATCCGAAGGATTTCCGGCAAACGGAGGCTCCACTATGGTGTTGTGAATATCACTCAGTGCATCGGCCAGCGGGGTTCCGCCACCGGGAGTGATCGCGGCAATGTTCGATTCAAATGTACCCTGACTGTAATTGGTTCCGGTTTTCACCAGTCCGTATCCCGGTGCAGCAAACAGCGTACTGAAATTATTGCCAAACAGGCTGCGGAATGTTTTGATACCAGCCATTACATATATGGCTCCGCTGTGCTGAATGGTTTCGCAATCCTGCAGAAACGCTGATACACCTCGCTTTGCTGCTTCCCATTTGGTGACATCGGGTGCTGCATTTACCATTGGATCGGGGGTCAGGCCGGTCATGCTGCCGGTTCTGTCAATGGCAATGCCGATAATGGCTATGGTATCATAGGTGTAGTCGAATGCTGCCCTGAAATCGAGGGTATCTGAATTGCGGATAACTCCCAGCGCATTGAAGTTCGGCATGGGAATGGCGCTTGCTATGGAAGCATTGGTTCCGTAGCCCGGTGTTCCGCCTGTCCAGGGATAAATGATATCGTTCAGATGGTGCTGTGATGAACCGCCGACAGCCGGAAAATCATTCTGATGGCCGTCCATCTGCCACATGGCCCACAAGCGGTCAACATTGCAATGGAGCAGATAGAAAAACGGATCGAAGGGTGAAACCGCTGCATTCGACATATGCCCGCCATTTCCGCCTATCCAGCCATGCATTCTGTTGTGCATTTCATTGCCCGATGTTATTCCGCTTCCCGATTCAAGGGCATTCTGGAAATTGTGAAATGTGCCCATGGCCAGCGTTTCACGCACATCATTAATAGTTGGCAGAGATCCGACATTGCCCGTTCGGCGTTTGAGGCCTCCCACTGAGGAGCCCGGGAACATTCCTGGTAGCCTCCAGCCGTTTAATCCTGCCGGCCACCATGCCGGAAGCGGAGTTGCGTTGCTGCCGGTACCCGGACTGTCAACTGCAAAATATCCCTGCTGAATTATGTTTCCCGAAGCCAGGGTTCCGTTGGGCCCGAGAAAAGTATCTGTCATAATTGAAGCCGGGTCAGTGAAATCCCAATAGGGAATCATTACACCCGGAACATAAGTTTGCAGTTGCTGTTCCAGCTGATAGAGAAAATACCGGTGCCAGCTTAAGAAGCCATAAGCGCCGTTGCCTCCATGCCCGAAATTTACATTGGGTGCGCCCGGTGCAAATGCGCTTTGTATCATGCGGTGAATGGCGTTGTATTCATCCCATCGGCCGTAGCGGTTGGCCAGGGGAGCCGCAGGATTTACAATATCGGCTTTCATCATTACACAGGCCCTTACAAAGTTTTCCCGTTCAGTGGCCGATAAAAATTTTGCATTTTTTCTGATTCCCATGATATGTGTTTTTAAAAGGTTGGTAAATGAGGTGAATTGCCCTGACTGTTATCTTTCAGCCTGGGGTAAGCTGCCTTTGAAAGCAGCTGAAAATGTGAGGTGGCAGTATGCCCGCCGTTTTACGGGAGGGTAGGGAGGAGGTTAAAGTGCAATGTTGTGTCAGGCATTCCGGTTTATCCGGACTTTAAGAAAATTCTTATTGTCAATAAGCTTCACAAATTCTTTTAATCTGATGGTGAAAACCTGATTATTGCCGCTTTTTAAATGTTTCGGGGCATTGGTGGTTATTCACTGATATTACCTGAGGGAGTAATTTTCAGGTTTGGAAATGATGCTCTGCAAAATATGCGGATGGTTTTTGGTGTAATCTCAGTCGGTATTACCTGCGATTTGTCTGTGCCAGAATTAACCAACCCCGATTTTAATACATTTGTTTTATAATATAGGCCTGTTTAACAGGAATTTAACATGATTAAGGTTAAGGTTGAGGTTGAGGTTGAGGCTGAGGGTGAGGTTGGGGTTGAGGTTGAGGGTGAGGTTGAGGTTGAGGTTGAGGTTGAGGTTGAGGTAAAGGTTAAGGTTAAGGTTAAGGTTAAGGTTAAGGTTAAGGTTAAGGTTTGGGTTTAAATGGAGGTTGAGGTTGAGGTTGAGTTCCGGATTGACCTAACAAGTTTTCTTATTTTCAACTTGTTAGGTCTTCTTTTTACTGCTGGATTTCGGATTGAGGTTGAGGTTGAGGTCGAGGTTGTGCTTCGACTTCGCTCAGCAACCGAGGTTGAGGTTGATGGCAATTCACATTTCCTTAAATAAAGACATTGCGGTAACATTTATTAATTAAATATCACACGAACATGTGATTGACAGCCATACAGTGACATTTTACTTTTGTACCAGATTTGAACTCATTTTTATTACACCCTAAAATTGTAATGTCCTATGAAATCAAAAATCTTCTTTTCTTTTTGTCTTGCTGTAATTATGACATCATTATTTTCCTGTGGAAAAGATAATGATGAGCCCGGTGATGATGGCGATTACAAGCTGAATAAGATTGTTGCCACCATCGATGGGAGAGATACCCTCATTGATATTGCCCAAATATACATTACCAATTTCAGCACGTATTGGAATTATCCGCTTGCATACCAGCAGCTAAGCGTAATTTCAAATATTCCGGCAAATGGAGGGATTCAGTTTGACTTTTATGCAAATGATACGGCTACAATGAAAGTTAATAAAAAGCATTATATCGTTGATCCTTTTCATGCCAGGGCTTTGGGCGTGTGTGTGGGATATTTCCACAAATATGCTGCTACCGGCGGCTACCCGCAGGTTTTGTATGCTACAGAATCCGGGGCAGAGTACTATTGTAACATCACCAAACTAGAAAACAATGTTATTCAGGGCGAGGTTAAATATAAGGTGTTGGGTGTGGTTTTCAGCGGAAAATTCTATTCTGACAAATTGGAATACAAAACGGGAGGAGAGTAGAATTCAGAGATAACTGGTCTTACCATTTTATATTTCGCCCTTTCAGGGCTTAGATAGGTGATTGTTTCATTATGATGGGTTTCACCCATCGTTTAATGTATAGCGCCCTTTCAGTGCTTGTATTATGCACAGCCCTGAAAGGGCGAAATATGTTAACACAGCGGCGAAGCCCTGTGTTACCGGGTGTAATACCAAAAAAAAAGCCCTGAAAGAGCGAAATACAATACATTATGGAACGGATCCCAAAATACCTTTGCTTATTTTAGTTATGAACAGGATCCATTATTTTATACACCCTGTCAATAAAGCAAACTGACTCTTTTAGTTGTTAATAACCAACTGCTTTTTCATAAAACTTTACTTAAACATTTGCATATCTCTTGCCTTTGGTTCAACTTTGTACTAATTTTGAATGATCGTTTATCGTTTCAAATTTTATTAAAACAAAAAACCCCATCCTTTCGGACAGGGTTCTTTGAATTGAAAGGGATGGGATCCTGCTCAAACTTTCCACGGTATTCGCAGGATTCCCCATTCCCCAAGCTAAGAGTACGCGACTTCAGCATTTGCACCCGGTTCAACTGGTCCCGGTTTGCGCTTTACAGGTTTGAACCTGGTTTTAAGCGCATCGTAAACTGGTTGAGCCCCAGGTACATTGTCCTTGGAAGCGTTTTTGATCGCATGGTAACACGATAGGCTGCTGGTATTGGCAATATTGCCGCTAACAAGCATAATATCTGTCACCTTCCGCTCCAGCTGCTCGACTGACGCTATAATCGTGAGCATCTGGTTGTACACCTGGTAACTCGTTTCCATCGACGTGCGGTCGATGTAAACGGGTACCATGTCTGGATTTTGTTGCGTCATTTCAATGGTGCGCTGAACGAATTGCGTCGTTTTGCGTCCCAGTTTCAGCAACTTTTGGCGATCGGTTGGCCGCAAAGCCACCCCTTCAGGCAATATAGCCTGGATTTCAGCAATCTTTTGCAGTATGTCAGTCACTTGATCCGGACTGAGTACCGCCATTTCGGGAGTTTTCATTTTTGTCTCCGTCATTAGGGTTAATAATTGTGATAAACCCGGCATATAAAAGCAATGCCTCTATATTACCGGATACCTTTAAGCATACCCAAAGATTGCCGATGCTGTTTCATTCAAAATATTTCAAGGAACTGTTTCATTTATAAGACAATACAAATTTACGGCGACTTTCGCAAGTCTTTATGTCAAGATTTTCACAATAGCTTTTGAGTTATTAACATTATTTGCCCGTCAAAACCTGAGAAATATTCTCTAAAATTTCCGCAATGAACTCTGAATGATGCTTTGAAATTTTGAGCCTTCAACTTTCCTGTAAATCGACCATTGAATTAGTATCCTCCGACCATTGAATTTCAATGGTGCGACCATTGAATTAGTATCCTCCGACCATTGAATTTCAATTCAATAGTGCGACTATTGAATTAGTATCCTCCGACCATTGAATTTCAATGGTGCGACCATTGAATTTATATCCTCTTACCATTGAATTTCAATCCTCCGGCCATTGATACTAAATAATTCAATTCCGAAATCTTTGTCATGTCTTATGGAAGAAAAACCAGAGTTCAGTTAAACGACATTTAAAGGTCATTTAAACAGCATTCAAAACCTGATTAAATATCCTTAAACCAACTCAACAATATTCATCCATGGAATCAGCGTTCATTTTAATACTACATGCATCATTTCAAGGAACAATTGCAATTTGGCTGTCAGATTCTCTGCAAGGTTTTCCGCTGCATAGCTGCGCCCCAATTGCAGAGCCAATTTACGACATGTATTGAGGCAAGACAAAATAGACTTATTAACAATTAACCATTTTATGGGCTTAAATAGCTGATACTGAAATTGTAATAAAGTCAATAATTATTTTTCGGACTTAGATTGTCTACATAAACAAAAAATTAATTTCTAATCGTAATTATTTGAAATATATTAAGACATAAAACCATTGGTCATTTCTAAAACACCTGTAAAATAAGGCATTTTTGAAGTCCTTGGAATTTGTGGCTTATTTTATTTTTGGTAATCTGATGCAGATTTCTGATGTTTTTAACAACAATTTGGAGGTTATCAACAATCTTAAAGTGAATATCCTACTGACCTATTCTGGTTGCCCTGAAGCGGTTATGACCTGAAGTTTACGCAGAAGAAGACTTAAATTCGATCAGGAATGAGAAAAGATGCGCTGAAAATTTTAATTAAAGACTGGTCTTCCCGTTTTATATTTCACCCTTTCAGGGCTTAGATAGGTGATTGTTTGATTACGATGGGCTTCACCCATCGTTAATATATCGCGCCCTTTCAGGGCTTGTTTTATGCATAGCCCTGAAAGGGCGAAATCTGTTAACACAGCGGCGAAGCCTTGTGTTACCGGGTGTAATAACCAAAAAATAAGCCCTGAAAGGGCGAAATCATTAAAAAAAACTTTGTTGTCCGGATAAAGATTCGAATATGATTTCAAATCATTGTTGTCCGGGGAAGTTTCGAATATGATTACAAATAATTGATATTGACTCTCTTTGACAAAAGTTGTAGAACAATAGCTTGCTTTATAAAATTTGCCACCAAAACACGAAATCACCAAAAATCACCAATTTAATTAATTCGTTTTGTGTATTTTGGAGTCTTGGAGATTTGGTGGCAAGAATCTTTTCAATTTTCACCGGACAATAGTGATTAAAAACAAAACACCCGGCAAAATTTTTCAATTTTGTCGGGTATTAATTTCATTACCGGCCAAAATAATTGGCCAATCAAACAGAATGTCTGAGGTATTATAAAACGTCTTTCAGACCTTTACCTGGTTTGAATTTAGGAACTTTGGTTGCAGCGATCTGCAAAGGAGCTCCGGTTTGTGGGTTGCGACCTGTTCTGGCAGCTCTTTCAGAAACTGAAAACGAACCAAAACCTGCAATATCAACACTACCTCCAACTTTCAAGGTAGAAGCAACTGCTTCATGATAAGAATCAATGGCACTTTTTGCCTGTACTTTTGTTAATCCGGCCTTCTCTGCGATGGCATCAATCAATTCAGATTTGTTCATAATAGGTTTTTTTTAATGTGAATAAATTTGGTTTTTTGTCCTGTTGTTAAACATTTTTCAACATTACAACATTTATTTTGATTTCTTGTTTAAAAAATGAGCGAAATAGCTTGTTTCGCCTGTGTTTTGGTCTTTTTTGCCTTCTTTTCAGCAAATATACAATAAGAAGTGATGTGCGAAGCCTATTTTCTTATCATGGCTGACATTTCCTGATTATTTTTACCGGAGAGGTTGTAGGTAACACCAAAATACATTCCGATCCTGAAAGTATCACCTTTTTGCATAAAATCGGTGTTCTGCCAATTGGATGTTGAACCGGCAAGTATAGTTGTTTCTTCTTTATACTCATCAGAAATAGTTTTAACTTCTCCTCCAACAGCTCCGAAGTTAATTATTATCCGCTCACTTTTACCCACCAGTAGTCCGAAACCAAGATAGTACCTGAGTTTGTCGATATTTGTTCCGACTCCGAAGTTAAATGTTGGTTTTATGCTGGCTTCATTTCTGAAATATACATTGAACAATGCGCCCACCGAAGGAATAAAATTATTCTGATTATTAATCTTAATCAGCCTCGTGGTTGTATCAGTTTCTTTTTCCAGCCTTACCTGCTGATCATTAAGTTTTAAATTGTATAACAATCCTGCACTCACATCAACCTTGATTCCTCCTCTTATATCAAAATTGTAATCGTAATTCTTTGTTTGTATAGGAAGCGTATATTCATTAGAAATTGGTTTGAATTCGAGTGAATAAAAAATACGATCAGCCTTGTCAGATATGTTGGTAGTCTGATAATTTACTGTCCAGTTATTAATATTAATCGCATTATATATTATAACTATTTGCTTAAACAACTCACCATATTTATCCCTGGCAATCGATGTGTGAAAACTACTTAACTTTGTAAAAGCAGGATCTAAACGGCTTCTATCATTCATTCTTGTAAGAACATCCGATAACTCATAATATAAGCCATCAAGTTCTCCAATTGATTCATTGCATTTTGCAAGAATCTGAATTTGTGAGATATCATTGCCGAGGTATATCCTGAGCACTCTTTCTTTTTGCTTTCTGATCGAATCAAAAGGCTCCGGTGAATATAAAAGAAACAGGAGTTCATCGTAAAGATTTATCTTTTGATTAATTCTTGCCACCATTATTCTGTACTTAATGTATTTTTCTTTGTATTCTTGTATTAATAAATTGTCCGTTGCATCATTTTCAATAAGATCATTGTATTGATTTTCCAAAGCTTTTATTGCTCTATTAATTAATAAAATTGAAGTATCAATATTGCGGATTTTATTGTTAATACGAGCTGTATCCCTTTCCGGTAATAAGGAGCTATTGATCTGACGATCGATACTTGCAATTTTGTTATCAATATCTTGATTAAGTGATTCGAACTCATTCTTTTTAGCTAGTTGTTCACTATCGGTGGGAAGCCTTGAAATGTCTCGTGTGATTTGTGCTGACCTTAAAGAAAGGCTATCTCGTGCTATTATTTTCTCTCTGTGTAAATAGCTTTCGTTTCTCAGGAGAATCAATCGTTCTAATGAATCTTTCAGAATTGTTTGATCAGATAAATTTTGATTTCTTTGTTTTACTTTCTGATGATCATTTACATCAGGAATTAAAAAATCAATCATACTTAATTCTGTAACACTGAAATCTGCCGGTTTGTATTCATAGTTTAAGCCTTTGTTGGCAAAATCCTCCTGATTAAACAAATCGCGTTGCTGTTCGATTATCTTAACAGAATACAGAAAAGTGTTTACCTCATTGCTGCTAAATATAACCTGAGAACGACTCTTGATAAATTTAGGAATCTTAGTAGTTTGCCTGGAAAGTGAAAATTCAATCAGCGTTGTTTGAATTGTGTCGCTTCTTTTTCTGCTTGGCTTGACTTCATTTTGAGCCTCGACATTGATTATTGCAAAACAAATTATCAGTGTAAATATCAGGTTTTTCATACATGGAGTTTTAGATTATTAGATTATTAGTAATTTGATTGATTGGCACAAAAGAAATACAAACATTTTAGGCAAATAAACTTTTCTTAGAATGATTTTAGAGATGGCAGAAAATTATAGTAGAAATACGGATACATAAACATGCTTCATATTTTTAAGTTTTTGCTAGTATGTCAATTAACAAAACATTAACAAAAAATAAATTTTATATATAATGATGCCATTGCCTATGGCATAAGTGATTCATAGCGAAAACAATACAAGAATAAATAATTTTGGATATCAGATCGACTTGTAATCTTTTGCTTTTAAGCCTGAAATTGACTATCCAACATAGGTAGTATGCCAGAAGATTAAAAATGAAAAAACCAATTTCTACCTGAGTAGTCTAGGTCAGTCAATTATCAATATATGTCTAGCAAAGTTTTTATTCTACCAACGAGCATCGTTAATTGCGTTCTAAGCCATTTTGCCCAGCAAGCAGGGGGCTGCTATATCAATTCAATGCAACAGCAATAGCTTACAGGAATAGTTTATTTAGCTATAGATTGGATGATAATTTAGCTTGGTTGGTAGTATTGGAGATTGGAAGTGGGATTATTGATTAATATTCAATAAATTTGTTTTATGACTGATGTGCACTCCCCGACTATCAGAAGTTATAACATGAGCCGTATTAAGGGCAAAAACACAAAGCCCGAAATGTTGGTCAGGAAATTTTTATTCTCTGAAGGTTACCGTTATCGGCTCAATGTTAAAAGTCTGCCTGGAAAACCGGATATCGTAATTCGTAAACTCAATACCGTTATTTTTATTCATGGTTGCTACTGGCATGGACATGAAGGTTGCCGGTATTTTGTTGTGCCAAAAACAAGGACTGATTGGTGGGTGAGTAAAATAACCCGGAATGTCGAAAACGATAAATTAAACCAGGCTAAACTATCTGAAGAAGGATGGCGTATTATCATTCTTTGGGAGTGCATGTTAAAGCCTAAAACAAGAGAAAATACTCTCGCCCATCTGATTACAGAATTAAAGATGTAATCTGATCCAATAAATCATATTTACGTACAATCAACGTGACATATAGTACAATGTACTATATGCCACTCAAACTACTTTTGAATATGCTAATCCAGAGAAAAATCGGTCTCAGAATTAAAGAGCTGAGAGAAAAACAAAGTCTTAAACAGGAACAACTGGCATGGCAGGCAAGTGTTGATCGCACCTACATGAACTATGTTGAAAACGGTAAGCGGAATATAACAGTAAAAAACCTGGAAAAGATTGTAAAAGACGGACTTAAGATGAGTTTATCTGATTTTTTTAATGACAGCATCTTCAATGAAGAAACAACTTAAATACATCGATCTCTTCGCTGGTGCAGGAGGCTTATCTGAAGGATTTATCAGAGAAGGCTTTATTCCTGTTGCTCATGTTGAAATGGATGAAGCTGCATGTTATACTTTAAAAACCAGAATTGCCTTCCACTATTTGAAAACTCAAAACAGTACTGACAAGTATTATTCATACCTCAAAGGAGAAATCAGTAGAAGTGAGTTATATAAAGAAGTCCCGGAGAATTTGCTTAATAGTGTATTTAACCTGCCAATTGGCAAAGAATACAACGAAAACATACATAGACTGATTTCTAAACAACTTGGGACAGAGGAAGTTGATCTTATTATTGGTGGACCACCTTGTCAGGCATATTCATTGGTCGGAAGAGCAAGGTCAGCCGATGGTATGAAAAGAGATCCAAGAAATCACTTATATGTAGAATATGCCGGGTATCTTGAAAAATACAAACCAAAAATGTTTGTATTTGAGAATGTCCTGGGACTGAAATCTGCCAAAAAAGGAATTTACTTAGAAAACATGGAAAAGCTCTTTTTGAAAAAGGGCTACAAAATGAAGTTGTTTACGCTGGTTGCCAAAAATTTTGGTGTTCTCCAAAACAGAAAACGGGTTATAATTATAGGTTGGAAAAGCGATCTCAATGTTAATTTGCCGGATTTTGAATCAATCAGAGATAATGGCGATTTCAAAGTCGAAAATATTTTCAGCGACCTGCCTAAGATATTAGCCGGACAAGGAGTTGATAAATATTCCAAATATAGTGCTGAGACGAACGATTATCTTGAAAAAACAGGTATTCGCAATGGAGTTGATATTTTGACACAACATGTAGCCAGACCGCATACAATTCAGGATAAAGAAATTTATCGGATTGCAGTTGACAAATGGAATACTACATGTCAAAGGCTCGACTATAATGACCTTGAAGAAGAATTGAAAACTCATAAGAACAGACATTCTTTCTTTGATCGTTTTAAAGTTGTAGCACAAGACTTAACATGTTCTCAAACTGTAGTTGCTCATATAGCAAAAGACGGACACTATTATATTCATCCTGATATTGAACAAAATAGATCAATCTCTGTGCGTGAGGCAGCTCGTTTACAATCCTTTCCTGATGATTACTATTTTGAAGGAGTTAAAGAAATTCAGAACAGAACAGCAGCATTTAAACAAATCGGGAATGCAGTGCCGCCGCTAATGGCTACCAAACTCGCAAAAGATATTTATAGGCTTATAAATGAATAATAACTACACACCTACCAACCTCAATGATTGAAGTTAAAAAAATAAAGTCTGAAGTTGCAGACCCAAATCCTGAATATCTAATTAAGTCAATTGCGGAACAGGGATACACACTGGAATCTTCCTTAGCTGACTTGATGGACAATTCCGTTTCTGCAAATGCAAATAAAATTGAAGTGCTTATTAGGATGGAGCATGAGCCATTTACTTTGTTTGTAGCTGACAATGGTAACGGGATGGATGAGAAAGCATTAAAATTATGCATGCAGTTTCCAAGCAATTCACCTGAAAATGAGAGAAATGCTTTCGACCTTGGAAGGTTTGGATTAGGCATGAAAACGGCATCCTTTTCACAAACTAGATGCTTTACAGTTTTATCAAGAAAGAAAGGAACGAAAGAATATTCGGGCAGGACATGGGATGTAAACTATCTGAAAAAAGTTGGAAAATGGAGGCTGCTGGTTAATGCACAAGATGAAATTACTAAACTCATTCAACAGTATCGCTCACTTAGTGAAGGACATCTAAATCGCTTTGAAAATTTTGAGGCAAACACAATTGTTGTGTGGAAAGGACTTTACAAATTCGAAAATTATCTGGAGGAAGACAATAGACAATCTGCATTAAAGAAACAGATAACTGAAGTAACATCTGACTATTTATCGCTCGTGTTTCATCGGTACATGGAACGAAATACTAACCCAATAACGATAAGAATCAATAACAACTTGATAGCCCCCTTTAATCCATTCCCTAAATTTAATGATGTCCGTCCAATAGAATATAAACAAAAACATTTTAGCACTGACACAATTAAGATTGAAGGTTTTGTTCTGCCATCACGAAGTATTGATGAAAGCCAAAGCATCTCCATTTGGACTACAAAGAACCGAAGTCTGATGGATATGGAAGGGATTTATATTTACAGGGCAGATAGGTTAATTCACTTTGGCGGATGGAATGGTCTAATTAAAAAAGCTCCACGACTGCAATTAGCAAGACTGCGTGTTGATATTGGAAACAGTGTTGATCAACTGCTACATTTGAATGTAGCTAAATCTCAAATTGAAATACCACACGACTTAACAGCAGCATTTGAGAAATATATTGATGAATTGAAAACACAGGCTGAAAGAGAATATTTTAACAGAGGAATTCGAGATTTTCATAATACCCCAAGAGAAGATAAGGTTCAATTGTTTGAAAAAAAAGCATCTAATAGAGGACCTATATTGGAACTCAACTTCAACTTTCCTTTACTTAAATCGCTGCTTTCTGAATTAGCCCCGGAAAAGGTTACTATATTGAACTTGCTAATTCGAATGATAAATACGCGAATTAACAAAATCCGGCAGACACATGAGGAAAAAGAATTTATTGGAATTGAAGAGAAAGACGGATTGTCTTTGAAAGATTTAGTTACATGCGTGAATGAACTCTTAGAAAGTGGGCTGTCATCTGAACTGATAAAAACTGACATACTTCCAAACCTTGGTTTTGCCGAAAGTTCATTACCTCAAGAAGTCATACAACTACTAAAATAAACCTCATGGAAAATAAATATATAGATGTCATTATCAAAATCATATCAAGCAAAGCAAAAGAATATTCGAAGGATAATTCCCTGTCTCCAAACTATTTTATGAATCTCCTTCCTGAGATAAAAAATTCAATTACTGCTGTTATCAATTTTTTTGGCTATCCTGAAATTGATGAGGTAACTTTAAAAAACTATTATGAGACTGCCAAGAATCAATATTTATCAGTTACCCCTATTGATATTGACCCTAGTAATTCACTTACAAAAAAAGGATTCAGAACATGGTTAACAGCAGAAAGAAAGGAGCAATTAAAGAACTCATGGAATTATAGTGATAGATATTTTACACTACTTGAAAAGGTGGGCCGTTCAGATAAAGTTATTGAAGAAACGAAAAATACTAGCTTGGAGATATTAGAGAAAATGGAGGATCCCAAGTCAACGGAGGCCTTTTACACCAAAGGGTTGGTAGTTGGGAATGTGCAAGCTGGAAAAACTCAAAATTTCAATGCTGTGATTAACAGAGCAATTGATGCTGGCTACGAATTAATAATTGTTCTTGCAGGTTTGATGGAAGACCTCCGAAACCAGACACAGTTAAGAATTGAGAATGATGTTGTTGGTGAGGGATTAGACATTGACACTGATGCTTTGGTAACAAAAGGCGTTGGTAAGATCAGAAGATTTGGCAATCAAGGTGATACTAGTATTCGTCAGATTATTTCCATCACTTCTGCAAAATCCGATTTCAAAAAATCTCTGCTGGATGCGGACTTCACACTCAGTCACACCAATATTCTGGTTTGCAAGAAAAATGTTAGTGTATTACGAAATTTAATAGTTTGGCTTCATGATTATTTGGAGGAAAATAAAGATCAACATAATATCCCATTACTAGTTCTTGATGATGAAGCGGACAATGCATCGTTAAATAATGAAGGTAAAAAGGGAAGAGAATATGCCTCAAAAACAAATGGTCATATAAGAGCATTACTTGCTCTTTTCAAGAAAAAAACCTATTTAGGATACACTGCAACTCCATTTGCTAATGTGTTAGCAGATAGAAATGATGCACCAGAAAATAATTGGCCCGTAAAATATAAATTGAGGGGACAACACATAGAAAAGTCACTGCCACAGGAAAGTAATTTGTTTCCCGATGATTTCATTGTATTGCTTAATCCACCGTCTAATTATATCGGAGCACAACAAATCTTTGAAACGCTTAAACCATTAGAAAACAAAGTACAACAGAAAATTCCTTTAGTCGAAATTGTGAAGGACAGTATTGAAAATTTTCCCAATAGAGTTTACTCACAAGACAACGGAGAATTAATGGGGGTTCTAAAAATCAATAGCCTTGTTGAATGGGAAGAACGGTTCGGCCCATTTGGTTCATATCTGGATTTCGCTGACTACAAAGAATACAGGAGACTTACCAGAGCATCTAGGGCTGGAGATGATTTTCCAAGAAATTTACCAGACTCAATAAAGGAAAGTATTCTATGTTTTATTTTATCAATTGCAATTCGTGAAAGCCGTAAGCCAGCTATGATAAATTCTACATTGTTTAATCCTCATAATTCAATGTTGATTCACATTTCAAGATTTACCTTATGGCAAAACCAGCTTAAGGATTTAATTGATATTTATATGAGAGAATTGCAAAGTAGTTTACAACTAGATGAACCAAGTAATCCCAATTCGATTTTTGCAACCTTTGAGAAAATATGGTATAAGTACTTTTCAGTTATCATTGAACATATCATTAATTATCTGCCGAAAGGATATGATGATGATTTTCTTAAACCAATCAGTTTTGAAACGATTCGAAATACTTTTCTTGTTGATGCAATAAAAGACATCGAAGTTAAAGCAATAAATAGTTTGACGGGAGATAAACTTGTTTATCCTAAGAAAACCGCGAAAAAATATATTGCAATAGGAGGAAACAGACTATCAAGAGGTTTTACACTGGAAGGTTTAAGTATTAACTATTTTGTTCGATCCACTGATTATTCAGATACTCTGCTGCAAATGGGAAGATGGTTTGGTTATCGGCCTGGTTATTTAGATTGCTGTAAACTATTCATTACTCATGATTCAATGGAGAAATATGATTTAGTATCCAGAACAATAGAAGAGCTTGAAATAGAATTTAGGAAAATGGAAGAAAAAGGCAAGACTCCAGAAAACTTTGTGCTTCGGGTAAAAAAACATCCTGGTACTCTTAAAATAACTAGGCCTTCTATTTTAAAAGATACTAAGGAAGTAAATTGGTCATATCAGGATGAACTTGAGCAAACTACGAAATTTGATATTAGTAAGGAGAAAATAGAAAAAGTTTGGTGGGATTTTAAAAATAGAGTTTTACCTGATTTTGACTTTAAACAGAAGTTAAATGATGATGGAAGCGATGCCGGTTTTCTTACTGCTGAAACTGACATTGCTGGAATAATTAAAGTTCTTCAAATGGAGAATAATTATGGTAAAGACACATGTGATAGCATAATCCGATTTATCCAACTTTGCAAAGAAAAGAACAAATTAACTAAATGGACGATAGCAATCAAAACTACCGGAAAAGCTAATGAAGGAGAAGGAAAAGGAATTTTAAATGAAGCTGAGACTGGCATAACAGTACCCATAAGGATGACAGTTAGGCGTGGTCCAAAAAACGAACCCGCATCAAAAACATACAGAGATAACTTCATTTTTAAGAAAGTATTTGGAGCATCAGGAAAATCGGCTAACCTTATATCTGCTGGTTTAGATTTATCAGTTCTTTTAAGTAAATCTCAAATTAAAGATGCAGAAAAGGAATTTATAGAAAACAGAAGAATATATTATAGAAAGAAATATCCTGATTGGGACAAAGTTCAAATTGATAGAAAGGCAAAAGGAGTAAACATTCCGGAGAGAGTTTACCGTGAGAAAATGTCAGACCAAGAAGGGCTTTTGGTAATTTATATTTTAGATTCCCATTACGTTTTTCTTCAGGAAAAAGACAAAGAAAAAGACCCGGATTTTAAAAAGATTGTAGAAGATAATCAAATTGATTTGAATATACCATTGGTTGGTTATGCAATTGGTTTCCCTCCAATAGAACCTGATCCAGGTGGTGTATATGTACATGGGGATTATGGCTTTGAAGACGAAGAAGAATCTGAATATAATGAAGCCGATTCAGAACTGCCTGATGACGCAAACGAACTATAGATATGACAAGTACAGAACTAAAATCAAAGTGGGTCGGCCTCACAGAAAATACTGTCACAGGTGGTTACAGATCGCTTAGAGTTTCTCCTCAGTGTATCTGTGAACTTTTCATTGGAGTTAGTAAGGAAAATAGCCGTTGTTTAATTCTAGCATTACCGAATGATACGCTCCTAAATTTCAAAGGCATTCAAAAGGAAAATTTGTCCATTGAATATTTCTCTGAAAAAAACTTAATTGTACTTCAGTTGCTTGATAATGATTACTGCGATCTTTTTGATGACCTCATACTCTCTTTATATCAAGGAATAAATGAATTGTGTCATGTGGATGAATATTCTAATTATTTTATTCAGGCATTTTATCGGTGGAGTGATTTTTTTGAAAATAAAAAAACTGATTTGCTTTCAGAGGATGCAATACGCGGTCTTATGGGAGAGTTGTTAGTGTTAAAATCATTGATTACGGATCCCCAAAGACATGATATCAATTTTATTTTGAGTTCTTGGAAAGGACCTTATGATAAAGCAAACGATTTCGAGTTGGAGACAAAAAACTTAGAAGTAAAAACTAAATATCCCTCAGGAATTGATGTAGAAATATCAAGTGAATTTCAACTAGAACTTTCTCCAGGAAAGGGACTAGAACTGATTATTGTTTCTTTATCAAGTGATTATAATGGTGGAATTAGTATAGTGCAGCTGATTTTGGATATTAAAGATTTAATTCAAGGATCTTCCGGAGATAGTTCAATTTTATGGAAAGCTTTGGGTCAAAAAAATATCAATTCTAAAAATATTAAGGAGTATGAGAAATATAAATTTAAGCCTGTAAATCGTATTTCATATAATTGCGCATCTGACAATTTTCCCAAACTCAACAGATCAAATATTCCAATTGAAATATTCGCGCTCAAATACAAATTAAGAACGAATCTTCTAACCCATTTTATTGTCGAACAAAAAGATTTTTAATATGCAGATCGAAGAGTTTCTAAGTTACAGAAAAGATATAATCGATAGCTCAAAGGACGAAGAGGGGTTTGTACAGCAAACTTTATTTCTAAGTCAAATCCTTCCATTAATGGTTGATGCTAAACTACTTGATTCTGAGGATTGGAATGATTCATACTATTTAAATCCATCAGAAAATCTGAAGTTAAATGGATATACTGTTAATGAGTCTTCAGAGAGACTTCAACTCTTCATTATTGATGAGAAAAGCATCGAGATTAATGCAACTGAAAATGACTTACAGATTTCTACTAAGAGTCATTATGAGAATCAGTTTAAACGTGCAACAAAATTCTTAGATAAAGCAATTAAAGGATACCTAAACGATGAGGTACAGGATGCAGACCCAATCAGGCCGTTATTATCTCAGCTTTCATCATCTGCTGGGGCAGATCAGTTTGATGTCTTGGAAGTTTTTCTTATCAGTGCCACAGCTACAATCGAAACTAGGGGAGCTATGCCGCAACCAAAGAGGATAGAGTTTGATGATGAAACAATAACAATATCCTTTACAAAAAATCGGGAACAAGTTAAAAAGGATTTACTCATTATAAAAAAATTAATAGACCTGAATTTTTTGTATAATGTCATAATCTCACAAGGCAACAGGGAGTCCCTAATTGTTGATTTTGAAAGTTTGTTCAATTTCAAAATTGAAGTTATCAAAGCAGCAGAAGAAGAAAACTTCGAATCTTATCTTTGTGTTTTACCTGCTCGAATACTATCTGAACTTTATAAAAGATATAGCTCAAGATTATTAGAAAAGAATGTAAGATCATTCCTGCAATTCAAGGGAGTAAATAAGGGAATAAGGGAAACGATAAGAGAGAGTCCTGAAAAATTTATTGCATATAATAATGGAATAACTATTACTTCTATAGCAAAAGAACTTGAAACAATAAATGGAAAAACGTTTATTAAGTCATTGACTGATTTTCAGATTGTAAATGGTGGTCAAACAACAGCTAGTATTTACTTTACACAAAAGGATGGATTTCCGATTGACAGAGTAAAAGTAATGGCTAAGATAAATGTAGCCCTTGATGTTACAGAAGAGGGCTTGGATACCCTTATTTCAGATATAAGCAGATATTCAAATTCCCAAACTAGAGTATCTAGTGTTGATTTAAGTTCAAGAAGCCCCCAATTAAGTAGACTTAAAGCTTTATCTGATAGTGTTGTTACACCTTCAGGTAAAAAATGGTTTTTCGAAAAATCAAGAGGTGAATTTAATACAAAGTTGAGAATTGCTGGTTCAAATAGAGCTAGAATTGAAAAGGAATACCCAAAAAACTATCGATTTTCCAAGGAGCAATTGGGTAAATATTATACTGCATGGGGTGAACAACCGTATGTCGTGAAAAAAGGTGGGGAAAAAGTATTCAGATACTTTTTAGAAGAAATCACAGGGGAAACTAGGGGGAGAAAAGCGAATAGTGTAAATAGAAGGTTTTATGAGGAACTAATTTCCAAAATTATTTTATTTAAGGAACTGGAAAGAATTTATGGACAAGGGAAACGCGCTCTAGGTCAAATACGATCTGCCGTTATTCCATATTCAATTTCAATATTATACCTATACACAGATGGGGCAAAATTGGGTAAGCAATTCGACCTTTTAAAAATCTGGAAAAAAGAAAAGCTAGAAGATGATCTTGCTGCCTTTTTCAACGAGTTAATGAAGTTAATGAATGAACTGATAAAAAAATATTCTGTTAGTGATGACTTTGGAGAATATTCAAAAAATAAGAACTTATGGGACAATATTTCAAATTCGCATGAGATTAGAGAGTTTATGACTAGTGCAACTTCTCAAGATATATTGAATAAATATGCAATCCCAACTAATGAGTATAAGGTTCTAGAACAAAAAGAAGTTGATTTTGAAAGAATACAAATGAATATTGATATTCTCTCAAAGGGAATGGAATTTTACAATGAACTAAGAGCGAAATATGGAGGTCTTTCAAATGTCCAGGAAAGTAAATTAGATATTATTGTTTCTTCAATAATAAAGTTTGAGGATTTAAGCGAAGAAATGATAAGATTTGAGAATAATCTAATGATGGAACTTCGAAAAAATAGACCAGAAATATTTGACCAGATTGACATTAAACAGAACTACCTTCTAGAAAGCACCTTGAAGTTTATTGTTTTAAAATATAATCAAGCTATTGAGAATGGAATAGATCTGATAGATTTTTTTAAAACTATAGAAAAAAAATCTGTTGCAGAGAAGAAAAAGTACACTTCAGTCTTTAGTACTATTGCACTAAATCTCTCAAAGGGAACTGCACCATCTGTAAAAGATGTTGAATTAGCTTCTAATTATTTCAAAGAGGAGGCATCTGATGGAAAAGTAAATGGATGTTCAAGTGAATCTTCACAGAAAATTGATCTTAATATTCTGAAAAAAATGGTTGAATGGGATTCCAGAATGAGGATTTTGACACGAGGTGAACTAAACTATCTAGCTTGGATAATCCGGATCAAGTTGACCCCCTAAACCCAGAAATAAACCGGATGTTTTTCTCTGATTATTTTGAAAAATAGCATGACATTCCGGCAGATGTT
>WSXX01000050.1 GCA_009773515.1 Bacteroidota bacterium
CTCAGGTATCTGCATTACCTGGGGGGAGATGCATTTTATGAACCCAGATATATGCTTCCACTTTCTGATGGTGGTTTTGTGATTCATGCCCCCAGGTTTAATCATGATACTGACTTGTACGACATGTACTTTATTAAACTAAACAGGGAAGGTTTGATTACTTCAAATAAACCCGGTCAAATCATCATCAACCGCGCTTTTATCTCTCCCAATCCAGCTAAGGAAAACCTCAAAGTAGAATGTATGCTGAAACAAGCTGAAGCCAAAGTATTTACCCTGTCCGGAGCAGAAATCTTTTCTTATAAACTGGAACAGGGAACAACCAATTTACCAATACAAAATCTCAAGCCCGGTATGTATCTGTTAAAAATCAGTACTGTGGGCAAAGGTGTAATTGAAACACATAAGTTTATAAAACAATAATATTTTCTTCGCTGCCCCAGGCAAGTCGTAAATTGACCTAAGAAGTTTCATTATAGGAAATAGAATTGTTTTCCTACATTTGATATACTAATCCTAAAATTAGAAGCAATGAAAAAGAGTTTCCTTTTAGTCCTTTTTGGGTTGTTGATTTTAACAACACAAGCTCAACGCACCGACTATAATCCCATAGATGTAGAGGTTTACCAACTGGAAAATGGTCTGACCATTATTTTAAATGAAGATCACAACTTACCTCAGGTTTTTGGCAGTATTATGGTTCGTGCCGGCGGCAAGGACGATCCCAAAGGGGCAACCGGTATGGCACATTACCAGGAGCACATGCTGTTTAAAGGCACTCAGGAATTGGGAACCATCAATTGGGAAGCTGAAAAACCGCATATCGACAGCATTTTCAGGCTGTATGATAAGCTGGGCAGAGAAACTGATCCGGAAATAAGGAAAAACATCCAGAAGGAAATCAATGAAGAGTCACTGAAGGCCGGCGAATATGCAGTTCCCAACGAAATGTTTAACCTGCTGCGGAGCATGGGCGGAACAGGTGTAAATGCCGGCACCGGACCAGATTATACCATTTATTACAATGCCTTTCCTCCCACACAGATTGAAAAATGGCTGGATTTATACAGCCACCGGTTCGAAAATCCCGTTTTCCGATCTTTTCAAGCTGAGCTGGAAGTGGTTTACGAAGAAAAAAATATGTATTCTGACATGTTTGCATTTTCCATGATCGAAAATTTCAATAAGAACTTTTACCGCAATCATCCATACGGTCAGCAAACGCTGATAGGAACCGTTGAGGACCTGAAGAATCCATCCCTTACCAAAATGTATGACTTTTTCACTACCTGGTATGTGCCAAATAACATGGCGCTTATTATGTCTGGAGATTTTGATAAGGAGGTTGTGAAGCCGATCATTGAAGCGAAGTTCGGAAAATGGGAGCGGAGAGAAATTCCTGTACGTGAGGTATATAAAGAGGCGCCGTTTAACGGTAGGGAGCAGGTTGAAATGAAACTGAGCCCGATAAAACTTGGCATTCTGGGTTTCAGGACAGTACCCGCCGGGCATCCTGATGAAATTCCGCTTTCGGTTTGTAATGCAGTGCTTTCCAACCAAAGCGAAACCGGATTGCTTGACAAACTGATTCTTGAAAATGAGATGATGGCCGCTCAGGTTATTAATATGCCCTACAACGATGAAGGCGCAAGCATAATTTTGTTTGTTCCCAAAGTCCTGGGACAAAAGCTTAGCAACGCGGAGCAACTGGTTATGAGCCAGGTGCAGAAGTTAAAGTCAGGGGAATTTGATACTGCAGTGATCAACAACATTAAATCAGAGCTGTTCCGCGATTATCAGATCAGCATGGAATCGAATACGTATAAGGGAAATATGCTTGCACAGGCTTTCGGACGTTATCAATCCATTGATGATTTATTGCAATATCCCGATCAATTGATGGCCATCACCAAAGAAGATGTGATTAACATTGCCAATAAGTACTATGGGGATAATTATCTGGCTTTTTATTCAAAGATGGGATTCCCGAAAAAGCAAAAAATTGACAAGCCGGATTACACGCCAATCGCTGCCAATAAGAATGCATCGTCGCCTTATGCGTTGAAATTTGAGGCAATCCCCGAAACCAGATTGCAACACAAATATATTGATTTTGAAAAAGATGTTGAAAAGATTGCACTCACGGAAGGCATGAATGTGTATTGTGTAAAAAATCCGGCCAACAATGTTTTTAAACTGAATGTTGATTATAAAGTCGGACATCATACAATTCCATCATTGGAATATGCTGTGCAAGCAATGAATCTGGCTTATCCAAAGGGCAGTAAACTGGATGATTTTAAGGCAGCCATTGCCGCAAGCGGATGCACATATACCATATTTGGCAACGAAAGTTATACCAACATTGAAGTTGTCGGTTTTGATGATAAATTCGATGAGGCGCTTGACCTGATTGGTTCATTGCTGGAAAATCCTGAGCTGGAACAATCAAAAATGGGTATTTTATACGAAGGAGCCAAAACAGAGCGCAAAATGGAGCGCAGTGAACCCGAAAATGTGATCAGTGCTTTGGTTAGTTATATAAAATATGGTCAGCTTTCAGAATTTATCGACCGTCCAGGGCTTAAGGAGATAAAGTCTTACAAGGCAGATCAAATGACAACTGCGTTTAAATCCATTCAGGATTATGGAGTCAATATTCATTATTCCGGAAACCTCGACCCGCAGGAGATTGCTGCAAGCTGCAAAAATGTTTTTAAAGCCAGCGGAAGCAAATCAGTAGAAACACCGGTTGTGATGGATATGAATCAATATGCTGAAAACACGGTTTATTTTGTGGATAAGAAAAAGGCAACCCAAAGCAATATTTACTTTTTTGCCAATGGCAGCGCGTATAATCCTGACCAGCAAGCGGTAATGGATGCCTTTAATCTATATTTCGGCGGCGATTTTTCCGGTCTTGTCCTTCAGGAAATCAGGGAATCCCGTTCCATGGCTTACAGCGCCGGAGCAAAATACGTTGATCCATATTTAAAAGGCAAAGAAAATTATTTTATGGGCAAAATCGGCACCCAAGCCGACAAAACCATAGAGGCGATTACCATTTTCGACAGCCTGGTGCGCCATATGCCGGCCAAGCCGGAGCGAACAAAAATGATTCAGCAATACCTGAGTAATTCTGCATTGAGCAAACGTCCTCATTTCAGAGATTTAAGCGGACAAATAACAGGCTGGCAGAATCAGGGTTATGAAGCTGATCCTGCATTCGTCAAACAGAAAGCTTATGAAAACCTGAAATTTGATGATATCCAGCAATTCTACGCCAGTAATATTGCGGAGAAACCAATGGTTATCTGTATAGTCGGAGACAAAAAACGCATCAATACCAAAGAACTGGAAAAATTTGGCAAGGTGGTTTTTGTAAAAGAAAAGGAGTTATTCGGGGATTAAAGATAGAAACCTGAAAGGGTTTATCCCTACGTGTCAGGTCTTCTTTAATAAATGCTTTATGAAATTGGAGTGACCTAATAAGTTTTCTTTCAACTTGTTAGGTCTTCTTTTCAAGATGTAAGACACACGGTTATTTTTAAAATTCGCCCCCTTCGGGGACTAGGACAGAGCGCCGAAGGTGCTAATCTTAGAACTTTTTTCCGTATATTTGTAATATGACAATAAAGAAGAACATAGGATTGGATTTCGTTGTTGACAAACTCACCAACTCAATTGAGAACATCATAACAGGTGATAGTTTTACCACTGAAATCTCTGTTGTCACAAGAAATGACCTGAAATTGACATCGAAGAAAAATGGGTGGGTTTTTAATTGGTTAGCTGAATTTAAGCAACCAGAAAGAGATATCTATAAACTGACCATTGTAAACAATCCTAATGTAATTCAAGGATTGTTGAGCGTGCAGGTTAAATCAGATCATATATACATGCACCTGATTGAAAGTGCTCCCTTTAACAAAGGAAAGGCTAAAATGTATGCAGGAGTGCCTGGAAATTTAGTTGCATTTGCCTGTAAACTTTCATTTCAAAGAGGACATGATGGAAATTTGGCCTTTATTTCTAAAAGCCAGCTCATTAAACACTACCAGGAAACTTTAGGTGCTGTGCACTTTGGAGGTAGATTAATGATAATCGAAACTCAAGCTGCACTTAAATTGATTGATAAATACTTTAACAACCAATGAAAAAATGAGAACAAGAAGAAAAGAATTGGATGTGGATTTTGTCGGAAGTCAGGAACCTTTAACAAGTTCTGAAGAAAATGCTTTAAATGAATTCTTTAAAAAGAAAAAGGAAATAAAGAAGCAGAAATCACTCAAAGTAAGAAAAACTAAACAAGAGTTGACAACCGAATTATAGAAATCCCTGGATGAAGGAACAAAGGGAAAATCTGACAAGTCGTAAATTGACCTACCAAGTCTTCTTCCGACTTGTGAAGTCTTCTTTTTTAATTAAAGAAATCCTGGATCAATTTACAAGAGAATCCTTTCACATTACAGCTCCACCACCTGATTTGTTATAAATACAAACTCCTCAACACTTAATCGTTCTGCCCTTTGGGTAAGAAGTTGCTCCAATGCGGCATCCGGTGAAAACCGGAACGATTTCAGGGCATTTCTCAGGGTTTTCCGGCGCTGGTTAAATGCAGTCTTCACAATATTGACAAACAGTTTCTCATCACATCCAAGCGATTGCACCTGATTGCGCTTTAACCGTATAACTGCCGATTCTACCTTAGGCGGTGGAACAAAAACTTCCGCACCTACGGTAAAAAGATATTCAATATCGTACCATGCCTGAAGCAGTACACTCATAATTCCGTAGGTTTTGCTTCCAGGAGGAGCAGCAATCCTTTCGGCTACTTCTTTTTGCAACATTCCAACTACTTCCGGCACCCGGTTTCTGTTTTCAAGTACCCGAAAAAGTATTTGTGTGGAAATATTATAAGGGAAATTCCCGATCACCGAGAAGTTCCCCGGGAAAAGATCATCAATGGGAATCTTCAGGAAATCGCCTTCAATAAAGCTGTCTGCCGCTTCCGGGAAAGTCTTTTTCAGGAAGGGAATAGAATCCCAGTCGAGGTCAATTGCCAGAAAATTTTCAATAGGGAGTTTTAGTAAATATTTGGTAAGCACACCTGTGCCGGGGCCAACTTCCAGAACAGCAGCCGCGGGCATTGTAAGGCTGTCCACAATTTTACGGGCAACGTTCTCATCTTTCAGGAAATGTTGTCCCAAATGTTTTTTAGCTCTTACTGGTTCCATGCAATTTCGGATTTTAGATTTCGGATTTCGGATTTCGGTCCCGTTTAGTTGATTTAGAAATTGAAGTCAAATTGAATAACTGTCCTTCGACTCCGCTCAGGATGACTTCGTAAATAGTTGATCAATAATGTATTAAAAACAAATCATACTTACCACACGAATGTCACACTTTGCGGAGTCGAAGTGTTTTTGTTTTAGAAATTAGAAATTAGAAATTAGAAATTAGAAATTAATTAACCATATCTCCCCTCAACAACCTGAACCTCTTCCTTGCTTCCACAGTAAACAAACTACCCGGATATTTCATCAGCAACTCCTGGTAAGCGGCCATAGCTTTCGCAGAATCTTTTAAATGATTTTCGTACAATTCCGCCAGAAAAAACTGTGCATCATCGCCGAGAATACCATCGCTATAATCTTTGATTACATCAAGATACAAGGTTTCTGCTTTAGTGAAATTTCCGCGTTTCAAATGAATTTCCGCTTTTTTCATCAATGCATCATCGGTAATCGGGTGGCCGGGAAATGCAATGAGCAATGAGTCAAGCAAAGCCATTGCTTCTTCTGGTTTTTCACGGTAGAGTAAAAGATCCGCCCTGGCAAAAGTAGCAAGTTGAACTGTTAAGCTATCGGCGTCAATATTATCGCTGATCAGCAGCGACATCGACATGGCATCATTGGCAATAAGCTTGGAAGTGGCTGCTTTCAGCACATCAAGTTGTGCTTTTGCCCAGTTAAATTCACCAATATAAAAGGATAGCCGGGCATTTCTGAAACGTGCCTCATGACCGATCGGTTCATTTTTAAAAGCTTTGTCAACCTGCGAATAAAGCAACGTTGCTTCCCAGGGTTCGCCGGTAAAAAGCATGATATCGGCAAGCTCCAGTTTACATTCCGCCTGCAGCAAACGGTTGTTGTTGGTAAGGCCGATCAGTTCCTCAAGCATGGAAATTGCGCCGGCAGAGTTGTTCAGGTGGAATGCCTGAAGGTGCGCAAGATTACGCATCAGCGGAAAAACAAGGGGATTTCGCCCGGCTTCTTCAAGGGTTTTCAGGTATCTGCTCTCCAGATTGGAGAGTTCTTTATAATTGATGGGGTAGGAGCGTATAATCTGCTCGTAATCAGCTTTCAGCAACTCAACTTTTGATTGTACCACAAGGCTCATATCGTCAGATCTTTCAATCACATACTGATAAGCTTCGGCTCCGGTTTTATAAAATCCGTTGCCAACGCTCAATCCGCCAAGAGAAAAAACGCGGTTTCCATTCTCGCCAAGACGACGGTCGAGGGCTTTCGCCTGAATAAGTGCTGCCTCAAAATCTTTTAACTGCAATGAAAGCCAAAGCATCATTTCCGAAAGCATAATGTCGTCGGGTTTGCGCTGCACACTTTTCAGCAATGCCATCCGGAATGCTTCAGATTTGAGCCCTTCAGGATCGTTGTTCAGCGAGTTCTGAAGCCGGGCCTGCATCTGATTGAGAAGTTCAGGGTTGGTTTCAAGCAAAGCAATGTATTCATCTGACATTTTCTCGAAATTGCCTGACATTTCGTAAAGGTTCGAAAGTTCAAACCCGAAAGAATACAGCGGGGCAAGCATCTGACGGCCTTTGAGATAAGTGCGGATGGCATAATCATTTTCGCGTCGGGTAATAAATGAATTGGCCAGTTCTATCACCTTTCGCTGATCGGCCGGTAGATCTTTTATAGCCTGCTCGAAAATTTTCGCTGCTTTATTTGCCTGGTTCGATCGTTGCAGTAGAAACCCCTGATCAACCACATATCTTGAATCATCAGGAAAACGTTTTGCCTGCTTTTTGACAACCTTTTCGGCTTTGTCAAATTCATTTTGTTCCAGCAGGCTCTGCATCAGATAGGTGTAGTTGAAAAGGCTGGGCTTCTCGTTAAACAGCCTTTCAAACAACGCTGATGCTTTATCGAATTCCTTGTTGTTGAAGTACATCAGCCCAAGCTGTTCATCAGTTACTGCCTGCGCAAACGCATGATTCCGTGGAAGAATCAGTACGGCAAACAAAAACATAAACAACAGTTTTTTCATGAAATTTTTCCTGGATAAAGAACCAGATACAGGTTCTGATATCATTGCATTACTAATTAAAGAATCTGAACGTTAATCAAAAAACAACATTGTGTCTTTGCGTCTTTGCGTGATACTTTAACTTAACGGTAGAATCAACCAATTGTTTTATCTGACAAACTTCCTCGTTAATGGAAATTGTTATCTGATCATATCAAATCCGGTATATTTTGCCAGTGCAGCCGGCATACGAATACCTTCAGCGGTTTGATTGTTTTCGAGCAGCGAAGCAACTATGCGGGGCAATGCAAGTGCGCTTCCATTCAAAGTATGGCAGAGGCGGGTTTTCCCGTTTTCATCTTTAAACCTGAGTTTCATGCGGTTTGCCTGAAACGATTCAAAGTTTGAAACCGAACTCACTTCCAACCAGCGTTGCTGAGCTGCAGAGTAAACTTCAAAATCATAGGTAAGCGAAGAGGTAAAGCTCATATCGCCGCCACAAAGTTTCAGAATGCGGAAAGGCAGTTCGAGCTTACGCAGAAGGCCAGCAACATAGTCGCGCATTTCTTCAAGGGTTTCGTATGATTTATCGGGATGTTGAATCTGAACAATCTCCACTTTATCGAACTGATGCAGGCGGTTTAAACCACGAACATCTTTGCCGTAAGATCCGGCTTCGCGGCGGAAACAATTTGAATAGGCAGCATTTTTGATCGGGAAATCGGCTGACTTCACAATTACATCGCGGTAAATATTGGTGATGGGAACTTCGGCGGTTGGAATCAGGTACAATTTGTCAATTTCGCAGTAGTACATTTGTCCGTCTTTATCCGGCAACTGACCGGTCCCATAGCCCGAAGCTTCGTTAACCACCAGTGGCGGCTGAATTTCGAGGTAACCGGCTTCCACGGCATTGTCGAGGAAAAACCCGATCAATGCGCGTTGCAACCTGGCACCCTGTCCTTTGTAGAATGGGAAACCTGCACCTGTAACTTTATTGCCCAGTTCAAAATCGATGATGTCATATTTTGATGCGAGATCCCAGTGAGGAACGGCTCCTTCGTAAAGTTCCGGCATTGCGCCTTCCGAATGTACAATTTCATTGTCCTCAGGAGTTTTACCCCGGGGAACAGAAGGGTGGGGGACATTGGGCAACAGCACCAGCGCATTGTTCTGTTCAACCACCAGGTTGTCGAGGTTTTCGGATAAATCTTTGGCGAGAATTTTCAGTTCAGCGGTACGGGCTTTCAGCACATTGGCTTCGGCAGTTTTACCGCTTTTGAAAAGTTCGCCTACCTGACGGGCAATATTGTTGGCTTCTGCCAGATTATCATCAAGATTTTTCTGTGCTTCGCGGCGGCGGGCGTCAATGTCAATGATTTTTTGAAGTGTTTCTGCGGCATCAATATTTTTGATGGCCAGTCGTTGAGCTACTTCAGCAGCGTTTTCGCGGATATAATTCAGTTCGAGCATTGGTATTCGGTTTTGAAGGGCAAAGGTAAGGAGAATTGGATTAAAGAATCTGACCAAATTTGTTACCATCACTGTTTTAAATTGCTGGTATTGGTTGTAGATTTGGCGTTTAAACACTTCGACTCCACTCAGTGTGACATTCGTGTTTGGTCAGCATTGATTATCTTCAATATACACGTTATCAAGCCTATACGATGTGCTCCTGAGCGGAGTCGAAGGACTTAACGATCAGTTTACAGATCCAAATCTTCAGTTTAATACGAATAAAAAAAGCCCCTGAAACGGAGCTTTTAATTTTCTTTTATGGTAGGTCAACTATTCAGCTGTTTCGAGCGGGAGAACAGAAACGTATGATTTGTCGTTTTTCCTGCGGCGGAATTCAACAACACCATCAACAAGAGCAAACAGGGTGTGATCCTTGCCCATACCTACATTGAGGCCGGGGTTGTGGACTGTACCACGCTGGCGGATAATGATGTTACCGGCTTGTGCAGCCTGGCCACCATAAATTTTCACGCCGAGTCGCTTACTGTGCGATTCTCTACCGTTATTCGAACTACCGGCACCTTTTTTATGAGCCATATCTTTTCGTTTTTAGCGTTAAACAATGATTTGGATACATCCTTCTCAGGCAGTGATGGCATCAATTTGCAGCCTGGTCAGGTATTGCCTGTGGCCGTTCGATTTCTGATAACCTTTTCTCCTCTTCTTTTTGAAGACGATCACCTTATCGCCACGTAAATGCGACAGGATTTTAGCCGTAACTACAGCGCCGGTAACCGTCGGCTGTCCGATGGTAACAGATCCGTCGTTGTCCAACAACATTACGTTGTTCAGCTCAACGGTCGAGCCTTCTTCACCTTCAAGACGATGCACGAAGATAACCTGGTCTTTTACAACTTTATGTTGCTGGCCGGCGATTTCAACGATTGCGTACATTGTGATATTTTTATTGA
The DNA here is from genome assembly GCA_009773515.1 of Bacteroidota bacterium. GTDB lineage: Bacteria > Bacteroidota > Bacteroidia > Bacteroidales > Lentimicrobiaceae > Lentimicrobium. The sequence goes on from WSXX01000050.1 coordinate 9,702, forward strand.
GTTAGTTACCCTTATTATTGGGGGTGCAAAAATAGTAATAAATTTCTAATTCCAAAGGATTTAACGCGAAAATTTCACAATTCCTGAAATAAATCTGTAAAACCGGTTTTTGGTAAGGCTGCGCGTATTTACCAGCAGCACTCCGCTGATCACCAAAAGTATCCATAGTAAAAACCCTGGTCTGAAATGTTCGCCATCGGCTATTCCCCATATCAAAGCGATTATGGGAATAAAATAGGTTACCGACGATGCAAAAACTGCACTGGTCATCTGAATCAGCCGGTTGAAAAGCATCAGTGCAAGCCCGGTTCCTCCAATGGCCAGTATTGCCAGATATGCCAATCCCTTGTATATTTCAGGATTATTGCCCGCTGAAGAAATAAACGGAGTTCCTGCAAACAGATATATTGCAGCAAGAGGGCCGACAGTAAAAAATGAAAGAGCTGTGATTGAGATCGGGTCAACATTCTGCAAAAATGCCTTGACTGTATTTACATTAATGGCATAACAAACAGCTGCAATTATGATAAGAATGGCAAAACCCATGTTAAAACTGAAATTTCCGTTTCCGCTAACACTAACCAATCCCATTGCACCGGCCAATCCGATAAAAACCCCGGCAACGTTAAACCATTTGGGACGGGTTTTAAAAAATGCCATCCCCAAAAGGAGGGTAAAAAGCGGAGTGAGTGAATTCAGTATCCCTGCCAGGGAACTGTCAATTCCCTTTTGTGCAGCCGCAAATAAAAAAGCCGGAATCAGGCTGCCAATCATCCCCACAGCAAAAAAAATCAGCCATTGCCTTCGCGAAAATCCACGAATGTGTCTCAGTGCAAAAGGAATAAGAAATAACCAGGTAATAATCACACGAAGTGCACCAACTTCACCTGCTGTAAAAATTTCAAGTCCCCTTTTAATCAGGATAAATGAACTCCCCCAGACGATAGCCAGGAAAAATAACATTATCCACGGTAACCAGGGTTTATTATTTATCATTCTGTGTTGGCATTTGTAAAGCGGAATAAACAATTATTAATGAAGATCGTTTTATAAAAATATTCCGGTTGAAGATTTTTACAATTACTAAAGAACCGACTCGCATTTCTCCACAAAGCCGATTCAAAAAGAGCGGCAAAGGTAATTCAATGGTTTGAAAAGACAACCTGCGGATTTCAATCCTCCTAACCTACGGAATATTTCACAGTAAAATTTTTGCAAAACTCTTTTTGTGAGAGTTTGGGAGTCACCTGAAAATCCTTTTCTTGAGAGTAGGGAGCGTTTGCCGAAAAGCTTTATGAGTAGGTTCATCCAAATAATCAACAAAATGAAAAAAATTACAACCCGGTTTTTTATTGTCATCCTGGCTTTTTCACTTGTATTTATAGGCTGTAAAAAAGACAAGAAAGAAGAACCAAGCAAAGTTCAGGAAAACGGCTTGACTGCGGAAATCAATAATCTGGTTCCCGATAGTATCCTGAATACAATGGTAAGTCTTGGTATGCCTGTTAACGGTGGCGCAACACCTCCAAATATTGCTGCATCTTACCTGGCTAGTCCTTTTATTCTAAAGGAAAGCAATGTCCCAAGCGATTATCCGGGACTTACTTTTGCCAATTACAGGGTTACATTTTATGATCAGAACAATGACAATCTGTCAATTAAGATGAACTACCTGAACGGACCTGAAAGCGGAACCGGTTTAGGTGGTTTCATAGTAGGAACAAATAATAGTTTTACAGTTTTTACCGAAGTAAACTCTACTTACTCGGGCTATGAAGCCAGTTTGGTACAGGTAATTTCAGGAACATTAACTCCAACAGGTATTGAAGACTTTTTTTATGCCAACTTTATGCTTGATAATTTTGGCAATCCCGGTGGGGTATGGATTGCAAATGGTGAAGGATGTGTAATTTATGATTCAGATGGTTTTTCAGAGAAGGTTACTGTTTCAAAATCAGATAATTCTGAAACCGGAAATGGAAAAGGAGTTTCTGCCAGATAATTCAGTGTAATTGTTCTGCTTTCTGATTTTAATTAAGCAGGAGAGACTGTCTCAAAGCCCATATAATTCAGGGCTTTTGAGACAGTTTTTAGTTGGAACGATTATGCTTTTGAATATGCACCTGCAAATTTCTGAGCAAATGTTTCCAGTTTGGTTCTTTGAAGCGGAACCGGTTTGCTGGCGTTGTACTCTTTTGCCATTTCCCCGCTGCGCAGTGCAGTTCCCATTTCAACATAATTTTTAGCAACCTCTTCGGGCAAACCGTTTTGTTGCATAGCTGCAAGACTGTCGGCATCTCCGAATTCAACCCAATTCAGATCGGGTTTACCAATGGCATTGCCAAGTGTTTTTGCAATTTCGCCGGCAGTTCTCTCGTCGCTGGCTATGTACCGGATACTTTTGCCGGTAAATGTCAGATTGGTCAGCTCTTCAACTGCAACAGCAGCAATATCTCCGGGATCGGCCAGCATCATAGTAGTTTCGGCTCCGTAATTACTGCCGATGATACCCATATGTTTCACCATTCCTATATTAGCATAGAAGTTGGTGTAAAAAAATCCTGGTCTCAGATGTTTCACATGCACACCGTCAAGGGCGTTCAGCGCCTTCTCGGTAAAATATAAACCACTCACAGGCCCGCAACCCTCGGGCATATGTGCACCTACGCTACTTAGATTTACAACATATTTTACTCCTGCTGTTTTCACCGCTGTTGCCATATTTTCTCCTATCCGGGCAATGTGCTTTTTCCAGTCACTTGCACCAAAAAAAGGTGGAACCATTGTATAAACAGCATCTGCATCTTTGAATGTTGCGGTCAGAAAATCCACATCATCAACAGACCCAATGGCAGCTTTTGCGCCCATTGCTTCAATCAGTGGTTTTTTATCTGCCTTGCTGCTGATGATTGTAACTTCATGTTTTTCAGCCAATAATTTCTCGGCAAGGGGTTTGCTGATGTTCCCCAGCGATCCGGTTACTATAATTTTCATGTTTTTTGGTTTTAGTTTGATAAAACAAAGGTATATTTGCACTTACTTAAATACAAGTACTTACCCTGAAGTATGTAACAATGACAAAAGTTAAAGAGTCGTCAACCAATCAGTTAAACAAAAAATTGGCGCTGAATGTTTGCCCTGTAACTTATACCATTGAGAAAATCGGTGGTCGTTGGAAACCCTTAATTATCTATAATTTACTCAGCGGGAAAAAGCGTTACAGCGAACTCCGGAGACTGATTCCGGCCATCACCGAAAAAATGCTGATTCAACAATTAAAGCAGCTCGAAGCTGATAAACTTATTGAACGCAAAGCATTGCCGGTTGTGCCGCCGTTTGTTGAGTACAACCTCTCCTCGTCGGGTTTGAAACTAAAAAACGTGCTCGATGCTATGGTGCTGTGGGCAGATTTTTGCAGAGACGGAAAACAAGTCAAATAATTGTGAATACAAAACATCAACAAATAGTAACATGAATCACAGAATAATAAGAAAAGAGGAGAAAGCACTCATTCTGTTTCTTTTGTCGCATTGTGGATTCAGTGCATTGGATTACCCGGTTGCTGAAGAGGTTTATGAATACGAAGGAGGAATTATGGGTAGTATAAATCTGGCAGGCAGCGATCCCGATTTATACGACAGCGACCTGATTCAGGCTGAGTACATGGACTCTGACGGCATAGAAGTGGTTATCACCCTCACAAAAGACAAGAATAACAATCTGCTTGATCTGGATTTCTGGAAAGAGAACTTTTCGAAGCTTATACGCTACCCAACGCCTGAATTACTCACTTTGCTAAGAAAATAAATGCAGGAAGCATTTCGTTTATTTACTTCTGGAATTACATCAGTTTTAACAATTAAAATCAATTACGGATGAGCGGCATTTGCAATGCCGCTCTGAACACTGGATAATTTGCAATTATCCAAATAAGCGACTTAAGGAATGAATCAGTCAGGCATGTATTATTGAATTACAAATTCAATGATGTTCAAAGCGGCATTGCAAATGCCGCTTAGCCGGGGAAATAAAAACCGGAGGCATTTCGTTTATTAACTTTTGGAATAAAGATCCTTCGACTCCGCTACCAATGACAGATTGTTCGTCCGATCCTTCGACTCCGCTCAGGAGGACATCGTATAGAATTGATAATTAGTGCATTAAGATGAACCATAAACGAATGTCACACTGAGCGGAGTCGAAGTGTTTAAACGCTTGATTTAATTGTCATCTCCGTAATTTGACTGTTAGTCTGAGCGGTTTCGATCGCTCTCGGAACGAAGTGTTTTCATATTTTCTTAACAAAACAACATTAATTATAAACCCCTGACAATGGAAATATATCTTGCCGGCAGATTCATCAGAACTGCAAACGAAATTGAGGTTATCAATCCTTTTACCGGTAAGCCGGTTGATGTAACCTATCTGGCTGGTGAACCCGAACTTGAAGAAGCAATTGTGAAAGCAGAGCAGGCGCGCAGTGCAATGCGGCAACTTCCTTCCTGGAAAAAGTATGAAGCACTGATGTTTATCCGCAATCAATTGTTGCTTCGCCGCGAAGAGTTTGGAAGAACAATCATGCTTGAATCGGGGAAACCCATAAGATATGCATTGGGCGAAGTTGATCGTTCCATACAGACTTTTACTGTTGCCGCTGAAGAATCAAAACGTCTGCCGGGGGAATACATCAGCCTCGACTGGACCTCGGCAGGGGAGGGTAAAGAAGGTGTGGTTCGTTATTTCCCCGCTGGAATTGTTTCCGGCATTGCACCTTTCAACTTCCCGCTTAATCTGGCTGTGCATAAGCTGGCACCGGCAATTGCAGCGGGATGTCCGATTATTCTGAAACCAGCAACTTCAACACCTTTAACAACACTTTTGCTTGCGCAGATAATTTCCGAAGCCGGACTTCCTGAAGGAGCCGTTTCAATTTTGCCGATGGACAGGAAAACCGGAAATCTGCTCGTCACGGATGCACGGATATCACTTTTATCGTTTACAGGCTCACCTGAGGTGGGATGGAAAATGAAAGCAGATGCAGGTAAAAAGAAAGTCGTGCTGGAATTGGGTGGAAATGCAGGTGTGATTGTTTCAGAAACTGCAGATATTAGCCTTGCCCTTAAAAAATGTCTTGTAGGTGGATTTTCCTATTCGGGGCAGGTTTGCATACATACGCAGCGCATTTTTGTGCATCAGAAGTTATTTACTGAGTTCAGCAAACGGTTTGCAGATATGGTGAATCAGCTAAAAAGCGGAGACCCGTCATTGCCCGAAACAGAATTCAGCAGCATGATTGATGAAGCCAACGCGATAAGGGTTGAAAATTGGGTAAATGAAGCCATTGCCGATGGCGCCATTCTTATCAGTGGAGGCAAACGTAGCGGAACCTGGTATGCGCCCACCCTGCTTACCAACACAAATGAAACCATGCTCGTATGCAGCGAAGAGGTTTTCGGTCCGGTTGTTACCATTGAACCTTTCAATAAATTTGAAGAAGCCGCAGCACTTATAAACAACACAAAATTCGGGCTGCAGGCCGGCGTGTTTACCAACGATATCCGTGAAATGGATTATGCTTTTGCCCATCTTGAAGTGGGAGGAGTTATCATCAACGATGTTCCTACCTTCCGCGTTGATCATATGCCTTATGGTGGTGTGAAAGATTCAGGACTGGGCAGAGAAGGTGTTAAATATGCAATGCTTGATATGCTGGAACCAAGAATACTGGTGAAATCAAGAGATTAAAATCCTGCTTCCGTGTTTGTTTGATTCAGAACCATTTTCAGATAAACAGGATTGCAGCAACAAAGGATTTTTACTTTTTCAATTCATTTTTTAGTATTTTTTCTTTTTAATCTCTACTTTTGTCCATAGTATAACCCGCAATCTATGACTACAGAATCTGAAAAACTCACTTTGCTGGCCCTTAAACAGGGCGATGAGCGGGTATTCGAATCTGTGTTCAAACAGTTTTATGAGCCATTATGTATTCATGCCAGGCGTTATGTTATTGACCCTGATCAGGCTGAAGAAGTGGTTCAGGATATGTTTTTCAAGATGTGGGACAGACGGGATGCACTGAGCATCAACACCTCACTTCCGGCCTATCTTTACAAAGCGGTTACCAATCATGCCCTTAATTTCATTAAGTATCAGAAACAAGCCAGGCAATACCAGGATTATATTGGTTTCAGGGTAGATGAAAATGTGGCTCCCTCGGCTCATGATACCCTGGTTCACAGCGATCTCGAACTGCAGTTTAAAGGACTGGTGAAGGAATTGCCCGAAAAACGCCGCCTGATTTTTGAAATGAATCGCTTTGAGGGTATGAAATATAATGAGATTGCAACAAAGCTTAACATAAGTTCAAAAACAGTGGAAATTCAGATTTCAAAGGCACTGGAATTTCTGCGTTCCAAACTTAAAGATTACCTCCCTTTGATGTGGTTTACTCTTTTCCTTTTTTTGGAGTAATTAAAAAAAATTAAAAAAAGTTTTCACCGGAATAGGGGTAAAACCGTTTTCGATTGTCATAAAGCAACAAGAAAGAACTACAAATCAAATGCTCTTCAAAACAAATAAATATAAAAACCTTATAATCAAGGTTTTACAAGGAGAGGCTTCTCCTGAAGAGCAGCGCATTGCCAGAGCATGGGTTGATAAAGATCCGCAGAATAAACGGGTTTATGAATCTTACGAAGCTTTATTACTTCTTACCCATAGCAAAAAAGTCAACTACGATACCGATAAAGCATGGGAGAAAATTCAATCAAGAATTAAAAATACCACTTCCCGTCCTGTTCCTAAAAAATCAATTCTTGCCGGTAAACGAAAAACCATCATCCGTTATGCTGCAGTTTCCGGAATTGCCGCGCTTCTGGTTCTTGCTATTGCCATTTTTCCGTTGTTAAAGTCGCAGCCACAGATGCTGCAGATTACCTCAGGCTTGTCGCAAAACGATACACAGTTGCTTCCTGACGGAACTTCAGTTTCGCTCAATGCCGGATCTGTAATAAATTATCCCGAAAGATTTACCGGTGATTTCAGAGAAATCTCTATCTTTGGAGAAGCGTTTTTTGAAGTAAGCCGCGATGCTGAACGGCCTTTTGTAATTCATGCTGAAGGACTGGAGATCAAAGTAATAGGTACTTCGTTTAATATTGAAGCATATCCCGGATCTGATTACGTTAAAGTAACTGTCAGCACAGGAAAGGTTCTTGTTTATCCTTCAGGTGCGGATGCTGAAACTTCGGGAAGTTATCTTACTGCCGGCGAAATGGCAACTTTCAGTAAAGAAAGTGCTGTCATTCTCAAAGGAACCAACGATAACCTTAACTTCCTCAGCTGGAAAACAGGTATTCTCACTTTCAGAGAAGCCCGCCTGGCCGACGTATTCAAAGCGCTGGAATCAAAGTACAAAACAAGGTTTACTGCTGAAAATCAGGAGGTATTAAACCAAAGACTTACAGCGCGCTTTGAGAATGAAACGATTGAGGAGGTTCTTGAAACTTTGTCTTTGATCTTCAACGTGAAGTTTGAGAAAAAAGAAAACGAGATTATTCTGCTTCCCTAAACATCTTTCTCTTCTCTTTCTGCGTTTGAAACATTCAGGGATGTATCATAGCGGCAAAAATCAATTTATCTGTATTTCCTTTCTGGCATGTATATTCATGCTGCCACTGCTGACATTTGCGCAGTCAGACAAACTTAATGAACTGTTTTCTGTTCGTGCCCAAAACGAGCCCCTTGGTGCTGTGCTTGATCGTTTATCCCGGAACTCAGGGCTCACTTTTTCCTACAATCCCGACCAGATAAAAGCTGAAAAGCTGATCTCAATAAATGTTGAGAAACAACCCCTGCATGAAATATTGAAAAAGCTATTGAATCCTGCAGATTTTGGCTACAGGATTTCAGGAAATCAGGTGGTGCTTTTCCGTCATACAGTTGAAGTTACTCCCATGCCAGGGGCTTTGCAGCCTGTTCAGGTTCCGCCTCCGGCTCCTGCGATTGAAGTGCTCAGAGATACCATCTACATTCAGCAGTTAAAAACCATTTCAGATACCATTATAGTTAAGGACACACTTACCCGTTTCGATACCGTTTTTATTCTCCGCAAATCTCCTGATGACAGGGTTGGCAAAGATGATATCTTTAGAGACAGAATCTCTCTTGAAAAAGAGATGACTAAAGAATGGCAGTTTAGTCTTGGCCCGGTTTTCAGCTTTATTAAAAGTAAAACCCAATTCTCAGGAAGCGATGAATATGCTGAGAAAATCAGAAAATTCAAAGAAGTAAATACATCTGACCCGCTCTCCTTTTCTATTGGGATAGATTTTGAAGCAGCATATAATCAGATTGCAATTTCAACCGGTGTGCATTATACCTCGCTGATTGAAAACTTTGAATACAATTACAACATTTCAACCGGTGGTTATTACCGAAAAGATACCATTGAATTTTATTACACAGATGATCCTCCCGCTACAATTTACATTATCGATTCCACGTATATTCCTGTTGATCAGGAACAATACGGCTACGACAATAAAGTGAGGCATAATTATGTGGACATTCCCCTTATGTTCAGGTATAATTTCCCCGTTGAACGGTTTTTAATTTATGCCCGGGCTGGTGTAATTGCAGGCATACATGCAGGAAGTTCAGGATATTATATTGAACCTGAAGACAGAAAGGTTGGCTTGATCAGCGAACTGAACATCAGACCTCTGGTAATGTCCTATGCAGTTGGGGCAGGGGTTGTAATTCCGATTAAACGAAAACTGGTTTTCAATACCGGATTTACTTTTCGTCAGGGTCTTCAGGATATTTATAATGATTTTCCGATTACCCATAAACAAATGGCTTACAGTTTACATGCCGGCTTGATTTACAGAATCAAGTGAGTTATTCCTGCAGAGATTTCTCCAGTTTATGACCTCAATCCTTTGTCACTATATTATTTTTTGAATAATTCATTGTCGTTGAAACAGTCAGTACATAAAATTATTACTTACTTTTGTTAATCATTTTATCAGTTCACCTCCTCATTGACTCTTTTGGTAATGACCCATTCGAAAACTTGTGTATTTCTGCGAAAAGACAGGCTTTTGATGCTGCTGATTTCAATTCTTATGGTCTTGCCCCAAATGGCAAAATCTCAGGAATATGTTGGGGGTATATTATCTGCTGATGCTGTATTTACTCAGGCACAGAATCCTTATATCGTTACCGAACCGCTTATTGTTCCTGCCGGCATAACGCTTACCATTGAGCCCGGCGTTGTACTTAATTTTATGGTGCGCACTTCATTAAGGGTTGAAGGTGGTACTTTGATTGCCGATGGTGACGAAACAAACAGAATAGTATTTACAGCCCATGGCGCCTCAGGCGGGAATGAAAAAATATGGGATGGGATTGCCATTTTTATCTCAAGAACTCAATTTGATGCAGAAGGCAATTATGCAGGTGGCAACCTTATCCGCTCTGCTGATATACAACTTACCACCACAGGCATCTTTCTTTCAGATACAGCGCTCTTGCTTTCTGAAGATACCAGAATTGTTAATTGCGATTATGGGGCTTTTCTTCAGTCCGAATCGTCTCTCATTCTCAAAAACAGTCTTATCGACAGGTGCAGCTATGGAATGTATATCAAAAATTCGGGAAACAATGAAGTCAGTTCCTGTAATATAACCAATTGCGATATCGGTATTTTCTTTCCATCAAACAACACCAGCCGGTTTAACAGGATTATAAACAACAACATCAGCAACAACCGCAATATTGCCCTGTTTCTCAGCCTGGGACAAAGTCAGATACAGTACAACTTAATTCAGGGGAATACCGTTGCATATAATAATATAGGACTTCATATCGGCAACGGAGGAATAGATGACGCAGGTTTCAACACCATATCCGCGAATTTGATTCACAACAATGACATTGGAATTAAACTTTCGCAGGATAATGATACTTTGCGCGGAAACCATATTCGTAATAATCAAACAGGCATACTACTGAGCCGGGCTTCTTTTTGTGTGGTTGAACAGAACTTTATCAGCGGCAACAGCAATTGGGGCATCATTCTTACCGACGCATCCAACAGCAATGTTTTAAGCCACAACAATGTTCTGAATAATTTTGCCGGTATTAAAGTTACGGAGAAAGACTTAAAATATTCAACCCATAATAAGTTTGAATACAACTCACTGTCAGGAAATCAAAATGAAGCCTTTTTGTTTGAAGCAGGACCGCAGTCGGGAATTCATTTTAACTCAATCAGAGGGCGCGAAAATCTCTTGTTTGTTAACCGCTTTGAAACAGACCTGCTGGCAACAGATAATTACTGGTTTACCAACGACACCCTGTTAATCGATGAAATGATTTTTGATGTTCATGATGACAACAGTTTCGGGGAAGTCATTTACAAACCATTTCTTGTTTCTCCTGATCCATCGTCTCCGATTTCAGCTCCTGAACTTGTAATAAAGAGATTGGCCGGCGATCTGATACTTTTAAGCTGGCTTCCCAATGAGGAAATTGATCTGGCGGGATACAAAGTCTATTATAATACCGATGACGGGGCAAGCTTTAATCAGGTTGTTGATGTAGGTCTTGATACAGAATTCATTCTTGAAGGTATAAATTTCGGCAATCTTATCGGAGTTACTGCCTACGATAATGATGCCGATGGAGTTTCTGATCAGCCGGAAGGTCATGAAAGTGACTACAGCTATGCAATTCCGGGGCCATGGGCAGGTTACGATGTAGTTGTGTGCGGCGATGTTTTTTATTCAACCGCAAATGCCACAGCAATTGAATACTCAAGCCTTTTATGGACAACGCAGGGCGATGGTACATTTGATGATTCCGGTGCACTCAATACCATTTACAGGCCGGGCTCCGGCGATAAAATAGCCGGAAGCGTATTACTTACCCTAACAACCGGCTATGAAAATCTTTTGCTTAGCGATAGTGTTGAAGTTTCTCTTGATGGGGTTCCCGCGGTGTTTGCCGGAAACGATACCATAATCAATCAGCTTACAGGTTACATTACTGAGTTGGCAACCGCCATCAATTATTCAAACATGTATTGGGAAACTTCCGGCGATGGATTTTTCACCAACGATACCTTGTTGCTCACCCATTACATGCCAGGTCCCGGTGATATTGAATCGGGGATGGTAACTGTTACACTTTTTGTTGAATCAGGCTGTGGAAATGTAAGTGATGAAATAGAGTTGCAGATTATACCTGCTTACAGGTTAAGAGGTACTGTGCATTCCGGAGGTAGTCCGGGTATTAACGCGGCAGTTGTGGCACTCGCCAATGACCTCTCAGGCTCAAGAGCTGTGGATATGGTTAATGCAGCATCAGATGGTACATTTACTTTTGACGCACTGCTCGAAAGCGATTACTTTATTTTCGCAATTCCTGATCCTCAGGGACTTTCAGGTAAAAAACTCCCTACTTATTATGCAGGAGAAACACGCTGGCAGACGGCTTACCTTATGTCGCTGACCTCAGAGGTTTGGGATGTTGACATTCATCTTAAGGAAGCAGCCAAACTATTGCCTGGTGGAAACGGTTCCATCGGCGGAAGCTTTCATATTCTTGGTGATGCCGGTCGTGAAAACGATATTTATCTCAGGCAGTGGTTTGAATGGCAGCCTATTGCCGGAAATCCTGACTTAACGAATCCTGCCGTTAATCATGTTGTTCTGCTGATGAACCCTTCCCTCAGCCACATATTCAGCTGGGAACTTACTGATGGTGATGGCAACTTCAGTTTTACTGACCTTCCGTTTGGCAATTATCGTTTATGGGGCGAAAAGGCAGGTCATACCAACAGCCTTTCGCCTGTGATTACCCTTAGCCCCGGAAATAATACCATTGACAACGTGCAGCTTGTCCAGAATCAGAAACAGATTGAAATCTCTGTTCCCGGAGCTCCTGACATAGATGACGGAACTTTCAGGGTTTATCCCAACCCTGCATCAGAAATGATCTGGATAAATGCCGGAAGGATTCTTGAACTGCCTCTAAAAGTCACACTTATCAGTGCATCAGGCCGGATAGTAAGCACCTTTGCCAACGATCAGGCCATTGCCGATGGGATGAAAGGAATAGACATATCTGATCTTGCCGTTGGTATTTATCTCCTCGAAGTCACCCTTGCTGATGGTCAGCGTTTTCTGAAAAAGGTTTCGGTAGTTAGGTAGAAGGAGAAAGGAATTTCTAATTTCTAATTTCTAATTTCCAATCCTTTGGACTCAACCTTAACCTTAACCTCACCCTCAACCTCCCAATCCGAACCGAAGCGAAGCGGAGCTCACCGAAGGTAAATCCACAATCCTCCAGGTCTCCTTGTCACCCAGTCTCCTTATCACCTTGTCTTAATAAAATCCGCAATCCTAAATCCGTCCCTCGTCCCAACCGCCCCTCGTCCCTCTTTACTCTCCTTGTCTCCCAGTCCCCTTGTCTCCTTGTCCCCTTGTCTTAATAAAATCCGCAATCCTAAATCCGTCCCTCGTCCCAACCGCCCCTCGTCCCTCTTTACTCTCCTTGTCACCCAGTCTCCTTGTCCCCTTGTCTTAATAAAATCCGCAACCTCAACCTCAACCTCAACCTCAACCTCACCCTCACCCTCACCCTCAACCAAAAACTACCCGAAAAAAAATCCTGAATTTCGGTTTGTTTTACTTTTTTATTACTTTTGCTACCGCTTAAAGGGCGAACTCACTCAACTCAACTACTCTACTACGACAACTTCCTGCCCTTTAAACATGTGCTTGCTTCAGATATGTCTGTTTGTAAAGCTGAAGTTGTATTGTCTGGCCAATTTTTTTTTAGTTTGGAATAGGGGTAAATGGTCTTTCGATTGTCTATAGGGTAAGTATTTTGTTTTTTTCCTGAACTGGTCAATCTTCTTTTAATGTATAAAGTTGATTATCAAATATATCGGTTTTTTTTAGTGCGTTTGGGTTGGAACTATGAACTTTCTGGAAGTACTTGTGTATCTCATGTTGTTGAAATGATTACTAACTCAAATTAACCTATTGAAAGTGAGGATTACATATCAGGCTTGCGTAATTGACCCAAAAAACCATGCCATTGGTTTGAGGGCCATTTTTATTTGTGCCTGAGAGGAATCAGATTGCTGAAACACTGAATTGTTGAAGTTTACGAATTCCTTGAGAAGTTAAGTGTCTGAGAATAAATCTGTAAGATTTGTTTTCAATTGAAAGAAAGAAAAATTGATGTTAAATCTAATAATAAAATTGTCATTTTGACAGAAAGGAGGAAACGCACACATTAAAGCATGCATTTTCAATTTTAAAAAGTATTTCGTTATTCCCCATCGGAATTGAAATAAATAAACAAGTCAATTAAGTTAAACTAAAACAAGTAACAAAATGAGAAAGCTAATTACGCTTACTTTGGTAGCTCTGCTTTCATTTGCTGGTTTTGCTCAGGTGGAAACCTTAAAAGAGCATGTTTTACAGCAAATGGAACTGGATCTGCATGGCCCGACTCTCGAGGTACCATGGGTACCAGAGGGAAGCAGCAGGGCAATAGGTGATGACTGTGTCACACCTATTATCATTGGTGCTTTTCCTTACACCGATGTGAACACCACTGCTGGTCGTGGCAATACCTATGATGCAACCTGTATGGGTTCGTATGATGGTGGAGAAGATATTATTTATCAATTCACCCTCGCCACCACACTGCAGGTTACTGCATCTCTTAATCCCGGTCCCACTACTTATACTGGTATTGCAATTATGAATGCCTGCCCTATGGTTGGCACCTGTGTTGCTCTTTCAACCAACAGTGGCGCAACCACTCACGCAGCAGTTGCAACTTTGACCCCGGGAACCTATTATATTATGATAGACACCTGGCCAGCACCTGCTAACATTCCTTCATTTACATTGAATGTTACTACAGCTACGCCTCCTCCTCCTCCTGCAGATTTCCCTAATTATGGTTTCATGGCATCTGCCGGAACTTATACCCCGATTACCGGTGGTATTTTAGTGGGAACTGAAACATCAGATGATCAGTATTTCACTGATCCTGCGAATCCAACAGTATCAAGTACAACCGGACCCGGCTTTGACATCGGTTTTCCGTTTGTTTTCAACACAACTACTTTTGATCGTTTAGGCATCAACAACAATGGATGGATTGGTTTGGGTAACAGTACCCTTACTCCTTCCGTTAATATGCAGTCTGCTTCTGGTTATACACCGCTTAGCTCTACTTCTACTGCAATTCCAGCCACTTTAAGGTCACGGATTGCTGCTTTTGCACGTGACCTACAGGCGCAGCCCGGTGCTTCTCTCAGGGTTGAAACTCTGGGAAGTGCTCCAAACAGAGTTTGTGTAGTACAATTCACAAACTACAGAAGATTTGGCGGCGCTGGTGATGCTTTAAATTTCCAGATCCGTTTACATGAAACTACAAACGAAGTAAAAATCGTTTATGGTTCAAATACCACAACCAATACTGTTGTAATGACCCCACAGGTTGGTATTGGTGGCAATGTGCCAACTATCTTCAGAAACAGAACAGCTACTACAAGTTGGGATGTTACTACAGCTGGTGCAACAAACCTTGCAACTATGACAATGAGCAACACAATTGCTCCTGCTAGTGGACTTACCTATACATTTGCTCCTATGGCTCCTTTGGCTGCAGTTTATACTTCGCCATTCAACGGTGCTACAGGTATGCCTGTAAATGTTGATCTTACCTGGACAGCCAATCCTGCCGGTGGTGGACCGGTTGATGGTTACCTTGTTTATGTTGGTACTGACAATCCTCCAACCAATCTCGTGAATGGGGTTAATGTTGGAAATGTTCTTACTTATTCACTGGCGGGACTGACCAATGCTACCGAGTATTTCTGGAGCGTTGTACCTTTCAATGGTCTTGGCAATGCCACAGGTAATGCAACATGGTCATTTACTACTACTTTAGGTATTGGATCACTTGAAGGATTTACTACCAATGGTTTTGGTATTCCTTTAGGCGGTGTTGATGTTTCATTGTTCAATGGACTTTCTACCATTTCAACAACCTCTGCACCCAATGGCGCATATGCTTTCAACCTCATTTCAGCTGGCAATTATCAGCTGACAGCATCTTTGGCCGGTTATAACAATACCGTACAGAATGTTTTGGTTGAGCCAAGTATGACAACTTACCAGAACGTGGTTATGCTGCGTCCTTCTATGGCAGTTACTCCTAATCCATACAGCATTAACGTTAACCCCAACGAACTCGTTGATGGTGCCGTTAATATCGCAAACAATGGTGATGGTGTTCTTACATGGAATGCTTCGATAGTTTACACTTCTCCTGGTCCGAATACATGGTTGACTGCTGGTCAGACTTCAGGTACTATTGCAGCTTATACCAACTTCAATGTTCCAATGACATTCAATGCCAGCGGACTTGCAGCAGGTACTGTAAAAACTGCCGAAGTAACTTTTACCTCTGTTAATCCTAACGTAGGTACTGTTGTTGTTCCTGTAACTATGACAGTTAGTGGTGTTGCCCTGAATGTTCCAACCGATCTTACTGCTACCATCACCAACCCTGTTGAAGGTACTGTAAATGTTAGCTGGAATTTTGCCGGACGCGCTTTCCAGTTCTTCGTGGTTAAACGTAATGGTGTTCAGGTTGCTTCAACCACCAACACTACTTACACCGAAACTCTGCCAACTTACGGCGTATATTCATACACTGTTCAGGCTGTTTACGACGAAGGAAATTCTGCAATTGCAGGACCTGTTGTTGTTGAGTGGGCAAACCCAACCCTCGTGTTGAACCCGACTTCACTTTACAATGAGCAGTATCCAAATACAAGCGAAGCTGTATCATTCACCATTTCAAATACAGGTGAAGGCACTCTTGCTTATTCATTCCCTGAGTATGCTGTACGTCAGCTTGTCAACTCTCCTGGTTTCACCCCGAACGTACGTTCAGCGGTTGAGCCTGTAAATGTTGAAAAAGGCGAAGTTGATCCTACCGACGGACAGGGTAACCGCAACCTTCGTGGTGCTGGTGGTCCTGACGGATACGGTTACATGTGGATTGACAGCGACGAAGCCGGTGGACCTGCTTTCGTTTGGAATGATATTACAGCTACCGGAACTCTGCTTACCGGCCTTGCAGACGACAACTTTGTTGGCCCTGTAAGTCTTGGTTTCAGCTTCCCGTTCTACGAAAATGCATATAGTGATGTATATGTTAGCTCAAATGGATTCCTTTCATTTGGCAGCGGAAACTCATCACTCGGCAACCAGCAACTTCCAAACACTGGAACTCCAAACAACCTGATTGCATGGTTCTGGGATGACCTTTTAGCTACTGGTTCAACCGTTTACCACCGTAACATGGGCAGTTACTGGATTATCCAGTTCAACAACTATGGTGAATTTGGTGGTTCAGGTAAAATCACTGCACAGGTGCATCTGCACAGTAGTGGCGACATTCAGATTTACTATCAGACTATTACTGGTGGACTTGATATTCTCAGTGCAACCGTAGGTATTGAAAATGCCGCCGGAACCATTGGAACTTCAATCAACTACAACAGTTCATATGTAAAGAACAATCTGGCTGTATGGATCGGACTTCCTGTTCCAAGCTTTATTTCTTCAGTTGTTCCTGCTGCCGGACAAGTTGCTCCTGGCCAATCAGTTAATGTAGTTGCTACTTTCACTGCTTACGACGAGGATTTCCCTGTTGGAACACACAATACCGAGCTTGAATTGAACACCAACGATCTCGCCAACGAGGTTGTTATGATTCCAGCTACTATGGTTGTTTACAACCCGGGTATGGTTGCAGGTAATGTTACCAGTGCTGTTGATGGATCACCTATCCACGGAGCTGTTGTTACTGCAGGTATGTACTCTGCTACTACCGACGAAGATGGTAACTATAGTTTTGTTGCTGATGCCGGAACCTACAACATGACCTTTGCGAAAACCGGATTTACCTCCGAATTTGTAAATGGCGTTATTGTAACCGAAACCTTAACTACTACTGTTGATGCTGAACTGGAAGAAGAATTCTATCCTCCAACTCTTGTTTATGCAGAAGTAAACGAAGCCGACACACAGACCGAAGTTACCTGGGGAGTTCCCGAGCCTAACTACGAAGCTCTGTATGATGATGGTTCAGCTGAAAACTATGCTGCATGGGCACTGCCTGGCAACATGAACGCTGTTAAATTCACTCCTGCCGGATATCCTGCTACCGTTTACGGTGGTCGCGTATTTGTAGGTGATGGCAGTTTCCCGAATAACAATACCGGTTTCATCGGTACTACTTTTGGAGCTGTTGTTCTTGCAGCTGACGGAACAAACGGACTTCCCGGAACTGTTCTTGATTCTATTTCAGTAACTGTTAACAACCTCGGATGGGTTGATTTCCAGGGTCTCAGCGCAACCATTACCGAAGGTAGCTTCTACCTTGCTATGGTTCAGGGTGCTCAGTCACCAAATGCTGCTCCTGTTGGAATTGACGAAAGTATCCCAACCGTTTACCGCAGCTACTCACGCAACATAAGTGCAGGTGGTGCATGGGGTCTTTCTCCATATCAGGATATGATGATCCGTGCTTTCATCAGCGGTCCTGTTGCTACCGACGTAACCCGTTCAGTTTCAAACGAAGTAAGGGTTCCTGCAAAACAGCGTGGTCTTATTTCATTAACAGCTCCTCTGGCTCAGTCAGGTGCTGAAGGTGAAGGTCAGTACCGTGCAATTCAGGATGGTGCTTCAAACCGTGACGTTACCAGCTATAAAGTATGGCGTGTAAGCGGATTCGATCCTAATGCAGGACCAGAAGCCGGAACACTTACCCTGCTCAGCGGAACTGTTGCCAACACCAACTATACCGATGCAGCTTATGGTCCGTTACCAGAAGGTTGGTACGCATATGCAGTTGCAGCCAACTATACCAATGGTGGCGAGTCAATTAAAGTTTTCTCCAACATCGTTGGACATAGGAAACTCGTTGACGTAACTGTTAATGTAAGTCTTACCACAGGTGGCAGCCCTGCAGGTGCAGTTGTAAGGTTAACCGGTCTGGATTATCCTTATGATGTTTACACTCAGACTGTTCCTGAAGATGGTACAGTAATATTTGAAGATGTATGGAAAGGCAATTACGATCTCTTCGCAGCCAAAGTTGGTTTCGACGATTATCTGATTACACCTAACATTACTTCAAACCGTACTTTCAACATTATTCTCTCAGAGAAAAAATACAAACCACGCAACCTGTATGTTGATGACCTTACCCTTGTAGCAACATGGGATGAGCCTCTTGCAATTGCAGTTATTGAGGACTTCGAAGGTTCATTGTTCCCACCAGCAGGATGGCAGTCTCTTACGTAGCTCTTCATTTGCTATTCCTCCTCATACAAAATATGCGGTAAGCAATGATGACCTTGAGAATGGCAACGGATGCTGCGATTATCTGATTACTCCTGAAATGGATTGGACAGATCTTCCATCATATCGTTTGAACTTCGCAAGTTATTTTGATGGTTCTTTTGGTCAGAGCGCATACGTTGAGCTCAGTACAGATGCTGGTGCTACATGGACAGTAATCAGTTCAATGGTTGCTGCACCTGGTGCATGGCAGAATCTTGAGATTGACCTTGCTCAATTCTCAGGTGCTACTGGTCTTGGTAGTGTTTGGATTGCTTTCCACGCCGATGACAATGGTGCATGGGCTTCAGGATGGGCAGTTGATGATATCCAGATTGCATCTGGTGGAGTT
>WSXX01000051.1 GCA_009773515.1 Bacteroidota bacterium
GAACTATTTAGTCGAAGTTGTGCTCTCATTCTTTTTCACTTTATCTGCAAATCTATTTTAAATTTGCAAACATAGGAGTCGAAGTGTTTAAAGGCTTGATTTGTGCGGGAAAGACAAATTATCTTAACTAAACAACAATGATTAGTATTTTCTACTTTTTTCTCTTTCCTGAGGGCAGGTGATCAATATCTGTGTCATACATACCTGCAATGAGTGCAGCATATTTCTCATGCATGTATTTTCTTCTCACTTTTAAAGTCGGTGATAATTCTCCCGATTGAACTGTCCACACTTTACCCATAATCAAGAACTTTCTGATTTGTGAGGTATGATCAAGTGAAGCATTTATAAAATTGACTTCGCGCAGGATTCTGTCCTGAACCACTTGCAGACAAGCCATTTCGGAGTTTGATGTATATTCAATTTCTTTTGCGTTGCACCACGATTTCAGGTATTCAAAATTAGGAACAATAAGTGCTGAAGGGTAATTTCTGTTTTCGCCGATTACCATCACACTCTCAATAAATGGTGACTCCTTCATCCGGTTTTCAATCACCTGAGGTGCAATATATTTACCCAAAGATGTTTTGAAGATTTCCTTTTTGCGGTCTGTAATTCTGAGGTATTCGCCATCAATTATTTCGCCGATATCGCCGGTATGAAACCATCCATCCTTATCAAAAACTTCCTCATTTCTGTCGGGTCTGTTCAGATATCCCATCATTACATTGGGGCCTTTCACCAGAATTTCGCCATCGGGAGCCAGAATTACATCAACCCCGGGAAGAATTTTTCCAACGGTTCCGAATTTAACTCCATTCGGCTCAAAAGTTCCGACAGCGATAACCGGAGAAGTTTCGGTAAGGCCGTAACCTTCAATTACCTGAATTCCGGCTGCCCAGAAAACCCTTGCCAGCCTCGGATGCAAAGGTGCGCCTCCGGATACGATAAGTCTGAGTCTGTTGCCAAACGCTTCACGCCACTTGCTGAAAACCAGCGCATCAGCAATACGGAGTTTCATTTTGTAAGACCATTTTCCGGCAATATCGAAATCGTATTTATGTCCGAGCTGAAGAGCCCAGAAAAAAACAAGCCGGGAAATTCCTTTGAGATTTCGCCCTTTGCGGATGATGGTTGCATAACTTTTTTCAAGCACCCTTGGCACTGCACAGAACATATCGGGGCTGATTTCTTTCATGTTTTCGCGGATGCGGTCGATATGTTCGGCATAATAAACCGAAATACCCATATTCTGATACATGTAATTCAGCATACGTTCATACACATGGCATAGCGGCAGGAAACTCAATGCCCGGGATGCCGGCTTTTTTTTGAGAATTTCGGTGACGCTCAAAAAATTACTGACCATATTTGTGTGCGAAAGCATTACTCCTTTTGGTTTTCCGGTTGTGCCTGAAGTGTAGATCAGCGTTGCAAGAGCGGAAGGCTCTATACTGCTTTTCAATAAGATGAGCTTTTCTGCATTTTGCGACTTTCTGCCTTTATCAAGAAGATCAGACCAATGCTTTACACCTTTTGTTTTTTCAAGAATAAAATATGAATGCAGTGAAGGTATCTGATGCAGGATGGATTTTACCCGATTAAAGGCATCATAACAACCAATAAACAGCACTTTGATTTCAGCATCCTGAAAAATATACCGGTAATTTTCTGAACTTATGGTGGGATACACTGGCACATGTACACAGCCAATCTGCAGAATACCCATGTCGAGAAAGTTCCATTCAGGCCGGTTGCCCATAATGGTAGCAACTTTATCGCCGGGCTTCAGACCGATAGCCAGAAGTCCCTGGCTAACCATATCAGCGTTTTTTACATACTCGCTTGCTGAAACAGGAATCCAGTTGCCCTCTTTCTTATAGGCAAAAACATCTTGCTTTCCGGAAAATTCATCCCGGTAAAGCTGCAGAAGATCGAAAATGCGGCTCAGCGTAGCCATTTAACTCAAGGACTTGAAAAGGTTTAATGTGTATAATGCTTAATCTTCACTGATATTGAAAATTTTGTTGATCAAGTCGCTGTATTTCTGCATGATGAATCCTCTTTTCAGTTTCATGGATGCAGTCAGTTCGCCGGAATCAACAGTCCATTCTTTGTCAAGAATTTCAATACGCTTTACTTGTTCCGTGGCTCCGAAGAACTTGTTGTATTTGTCAATTTCCAGTTGAAAGCGTTTTTTTATCCTTGGCAATTCTACCATTTCACTGTCGGTGGTGTAAGGAATTTCTTTTATTGCACACCAGTTTTTCAGGTGATTAAAGTCCGGGACAACCAATGCAGCTGCAAACTTCTGGTTTTCTCCGAGAATGATCAGCGCGTCGATAAACGATGATTCTTTAAACCTGTTTTCAAGTTGTTCAGGACTGATGTACTTGCCGAGCGAGGTTTTGAATATTTCTTTTTTTCTGCCGGTAATTCTCAGATGGCCAGCTGGTTCAAATCTGCCGATATCACCGGTGTGGAACCAGCCCTCTGAATCAATTGCTTCAGCGGTCAGCGCGGGCTCTTTGTAATATCCCAGCATCAGGTTTGGTCCTTTGGCCAGTATCTCGCCGTCATCTGCAATCATAACTTCAACTCCGTTCAAGACTTTTCCAACAGTTCCAAAGCTGATTCCGTTCGGGCTAAAGTCATTAACTGAAAGAACCGGAGAAGTTTCGGTAAGTCCGTAACCTTCAAGAACCGGGATTTGTGCTGCACTGAAAACCCGTGCAAGCCTTGGCTGCAATGCTGCCCCTCCTGAAACAATTACCTGCATTTTATCGCCTAGAGCAGCCCTCCATTTGCTAAAAACCAGTTTATTGGCCAGCTTGAGTTTGGCTTCATAATACCAGCCGTTGGCACCATTTAATTCATACCTCAATCCCAGGTTAAGTGCCCAGAAGAATATAAACTTCTTTATTCCGGTAAGTTTTCTGCCGTTGGCAACTATTTTGTCATAAATTTTTTCGAGCAATCGCGGAACTGTAGATAGGATTTCTGGTTTGACATCCCGCATATTTTCACCGATTGAAGCTACATTTTCGGCATAATAAACTGAAATTCCCAGATACTGATACATGTAGTTGAGCATTCGCTCATAAACATGGCAAAGTGGCAGATAACTCAGCGCTTTGCCTTCTTCCCCGAAAGGAGGAATGTGTACAACAGCTTTAACATTACTAATCAGGTTGGCATGGGTGAGCATAACTCCCTTGGGATTGCCTGTTGTGCCTGAAGTGTATATTACAGTTGCCAGATCGTTTTCACCAATTGAATCTTTAATACTTTGGAGGAGCTCAGGATTTGAGTGTGCTTTTCCTGATTCAACAAAATCGGGAAATTTTTCAGTTCCCGGTGTTTCTTTTACTGCATAAACGGCTTTCATACTTTTAATTTCAGGCAGAATATGCTCAATCTTTCTGAAAATTTCTTTTCCGGAAATAAAAACTATTTTCACCTCAGCATGATTGAGGATGAACTTATAATCAGCTTCGCTTATGGTTGGATAAATGGGCACATGAACAGCACCGGCCTGCATAATCCCCATGTCAATAATATTCCATTCGGGGCGGCTTGGCATAATGGTAGCAACCATGTCGCCACGCCTGATTCCTGCATTCAGAAGTGCATAACTGACATTATTGGCCATTTCGCGGTATTCAGCAATGGAGTAGGTTATCCAGGCTCCATTTTCTTTGCCGGCCAGAACATCGTCTTTAATCCTGTACTTCTCAGCATAATGAGGAAGCAGGTCAAAAAGGCGGGTAACTTGAATCATAAGCTGTTTTTTTAATTTCAGGTGAATAGTTTGTCGATTTTGCTTTGATATTTTGAAACTATAAATGCCCTTTTCAGTTTCAGGGTTGGAGTAAGCTCTCCGCTGTTTGTAGTCCATTCTTTATTCATGAGTTCCACTTTTTTGATCTGCTCAGTACTTCCAAATTTTTTGTTGAACTGATCAACGACTTTGAGTATTCTTTGTCTTACCTGCGGAACTGCTATCATTTCTTCGTCGGTGGAGTAGGGTATCTGTTTAATGGCGCACCATGACTTCAAATGAATGAAATCAGGGACAATCAAAGCAGCTGCAAACTTCTGATTTTCACCAACTACGATAATATTGTCAATAAACGGAGATTCTTTTATTTTGTTCTCAAGCAACTCAGGAGCGATATATTTGCCGAGAGAAGTTTTAAAAATCTCCTTTTTTCTGCCGGTAATTCTGAGTTGACCTTCCGGTTCAAATAGCCCGATATCGCCGGTGTGGAACCATCCATCTTCATCAATTACGCTGGCAGTAAGTTCAGGGTCTTTGTAATATCCCATCATTATACCCGGGCCTTTGGCTAAAATTTCACCATCAGGGGCTATCATCACATCAACACCTCTTAAAGGAGGACCAACAGTTCCAATCTTAATTCCATTGCTTTCGGTACTGGTAACTGCAACCACAGGCGATGTTTCGGTGAGTCCGTAGCCTTCGTAAATGGGAAGTCCGGCGGCTCTGAAGGTTTTCACCAGCCTTGGCTGAATCGAAGCGCCACCCGAAACAATAATTTTGAAATTACCTCCGAGGGCTGCGCGCCATTTGCTGTATATGAGTTTATCGGCAATTTTGTGTCTGAGCATATACCATGCATTGTTGTTGCCCTGCACATCATAATGCAGCGCCAGTTCAACAGCCCAGAAGAAAATCATGCGTTTTACGCCTTTAAGTTTTCGGCCGCTTGCCTGAATTCTGTCGTAGATTTTCTCAAGAAGCCGGGGTACACAACACATCATATCGGGATGAATTTCCTTGATGTTGTCGGTGATGGTTGCTAAACTTTCTGCATAATAAATAGAAATACCAAGGTACTGATATAAATAATTCAGCATTCGCTCATACACATGGCAGAGGGGTAGAAAACTCAAAGCTTTCCCTTCTTCGCCGAAAGTCGGAATGTAAGAAACTGCTTTAAAGTTTGAGATGATATTGTGGTGCGACAACATAACCCCCTTCGGATTTCCAGTAGTTCCGGAAGTGTAAATTATGGTGGCTAAATCATGGGTACCGATGTTGTTTTTTATCTCTTGTACTCTTTCAGGAACCGGATTTTCCTGTCCGAGATCGACCAGATCATAAATATTGCGAAACCCATTTCTTAGTTTGAATGAAAAAACTTCTTCAACCGAAGGGCATTCAGATGATGCTTCTTTTATTCTTTTCGACAACTCTTCGCCGGCTACAAATACGAATTTTACACCTGCATGGTTGAAAATATACTGATAATCGGCAGCGCTGATGGTGGGATAAACCGGAACATGTATGGCGCCTGCCTGCATAATGGCCATATCCAGAAAGTTCCACTCCGGTCTGTTGTTGGTGATGGTTGCAATAGTATCACCCGGCTTCACGCCTATAGCTAAAAGGCCATAAGTCAGGTTGTCTGAAACCTGCATATATTGCCCTATGCTGAATTTTTTCCATACCCCGTCTTCTTTTACTGCCAAGGCATCGTCTTTTGGTTTAAAGTTCTCTACATAGTAGGGCAGCAGGTCGAAAATTCTTGTTATCTCTGTCATAGAAGTATTTTTTATGCACTTAATGAAGGAATTTTGTGAAAATTCTTGTCATGACTTCCGGTGAATGATTGTGGCCGAAGCCTGAGCTGCCGGCATCAGCAGCAAATCGTTAATGTTCACATGAGCAGGTAAGGAGGTGGCATAATGAATCACTTCAGCCACATCTTCGGGGTGGAGAGGTTCAAATCCGTTGTAAACTGATTTGGCTCTTGTTTCGTCACCACCAAATCTTACTTTTGAAAATTCGGTTTCTACAGCTCCCGGAGCTATCTGTGTTACTTTTATACCATGTGGTAACAGATCAATTCTCATTGCTTTGGAGATGCTGTCCACCGCAGCTTTGGTAGCACAGTAAACGTTTCCGTTCATATAAACTTCTCTTCCCGCAATTGAACCTATATTCAGGATATGACCTGATTTTCTCTCAATCATATAAGGGATAAGTTCTTTGGTGATATTCAGCAAGCCTTTGATGTTGGTATCGATCATGGTTTCCCATTCATCCTGATTGCCGGTGTTTATGGGATCAAGTCCTAAAGCAAGTCCGGCATTATTGATAAGGATATCCGGTGCTTTGTGCTCATCCGAAAGTTGGTTCACTGCATTAGAAACTTCCTGCCTGTTGCGGACATCAAAAGCCAGAACAATAACCCTGGCTCCTGTTTTTTCCTGCAGTTCTCTGGCCAGGTCGTTCAGCTTATCAGCTCTGCGACCGGTAATTATCAGTGTATTTCCCTGTTCTGCAAATTTATAAGCACATGCCTTGCCTATGCCACTGCTTGCGCCTGTGATAAAAATTGTTTTACCCATTGGTGAAATCGTAAAATTTAATTTGAGAAAAGATAGCAGATATTGTCAAATGGTCCCCATTTCCATTGAATGGTAAAAATATGTGAAATATCTTTAACATGCAAATAGATAAATCTATATAGGAGCTGAATGATAAAAAAAATATTTTTTGTCTGGTTTGACAAGAGGGTTAAGGAAAGGATATAAATGTTTAAATCACTATTATTTCGTTTGTTGACAGATTGTAACTATTGCTACTCTAATACCCCATAAAGTTTTGTATTTCGCCCTTTCAGGGCTTAAAAATAGGTGATTGTTTCATTACGATGGGCTTCACCCATCGTTAATGTATTTCGCCCTTTCAGGGCTTGCTTTATGCTTAGCCCTGAAAAGGCGAAATTTGCTTAAAAAATTATCACCAATCAACTCTGCGCAAACACCCACTCCCTTGCATTTACAAAGGCTTCAATCCATGGCGATACTTCATCAGCTGATCTGCCCGAAGGATAGTATGCCCAGTTCCATGGGTAAACTGACCTTTCAAGATGCGGCATCATGGCAAGGTGACGGCCATCTTCCGAAACAAGCGCAGCTGTGTCCAGATCCGAACCGTTGGGATTTCCCGGGTAGGCGGAATAGCTGAATTTCATCGGAATGTTGTACTGGTTTTTTGATAAGGGTAAGCTAAAACGGCCTTCGCCATGCGCTATCCATATTCCTAAACGTTTTCCGGCCATACTTCTCAGCATAACTGAATTGTTTTCAGGGATTTCAACATTCACAAAAGCAGATTCAAACTTACCTGATTTGTTGTGAAGCATTTTTGGCTTTTCAGCGTGGTTCGGATGTATCAGCCCGAGTTCAACCATCAGCTGACAGCCATTGCAAACGCCGAGGCTGAGCGTGTCAGGCCGTGCATAGAAATTATCGAGGGCAGCTTTTGCCTGCGGATTGTAGAGGAAAGCGCCTGCCCAGCCTTTTGCCGAACCCAGTACATCAGAGTTGCTGAATCCTCCCACAAAAACAATCATGTTCACATCTTCCAGGTTTTCGCGGCCGGCAATCAGATCAGTCATGTGCACATCCTTCACATCAAACCCGGCCAGATAAAGTGACCATGCCATTTCGCGGTCACCGTTTACCCCTTTTTCGCGGATGATGGCAGCCTTGATGCCTGTTGGCGAATTTCGGTTGATGTCGATGCCAAAAGCTGATGCAGCGCCTGAAAAATCTTCACCAAAATCATAAGACAATGGTTGTTTGCTGAAGTTGTGATAGCGTTCACGGGCCAGATCTTCGCCGCTTTGCTTTCTGTCGAGCAGATAAGAAGTTTTAAACCAAAGTTTGCGCAGCTGATCCACATCCAGTTCGGTGTTGCCTTCGTTGTAGCGCAATGTCAGGAATCTCCGGAATGATGGTTTGCCAAGTATCTGATAATTTAGCCCTGCTTCGTGCAGGAAAACGGTGGTAAAATCGATGTCATTCACCTGAAGCACTACCCCCGGATTTTCGCTGAAAAGCAATTTCACAATATCGCTTTCGCCGAATCCGCTGAGGTCGGCATCAAGTCCGATTCCTGGCTGTGCAAATAGCATTTCGAGTAAAGTGGTAACCAGTCCGCCCGATGAAATATCGTGGCCGGCAATAACTACTTCGCGGTTTATCAGTGCCTGAACGGCTTCAAAAGCTTTGATAAAATATTGAGCGTCGGCAACTGTGGGGGCTTCGTCACCCAGGCTGTTGAGTGACTGCGCCAGACTGCTTCCTCCTGTTTTTAATGGGGATGCTGAAAAGTCAAGATACACCAGTGTTGAGGTAAACTCAGGCTGAATAACCGGCCGAATGGTTTTTCGGATGTCGCTGACTTCACCAACAGCAGAAATAATTACCGTTCCCGGTGAATAAACTTTTTCGCCATCAGGATATTTCTGCGTCATTGAAAGGGAGTCTTTTCCTGTAGGGATGTTGATTCCCAAAGCAATGGCAAAATCGCTGGCAGCTTTCACGGCGCTGAACAGACGTGCATCTTCTCCGGGGTTGCGGCAAGGCCACATCCAGTTGGCGCTGAGCGAAATTCCTTTGATTCCGTAAGTTAGCGGCGCCCAAACGATATTTGTAAGGGCTTCGGCAATTGATAAAACCGATCCTGCGTCCGGATCAATCAATCCTGCAGCGGGTGCATGACCTATCGAAGTTGCTATTCCTTTGTTTCCTGAATAATCAAGGGCAACCACACCTGCATTGCTGAGGGGAAGCTGCACCGGACCTGCTGTTTGCTGAAGGGCAACGCGGCCAGTTACCGAACGGTCAACTTTGTTTGTGAGCCAGTCTTTACAGGCAACTCCTTCAAGCTGAAGCACCTGCTCAATGTACTGACGGATATTTGCAGCTTTGTACCTGAGTGGCTTGAGTTTATTGATAAGCGTTTTGTCATCCATGATGGTGCGTGGCGGTTTGCCGAACATATCCATCAGGTGAAGATCGATTGGTTTTTTGCCTGTTTTATTGTTGATGAAAGTCAGGTGCTGATCGTTGGTGGTTTCTCCTGCAACAAACATAGGTGCACGTTCGCGTTCTGCAACTCTTTCAAGAAGTTCAATGTCCTGCGGGTGCATGATCAGACCCATGCGCTCCTGCGATTCGTTGCCGATAATTTCGCGCTCCGATAGGGTAGGGTCGCCTACCGGAAGTTTATCAATATCGATTCTTCCGCCGGTAACTTCAACAAGCTCCGACAAAGAATTCAGATGGCCACCGGCGCCATGGTCGTGGATGGAAACGATCGGATTTTTCTCCATTTCAGCCATTGCCCTTACGGCGTTATAAACTCTTTTCTGCATTTCAGGATTTGATCGCTGCACCGCATTCAGCTCAATTGAATTGCTGAACTGTCCGGTGGCTACCGACGAAACAGCGCCACCACCCATGCCGATGCGGTAGTTGTCTCCGCCCATTACCACCACTTTGTCGCCTGGTACGGGTTCATCTTTCAGACTATCAGTTTTATACGCATATCCTACTCCGCCGGCAAGCATAATTACTTTGTCGTACCCGTAGGTTTTCTCATTTTCGTTGTGTTCAAAAGTGAGCAGGCTTCCGCAGATGAGCGGTTGCCCGAATTTATTGCCAAAATCGCTTGCTCCGTTCGAAGCTTTAATCAGCAGTTCTTCGGGAGTCTGATAGAGCCATTTGCGGGCTGGCACTGCCGATTTCCAGGTGTGTGAATCGCAGTTTCTGGGATATGAAGTCATGTAAACGGCTGTACCGGCGATGGGCATTGAGCCTTTGCCTCCGGCCATGCGGTCGCGTATTTCTCCGCCGCTTCCTGTGGCTGCTCCGTTAAAAGGTTCGACGGTAGTCGGGAAATTATGGGTTTCTGCTTTCAGCGAAATTACCGATTCTATATCTCTTACAGAGAAGAAATCAGGCACATCCTGACGGGTTGGAGCGAACTGTCTGATGACCGGTCCGCCGATAAAAGCAACATTGTCCTTGTAAGCTGAAACGATAAAATTCGGATGTGCTTTTGAGGTTTTTCTTATCATGGAGAAGAGGGTTTCCTGCTCTTCTTTTCCATCGATGATAAAGGTGCCATTAAATATTTTATGGCGGCAATGTTCAGAATTTACCTGTGAAAAACCAAAGACTTCGCTGTCTGTTAAGGGTCGGTGCAGTTTCTGGCTGAGTTCGTCAAGATAAGTGATTTCGTCATCTGAAAGTGCCAGCCCTTCCTGTTGGTTATAGGCTGCAATGTCGTCAATTTGCCTGATGGGTTCCGGTTCGTGAACAACTGTAAAAATATCCTGATCAAGGCTTTTATAAAGCTTTTGCAACATAGGATCGAAAGGTGCGTCCTGTGCCGGAACTTCAAAAAATTCTTCAATTCTGGCAATTCCGGTGATGCCCATATTCTGGGTAATTTCCACTGCGTTGGTGCTCCATGGTGTAATCATTTCGCGGCGGGGGCCAATAAAAAAGCCCGATGCAGACCGGGCTTCAAGACATTCGGCGCCACCGAACAACCAGCTGAGTTTCTGTACATCATTGTTTGTCAGCTCTTGCCCGCTGCTTACTGCGTATATGCTGCTTCCCTTGAAAAATCGGATCATCACTTTGATTTTTATGTTGCGGCAAAGTTAGTAAAAGGAATGGTAAGGCCGGAAATGGAAGGGAGGTTTTTTATACACGGATTATTAACATTTCATGCCACCAAATCTCCAAAACACCAAATCGCACTAAATTTAAAAATTAAGTTGGTGGGTTTTCGTGCATTTGTGCCTTTGTGGCAAGTGTTAATTCCGACGTAGCTTAAAAATTCAGCCCTGCGGCAAAGTAAAAAGCATCCCCATAAGGATTATACATTGCTTTTACAGTGAGCGGAATGTTTATTTTGCGGTAAATCCGGATATTGCGGCTGGCTGAAATTCCGGTATTCACAAATGCTGATTTATCGGCATAATAACTGCGAACCGGCGTAAAACCAGCCATAAGTTTAATGTCGGTATTAAATGGTGTGAACCTGATTCCCGGCTCTAGGTAAGTTGAAAAGTAATTTTTCCTGGTTTCCGGATTCAGATCATCGCCATAAACCATAGTGGCTACCAGCAGTTCAAACGGATGTTTATCCGGCTGACTGTATTCAAAATTCAGATCGAGGGTATGTTTTGTATGACCTTGTTCAAATTCGAAAAATTCAAACTTCTTCACCGGGTTTGGCGGACAAAAATAATCGTAAAGGGTGATGGTAAAGTGTTTCCAGGTGTAGGCTGCATAAATATCAAGTTCGGTATAGCTGCCATCGATGCTGTAAGCTGCCCATGCACCTGCACTGAAGTTTCCGTAGCTGTATTCAAGAGCCGGCTGAATGCTTAAAGAAGTGCCGTTTTTGCTGCCGCGCCACAAATGCGCTGTGTAAATATCAAGAGAAGCGTCAAGGCTGTGTTTCCTGATGCTGTCCTGAGCATAAGAACATGATGTGATTACAAGTAAGGCGAGCAGCGCGGGTAATTTCCTCATTTCAGTTTTGAGTCGTATTTTGAAAACGGCTGCAAAATTAGATATTTACAAAATGCCTGCAAAGGAAAACAGAAATTATTTTTTAGGGTGAAATGGTGTTTAATGTGTTGATTTACTGAGAAGTGGTTTGGGTCAGCAAGAGCAATGTGTCCGGAATTCTATTCAGCATTTCTTTTATTACCTTTTATGATCAAAATTTATAGCTAACCTGTACTCGTCCATTAAACAAAACCGGCCACATCCACCCGGATTTTTCAACCAATGGACCTCGTTTATTGTCAAGTACAAGATTAAACGCAGGACCTGATTCAAAATCCAGTCCTATTCTGTTTGTAATCGAGATAGTTTTCCCTATATTTAGTCCTAAAGACATGATTTTCCATCTGTTGTCTCTATGACCTTGTTCCCAATACATTATTTGCTGATTAAAATACCAGCCTCCAACATTCTGTTTGCTCAGATTTCCAAAATGTAATGTGTTTTCAAGCTGAATATTAAAATGGTTTTCATTTTTAAATGGATACAGATCTAAATGACTTCCTATTCCCAAACCGACTTTTAGCCTTTCAGCATAAAAATAATTTAGTCCAACGTTAAAGCCTTGATAGTATCCATAACCAATCTTTGTTTCAAATTTCTTTCGTTCAATGCCATACGCAGAGGACGAAATAAGAAGGATAAGTAAAACAGATAACTTAATTTGATTTTTCATGATAATAGTCAAGTCAGATTTAACGAACCAATCATTCCGGATGCCAGAATTTTTGATAAATGTACAAATTCCTTTCGTTCCAGCATTTGCCGGTTGGTGTATGTGTTATTGCCAGAATTTCTGCCAGGTAAATTCTTCCTCATAAATTTGCCAATGTTTCTGATGTTTTTTGAAAATATCTATTTATCTTTGAATGAAACTATCTATAAATGATCGTATTGTTGAATGGTCAGTTCGACTGTGTGAATTGCAAGAACTGAAATGCATCTTAACCTATCGAAGAATTTAAGACAATGTATAGAAAACTAAAATATTCGGCAATACTTATCATGCTGATAAGTTTTCAATCCATGGCCCAACGGATCGGCTATGATTGGATAAATTCTTTCGGAA
Source organism: Bacteroidota bacterium (assembly GCA_009773515.1). Classification (GTDB taxonomy): domain Bacteria; phylum Bacteroidota; class Bacteroidia; order Bacteroidales; family Lentimicrobiaceae; genus Lentimicrobium. The sequence continues at coordinate 12,479 of WSXX01000051.1, forward strand.
ATACCGATGCAGCGTTTTCAACGATTGATTCGGATAATAACATAATTATTGCCGGAAGCTTTACCGGAACGCTTACTTTTGGTGATCAAACCGTTACTTCTGTCGGAAATAATACCTCTATTTTCCTTGCGAAATTTGACAATCAGGGAAATGTAGCCTGGATAGTAAGTGATACACTCTATAAAGTGGAAGATATTGCAGTTGATCGTAATGGAAATATATATCTGACAGCTACTATAAAACATTATTCTTTAACGGGTAGCATCTTCAAGACAGTGTCATATATTTATGTAGCAAAATTTGATAAATCAGGAAACAGAATGTGGATCAGCACTTCAGCTGAACAAACACTGGACAAACCTGGCGGCAATCAGGCAACTTCAATAACCTGTGATTCTGAGGGTTCGGCTTATATTACCGGTTACTATATTAACTCACTTTCGTTTGGTTCACAGCATCTTGAGAATGGATCTATTTACGTTGCAAAGTTTGATTCTACCGGATTCCCTGTCTGGCTGAAAAATATCTCTGGCGTAAATACACAAATAGGTAATTATCAGGGCGTAGGGAACGACATTTTAGTTGACCGGAATGGACAACTGTTTATCACCGGATATTTCAGGGCATCCAAGGCAAATTACATTTTCCTGATCAGATTAAATACCAATGGCGATCCGCAGCACCTGACGCAGATAATTGGTTCTGATCGTACAAGCGGAGAACGCTTACAAAGTGATAAAGATGGAAATCTATATTTAGCAGCCATGTTCAATGGTTTAATTACTGTAAATGGCAAAAACTATAACGCAGTGGAGGGAGGTAACAATCCGGTCATATTTAAAGTTCTGAACGATAGTATAGTAACTGTCACCCACATTGAAGTTTATGTCGCACAATCAATAATTGACAGGGATTTTTGTATTGATGACAACCAGAATCTGTTTTATATTGCCTCAATCAGGAAGGATTTTATTTACTATCCTATGATAATGAGATTTGATTCACTCGGTAATCTTGTTCAGCAACAAGAGATAGCCCAGAGTTATACAAAATATTTTGCTGTACTCACTTCAATTAATCATGACACATCAGGCAACCTGTTTCTTACAGGATTATTAAGGCAAATGGCCTATTTCGGCGACAGTCTTGTGGGTTTTCCCAATGACTACTCCAGTGCTTTTATTGGGAAAATAAATTTTGATGAGGTTTATAATGGCATCCCATACCTTGAAAAGGAAAATGATGTAATAATAATTTATCCGACAGTTACCCGTGAAAGCATATGTATTGAGTCATACTCTGAAAATCTTAGCAACAAAGAGATGAAGATATATAACTCAGCAGGTAAAATGGTTCAACAGGCTACTTTATCATCAAACAAAACCTGGATAAATATTTCCGGGATAAGCCAGGGAATTTATTTTGTAGAAATCAGCAGCAACGGCTTCAGGGAGACGCACAAAATTGTGAAATTGTGATGGAGTGATTGCGAAGGATTAAAAAACTGTTGTTTCGCAGTTGTGTACTTATCACAAACGTAAAGAATGGAATTTCTGCCTGGAAGAATCTTCCATCAGAGGGACACGGTTAGGCTAAAACTTACTATTCCAATGATTTTATAAAGTTTTCCATAAAATTACACAGCATATAAGGTTCAAATTAAAATAACAAACCCGGCCCACGCAATGCAGGCCGGGTTGGGTAAAAAAGCATTTTTAACTAGGGTCTGCTGTTAAAGTATAGAAGCCTTGTCCGCTAGCGGATTATAGCTATATTTGGGGTAACTAATGCATGGATTTATGAGTAAACCCCATAAAAA
>WSXX01000052.1 GCA_009773515.1 Bacteroidota bacterium
GTGGCCTACTTTGCTCCGGAATGGGTGGCCTACTTTAGTCCGGAATGGGTGGCCTACTTTGCTCCGGAACGGTGGCATACTATAGTCCGGATTATTCAAAACTTGGAAAATGTCTTTTTCGTCCAGAGTTCAATGTTTATTCAAAAGACAATAAAAAAGACAGATCAGCTATTATTGTAAAAGAACCAAAAATTCAATTTAAATACCAGAATGGGATTACCGAAGGAGATGCAGTTTTTTATGGTGATATTGTTTTGATGTTGGCTTCATTTTATCATCATTTAAAAATAGATTATACACTTCGCAGAATTCATTTGCTCGAAAATACAATTACTATAAAAAACATTGAACAGAAGAACTATTATGATATAAACGGAAATCTTTGGGGGTTTCAAATTCCCTGGGATTTTAACAAATTTTTGCAAGCAAGCTGGCAAAAGGAAACTGTAAAAAACTTTCCTGTGCTTTCAAAAGCTGTAACGTTATTTAATCAATCACACTTAGTTGATAGTTCTTCTGCATTTCTAATCCGGTACAACATAATTGAAATTTGTGACAAGCAAAAAAATAAAAACGAAAAATTTACCCTTGCGTTGAATGAAAAACAATCAAAAGAAAAACAACAAGAAGCATTACTAAAACTACTAGAAACAATCAAGCAAGACGAACATGAAGAGTTTAAAAAGCGATGGCAAAATGTTCAAACACTTTTACAAAATAAGCCAATGAAAAGCAAATTAGTTTCGTTTTTTGAAAGTCAAAATATATACCCGCAAACTTTTCCAATAAAAATTAAAGAGTTGAAAGAATTAAGGGATAATATTACTCACGGGAGTATCGACAAAGTAAATACAGAACTGCTAAGAAAAGCGAACATATTGTTATACAGAATCAGCGGTATACTTATCCTTAACTTAATGGGTATTAAGGAATGGAAATTAAACACGAAAATCAATTAAATAAAAAGCACCGTGACTAACAGGCGTTTGCTAAAACTGCAAGTTCAGTGCTTTAATGAAATTTTTTGCTTCTTAACAAATTGCTGTTGATAAAAAAACATTCCCCTTTTACTCATAATATCCCCCCAAAAAAAACCCAGGGCCACCAACCGGCAGCCCTGTAATAATGGATTAATAAAAACCCGGAGTGTTTAGTTCAGAATAGGATTTGACGGTTGCAGGGTGAAGTTAACTTCTGCAATGTCGTCGGCACCCAGGGTAACCACCTGGTTATCGGGAACCTGATAACCGGGGGCAAAACAACCGATGGTGTATTTGCCCTCGTGGAGGTCCTCAATCTCAAAGAAGCCATCGGCGTCGGTTTCGATAACGGAAGCCTGCTGAATCAGCGAGATACCGGCCCCTGCAATTGCCTGTCCGGAAACTGCATCGGTAACCGAGCCGGTAATCAGAGAAATTCCGGGTTTTTCACCATTGCGCTTTTTACGGCGGTGTGGTCTGCGCATAGATTCATACAGGTTGAACATTTCGGGGTAAGTCAGCTTGTGATGGGCAACATACCGGTCGAGTTCATACCGCAGAATTCCATGGCAATCAGTGAGCAGGCGGGTAAATTCGCGTCGCTGACTACGGCGGATATTCAGCGCAATGCCTGTATCGCCGAGCTTACCAGAGAACTCCTCTGCAAGCGTACTAAACGATTCAAGCAAAGTAGCCTCTTTACCCAGCGAGCTCACAAGATCAGGAAAAGCCGAAAGTTCGCGCACCGTATCCACCCCTATTTCGTAGAGGCGATAATGGCTGGCCCTGAAAGAAGTTGAGCGGTAGCCCATCATCATCGCCTGCATACTCTGATTGCCTGTTTTGCGTGCAATAAGCACACCCAGGTCAATCAGTTCGGTAAGCGATTTGAAGTAGGCATCCCGCAACTCCTTCCGGGGTCGGTAAACACCAGAAACCGGCCTTAAAAGGTTAGAAATTAATGCCGACAATTGTCCGTTAAGATTGTCGAACTGATCCAGCGTACTCTGCACTTCGGGCTTGTCGCTGAATGCCTGCGGGTAATCCGAAAGGATACGGTGCAGGGCTTTGTATTGTTGAAAACGTTCTATCGATCGTTTCATTGTAAAATCTCCTATATTAAAGAGATAAAAAACTAAAAGAATTGTGCACCCAAAGGTGTCATGCAGGCCACGAAAGCAGGAAGTGCTTCCATAATATCTTTACAAAGAGGGCAGGTAATCTGAATACCAATAAACGGCATTTAAAAGGGTTTTAAACCGTATTTGAATGGCATTTAAAACTGCAAATCTTTGCAGGCTGGCCTGATTATTACAGGAGAACTGCCGGAGGTGGGAGAGATAAAGATACCCTGCCCAGTTTCTTAAGGGATAGTTTACGAAGGTCGGGCAGGTAGGAATAAGATGGTTTTTTTCTTCTCTTATCGGATAGTAAAGTTGGCAGCTTACCCTTAACCTTAACTATCTTTACATTATAATTACTGTATAGCAGCATTTCATCCTCACCACAGCTGTAGTGAACATCAGCAAACACCAGTTCGGTGTGGCTTGCCGGAAACTCAAAGGTTCCGGTAGTTGCTGATATGGAATCTGCTGTTTCTTTCATGGTGCTGTTAAAGTCTATCAGCTAGATTTATTATAAGCTGTCGATATTCCGCCAGTGAGAAAGCTGGCTTTTTCTCTGAGCGTCTTCCCACGCAAACCCAACATATCGCAGGCAGCTTCAAGTTCTTTAGAATCTATCAGCTCTTCTTCGTAAAGTTCGTCGAGAAATTTATCCAGTGTAATTCCATTTATGCCATTGTCTCTTAAATGCCTGATCATGACAGGATCTGAGCTTACAAACGGATGGCCCAGTTCCAAAGTTTTTAAAATGGTAAAGATCTCATGCCAGGTGCAGGCAGGGAATTGCTTCCTGGCATTCAACACTTTTAAATAGTCCTTAGCGGTTACGTAAACAAACTCAAGATTCATCCCAGCCGGCAGAACACGGTCAAGGGCATCTTCGCCCCAACTGCTGTTTTCAGTAACAGTTCGGGCAGTAAACAAACGGTAACTTGATCCTTTGAGCGAACCGAGCAATTCCAGCTTGTGCAGGTCCAAAAGGGCAGGGTAATCAATCATGAGGTGTTTAGCCATTATTGTAAGTATTTGGTTTGTAATTTATCATAGTCAATGCCAGCAAGATCTGCGGCTTTCAGGTATGAAATCAATTCTTCGCTTAGAGCCTTAATAATCATGTGGTCGAACCTTACTGGTGCATCAAAAGAATGATTGCTCCCGATGTTTGATTCAAGCGGATTCCTCCTGATAATCTGAATAAGTTCTATCTGCCGGTGTTTTGGTAATAAATTCAATGATGCAGCCCTCATTACAATGGCAAAGGCTGAAATTCCGTATTTGTCCTTAATCAATCCAAGTTCGAAAGGTTTAAAGTGAATGCGGTACATACCGAATTCCCGTTCGAACACATTCCGGGGCATAAGCATGGCACCGGCAAAGCGGTTGCATAACATCTCTTTTTCACGTTTGCTTAGTGAGGAATGAAACTTAATTATCAGATGCCCGAGTTCGTGAAGGGCTGTAAATCTTTTCCGCTCAGGAGTTGCTTTTTGATTAAGCACTATTACATGGTACTCATTGTTTACCACCGACGAAAATCCATCGAATTTCTCATCACAGGTTTCCGACTCCAATACCTTTATTCCGTTATCTTCGAGCATGGAAAGCACACCACTTAATGGAGCCAAGCCCAATTGCCAGTGAGCACGAAGCTTGTTGGCCAGAAGCTCAACATCTTCTCCGTTACGTACCAAATTCTCACCTAGAAGCGGATTGACAAACTTCAGCTCCATGTTCATCAACAGTTCAAGTTCAAGATACCTTTCTAACTTCACACTAACTTCTGCGTTGATTTTTTCAGCATTTTTTGCACCCAGGCTTGCTTTAGCCCGGTAATCAATCTGATCAATACTTACCGTAACCGGTCGGAAAAAATAGTCCATAGGCTGACCCAAAGCATTAGCCAGGCTTTGCAGCACATCAATACGAGGAATCATCAATCCTTTCTCGTATTTGGCGATGGCTGTTTTTTTCACAATTCCGTTTATCATCTCTACAAGTTTGTCCTGCGAAATCCCCAGTAATTTGCGGGCACTTACCAGGCGTGGTCCAAAGTTCGCGTTCATCTTTCATGGTTTAGGTTAATATCGGTTTGTTGGTGTTCATTTTTTGCAAATATACATCATTTAGTCACTTTGTCAATAGTTTTTTAAAAAATACTTTTCAACAAAAGAAAATAGATGAAGCAAATCTCAAACCTTCGCTAACTTCTCTAACTTAAAAAAGAACGACTTCTGATCTTTCATTCAATTACAACTGCAAAGATACGGCAGCATTTACATTTTAGGTACATAATGTTGATAACACATGATCGTAAACATTTTATTTGGTTCAACAACTACAAAAGTTGAACCTTTTAAATAAATGCTTTTATATCGTTTTCTATTGTTTTACTCTATAAATTTTTAAGGGTGTTCAATTGTTTTCAGTTGTTTTTTATGTTCACCTTGTTCCATTGTTGAACTAAAAATAATTTATTAACAATGGGTTTGTTGAAAAGATTCTTTAGAGATGGTGAAAAAAGCTGCCCGAAACAGTGCTAAGCGAAATTTAGCTTGGCAGAAGTTCATGCAAATACTGAATATGTGAGCACTGCTTTTTGAACGTACTATTAGCCCTTAGGGTGTAATAATTAAGTGATAATGTCTAATAGCCGGGACCGGCATTCTAAACCGAGGGCCGTTTTTCACGGACCGAGCTCCACCCGACCTATTTATTCAAATTATTGGCGGGTGAAAATGGCGTTAAGAAGGCAGGCTACAGATAAATAAAGAAGAAATGCAACCGACTAACTTTGGCGAAGCTCAGAAAATTATTGTACATCGGTGCAAAGGCAGTATGAGCACCTTGGTTTTTCTGACGAGACCAATTTTTAGGAAGCCTTGATTTTTGGTTACCTTTTGACCTGTGCTGAGCGTAGTCGAAGTATCAAGCAAAAGGTAAGATAAAGAAAAGAAATGCGTCTACCTTGTTCTGCCTTTGTTTGTTTTCTGGCATTCCGGAGTGTAAAGCCGCCCAATCGTCGCCGCCAGACGATAGTCACTGAAACACCACCCAATTCGCGTAATTCGCGTAATTCGCGGTTAAGAAAATTTGTATCCGCAGGGCGACATACTGCGAGATATCTGCTCGGCATTCAGGACGCCCGTTAGCAGGTCCTTCTCCTTGAGGAGAAGGTGCCCTCACCCGTGTGCTAAAAACCCGCCCAATCTCCGCCGCCAGGCGGCAAACACTGAACCACTATACCAAATCAGTTTAATCAAACAAAACCTTCCAGGTTGAAAAAGAAAACCTGGAAGGTTGTTTGAAAGCGCCCAATCGCCGCCGCCAGGCGGTAGTCATCGAAACACCAACCAATTAGCGTAATTCGCGGTTAAAATACTTTGTTAACACAGGATGTCACACTATGAGCTGTTGGCCAGGCATTCAGGACGCCCGTTAGCAGGTCCTTCTCCTTGAGGAGAAGGTGCCCAAAGGGCGGATGAGGTGAAACCCTTACCGAAGCGAAGCGGAGCTCACCGAAGGTAAATCCGTGAAAACCTGTGCTGAGCTTGTCGAAGCATCCGTGTAATCCGTGGATAAAATATTTTTATCGGTGGAAAGAGAAAGTGCCCGAAGGGCAGCTTGCCCATCACACAATGCGATGACGGGGGATAAGGTGAAAAATGCGGATCAGGTGATGAAAATTCGGGCTTTGAAAAATGAACTGAATTATTATCTTTGCGCTTGCCGCAAGGCACCAAAAAGGCATTGTTTTCGCCTGCAACAGATTGTATTGCAAAGTATAATCCCCGGCGATTTAACACGAGTACCTGCATGTTCCACAACTTATTGCCAATAATTTAATCTGTTGACTGGTCATGAATACCGATACCAGTATAACCCGTTTACCTGACAAAAAGAACCGGGAAGAATTTAACCTTATCTTCAGGGAATTATACCCCCGTTTACTGGCGTATGGCGAGTTGTTTCTAGACCATGACTCAGCAGAAGATGTGGTGCAGGATCTTATGGTTAATCTCTGGGTTAATTCTGATAAAATCGAAATTCACACATCACTCGAATCTTATCTGTTTCGTTCGGTTTACCGTTCATGCCTCAACAGAATAAAATCAAATAGAATCAGGGAAAGATACAGAATCAGTCACACTGCCACTACACTGGAGGAGGCCGAATACTACGATCCGGATGAAAATGAAACCATTAAAAAGATTTTTTCATTGGAGTTGGGGCACGAAATAAACGAAGCAATAGCTTCACTGCCTGAAAAATGCAGAGAGGTATTTATAAAAAGCTATATCAGTAATCAAAAAACCAAAGAAATTGCAGCCGAACTCAATATTTCGGAACGTACTGCCGAAGCACATATTTATAATGCATTGAAGCATTTAAGAATCAAGCTTAAGGATAAATTTATAATGCTGGCTTTAATACAGTATTATTGGTGAACTGCTTTAATTAACTTACTCCTGCATAAACTACTTCATTGATAGTAAGCTGCATTTTGCCGGTTTCAGCATTCCTATAATAAATTTTAAGAGGAAGAATCCCTGATTTTTTTCAGGACAAAAAAAATGAGTTTCCGGCTAAGTAGTTTTCCGGGTTTGGTTGTCATATATCAAACAAATAGAAATACCTCTCGTGAAAGATTTTGATGAAACACTCCTTATAAAAAAAATAGAGGGCTCAACCACCCCGTTGGAAGAAGAGCTGATCTCAACATGGTTGCTGGAATCAGAAGAAAACCTGAAAACTTACACCAGAATAAAAGCGCTTTGGTATGCCGGTAAGGTATCGGGTTATGCAGAAAATGATGTAGTTGCAGCATCAGTAAGAAAAATCAACAGCCGTATTGACAAAGTACAGTCCGGTCAAAAACGCATAAAGGCATTCAGGCTTCTGAAATATGCGGCAGTCATAGCTCTGCTTATCGGTCTCGGCGGCGTTATCCTGGAGATCGCAGGTAATATTAAGCCCGAAATGATCTCTGTTGAAAATGGCATAAATCAGGGAGTTAAGCTTGTTGAGCTGCCCGACGGCACAAAAGCCTGGCTTAATCTGGGGGCAACACTCTCCTACCCTGTAAAGTTTTCGAAAAACGAACGCGTTGTTGAAATTCAGGGAGAAGTATTCCTTGAAGTAGCCAAGATCCCCGATCAGAAGTTTATGGCTGAAACACCTGCTTTTACAATTGAAGTAACCGGTACAAGTTTTAATGTTAACACAAGCGCATCGGGCAGAGTTGAAGTGGTATTGGTTGAAGGTTCAGTGAATTTGCTTGATAAAAACGGTGATAAAGCGGGGAATCTGATTCCCGGACAAATGGCAAGTGCAAATCCCGGCGAGAGCAATATTTTGATTAGCAAAGTTAACACCCGTCATTACACTGCCTGGCAGGAAGGGCTTGTAATTATGGAAAAAGCTGAGATTGCCGACATCATCAAAAAAATTGAAGAAGTTTACGGTGTTGAGATTATATGGGACACCACCGGCAATCATAAAAACACCTCTCGTTACAACTTCGTCTTTAGAAAGTCTCAGAGTTTTGATACTGTTTTTGAGATGCTCAGGTTTGTTGCTCCATTAAAGGACATGCAGATAAAACGAAAAGCAATTGAAAAGAAATAATTTCAGAAACACAACATAACCAGCCAAAACCGAAAAAAAATGGACCCCTAAAAAAAGAAAAAAAACCGGAAAAATGTGCGAGATTTTCCCGGTTCAGTCAGATTTAATCAAAAAGACCAATTAAGTTTTGTTAACTAAATCTTTACAAAAGTATGAAAGAAGTTACAAAGGCCAAGGCTTTTGACAAGAGTTTTTTACTCAGAATTCTCATTATGTCAAATATCAGCTTGATGTTGGTGCTATGCTCATTTATCTCGGTAACGGCTGCCGAGAGCTACGCACAAAGAGTTAAAATCAGCCTTGAGTACAAAAATGTTCCTCTTGAAAGGGTCATTACCGATATTAAAGCACAAACAGAATTTGAGTTTGCCTATCAGGCCGACCTGGAATCTCTGATTTTAAAAAAGGTATCGGTGAACGCAAAGGATGAGTTTATTGACAATGTAATGAACACCGTACTTAAAGGTACTGGTCTGAATTTCCGTATTATTGATAAAATAATCCTTCTTTCCACAAACCAGATTTTAACCACCAGCGAACGCAGCACCTACAATGTGCCCGATGTATTGGTGAGCGGTGAGGTTAAAGACAAATCAGGAACCCTTCCGGGAGTAACTGTAAGGGTAAAGGGCACGAACCTTGGCACGGCTACCGATGCCGCCGGTAAATACAAAATTAATGTCCCTGACAAAGAAGCCATTCTGATATTCTCTTACGTTGGTTACCAAACATTGGAAATCCCGCTGCAAGGCAGAGTAGTTATAGATGTTGAAATGGTGCAGGATGCCCTAAATCTCAATGAAATTGTGGTAGTGGGATATGGCACTCAAAAAAAAGGTGATATTACAGGAGCCGTTTCGACCATCAGCAGCAGCGACATTCAGAAAATAGCTGTTGTTGGGGTAGATCACGCCATACAAGGACAAGCTGCCGGAGTGCAGGTAACCCAAAACTACGGAACCCCCGGTGCAGGTGTTCAGGTTCGTATAAGAGGTATAGGTACCATTGGCGACAGCGACCCGCTCTATGTAATAGACGGAGTTCCCACAAAAGAAAATCTAAACAGCTTAAATGCAAGCGACATTGAGTCAATCAGCATTTTGAAAGACGCTTCTGCAGCAGCAATTTACGGCGCCAGAGCAGCAAACGGAGTAGTACTCATCACCACCAAAAAAGGGCAGGCCGGAGTTTCGCAGGTTCAGTTTAATGCAACTTACGGTATTCAGAAAATATCAAACAAACTTCAACTGCTCACCGCCGATGAGTATACAATGGTAATGGACGAAGCCCTCACCAACGATGGACTCAGCCCAGTATGGAATAACCCCGGACTGGGTAATGGAACCGACTGGCAGGATGCCATATTCAGAAATGCAGCATTTCAGAAATATGACCTCTCGGTAAGCAGTGGCAACGACAAAACCACTTACCTGCTCGGGCTTGGCTACATGGGGCAGGATGGAATTGTAAAACACTCCGATTTTGAAAGATACAATCTGCGCTTCAACATCAGCTCTGATGTTACCGATAAATTTACTGTCGGAGCCAATATGAATCTCTCACGCATTAAGGAAAATCTTATCGACACTGAAATAAACGGCGTTGTCAGATCGGCTATTTTTCAACCTCCTACCATTGCGGTTTATAATGATGACGGCACTTACGCAGGGCCTGGTGAAAACGAAGGCGACGCTCAGAATCCACTTGGAATGGCCGACAGGTCTGACAAGACATCTGCTAACAATAAGCTGTTTGGTAATATTTTTGCCAGCTACGATATAATAAAAGGGCTGAAATTCAGATCAAATCTTGGACTGAATGTTTACTCACTTCAAACCATTGATTTTGATCCCACCTTTTCTGAAGGAAATGCCAACCGGCTGGTAAACAGTTTAACACATCAGCACATCAGTTACTTTGATATAAACTGGGAAAACACCCTTGAATATTCCAAAAGCCTGGATAAACACCGGTTTACTGCCCTTTTGGGAAATACAATGCAAAACTCTTCAACCAATTTACTCTCAGGTTATCGCGAAAAATTCAACAACAACGAAGACTATCTGCAGTATCTTGATGCTGGTTCTGCAAACGACAGAGCAAGAGGCCGGCTTACCGAATGGTCGTTGCTGTCATACTTTGGTCGCATCAATTACGATTTTGCCGATAAATATCTGCTCTCAGTAAACGCCCGTTATGACGGGTCATCCAGATTCGGTATAAGTAATAGGTGGGGCTTATTCCCTTCTGCTTCTGCCGGTTGGAGAATCTCAGGTGAAGAATTCTTTAAAACAAATTTCATCGATGATCTTAAAATCAGAACATCATGGGGTCAGCTTGGTAATCAGGATATAGGATTGTATGCATTTTCAAGTACGCTTCAGCAGACATTTTATCCTATTGGAAATCCTCAATTACTTCAGGTTGGTTATTTCCCCTCATCTGATTTTAACCCCGATGTTAAATGGGAAACCACAACTCAGTTCGATCTGGGGTTCGACCTGTCTGCCTTTGATTACAGGTTATACTTTTCTGCCGACTATTACAATAAAAAAACCAGCGACATGCTGCTTATCCTGCCTCAGCCTGCTACATCAGGATTTGGCTCAACCGGCTATGAAAATGTAGGTGAGATTGAAAACAAAGGAATGGAATTTCAGGTAATATGGAAAGACAAAGTTGGAAAGGTGAATTACAATATCAACGCCAACTTCACAACCAACAAGAACGAAGTAATCCATCTCGGTGAGCTTAATGAAGCCATTACTTCCGGATTGTTTTTCGACATGTCCACACGTACCGAAGTAGGCCATTCTATTCGTGAGTTCTATGGATATGTAACCGACGGTATTTTCCAGAACCAGTCTGAGATTGATAACCATGCTGATCAGCCAGGTGCTGTTCCCGGCGATGTAAGGTTCAAGGATGTGAACAATGACGGAGTAATCAACAGTGAAGACAGAACCTTTATCGGCAATCCTTATCCCGACATGTTTTTCGGACTCAACATGGGTCTTTCTTACAAAGGATTCGACATTTCGGTATTCTTCCAGGGCCAGTATGGCAATGAAATCTACAATGCCACCAAATTCTGGCTTACCAATTCGGGTTACAACTACAACAAAGGTACTGCAATACTCGAGAGATGGACAGAAGAAGGGAGCAGCAATTCAGAGCCGCGCCTGACTACCATTGATGCCAATCAGAATGCCAGAGGTTCTGACAGATATATTGAGGATGGTTCCTATCTTAAGTTGAAAAATCTGCAGATTGGGTACACCCTTTCAGAAACACAGTCGGCCAAACTCAGGCTGAAGGGAGCACGTTTTTTCATCTCAGGATCAAATCTGCTGACCCTTACCAAATACACCGGATATGACCCCGAAGTTGGTGCAGCAAGGGCAACCCTCGGCGACCGTACGGTTGGATTTGATGAAGTCACCTATCCACAGAACCGTGGATTAATTATGGGTGTAAATATCACATTGTAACAACAGCATAAAACCTAAATTACATGAAAACACACATATATATTGCCAAAATTACCGCTCTGGCATTTCTTCTATTTGTTTCATCCTGCCAGAAAGATGAAGGCTTTCTCGATAAATCTCCCAATGGGGTTTTGTCAACAAGCAATTTCTATAAAACACCCGGGGATGCTGAAGCAGCTGCAATTGCATCCTATACCATAATGCATGATTTCTGGATGAAAAGCATAGCTTTCAAAAAAGACATCATTTCAGATGATGCTGTAAAGGGACAAGGAGTTGACCTTGCCGCTCTCAGCAACTTCGATAATCTTAACTTCAGTGCTACCGATGGTGTTAACCAGACCATCTGGGGCCTTTTTTACAAGGGGGTGTATCTCACCAATCTGGTGCTGGACTATGTACCCGATATTGAAATGGATCAGGCTAAAAAGAACAGAATACTCGGCGAAGCCTATTTTTTGAGAGGTTTTTACTATTACAACCTGGTAATCAGGTATGGTGGTGTTCCGGTAGTGTCCTCCACCAAAAATGCTGTATTAACACCGGCCAGGGCTACAACAGAAGCAACCTGGGCATTTATTGAGGAAAATCTGACCAATGCTGCCGAACTGCTTCCCTGGAAAAATCAATACTCTTCTGCCGATCTGGGCAGGGCCGACAAAGGAGCTTCTCTTGCTTTACTGGGCAATGCATTTTTGTTTCAGGAAAAATGGCAAAATGCATTTGATGCTTACAAACAGGTGATCGAAAGCGACAACTACAGCCTTCAACCATCATTCGGAGACATATTTAAACCCGAATACGACAATGGAGTTGAATCAGTGTTTGAAATTCAGTATAGAGGTGGAGAAGAATTTTCTTATGGCAACGGGTTTAACTTTTGGGTAAGGCCAAGAAACGGTTCCACAATTTTTGGCTTGGGTTTCTGCATGCCTACGCAGGATCTTGTTGACGAATTTGAAGATGGTGATCCGCGATTGAGATATACCGTTATCAGAGAAGGAGACATTATTTCTGAAGAAGTTAAAGATTTTCCTTTTCAGGCAGCATGGGCTCCCGAAACCGGCATGAGTTACGGTAAATATGTGGTTGATATTCCTGTTGGAGGCAATGCTGAACGGCATGAACAAAATCTCAAACAAATCAGGTATGCTGAAGTTCTGCTCGGATATGCGGAAGCAGCCTACAGACTGGGCAACACAACCGAAACAGTCGCAAAACTTAATCTTATCAGACAAAGGGCACGAGGCGGAAATGCCTTGGTTCTCCCCGATCTCACCGGGTCAGAAGATCTGTTTGCAGCCATTGTTCATGAACGGCGTGTAGAATTGGCTTTGGAAGGAAAGCGCTATTTCGACCTTGTTCGTTGGGGACTTGCCACTCAGGAATTGGGCCCGCTCGGATATCAATCAGCACGTCAGGGCTTGTATCCGATTCCCCAGACAGAGTTGGATGTTAATCCTTCTCTTACTCAAAATCCCGGTTATTAATTATTTGGTTGGTTGGTGTGCTTGATGTTAAGGGGACGGTATTTCCGTTCCCTTTCTTTAGGCTACCCATTTTTGTCCCTTACACTGTTTTTTAAATAATCCCCTTGTCATGAAAATCAAACTTCTTTCAATTATATTGTTGCTTCTTTCTTTACAGGTTAACTGCCAGAATCATGAACCCTTAGCCGACTCTTCCTGGTTTATTGAAGTAAAAAATCCCGAAAATTATATCGGTATAGCCCTTGCAAACGGCAGAATAGGTTTAACCCCCACCGAAATACCTTTCAAAATAAAATCCATAATTCTGAATAATATCTATGAGAAAGAATCGGAGTTGGGTGTTAGCAAAATAATGGAGGGAATAAACTTTGGCAACCTAAATGTTTCTATCGATGGCGAAATCGTTGACCTTAAGTCAGTAACCGACTGGAAACAAAGTCTCAATATGAAAGAAGCATATCTGGAAACATCTTTTATTTTCAGAAACAAAGCTGCTATATCATACAGGACCTATGCACTGAGAGGATTGCCCTATATGGCACTTACTGATGTTAACATCAAGCCCCTGAATAAAACAATAGAAATCAGCGTTTCCGGGGTAATACAGACCCCCTCCGACCTGATACCGGGTCTGTCAACTTTCAGAATTTTAAAAGACAATGAAATTCATATGCCTTTGCTACAGACCAATGCTTCAGGAAAATTTAACAGGAATAATTTAACAGCCACAGCCACTTTTATATTCGGGGATAAAAACCCTGAACTTCGTCATATAAAAATTGATGATTTCGAACATCAGCTGAACTTCACAGAAAAGGTAAGCCAGAACAGCGATTTTCAATTTGCCTGGGCTGGTGCCATTTGTTCATCAGGTGATTTTGCCGACCCACAGAATGAATCAGAACGCATGGTTATATACCTTATGCGCAACAATAAAAACAAAGCCCTGAAGCAGCATAAACAAATATGGGAAGAACTCTGGACAGGTGACATCATAGTAGAGGGAGATAAAGAATCACAACAGGATATAAGACTGGCATTATACCATTTGTATGCTTTTTCTGCTCCAAATACCGGCTTAAGCATTCCCCCTATGGGTCTTTCGTCGCGCATATACAATGGGCACATATTCTGGGATACTGAGTTGTGGATGTTTCCCCCTTTGCTGGTATTTAACCGGCAAATAGCAGAATCGTTGCTTGACTATAGAATAAACAGGCTTGAAAAAGCCCGCCAGAAAGCATACGGTTACGGATACAAAGGCGCAATGTATCCATGGGAGTCAGACGATACCGGAGAGGAAGCAACTCCCTCATGGGCATTGACAGGTACTTTTGAGCATCATATAACTGCAGACGTTGGGATTGCCCTTTGGAATTATTTCAGAGTTACACACGATACTGTATGGCTCAGAAACAAGGCATATGCAGTACTTGCTGACATTGCTGACTTCTGGGTGAGCAGGGCAGAGAAAAACAGCGATGGCTCATGGTCAGTAAACAATGTAGTAGGTGCGAATGAATTTGCCCCTAATGTCAATGATAATGCTTTTACAAACGGCTCTGTGGTAACAGTTCTCAATTGTGCAACTAAAGCTGCAACTGCACTTGGTATTGAACCTGAGAACAGCTGGATTGAGGTTGCCGGTAATCTTAGAATTTCACAGATGGAGAACGGAGCAACCCGCGAACACTCAGAATATGCTGGCGAAATAATAAAACAGGCTGATGTTAACCTGCTGTCATATCCCCTTGAAATTATAAAAGACAAGGATCAGATCAGACGCGACCTCGAATTTTACGAGCCCCGCATTGCACCAGAAGGGCCAGCAATGAGCCATTCTATCTTTTCAGTACTTTATTCAAGACTAGGTGATTGCGAAAAAGCCTATTACTTGTTTAAAAAAGCATATATCCCAAACAGAAGGCCTCCGTTTGGGGCACTTGCTGAAACTGCAGATTTTGACAATACATACTTTGCTACCGGTGCTGGTGGTATGCTTCAGGCTGTGATTTTCGGTTTTGCAGGCCTGAAACTTACCGACGATGGAATCATACAGGATAAACCTTGCCTCCCAGCTCATTGGAAAAGTCTCACAATAAAAGGTGCTGGACCCGAAAGATCCACGTATTATATCAAAAATTAATAAACTGATAATCGTTAAGAAACATGTAATTCTTCGCTTAAGCTTAGAATGACTGCAGTTTAACACTGCAGGGTGTTGGCGCCTGCGAGGCACCTGCATGCAATTAAATACGCCCGTTAGCAGGTCCTTCTCCTTGAGGAGAAGGTGCCCGAAGGGCGGATGAGGTGGCTCTTGAATTGCAGGTTCACAATGAGAGTAATGTGGGCATATCCTTAATCAGCTGTATAGAGTTTATACGAACATTTGTTCGATTTGCTGATAACTTCAACAATCAGGAGAGCATTACTTTCAGGAAGCTGAATTTCTATCCATGGATTGTTAGGTGTGTTCTCCGATATATTAACCTCCTTCAACAGTCGACCATCCAAAGAAAATAGCCGTATTAGAACGGGCTCAGCTCTATATGTATTTGGTATGTAAAGGGTGTGATTTCGTATCCAGTAATTACAGAAATCCTCAGTGGAATCTGATAACTTATTTGAAACAGGTAACTGATAAGAAGAATACGAAACCGTATCCCATACATTATTTGTTTCAAACTTCCAATCACCCTGACCAGCTTCAGTACGTGATGCCCAATCGCCGGGAACAAAATCAATTCCTCCCTGAATAGCTATTTTCCCAGAAGCTTTATAACGTGCTTCCATACGATAACCCAAATGCTGAGGTGTAACCTGAGCAAAACCTTTGGTCCATGAATGCCATACCTTATCTCGTGCTGTTGAAGGATTAATTATTAGCATGCCATTGTTAATAATGCCTGGCATAGGATCAGATACCATATTCACTTCTTCGGGAAAGTAAGGAAAACGTACATATAAACCTCCATCAAAAATTGGATCATATTCATTATATTCCTGACTACCAATCAACACATCTCCGTTCTGAGTAATCGCAAATAACCTGATGTAGTCTAAAAACAATTGATCAGGCATAATATAATTATTATCTGAAAGAACTACAATCCAAGCATTAACCAATGGCAAATTAAAAGGAGCAGTTGAATAAAATGTTGTATCATGTTTGTAATGAACCTCCGGAGGTATTCGGTCATTTACTTTTAACCGCTGAGGAACCATAGCTGGATTTACCAATCCATTACTATTAATAGTAAACATAAAATTTGCACCAGGGTATTGAATGTTTAGGTTATCAACCAAAAATGATGAGTTAATAAGTTGATCATTCATATAAACTTTTGAATATTCAATGCCTTCACGTGTGTTGATATAGAGTATAACACCTTGATAGTATAAAGGATGCGTGTAACAAACGGAAAACTCATAGTTTACGCCCTGAGCCAACTGTCGCTCAATTTCAAAATTACCGTTCCCTTTGTTTACTAACGGCAAGAAACTCCATGAATAGTCATCCATACCTCTCAGCCATACATCATCAGGCATAAAGTGTTCGAATACAACTCTTAATTTCAGCGAAATGCCATAAACTATGGAATTAGAAAATAGAATTGAGACAAGCAATACAATGAAGATCTTAATTGTTTTCATAACTTTCAGGTATAAATGATTTATGCGTTAGACATGCATAAAATTAATGATTTATGAAACAGTGAAAAATAATTCCTGAATAAAACCATATTTTTTTTACCCCATGCCTCTCCCCCATTCAATCCCTTCAATAGTTTTCTGGTAATAATGCAGAATTAATTTTAATCAATGGCGAGCGCCCTCCTGTGGTAACTTAAAATTGGAGCAACGCACTGCACTTGTCGGCATCACACTGCGAGCCGTCGTCGTCATACTGCGAGGTGTCGTCGTCACACTGCGAGCCGTCGGCGTCATACTGCGAGCCGTCGTCGTCACACTGCGAGGTGTCGTCGTCATACTGCGAGGTGTCGTCGTCACACTGCGAGGCTTCGGCGTCATACTGCGAGGCGTCGTCGTCATACTGCGAGCCGTCGTCGTCACACTGCGAGGTGTCGTCGTCACACTGCGAGCCGTCGTCGTCATACTGCGAGGCTTCGTCGTCATACTGCGAGCCGTCGTCGTCACACTGCGAGCTGTCGTCGTCATACTGCGAGCCGTCGTCGTCATACTGCGAGGTGTCGGCGTCACACTGCGAGCCGTCGGCGTCGTACTGCGAGGCTTCGGTATAACAGGCTTTGAAAGAGAATTGAAATGCATTTGCCAAAGAAAGGAAAAGTGGTAAATTTGGGGTGAGTTTACAGATGAAGCTATAGCTGAAAGTCCGTGTTCAAAGAGATTAAGATATGACTGATAAGATTTTTATTTCAGGGTTGGTTATTTCTTTTGGGTTTAGTTTGATTATGAAAGAATCACTATTAAAAAAGTAATAAATGAAAAAGTTGTTGGTGATTACATATTTACTTATCGCGATG
Source organism: Bacteroidota bacterium (assembly GCA_009773515.1). GTDB lineage: Bacteria > Bacteroidota > Bacteroidia > Bacteroidales > Lentimicrobiaceae > Lentimicrobium. The sequence continues at coordinate 17,216 of WSXX01000052.1, forward strand.
GTTACAGTACATGGCCAGTCGTATTTGGGTTTTGTTAACAAAACCGTTAACCTTCGCGAGGGGCCCGGAAAGGAATTCAATATTCTGTTGACGGTGAATGCAGGATCAAAGATCTTTATTATCTCGCTTGAGGAAGAAAACGAATTCCTGAATGTGATTGATATTGAAAGTGGAACAGAGGGTTTTGTTCACCGCGATTTTGCAAAAGCTGAAGATGTAATTATTGCAGCTCCTGGCAGTATTTTCTCTACTACCGGTAAGATTGATGACGAAAACCCTGTGCTTACTGTTAAAAACAACACATCAAAAATACTCACACTCAAACTGAACAAGCTGGTATTTACTTTCAGGGCAGGTGAAACCCGCGCCATAAGTGTACCTCCCGGCAGCTATAGAGTAATAGCTTCAGCTCCCCGTGTTATCCCGATGACTGGAACTGATAAGCTGGAAAAAAACCTGAGTTACAGATGGAAGTTTTACTTGAAAGATGAATGACAAAGCAGCAGCAGATGCCATGTTATCGGTGGAAAGAAAAGATGCCAAATTCTCCTCCGCCAGGCGGTAGTCAACTAAACACGAAACCTAATCCGTGATAATCCGTCGCATCAGTGTAACCGTGTCTCGGCCTTAGACGAGATCCATGTGCTAAAAAACCGCCCAATCGCCGCCGCCAGGCGGTAGTCACTGAACCACCCACCCAATTAGCGTAATTAGCGGTTAAGAAAATTTGTATCCGCAGGGCGACATACTGCGAGATATCTGCTCGGCATTCAGGACGCCTGTTAGCAGGTCCTTCTCCTTGAGGAGAAGGTGCCCGAAGGGCGGATGAGGTGAAACCCTAACCGAAGCGAAGCGGAGCTCACCGAAGGTAAATCCGTGATAATCCGTGTAATCCGTGGATAAGATTTTTTTGGTGGAAAGAGAAACCGCCCAATCGCCGCCGCCAGACGGAAGTCATCGAAACACGTACCGAAATCCGTGGAAATCAGTTTAATCAAACAAAACCTTCCAGGTTGAAAAAGAAAACCTGGAAGGTTGTTTGAAAACCGCCCAATCGCCGCCGCCAGGCGGTAGTCATCGAAACACGAAACCAAATCCGTGAAAATCAGTTTAATCTGTGTCACCGTGTCTCGGCCTTAGACGAGATCCGTGTGCTAAAAAACCGCCCAATCGCCGCCGCCAGGCGGTAGCCACTGAACCACCCACCCAATTCGCGTAATTCGCGTAATTCGCGGTTAAAAAAATTGTATCCGCAGGGCGTCAAACAATGAACTGTTGGCCCGGCATTCAGTATGCCTGTTAGCAGGGCCTTCTCCTTGAGGAGAAGGTGCCCGAAGGGCAGCTTGCCCCGTCACACTTTAGTGATGACGGGGGATGAGGTGAAACCCTAGCCGAAGCGGAGCGGAGCTCACCGAAGGTAAATCCGTGATAATCCGTGTAATCCGTGGATAAGATTTTATCGGTGGAAAGAGTAGCCTCCCAATCTCCGCCGCCAGGCGGTAGTCAACGAAACACGAAACCTAATCCGTGAAAACCTGTGCTGAGCCAGGTTGGTGAGCTTTTCGTCGAACCATGTCGAAGCATCCGTCGCATCAGTGTCACCGTGTCTCGGCCTCAGACGAGATCCGTGTGCTACCCCCTCCCAATCTCCGCCGCAAGGCGGTAGTCACTGAACCACCCACCCAATTCGTGTAATTAGCGTAATTAGCGGTTAAAAAAAGTGTTTCCGCAGGACGTAATACTGCGGGCTGATTTACAGGCAGAACCCCCTTTTAGAATGTAACTTGTCTTAAAACAGTTTTGCCTATTGGAATTAGTTTCACGCTTTCCGGTTGACCGGTTTTCTGATTGATGAGCTGTGTATGTATCTCCCCTTTTTCATATTTTATTTTTGCACCTTTTTTAAAGGTATATCTTTCTGCAGATATTGGTTCATAGGTTATGGGCACTAAAACGAAATGTATTAAATGAAAGAAAAAAAAAGCCCCTTTTTTAATTAATTATCAGATAGTTAAAGCAAAATAACCCTTTTACTTAGAAAAACGAAATGTTTAA
>WSXX01000053.1 GCA_009773515.1 Bacteroidota bacterium
AAAACGCTCAAATCACCGCCGCCAGGCGGTAGCTAATGAAACGTTTAACCAATTCGCGGAATCAGCATCATTAGAATGACGCCCCACTATGTTGTTCCGAATTCTTTGTGTTTACTCCGCAGCCCATGTGCTACATTCTCAAAGTCCTGCTCTTTCTCAAATTCAACCATCAGATGACCCCCGAGTAAGATTCTGACATCAACAGAAAGCCTGAATATTTCCTGATAGACCGCCTTTTTTGTTTCCATCCCGTAATCTTTGTTTTTTCTCAGGTTTTTCCGATAGGTTATCCAGTTTGACAATAAAATAAAAGGATAAAACAAAGGCAGTAAAAGCAGGGATGTAGATTTAACTCTGGTAAAATGGCATTTCTTTATTCTAAATCCCGTGAGCTTTGCCAAAACCCTTAATTTCTGAATCCCGATTAAAAAAATATGACCAAAATATATCTCATTTGTGATTTCACTTTTTGCCATCCAGATGCTGTCAAGCTCATTGGGTGGCATTATTGAATTAAACCTTTCGCTTTCCGACAGCAGGTAGCTTAAGCGGGCACGCAGGTTGGAATAATTCGGGGTGGTAATCAATAAAACCCCATTGCTTTTCAATACCCTGTTAAACTCCTGCAAAGCCTGGTACTGATCACTGAAATGTTCGATGCCTTCCTGACACACCAAAGCATCAGCCGATTTATCAGCCAGCGGAAGACCATCGCGTATGTTAGCTCTTATGCACGCTAATCCTTCCACATCAAAGTACTCCGTAAACAAATCCATAGAAATGGGATTGGCTCCTATCTCTTTTAAAATTTTTGAGGTTACACCATTGCCTGCCGGAAAATCAACCACGGTTTTGTCTTTAAAAAAAGCACTGCGCGATATTAAATATCTTTTTACATAATACTTGATGCTTGAGGGGTTATCCTCGTATTTCAGATTTTTCAATTTCCTTTTTTTATGGTTCTGTCTATCTGCAAAAATACACCCAATTAGCGTAATCAGCGTTTAAATTAATCTGATCGCTTCGAGGTAAAAAACAAAACCTTCCAGGTTGAAAGAAAACCTGGAAGGTTGTTTGAAAACGCCCAAATCTCCGCCGCCAGGCGGTAGTCACTGAAGCATTCACCTGATCCGTGGGAATCCGTGTAATCCGTGGATAAGTTTTTTAAATCGGTGGAAAATAAACGACCAAATCTCCGCCGCCAGGCGGTAGTCACTGAATTATTCACCCAATTGGCGTAATTAGCGGTTAAATTATTTGAGGGTTTCCCCGGTGCCCCCCGGAAGTTTTTTTGTCCACGGATTACACGGATTTCCACGGATTGCGTTTGTGGAATTCAGTATGTTCCACCTACCGGTGGAAAAGAAAGTTTAAGCTGTTCTGAGGTTCTGCTGTATGCAATACCTCCCAGGTTTTCAAACAAAACGCCCAAATCTCCGCCGGTAGGCGGTAGCCACTGAAACATACACCTAATCCGTGGAAATCCGTGTAATCAGTGGAAAAGTTTTTTAAATCGGTGGAAAAGAAACGACCAAATCTCCGCCGCCAGGCGGTAGTCACTGAAACCCGAAACATAATCCGTGGAAATCAGTTTAATCAGCGTCACCGTGTCTCGGCCTTAGACGAGATCCGTGTGCCATAAAAACGACCAACTCTCAGCTGATAGGCGGTAGTCACTGAAGCATCTACTCAATTAGCGTAATTAGCGTAATCAGCGGTTAAATTAATCTTATCGCTTCGTCGTAAAAAACAAAACCTTCCAGGTTGAAAGAAAACCTGAAAGGTTGTTTAAAATATTTTCGCTTGAATCGGTCTCCTTGTCTCCTTGTCTCCCTGTCTCCCTGTCTCCCTGTCTCCCTGTCTCCCTGTCTCCCTGTCTCCCCGTCTCCCAGTCTTATTGTCACCTCATCCGCCTTCGGCACCTTCTCCTCAAGGAGAAGGAAGCTCTGATTTGACATTTATGTAATTATTTACAATCTGATTGTCTCCCCGTCTCCCTGTCTCCCCGTCTCCTTGTCTCCTTGTCTCCCCGTCTCCTTGTCCTGAAACCGTCCCTTGCCCCAAAACCGTCGCTCGTCCCTCTAATTAAGCATCAGCTTCTGACTATGCTGCCTTTTGCCATCGCTCAGACGGATAAAATAAACCCCTTTCGGCAGATTGCCCAGATCTATGTTGTAATTGGTTACCGAACCAGGATAGGAACGTGAATATACCTTTGCGCCTTTCACCGAATAAACTTCAAGACTGATCATGGATTCGCTTTTCCAGGTGCGGATGTTTATTACCCCCGTTGCCGGATTGGGACTGATGGATGTTTCAGGATCAGTAAGTTCGTTTATGCCAATGGTTTTGCAGACAATGGGATGTATAAGCATGGATGTGAGCATATTGTTGGTCCAGTTATCCGGATCGCTGAAGGCATGCCACGTGCCATCTTCCCATTGATCCCAGGCTGTGCCGTTGTAACCGGGTACATGCAGGCGGCACCACAATGCAACGGTATCGCCCAGGGTGGTTGGTAACACAACACCAATGTAATAAGGACCTGTTACTGACCAGGGCTCACTTAATGTTACCGTGGTAATCTGCTCGTTCTGAACATCGGTAACTATGGATGCCAGCGGCTTTGTTGCTGAAGCAACCAATGTTCCGGGCTTTCCGTTGGCTCCGGTGTTGTCCCATATGCCGAAGGTTATGTTCGGATTGCTGTTGCTTCGTGCAATGGCAAAATCAGCAATAATACCTGTTATGGTACTTCCGGTTTCAAATGTGGAGAAATACTCTGCTTTGACTTTGTCCTTATAACTGTTGTTGCCTGTTACATAGCCAACTTCAGGTGGAAAAAGAAAATAATAGGTGATTTCGCCCGGCATCGGATATCTCACTGTATCGCATACAGTTTCGCGCAAGTCTCCGCTTGTTGAAGAAGCTGCTGCAGTTGTTTTTACGATTCCGGAGGCCTGAAATGTATCTTTCCTCAGATTCTGGGCTTCCACAGTGCTTATCAGTAAGCAGAAAGGAAGAATAATGGCGTAAAGTGATTTCATTCTGTGATATTTTTTAAAACTCAATTATTCTTTTTAGATTTGACAGCTCAGTTTCAACATTTCATCCATTCTTACTTACTCAGTTTTTCTAAGGGAAAAAGTCGTTAAACATAATCCGCTCTGCCATGAAACAAACATTAACTGCACAACTTACACAAAGATCAGATTACCAGCAAATGCCGCGCGAAATTAAAACAATAATCATGCCCTCAACATGGATTATTGCATTGATTTTCGCATTTGTCAACATTTTTGCGTTTAATGCTGCTTTTGCGCAGAAAAAATCTGCTGCTGCAGTCAAAGACACTCTTAAATCAGGTGATTTCAGCGGACTTAAATTCCGATCAATCGGCCCTGCTTATTGCTCCGGACGTATCGGTGATTTCGCGGTAAATCCTAAAAATCATGCAGAGTATTATGTTGCCGTTTCCTCAGGAAATATCTGGAAAACCATCAATTCAGGCACCACCTGGGAACCTGTTTTCGACAATTATGGTTCTTATTCCATCGGCTGTCTGGCCATGGACCCCGAAAACCCGAATGTAATCTGGGCCGGTACCGGCGAAAACAATCACCAGCGCGCACTGGGTTATGGCGATGGTGTTTATAAATCCACCGACGGCGGTAAATCATGGAAAAATATGGGCCTGAAAGAAAGCCGGCAGATCGGAATGATTGCCATTGACCCACGCAACACCAATGTGGTTTATGTGGCTGCCGAAGGTTCCGTATGGGGACCCGGCGGCGAACGCGGACTTTATAAAACCACCGATGGCGGAAAATCCTGGAATAAGGTGCTTGACATCAGCGAAAATACCGGCATCAACAACGTGGTTATGGACCCGAGGAATCCCGATGTGCTGTACGCCACTTCCGAACAGCGCCGCAGGCATGTCTTCACCAAAATAGGTGGTGGACCGGAATCAGCCATCCATAAATCGACCGATGCCGGTGCAAGCTGGGAGAAACTTACTTCAGGGCTACCTTCCGGCGATGTTGGTGGAATCGGCATTGCCATTTCACCGGCAAATCCTGATATTGTTTATGCCATCATTGAAGCAGCAGGAGAATCAGGCGGATTTTTCCGTTCCACAAACAGAGGCGCATCCTGGAATAAAATGAACAGCTATACCGCCAGTGGTCAGTATTACAACGAAATATTCTGCGATCCGCATAACCCGGATAAGGTGTATTCTATGGATACCTACTCTAAAGTAACCGTGGATGGTGGAAAAACATGGAACAATGTTGGCCTGAAATATCGCCACGTTGACGATCATGCCCTGTGGATTGATCCAACAAATACCGATCATTTCCTGATTGGCGGCGACGGTGGAATCTATGAAACCTGGGATGGCGGAAAAGAGTATCTCTTCAAAGAAAACCTTCCGGTAACGCAATTCTACCGCGTTAATGTGGACAACAGCGAACCTTTTTATTATGTTTACGGCGGCACCCAGGACAACAACAGCATGGGCGGCCCTTCGCGCAACACCAGCAATTACGGTGTGGTAAACGATGAGTGGTTTGTCACCAATGGCGGCGATGGTTTCTGGACAGCCGTTGACCCAACCAACCCCGATATTGTTTACGCCGAAGCCCAGTACGGAAACATGGTTCGCTACGACCGCAAAAGCGGCGAAGCCCTCGACATCAGGCCCGAACCCCGCAAAGGTGAAGATTCATACAAATGGAACTGGAACACCCCGCTCCTGCTCAGCAAACACTCCCCTACCCGGCTCTACACTGCCGCCAACAAAGTCTTCCGCAGCGACGACCGAGGCCATACCTGGCAGGTGATTTCTGATGACCTCACCACCGGCACCGACCGCAACACCTGGCCCGTGATGGGTAAATTCTGGAGTGTTGACGCGGTGGCCAAAGATGTTTCAACCTCACTTTTCGGCACCATTGTATCCTTCGATGAATCTCCCGTAAAGGAAAACCTGCTCTTTGCAGGCACCGACGATGGTTTGATTCAGATCAGCGAAGACGCAAAAACATGGCGCAAAGCCGGTAGCTTCCCCGGTGTTCCAGAATTTACCTATGTGTCAGATATCCTCACTTCAAGGTTTGATGAGAATGTGGTTTTTGCCGCCTTCGACAATATGAAACGCGACGATTTCAAACCATACCTGCTCAAAAGTTCCGACAAGGGAATCACATGGACTTCAATCGCATCCAACCTTCCGGCAAACGGAACTGTGCACACCATTGTTCAGGATTATGTAAATCCCGTTCTTCTTTTCGTAGGTACCGAATTTGGCGCTTTCTTCAGCATCGATGGCGGCGGGTTGTGGACCCAGCTTAAAAACGGCATTCCAACCATTGCTGTCAGAGATATGGTAATTCAGGAGCGCGAGAACGATCTGGTGCTCGCTACTTTCGGACGTGGTTTTTACATCCTCGAAGATTTTACCCCGCTCCGCAGCATCAACAAATCGCTTATGGGCACCAGCGCCCATATTTTCCCTGTAAAAGATGCGCTGATGTTTGTTGAAACCGGCGGTAAATATGGTCAGGGATCTACCTATTATGCAGCCAAAAACCCTGAGTTTGGGGCTACTTTCTCATACTGGCTCAAGGAAAAACCAAAAACCCTGAAAGATATCCGCAAGGAAAAGGAAAAAGAGCTGTTCAAAAAAGGAGAACGTATTCCTCAGCCTTCCATTGCTGAGCTGAAGGCAGAAGAGCAAGAGATTGATCCTTATCTGGTTTTCACCATCACCGACCAGGAGGGCAATGTGGTTCGCCGACTTTATGAGAAACCTTCCAAAGGACTTAACCGCCTGAACTGGGATCTGCGTTATGCCGGCACTTCGCCCTTGCGCAATCGCGACGGAAAGTTTGATCCGTTCAGCAGCGGTGGCTCGGGCATGTTTGTGCTGCCCGGCAATTACGCTGTTTCAATGGCAATGGTTGCCGGTGGTACAACCACCGATCTGGCCGCTTCCACACCATTCAAAGCGGTTGTGCTCAACAACACCACCCTTCCTGCTCCCGACAGGGAAGCTTTGGTTGCCTTCCAGCAGCAGGTGGCCGGACTTACCCGCAAAGTGCAGGGAACTTACCGCTTCGCCACTGAACTTTCAGAAAAACTGGAAACCATGATGCAGGCCGTACACCAGACTCCATCAGCATCGCCTGAGCTGAAAGCCGGCATTTACCAGCTTTCGCTGAAAGTGGATGCTATTCTCTTTGCTTTTGCCGGTGAAACCCCGAAAGCAAGCCGCGAAGAGATTCCGCCATCACCGGTTGCCATCAACGAACGACTGGGTAACCTTACCTATGCATTTTACCGCAGCACTTCAGCGCCAACCAGCACCCAGCGCATGAGCTACGACATCATCAACGATGAATTTCCTGCACTTCATGCACAACTAAAACAAATCACCGAGGTCGATCTGCCTGCCATAGAAACCGAAATGGAGAAAGCCGGTGTGCCTTATACATCGGGAAGATTGCCGGGGCTTTAGGATTGAGGACAAGGGGAGAATGTAGGACAAGGAGACAAGGAGACGGGGAGACAAGGGGAAGGTTGAGGTTGAGGCTGAGGTTGATAGAAAGGGACGAGGGACGGTTTTCAGGGACGAGGGACGGTTTTCAGGGACGAGGGACGCCTTTTAGTGACGAGGGACGGTTTCAGGACAAGGAGACAAGGAGACGGGGAGACAAGGGGAGTTAAAGAGGGACGAGGGACGGTTTCGGGACGGGGAGACAAGCTTGCAGCTGGCAGGCTTCCGACCCGTGCTACTGTGCCCGGACAAAGTCTAACTTTTGATATCAAATGCAGGGTGAAACTATACATCCATCTGATGTGTTTAACTCAATCAATACATTGTTATGTTCCATCCAATCCTGAGGCAGTCCGGTATGAAGTTATTCCATTATTCTGTATTACTTGTTTTACTCATTTTTTTGGGTATCCTGAAATCCATATCAGCCCAGCAATTGCCCGGTGAGGTTAAATTTTCCGAGCATAAATTTATTCCGGGTTATGGTTTTAAAAAGGCCGGCAATCCCGAAATGTTTCAGGGAAACAAAAAGAAAAAACGATATTTTGAAGGCTGGTATTTCAAAATGGTGTCAGCGGATGGTCAATCAATCCTCAGCATAATACCCGGCATTTCCCTTTCTCCCGACGGAAGTGAGCAACATGCATTTATTCAGGTAATTAATGGGAAAACGGCTCAAACCTACTATTACACTTTTCCCATTGAAGCATTTGCCTTTTCACGGGAGAAATTTGCGGTTACCATTGGGGATAATTACTTTTCTGCCAACAGGCTGTTGCTTAACCTCCGCGATGACAGCACTTCTTTATCCGGTGAGGTGCTCATGAGCGAACAAACAGAGTTGCCTTCTGCAAGAATACTAAATCCGGGAATTATGGGCTGGTACCGATTTGTGCCATTTATGCAATGTTACCACGGCGTGGTAAGCCTCAATCACCGCCTTGAGGGCACTTTGATAAAGAACGGACAAACACATGATTTCAGTGAAGGCAAAGGCTACATCGAAAAAGACTGGGGCAGTTCAATGCCTTCTGCCTGGGTCTGGATGCAATCCAACAATTTCAGCCAAAGCGAAGCATCATTTATGTTATCGGTTGCCAACATTCCCTGGATGCGAAAATCGTTTACCGGATTTCTGGGTTTCTTTTACTACAATGGTGAAATTCACAGATTTGCGACCTACACCCGTGCCAAACTCAACCTTGATCATAAAGGATTGGATACCTTACACATTCAGATTTATGATAAGAAAAGAGTCTATCAGATTGAGGCAATTCACAAAAGTGCAGGTTTGTTAATGGCTCCTGTAGGAGGATCTATGGACCGCCGCATACCCGAAAGCATTGACGCTACACTGAAACTCACTGTTATGGATAGGCAAGGGAATGTATTGTTTAAAGACAACTCCTTTATTTCCGGATTGGAATTGGTCGGGGATCAGAAAATCCTGATGTCAGGCAAACAAGAAAAAAGAAAAAGCAGGTCAGGCCAGTAAGACAATAATAATATAAAGTAAAACCTGTTGCCAAAAAGCCGGGGGGGATATGAAAAAGTGTTCATATACCCCACCCGGTTCTTCCGTTACTGCTTTTTTATCAGTATTTTTGAAACAACACCTCTTGAATCTCTGAGCTGAACGATGTAAATACCATCCTGCAAAAAGCTTAAATTGAGTATTTTGCTTCCGGTCTCAAGATTTTCAATGTAAAGGACGCGACCACTCATGTCTAATACCGTAACAATTGCAGGCCCGGAAGCATCCTTGGTTTCAATAATTACCTCATTGCGGAAAGGGTTGGGATAGAGGGCAAAAGATTGTAATTCATTTTCCGGAACACCAACGGATGAATAGCTTATTTGATCAGAAATGGAAACACAGGCAGGAACATAGGAATAGGAGACACTATAGTTGCCATTTGCAGTGACTGTATAAGACTGGCTGTTTGCATCCGGGATTGAGTCACCATTGTAGAACCATTGAATGTTTCCGTTGAATACAGGAGATGCAGTAAGCATGCTGCCTGAAATTGTAATGGCTGGCTGAGGCGCTGCATCCGGTTCTTCGGTAAATTTCCCCAAATACAATCCTCTGTTCGAATCGCGGGGGATACAACTGAACACAGGATTACTGATACCGCTCAATTTACCGCCAACATAAAAAACTCCTTCATTGTTGGTGGCCATTGAATTTACTTTCGATCCCATTTCATTCCCTGAAACAAAGGCAAATGCATTCTGAAAAGTGCCGTCATAGTCAATTTTTGTAATATATGACCTGCCATTGATTGCATTAATCGTAAAATTACCCAGGGTTAATTCTCCGGTAAAATCGCCCCCGCAAAAAACACCGCTACCGTCCGGATTGTTGAGTAAACTCCAGGCATGCGCATTGGTTGTTACAGATTTAATCCAGATTGGAGTGCCTGTTTCATCCAACTTTAGTATTCCATCGGTGTAATTGGTTGAGCCGGGACCCGGATTTGTAATGGTATCGGTACCGGCGATTATGGTTGAATTGACTTCTACCCCGACATAAATACCGTTGTCGTTCCCAATTGTAAGCGGTATAAAGTTTTCGGCAGGATTGCCCGCGCCATTCACATATGATGCCCACCCGAAATTCAGGTTGTTGTTGGTCCGCAGCATCAGTAAAGGAGCAGTACCGGTTTCTATAAGGGGGACAAGAGTGGTTGTGTCATACGTTAAAGTGCCCCGGGAAGTGGCTGAAAAAAATAAGTCGCCATTGGAAAAAACACCGGAACCTTTGAAGTAGATACTGTTAATGGCTGTGTAGGGAACAAATGCATCAGCCGTTAAGGTTGATATAAACTGACCGGCTATATCCAGTTTACTAACAGATAAACTCCCCGACTGAAAATAAATATGGTTGTCGTGGAATTGCAACATGCAAGCTGCGGAATGACCGCCGAAGCTTTCATTATTGGGAACATTCCAAAGCAGATTTCCGCTGGGATCGAACTTAAGAATATAGTTGCGGTTGGCAATTCCATTGATTGTGACTCCATCAACTATGAGGGTTGAAGTTCCCCAAAGTGCACCCAGCAAATACAGGTTATCATTTTCACCCACCTGGATATTCAGGGGATAGAAATTTACACCTATGGGTTTTATGTACTGTAATTCGCCCGATGCATTAAACTTATAAAGAAAGGTAGTGATACCTCCTGCATAAGGCTCTGCAGTTACACCCTGGCATTGTTGTTGCCCGTTGGCACCATCCAATGTGTATATATTCCCCTGTGAATCGCGGGCAATAGCCACAGCACCGTAGTAACTGTTTGCCACGCCTGCATATCCGGCAGAAGTTACCCAGTCGAAGCGTTGGGCTTGCACAAAAACACTGCTTAATAAAAGTGTAATAGAAACTATTCTTTTCATGATTGTTGTTTTTTAAAGAGTTATTAATTTAATACTTTAAATGTCAAGGTGTTGTCATTGTCTTTCGTGATGATTTATCTTAATTCAATTCAGTTCACCCTGTGACATAAAAAACAGGATTTGCATCGAAAACTGAATCAAAAGTACATTGCCTGAGCGCAGATAATTTTAAGAATGTGTATTCGGTAGGAATTGCTGTGTAAATGGTCCGGATTACTGTTTTTAATACTTTTTGTATTTTTTCGGGGTGAAATCCGGTTATTTGCAAACCGTACATCAATTCCGGTTGTTTGTACTGATTGAACACCCTTTTACACATTTCTCAAACTTGTCAGCACAATATGGGGTATATTTATAAATAAATTTGTTCAGACGATGATTGATTTAATAATAATTGACGACGAACCCAGCGCAATCAAAAGCCTTAAATGGGAGATAGAGAATTTCTGTGAGAATGTTAACATTGTTGATTCATTTGTCAATCCTCTTCTGGCGGTAGCTTACCTGCAGAAGAATAAGGTTGACTGTGTGTTTCTTGATATAGAGATGCCCGAAATGGATGGTTTTCAATTTCTGGCAATGTTTCCGGATCGGAGTTTTGATGTGGTAATTACTACCGCCTATGACCAGTATGCCATCAAGGCAATAAAGGAGAGAGCCCTTGACTATCTGCTCAAACCGATTGATTCAGATGATCTTAAAGCATGTCTTGACCAGATTGAAAAGAATATGAAATCGCGGTTGGTAGATGATAAACTTGAGAAATCTCTCGAAAAGCTGATCAATGCCAGCAGCCGTCAATCAGGGCAGAAAATCAGTATCAGCAATGATGGTAAGATTATTTTTCTCAGCCCCGACGATATTGTGTATTGTGAAAGTGACGGGAATTACTGTACTATTTTTCTGGAGAACCGTGATAAAATAGTAATAATCCAGAAGCTGAAATTTATGGAAGAGAAGCTCTCCGGATTCCGCTTTTTCAGAATTCATAACTCCTATCTGATCAACCTCAGCAAGGTAAAGGAATTTCATAAAACGGATGAATATGTTATATTGTCCAATGCGGTTAAAATCCCGGTATCAAGGAATCGCAAATCAACATTTCTTGATAAAATATGAGTATCGATGTTACTTCAGGCGGAATCATGCTGTGGGGTTTTGTAACTTCAGGGTTGATCATCTACAGTCTCATCTGCAGCCTTATTTTTACACAAACCCGTCAACGCGTATTCCTTTATTATGGACTTTACAATATGCTGGTCGTTGTGTTCATTCTAAAAAACAGTCCGCTGATTTCACAGGAATGGGTTCAAAGCTATATCAATTCTAAATACTATACCTTTAACTGGCTCATTCAGGTTATATACAACTCCCTGCTATTTTTCTTTTATATTGAGTTTCTGGAGATGAAAACCCATTTCCCGAAGTTCAGTGCATTTCTTTCAAAGTTTCTGAAAGTTCTGATGATTGCAGCTACTTTCTTGGGTATCATTGCTGTGGCTGCGGACAATCCCCGGCTATTCAGCCTGTTTTTTAATTTCGGTTTTATTCCCCTGATGACGGTGATGGTGATTGCGGCACTTTGGATTACAACAAAAGTGCCCAACAATCTGAAGTATTTTATTATAACGGGAGTGATTATTTATCAGTTACTTGCTTATTTGTCTCTTTTAATGAGTTACGGTATTATCTACAGTTCCTTCCCTATTTTCTATTTTTACATTGGCGTTGTAATCGAGTCAACGATTTTCATGTTGGGGTTGGGATATAAAATCAAACTGCTTTATGCAGAGAAACTTCACGCTCAGCAGCTTATTATTGAAGAGCAGACAAATCTTCAGGTACTGCGCAACTCGCAAAAGCTTGAACTGGAAAAGCAATTGGAACAGAAAATAGCCCAATTGCGGCAGGTCATTGAGCAAAATGAAGCTGAAAAACTTAAATCCCTGGCTTTGGCCTATGAGAATGAGATTTCGCAATTGCGCCTGGATGCATTGCGCAGCCAGATGAATCCACACTTTATCTTCAATGCGCTCAATTCCATCAAAGCCTTTCTGATTGATAACAACAAAGAAAAGGCAATCTATTACCTGAATAAGTTTGCCAAGCTTATTCGTAAGATTCTCGAAGGAACAAGAACTGACAGTGTTCCACTCAATGATGAGCTGGAAACGATTTCACTGTACCTGAATATTGAAAATATTCGGTTTAATGATTCGGTGGATTTTGAATTGTCCATTGATCCGGGAATTGATATCAGCACCATAAGGATTCCATCGCTGATTCTGCAGCCATTCATCGAAAATGCTTTCTGGCATGGGTTAATGCAGAAGAGAGGACTCCGCCGTATCTCGATTGAAGTAAGAGAAATGTCTGGCGAAGTAAAACTCTCAATTACCGACAATGGCATTGGCCGTGAAAAAGCCAAAGGTAACAGTGAAAAGAAATCGTTTAAAAAAGAATCGCTGGGTATAGAGTTTGCCCAGGAGCGCTTAAATTATTTCAACAGAAAGTACAATACAAATTACAACTTTACAATTTCCGATTTATATGATGAGCACCATCTGGCCATTGGAACTCAGGTGATTTTTAACTTTTTGAGGAATTAAATTCAGATGTCCGGCCTGGAGTCGGGAACGTGTGAGGGTTGGGATGGCTGAGGTTGATAGAAAGGGGCGAGGGACGCTGAAGAAGGGACGAGGGACGGTTTTGAGGACAAGGGGACAAGGGGATGGGGAGACAAGGGGAAGGTTGAGGTTGAGGTTGATAGAAAGGGGCGAGGGACGCTGAAGAAGGGACGAGGGACGGATTCAGGACAAGGGACAAGGAGATGGGGAGACAAGGGGAAGGTTGAGGTTGAGGTTGAGGTTGATAGAAAGGGACGAGGGGCGCCTTTTAGTGACGAGGGACGGTTTCAGGACAAGGGGACAAGGGGATGGGGAGACAAGGGGAAGGTTGAGGTTAAGGTTGATAGAAAGGGGCGAGGGACGCTGAAGAAGGGACGAGGGACGGTTTTGAGGACAAGGGGACAAGGAGATGGGGAGACAAGGGGAAGGTTGAGGTTAAGGTTGAGGTTGATAGAAAGGGACGAGGGGCGCTGAAGAAAGGACGAGGGACGGTTTCAGGACGGGGATATCATCAACGAGCATGAGATTATAAAATTTCAATATTTTTGATTCCAATATCCACCCACAAAAAAACAAAAAATGCCAGTAACCATATCAGCAATAATATTTGCAATCTTAACCGGAATCGTAATCATTTTTCAGGGGTGCTTAGCCGCAGGTGTACCCTGGGGGGCAGCATCAATGGGTGGCCGATATCCGGGAAAGTATCCACCAAAAATGAGGGTGGTTGCCATCCTAAACATACTGATATTGCTGTTCATGGCTGCTATCGTATTGGCCGAAGCTGATCTGCTGCTGCCTCAGTTAAAATCAATTTCAGGGTTTGCCGTATGGGTAATTGCCGGTTTTTTTGTCATAGGAACAGTTTTAAACACCATTACACCAAGCAAAATTGAACGTATCTGGGCTCCGGTGGCTTTGGTGCAGCTGATTATGAGTGTTATTGTTGCGATTGGGTGAAAGAGGGACGAGGGACGATTTTGGGGCGAGGGACGGTTTTCAGGGGCGAGGGACGCCTTATAGTGACGAGGGACGGATTCAGGACAAGGGACAAGGAGATGGGGAGACAAGGGGAAGGTTGAGGTTGAGGTTGAGGTTGATAGAAAGGGACGAGGGACGGTTTTTAGGGACGAGGGACGGATTCAGGACAAGGGACAAGGAGATGGGGAGACAAGGGGAAAGTGAAGAGGTTGAGGTTGAGGTTAAGGATGAGGAACTAAACTTTGTTGAATTCGTGTATTCGTGGCAAGGTTGAGGTTGAGGTTGAGGTTAAGATTGAGGCTGAGGTTGAGGAACTTTATTGAATTCGTGCATTCGTGGAAAAAAGCAGGCTTTAACCAAAAAACACAAGCATCACAGCCAGCAAAACCAAATAGAACAATGCCCCTGCTGATAAAAGCAACACAAATCTGCGGTTTGCTTTTCCTGTTGAATTTCGACCATAAAAGATCTGAGACC
>WSXX01000054.1 GCA_009773515.1 Bacteroidota bacterium
GCGGTGGTCATTTTGAATTGAGCTCTTGTTGCCATTTTTAATTAATTTTGTTACTTGATTTTTAATTAAAAGTGGTCAACGTATTTCAGGCATTGACATTAATCGACCTAACCTGTGCGAGCCATAATCAAACAGGTTTTTACCCACTAACCCACTGACAGGGTTTGTTGCCCATCAGGAGGTTAGAGCGTTTCTATATGGTTGCCCCTCTTGATGAGTTCGTAACCCTGTCAGGGGTCGCCGGCAACAAGTTTTACCGCCCTAGGCGGACAGGCTTTTTAACTTGTCAGGTCTTCTTGAATTATTTAAAAAAAACGTAGGAAGCAATTTTTAATCGACCTAATCTGTCCGAGCCATAATCAAACAGGTTTTTACCCACTACCCTCTGACAGGGTTTGTTGCCCATCAGGAGGTTAGAGCGTTTCTATATGGTTGCCCCTCTTGTTGAGTTCGTAACCCTGTCAGGGGTCGCCGACATTGCGTCTTTGCGTGAACTTAGGCGAACGAAGCGAAAATGACTTATTCAGGAAAATCCACCTTTACATTTCTGATAAAATCAATGGATTTCCCAATTTCGGTGTACATGATTTTATCGTCATTGATAAAGGGGACCACACTTCTGTATTCCGAAATAAACGCGTTCAGAAAAGGTGAAGTGGCGGCGGCATCTCTGAATTCAAGGGCCTGGGTACCGGCAAAAAGCTCAATGGCTATGAGTTTTTCCAGATTGTTGACTACCCTGAGGGTTTTGGTTGCTGCATTTGCGCCCATGCTCACATGATCTTCCTGTTCGTTTGATGATGTAATGGAGTCAACCGAACATGGAGTTGCCAGTTGTTTGTTCTGGCTAACGATGCTTGCAGCAGTGTATTGAGGAATCATAAATCCGGAATTGAGGCCGGGTTTAGCGACCAGAAATTCAGGCAATCCCCTTTGTCCGGCGATCAGGCGATAAACGCGGCGTTCAGATATATTTCCGAGTTCTGCCAGGGCTATGGACAGAAAGTCGAGTGCAAAAGCAATTGGTTCTCCATGGAAGTTTCCGCCTGAAAGTACAAGGTCTTCGTCTGGGAAAATGGTGGGATTGTCAGTAACTGCATTGATTTCGGTCAATGTAACTGATGATACATACGCAATGGTGTCTTTAACTGCGCCGTGTACCTGAGGGATACAACGGAAGGAGTATGGGTCCTGAACCTTTTTGCCTGACTGCACAATTAACTGGCTTCCGTTCAAAAGGTTGCGGAAGTTGCGTGCAGTTTCAATCTGTCCTTTGTGCGGCCTGATGGTATGCAACTGAGCCATAAACGGATCGAGACGACCATTGTATGCTTCAAGTGATATGGCTCCTGTAATATCGGTCATTAATGATAACTTTTTCGCTTTCAGCAGGATATGAACAGCATGTGCTCCCATAAACTGCGTTCCGTTAAGAAGCGCAAGTCCTTCTTTCGATTGAAGTGTAAGGGGTTCCCATCCAAACTGTTTCAGCACTTTTTTGGCCGGCATTACTTTGCCGTTGAGTCTTAATTCGCCCATTCCCAGCAAAGGCAGGCAAAGATGAGCCAGTGGAGCCAGATCGCCGGAAGCGCCCAATGATCCCTGCTCATATACCACCGGAAGTGCATTGTTGTTGTAAAAGTCGAGCAGGCGTTCAACCGTTTGAACCTGAACGCCTGAGTTCCCTGATGAAAGTGCGTGAACTTTCAGCAAAAGCATCAGTTTTACAATTTCATCGTCTACTTCAGCGCCAAGCCCGCAAGCATGAGATTTAACCAGATTTTCCTGAAGCTTGCTCAGGTCTTTTTCTGAAATCTGAATGTTGCAGAGTGATCCGAAGCCGGTTGTGATTCCGTAAATGGGTTCACTGTGGTTTTTCAGTTTGTTGTCGAGGTAATCGCGACAGTGCTGTATTTTGGTTTTGGCCTCATCTGAAAGGGTGATTTTCAGGTTGTTCCCGAGGATTTGTTCAATGGTTTCGAAGTTCAGCGGTTGCGAACTTATTGCAAAAGTGTTCATAGTAAGTTTTAGTGTTATTTGATTGACTGGAATTTCATTACTGGGCACAATATTGCACCAGGTTTAAGCTTTCCTTCAACACGTCAGCCCTGCGCGGTTGATTTTTACTTTAAACTTAAGATTCCAGTTGTAACACATAACTATACTATGTGGTTGATGATTTCACCGGTCGGCATTGTACTTTGCTCACCCGTTGTCATGTTTTTCAGAATGCAGTTATTGGCGAGACGTTCCTGTTCGCCGATTATTACCACCCATGGAATCATGTTGCTGTCGGCATATGAGAACTGTTTTTTCAGTTTGGCGTTGTCGGGGTAAACTTCGGTGTTTATGCCAATTGCCCTGAGTTTAGACGCCATTTCAATGCTGAGCTTTTCTTCCTGCCCACCGAAGTTGACGAATAATACTTTTGTGGTTGAAGCGATTGCTGTGGTGAAAAGGTTCAATTCGTTCAGCACATCGTAAATGCGATCGGCACCAAACGAGATGCCCACACCTGAAACGCCCGGCAATCCGAAAATTCCCGTAAGGTTGTCGTATCTTCCTCCACCGCATATGCTGCCCATAGCTACATCAGCGGCTTTTACTTCAATAATTGCACCGGTGTAATAATTTAGTCCACGGGCAAGGGTAAGGTCGAGTTCAACGCTTGCATTGATGTTCATTATCCCGGCAAGGGAAAGAATTTCAGTGACTTCAGCTATACCTTTCGGGCCTTCGAAAGTGTTAATGAGCAGTTCTGAAAGTTTGCTGAGTTTCTCGTCATTCGAACCCTGCAGATTGATTACAGGTTGAATCCGGGCAATGGCATCGGCATCAAGTCCACGTTCTGCAAGCTCTTCATTTACTTTTTCGAGGCCGATTTTATCCAGTTTATCAATGGCTACCGTGATGTCGGTAATTTTGTCTGCGTGACCGATGAGTTCGGCAATGCCGGAAAGAATTTTGCGGTTGTTCAGTTTGATGATTACGTTTATTCCTAATTTACCGAATACCTGATCGGCGATGAGCAGCAGTTCAGCTTCGTTGATGAGGGAATCAGAACCGACCACATCAACATCGCACTGATAAAATTCGCGGTAACGGCCTTTCTGAGGACGATCGGCACGCCATACCGGCTGAATCTGATAACGTTTGAAAGGAAAAGTAATGTCGTTGCGGTGCTGAACCACGTATCGGGCGAATGGCACGGTGAGGTCGTAACGCAAACCCTTTTCGCTGACTTTTGAGGCAAGTGCTGCCGCATTATCTTTGGTGAGATCACTTTCGTTTACACCTGAAAGGAAATCTCCTGAATTCAGAACCTTAAAAAGCAGTTTGTCGCCTTCCTCGCCATACTTTCCAAGCAAGGTGCTCAGGTTTTCCATGGCCGGTGTTTCAATGGGCTGGTAACCGAACTGCTCAAAAACTGAACGAATGGTGTTGAAGATGTAATTTCTCCGGTTCATTTCCAGTGGAGAGAAGTCGCGGGTGCCTTTGGGTATAGATGGTTTTTGAGCGCTCATATTCAGAATCTTTTTTCATTCCGGCCTGCCTGGCCTTTGTGTTTCACGAAGCAAAATTACTCATTTTCACTCAACCACAAGGCGAAGCTTCTGAATAAGGGCTTCCAGATAAGCCTGAGATTCCGGAGAACCTTCGGCAGGAGCCCATTTGGCAAAGTGTTTGTCATCAGCCGGATCATAAGGCCCATCTTTGACTTCATAAGCCACAGACCCGGTTTTCAGGCTGATAACGGTATGATAAGTTCTTTCGGCAATTTCAACCGCCGGATTGCCTTTGGACCAGTCCAGCACGGTGTGGTCGGTGATGTTGCCTGTATCATCAAATTCCACCACACATATTTTTCCGAGAAAAGCGATAAAAACTTCGCGTTTGTCGGGATCTTCATGTTTGTGAGGCCTCACGTAAGTGCCGGGTTCCATGGCATTGAGCAATCGCTGAAGCGGATCGGAAGCAAAGGTGTGGTAATTGTAATTTTTTCTGCCCCGGGGCGATGTACGGGCTTCTGCGGATAAGCGGTCAAAAATATCGTTGTTGATTTTGATCATGGTTTTGTTTTTTACTGATTCAGAATCCACTTTGCCACAATTCCCGTGAAAATTGCAGCCGCGAAACTGATCATGGTACCTATCAGAATGTATTCAGCTCCTTTTCGGTTAGAACCTTCTTTTATATCGCCGAAGCGAAGTATTGATTTGGCTGCCACGAGAAATCCTATTGCCGAAAACTGGTTGAGAAATACAAAAGTGAGAATCAAAAGCCTTTCAAGCATGCCTATATATTTACCTGCATCTTTAAGGCCGGCTTCCTGCTGCGCTTCCTGCTGCCATTGACTGGTCAGCTTTGCAATTACAATTCCCATTGGCCATAGGATAATCAGGTATGAAAATGTGTACACCCATATTTCCATAGATGAAAACAGCCATTCGCAGCAGCTGATTTCGGGGATACCATTGATAAAGTAAAGCCAGGTCGCAAATCCTGTGGCCAGCAGATGCAGCACCTGATCGGTGATAAATACCCGGTTGGTGTCAGGGCGATAGGTTTTCAGGATGTCGGTGGCCGCGTGCATTGCAAAAATCAACAGAGGGATATACCAGATATGAAAATAGCCCGACATCAGCCATGACAGAATAGCAACCACAGCGGCATTCAAGTAAAGATGTATTGACTTCCACTTTTTCAAACTTCTTTTTTCAATCCATTTTTTTGGTTGAAAAATAAAATCTCCGGCCACATGTGCAGTCAAAAGTCTGATCATCAGCAAAAGGTAAGCAGAATGCAGGGAATATTCAGGGTTCATATTTCTGATTTTTTAGCAAGTGAGTATTGCAGACAAAACTCAAAATTTGAAATATTGCATTAAGAGGCTATAAATATAAATTATAGCATTAAGTGGCTATAAATACAAAATATAGCATTAGGAGGCTATAAAGTGTAAATATAGTATTGTAGTGCTATATTTGATTAATTTCATCATATCTGATGAGCAGATCGCTGATTCCCTGCCAGCCCATAGATTTTACTTTTCTGAGGATAGTTGGCTGGGTGCTGCCGGTTTTGAGGGCAATTTCCTGCTGGGTTAGACCGGAAAGCAGATACGAAATCAGTGCAGACTGAGATGATGTCCACTTACGGATAATTTCATCGGCAAGTGAAAGAGATGTATTTAGTTCTTTATCCGTTTCCGGGAAGGCGGATCCAAAAATGGTCTGACGACTATGCGGAAGTTTATCGAGCAGATGCCCGCTTTTTGTAAAAGCTTCTCCGGTACTTTCTGTAATGTTATCGGCAAAATGGTTGACAGTGCCAATCGCAACGGCTGTTCTTACATCCACTGCATTTGCAATGGTTTTTGGATAAGTTTTCCTGAGTTCTGCCCTTAAAATGAGAAGTGCTTTGATGGCGCAGACCGGTGGTGTTAATATCTGAAAGCTGTCGCCCCTGAAAATGCTGAACTTTGTTGTGCCGGCGGGCTGTTTACAGATTTTGTCCACCTCATTCACAACCTGAACAAAAACAGCGGGGAGGCGCGAAAGCTCCCCGGCTGTAAGTTTTGACGATTTAATGACATCGCCGGTAATAACGGCAAACTTATCTGTTTTCATTTTCAGGCTTTTAGCTTTTTGTACCTGATGCGGTGCGGGGTATCGTTGCCCAGTCTTTTTTTACGGTTTTCTTCGTATTCAGTGTAACCTCCTTCGAAGAAAACAACCTGAGAATCACCTTCAAATGCGAGGATGTGGGTTGCAACGCGGTCGAGGAACCAGCGGTCGTGCGAGATAATTACCGCGCAGCCTGCAAAACTTTCAAGTCCTTCTTCAAGCGCGCGTAAGGTATTTACATCAATGTCGTTGGTTGGCTCATCGAGCAGCAGCACATTAGCTTCTGATCTTAAGGTCAGGGCGAGGTGCATACGGTTGCGTTCACCGCCTGAAAGTACTCCGGCTTTTTTGCCCTGATCAGCACCCGCAAAGTTGAAACGCGAAACATAAGCCCGGGAGTTAAATAGTTTTCCGCCGATCTGAAGGTTTTCATTGCCTTCTGAAATGACTTCCCAAACCGTTTTCTCGGGATCGATGTCGGTATGTGCCTGATCCACATAGCCCAGCTTGACTGTTTCACCCACCGAAAACTCACCGGAATCGGTGGTTTCGAGGCCCATGATCAATCTGAAGAGTGTGGTTTTTCCGGCTCCGTTAGGGCCGATAATTCCCACAATTCCGGCAGGAGGGAGGCTGAAGTCTAGATTTTCGAAAAGCAGTTTATCGCCATAAGCCTTTGAAATTGCTTTGGCTTCCAGCACTTTGTTTCCCAGGCGTGGACCGTTAGGGATGAAAATTTCAAGCTTTTCCTCTTTCTGTTTTGTGTCCTCGCTCATCATACGCTCGTAAGATGCAAGTCTGGCTTTTGATTTGGCATGACGGGCTTTGGGCGCCATACGCACCCATTCGAGCTCCCGCTCCAGGGTTTTGCGGCGTTTGCTCTCCGTTTTTTCCTCCATTGCAAGGCGATTTGATTTCTGCTCAAGCCATGAGGTATAATTTCCTTTCCAGGGAATGCCTTCACCACGGTCAAGTTCGAGTATCCATCCGGCAACATTATCAAGGAAATACCGGTCGTGCGTTACCGCGATTACAGTTCCTTTGTAGGAGCGGAGGTATTGTTCAAGCCAGTCGATGCTTTCGGCGTCGAGGTGGTTGGTTGGCTCGTCAAGCAGCAAAATATCCGGCTCCTGAAGCAACAACCGGCACAAAGCTACCCTGCGCCTTTCGCCTCCTGATAGAGTTTTGACATTCTGATCAGAATCAGGACAGCGCAATGCATCCATTGCACGCTCAAGTTTGGTGTCAAGTTCCCAGGCATCATGCTGATCGAGAAGTTCGGTAAGCCGGCCCTGCTCTTCGATGAGGGCGTTCATTTCGTCGTCGCTCATGGGTTCGCTGAAGCGGTTGTTCACTTCTTCATAAGCTTTCAGCAATGCAACGGTTTCAGCAACCCCTTCTTCAACTATTTCTTTAACAGTTTTTGTTTCGTCCAGCTCAGGTTCCTGCATAAGAATACCGACTGAATATCCGGGAGAAAAAACGACTTCGCCGGTAAAGGATTTATCAAGTCCTGCAATTATTTTAAGAAGACTCGATTTTCCGGAGCCGTTTAAGCCAATGATGCCAATCTTTGCTCCATAGAAAAAAGAGAGGTAGATGTTCTTGAGAATCTGGCGGTTGACAGGCACTGTTTTGCCTACACCAACCATTGAGAAAATTATTTTTTTATCGTCTGCCATGGTATAAAAATGGTTTTGCGCAAACTTAGTAAAAAATGTGTTTGGTAGCTGATGTTTTGGGTTAAACCTTGGAGTTTTGATTTGGTAAAATGGGACGAGGGACGGTTAAAAAGGGACGAGGGACGGAACGGAGGGGCGAGGGACGGTCTTAAGACAAGGAGACGGGGAGACAGGGAGATAAGGAGATGGAATGGAGGTTAAGGTTAAGGTTAAGGTTAAGGTTAAGGTTAAGGTTAAGGTTGAGGTTGAGGTTGAGGTTGAGCGATCCCAATTGCTATCGGAACTGACCTCTGACTTCTGGCTTCTGACCTCTGACCTCTGGCCTCCGGCCTCTGGCTTCTGACCTCTGGCTTCTGACCTCTGGCCTCCGGAGTCTTATTTAAAAACATTATAGATAAGAATCCCGGCCTGTCGTCTGATTTATTTTTTATAGTTTTGTCACGTAATGCGTTAGCTTACAAATGTGGTTTCTGAAATAACTTAAAACCTTCATATAGTGATGCAAAAATTATTATTACTTGGCGACGAAGCCATTGCTCAGGGAGCCATTGATGCCGGATTGTCCGGGATTTATGCTTACCCCGGGACTCCATCCACTGAAATTACAGAGTACGTAATGCATTCAAAGGAAGCCAAAACCGGAAAGGTTGTGGCATCGTGGGGAGCAAATGAAAAAACTGCAATGGAAGCAGGATTAGGCATGTCGTATGCCGGCAAACGTGCTATGGTTTGCATGAAGCATGTGGGGCTGAATGTTGCTGCCGATGCTTTTGTGAATTCTGCCATTACCGGCGCAAACGGCGGACTGATTGTTGTTGCCGCTGACGATCCATCCATGCACTCTTCGCAAAATGAGCAGGATTCCCGTTTTTACGGAAAATTTGCCCTCATTCCCATTCTTGAACCGGGAAACCAGCAGGAAGCTTATGATATGGTTCATTACGGATTTGAACTCAGCGAAAAATACCGCATTCCTGTGATGATGCGCATCACTACCCGTCTGGCACATTCAAGGTCGGGAGTTGCACGCAAAGAAGTGAGGCAACAGAATGAAATCAGGCTTCCTGAAAATCTGAAACAATTTATTTTGTTGCCGGCCAATGCCCGCAAACAATACAAAAGCCTGCTCAACAGCCAGATAAGTTATATTCTTGAGTCAGAGAAATCACCATTTAATGTGATGATCGATAATCCTGACAAGAAACTTGGAATTATTGCCTGTGGACTGGCTTACAATTACCTGATTGAGAATTTCGAAAATCATAATGTGCCGCATCCTGTGCTCAGGATTGGTCAATATCCGCTTCCTGAAAAACAGATACGTGAACTCTATGATAGTTGCGACAGTCTGCTGATACTTGAAGATGGCTATCCATTGGTTGAAGAGCTTGTTCGTGGTTTTATGAACAATGGCAAACCAATCAAAGGCCGTCTTGACGGAACGGTTCCCCGCGACGGAGAGCTAAATCCAAATATCATTGCCCGTGCACTCGGACTGGAAGATACCTATGGCCGCGATATTCCGGCAATTGTTAGCAGCCGTCCGCCTTCACTCTGTAAAGGTTGCCCGCATATTTACAGTTACAATGCCCTGAATGAAGCCTTACTGACTGTTGGAAAAGGCAGGGTATTCTCTGATATCGGATGCTACACACTAGGTGCTTTGGAGCCATTCGATGCTATCAATTCATGTGTTGATATGGGTGCTTCAATCACTATGGCCAAGGGTGCTGCTGATGCCGGACTTGTTCCTTCAATTGCGGTGATCGGAGATTCAACCTTCACCCATTCCGGAATCACCGGACTATTGGACGCTGTAGTTGCTAAATCACCCATTACTGTGATGATTCTTGATAACGCAACCACTGCAATGACCGGTGGACAGGATTCTGCAGCTCTCGGCAAAATCGAGGATATCTGCGAAGCACTTGGTGTTGAAAAGGATCACATCAGAATATTAAACCCGCTGCAGAAACATCATGAAGAGAATCTTGCTGTAATGCAGGAAGAAATTGCTTACAATGGCGTTTCGGTAATTATCCCGCGAAGGGAGTGCATTCAAACGGTTACACGTAGAATGCGCGAAGCTAAAAAGCAGCAGTTAATTGAAAAATCGGAGGCATAATTATGAAAAAAGATATAATACTTGCAGGCGTTGGCGGACAGGGAATTCTTTCAATCGCAGCAACCATTGGAACTGCTGCACTCAGCAAAGGTTTGTACCTGAAACAGGCCGAAGTGCACGGCATGAGCCAGAGAGGCGGTGATGTTCAATCGAACCTCCGCATCAGCGATCGCGAAATTGCGTCAGATCTTATTCCTATGGGGAAAGCGGATATGATAATTTCAGTTGAGCCTATGGAATCGCTCCGTTATCTTCCAATGTTATCAGCGGGCGGTTGGTTGATTACCAATACAAAGCCATTTATCAACATTAAAAATTATCCTGCAATGGATAAAATTATGGCTGAGATTGAAATTTTTCCCCGTCATATTGCATTGGATGCTGATGAAATTGCCAGGCAGATGGGATCTCCAAAATCAGCCAATATGGTGATTCTTGGAGCTGCATCTCCGTTTCTGGATATTGAATACGAGTCACTTCAGGATGCCATCCGTTCTATTTTCAGAAAGAAAGGCGACGAAGTTGTACAGGTAAACCTTGATGCACTTGAAGCAGGCCGCAATCTTGCCATGAGCAAAATGAACTGATCTGATTTATTGACAGATCGTGAAAAATCAAAATAAATTCCTCAAAAGAGTTATTTGTTCTCCCTGTTATTTCGACTCAGTTCAGCATCACACAGGAAAACTTAAAATATCAGCATCTGAAAAAACCATCACCAACTAAGTAGGATGTGCGCCCTCCCTTTTCATAGGGAGGGATGGGGAGGGTAAAAGATTGAGATGGTAAATATTTTTATAAAGAAGCGGGTGATTTCATCCGCTTCTTTACAATAAGTGCAGGTGGAACCCGTTTTTATGAAGTTATAAATTTTAAAATTACTGACTGATGACCTTTATTACGCGTAAACGTTTGCTTGAAGTTGTTGTAATTATTGCAGTTGCTTTGTTGCTCCTTTTTGCTGTTGATTATTACGTTTCAGGGCTGAATAAAATACCTGATGATGAAGAATCCGTTTACGAACCAGTACCCAGGTATGAGTTTGGAATTGCTGTTGATTCTTTGATTATAGTAAAGGATCAGGTGAAAAGCGGAGATAACCTCTCATCAATTTTACTGAAATATAAAATTGGTCAGCAGGCAGTTGAAAAACTTGTACAGAAATCGGAAGGCATTTTTGATGTAAGAAGAATCAAAGCCGGTAATAAATACACAGTTTTGTGCACCAATGATAGCCTCAGAAAAGCAGTTTACCTTATTTACGAGCAAAGTCCGACCCATTATGTGGTTTTCGAAACCGGCGATTCACTGCATATTCACACCGGCGAGAAAGAAGTAACTGTCAGAATGCGGGCTGCTTCCGGAAGAATTTCCTCGTCATTATGGAATGCAGTTATTGATGCAGGTGCCAGTCCCAATCTGGCAGTTGAACTTTCAGAAATTTATGCATGGAGTATCGACTTTTACGCCATTCAGCCCGGTGATAATTTTACTGTGTTTTATGAAGAGCTTGTGGTTGATAACGAGCAGATTGGTATGGGTAAAATTTCGTCAGCAAGATTTAATCATGCAGGTAAGGATATTTACGCTTTCAGATTTATACAGGATGACGCAGTCGATTATTTTGATGAAACAGGGATGAGCCTTCGAAAAGCATTTTTGAAAGCACCACTTAAGTTTTCGAGGATCAGTTCGCGTTTTTCAAACAGCAGGTTGCATCCTGTATTACGTATCCGCAGACCACATCATGGTGTTGATTATGCCGCACCCAAGGGTACTCCCGTGCATACAGTTGGCAGCGGAACAGTTACCGACGTAAGATATGCAGGTGGAGCAGGGCGGATGGTTAAGATTAAGCATAACGCAACTTATTCAACCGCTTACCTTCATTTAAGAGGCTACGGTCCGGGAATAAAATCCGGAGCCAGGGTAAGTCAGGGACAGGTAATTGGTTATGTAGGAAGTACCGGCCTTTCAACAGGACCTCATCTCGATTTCAGATTTTACAAAAACGGAACTCCGGTTGATCCGCTTAAGGTTGAGTCACCTCCGGCATTGCCGGTTAAAAAAGAGCTTCTAAGCGATTTCAACCAGTTGAGATTAAAGCTGATACGTCAACATGATTCGTTGGATATGCCGGCTAAAAGAACGGTGAGGCCTATATAGGAAGTTCTAATTTCTAAGTTCTAATTTCTAATTTCTCTCGTTATCGCTTCGCGCTCCAGAGACAAACAATTTCTAATTTCTCTCGTTATCGCTTCGCGCTCCCGAGACAAGCAATTTCTAATTTCTAATTTCTAAAGACTAAAGACTATTGACTAAAAGCTGCCAAAGTCGGAAGTAAAAACCTGCCAAAGTCGGAAGTGAAATCCTGCCAAAGTCGGAAGTGAAATCCTGCCAAAGTCGGAAGTAAAAACCTGCCAAAGTAGGAAGTAGAATACTGCCAAAGTCGGAATATAAACACCAAACCTTATTTTATTCTACTTTTGATGTTTAGTATAATAAATATTGTACTTTTGAGGTCAGAAAACCGGCAAACATTAAAAAAATGCAAAAGTAATGTCTGAGATACTCTATTCAATAAACCCGGACAGAAATGTTCCATGGAATGATCTTCCGGAGTTACCAATAAAAGCAGAAATATACAGAACAGTTGATATTCTGGAGAAGCTGGGAGATGCAAAAGCCGCCTTAGCGAGACTTCACGGGAGGAGTGCCATAATTCCAAATCAGGGTCTGTTGATCAATACGATAAGTCTTCAGGAAGCAAAAATTTCCAGCGAAATTGAGAACATATTCACAACTGATGATGAGCTATACAAGGCCTACAGCAATCAGCACACTGAATCATCAGAATCATCCAGAGAGGTTTTAAGATACCGTGAAGCGCTCTGGTCTGGTTACAATTATTTACAAAATACCGGAAAATTTGATTTGGATTACTTTATAAAGATATTTCAGGAAATAAAGCAAACCAGTGATGGTATAAGGCCTGATTTCCTGAATACTACGATTAAACAGGGAGGCTCAGGGCCTGGTGCCGGTAAAGTAAGTTATACCCCTCCCAGAGGTGTTGAAATAATTAAAACCAAACTGAACAATCTTATCAATTTTCTGAATGACGATGAGCAATACAGAATAGATCATTTATTAAAAATGGCCATTGCTCATTTTCAGTTTGAGGCCATTCATCCATTCCGCGACGGGAATGGCAGGGCGGGGCGTGTATTTAACATCCATTATCTGACCAATAAGGGATTGCTGGATGTTCCGATATTGTTTCTCAGCAGGTACATTCTGGATCATAAGAATGATTATTATTCCGGACTGATGGGTGTATCTCAAAGAGGGAATTGGAAAGACTGGTTACTGTTTATGATGAGAGCTATTGAAAGTACATCGGATATAACCTTTCATAAAATAAATGAAATCGTAACTGTTAAAGATTCAATACTGGATTACGTTAAGAAGGATGTCCGGAAGTTCCGTAATGCGGAAGATATGACGGAATTCATATTTACTCAACCATTTACCAAGGTAAAACATTTGGTTGATAGCGGAATTTATGCAGAAAATACAGCACGGGATTATCTCAACAGGCTATGTGATATGCAAGTGATGGAAAAAAGAGAGATTGAAGGCCACCACTACTACTTAAATCTTGAATTATACAGGATACTTTCTGAATAACGAGAGAACCTATCGGGACTCAAATTAAATTCCTCAAATATACCAAAACCTTTCCTGCTCTCCATTCCTTAAGTCCCATTGACCTGAATTCATCCTCCATATTTCAAACTTAACCTTAACCCCAACATCTACATTCATCTTATCCGCAAGTCGAATATTAAAAAACAACAAGAAGACCTCACAAGTTAAAAGAAAACTTGTTAGGTCACTTATTACTCACTTCGGGCGTTCGCTTCGCCATTTATTAAACAAGAAGACCTCACAAGTTAAAAGAAAACTTGTTAGGTCACTTATTACTCGCTTCGGGCGTTCGCTTCGCCATTTATTAAACAAGAAGACCTCACAAGTTATCGCTTCAGGCGTTCGCTTCGCCATATTAAAACAAGAAGACCTCACAAGTTAAAAGAAAACTTGTTAGGTCAATTGGAAATTAAAAATTAGAAATTGGAAATTGGAAATTCTCTCCTTGTCTCCCAGTCTCCCCGTCTCCTTGTCTCCCCATCCCCCAGTCTCCCCGTCCCCTTGTCGCCTTGTCTCCTTGTCTCCCCGTCTCCCCAATCGTGCATTTAACCTTTGAAGCTTACAAAAAGGCTCTCTTCTTATAAAAGAAAAAGGCCACACCTGAGTGCAGCCTTCTTTAGTATTAATGGAGTTAAGCTTACTTAACCATCATTTTGCGGGTTGTACGCTCGCCATTGGCAATTACTGAATAGGTATAAATACCGGCTTTCAGATCCTGTGCAGTTTTTGCAAGGGTTACATCAACCTGAGTGGTTCCATTGAATGGATTGGGGTAGTTTTGAGAAATCTTGGCAATATCTTCAGAATCATTTGGTAAATGAGAAGTTTTATTATGAGCAAGGATCCATTCAGTTTCCTGGAAATTAATTCCACGAACATAGTGATGAGTTACTGCATCGTCTTCTGTGGCACCTGATGTTGAAGTAGAAACAGGAATATAATACATATCACCTTCTGTTAATACCATGTCAGAAACATGAAGCCAAAAATTATCACCCCATATGTCTGAAAAAGCAGTCCTATTTTCAGGTACAGAATATAGTCTTGTATCAATATCAAACGCCCATGAAAAAATATCAGGAGCCATATTGGTTGTGAAGGTAGAGCCCCATATTCTGGTGTCAGTATCAGCCCAGGTTACAAAAACTTTGGAACCATCTTCTGTTCTGCTCATTGATATTCGCTGATCCATATCGAGAGTGCCAAAAGTATGCTTGTCAGTGCGGATGGAATCAACAAATATAGCATTCCAGATTCCATCACTTTCCATAAAAACATCGAATATAAATTTGGGCTCTTCTGAGTAAACATAGTTTAGTGAATCAGGGTGAATCGAATAAGTGCTTCTTACATAAGCTGCAATATGAAGATTTCCGTTTTTGTCAACAGTTACACCATTGCTCGACTGGTTTTCTTCGGCAGCCCATTTGTTATACCATTTAGGTACAACTTTATCAAAATCGGCACGCAAAGGCCATAAATGTTCATTGAAAGCAGTTAATACAGAGAAATCAAAAGCTGGTATTTTTTCCCAGGTTACACCATGGTTGGTTGTTTTGTAAACAATCGGCCATTCTACACCATAAAGATTGTATTCAGGGTCGGCATCGATACCAGTGGCTACAATATAGCCAACTGAACCATCAGCCTGCATCTGTCCGTCCGTCTTCAAGTAACTCAGGAATAATTTTAACCGGTTCATCTGCCCAGTCGATCGTATTGGTTTCGGCATTATACATTCCGTTCTGAACTTCCCAGCCTTCATGTGTATAACTTGCTGAGGTGCCATCTAGTCTGCTGGAAGCCACATGAACATGTCCATCAGGCAGGGCAACAAGACCCATATTTAAATGATTGATATAAACGGTTGGCTCGTTGTTGTCGAATGTAGTGTTCACATTTGTGCCATCTAGGTTACAGCTGCCATAATACTGGCCTTTCCAGCCTGCAGCGTCGGTAAACGGACCGCTATAAACTGCAAGCATATTTTCAGTGTTTGAGTTTCCGGCAGGGTTGAAAATGCTGACGCTGGGATACCTGAACATGAAACCACTTCCAGCCAATGGAGAAACGGTAAAGTTTGTAAAGCTATTGCCTAAGTCTGTTGAGAAGGCAATTCTTAAATCATTTCCGGTGGCACCGAATGAGCCACCTGCTCTGTTGCCAAATGTTATCATATTTGCACCAGGTTGTGCAGATACAACTCTTTGGTCGGCAATGAAAATTCCAAACATATTGGATGAGGAAGAAATGTCGATTCTTTCTGTATCCAATGTGCTTCTTTCAAATGAAGAACTGTTGATCTCAGGTGAGATCTGGGTTTGTTGTTGTGCTTCAAGTTTTGTTGCGATAGGTCTTACTTCTTTCTTTTCGAAAGCAGAGTAGTTTCTGCTTTGTGCAAAAGTTGAAAGTGTAAGCGCGCAACCCAGAAC
>WSXX01000055.1 GCA_009773515.1 Bacteroidota bacterium
CCTTTGCACCGATGTACAATAATTTTCTGAGCTTCGCCAAAGTTAGTCGGTTGCATTTCTTCTTTATTTATCTGTAGCCTGCCTTCTTAACGCCATTTTTAGAATGCCGGTCCCGTCTATTTGACTTTTGTACTTAATCTTAACGGTAAAGAATACTACTATAATGGAGTGGCTTATAGAACATCGGCAAAGAAGAGCTCAGATTTTCAGTATCCGCGGGAGCGACCTTCTAAAATTGACTTCCAGAAACGATTGATTAAGATATTGAAATCACAAATGACGGATACATTTTGGTCAAATTTTAGGCAGTCGTCCCGTTCCTGATCCTGATAGTCTATATATATCAATAATATGAACGGGACGGATACGAGGCCTAACGGCCTGAGTGACAGAAAAAGGGGATTAAGCAACTCAAGCAATGGCCGAAGGAGGTAGAAAAACTATATTACCAGTGGAATAAATTGAATTTCAAATTTTATAGTGTTTTTAGCGGCTGCTATCAAAAAAGAATTTAACCGCGAAATATGCGAATTGGGCGTGTATAGTTGACTACCGCCTGGCGGCGGAGATTGGGCGGTTTCATTTTCCACCGATAAAAATCTTATCCACGGATTACACGGATTATCACGGATTTACGTTCGGTGACCGCTTCGCTTCGGCTAGGGTTTCAGTGGCTACCGCCTGGCGGCGGAGATTGGGCGCTTTCAAACAACCTTCCAGGTTTTCTTTTTTAACCTGGAAGGTTTTGTTTGTTTTTCCTGTTAGCTAACCTAAAAAATAACATTGATTAACCGCGAATTATGCCAATTACGCGAATTGTAAGGTGTGGCTAAAGTCTTTTAACTCCATTTAATCACTGTTTAAACAGAAGTTCATACACAATCCGGTAAAAATACCGATCCCCGGCCGGAAAAGCATCACAGAGCAACATGTCTTCCTGCTCATCCTTCAGTTGGTCTAACTCAAAAATGTGGCAGTTCGGGATGGTTTTCATCCGCTCTATGGCCTTCAAAGCTATTAGTTGTTTGTTTCTGCCTTCAAAACGATACGGCACACTGCAAATGGTGATATAATCCTTTTGTGCATTGTGCAGCATCAGCGATAAAGCTTCTGCCATCTTTGTACCGGTGTAACCACCCAGGCTGGCCAGCAGTACAAACCTGCAGTTTTCATGGAATAGTTCAGTCAGTTCATCAGGCAGCACCAGGGTTTGTGCCATATCGGGAACAGTTATATCTCCATATTTCCCGGTAAACTTCAGGATTTTAGGGGATATAAATGGGATGAGTTTGATTCCTTCCGGAATTTCTGCTCCACGCTGATCATTTACAACGGTAAATTGCGCCTTCACCCGCTGACTCCAGATGTGACTCCAGATGTATTTTACAGCATTTACCCCGCCACTGCCAAAGCCAATGAAATGGGTTTCGGTTTGTGTGCTGATTTCTATTTCGCTGAGCCAGGGCTTGAAACTCAGTTTCTGCAGGGCTTTGATTCTGTTTTTAGCGTTGTTATCCATTTTCGTTTTAGTCCTAAAGGAGGTCAGGCGGCAAAAGAGCGGAAAGTAAGTATGTGTTTCATGTGAATTGCGCCCGACCTTAGTGACCTGAGCGAAGCTGAATTCTGCTTAGCCGGGTGGATTGAGACGAATGGCGTATCAGATACATCAGTTACTTCAGAATAAGCCTTTGGTAACCAATGGAATTCCCGTTTTTAACTTTTACAATATACATTCCGGCAGGTTGCGCTGAGAGGTCATATTCATCAGAACCTGCACCACTGATTTCCTGTTCCAGCACTTTGGCCCCATGAATATTGAAAACCGAAATCAATCCATCGATAACAGGATTTACAAAATCCAGCTTGAAGTAAGCCTCAGTTGGATTAGGAAATAAACTGAAGCCAGCCCTGTTATTCAAGGGGTTTTCATTTACTGATGAAGGTTTTTCAAAACCTGATATCCGTATAACTTTATTGCCACCTCCGAAAGTAGAAAAGAGGAAATCGCCTGTAAGGGGGTCTATTAATGCGCCTTCAGCCCCTGTAAGTCCGGTTACCATTTCTCTTGCGCTTGATGGAACGGGCAGGCCGTGATCTCCCACCTCAAAAACTACTACGGTTCCGTTAGAATAGGAGGAGATGACCATAGAAAGGTTGGGGAATGCAGCTGAACCGGCCGGAATATAAGCAATCCCTTCAGGACCCGAAGCCACGCCAAAGACAGAAACTTCAGCAATCTGATTTGATAAAACATATTGCCCGTTGGCCTCTATGGTAAAGGGAACATTATACATAATCGATGCACTGTAAGATGAAAAAACCAGACCGCCGGCTCCTGGGTATCCTGCAGGAACAAAAGCCAGTGCACCCACCGAAGAAGCCACCCCGTAAGTTGTTAAGGAAGTGTTGATATAGGAATTGTCAGGCAACCTCTGACCAAGTTCATTCATGCTGTACCTGGTAAAAAGGAGCGTTCCGTTCTGGTCGAATAAAATACCTCCGTCGTTGTTGGGTGCTTCGGTGTAAAAAACAGCCGCTCCACCAAAGCCGGTTATGTGATTTGTTTCCGCATCTCTGGTCAGTGCAACTGTGTACAGGCCTCCGCTGGAGGTGTTTGCATTTCCGCCGATATACAGTGTATTTGGTTGTTCAGGTCTGATGGTAAGCCCTCCGTATTGTGAGGGCAGTTGCTCAATACTTCCCAGATCGGTTAGCGTATAACCGGCAGTTACAAATTCCGGAGTCAGGCTTTGCGCGTATCCCGGAAAATATGCCAGCACGAACAATGCCAGCAGGCCTTTTTTCATCATGGATGATGAATATTTTGCAAAGGAATGGGTAGATGTTTTCATGTTGGTTGGTTTTTATACCCAAAGTTAAACATGAATTTATTAAATCCGGCATTTTTTAGATTAAATTTTAGATTAAAATTTTATCATCGTTGGCTACCGCCTGGCGGCGGTGATGGGGCGGGTTTTTGGCACACGGATCTCGTCTAAGGCCGAGACACGGTTACACTGATGCGACGGATGCTTCGACATGGTTCGACGAAAAGCTCACCAACCTGGCTCAGCACAGGTTTTCACGGATTAGGTTTCGTGTTTCGTTGGCTACCGCCTGGCGGCGGAGATTGGGCGGTTTTTTAGCACACGGGTGACACTGATGCGACGGATTATCACGGATTTAGTTTCGTGTTTCGATGACTACCGCCTGGCGGTGGAGATTGGGAGGCTACTCTTTCCAAAAAAAATTCTTATCCACGGATTACACGGATTATCACGGATTTACCTTCGGTGAGCTCCGCTTCGCTTCGGTTAGGTTTCGTGTTTCGTTGGCTACCGCCTGGCTGCGGAGATTGGGCGGTTTCTCTTTCCACCGAAAAAAATCTTATCCACGGATTACACGGATTATCACGGATTTACCTTCGGTGAGATCCGCTTCGCTTCGGTTAGGGTTTCACCTCATCCCCCGTCATCACTAAAGTGTGACGGGGCAAGCTGCCCTTCGGGCACCTTCTCCTCAAGGAGAAGGACCTGCTAACGGGCGTCCTGAATGCCGAGCAGATATCTCGCAGTATGTCGCCCTGCGGATACAAATTTTCTTAATTTTCTTTCCACCGAAAAAAGTCTTATCCACGGATTACACGGATTATCACGGATTTACCTTCGGTGAGCTCCGCTTCGGCTAGGGTTTCACCTCATCCGCCCTTCGGGCACCTTCTCCTCAAGGAGAAGGACCTGCTAACGGGCGTCCTGAATGCCGGGCCAACAGCTCGCAATATGGCGCCTTGAGAAAACAATTTTTAACAATCTACATCAGAAACAAGTTCCGGTAATGTAAGGGGGTAAATGTAGTAGAGGCTTTGAATGCTTTATTGAAATAGGAAATATTTCCAAACCCACATTCAAAACAAATTTCATTCACTGATTTATCCGTTGTTCTAAGTAATTCACAGGCTTGATTGATTCTGAATTCTGTGAGTATTTCGATCAGGGTTTTGCGGGTTACATTTTTAAAATACCGGCAAAATGCAGTCGGAGTCAGATTGGCAATGCCGGCTACCGTTTTAAGGTTGATTTCCTGATGATAATTCTCAATCAGATAACTAAATACCTTTTGAAAACGTTCAGTTTCGAATGGTGAAGTTGCCACTGCGGTATATTGTTGATCAATCAGGTCATTTTCAGGAGAGTTGGAAATAAGATTGAGTATCTCGATAAATATTAAAAGTCTGTCTAATCCACTTTTAAACGCACACTGCTTCATTTTAGCGACAATTTTTTCCTTGTTCCCCCCTTTAATTAAAATTCCGGCCTTTGCTTTTTCAAACAATCTTTTGATTTTCGCCAGTTCAGGAAGTTCCAGGAATGAATCCCCTGCAAATGCAGGACTGAAATGAATGACAATTGCCTGCGCAGATTCAGGCTTCGATTCATCTTTGCTTCGCCAGCAATGCGGAACATCAGTTCCTGCCAGAACCAAATCTCCCGCTTCATAATCTGAAACATTTCCACCCAAATACCGGGTTCCTGAACTTTTCCTGATCCAGGTGAGTTCCAATTCAGGATGATAATGATACGGGCCTTCAAAACAGTTCAGGTTGAGATCAAGGACCGCAATAGAACTGTCAGACTTTGTTGTGATTTGTTCTAAATATGCTTTCATATTGCCATTACTGGTGTTCATTATAGTTGATTCATGGTAAAATTACACCAATTCCTGTTAGTTCCGGCAAAGTTATATTGACTTTAAGTGAAGAATTTTGCTCTGTAATTAAAGATCCTGATCAATGAAGATTTCTCTTTTGGCCTTTTGCATTGCTGTTTCATCCCTGGGATGTGCACAAAATCATTCTCAGTTTGTGAATGTTTTTATTGGCACCGATGGTACAGGCCATACTTTTCCCGGTCCTTCCATGCCTTTTGGAATGGTGCAACCCGGTCCCGACAACAAAGATTTTGGCTGGAATTATACCAGTGGTTATCAATACCAGGATACTTCTTTACTCGGTTTTTCGCAAACCCGCTTCAGTGGAACAGGAATTAATGAAATGGGCGATGTGCTGCTCCTTCCGGTCAATCCGGCAAAAGAGAGACTTAAAAACTCCTATTGCAAAAACACAGAAAAAGGGGAGGTTGGTTATTACACGCTGACTAAAAAGGACGATGTTCAGGTAGAATTAACCTGCTCTGAACGTGTGGCTTTTCACCGGTATACTTTTCCCGGTTCTGAAGCAAAGGTGCTGTTGGATCTGCAGCATGGCCTGCGTTTTGTTTTTGACGAAAACAATCAAACAGGCCTGGTCGTTGAAAGTGATGTAAAAATTGAAAACAATACAACCATTTCGGGTTATTGTGCTACCAGAAACTGGGTGAACCGGAAATACTTTTTCACCGTAACTTTTGACCAGCCCTTTATACAATCAACACTCCTCAGCAAAAAGGAACATGAAAAAGCTCCCAGATATTTATTTGATTTTCAGCTTTCAGAAAACAGAGTTTTAAAAGTTAAAATTGCGATGTCATCCGTTTCAGTGGATGGTGCAAAATTGAATCTGGAAACCGAACTGCCCCACTGGGATTTTGATCAGGTGCGAAAAAATGCCAGGGATGAATGGGACAAATACCTGAACAGAATTGATATTGAAGCCGGAAACAAAGAGAAAGAAATATTCTATACTTCGATCTACCACCTGCTTCTGCAGCCATCAAACATAGCCGATGTTGACGGGAAATACAGGGGTGCTGATGATCATGTTCATCAGGCAAAAGGCAAGCAGTATTATTCCACCTTGTCAATTTGGGATGTATATCGCGCCGCATTCCCGCTGTTGCAAATCCTGGTGCCCGAAAAAATAAGTCCTGTCATTAATTCTATGCTCGAACATCATAAGGCTGCCGGGTTTCTTCCCATTTGGACAGCCTGGGGACAGGACAACTATTGTATGATTGGGAATCATGCCATCCCAATAATATTATCTGCGTACAACAATGGTTTTAAGGGCTTTGATGCTCAGGAGGCTTTACAGGCAATGGTAGAAACATCAACCCGCAATCATATCAATTCGGATTGGACGCTCTACAATCAATACGGATACTACCCTTTTGACAAGCTTGATAATGAAGCCGTTTCCCGAACTCTGGAAAGTGGTTATGATGACTGGAGTGTTGCTCAAATGGCTAAAAACCTGAACGACACATCTACATATACTGCTTTTACCAAAAGAGCAGCCTATTACAAAAACCTGTTTGACCAGGAAACAAAACTATTCAGAGGTAAAGACAGCTCAGGAAACTGGCGCAGACCTTTCGACCCTTTTAAGGCAACTTCACCATTGAATAATCCGGGCGATTATACCGAAGCCAATGCGTGGCAATATTTCTGGACACCAGCGCAGTACGATATTGATGGTATGACTGATTTACTGGGCGGGAAATCCTTTTTTACCGATCATCTGAATACTTTTTTCACTACTGAAGCCATAAATCCGGATAAGTTCCTGGGCCAGGAAGCCATGATAGGGCAATATGCGCATGGCAATGAGCCCAGCCATCATATCATTTATTTGTACGCATACAGCAACACCCCGAAAACAGGACAAAAGTACATTCATCAGGTGATTAAAGAATTTCACAACAATACGCCCGATGGCATGATTGGCAATGACGATTGCGGTCAGATGAGTGCCTGGTATATTCTTTCCTCGCTGGGATTTTATCCTGTAAATCCGGCAAATGGGGAATTTGTACTGGGAAGTCCGCAAGTGAAAAAAGCCACAATTCATCTTTCAGACAACAAATCCTTTACCATTCAGGCCGAAAACTTTTCTGATCAGGCCATTTTTAATGAAACCCGTTTTTTAAATGGCAAACAAATTCATGAACCCTTTATTACATTTCAGGACATAATAAAAGGAGGACATCTAATCTTTAAAATGACGAACCAATGAGCAAATATCTAAAACTGATTTTTTGTATGATCATTTCATCAGGCACAGCACAGGAATTGCCCGGGGAAAAATTTATGCCATTCCCTTTTGGAAGCATAAAACCAGCAGGTTGGGTAAAAGAACAAATGCAAAGCGACATTGAAGGTTTTGTGGGCAATCTTGATCAGATTGTTCCGGAATTGATCAACGACCCTATTTATAGTACGGGCCGCATTCAAAAACATTCAAAAGCAAAAGACCTGGGTAATCTGAAAGAAGGTGATGCCGAAGGGGATGAGCAGTACAAATGGTGGAACAGCGAAACCCAGTCGAACTGGTGGGATGGTTATTTGCGTAATGTAATTTTGTGCGACGATAAAACCGGTATCGAAAAAGTTACCAGGTATGCTGAAACCATATTAAAAACGCAGGATGCAGATGGCTACATTGGAATTTATGACAAAGAACTTCGCTATAAATTCAATTCGGAAAATGGCGAATTGTGGTCGAAAGCCACTTTGTACAGAGGCTTGCTTGCGTATTATGAATTTACAAAAGATGAGAAGGTTTTTAAAGCAGTTGAAAGGGCAGTGGAAAATGTAATGCTGAATTATCCTGTTTATGCTTCAAGCCCTTTTTATTCGGGAAATTCATTTAACGGAGGAGTTTCGCATGGGTTAACATTTACCGATGTTTTGGAGCGGCTGTATTTTCATACCGGAGATGAAAAATACAGAACTTATGCCTTATTTCTTTACAGAGATTTTTCAGATACTTATCAATCCGAAGCGGATGTACAATTGAAAAATATTCTGAATCCTGACTATAAGCTTACCTCACACGGAGTACATACATTTGAGCATATCAGGGCTTTAATTATAGCAAAATATGCTTCCCGGAATGCAGAACTTTCAAAAGCACTGGATATTTATCTGGAAAGAATAAATAAGGCAATAACCATCAGTGGTGGTGCCATAGGCGATGAGTGGATTGCTGAGCGCAACGCGGATGCTACGCATACAGGATATGAATATTGTTCGTTGCAGGAATTGCTTGATAGTTATAGTTTATTGCTTCAAAAAACCGGGGACGCCAGGGTTGGAGATAACATTGAAAACGTTTTTTATAATGCTGCGCAGGGCTCCAGAAATCCTGAACACTCATGCATTGCGTATTTAAAAACCGATAATTCTTTTGAAATGTCGGGAACAAAAAACGGAGAAACAGAACCCGGAAGAAAGCAAACCCGCTATAAATATTCGCCGGCTCATCAGGATGTTGCCGTTTGCTGTAATCCCAATGCAGGGCGGATAACACCCTATTTTGTCCAGAATTCCTGGATGAAAGAAAACGGGAATACATTGGTTGCTGCACTTTTAATGCCTAATGTTCTGGAAACTACAATTGAAGGCAATCACATTAAGATTGAAACCATTACAGCGTATCCTTATGAAAATGATTTCGAATTCAGAATAACCCAAACCGGATCATCAACATTTGTATTAAAAATCAGGAAACCCAATTGGGCCAGGAATATAGAAACGAATGAGAAATATCGAATGGAGGATGGTTTTTTAGTAATTGAAAGAGAATTTTCAGCAAATGATATTGTAGAAGTTTCTTTTGTTGCAGAGGTTCAGGTAAATACCGACAACAGCGGCTTGCATTACTTTACCTATGGTGCTTTGCTGTATGCTTTACCGATTGATGCGAAAGAAATACCCGGGAAAATCTATGCGGGTAGTTTCAGGGACTACACCTTATAATCGCAAAATCGAAAAGTAAACTTATTCAAAACGAATTGTGCAAAAATAAAACAATCCCGCATTATAACCTACTGTCATAGCTCGAGTACTCATCCACCACGGCCACTTCAGGACGCTCGCAAATAAGCCTTGCCAGCCCAGCCCTGAACTGTTCACCGTTACTTAAAACATTAAACGGCCTGAGCCAAGCGGGCACATCGCCGAGCCCGACCGCGGCCAGTGATCCCGTTACTTGATCAAAGTCTCCTGCCGGGGCGATGGCGTCAACTATTGGCATATCACTCGGCCATCCTGCATAAAGGTCATGCATAGGAACACCCGGAAATATCGCTTTGCCAAGGCTGCTTTTGCCTGACCCGGATGGCCCAACAACCAGCCCTATTTTCCAGTCGAGATCATCGATCGCTAACTCGGCGGTGTGGCTCCAGCTGTAGCCAGTTTCAGCATTAAACAACGATTTCACACGCTCGGCCCTATAGCTGTCAAAATTGGCGCAGGTGTGGTTAATTTCAATTTTCATACGGTTACTACTTTCAGTTTAAGGTTTTGTGACTTTAATTGATTGAAAAGCTTAATTTGCTCGGCCTCATCGGCGCAGATTACAACCAACCCATATTGCGGGCGGTATGTGTAGCTCTTTTTTTGTGCTCCGTTTTTTTTCATAGTTTTGCAATGTCCAAAAATTAAAATAGGTGCACGAACACCGATAAGGCTTTTAAAAGGCCTTTGTCGTGGTGTTTGCGCGCCTTTATTTTGTTGGCCCTGGACAGGCCGCAAAGAGGCAGAGGCCTCTTTTTTTATGTCAGATACTGAAGGTTGAGCTTGAAAGAGACCGCTGTCATCGCTCCTGTTAAAACCATCCTTTTTATGTAGATTTTGCCATCCGGGTCAATCTTATACATGAGTACAACGTGTGGGTTTAGCGGGTCAATGTTATCAAGCCCGGGTGTTACGCCTTCAATCGATTCAACAGGCCTGTGTGCTGCCGCAACTGTGGCTACATGAATGAACGTATTACCGAGCAGGAGTAGTGACAAGCCCGCGTCAATACCAATTACAGCGCCCCGCTTAAT
The DNA here is from genome assembly GCA_009773515.1 of Bacteroidota bacterium. Taxonomy (GTDB): domain Bacteria; phylum Bacteroidota; class Bacteroidia; order Bacteroidales; family Lentimicrobiaceae; genus Lentimicrobium. The sequence continues at coordinate 9,768 of WSXX01000055.1, forward strand.
TGACCGGCTCTGGTTGGTTCTGCCGGGTAGCTCAGCTGCGGCTGCCATAGCCAGATTTTCGGTTGAGTTGCCTACTTCATTCAGCCTTGGCACAGAATCAATATATACTGATCCAAGCGCGCCTTCAAGTGGCAAGTATGAGCCTACGGCCTTTCTTACCTGATATACCTGATGTGTCTGGCCATCTTCAAACACTTTGCTTCCGGCGGCATCGTTGGCGGTTATAAAGTTCCAGTGGGGAGCTTCCGGCATCGGATTTGGCACGGCATAATTGTGCGGGAAAACGTGCCATATTTCGCCTTGCCATAGTATTGCGCCCTCGGCAACGGTTATATTAACGTCGACTGTCGTAAGCCCGCAGCCGTATAATATAACCGGGCCATCACCGGCAATTGTTTTTATTGCGTCAGCTATGGCAAGCCGGGTGGCGTCATCCTGAAATCTGAGGTCATCAAGCGTAAAGGGGAAGCCCCCTGTGATGTTTGTTAACAGTTTGTTCATGCTAGTAGGTTTTTATTTGAAATTGAAACCCGGCTGCTTTGTGTTTTGCAACCAGGCTAAACATTTGATCATAATCAAAGGAGAGCGCTGCCGGAACCCATACGGTGAAGTCGAAGCCGGTGGACTCGCCGATGTTGGTAAGGTAAACGGGCGGGAACGACTCCCCGGCATTGTGAAGCCGTGCAGGCCTGCCCTCAGCTGTATTATAGAGGTAGAGCTTGTCTTTACGCTCGGCATCGCTGATGTATATTCTTGGGTAAAGAGCCTGGGCATTAAATACCACATTCAGCATGTTTTCGAGGCTCAGCACCATGCCTGTTGTACCAACGCTGAATATTGTTGATTCCCGGTAGGCGAGAAATGTTGAGTGCAATGTTATAACCGGGGCCGCCAGCGACATTAGCCATGCTTTCCAGCGCGGCAGGCGCAGAAACCAGGGCAGAAGGTCATTGACGAGTTTCGTAAAATCAATATTAAACATACGGCAGATATTGAAGCGTTAAACTCAATTGAGAGGCCGGGTCAATTTTGAAATAACCCGACTCAGGTATATGGCTAACCTCAATTTCCTGATAGTCGTAGCTCTCATATTTGTGCTGAACTGAGGTTATCTTAAGATCGGAAACGCCTGAGGTTGACATTATTTTCTCCTTAAGAGAAAAACGCTTCAGGCGGCCATCAAATGGAAGGTCGCGCAGGTAAGCCTCTATTATGTCATCAACCGGGCGAGCTCCCCCGATGATAGCCTCACCGTTTGACTTTATTAATAACGGATCATAATAAATGATTCCTTCAATTTTGAGCAGGTTTGCCTGAATGTTTATTATTCGTGTTGGCGTTCCGGCATATTTGATGGCGGCAACATAAGCCGAGAAGCTATTAAGCTCATCCTGTATAAGCGGCTCAAGTGCTGTTGATACTTCCTTTGCCACTTTGATTACAAGCCCGTCAGCCGCCTCCCTTACGCTGCATTGCGCAAGAAGAGTTGGGGTGGTATCTCCGGCTGGGTAGCCGATACGGCCATTCTCTACAACAAGGCCGACGCCATAGCGGAAGCCGAGGCACATTGCGCGGTACCACATGAGCGAGCCCGGCTTTTGTGTGAGAATGATTCCTTGTACCTCGGCCCTGAATAGGTCGAACAAAGTTTCATGGGTAAATATAACGGAGGCTGTTACCCAAGCCCATAACCTCCACCTGGCGGTTACGCTGGCGGAGTCCATCGCGTCAAGCTCCGGCTTAGCCTCTTTGGCAGTTATGATTTCCTGATAAATTGTTTGAATGCTTCTTGCCATCTTAAAAGCTTTCTAATTTTTCCAAAAGGCTCAGGTTATGCTGTGTAACCCTGTTTTCCTTGTCAATGAGTGAAGCGGCTTCTTTGAGCACGCTCAGCTCTGATTCGCTCACCTCAAATTCAAACTCAGCTGATTTTGCCTTTTCATTCCAGGCAACTCCCTGAGCAGACCATTTCAACCCGTATTCGTCAATTTCCTCAGAATTGAATTCAGTCTTTCGGACGATGCTCCGGACAATAATTTGTTGCAATTTACTGCCCTGCTGTGGAAGGATGTCAGAAAGGATTACTCTTTCTTTGATTGTAAGTTTTAGTTTTTTCATGGCTGTTGTTTTAAAGGTTACGTTATTTTGATTACTTCAATTTTTGTTGCGCCAATACTGTTTGTTGTAGGCGTATTCGCTAGAGCTGACCAACCGGTTTGATTAGACCAAATCTGTAGTTTAGCGGTCACAGCAGCTCCTCCCCCCATTTGATAAATTCCAAACAGGCTAAAGTGCATCCTGTTAGATGTCGTGGTGTAATGGTAATACTCAGCTGATGCTATAACAGTGCCATTACTCATGATAATTCTTGCTGCAACTAATCCAGCTCCGGTAGTACTCTTTGTGACTTGAATCGTACCCATAATAAGGTAGTTACCCGCTCCCCAAGTTGTGTACTGCGCTACCGGAATATCCGTCCAAGTGTTTGCGGAAATTGGTGCTGGTGATTGGTTAAGTGCCATGCCGCTATATGACAAACCACCGCCCCCAGCCGCGGCTATTGTAACCTGATGAACACCGCTAACAATTGCCTCTGATAGGGTGACATTAGTTCCCCCAATAAATTTTAACCCATTGCAGAAATTATTCTCTACAGGAGCACCTGGCTTCTGTATTAATTTAGTTGCTGCTGAATCTACCTGAATTTGCCATGCACCATAATAGTCATATATTCCAGATAAGTCTGGAAGATCATTGGCGTGAAGTGCCCTGAATGATGGAACCCCGGAGGCGGACACCGGTGAGGCTAAGAAAAGCCTTTGGGCTTGACTGACTAAACTAACTGCAAGCGTTCCATTAGCAGTTAGTGGAGAGTTTGCGACACTAAAAATATTAGGCATTGATAATCCTACAGACGTGAGGCCTCCACCACCGCCAAAAGAACCTACAGGAACTAATTTTGTGATACCGTCAACATTTGCAGTATAAACGTGAGTTATATTTCCAATAACATCGGTTTTTGCATAAAGTGCGGTATCATCAAAATAAGTTCCTCCAATATTCAGCACCACATCTCTTCCATCGCGGAACATTGTGTTTAGTAATTTATATGTTCTCGTTGAAACAGCATCAGTTCTTATAATATTATATTCATATACTGACGTTCCGGAATCTGCGATAACTCTTGTAACTAAATCAGTAATGTCCGTACCTGAAACATAACCTAATAAATTTGATTTTATATCGAATGTTGCCCCCGCTTTTCTTATCTCAAGATTACCTGATAATTGCCCTCCTGATAGTGGTAGGTAAGAGCCTCCACCACCACCTATGTCGCCAACAGGTACTCTGTAAGTTATTCCATCGATTCCGGAGCAGATAACATGACTAATATTACCAACAATACCATTGGGAACGCGAAAAAAAACAGCGCCAAAATTATTGTCACCAATATACAGAGTCTTCACAGTAGGGAATCCGGCACTAATTAAATTATATTCCGTAGGAACGCCCGCATCTGTGTGAATAGCCTTTATCAATGCGTAACCACCATTAGAGTAACTTGAAGCTTCAAACCATGCTTGTGTTGCGTAATTAGCGGCGTAAGTAGTAGCCAGCCTGTAATGAGCTGTTGAGGGAGAGCCGCCCTTTGAGATCACGAGATTACCCGTCATGGTATCTCCCGCCTTTTCTACATAACTTTCGTGGGAGTGGTAGGTGTAAGCGTAGCTATTGCCGTCAATTTCCCAGGCATTTTCCGCAGTTTTCTTAAGCATACCAGTTACACCGGTTAAAGCGGCGATAGCAGTTAAATCTGCATCAAGTGGTTGGTAAGAATGTGTGTGCCCTAAAGCGGAATACCGAGCATCACTTTCCGTTTCCGTGTAATATCGATCATCGTGAGTGTGTGATGTGGGTGCATACGCGTGAGTATGATTACCTTCGGCCACAGTTCCGGCAGCAGTCCCAAAATTCTTATTAAATCCGGTATTCTTTGTAAATGCAGGTTCAATGCCGGCTTCTGCAAGAGTGTTGTTTATCCAGAATGTACCATTCCATTTAAGAAGTTCTCCGATAGTATTATTCGTAATCATGGTATTGGAAAGACCATCTATAGTATGGTTATGCCCCGCTACGGAAAACGCTGAAGCGTGCTGTCCATCCAATAAATCAGCATCCAATCCTGAACCAGTTCCATGATTTGCCGAATCCCACAATTTCGCCTCAACTCCAGCTGAGGTGCGTTTATAGAAATTATTGTCAGACTTGGGGTATAATTTAACATACCCAGCTGCCGGGTTGGATACGGTTCCCTGATGCCTGAAAAGGTGGGGAGTTTCCGAGCCGTGAAATTCAACCATAACATCAGACCCGGCATTTTTTTTTGTAAAAAGTACGCCATCCGCAGTATTAACTGCAAGCTCACCAAGAGGCAGGCTCAGTGCTGGCCTGCCACTTGGTATGCTACTCCTTTTATGAAGAATTACGTTACTCATTAGAAGCTCCCGCCGTCGATGGTTGCATTTGCAATAAGGTTGTTAACAGATGCCCTACGGTGGCCGGTGGCAGATGCATCATAGGCAGGCACCATGTCAAGCGTTGCATCTATATTCGTTTCCTGGGCGAGTCCATTTACGTCCATGCGAACAGTCATGGTGCTGGCCGCGCTTGCTTTTTGTACCCCCTCAGTAGCTGTAACAACGGCGTCAAGATAATTTGGGGTGCTGCCCGCCAGTACCTTTACCTGATAAGTATCGCTTGTAATACCAAGGGCTGTCAAAAAGTTGGCTTTAGTAATCTTTTTGAAGCGGGAGGTACCCGATGCTGAAATATCAATAAAAATAATCTGGTCGGCGTCAACTAGCGTGGTATCAGCTGCAAGCTCATCAAGGTTAAGGTCAATGGTATTGCCTGTAATGTCAACGCCATATCCGCCAAGATACGTACTTGAACCGGCGAACTGCACAAACGTAATGTTGCTGGTTCCGAGGGAAATACTATCGGTAGTACAAACCCACGCAGTGTCGGCGTATTGAGTGCCCTGTGATGCAAATACAGCTGCATTCAGCAGCTCGGAGGCAGTGTCAGCGTCTGAAGCTCTTGTCCAGGCTCCGGCGGCGACTACATAGATGCCGTTTGTTTTTTGGTCTGTTTGAGCGCGTACAAGTACTCGATCACCGGCTACAAGCGCAACGCCGTCGACGGTCATAGTAGCGCTTAGGGTAATGTTGGCCGTTGTACAGGCTTTCACTGGTTCCTTCCATCTGAGCCCGGCAAGTAGCTGGTCAACCTCTGTGGTGCTGTAAACGCCGAGGTTAGTGCGAGCAGCTGCTTTATCAGGCACATCGGCAAGGTTCTGCGCTTTGGCAAGGTAAAGGCCCAGGTCGGTACCTTTAGCGAGCAGAATTTTTACTGTGGCCGATTGACAGATATATAAGTCTCCGGTGTCTGTTGTAAACAGAAATTCACCCGGGTTCATGCCCGAGGTCGGTAGATTTGCGGCAAGGCCGCGTTTTACTTTAATTACACTCATTGCAAAGTTTTTTAGTGTTAATACTCAATTAAAATGTACCGGCATCCAGTACGCCATCTTTCATGTAAATGCCCTCAACGCTGATACCCTCGTCGGCAATTTCCTCTATCTCCGAAGTTTTAATGGTATTCACGAAAGTTTTAATCCCGCTTACCACCTCATCGCCCCGGATGTGAACATAGTCGCCGTCGTTTAGCCCGCCGCCACCTGTTGAGCCACCACCAACCGCGGTAATCCACTGCATTAAAATTGACAGATATGGTGTGAGGCTCTCGGTGCGCTGCGCAATTTCCTTTACTACTTTTACCGGCCACACTTTTAAAGCCTGCCCGGGGGCAAGCTCAACCGTTAAGGAAGTTACAATATCCTGGTTGGCCAGCATCAGCAAAAACATGCCTTCCACGGCTTTGTACTCCTGTATGGCGAGGTCGATGAGGGACTGGCCGCGTTTCACTGTTATAATTTTAGCTGTCATGTTCCGCATCTAGTGTTAATTGAGTGCTGGTGATCTTTATTTTACGCAACTTCAAATTATCCTTTTTGAATTGAAACCTGATAGCGGCGTTCAGATCGTCATTGTCTTCACCAAGTAAAAATTCAGGAAGGCCAACTCCGTTTTCGGGTGCACTTCTTATGTCACCGGGTGATGCAAGCAGCAACAAAGCAACCTGTTGATCAAGGCAGTTACCTATTACAAAGTCACCGTCAGTAATTAGTAGGTCGTAGTCTTCACAGATCAATATATCGCGCTTTATAATCATTTTAAAAGGGTATTTAAATCCAGTTTAAATTTATTTATAAGCAGCAATGTATCCGGGGAAACGGGGCCTGAAATTGAGTTAGGAGACAAAACGCCCACCTTTAACCCCTCTATTATTGTTGCCATAGCTTCCAGCAGGCCTTTTAAACTTATTCCGGCTGAGCTTATATCGACCCTGCCAGTGGTTGCATCCAGCTCCAGAACTAATCCGCCAAGGTCAAACTTGATAAATTCAGGCTCATCAACTTTAACCAGGCATAAATCACGTAGTTTGCCGTTGCTTAAGTCAAGCACTGTAACCATACTCCCCTTCGCGGGTTTGATGGTATTTTTTCCTTCAGCCCCGATGCTGAATAATTTAACGCCGGTAATTTCAAGATCGGCGAGCTTAACGGTGCAATCAACATCAGTAACGGAGACAACCTCGGCGGTAAACGCTGAGGCGTCAGGA
>WSXX01000056.1 GCA_009773515.1 Bacteroidota bacterium
GGACAACAATCCTTCGGGTTCAAATATCACTCTTGAATTAACAACTCAAATGATGATATTAAGTAAGTAAAAACGGTCAACGCTAATCAGGCATTTACATAAATTTACTTCTTACCTCCTACCTCCTACCTCAGCCTCATCCTCAACCTCATCCTCATCCTCAACCTCAACCTCAACCTCAAAAAAAACTATCATATAAATTTTGCAATATCCATCCTTTTCCATTCCTTTGAGGGTATAAATCAAAAACCAAGGTACTATGACTCTCATTATCAAAGGAAGCGGACTCACCATTGAAGATGTGGTTGATGTTGCGCGACATGGAAAAGAAGTTGATCTGCACCCCGAAGCCATTCAGCGCATACAGGCTTGCCGCGATATGCTTGAGCGCAAAATCGTGGCCGGAGAAATAATGTATGGTGTAAACACCGGCATCGGTGAGTTCTCGGAAGTTGTGCTGAACGACGACCAGGTAAAAGAGTTTCAGAAATACCTGATTTATAACCATGCCGCCGGCATTGGCGACCCCATGCCACTTGAGCATGTACGCGGTGCAATGCTTGGGCGGATCAATGTACATGCCCATGGAAATTCAGGCGTAAGACCTGAAATTACCATGACCCTGGTGGATATGCTCAACAAAGGTGTAACCCCATATGTGTGCGAAAAAGGATCTGTTGGTGCCAGCGGCGACCTCGCACCTATGTCGCAGATTGCACTTTTGATGATGGGCGAAGGAAAAGCTTATTACAAAGGCAAACTTCTGGAAGGCAAAGAAGCGATGGATAAAGCCGGAATCCCCATTCCAGGACTTCAGGCAAGGGACGGACTTGCCACCATCAATGGCAGCAACGTACTTACTGCAATGAGTGCAATCTTTCTTTATGATGCCAATAACTTTCTGAAGCAGGCTGAAATTGCAGCTGCCATGTCGCTTGAAGCACTGAAAGCCAATATGAAGCCCTACAACTCACTTTTACATGAAGTGCGCGGGTTTAAAGGAGCAGTTCGAAGTGCCAATGCAATCAGACGTTTGGTTGAAGGTGGCGATCTTGCTGAGAACCGTGTAAAGTGCAAAGTACAGGATGCCTATTCAATGCGTTCAACACCGCAGGTAATCGGTGCGGCACATGATGCGCTGGCTTATGCACGTTCACAGGTGGAAATTGAACTTAACGGCGTAGGCGACAATCCGATATTTTTCCCAGATCTCAACATACAGCTTTCAGGAGCAAACTTCCAGGGAACTCCGGTTGCTGTGCCGATGGATATGGCCGGATATGTGATTACAATGGTATGTGTAATGTCGGAACGCAGAATGAACAGGCTCAACAATCCTGCGCTAAGTGTTGGATTGCCCGCTTTTCTTACCAAAGGAGCCGGGATGTTTTCAGGATTGATGCTCAGTCAATATACAGCCGATATGCAGATTGTGGAACAGCGCATACTTTCGGCACCGGCATGTATTCAATCCATTCCGGCGGCTGCCGATCAGGAAGACTTTGTTTCGATGGGAATGAATACCGCACTTAAAAACAATCAGATACTTGACAATGCATATGGAATCCTCGGCATTGAGCTGATGGCAGCTGCACAGGCACTCGATTTCAGAGAGTATGCCTTTGGCAAAGGAGTCTCCAAAGCAAAAGAAGTAATCCGCCGACATGTTGAGTTTCTCGACATCGACCGCCCGCTTTACAATGATCACAATGCCATGAAAGCACTGGTAAAGTCATGTGAAATACTTGAAGAAGTAGAAAATGAGATAGGCGCACTGGAATAAACAGTTCAGGCCAAGGTCGTTTAGCAGAGGTATCGGATTAAAATACGCTATCAATGACAGATTGTCTATCGTTTTGTCCTTCGACTCCGCTCAGGAGGACATCGTATAGAATTGATAATTAGTGCATTAAGATGATGCAGTGTACACTCTTAACGGATGTCACACTGAGCGAAGTCGAAGTGTTCTAACTAAAACGACATCGCATTTCAGCACGAAAAACCTTTTTAATCCCTTGATGAAAATCCATTACTTTTGCAGCCCGCCAGAAGCGGGCTGCTTTTGTCTGAAACAATACCCATGGAACCGAACTCAAACACTCAAATACCCAATCCGGCCACTTCCGCAAAACGACCGACCTCACTGTCAATGCTTTGCATACTCACATTTATTGGAAGCGGAATTTCTCTCCTATCATCAATCTTTGTGGTGGCAGCATTTCATGAAATTCCACTGTTAATTGAGCAGACCAAAATGCCCGAAGCCCAACAAATGCTTGATATTATTGCGGCAGCAGGCAGGCCTTTCTTTGCATATATGGGCATATTATATGCCGCTTCACTGGCAGGTGCAATAATGATGTGGAAACTCCGGAAAACAGGATTTCACTTCTATGTATCTTCTCAATTGCTGATGCTTGCACTGCCTCTGATAATGATAGATGGCTATCAGATACCCTTTTCAACCATACTTCTCACTGCCTCTTTTATACTCGGATATACCCTGAATTCAAGGTTTATGCGTTAAAAACGCCCCAAACATCAATATTTATCAACATTTTTGACATTTTTTTCAACTGTATATTGACTTTGCTGCATACATTTTAGTACTTTAGCAGTTAAATTCAATCAAAAGTCAATTTTGTAAAATAAGAATATCGGTTGAACAGCGACAATATTCTTACGCATAAGAAAACCAACAGGATTATTTTCCTGAGGATGTTGTGTACGGTTTCATTAATTGGTGGTTTGTTCTGGTTAATTGTTTACCTGGCAGATTTTACTGGTTTGAACTTAAACACAATTCAGGAAAAATATTCTTCACGGTTAGTTTTTACAGGTTCATCAGCATTGCTGATGGCATTTTTCACAGTATTTTCGTGCATTGGAGTTCTTTTAATGTGGCGATTAAAAAAGATTGGCTTCTACATTTACTTTGCATCGCAGTTTCTACTTTTCAACTACCCTCTTCTTGTTTCAGGTTCGGAATACTTTGATTTAAGCGAATTGTTTTTTACCACCATTTTTATCCTGTTTTACGGGGCAAATCTTGGTAGCATGAAATAATAATCAAACCTTTTGAATTCAGATTGTAAAAAAGTTTTCGAAAGTGCTTAATTGCAGAACTCTCATTACTAAAGCATTGCAAACAAAAAACAATAAATCTCAATTAAATTTGATAATTGCAGACAACTGTTTTGTGAGGGTTTTGTTAACTCTGCATTATTTTTTTGTTAAATTTGTTGCCTGAGTAACCAATTTTATCATATATTGCGCCAAAATTAAACCAACTAACCATCTAAAAAGGAGGTCCTCAGCGAGAAGTAACACCTTAAAACCAACCATTACCAAACAAAATTTTCACTAAACACTTATTGTTTAACAATTTACTCATCAAAAACACACACTATGAGAAAATTTGCAATGATGCTTGCACTTCTGATTTTTGCCGGAGTGCAGGTAGTTCTGGCACAAACCATTACAGGTACAGTTACCAGTTCTGAGGATGGCAAAGGCATCCCCGGCGCTACTGTTCTTGTAAAAGGCACCACCGTTGGTTTAACTACCGACCTGAGTGGTAAATACTCTATCAACGTTCCCTCCCAAGGGAGAATACTCCAGTTTTCGTTTGTGGGAATGAAAACCAAAGAAGTCACTATTGGTAGCCAAACAGTAATCAATGTCATTCTAGATCCAGATGTAATGGACATTGAAGGTGTTGTTGTTACGGCTATCGGCATTTCTCGTGAGAGCAAAGCTCTTGGATATGCTGTAGAGACTGTATCTGGTGACGAACTTACACGTTCAGGTGAATCAAACGTTGTTCAAGGTCTGGCTTCAAAAGCAGCCGGTGTGCAAGTTATTGGTTCAGGAGGTACACCGGGAGCTTCAAGTAAGATTCTCATCCGCGGTAACTCAACCTTTACAAGTAACAATCAGCCTTTGATTATTGTTGACGGTGTTCCCATCGATAACTCAACCAATCCTACAAATGCAGGAGATAATCCATTTAACATTGGACTTGAGGGCGTTAATAACTCAAACAGAGCTCTTGACCTTAACCCTGAAGACATTGAGTCAGTTACAATTCTGAAAGGACCTGCTGCAGCTGCTCTTTATGGAGTAAGAGCCGGTAATGGTGCCATTGTTTACACTACCAAGCGTGGTAAAGCAACTCAAGGCATTCGCGTTACTTATGGCTTGAATATGGATTTTGCAAGTGTTACTCAACTACCCAAAGAACAAAACATCTATGCCCAGGGCAATGGTGGTGGTGGTCTGAACACTGATGGCACCCCAAAACCGGAAGGAACCTATATCACTGCTGATCCAGGCCCGGATTTGACCTGGTTTACAGATGATGATATCTCTGGAGGAGTTGCCAATAGCTGGGGTCCAACTATTGCATCTTTAGGAATGACACCGGTATATAATGCTGAGAATTTCTTCCAGAATGCTACCTCTATAACTCACAATTTGCAAATTGCTGGTGGAGATGACATCACTTCATTCCGTCTATCACTGAGTAATTTAAAAAATGAAGGTATCATTCCCAATACTGAACTTAACAAAACATCAGTAAGATTAACTGCTGATCACAAACTTAGCAGCAAAATCAAGATTGGTGGAACAGCAAACTATTCAAACACCAATGGCATTAAAGCTCAGAATGGCAGCAACCTGTCAGGTATTATGCTCGGCCTTATGCGTGCTCCGCAGAGTTTTGACATGAATCCAGGGGGTGGAGATAATTACATGTACTCAAATGGCGTTGATCGCAGGTATATTAATATTTACGACAATACCTACTTTACTGCTTACAAAAACCCATTTACAGATGATGTAAACCGGTTTATGGGAAATTTCTTTGTTAACTATTCACCATTTACCTGGTTAACTGCAACCTATCGCCTTGGCACAGATTTCTTCTCAGATCAGAGAAAACAGATTTTTGCTATCGGATCAATGCAACCAGCTGAACCAACCGGACAAATCAGTGAAAACATTCAGCGATTCAGAGAATTAAATTCTGACTTGATTGTTACAGCTAACCATGAATTCAACAGCAATTTCAAAGGCTCACTTTCAGTTGGTAACAACCTGAATGAGAGAAATTTCCAGGATCTATATGCTCGTGGAACAAGTCTCAGCATTCCTAATTTCTACAATCTGAACAATGCCGCTGTATTATATGCAAGTGAAACCACAACAAAACAAAGGACTGCAGCTTTGTTCTTTGATATGAATCTTGACTACAGAAGCATGTTGTATCTAAGTGTAACCGGCCGTAATGAATGGGCTTCAACTTTTGGCCCTAATCAGAGCTACTTCTTCTATCCATCAGCCAGTCTTTCATTCGTTTTCACCGAACTTATTCCTGAAAACGATATACTTTCGTTCGGTAAAGCCAGGGTAAGTTGGGCACGGGTAGGTATCAATCCTGCTCCGTATACGTCAAGAACCTATTTCGCATCTCCAATCTTCACTGACGGCTTCACAAATGGACTTTCATTCCCATACTTAGGCAGAGGTGGATTTGGTTATAGTGCAACACTAGGTAACGCTGATCTTGAACCCGAAAGAAAAACCGGAACTGAATTTGGTTTAGACTTAAGGTTTTTCAATGGTCGTATGACAGTTGATTTCACTTATTACAATGAAGAATCTGATAAGATTCTGGTAAATCGTCCGATAGCTCCGTCTTCAGGATTCCAGCAGATTGTCTCCAATTCCGGAAAAATGGTTAATAAAGGAATTGAGTTGGTTGTGGCTGGCGATCCTATCAAAACGAAGGATTTTAAATGGAACGTCTCTGTTAATTTTACTAAAAACACAAATGAGGTTCTTGAACTTGCTCTAGGTGTGGACGAAGTTAACATCGAGAGTGCGTTTGTTTCAATTGGCTCATATGCAATTATAGGTGATGCTTATGGAGCTCTCTACGGAACAAAATGGCTTCGTAATGAAAACGGAGATCTGATCATTGGAGCCAATGGACGTCCTTCTATTGATCCTAAACGTGGAAACATAGGCAATCCTTTCCCAGATTGGACTATGGGAATCAACAACAGCTTTAACTTCAAAGGCGTAAACTTCGCTTTCTTATTTGACATCCGTGAAGGTGGTATGATTTGGAACGGAACACTCGCCCGCATGCATAGAATTGGAAAAACTGAAGAATCAGGAAATCGTAATCAAACTTACATCATTCCTGGTGTTAAAGCTGATGGAACTCCTAATGATATTCCAATTTCTGCCAATAATTATTTCTCCAATTATGTTGGTGATGGTGGAAGTGCTGCTGTTGAGCAAGCTGTATTTGATGGATCATGGGTTCGTCTTCGCGAAGTTAGTATCAGCTACCGTCTGAATACAAAAGACAAAATGCCTTTGGTTCAGTATGTTGATCTTACATTATCGGGCAGGAATTTATGGATTAGCACTGATTATCCTGGTGTTGACCCAGAAACCAGTCTTACAGGTGCAGGCTCAAACCTTACCGGATTTGATTATTTCAACAACCCGGGTACCAAATCATTTATCGTTGGTCTCAAGGTAGGTTTCTAACAATGTTCCATTAACTCAACCAAAAGAAAAGATTATGAAAAAAATATCAGTCCTTTTATTAATGGCAGTGCTTTTTTTCGCAACAAGCTGTGAAAAATACATCGAAGGATACGACCTGTCACCAAACAGTCCGACAGAAGTCACTCCAGCTCTGCTCCTTGCTACCATTGAGGTCTCAACTTTTGCTACCTATAATGGAGGTGTTAACCGTGCTGCATCAGTATTCACTCAGCAACTTGAAGGTACTGCTGAACAGATGAAAGATGTAACTAACTATGTGCTTCTTGAAGGCGACAATGTTAATGAATGGAATTCCATTTATACAGATGCCGTTGTTGAAGCAAATACGCTCATTGACCTTGCAGGCGAAAACAATCCACACTATGTTGGGATTGCTAAAGTTATCAAGGCCATGAACTTGTCTGTTGCAACAGATATGTGGGGAGATGTTCCTAATCGTGAAGCAGGCTTAGGTTTGCAGGGCGAAGAATTTTTCAGCCCAAATTATGATGCGCAGGAACTGATTTATCAGGATTTGCAAACTTTACTCTCTGAAGCCATCGATTTATTTAATAAACCAACATCTGATAATGTTGTACTTCCATCAGGTGATGATTTTATTTTTGGCGGTGATGTAGCTAAATGGAAAAACACAGCTTGGATTCTTAAAGCCCGTTTTGCCAATAGATTAAGCAAACGCGATGCCACATCAGCCGACAAGGTACTTGAATACCTTGGCAATCTTGATGGTAACGCTGCTGATGCTTTGGCTGTATTCGGAACCAACTCAAGTGAATTAAATCCTTGGTATGCTTTCAACAATGAACGTGGTTCATATATTCGTATGGGCGCATTCTATGTTGATTTGCTCAAATCGATCAGTGATCCACGCCTTCCTTTCTTTTGCGCAACCAACGGACAAGGACTGCTTGAAGGAGCTGGTCCTGGTTCAGAAAATACCGACGCATCAATGATTGGACCTTATTATGCCAGTGCAGCTACACCAATTCCTTTGGTTAGTCTTGTTGAAGCTAAATTCCTTGAAGCTGAAGCTCAGTTCAGAAAAGGAGCTTTGGGTCTTGCAGCTCAGGCACATAATGATGCTATCAAGGCATCAGTGCTTCAGGTTACAGGTGCCGATGATGCTGCTTACTATGCTGCTCAAGCCAGTGAGACTCAGTCAACTATTTCCTTGGCAAAAATCATGACTCATAAGTATGTTGCTCTTTTCCTCCAGTTAGAAAATTACAACGACTGGAGAAGAACCGGCATTCCATCATTAACACCTAACAGCAGTGTTAACGTTGAAAATGGAGGTCGCATTCCTGTACGCTTCCCGACTCCACAGGATGAGCGCATTAACAATCCCAACGCAACTGTTACTTCTGATATCAACCTGCCAGTTTGGTGGGCTAATTAGAACTTTTGTGTACAAAAAAAACTGCTCCATCTTCACGGAGCAGTTTTTTTTTGGCAAAAAATCACTTTCAAATATTTTTTTTTCTAATTTTGCCGTCATAATCAGAACAAAAAATCTGCTTTCATGAAAATTAACCTGTCATACACCGCTCATTCTGCTGCATTTATTGTGGCTGTGAGTCATTGTGACCGGGATAAAAGTGTTTATATGTAAGCAAAAGCCTTTATATATATTTCGCCCGGTCTCCATAAAAGACCGGGCTTTTTATTTACTGATAAATCATAATACAATGCTTAAACATTTATTTTTGCTTATGTTCCGAAAAGAATATACTAAAAAGCCTTTTGGGCAAAAGTTTAAAGAATACCGCCATCTGATCAGGGAATCGCTGGCAGGAAGCGATCAGGACTTTACCAGCATGAGGCTTGGTGAAGCTATTTTTCTGCTTGCAGTTCCAATGGTTCTTGAAATGATCATGGAATCGGTATTTGCAATTGCTGATATATTCTTCGTTTCTCGTCTGGGCTCCGATGCAGTTGCTGCTGTTGGGCTTACTGAATCAATGATGACTTTGGTGTATGCGCTGGCCGTTGGATTCAGCGCAGGGACCACCGCTATGGTTTCACGCCGAATCGGAGAGAAAAACCCCGAAGCTGCATCCCGTGCAGCAGCTCAGGCTATTTTGTCGGTAATTATTATTTCAGTATTGCTTGCGATTCCCGGGGTATTGTACTCCTACGAATTACTCCGTCTGATGGGCGCATCTCACGAACTTGCTGCTGCCAATCATGGATATACTAAAATCATGTTTGCCGGCAATATAGTTATTATGCTGCTGTTCGTAATAAATGCAGCATTCAGAAGTGCGGGTGATGCAGCTTTATCGATGCGGGTATTGCTTATCGCAAACGGAATTAATATTTTGCTCGACCCTCTGCTGATTTTCGGGCTTGGGCCTGTTCCTGCACTTGGGATTGAAGGTGCTGCAATCGCAACAAACATAGGCCGGGGATTTGCTGTTGTCTTTCAGTTTTACGTATTATTCCGTGGTAAAATGAGGATTAAGCTAAGACTCAGGCATTTTATTCCTGATCTGGCAATTCAGATTACTTTAATTCGCTTGTCGATCGGTGGAATTTTGCAAAACATCATCGCAACAGCAAGCTGGATTATTATGGTACGCATTGTATCCGTATTTGGCAGTGCAGCAGTTGCTGGTTACACCATTGGTATCCGGATCATAATCTTTGCATTGCTTCCTTCGTGGGGTTTGAGCAATGCTGCAGCAACACTTGTTGGTCAGAATCTGGGTGCCGGAAGACCCGACCGCGCTTCACGTGCCGCATGGATTACCGGGTTCACAAATATGGTTCTACTTGGGATAGTTTCTCTTGTTTTTATAATGTTTCCGGGAATGTTCATAAAGCTATTTATTACAGATCCCGAAGTTTTACGTTATGGAATAACATGTCTTCAGATTGTGAGTGCAGGTTTTCTGTTTTATGCCATGGGCATGGTAATGACACAATCGCTGAATGGTGCGGGCGATACCTACACTCCTACCCTATTGAATTTCATTTGTTTCTGGTTGATTGAAATTCCGCTGGCATATTTTCTGGCCATAAAAATGGGTTATGAAGTTGAAGGTGTTTATTATGCAATAGTTGTTGCAGAAAGCACACTTACGCTGATGGGAATTTATGTGTTTAACAGAGGCAGGTGGAAACTTAAAAAAGTATAGTTTTCTTTTGGAGTCGGTTACTTTATTATCTGCTGAACATGATTAAAACTTCTGACCCACAACCCCTGACAGGGTTTTACTATCTATCAAGAGCTTAGCATGTATCTGCCCGGCTCAACATTTTGAAAGGGTTCGAAACCCTGGCAGCGGTCTTCTGCCGCGATAATGGCATCTTGCGAAAAAAATAGCATCAATTTTGAAAATAAGATACCAACGAAAAAGGCTTCCATAACCGGAAGCCCTTTTCATTACTAACCAAAATTTTAAATGCTATTCAAAAAATAGAATAGATTTTTTAATTCTTTCAATAGCTTCGCGGAGTTCTGCTTCAGTTATAACCAAAGGAGGAGCAAAACGAATGATATCACCATGTGTTGGTTTGGCCAAAACACCGTTTTCTTTCATTTTCACGCAAACATCCCATGCTTCTTTGCCATTCTTTGGCTTAATGATGATGGCATTCAAAAGGCCTTTACCACGAACCAGTGCAACCATATCTGACTTAATCGCCTTTAACTCTTCGCGAAAAATATTACCAAGGTATTCAGCTCTTTCAGCCAGTTTCTCATCGGTAACAACCTTAAGTGCAGCCATTGCAACCTGAGCAGCAACCGGATTACCTCCAAAAGTTGATCCATGCTCACCTGGTTTAATACAAAGCATAATATGGTCATCAGCAAGAACAGCAGAAACCGGATACACTCCACCCGATAGGGCTTTACCAAGAATCAGAATATCGGGGCGAACATTTTCATGATCGCAAGCCAGCAGTTTGCCAGTGCGGGCAATACCTGTCTGAACTTCATCTGCGATAAATAAAACGTTTTTATCCTTGCACATTTGTGAAGCTTTGGCAAGATATCCTTCATCCGGAACAAAAACTCCGGCTTCACCCTGAATAGGCTCAACAAGGAAACCAGCAATATTGGGATCCTTCAGCGCTTCAGCCAAAGCATTCAGATCATTGTAAGGAATCTTAATAAACCCGGGTGTGAAAGGACCAAAACCACCGTATGAATCAGGGTCAGTTGACATAGAAACGATGGTAATGGTTCTGCCGTGGAAGTTGCCATCACAAACAATGATTTTAGCTTCATTCTCGGCAATCCCTTTTTTCATATAAGCCCACTTGCGGCAAAGTTTCAGCGCTGTTTCGTCAGCTTCAGCGCCGGTGTTCATAGGCAAAACCTTATCGTAACCAAAATATTCAGTCACAAATTTTTCGTAAACTCCAAGCGAATCGTTAAAAAATGCCCTTGAGGTTAAGGTCATTTTAGAAGCCTGATCAACCATTGCTTTGATAATTTTAGGATGGCAATGGCCTTGGTTAACAGCTGAATAGGCTGATAAAAAATCAAAATATTCATTTCCTTCCACATCCCACACACGGGCACCTTCGCCCTTGGCCAATACTACCGGCAGTGGATGATAGTTGTGCGCACCGTACTTGTCTTCCAGTTGCATCAATTGTTCAGATGACAAAAATTCACTCATGTTGTAGATTATTATAGTGTTAAAAATTGGATTGCGCGATTTCACGGCAAAGATATGACTTTAAGATTCGCTCCACCTAAAAGCACTGAATTTTTGTTATTTAGAAGTAATTCATTTAAGCCCAAAATCAGCGTTTGTGCATATTTAAAAATAGATAGTGTAAAAAATACATTTTCAAAGACTGAACCGGGCTATAAATAATTAACAAATCATTATTTTTATTTAGTCTAAATAATATTTACTTTTGAGAAACCAAAACCATAAAATTTATGAAAAAGAAAAAAATCCGCATACTCTCCATTGATGGAGGTGGAATCAGAGGAATACTCCCCGGGGTAATTCTCAGTTATATTGAAGACCGGCTTATTGAAAAAGAAGGTGAAAATGCCAGACTGAGCGATTATTTTGACCTGATGGTTGGAACAAGCACCGGTGGAATTCTGGCTTGTACTTATCTGATTCCGGAAAGGGATGGAAATGGCAAACCGACAAACAGACCAAAATTTACTGCCAGTCAGGCAGTAGATATTTATCTGAAAAGAGGCGGCAAGATCTTTGACGTTAGCTTTATGCAAAAAGTAAAAAGCAAAGGAGGGCTTGCCGATGAAAAATTCAGCGCCAAAGAGTTGGAAATTGCGCTCAACGATTATTATGGGGAAACAAAACTGAGCGAACTGCTGAAGCCATGCCTTGTAACTTCATATGATATAAAAGCCAGAAGAGCCCACTTCTTCAGCCAAACAGATGCAAAAACCAGAGAAACGCACAACTATCTGGTTAAAGAAGTAGCCAGAGCAACCTCAGCGGCTCCAACATATTTTGAGGCTGCGCTAGCCAAATCGGATTATGGCATTTCGTATCCCTTGATTGATGGTGGTGTTTTTGTGAATAATCCGGCCATGTGTGCTTATGCAGAAGCAAGAAATCTGGAGTTTTCAACAATACTATCCGATCCTGATAAAGCAGACAAACCTCATGCGCACAATATGATTATAATTTCAATTGGCACCGGATCGGTTCGAAAACCATATCCCTACGAAAAAGCAAAAGATTGGGGTATGATTGAATGGATCAAGCCGATCATTGACATCATGATGTCAGGAAACGCAGAAACAGTAAGCTATCAGCTCCGGAAAATATGGGAAACTACTGGCACACCAGAAAATTATATCAGGCTTGAGCCAGGCCTTGATGAAGCCAATAGTGATATGGATGATGCTTCAGACAAAAACCTGAGGGCACTGAATATTGCAGGCAAAAAATTTGTTGAAGAAAATTATGCTTTATTAAACAAAATTGTGGATAAGCTTATAGAAGAAAAATAAATATATGAACTGGTTTGAGTTTGTTAAAACTCAGAATAACTGTGAGTTTCCTCTGCCTGAGTAATCAAAGATTCAGGTTTAGAGAAACTCACAGTTCGTCTGGCTAAAATGAAACTAAATCTTATTCAACCCTTTCAGGGCTGCACCTGCATATATCCTGCCTTACCGTGGATTCCGCGAAGAGCTCCACCCACGGTTATTGTTGTTGAGCACTTTCGGCGCTCTGGGTTGGTCCCCGAAGGGGGCGAATTTTAAATAACCGTGGGTGTAGCGAAGCGAAACCCACGGTTACGGATGAAAAGACGCAACTCCGTCCCCG
>WSXX01000004.1 GCA_009773515.1 Bacteroidota bacterium
CAATAACTTTGAAGGACTCAGCAACCTTTGCGGCGCCACCGGCACAGCAATGGTAACCTGGACAGCAACCGACGATTGTGGCAACACCACAACCACCAGTGCAACCTTCACCATTGTTGATGTAACTGCACCGGTATTTACTTTTGTTCCAGCTGACATGACAGTTGAATGCAGTGGCATTCAAGCAGTTCCGGTCGGAACTCCGATTGCAACCGATGTTTGCTCAGAAGAAGTTACCATCACCTATAACGGACAAACCCGCATAGACGGCGATTGTCCCGACAGCTACACTCTGATCCGCACCTGGACTGCTACCGATGAATGTGGAAACAGCACCGAGGCTTCTCAGACAATAAATGTTGTTGACACAAAAGCCCCAATTATGGTTATTCCTGCCTCCAATCTGACTGTTGAATGTGACGGTTCAGGTAATGAGGAAGCGTTGAACGCATGGCTGACTTCTAATGGCGGGGCTATTGCTCAGGACAATTGTGGTGATGTTCATTGGAGCAACAACTTCAGCGTATTATCCAATGGGTGCGGAGCAACCGGATCAGCAACTGTAATATTTACAGCAACTGATGATTGTGGCAACTCTAAAACTACCAGTGCAACCTTTACCATTGTTGATACACAAGCTCCGGAGATTATTTGTCCTCAGAATATCGTGGCTGAAACTGAACCCGGAATGTGTGGTGCATGGATTGTAGTACCGGTTCCCGTTGTTAATGATGATTGTGGTAATGTTACCCTGGTTAATAATCTAAACGGAACAGCCAATGCTACCGGCTCATTCCCAGTAGGCGTAACAACCATAATATGGACTGCTACCGACGAATGCGGACATGTTTCTACATGCAGCATGACCATTACAATCAATGACAATGAAGATCCGCATATCATTTGTCCTCAGCACATAACCGTAAACAACGATCCGGGTGTATGTGAAGCATATGTAGTTGTGCCTCAGCCAATTGTTAGTGATAACTGCGAAATTCGTACAATCACCAACACTTATACCCAGACCGATAATGCATCTGCAATTTATCCGGTTGGTACAACCATAGTTTGGTGGACTGTCGTTGATATGTCAGGTAATTCAAGCAGCTGCTTCATGAATGTTACAGTAATTGACAATGAAGCACCGGTAATTATCTGTCCTGAAAGCATTGCGGTAAATACCAATCCTGGTGTATGCGAAGCCAATGTTACTGTTCCTCAGCCTGAGGTATCTGACAACTGCGGAATTGCAAGTGTTGTCAACAGCTATAACGGAACAGCTGATGCAAGCGGCATCTATCCTGTCGGTATTACTACCATAAACTGGATTGTTACCGATATCCACGGTCTGACAGCAGAATGCAGCATGACCGTTACTGTAACTGATAACGAAGCACCGGTTATTATCTGTCCTGAAAGCATTGCGGTAAATACCGATCCTGGTGTATGCGAAGCCAATGTTACTGTTCCTCAGCCAGAGGTATCAGACAACTGTGGAATAGCAAGCATTGTTAACAGCTTTAATGGAACAGCTGATGCAAGCGGCATCTATCCGGAGGGTATCACCACCATAACCTGGATAGTAACAGATATACACGGACTTACTGCTGAATGCACTATGACCGTTACTGTTACCGATAACGAAGCTCCGGTTATTATTTGTCCTGAGAATTTAGCAGTGAATACCGATCCTGGAGTTTGTGAAGCTTACGTTACAGTTCCTCAGCCAGAAGTTTCTGACAATTGCGGCATAGAAAGCGTTGTAAATAGTTATAACGGAAGTGCAGATGCAAGCGGAGTTTATCCGGTTGGAATAACAAACATTTCATGGACAGTAACCGATATTCATGGACTCACTGCAATCTGTGAGATGACTGTTGCTGTTACCGATAATGAACTTCCAGTAATAGAATGTCCTGAGGATATTACAGTTACTGCAGGTTCTGATTGTAATGCGATGGTTGAAATTCCTGAGCCAGTTGTTTCTGATAATTGCGGCATTGAAAATGTAATTAACAGTTTCAACGGAAGCGGAAATGCAAGTGGAATTTACCCGGTAGGCGTGCACAATATCGCATGGACTGTTACTGACATTCACGGAAATACTGCTGTATGTGAAATGCAGGTGACTGTAGTTGCAGGACCAGTAGCAGTTGATGATTATGCAACTACCGACATGAATATGCCTGTAAGTATTGCCGTTCTCATCAACGATACTGACTGCGATAACAACATTAATCCTACAACTGTTACTGTCATCAGTAATCCTGCAAATGGTTTCACAATGGTAGATTCTCAGAGCGGAAGCATACTTTATACCCCGAACGCCGGATTCTTTGGTACCGATGTATTTGTCTACAGTGTTTGCGATTTAAGCGGATTGTGCGATGAAGCCAACGTAACCATCACCATTGAAGGCGAAGATCCTCCATTGCCAATCTACCTTGTTGCAGTAAACGACAGAGATACTACGCTTGTCAATACAGCTCGTCTGGTTATAAATCTGGCCAACGACCACATACCTGCCGGAGTAGATGCTGCAATAGAGATTCTTGTACCTCCTTCAAACGGAAGCCTTGAATTGCATGGTGATATGACCGTAACTTACACTCCTGATCTTGATTTCTCAGGAACTGATGAATTCACTTACGTCCTCTATTGTATTGATGGAGTTGCAATCTCTGACACAGCAAAATCAGTAATAGTTATTGTTCCTGATGATGGCCGTGAAGGTATTGTAATCTACAATGGTATAACACCAAACGGAGATGGTAGAAACGATACCTGGATCATTGATGGTATTGAAGAGTATCCTGACAACGAACTATTGTTATTTAATCGCTGGAGCGATCAGATAAGAGAGTTCACAGGTTACAACAACAGCAGTGTAGTATGGGATGGAACCAACCAATTCGGAAAGAAACTTCCTGATGGCACTTACTACTACATACTGAAAATAAGGTCATTGAATGAAATATACACCGGATGGGTTATCATTCATGGCAGTAACAACTAAATAACAGGGAGTCCGGCTGATAAGGCGAATATATCAACCTTATCAGCCGGAAGTTTCCAGGAAACAAAATCTACCCATTGAAAAGAATCAAGAAACCTATAACAGCCAACACAATGAAAAAGTCAATCATCATCATCGGACTGTTCCTGCTGACCATAGCTGCTTCTGCACAACGCGATGCCTTGTATAGCCAGTTTATGTTTAACAGGCTGGTAATAAACCCTGCCTATTCAGGTAGCCGGGATGTACTTACCATGACCCTGCTTAATCGCTACCAATGGGTCGGCTTTGGCGATGGAGCCCCCCGAACATTTACATTCAGTGCTCACTCGCCTTTGCGGAATGAAAATGTAGCATTGGGAATGTACGTATATGCTGATCAGACAGGTCCTTTCACCGATGTTGGGTTTATGGGAAACTATGCATACCGCGTAAGGTTGCTTAATGGAATTCTGTCTCTCGGACTTCAGGCTGGATTTAATCAGGTAAATGTAGATTGGGATGCTTTAGAAATGCGTGATGGAGATGATCCTGTCAGCTTAAGCCGACCCAAGAATAAATTTCAGCCAGATGCAAACTTTGGAATTTACTACTATACAAAATCATACTATTTGGGGGTTTCATCAAAACAATTGTTTGAGAGCCAGTATGGTAAAGTTGATTTCGAAGATGGGCTCAGTGCCTATGCAACCCTGGCTCGTCATTTTTACGGAATCGCCGGTGCAGCTATTCCATTGACAGACAACATTGTTTTTCGCCCCGGCTTAATGTTTAAGTACACCGAAAGTGCACCACTTAATGTTGACATCAATGCAAGTTTCCTTTTCAACGATGTTTTCTGGCTTGGTGCTTCATACCGCACAAATCGCAATGCCATAACCAGCAAAAATGCCCTCGTTTTTATGATTGAGTTGAATCTTAGCCAGAACTGGAGACTCGGTTATTCTTACGACACCTACCTTACCGAAATGAAAACCCATCAACAGGGATCTCATGAGATTATGATTTCACATGATATCAACCTGTTTAAGCCAAGGATGTTAACACCAAGGTATTTCTAGGTGTCCTGAAAATGATCTTGTTATTAGATTTTAAAGACTAAAATTATGAGAACAAAGTATGTACTTTTTTTGATTGTTGCTTTAATGCTTGGAGGAACTAAGGGGTTTGCTCAGAAAGCCAAAGCCGACAGATTATTTACATCGTTTAATTATACCAAAGCGATCCCTTATTACGAAAAGGTTGCTGCAAAAAATAACCGGCATTCGGCATATGCCATGCAACGCCTTGGTGATTGCCACAGGTTGTCAGGCAATTTTGAAGAATCTGCACGTTGGTATAGCAATGCTTCGGTTATTGATACTACCAATGCCGATCTCTTTTTTAACTATGCTCAGAGTCTGAGAAGCATTGGTAAATATGAAGAGGCTGCCGAACAGTTTCTGAAATATGCTGCTTTAAAGCCTGATGACCCAAGGGGTGAGCTTTTTGCAAGATACAGCCGCGAAGTTAATAAATGGTCTGAGCCAGAATTTGATTATGAGCTCATTAATGCTGAAACGATAAATACAAGTTATGCCGATTTCTCACCTGTTTATGGAAAGGACGGAGTTATATTTACAAGTGACCGTATGGCACGGACAGGTGAGAAACGATATGGCTGGACAGGAGCTTATTACCTCGATCTGTTTTATTCGCCCCTCAAAAAAGAGGAAGGTAAAGATTTTTCCGAGCCTGGAACTCCATCATTATATTCTGCAGGGCTTAGTCAGGCATTTCATGATGGTCCGGCAACTTTTTCATCTGATTTCAGTACAGTTTATTTTACAAGGGTAACACGAAAAATCGGCGAAATTGATTCTTCCCGATATTATACCAATAAGCTGAAAATATATTCAAGCAAGTACCTTGAAGAAAATAAATGGAGCGAGCCGGAACCTTTTTTTCTCAATAGTGATTCCTATTCAGTTGGTCATCCTGCGCTGACAGCTGACGGAAAAACCCTTTACTTTGTTTCAGATATGCCTGGCGGACAAGGCGGTACTGATATTTATAAGGTCAATAAAACTGAAGAAGGTTGGGGCCCTGCCGAAAATCTGGGATCAGTCATCAATACATTTGGAAATGAAATGTTTCCATACATCCACAAAGACAAAGTTTTATATTTTTCATCTGACGGTCACCCTGGCCTCGGTAGCCTCGATGTTTTTACAGCAAGTATTGATGGCAGTGATTATGGTAAACCCGAAAACATGAAAGCTCCGGTTAACTCTCCGGCCGATGATTTTGGAATTGTTATCAATGAAAATGACAAGGAAGGTATGATCAGCTCCAATCGCCCTGTCGGCAAGGGAGATGATGATATTTATATGATTTCCATCAAGGAAAGACTTCCTGATTCAGTCCTGATTTCAGGATATGTGAAAGATCGCGAAACTCTTGAAGTGCTCAGAAACAGTACCGTTTTTGCATGGAATATGCAAACCGGCGAAATAGTTGTTCTTAAAACAGATGATAAAGGCTATTATGAGATCTGGGCCAAACGGGGATCTTCTTTTACCATGAAAGGTATGAAAAACGGATTTTCTCCCGATTGCCTGAATCTGGTTCTTGATCCAAATGTTAAAGCAACCACCGCAGTGAACCGCGATCTGTTGCTTGGAAAATACAAAGTGGATCAGATATTCCGCCTGGAAAACATTTATTATGATTTTGATAAATGGAATATACGCGCCGATGCTTCTGTTGAGCTGGATAAAGTTGTTGAATTCCTCAATGAGAATCCCGATATTATCGTTGAACTAGGTTCGCATACCGATTCCAGAGGTAGTTTTAAGTACAACGAACGTTTATCGGAACGCAGAGCACAATCAGCAGTTGATTACATCGTATTAAATGGTATTTCAAACAAGCGGATTACTGCTAAAGGATACGGCGAAAATCAGCTCGTTAATCGTTGTTCCGATGGTGTTAAATGTTCTGACCAGGAACATCAGGATAACCGCCGTACAGAAGTTAAAATAACCGGTGTGATTGAGTCAGATGATGCCAAAGCCGAACAACCTCTCGATGTGTTTAAGAAAGGTCAGAAGTTAGGTATCTCAGAGTTTAAAGCAGATTTCTTCAGTATTTGTGAAGATTCACAAAAACCTCTGTAATTGTGATGATTATTGAACTATTTGTTAAGTCAAATGTTTGTTATTCATTAGTTTAGTTTTGCCCCCTTAGTTTCCTTTATATTTGTTTTCCCGCAGCAGGGTCTGATTTCAGGCTCTGCTGCCATTTTATGCACTTTTGTGCTGCACTTTCCTTAATATCAGGTTATTTGATAAAGCCAGTGTAAGTATAGTTCTGATCAATTTTCTGAAGTATTTACAGGAACAGTTTTCAAGGGATTTGATCTTTCGTATAGTTCTCAGAGTAATGCCACTATTGCTATGCTCAGGCAAAAGAATCAGCAAAATAGTGGTTTGTAATAGCAAACCTCATGCAGTGATATTCTCATTTCTAACAGGGCATCATAGAAATTATATATAAATGCTCTGGAAGATTTTTATTAACTCACGGCTTACCCTCCCTGATTTTACAGGTTCTGGAATAGGAACTAATTATTTTTTGAGTAGGGGGGGAAATAAAAAAGCCCGAAAATTAATTTCGGGCTTTTCGTCAGCATAAATTTTTATTAACCTGCCAATGTGAACTTGATAGGCATGTTAAACTGCACGCGAACTGGTTTTCCCCTTTGTTTTCCGGGACTCCATTTCGGCATGGCTTTTATAACACGAATGGCCTCTTCATCGCATCCTCCGCCAATTCCACGAAGAACCCTTACATCGGTAACAGCACCATCGCGTTCAACAACAAAAGTTACGTAAACTGTACCCTGAATGCTGCTTTCGCGGGCCATTTGGGGATACTTAATGTTGTTTGTTAAGAAACGGATACGGGCTTCGTCTCCACCAGGAAAACTGGGAGAAGTTTCAACAACCGTAAAAATCTCTGCTTCTGCTACTTCTTCCTCTTCAGTAACTGCAGGAGGCACATAAGTAGGAATTTCAGTCAGTTGATTGGCTTCGGCATCGATCATAAAATCATCCTCAACTTCAACATCATCCTGAACAATGTTGATAAGTGTTGTAGTTGGAGGAGGAGCCGGAGGTGGAGGAGGTTTGTTCTGTTGTGTTATTTCAATGAGATCATCCTCAACAGCTTCAGCTGTGCGACCGGTCATATCAAACTGAACTTTGTCGTACGACTTCCATTCAAAGGCTACAAGCATAGCAGAAAGGGCAATAATCAGTCCGATCTGAACATAAAGCCCACGCTTTTTTTCGAGGTCAGCTTTCGGGGTTTTCTTTGCTTCCATATGGTTACTGATAATTTTTTTGCAAAAAATCTGCCTCAATGGCAGACCGCTAAATTAAATAATTTTTTCATTGGTTTTTACTTTTTCCATTTTTTAATATCTGGAAAGGTAAAAAGCAGAAAACCAGTGATTATGCATGCGAAATTGGCAATAAAATCATAAAGATTGCCATCTCGTTTTATCGGTAGTTGCCACTGTAATAATTCTGTTATTGCTGCAACTACAATGCTGAACACAGCAACTATCACATTAAGATAACGTCTGTTGTATTTGAAATATTGCTTTTCGAGACCTGATAGCAACAAATAACTCAATCCGGCAAACAAACAGATATGAATAAGTTTATCGGCTGAAAACAGACTCCATAAACCAGAGACTTTCGGAAAATAATTGCCCGGGAGCAGGGTTAAGATGAAAATTCCCCCTAGCCACACAAATGCAGGCCAAAGATTTCTGACTAATTGTGGAATTACAGAAGCAGTACTTTTATTCCTTTCAGGCACCGATAAGTTCACCGTATTCAGCAGCATCCAGAAGACTGTCAAATTCTGCAGGATTGCTCATCTTAACTTTTACAATCCAGCCTTCTCCGTATGGATCTTTGTTAATCTGCTCCGGTGCGTCGTTCAGGCTTTCGTTGAACTCCAGAATTTCTCCTGAAACCGGCAGATAAAGGTCGCTAACCGTTTTAACTGCTTCAATTGTTCCGAATGTTTCTCCCGCTTCAAGGGTTTCACCAACAGTTTCTACTTCAACAAAAACAATGTCACCCAACTCTGATTGAGCGTGTTCGGTTACACCAATCAGCGCGATTTCACCTTCTGCTTTAATCCATTCGTGTTCTTTTGTGTACCTGAGGTTGCCTGGAATGTTCATGATATAAAGTTTTTAAAATGTTTCGGTTAAGGCACCAAAATTAGTAAAACCCTTGTGATTTCAAACGAAATTGCGAATTAATTATCAATGTCGTTTGGTTAAGACCCCGAATGTAATATAAAATGAAAAAGTATCCTTCGACTTCCCTTCGACAGGCTCAGGGCAGGCTGCTCAGGATGACTGTAAGTCTAAGTACCGCACGTGCGGGAAAGACAAAAATTCTTAATTAAACCACATTGAATTAATTATCAATATGATTATGATGTGAATGGAAACCATTACTGTGGTTACAATAGCTATTAAATTTTGCTGTTCCGGGAACTGTATATCCGATGTTTCTTTACCAAGCTGCAGGTATCGCTGATCTGAATAAAATTCACTACTTTTACCAATGAGCTCAGCGATAAGGGTTAAGCATAAATAACGCCAGAGTCAGAAACAACCTTCATATTTTGTTTTTATGTGTACAATTGCAGTTTACAGCATTAAAGGAGGAGTTGGTAAAACAGCAACTGCCGTAAATCTTGCTGCCCTTGCGGCATTGAGTGGCGAAAAAACCTTGCTGATTGATCTCGATCCTCAGGCATCATCAACATTTTATCTGAAAGTAAAGCCAAAAATTAAAACTACCGTTAAGAAACTTCTCAAAGGAAAATCAATGGTGGAGGAGAGTATTAAAGCGACTTCTTTGGTGCACCTTGATATTTTCCCTGCAACTTTTTCCTTTCGGGAAACAGAGCAGATTCTGGTTAACCTGAAAAAACCTGAAAACAGGATATTGCATATCATCGAACAGGTCAAAGATAACTATAAATGGATTTTTATTGACTGTCCTCCGGGTATGTCGTTGTTATCATCAAGCATTTTTAATGCAACCGATATTTTGCTGCTTCCTGTTGTGCCTACCACATTGTCTGTTCGTACACATGAGGATCTTATGAAATATCTGGAAGACCATCCACTAAAGAAGAAAAGCAGAGCGCTGGCATTCTTTTCAATGGTTGACAGGCGAAAAAATCTTCAAAAGATTATTCTTGACGAATGGGCAGAGTCCCAGTCGGGCTTTTGTGAAGCCGTTATTCCATATCTGAGCGATGTTGAACGCATGGGGCAGTTCAGAAAACCTGTGGTTGAATTCCGACCGGGATCTGATGCATCCAAAGCTTTTGAAAACCTGTGGGCAGAAATAAAAAAGGCTGCCCATGAATTGAGCAGCCGTAAAAAACGAGATTAACCATTCTTATTGAGCCAGCGTAAAACGTAATGTTAGTCCGGCATTGGTTGTAGAGTTGGGGAATTGCGACGACACAAACGGGTTGGTTATGGTTTTGTCGAAGAATAACCTCAGGTTAAACCGCTGATTGATCATATAGTCAGCCGATGAGTTGATCGAGATTATTCTGTTTCCGGTAGAAATCTGATTGATCTCTTCGTCCAGCCTGCGAAGTATGGTTTTGTTTTCGCGTACCGAAAGATCGAGTTTTACGTTCAGATCACTTTTTAGTTGTTGTTTTCTTCCTCCGCTTGACATATTAAGTTTCACATCCTTGAAACGATAACCCATTCCAACAATAAATTCATTTCCTGAGACTTCAGTTACCTGATTATTTACAAAGCTCAGCGAAAGGCTTCGCGATTTTCTGACTTCTATTCTTGAAAGAAGACTGTTGTTCCAGGTAATGTCAAGGTTAATCAGTGGGCTGAATTGTTCGGTGATTGTAATGATTTCAATGCGATTCTGAGGAATAAAGTTGCCTGCAGCATCAAATCCGGCTGGAAATCCCAGATTTTCAAGAAAATCAACATTTGAAATGTAATTACCCACTGAATAAGTGGATCTGTATGAATGGGAAATGGTAAGCTGTTTAAGGTATTTTTTGAAGAACTCGAGTTTTGACAAACCGGCATAAGAGAACCTCCAGTTGGGCATTGGAATCTTCGGGAAAGGAGACAGACTTGTTTTCATTGGATCATTGCCGGTGTATGCAGCAATGAAAGCAGGAATAAGTACATCCTGTGACGTTGCGCTGTATCCGCCGGGAAAACCTGTGCTGTCAATGCTACCTGTATTCGGATTGATTGCCGCAAGCCTGGCTGCAATAATTGACCGATATTCTTTAAAATCTTCAAAAACAGGCGAAATATTCTCATCGCCGTCTTTCTGAAATGCAGTTTTTAACGTGAAGAACGACATACTGAATGATCCGCGATCCTGTTTAGATGATTTAGTAAAATTGCCTGTAGAATCGGCTTTGAAATACTCCTGATGTCCGAACGACTCAGTTTTGTCAGCAGTTAGTTCAATACGAAACTCAGGAAATGGTTCATAGGTAGCCCTTGCTGTAAGGTTTTTGGTTAGCCGGGTAACGTAAGCTGTATTCAGTAGTGTATTTGAAGTAATCCACCCATTTCTTTCAGCATCATCGCGGATATCTCTCTGACTTCCGAATGCGAATCCAAGTCCGGGAGCCATACCATTGAGTCTGTTGCCAAGTATGTCGGGTTGCGGCATAAATCCAGGAAGCAAAGTACCATTTGATTCGGTATAATTAAACTGCAGGTCTTTGAAGCCGATGATAAGTTTCACCACTCCTATTCCCAGAATCTTTGCAATCTGCGGCGATTTCTTTTCAACTTGGGTTGTATCAGAAAGTGGATCCTTTGGCTCCTCTTTCTCCTGAGGTGCCATTCTGCCTCCAGGCCCTTGTCGTGGAGGTGTTTGTCCCCGCGCGGGTTGTGTAAGTTTTCTGAGGAATCCTGATTTATTATATAGATTGGTCAGTCTGGCATTTCCATTGATGTTGATGGTATTGCTGTTCTCAATGGTATTTCCCATTATTGCCTGAATTGATCGTGGCGATGCCTCCCATCGGAATGTGCTTGCATAACGGGCATTCAGGTTAATCCAGTTCAGGATCGGAATTTTATTGATTGGTACAATGTAGTTCAGGTTCATATTTTGGGTAAACCTGTTCATGCTTCCGAAATTGAGAACCTCATCCCATATGGAGTCGCGTTTGGCCTGATATCCGTCGTCGGTTCGGCTGATTCTTCCCGGAGGTTCTGTTACATATGCATTTGCGTTGGCATTGTACTCAAGCTTGAGCGATTGGGCAATATCATACTTCAGGTCGAAAAGGCGGTTCCAATCCCAGGTTTTGGTATAAGTAGGTTCGAGTATAATCAGTGCATCGCTCTTGTTTCGGAGCAAACGCTCATTATACTGCCTGTTCATATCCGTTCGGAAAGCAAACATCTTGGGCATGTAAAAGAAGTTGAAATCTTTTACAATTGCCAGAGATTTCTTCTGCAGGAATTTCACATTCTGAAAAGGCTTGACCGGCTTGGGATTATAAATAAAGTTATATCCAACGCCTCCGCGATATTGTTTGCGGCTGTCATATTCCAGATCAACATTTTTGTGGTAGATTTCGGAATATGCATAAGTAAAATCGAAGTTCTCAATGCTGTAAATCCGGTTTTTGCCCTGAGCGCCCACCTTTTCTTTGCGCATATTCACAAAGTTGATGTTGGTGCGGCGGGTAAGATCCTGAACTTTATTTCTGACGGAATCCTTTTCACTTTTATTCAAATCATTAATTACATCTTTGAAGAGGATGTCAGGATCAAGCGGATTGTATTTCGGGGTCATGCGCATTTCGGAATAATCAATGTGCATGGGGATTTTGATACCAGCCTTTTCAGGGAAGAATTTTCCAAGCTGAATATTGGTAGCAACATCAAACTGGCTCACTGCTTCCTGCGACCTTTCGCCCACTTTTTTCTCTATACTTCCAAATCCGGGGGTAGAGTAACTTCCTGAAACAACCACGTTTCCGAGGTCTGCCAGATTAGCGGCCATCCGCGCGGTGGCTGCAAAACCACTGGTTTCGTCAAAATCAGTCAAACGCAATTCATTTACCCATATTTCGGCGCATTTATTATCGCCATCATCATTGTCGGTTATGTATTGCTTTTTTGGGTTTCTAACACCAATCATAAAGGCTTTTATATCGCTCAGACTGGGCATACCCACAACCGTTATTTTGTTTTCACCGTCAAATACTTCGTATGGAGTAAACACAGAAACCATAGAGCCTGGTTTTCCCATCACATCATTGCGCTGCTGTTTGGCACTTACAAGCTTTGCAAGTTCAATATCCATGCGGTTGGCATCGGGCCAGATTGCTCTGGAATTGGCTACTGAAGTGAACCATGGTGTGAATTCAACAGGAACTTCGTACTCATAATAGTTTTCCGTAAAGTCAGAACCAATCCGGATGAATACCGTTACGTCTCCTTTTTCCAGTTCCTGAGTTTCAATTGATTTCTCAGCATGGATGTACATTTTCAGGCGTTTGTATTGTCGGAAGTCAAAATCTGTTGTTTTGTAAGTTCCACGTGCATCGCCGTCGAGCAGGTTGCAGACTTTCAGAACCATGGCCTGTTCGTTAAGCCTCTGGTAATTGGTTGTTCCAACATTAATCTCACGTTCAATATCAGGAGGCAATACATATGGTATAGGTGAACGGCTTCCGTTTTCCTCAATACTGACTGTTGAAATGTCGAATGCTGTCTGGCTCTGATTCGGATCAGGAATATATTCGCCCGGAGTCAACAGGTTGCTGTAATATTTTCTCCATTCTCCCCTTACCAGTTCAAGGGTTGCAAACCTGAGAACAACCTCTTCTTCAAAATCTTTGAGGAACATTCTTATAAAGCGGATGCTCTTGAAATCCTGAATATTTCCAACTACCACATCGGGGCTTTGAACCGGTATTTTAAACTGATACCATTTTACTGTCCCTCTTTTTCCGTTTTCAAGCGGAATGTCTGAGGCGGTATAAATGTCGGTGATATAATTTTCGCCAACGTTCATTTTTTCAGGAACCAGATTAACTTTATACTGGAAATATCGTTCCTGTTCATTCAGGGTATTGTCGCGGTTGATATCTTCAACGTTAGGCAGGGTGGTTGCCTGGGTCTGGAACTCTTCATTTGACTGTTCAGTCGCCGGTGAGTTTCCTTCGGCACCATTGTACATTTTATAACGCTCTACGATGCTTCCGTATTTCGGATCTGCATCATAGTCTGCTCCCCGGAAGAAATGGTAATTGTCGGCCGATGGGTCGTTGAATGCATTTAAATATGCTTCGGAAGCGGTGCTGTACTGATTTGCGATTACCTGCAGATAATTATCATTGAAGAAACTACGCTCATCTTCATCGCTAAGCCCGTCATAACCAACATCCTGAAATGGCCTGGCTGCAATGTCATTGTCAAAAGCATTTACCAATGCCTGAAGCGTGGGTACTCTGCCCCAGATTGTGGTATCAACATTTTTGATTTCAGCCGAAGTCGGCAGTCCGTTTTCATAACTTTTGCGACCATCGCGTAAAATATCTTCCGAAACATCGCCAAGGTTGAAGTATAAATCTCCTCCTTTGTGGCTTTCCACTTCTGAGAATGGATCCATAAGCCAGAATTCGATATACTCAACATTTGCAGCTTCAAAGTCAGTGGACTCTATCCTTCTCATAATACCACCCCAGCGACTGCGAGGGAAGATAAGTGAACCGGTTTCGGAGAGCCCGCGCGATACTCCCGTTGGAAGAACATCAAAGTTGTAAGGACCTCTTTCTTCGGGGAAGAATGAAAGGTTGAGGATTGGCAGATTCATTGGCTGACCGTTTGGGGGGTCAGAGTTGGGGAATATTTCGCTTTCGCGGATCAGCCTTACCGAATTTCTGGAAAGCTCATCTTTCGAAATATTCTTTGGTCTGAGGTTGCTGTTCCGGTCATAAAACAGCGGATCAATGGTGTACCATGCAAGTTTGGCTCTGTTGAAGCCATAAGCAAGTCCTGTGCCCTGAGCTGCCTCAGGAAACATGTCTCTGCTGGTCTGGCCCTGAGGTGTACTTGCAAGAAACCATGTGCCTACATTTTTCAGGTCAATCGATGATTTTGCGCCTTCAAAGTCATCGATATATGAAGTGCCGGTTTTTCCTACCGCTTTTGAATGGCCTGGGATAAAGTGTGCAAATTCACCGTTAAACTGAATACGTGATGGAGTTTTGGTGCTGTAAAAAGGCAGTTTATCAATCAGGCGGGTCAGCATCATCGACTCGGTCTGGTAATTTACATTCATTCCCCATATGGTGTTCGATATGGGTTCCTGTCCAAAGTTGGTTTTCTGGGTGAGTGGCCTTTCGTGAAGGTTGAGAAGGGTAGCTCCGACAATAAGATCTTTATTTATTTTGTAGTCAACATTTACCCCCATCAACGTTTGGGTTTGCAGATTAAAGGTAGCATTGTTTTCAAGCGAAATGCTTACCGGTGTTCCTGAATTGAGGATGCCTTCGTTGATAATTTTAACCCGGCCAAGGGTGTAATCTACAGTATAGTCTACATTTTCGGTGAGCGGGATTCCTCCTGCTGTAACCCTTACCGATCCCTGAGGAACGTTGAGTGCGTTAAGCGAAATCTCTGATCCTGCCGAAGATTTATATTGTCCTTCCAGCAGGTAGCGATTCTTGTCAGGATATTGCTGGGCACCGCTTTTGGTAAGGGTATAAAGAGAGTCATAACAATATTTGTCGGCAAGTTCATTGTTGTTGAGCTTGTTTCTGAGGTAACTTCCGAATGGTTCTCTTACGGTAAAGAATACACGGCCATTGGAAGATTGAATTGTACCTCCCTGTCGTGCTGCATTGTCGATATAGTCAAAAATACCATCGTAAGGCGGGTTTTGCTGAGGGTCAAGGTTGTCAAAATTAAATATCCGCAGCAATGGAACTCCTTTTATACCCTCCGGTCCTTCAGTAAAATATCCTGTAGGAACAGTATTTTCGTTTCCGGAATAAAGAATGTTCAGAATAAAATCTTCCCTGTTCAGCTGAAAAGCGCCAATATTATAAACGTTTTTCATCATCAGATTCCACATTGGAATTTTGGTGTCCAGTGCAGTGCTTTTCAGAAGTTTTACCATAAGCGTTTGAGGCGAACTTATGCCCTCATCAGAAAATTCTCCAACCTGATATATTTTATCCTGTCCGATTACAGTATATTGAAAAGCAACAGCAAGAACCTGATCTGGATTCAGCGTACTGTTCAGCGAAATAAAACCCATTTTTGAGTTGAAAGTGTATTCACTGGTATTAAGCCTGCGGGAATTTTCTACTTTCTCAAAGTCAGAACCTGATATGTACCCGAATGGAGAGCCTGTAAGGTATTGGGTTACCTCGTTGATATTCCGGATACGGGTAGTGTCGAATCGGGAAATCATGTCGTTTGAGGCATTATCAGGATAAGCTGTTGCACCTGGTGTTGGGCTTATTGTCTGATTGTGTGGTAGTCTCTCGCCCAGATCCATCAAAGCAACCAGGTTGCGGTTTTCGGTAACTGCCGGGCCAATATTTGTAATCCAGACTTCAATCTTTGTAATATTTATATTCGAATTGATAATGGGCAGTTTGCTGAGCGCATTGTCGTAATTATCAACAAAATACTGTGACAGAAAGAAATGCCGGTTCTCTTCGTAATCGAGTGCCCTTACACTGAATTTGCTGGTTTGAGCACCACCCTGAACGGTAATGGTAGAAGTTTCGCTTTTTTGTTGAGAAAACACTCCGGTTACAAGCGCTTTACCAAACTGCAGCTGGGTTTTTAACCCGAAAAGACTCTGGCTTCCGGTGATAAGTGTGCTGTTGAGCGGGAAAGTAACATCTCCGGCTTCTATCAGTTTAATGATTTCATCCTCTTTGCCTTCGTATTTGAGTTTGAGTTTATTTTCAAAATCGAAGGTAGCTTCTGTGTTGTAATTGGTGTTAAACTCAATTTTATCTCCGATTTTGGCCATTACACTCATTTGAATGCGTTGCTGAAAATCGAAATTGGTGGTTTTACGTTGTCTTATATCAAGTGAAGGATCATCACGCCGGTTTGACAATACACCGAAAGTAACTTCAGCACTTCCCTGGGGGCGGATGTCAATTGTGTTTCCTCCGAAAATCCGGTCAAAAACTTCACCGCCGATGTGAATCTGAGGAATAATTCCAGTGCGCGAGGTAGCAGGCCCGCTTACTGATTTTTCGCGCCAGAAATTATCAAGTGAACGGTCTAGATCCAGTTCTTTATATTCTTCGAAATTCAGTGAAGTTGGAGTAGATATTGGAACCTCACCGGCTTTGCGAATGTAATTATAGGTATTGGTTGCAGGATCGTAAATAAAATCTTCGCTGATATTGGAAGGAGTGCCCAGAAAAAGTTTGTTTTTTTCTTCTGGCTGAAGGGTTGTACCCGGATCAGATTCGGGGATAGGGTAGGGAAGTGAAATTGCAGGTTTGGTGGTGTCAGGAGGCGGGATTGGCTCAGCCTCAGCCCCTTGCTCATACAATATCTCATTAGATGCCGGAATCCCCCATGAAATGGTGATTACCGACAAAAAAACAAACAACCTAAAAAAATGCTTTACTATTCGCTCCAAGGAACTTCAGTGTTTGGTATGTGTAAAAATACTGTTTTACAAGTTCGGATAAGCAGCGAATGCATTGCTCTTAAGTGTTTTTAAGAGATTTAATCCTGAAATGAAACAGCGTTTTGTTGTCATAAAACTTTAAGTGCACTTTTAATCAGATGTTCAACCGAAATAGCTGATCCTTCATCTTTTAATATTTTTTCAATGGTTTTGCCGGCCAGAGCTTTGTTAAAACCAAGCATCGATAAAGCAGATAACGCCTCCTCTTTCTTAGTATTGTGCGGACTGGCCAAAATTTCTCTGATTCCAGGGTCTTTGCCCAGTTTATCTTTCAGATCGATGATAATACGTTGCGCTGTTTTACCTCCAATGCCCTTAACCCGCTGCAAAAGAGCCACATTGCCCGAAACAATTGCTTCGGTAAGCTCTTCGGGAGTGAGTGATGATAAAATAAGCCTTGCTGTTCCGGCGCCCACACCTGAAACTGTAATCAGATTTCTGAATAGCAGTTTTTCATCCTCTCCCGCAAATCCAAACAATATCATGGCATCCTCGCGAACCACCAGATGCGTGTGTAATCTGCATGATTCCAGATCTTTAATCTTTGAGTAAGTGTTTACAGAAATGGAAATATCATATCCCACTCCCCTGCAATCGATTACAACGTTTGCCGGATTAATGTCAGAAATTTTCCCTTCTATGAAAGCGTACATAATATATGTTTTAGCTGCTAACCGACAAAAATAGAGATATTTGTTGAATTGATGTTTATTTTCAGGCCTACAGTTTAAAGTTGGTAAAAGTTTTCTGAAATTAGTTTGAAGTTCTCATGCAGTTTTATACATTTGTTATGCACATACAATGTTGCCTTTTTATAGAATTACAACCTGAAAATCTGAGATATGAAAGTCCCTTTAAGCAAAAAAAACGCATTGGCATATCATGCTGATGGAAGACCTGGTAAAATTGAGGTGATACCAACCAAACCTCATCATTCACAATACGATCTTTCGTTGGCATATAGTCCAGGGGTTGCAGAGCCTTGTCTCGAAATCAGAGATAATCCTGAGGATGTTTACAAATACACAGCCAAAGGAAATCTGGTTGCTGTTATTTCTAATGGTACTGCGGTTTTAGGATTGGGCGATATCGGCCCCGAAGCCGGAAAACCTGTGATGGAAGGCAAAGGGCTGCTTTTTAAAATCTATGCCGATATTGATGTGTTTGATATCGAAATCAGCGACAAAACCATTGATGGCATGGTAAACACAATTAAATCCATTGCCCCGACTTTTGGTGGAATTAACCTTGAAGATATAAAAGCGCCCGAATGTTTTGAAGTAGAAGACCGACTCAAGGAATTGCTGGATATTCCGGTTATGCACGATGATCAGCATGGCACTGCAATGATTACTTCAGCAGGCCTCTTAAATGCACTTGAAATTACCGGGAAGAAAATTGAAGACCTGAAAGTGGTGGTGAATGGAGCCGGGGCTTCAGCCATTTCATGCTCAGCATTGTATCTGAAACTTGGTATCAAACGAGAAAACCTCGTTATGGTCGATTCAAAAGGGGTGTTGAATAAATCACGCACAGACCTGAATCCCTGGAAGATGAAATTTGTGACCGACCGCGATTTAAACACGCTGGCCGATGCAATGAAAGGTGCTGATATGTTCCTCGGGCTTTCGGTCGCAGGAGCGGTAAATCCGGAAATGCTGCTGTCAATGAACAGTAATCCCATCGTATTTGCTCTTGCAAATCCAACACCCGAAATATCTTATGAACTGGCAGTTGCAACCAGAAACGATATTATTATGGGAACCGGTCGCTCCGATTTTCCAAATCAGGTGAACAATGTTCTTGGATTTCCTTATATTTTCAGAGGAGCACTTGATGTAAGAGCCACAGCCATCAACGACACCATGAAACTGGCTGCTGCATATGCGCTTGCCGATCTGGCCCGGCAGCCGGTTCCGGAAGAGGTAAATATTGCTTATCAAGTAACAAATCTTAAGTTTGGAAGGGATTACATCATTCCAAAGCCCAGCGATCCCCGGCTGATTACACATATTGCACCTGCTGTTGCCAAAGCTGCCATGGAAACGGGTGTGGCCCGTAAGCCAATAGTGGATTGGGACGCATACAACGACGAACTCAACAAAAGGCTCGGACTCAGCAATCCCCTTATCAGACAGATAAAAGCCCGTGCAAGGAAAAATCCGAAAAAGGTTGTTTTTGCTGAAGCTGAGAATTATAAGATTCTTAAAGCCGCTGAAATTGTTGTAGAGGAGGGAATTGCCCATCCTATCCTTTTGGGCGACCGGAACATCATTCTCAGTATGATTCAGGAACATGACCTTGAATTGCATGATATTGAAATCATTGATCCCCGGTCGGATGAGGAAAAACCAAGAAGGGAAATGTTTGCCAGGCAGTTTCACGAAAAACGCAAACGCAGAGGCGTTACAATGAATGCCGCTCTCGATATGATGGCTCACAGAAACTATTTCGGACCAAGTCTGGTTGAAAACGGATTTGCCGATGCCATGATATCAGGACTTACCAGCAGCTATCCGGCAACCATACGACCTGCGCTGAGAATAATCGGCAAGAAAAAGGGAGCCAACATTGTTTCAGGTATGTACATCATGATCACCAAAAAAGGGCCTTTCTTTTTTGCTGATACCACGGTAAATATGAATCCTGACATCGATAAATTGGTTGAAATTACGCTTCAAACAGCAGAAATGGTCAGGCAATTTAATATCGAACCACGCATTGCCATGCTTTCCTATTCAAATTTCGGGTCAGTGGAAGGCAATATCCCGATTATGGTGCGAAATGCCGTTGCACGACTTCATAAAGAGCACCCTGAGTTGATTGTAGATGGAGATTTGCAGGCTAATTTTGCGCTCAACAACGCATTACTCCGCGAAAACTTTCCATTCTCGAAACTGATTGACAGCCCGGCCAATACGCTGATATTCCCTTATCTTACAGCAGGAAATATTGCTTACAAACTCATGCAGGAAATGGGTGGAGCTGAAGCCATTGGTCCGATACTGATGGGACTTAACAAATCGATCCACGTATTACAGATGGGTTCAAGTGTATCGGAAATTGTGAATATGGTAACCATTGCCGTTATTGATGCTCAGTGCAATGATGATCAGGTCTGCAGTTGATTGCTGAATGTGAATTGTCAGGAAAAATTCATATTACGGAAAAACTTCTGTACTTTTTTCGGCATGCAAATATGTAAATTTCTACCTTTGTTGAGGATATTTCCTGAGAAGCTTTGAAGCAAAAGGTTTAATATTAACCATCGCAAATGTTTTAAAATGAAAAAAATCACTGTTATCGGCGCCGGTAATGTAGGCGCAACCTGTGCAAATGTAATTGCACATAAAGACCTTACCCGTGAAGTTGTTCTTGTAGATATTAAAGAAGGTGTTGCTGAAGGCAAAGCCCTGGATATCTGGCAGACCTCTTCCATCAACAATTTTAATACACGGGTTGTTGGGGTTACCAACGATTATCTGAAAACAAAAGGCTCCAATATTGTTGTAATTACATCAGGATTGCCTCGTAAACCCGGCATGAGCCGCGATGACCTTATTAAAACCAATGCAATTATTGTTAAGGAAGTCACCGAAAAGGTAATTAAGTATTCGCCGGAAGCCATTATTATTGTGGTTTCCAATCCTTTGGATGTTATGACTTATGCAGCATATCGTGCTGCACGCAAACATTCAAGCAGGGTATTCGGAATGGCCGGAATTCTTGATACCGGGCGTTATAAAGCTTTTCTGGCTGAAGCACTTGATGTTTCTCCAAAAGATATTCATTCACTTTTACTCGGCGGCCATGGTGATACGATGGTTCCACTGCCAAGGTTTACATCCGTTGCCGGAATTCCACTCCCCGACCTTCTGAATAAGGAAGAAATCGATAAAATTGTGGAAAGAACCAAAAAAGGCGGCGGCGAGCTGGTTAATCTTATGGGTACTTCTGCATGGTATGCACCCGGAGCTGCAGCAGCACAAATGGTGGAAGCCATTGTTGACGACCAGAAACGTATCTTCCCGGTTTGTACACTGCTTACTGGTGAATACGGACTAAACGATGTTTATATGGGTGTTCCTGTAAAACTCGGATCTAAAGGTATTGAAGAGATCATTGAACTGAACCTGAACAAAGAAGAGAAAAAGATGCTCGAGGAATCAGCAGCATCAGTTAAGGGTGTGATGAAAGTGCTCGATGATATGAATCTGTTTGATGATTGATGAAATTTTTAAGTTATTGTCAGGCTGCGGCAGGTGTAAAACCTGTCGCAGTTTTTTTTGGCAGGTTTAATGTATTGAATATGTTGATCTGACGGTCGAGATAATGATCCTGATTTTCATCATCAATTTGAGAAATAGCTCTAATTTTGTCAAAAATGAAAATCAATGAAAAAAAAGATTGTCGTTCTTACCGGTGCCGGAGTCAGCGCCGAAAGCGGTATTAAGACTTTTCGGGATTCCGACGGACTATGGGAAGAGTACCGTATTGAAGATGTTGCAACATTTGATGCCTGGCGGAAGAATCAGAATCTGGTACTTGAATTTTACAACAAACGC
Source organism: Bacteroidota bacterium (assembly GCA_009773515.1). Classification (GTDB taxonomy): domain Bacteria; phylum Bacteroidota; class Bacteroidia; order Bacteroidales; family Lentimicrobiaceae; genus Lentimicrobium. Next base: position 21,360 of record WSXX01000004.1, read on the forward strand.
AGAACCCAGCTGGCTACTGTAAAGCCCAATCCGGCTCACTATGCACTGTTTGCCCTTGAAGAAAAGTATGATGTTCAGATTATAACTCAGAATGTTGATGACTTGCACGAAAGAAGCGGATCGTCAAAAATACTTCATCTGCATGGCGAATTGACTAAGGTGAGAAGCACACTTGATGAGAATCTGGTTTACTCCATCGGTTATAAGGAAATTAATGCTGGCGATAAGTGTGAAAAAGGGTCTCAGCTACGCCCACATATTGTGTGGTTTGGAGAAGCCGTTCCATTAATTGAAGTGGCTGCTGAAATTGTGATGGAAGCTGATATACTGATGGTTGTCGGAACTTCGTTGCTGGTTTATCCTGCTGCAGGTTTGCTGCATTACGCTTCACCGAAATGCAAAAAATACCTGATTGATCCGGGAAGTTTGCCGGTTGCCGGAGTCCCGAATCTCACAATCATTAAAAAAACTGCCGGCGAAGGAGTTCCTGAGCTGGTAAACAAATTACTCGCTGAAATTAACAACTAAAAAACTACCCCAAATGAAAAGATTAAGCTCAATCACCTCTCCGGTTATAATGCTGATTATGATGTTTGTCGTTCCTTTTGTCAGTTCCTGCGAAAAGGATGAAGATGTTGATGCAAAGAATGATAAAGAGATTCAGGATTATATTGCTGCCAATAATCTTACAGCAGTAAAAACCAGTTCGGGAATGTATTACGTGATTGATGTTCCCGGCACGGCCCAAAAGCCAACAATCAACTCAGATGTAAGGGTAACCTATTCCGGATACTATACCGATGGTGAAGTTTTTGATTCAAATACGCTGACATTTCCTTTGTCCGGTGTAATTAAAGGATGGCAGGAAGGAATGCAGTTTTTTGGCAAAGGAGGTAAAGGTATGTTGCTGGTTCCCAGCAAAATGGGATATGGAAGCAAGCCACCTGCGGGTATCAGGGTAAATGCGGTTTTAATATTCAATATTCACCTGATTGATATAAAATAATATTTTCTGTCATCGCTGCATTTGCAATGAATTACGCAAATAATTTCTTGATATTGTGACTTTGTTTTTATACATTTGCATCGAAAAATAATGTGTAAACAAATCAAGTATGAGAGAATTTGAAAAACAGTTGGCCAAATTGCGCCGCTGGTGTGCAATGCAGGAGCGTTGCATCGTGGAAGTGAAAATTCACGCGTCATCACTGGGAATTTCATCAGCAAATGCTGAAAAAATTGTCGCCGCGCTTACTGATGAAGGATTTATTGATGAAGAACGTTTCGCCAAATTGTATGCCGGTGGAAAATTCCGCAACAAGAAATGGGGTCGTGAGCGCATCGTTGGCGAACTGAGAGCACGTCAGATCGGCGAAAATGCCATTCGCGAAGGCATCAGCGAAATTGACGCGGAAGAATACAGAAAAAATATTATTGAGATGGTTGAGCATAAAATTGCTGTAACTGACCATTCAAATGTTGTTCTGTTCAAACACAGACTTGCCAAACCGGCTATAGCCAAAGGTTATGAAACCGAGCTGGTTAACGAAGTGATTGAAGAACTGATGAAAAATAAGGGAATTTAAATTATGGTTCAAAAAGAGCAATTGACTGACCTCAATAAAAGGCTTGAAGCTTTATGGAGGTTCCTTTGACATTGAAGGGAAAACGGCTAAAATAAATGAGGAAGAGGCTTTAACTCACAGGCCTGGCTTTTGGGATGAACCTAAAAAGGCTGAGTTATTGCTTAAGTCAATCCAGGAAAAGAAAAAGTGGACCATCGATTACACTGCCGCTATTTCAGCATACGAAGATCTGGTTGTATTGTATGATTTCTATGAAGCAGATGAAGCAACCGAAGCTGATCTGGACAAACAATATGCTGATGCAATAACCATAATTGAGGATCTTGAGCTTCGCAATATGCTGAGCAATCAGGAAGACCGTCTCAGCGCTATTCTGCAGATAAATGCCGGCGCCGGTGGTACCGAAAGCAATGACTGGGCTGAGATGCTGATGCGTATGTACCTGCGTTATGGCGAGCGTAACAACTACAAAATCAAAGAGCTGGATATGCACGAAGGCGATGTGGCGGGCATTAAATCCGTTGCCATTGAGTTTGAAGGAGAGCATGCATTTGGTTATTTGAAAGGCGAAAACGGCGTTCATCGGCTGGTAAGACTTTCACCCTTCGACTCTGCAAATAAACGCCATACTTCTTTTGCTTCAGTTTATGTATATCCTGTGGTTGATGATAATATTGACATTCAGATCAATGCCTCAGATATTTCATGGGATACTTTTCGCTCAAGCGGACCCGGAGGGCAAAATGTGAACAAAGTAGAAACGGCAGTTCGTCTCAAACATGAGCCTTCAGGGCTTGTTATCGAGTGTCAGGAAACCCGTTCGCAAGGCCAAAACCGCGAGAAAGCCATTCAAATGCTGAAATCGCAGTTGTATGAAATCGAACTTCGGAAGAAAAAAGAAGCCATTGCTGTAATTGAAGGCAATAAGAAAAAAATAGAATGGGGTTCCCAGATCCGGAATTATGTGCTCCATCCCTATAAACTGGTGAAAGACCTGCGCACTGATCATGAAACCAGCGATACCGCCAGGGTTCTTGATGGTGATCTGAACGACTTCATAAAAGCTTACCTGATGGAGTTTGGAAGAGATGCTGTGTAATCTGAACTAATACTGAAATTAGCCGGTAAAACTTTTTACCGGCTTTTTTTTGCTTTTTACCAGAGATCAAATCGAATAGCCTTATCTTTATTGCACAAAGCTGCAAAATCAATACTATGATCACAATTTACCACAATCCGAAATGCCGTAAATCCAGAGCAGGTCTTGAGTTTTTGAAATCAAAAGGACTGACCCCTGAAGTTATTGAGTACATCCGCGAAGGCATTACCAACGACGAAATCCGGGAGCTTGTAAATCTGCTTAAAATCAAGCCATTTGAACTGGTCCGGGTTCAGGAAGATTATTACAAGGAAAATCTTAAAGGGAAGAATATTTCCGATGAAGAGTGGTTTGGGATTTTATCAGAGTATCCGCGACTTATCAAACGGCCGATTGTAGTCGAAAACGGTAAAGCCGTGCTGGCCGATCCACCTCTAACGATTGAAAGTCTGTGGATTTAATCAAGTAAACCTCCAGCGCTGAATTTAAGATCTTTTCCGGTGTAATTATCAGGCGGTGCTGTCATCAATCCCCGCATCCGCCACATGTAATGATACATCACCAGCACATTGTTGCGGTAAACCGGAATTTTTTCAGGTCCTTCAATCCGCACAAAATAATCTTTGTACAGTCCGTTTGGATCGGAGAAATCATAACTTGATGAAAAATAATACGCATCCATTCCCGGGCTGAAACCGCCCCGATACTGTGTAATCCATGCATATTTGTGCGTTCTTTCAATTTCGGCCAGCGTAAGCAGTTTTATTCCCAAAGGTCGGGCTACGTAATAATCAATATTTGCAGCCGGAAACCATCGTTGCTGAATAATTACAACATCTTTTCGCATGCGGCCTGAAGCAGTGTCGCTTTGGTAGGTAGCTTCAAAGCCTTTTCTGAGCTGCTCCCATCCGTACATATCAAGGGTTATGTCCTTAATTCCCAGTCTTTTACCGGTTTCGGCGTTAATGCCTTTGTTGAGAAACCATCCCTGACTTATCTGCAAAAGAGCGACCATCAACACCAGTGACAAAAAGCCAAGAGCGCCTCTGATTACAGGAGGAATTATTTCACCATTCCTGCCTTTTTCAGTAATGTTTCGAAGATAAAGTGCAGCAATCGGAATCAGTGTCATGTAGGCAGGTCCCGTCCAATGAGGCAGGGTACGGCGAAAAAGAGAAAATCCAAGAAAAATAAGAATCACCGGCAATGCAATGGAAAGGAGAATACGCGTTTCGGGTTTGTGCTCAACGAAACGATTTCTGAAAAAGGCAATAATTCCTGCCAAAACAAGGCCAAATACAAAAGGGTTGTTGTAAAAAATCTGACCACCCAGTTCGATGGCAAAAAGATCGGGTCTGAGTATGGTTTCCACCAATTCTACCCGATCGCTGTGAAAGCTGAAGCTTATAAAATCGTAATGGATATTCCAGAGAATGACCGGCGAAAAAATGAGTAAAGCGATGACGATTGCCCCGTAAACCTCCCATTTTTTCAACCATCTCCTGTCGAAGATCAGAAAATAGAGCCCTGCACCCGAAAACAGAAAGATTGAGGTATATTTTGACATCAGCGCCAATCCCCCGGTAATTCCTGCCATAAGTATCATGCGTGAAACGCCTGAGCTGTCGGGCCCACGCTTAACCGCACGAACAAACAGCAATATGGTGAGCAGCCAGAAAAAGGTTTGCGGCGCATCGGGCATCATGAAAATGCCGGAAATTACAAAAGTGTAAAATGAAGCATTATAAAGCAAAGCCGAATACCAGCCGGTGGTTTCATCTTTTATTTCTTTCCCGATAAGGTAGATAACCCAGGTGTTGAGTGTGCCGATTACAACAGCTCCAAGGCGTATAAAGAGTTCTGAATCCAGCAGCAGATTCAGGCTGAACAATTGAATGATCCAGCCGGTAAGCGGAGGATGATCGAAATGGCTGAGGTCGGGGTAAAGTGCGTAGTTGATGTAATAAACCTCGTCGTTGCCCAATTCGGTAAAAGCTGCAATAAGCACACGCGTGATGGCTGAAATAAAAATCAGCAACCAAAGACGGTTTCTATATAAAAAGGTTTTATCCATATTTGACTGCGAATTTACGAAAAGAAGTGATTGTCCTTTGTAGCTTCACGGAACATTATTCAGCGAAATATCAGAGCATCCGCAGCAGGCAGGCCTGGTAAGATGGTCAGGCAAGTATGCAATAGCATTAAAACGCATCATTATAAAACGGATGCTGATAAACACTATTTTTGAAATATGCTTTTTACTTAAAAATTCATTTACAATGAAACCGATCCTGCTAACCATTTCCTTATTTCTGGCCGTTTTCTCTCTTTTTTCTCAGGTTACACAATCTTCCGATCTCTTCAGAACATTGAAATCCCACGACAGTTTGCTGTTTGAAGTAGGTTTTAACACCTGCGACATCAGTCAGTTTGAAAAACTGCTTGGTGAGAATTTCGAATTTTATCACGATAAGTCGGGCATTACGGCAACCAAGTCAGATTTTATTGCCAGCATCCGCGACGGACTTTGCAAAATGGAATACAAAGCCCATCGGGAACTGTTAGAGAATTCCATGGAAGTCTATCCAATGGAAAATAACGGCGTGGTGTACGGTGCGATTCAAACTGGCATTCATCGCTTTTATGAGATCAATGAGGATAAATCACAAAAGCTTACCAGTGTTGCAAAGTTCATGCACTTTTGGCTGCTGGAAAATGGTGCGTGGAAGTTGAGCCGGGGATATAGCTATGATCATATCATCCCGAAGTAAGGATAAAAGAAGCACTTTTTATAGCTAAAATTCATGTGAATCATTCCTGAAAAAAATAGGACCAAAGGTGAAAAAAATACACCCGGCGCTTGGAAATTCATTTTACAGTGTTGAGGTCGGGATTGCGTTAAAAAGCTGGATCAGTCGAAGGAAAATTGATTGAGCTCACAATAATTCAAAGCTAGAAAATCAAAATCTTAGAATGTGAACTTTTCGGCAGTTATTCCAAAACAGAATATGGTTTTACTATTGAATACCTCACCTTGCTTGAGAACGGTCGAAGGAAAATGCGGCTGATTCGGAGAGTCAGGAAAGTGCTGTGTTTCTAGGGCTACGCCCATGTATTTGCCATATTTTAAGCCTTCATGTCCTGTGACTTCGGGAATGTAAAACCCTGTATATAATTGCAGCGAAGGCTCATCTGTGAATATTTCCAGATACCGGCCACTTTCTTCTTCCTGAAGCAGGGCTACCTTAGTGATTACTCCTTTGCTGGTTCCCAGTGCGTAGCTGTTGTCATAACCATAGGGCAGGGAGTCTATATCGCGTCCGATGGATTTGCTTTTGCTGAAATCATACGCTGTATCTGAGATATCAAGAAATTTACCTGTTGGAATCAGCTCTTTCGTTTCAAGCATTCGTTGACTGAAAATGGTGAGCTTGTGCCCGGTAATTGGTTTGCGGCAGCCCGAAAGGTTAAAATAGGTGTGATTGGCAAGGTTGAGAACAGTTGCCTGATCGGTAATGGCACCAATTTCAATTGAAAGTTCGTTGCTGTTACTGAGTTTGTAGATAACGGTAACCGACAGATTGCCCGGGTATCCTTCTTCGAGGTGCGGGCTGGTATATTTCAGTTCAACGCTTTCAAATCCTTCTCCTGAAATTAGTTTTCCCTTCCAGATTTTCTTGTCAAATCCATTGATGCCACCGTGAAGTGCATTGCCGAGGTTGTTTGTGGCAAGTTTATATTTTTTACCGTCAATGGAAAACTCTCCATTTGCAATCCGGTTGGCATACCGGCCGGCAATGGCTCCAAAATACGGGCAATTGTTGGTGTAATCATCGTTCAGGTAGCCTTCGGCTGAATCAAAACCCAATGCAATTTCACCGGAAACACCATGTTTATCCGGTGTTTGAATGGAGGTAATGATGGCGCCATAGTTTGAGATGCATATCTTAATGCCGTTCTCATTGGTGAGTGTATAGAGGTCGATTTCGTTGCCCGATGGATCAATGCCCCATTTTGTGATGTGTTGTTTCATGCTTTGCTCGAGTATGATTTCAATTTCAGGTGCTTTCGGTTTTGAAATTTGGTTAATGAAGGCTCATTACCTTATCTGACACCTTTAACCTTCATTTTCAGGCTGTAAAGGTATTGTGAAGCGGTGATAAAAAGTGTATTCATATCTGTACCTCCAAAGCAAACATTGGCTGTCCATCCGGCATCGACTTTAATATGTTCGATTTGTATGCCCTGATCATTAAATACCGTAACACCTTTCCCTGTCAGATAAATATTGCCTTTTTGGTCGATGGTCATTCCATCTGAACCGAGTTCTGCAAAAAGCTTTTTGTTTTTCAGGCTTCCATCTCGCTGAATGTCATACGCATAAGTTTTGTTCGCGCCAATATCGGCAACATATAATTTTTTGCCATCCGGTGTGCCGATAATGCCATTTGGTTTCACAAGATCATCGGCAACCCGGCTCAGGGTTTTTCTATCGGGTGAAAGAAAATACACGTGTTCGCCGTCCTGCTCCATCTCTGAACTACGCAGCCAGTAAGGGCGCACATAAAGCGGATCGGTAAAATAGATGCCGCCATCAGGACGCACCCACAGGTCATTCGGGCCATTTAGTGTTTTGTCATTGTAATTTAAAACAAGAATTGTGTGGCTGGTGTCAGCGATCGTGATGCTCCACAACTGATTGTCCATATCGGCGCATGCAAGAAGATTTCCGTTCAGGTCGAAGTAAAGCCCGTTTGCTCTGCCGGAGTTTTCGAGAAAGGTTTCCAGCTTTCCTTCGGTTGTCCAGATGTGGATTTTATTGTTGGGCTGATCGGTAAAATAAACATTTCCTTTGCTGTCAACCGCCGGGCCTTCGGTAAAAGCAAATCCATCTGCAAGTTTAACCACCTTTTCTCCAGGGGCTATCAGTTTTGGACTTTTCTGAGAAAAACCCTGGCTAACAAAAGTCAGACAATACAGAAAGATAAATATCAACAACTGCGCTGAACGAATTTTTGATGTCATCTTCTCCATATTAACCGTTTAGAATTTATTATTTATCGGCTGCCAATCGGCTTGTTGTCAGTTCACCATTCAATTGTGCCTTTCAGGGGCAGGTTATTTGATGCTGAACCTGTCGAAATTTCAAACAATCCGGGTTCAAGAACCCACTTCAGTTTTTCCGGATGGTAAAAACTAAAAGCCGATTCATCAAGTTCGATATTTACTTTGGCTGATTCTCCCGGATTAAGCGTTACCTTTTCAAAACCTTTAAGTTCCTTCACCGGGCGGTCAACCGAGCTTTGTTTTTGATGAACATAAACCTGGGCAACCTCGGCACCAGTGCGTTTCCCGGTATTGGTAACAGTACATTGTACAATTACCTTGTTATCTTTTTTGGTTAACTTCAGGTCAGAAAAACCGAATGTTGTGTATGAAAGTCCATAGCCAAACGGAAACACTACTTCTTTATTTTTTGAATCGAAATACCTGTAGCCCACATAAATATCTTCGGTGTACTTAACTGTATTTTTCCCTGGAAATTCACCAACTGAGTGCGAGGGATAATCCAGATGTGAATTTGCAAATGTCATGGGTAGTTTACCGGAAGGATTCACCTCGCCAAAAAGTATTTGTGCTACGGCAGTACCACCTTCCATTCCGGGGTACCAGGCATGAAGATAAGCCCGTGTCTCAGGCAACCAGTTGTTCATCTCCACATTACTGCCTCCCCAAAGCACTACTGCTGTATTTTTATTCACCTTGGTGATTTCCTGGATCAGTTTTTCCTGGCCAAACAACAGTTTCAGGTTCAGTTTGTCACGTGCCTCGGCGTCGTATGTGCCTTCGCCCCATGGCATGCCATCGTGGCCATGAATCCAGCCACCAACAAAAATTACAGCATCAGCACTTTTGGCAATTTCAATAGCTTCCTGCAAGAGTTTGGCATTGGCTGTTTTTGCCAGGTCTGTACTTTTCTTGTTGTCTCTCGACTGTGAGGCTACCTCACTGGTATAACTTCTGAAAAGACTTTCATCATAATAGGGTTCATAACCTTCAGCAAAAATGATTTCGACATGGTCACCAACCAGTTTCTGAATACCTTCAAACGGTGTGATCTCATACAATGGCTTCACCTGAGAGCTTCCGCCTCTTTCAGCAAATTTACGTTTAGCATTATGGCCAATGATAGCAAGGGTTTTAATTTCTTTTTTATCAAACGGCAAAAGACCATCGTTTTTAAGCAGGACAATACCTTCCTGAGCCACTTTTAAGGCCAGTTGCTGATGTTCCGGCACATTTCTTTTGCCCGGAGCATGATTTCCAAGTGCGGTTGTGCGAAACATCAGTCTCAAAACACGTTTTACTTTTTCGTCCACCACGCTTTCATCGATATCACCGTCTTCAATCATTTTTTTCGCATGTTTTGCAAGATAAAAATCATCGTAATCAGGATTGCTGAACGACTTAAGCAGCTCTGTACCCATTTCTATGTCAGTTCCATTAAGCAGCGCTTCACGGGTGTCCTTCACTGAACCCCAGTCGCTGATGACAACGCCGTCAAATCCCCAATCGCCTTTGAGCACAACATTGTTGAGGTATTCGTGATGGGTTGTGTACTGACCGTTGACTTTGTTGTAGGCGCCCATTACACTCCAAACATTGGCTTCCTGAACTGCCGCTTTAAAGGCAGGGAAATAGATTTCATTCAAAGCCCTTTTGCTTATTATTACATCAATATTATGGCGGTCGGTTTCCTGATTGTTTGCAGCATAATGTTTAACACATGAGGCAACGCCCTGTTCCTGAACGCCCTTTATATAACCAACTGCCATTGCGGCAGCATGAAAGGGGTCTTCGCTCAGGTATTCAAAATTTCGTCCGTTGAGTGGACTTCTGATGATGTTGACTCCAGGCCCGAGAATTATATTTTTACCCCTCTCCTTGGCTTCATTGCCTAAAACAACACCATATTCATAGCCCAGATTTTTGTTCCATGTTGAGGCCAGACAAATCCCAACGGGCAGGTAAGTGGCTTTGTCATCAGCATTTTCAAGCGCAAACCAGCCACGACCATGCTCATGACGCACGCCATGAGGGCCATCGGACATGACCAGTTCCGGAATACCAAGTCTGGATACGCCCCCTGAAGTGAAAGACGAACTTGCATGGATCAGACTGAGTTTTTCATCCAATGTCATCTTTGAAAGCAATTCTTTCACTTTTGTGTTTATAGGGTCTTCGGTTTTGTTGTTTGCTGTTTGTTTGAACCCGGTTGCTGATACAATCAACAATACAAGAAATAAAATGGCCGGGAATTTAGGGTTTTTCTGAAAAACAGTTAACATGAGTTATTTATTTAAGGTGACAAGAACATTGTAAATTTCCCCCTTTGACTTGCATGGCAGGGGTCCTTCCCATTTTTGTCCGTTCACAAAACAGTTTTGTTTTGAGCCTCCGACTTTTTGAACCTTTATGTGATAAGTATTCCCTCTGAATTTTCTGGTGACATTCAATTCCTTTATTTCTGATGGAAGGCATGGGTCAACGATTAATCCTTCGTAATCAGGACGAATTCCCAGAATATACTGACTTATGGCATACAAATTCCAGGCAGCAGTGCCGGTAAGCCATGAGTTTTTTGCTTCACCGGGTTTTACAGCATCTTTTCCGGCTATCATCTGCGAATATACGTAAGGTTCGGTTTTATGCAGCTCGCTGATGTTTTCCAGATAAGCCGGAGTGATTCTTTTGTAATAATCAAAGGCTTTGTCGTTGTGTCCCAGCATGGTTTCTGCAATGATTATCCAAGGGTTGTTGTGGCAGAAAATACCTGCATTTTCTTTATAACCGGGAGGATAGGTGCTGATTTCTCCAAGATTAAGCTGATATCTGGTGTAAGCCGGATTAAGAAGAACGATTCCGTAAGGCGTCGCCAGCCGTTCCTCAACGCTTTTCAGCGCTTTTTCAGCCCTGCCATCCTCAGTTCCAACGCCAGCCATCACACAAAAACCCTGTGATTCAATAAAAATCTGGCCTTCCTCGTTTTCTTTGCTTCCAACCTTATTTCCATAGAAATCGTAAGCCCTCAGAAACCAATCTCCATCCCAGCCTGAAGAATCGATGGCTGCTCTCATTTTTTCAATCTGAATCTGGGCTTCTATGGATTCTTCTATTCGACCTGTCAATTCACAAATGCGTACAAATTCTTCACCATAAAGAATAAACATGCCGGCAATCATCACCGATTCTGCGGTGCGTCCAATCTGATTGTTGGTGGTTTGAAATGATTCACCCGGCTTATCTGAAAAGCAATTGAGGTTGAGACAGTCGTTCCAGTCGGCACGGCCAATAAGCGGAAGATTATGAGGGCCAAGGTTATTTACAACATGGTAAAACGAACGTTTTATGTGCTCAAAAATGGTGGCACCCTCTCCCTGATTGTCGAATGGAGCCAAGGCATCGAGCAGCGTCCAGTCGCCGGTTTCCTTGATATATGCAGAAACTGAGAGTATCAGCCAAAGGGGATCGTCGTTAAAATTGCCGCCAATTTCGTGGTTTCCTCTTTTGGTGAGGGGTTGGTATTGATGATATGCACTTCCATCGCTGAGTTGTGTGCTTGCCAGATCAATAATCCGCTGACGGGCCCATTCAGGATTCATATGAACCATTCCTATTATATCCTGATTCGAGTCGCGAAAGCCCATGCCCCGACCAATGCCCGATTCGAAATATGAAGTACTTCTGGAAAAGAAATAAGTAACCATGCACTGGTACTGATTCCAGATATTCACCATGCGATCAAGCTTTTCATCACCCGAACTGATGTTCAGTTTTCCCAACAGTTCGTCATAAAATTTATTCAGATTCCTGAGTGCTTCATCCACCTGCTCCGAAGTTTTGAACAGGTTGATCATGTGATGGGCTTTGGTTTTGTTGATTACGTTGGGTTCAATAAATTTCTCATCCTCTTTGTTTTCGACATAACCAAGTACAAAAACGAACTCTTTTTCTTCACCTGCTTCCAGTTCCATCTCAATAAAATGCGAAGCTACCGGCGACCAGCCATGAGCGATTGAATTGCCGCTTTTTCCATTGCTTACCATTTCAGGATTGTCAAATCCGTTGTAAATGCCCAGAAAAGTCTCGCGATCGGTGTCAAATCCACTGATTTCAGCATTTACCGAGTAGAAAGAGAAGTGATTACGGCGCTCCCGGTATTCGGTTTTGTGATAAATGCAGGAGTCCTCTACTTCAACTTCTCCGGTGTTGAAGTTGCGCTGGAAATTGGTAGTATCGTCCAGCGCATCCCACAAAGCCCATTCGGCAAAAGAGTGCAGTTTGACAGTCTTTTTTTCAGAACTTTTGTTCTTCAGCTTCACACGAATAACTTCCCCATCAAATTCGATCGGCACAAAGTACAATACTTCAGCTTCCAGCAGGTTTAATTCACTTTTAATAACGGAATATCCTAATCCATGACGACATTCATACTTCTCCAGCTCAGTTTTAACGGGTTTCCAGCCGGGTGACCATATTTTACCGCCATCGTTTATGTAGAAATATTTACCGCCATCATCAACCGGCACATTGTTGTACCTGATACGGGTGATTCTGCGTAAACGCGCATCTTTGTAAAAACTATATCCTCCTCCGGTATTGGACATAATGCTGAAAAATCCACCGGTTCCCATGTAATTGATCCATGGGTAAGGCGTTTTCGGGTTAGTAATTACATATTCCCTGTTGCTGTCATCAAAGTGTCCGAATCTCATGCCGTAGTTTGTATTTAGTCGTTGTTAATGCAGAAATAATAATTTATTCATTGTTTCTGCGGTTAGTCAATTCCACTGTAATTTCATCCATTTTCGATTGTGTCAACGGATAAAGTGTCATAAGCCCGGCTGCAAGCAATGCGATGATAGCCGGCACCCAACTCATTAGCATCTTAATTCCTGGGATTGCCCCCTGAATTGCTGCGTTATCTTGTCCGTCATAATGAAATGCACCCAGCATCAGGCCAATAATTGCGCCGGCAATTCCACCGCCAAACTTAGTGGCAAATGATCCGGCTGAGTAAATAAGGCCGGTTGCCCGACGGTTGTTTTTAAACTCTGAATAGTCTGCTGCATCGCCTAACATTGCAAAAAACAGGGTAGGAAATATGGCCGATGCAAATTCAGAAATCATGCCCAGTGCGAAAATCGGGTAGATATCAGAAGGGCTGCAGAAAAACAGCAGCGAATTTACTACCGCCGAAAAAATCAGGGCGTAGATAAAAAGATTGCGTTTTCCGAACTTTTTTCCAAGCATGCCTGTAATCATTGCTCCGGCAATGGACGCCAGCATCAGCCCGACTAGATATGAGCCTGCCAGAAGCTGATCATTCAGGTAATGAGAGAAATAGATTACTACAATTCCCTGTTTAATTGAATTGTAAACATTAAACAAAAGTCCGATTACCAATAAAACCAACCAGGGCTTATTGCTTATCAGATCCTTTAAATCCTGCCTTAAATTGGTTTTCTGGTTTTTGGGAGGTTGCACCCTTTCGCGGGTTGTGTAAAATGTGATGAACATAAACAGCGAAAGAAAGGCTGCCATTATGTATATGGAATTGCTGTAACCTCGCTTCTGATCAATAATGGATATTTTTTCTGCCACAATATCCTTTTCACCTTCCACCAGAAAAACATAATTTGAATCGGCTTTCATCGAAAAGCTTACCGAATTTGACGGTTCTTGTGTTGCCTGGCTCCCGGCATGATCCATCCATGAAAAAAGCGCAACACCATCTTTTGTTTTAATGTTTACATTCTCCACATCTTCCGATACTGATACCGTAACCAGATACCTGTCGCCATTTAGTTCATTTATGCGGACTTCAGGATTTACATTGCCAAAATGAGCCACCAGAAACAACAGCGCGCCCTGAACAATCATCCCTCCGGCGAAAGCTCCTACCATGCGGTACGATCCAAGTATGGTTCTTTCTTTGTCATCGCCGGTAATAACTGCCATTAGTGCGCCATAGGGGATGTTGTTGGCCGTGTAAATGAGGGTAAACAGAATGTAGGTAACGTAAGCGTAGATTATTTTGCCGGTTGTGGATAAGTCAGGAGTGGTGAACAGCAGCGACAAAACAATGCCCAGCGGAATTGCGGTCCATAAAATCCATGGGCGGAATTTTCCGTACCGGGTATTTGTGCGATCGCCGATCACGCCCATCGCAATATCACTTATTCCATCGCTGAAACGGGCAACCAGCATCAATAAACCAACCGCAACCGGGCTAATTCCAAAAACATCGGTATAGAAAACAAAAAGAAAAGTAGCCACACCCCGCCATGCAATATTTGCTGCACCATCGCCTAAAGCGTATCCAATTTTCTCTTTGAAAGTAATTTTGCTGGAGTCGGCCATAGTTTATTGTTGATCAGTGGTGTCTTTTGGTACTATGCAGAGGAACGTTTAATAGGATAGGATCAGTTTGTCCTTTTTTGTTCTTTCATAAACATCTTTGCTGAAAATGAAAACCTGAGCTGCACGGTGTGCCACTCCTTTTTGCTTTTCATTCAGCGGAATCACAAATTTCATCTGTGCTACTTTTTTGCTGAAATTTCTACGGTCGATTTTAGTGCCTAAAATAACTTCGTAGAGGCTTTGCATTTCGCTGAGGGTAAATTTTTCAGGAAGAAGTTCAAATCCGATGGGTTCATGACGAAGTTTATTCCTCAGGAAATCCAGCGCCATCGATATCATTTTTGCATGATCGAAGCCAAGTTCAGGAAGTTCGTCAATCGGAAACCAAACGGTATCCTGATGTGATGTATCGGGCATTAAAACCGAGCTGTCAACCAAGGAGCAGTAACCAACAGAGATAACATGATCAGATACCATAGGATATTTTTTCTTAATCCATAATTGGTCCCTCTCATTTAGAACACGGTCGGTTTCACCAAAAGTATAGAACTGTTCAAGAAATATATTCTCAAAACCGGTCTTGTCTTTTAGTACGCGAGAAGCAGCATCGTTGATATTTTCTCCTTTATAAACGTGATGCCCCTGCACGGTATAATCGGTAAAAACCACCTCGGCGGTTTCAGAATCTTTTAATTCGCGCTTGGTGAGAAGCACATTTAAAGTTTTGTTGCTGAATCCGAAGATCACGCAATCTACCGAGAGATTATTAATAAACGCGTCCATAAAATTAGTTATGTGTAAAAAATACGCAATGCAAATTTATATACTTTTATTTAGAAAATACAAAAGTACAAAAAAAAAGGTGTTTTCAGAAGTAAAGTAAAGAGACTGAAAAACAATTACTTAAAAATTGAATAATTTAGAATGGATATAAATAGCATAAAATATTTGCATAAGTTTGTTTTTAACAAATTTTATGTATTTTTGCCATTGTGTACATTATACATTAACTAAAAACCGAGGGTCATTTATGAAATCAGATGTTTACAGTTTACTAAAGCTGAACACCCGCGCAAAAAAGGCAATCCTCATGGCAGGACTGTTTTTTCTTAGTGTTACTTTAACATTAACTGCTCAGGAGGTGAATAAATTCAGCGGTGTAGTTCAGAGCGAAAGCGGAGAACCTATGCCAGGAGTCAATGTTTTGGAAATTGGTACTTCCAATGGTACTGTTTCAGAAATTGACGGAACTTTCCGGATAAGTTCAGCCAAAGGAAAAGTGGTTCTTTCCTTTTCTATGGTTGGATTTGAAACTATTGAAAAAGAATTAAAGCCTGATTCGAAAGAAATTATTGTATTAAAAGAAAGCGTTTTCGGGCTTAGCGAGGTTCTTGTTGTCGGTTATGGCAGTCAGAAAAGATCAAACATTACAGGTTCTATTGCAAAATTAAGCAACAAAGAGCTGGCTCAACTTCCTACAACAACTGTAAACGAAGCAATACAGGGACGTATTGCCGGTGTAAATGTTACCAGCACTTCGGGTTCGCCTGGTGCGGGACAGAAAGTAGTTATCCGTGGTGTAGCTACCAACACAAATGTTCAACCTCTTTATGTGGTTGATGGTATGGCAACCGGTAATATCGACAATCTGGAACCAAATGATGTTGAATCAGTTACCGTACTTAAAGATGCTGCATCTGCTGCAATTTATGGTGCTGAAGCTGCCAATGGAGTAATTCTTATCACAACCAAAAGCGGCGCCAAAGGCCCCGGTAAAGTTGAATATACCATGCAGCTTGGTTCTCAAAGTGTAGGCTCATACACCCAGCCAATGGATGCTGAGAGTTATGCAACCTGGATTAACGAAGCCAATGTAGGCGTTGAGATTCCAGCCAGTTCCGATATAAATACAAATTGGATGGATGAAACCCTCAACTCAGCAATGCTGCAGAGGCATCACCTTGCATTTAGTGGTGCAACCGATAAAGGCAATTATTATGTTTCCGGCTCATATACCAGTCAGAACGGAGTAATTGGTGGTGATAAATCGCATTTTGAGCGTTTCTCTATGCGTGCCAACGTTACCCAGCAGGTTAAGCCATGGGTAAAAGTAGGAACAAACCTTACTTACAACCACAGTCAGAGAAATTCAATTGTTGAAGATGATGAATTTGGTGGCATCGTTGCATCTGCCTTGATGCTTGACCCATTAACTCCTGTCTTTTATAGTGGCGATCTTCCTGAGTTTGCTCAAACTGCGCTGAATGGCGGCAATACCTTGCTTCGCAATTCAGATGGATTCTATTATGGTTTATCTCCTTATGTGAAAGGTGAAATTGCCAATCCGCTTGCTATGATTGAGCTTGCAAAAGGCGGCGTGAAAGAAGACAAGTTTATGGGTAATATGTATGTTACACTTGGTGACGAATCCTGGAAAGGTTTCAAATTTACTACCCGCGCCAGTGCCGACATTAACAACCAGTCGTATCATACCTGGTTCCCGACTTATTGGTTCTCATCTGAAAGGTTAAACGCTCAGGCCAATGTCAGAGATAATACCAACGCATGGTTTACCTGGATGTGGGAAAATTATATTTCCTATGACAAGTCATTTGGTAAACATAATGTGAGTGCAGTTGCAGGTATTTCAGCCAAACAATACACCCACAAGTTTCTAAACACCCAGTCAGGTCCTATGTTTGCCGAAGATGACAACTTTGCACAGCATGGCGGAGTAGAAATTGATGGTAAAGTCAGTGGCAACCTGCTCGATACCCGCACATCATCCTATTTTGGTCGTGCTTCTTATGAATATGACAGCAAATACCTTCTGAGCGCAATCATTCGTCGCGATGGTACTTCTTTGTTGCATCCTGACCAGAGATGGGGAAATTTCCCTTCAGTTTCTGCAGGATGGATTGTTTCACGCGAAGATTTCTGGAGTATTGCAATGGTTGACTTCTTCAAAGTCAGAGCATCATGGGGAACCAACGGAAACCTTTCCGGTTTGGGTCCTGACCAGTTCCGCTCACTTATTACTGCTTCCGGAATTCAATATCCTATGCCAGGCGGCGGTTTTTATACCGGTGCTGAGCCTGAACTACTTGCCAATCCTGAACTTACCTGGGCAACCAGCGAACAGATGGATTTAGGAATTGATTTGCAAATGTTTGGTTCCAAACTTACCGTTGGAATGGATTATTTCAATAAAGTTACCCGCGATCTTCTTGTGCCGGGTACTCCTCCTTCTTCTGTTGGAAATAAAGCTCCTTTTGTTAATGCCGGTGATGTTACCAATAAAGGTTTTGAACTTGAACTTGGATACAGAAACTACGGCAAAAAGCTTACTTATGATATTAGCTCCAACTTCACATGGATGAGCAATGAGGTTACCTTCCTCAATCCTTTGCTCGACAGGGTTAGCGGTACATCAGTAGGAACCGGCTGGACAGCAACTTATCTTGAGCTGAACAACCCGGTGTGGTTCTTCCGTGGATACGAAACCGATGGTATTTTCCAGAATCAGGCTGAAATTGATGCTTATAAAGAAGCCAATGGCGGACTGGCCGGTTACAATCCGGTTCCGGGCGATCCTATCGTTGTCAACACAAATGGCGACAACCTTATCAACAACGAAGACCAGACCAATATCGGAAGTCCTCATCCAACATTTATGTGGGGTGCAAATTTCAGCCTGGGTTATGCAGGATTTGATTTCAGAATGTTCCTTCAGGGCGTTCACGGACAGGATGTTTTATTGGGTTGGAACCGTTACGACCGTTCTACTTCTAACCGTCCACAGTTCTTCTTTGATGAAAGATGGACCGGCGAAGGCAGCACAAACGAAAGGCCAAGAGCTGAACAGTCTAGCCCATATATTTACAACAGCGACCTGATGATTTTCAAAGGTTCGTATGTAAGAATCAGGCAGATACAATTGGGTTATACCATTCCTAAAAGTGTGATGAAGAATAAAGTACAGAATCTGAGAATGTACGTATCATTCGACGATTACTTCACATTCACCAACTATCCAGGAATGGATCCGGTAACAGGTACAGGTGATGATAATTCACAAGGAATCGACCGTGGTTTTTACCCGACACCTCGTAAGGTTCTCTTCGGAATTTCATGTTCATTGTAATGGTGATCGGTACGTTTAACAAACATTTAAGTGTCAACACTAAAAAGATATATGATGAAAAATCGAGTTAAAATTTTATTCACCCTGGCCATGATAACGCTGTTTTCGGGTTGCCAGAAAGATTTCCTGGAAGTTGATCCCATTGGAAAAATGTCTGTGGAATTATTCTACAAAACCGATGAGGATGCAACCAAAGCGATAATGGCCACTTACGACATTCTTCAGTGGATGAATGCCCGCGACTGGAACAGTGCTTACCTGGTGAAAACTTTCCCTTCTGATGAATCAAATGTTGGTGGCGGTGATGCCGGAGACCAGCCCCCTTATCAGGAACTCGGTGGGTTTACCTACGGACCAAGCAATGCGCCGATAACTGCTGTATGGCAATCAAATTACTACGGAATCTACCGCGCCAATCTGGTCATAAACAATGTATTGCCCGAAACAGATCTGCGCAAACAGATTATTGCTGAAGCAAAATTCCTGCGTGCTTATTATTACTTCGAAATTGCCTCAATGTTTGGCAAAGGACCACTGATTCTTACTGAACTTGCGCCCAGTGAGTACAGCCAGCCTTTTGTTGAAGCTGATGCCATTTACGAACAGGTATTCACTGACCTGACAGAGGCCATTGCCGGACTTCCTTTGAAAAGTCAATATGCTTCAAATGATGTATTCAGGGCATCAAAAGGTGCTGCACAGGCTCTTCTTGGAAAAGCATATCTGTACGCCAAAAAGTATACGGAATCTGCTGCCGCTTTTGAAACAGTAATTCTTTCAACCGAGTATGATCTTCAGGCTGATTATTCTTCATTATTCCTGAAAGAATCAGAATTTGGTATCGAATCACTTTTTGAAGTTTCATGGGTAACCACCCGCGGATATGACTGGGGTACTTTCCAATGGGGAGGCAACAGAGCTATGGAAAACAACATTACATGGCAGCTTACAGGTCCTCGCGGCGATTACTTCCAGCCAGGTACAACTGGTTTGATTGGTGGTTGGGGTTTCAATTACCCGAAACAGCGCCTTTATGATGCATTTGTTGCTGCCGGCGACGATGTAAGAAAATCTGCTTCCGTGCTTTCGCTTGCAGATCTGAGAGCACTTGGCGGAGACTGGACCAATGAAAGTTCATGGGGATGGGACGGCTGTATCCGCGTAAAATATGGAACCAGAATGGACGAAACCAATGGTGATGCCGGAGCTGTTGCTGAATTGAATTATGGCACCAACCTTCGCCTCATCCGCTTTGCCGATGTTCTGCTTATGGCTGCCGAGGCAAATCATATGGCCGGCGAAGATGGTAAAGCAACCATTTACCTGAATAGGGTAAGGCAACGTGCTGGTCTTCCTCCTTTCTCAGGCGACATTATGACCGCCATAAAAAAAGAACGCGAACTCGAACTTTGTTTTGAAGGTGTTCGTTTCCTCGATCTCGTGCGCTGGGGCGATGCTCCTGCCGCTTTGGGTTCGTTGGGTTTCACTGCCGGAAAACATGAAGTATTCCCTATTCCACAGGATGAAATGAGGAATAATTCCAAAGCAACTCAAAACAATAATTATTAGAATACTTTAAAATTTAATTGAGCGGTTTGCATTAAACCGCTCAATTTTTGGACACCTTTACTGTTGGTTGGTTGGTGTAAGAAAGCCGGGGTCGCTCATAGTGCCCCGCTTTCTTTTTATGTAATTATGCCTGCGCTGATTCTCTGGCCTTTTCAAAGCAACTTTCCCCCGTTTGCTATGTTATAGTAGCAGTTTTTATTATAACTGAGATTTAGCTGCTCCATGACTGACGAAACACTCAAACGAAAAATTACCCTTCCCGGATTGCGCCGGCTTTTTAAGCTTTACCGTTTTATTAAACCTTACCGCTGGGAGTATAGCCTGGGTTTGCTGTTTTTGCTGGGATCAAGTGGGGCAAGCCTGATATTTCCCAAATTGCTAGGCGAACTGGTTGATTATGGTAACCAGGGTAAACTCGGCGATGAAATTAACCGCATTGCTTTTATTCTGATTGGAGTATTGATTGCGCAGTCAACTTTTTCTTATTTCCGGATTTTTCTTTTTGTGCGGGTGGCCGAAAAAACACTTGCCGACTTGAGAGAACATACTTTCAATCACCTCATCCGCCTGCCAATGAAATTTTTTCAGCACCGAAGGGTTGGTGAACTGAACAGCAGAATTTCATCAGACATTACCTTGCTTCAGGATGCACTTACCAGCACACTGGCCGAGTTTATCCGGCAGATTATCATCATCGTTGGCGGTGTTACGCTGATGCTGATGACCTCCATGAAACTTACCCTTTTTATGCTTGCCATTCTTCCGGTGATTATGATTCTGGTGGGAGTTTTCGGGCGATATATCCGGAGTTTGAGCAAAAAGGCTCAGTCGCAGGTAGCTGACTCAAATACAATTGTGGAGGAAACACTTCAGGGGATTCAAAGCGTTAAGGCTTTTACCAACGAATTTTTTGAAATGGGCCGTTATCGTTCCAAAACAAAAGACATTGCCCTTACAGGAATCAAAAACGGACGCTTGAGGGGATTGTTTTCTTCGTTTGTTATTCTCGGGATTTTTGGAACTATGGTTGCAGTGATCTGGAAAGGTTCTGCACTGCTTGGCTCCGGAGAAATTGCAACCGGCGAATTGTTCTCTTTTGTCATTTACACCGTGTTTATCGGCGGCACAATCGGCGGTATGGCCGATGTATTTGCCCGTGTGCAGAAGTTCATTGGTGCAACCGAAGATCTCCTCGAAATATTCAATGAAGTACCCGAACCGGTTGAAGATATTGCCGGATCAGAATCCAGTCAGATGTTGAAGGGTGGTATCCGTTTCGATCATCTCAGCTTCAGTTACCCATCGCGGCCTGATGCACAGGTTTTGAACGACATTGATATTGAAATCAAGCCTGATACCCTGATTGCACTTGTTGGGCCGAGCGGAGCCGGAAAATCGACCATTGTAGCTATGCTGCTCCGGCTTTATGAGCCAACTTCAGGACGAATTCTGTTTGACGATACCGATAATCGATCCATTCCTCTATCGGTTCTGCGAAGCCAGATGGCCATTGTTCCTCAGGATATATTTCTTTTTGGAGGAACCATCCGCGAAAATATTGCTTATGGAAAAACCAGCGCTTCAGATGCCATGATTGAGGAAGCAGCACGACAAGCCAACGCATGGGAATTTATAAGCAAGTTTCCTGAAGGATTAGACACGCTGGTTGGTGAAAGGGGTACTCAACTCTCTGGGGGGCAGCGGCAGCGGGTAGCCATTGCCAGGGCAGTGCTGAAAAATCCGAAAATTCTGATTCTTGATGAAGCCACCTCCTCACTCGATTCCGAAAGTGAACGCCTGGTGCAGGATGCACTTGAAAAACTGATGAAGGGCCGAACCTCAATCGTAATTGCACACAGGCTTTCAACCATCAGGCAGGCAGATATGATTCTGGTGCTTGATCATGGATGTATCGTGGAAAAAGGCACACATGAGGAACTGCTGAAATCAGAAAACGGATTGTACAGAAGTTTGAGCGAATTGCAGTTTGGGGTGTGAGAGCAGTTTATAATACAGGAGACATTGGGCGCTCTGCATTTTGTATTAAATATTCCGAAAGGCTGAAAAAAAAGACCTGACAAGTAAAAAAGCCAGTCCGCCTTGGGCGGAAAAACTTGTCAAGGTATTCCTAAATCTAAAATCCGAACCGAAGCGAAGCGCAGCTCACCGAAGGTAAATCCTAAATTAGATTTTCCGCCATCAAAAATCCAATATTATAGCCATATATTATACAAGAAGACCTGACAAGTTTAAAGAAAACTTGTTAGGTCAATCCTAAATCATTTGGAAATTAGAAATTAGAAATTGGAAAT
Source organism: Bacteroidota bacterium (assembly GCA_009773515.1). Taxonomy (GTDB): domain Bacteria; phylum Bacteroidota; class Bacteroidia; order Bacteroidales; family Lentimicrobiaceae; genus Lentimicrobium. The sequence goes on from WSXX01000004.1 coordinate 43,494, forward strand.
TCCTACAGCGGGATATTCCCATGCTTCCTCGGTGGATTACTCTTCCGTTTATTCCCGCACATTTCCAATGCCTGAATAAGTTTGCGGCGGGTATGTTTCGGATAAATTATCTCGTCAATATATCCCTGCTCAGCAGCTTTATAAGGACTGGCAAATACTTCGCGATACTCTTTCACCGCCTGAGCTTTGTCTTCATCGGTGAGTTTGTCGCGGAAAATGATGTTTACTGCACCTTCGGCACCCATCACAGCGATTTCGGCAGTTGGCCAGGCATAATTCACATCAGCGCCAATGTGTTTGCTCGACATCACATCATAAGCTCCGCCATATGCTTTGCGGGTAATAACAGTTATTTTGGCTACAGTAGCTTCGGCAAAAGCATAAAGTAACTTTGCGCCATGCTTGATAATGCCGCCATACTCCTGAGCAGTTCCCGGAAGGAATCCCGGAACATCCACGAAAGTGATGAGGGGAATATTAAATGCATCGCAAAAACGGACAAAACGAGCAGCTTTAACCGAGCTGTTTATGTCGAGAACACCAGCTAAAAATGCCGGCTGATTGGCAACAATACCAACTGGTTTTCCATTCAATCGGCCGAACCCGGTAATCATGTTCATGGCATAGTGCGGCATGATCTGCATAAAGTTACCGTCGTCAACCACGCTGTGGATGATTTCGGTCATGTCGTAAGGTTTATTGGGGTCAAAAGGCACTATCTCCTGCAGCTTTTCATCTTCGCGGTTGGGGTCATCGGTTGATTTGATGGTTGGCGGCTCTTCCATGTTGTTTGAAGGCAGAAAACTCATCAGTTCGCGAATCATCATCATTGCCTGTTCATCATCATCTGCAATCAAATGCGCCACGCCGCTTTTGGCATTGTGGGTCATCGCACCGCCAAGCTCTTCTTTGGTAACTTCTTCGTGGGTTACAGTTTTGATTACATCCGGACCGGTAACAAACATGTAACTGGTGTCTTTGGTCATCAGAATGAAATCAGTAATGGCTGGTGAGTAAACCGCGCCACCCGCACAAGCCCCAAGAATAGCTGAAATTTGCGGGATTACTCCGCTGCTCATCACGTTGCGATAAAAAATATCGGCATATCCGGCAAGGCTCTCCACACCTTCCTGAATACGTGCTCCACCAGAGTCGTTAAGACCAATAACAGGAGCTCCCATTTTAAGGGCAAGATCCATTATTTTTATAACCTTATCGGCATTGGCGCGGCTGAGGGTTCCACCAAACACGGTAAAATCCTGAGCAAAAACGTAAACCAGACGGCCATCAATTTTGCCGTGTCCACTTACAACTCCATCACCTGAGATGAGGTTTTTCTCCATGTCGAAGTCGCGTGCACGATGCACAACAAAGCGGTCAAATTCAACAAAAGTCCCCGGGTCGAGGAGCATTTCTATACGTTCGCGTGCAGTTTTTCTGCCTGCTTTGTGCAGTTTGTCAATACGCTCCTGTCCGCCGCCAAGCTCAGCCCGGTGGTTGCGTTCTTCAAGATTGCGGTAAATTTCATCAAGATCTAACATATTTTTGATTTCGGATTTCGGATTTTTGATTTCGGATTTTTTTAGTAAAGTTAAGGTTGAGGTTAAGGTTAAGGTTAAGGAATTAGGAATTAGGAATTAGAAATTAGAAATTAGGAATTAGAAATTAGAAATCCCCTTGTCTCCCCATCTCCTTGTCTCCTTGTCTTCACTTGTCCCTTTGTCTTTACTAATCCACTAAAGGCTCCACCACCACCAGCACTTTATTCGCATCAATGGTATCGCCTTCAGCAGCATGAATTGACTTAACTATGCCGGCAGCTTTTGCTTTAAATTCGCTTTCCATTTTCATGGCAGAAACAACTATGAGGGTTTGTCCGGCTTCTACCGCTTCGCCCTCTTTAACCGGTATTCTGACTACTTTTCCGGGCATAGGCGAAATCACAGTATTCCCGCTGTCAGCCGAATCGCCTTTGGAGCGGCTGAGCCTGTAGCGGGTTTGTGCATCAATTACTTCTACTTCGTAAGAGTTGTGAAAAGAGTTGACAGTGAAATGTCTGGGTGAGGAACTTTCGATCATTTCGATGTTGTATGATTTTCCTTTGTAAATCATGGAGTAAATCCCATCACCAACTTTCAGTGCGTCAATCTCATATATTTCGTCATCCACCTGAATGGTAACCAGGTTGCCATCGCGTTTCAGTTCTGTTACCTGCGCTGTGCGCCCGTCAATATTAATTTCCAAAGCCATAAAACAGTGTTTAAATATAAGCTGAACGTTGCGAATCTTTCCAGCGACTTCCTGCCGGTTTACTTTCGTTATTCCCTGATTTCAGTTTTTCGAGTTTTTGACTGTAATCAAGGAATGTTGCGATGAGGGCGATGTCTTCACATACTCCGTCGCAATCGTGCGCAGAGAACAAAAAGTCTTTATTTTCTTCAATAAAATGGGTGTTGTATTTGCCCGATTTAAAAGCTTCTGCTTCCATTATTCTGGCAAGAAAAGGGATGGAGGTTTTTACTCCGGTAATTTTATACTCATGCAAAGCACGTCGCATGCGGCTGATGGCTTCGTCTCTGTTTTTGGCCCATACAATCAGTTTGGAAATCATAGGGTCATAATAAATGGGAATGGTATAGCCTTCGTAAACATAACCATCATGCCGTACTCCCAGCCCAAGTGGCTCAGTTATGTGGCGGATCGTTCCCGGACTTGGCATAAAGTTGCGGTCAGGGTCTTCGGCATAAATCCGGCATTCAATGGCATGTCCGCTCTGCTTGAGGTCTTCCTGCTTGTAAGATAATTCAAAGCCATTGGCAATATTGATCATCTCCTTCACAAGGTCAACACCAACCACACGTTCGGTTATGGGATGCTCTACCTGAAGGCGGGTATTCATTTCGAGGAAATAATAATTCTGGTTGTCATCTACGATGAACTCAATGGTGCCAGCCCCGTGATAGTTGCATGCTTTTGCCGCGGCAACTGCATGTGCACCCATTTCGGCACGAACTTCGGGGGTGAGCAGTGGCGAAGGAGTTTCCTCAATTACCTTTTGGTGACGACGTTGCACCGAGCACTCACGTTCAAAAAGGTGTATTGCATTGCCATGTTTATCCGCCAATATCTGAAATTCAATGTGATGCGGCGAATCAATGTATTTTTCAACATAAACAGCATCATCGCCGAACGCTGATTTCGCCTCAGAGCGGGCGCCTGAAAGGGAGCTTTCAATGTCTTCTTCATGTTTTACAAGACGCATGCCTTTGCCACCACCACCTGCTGATGCTTTAATCATAACAGGCAGCCCGATCTCCCGGATGGTTTTGAGTGCTTCTTCGTAGTCAACAATCTTATCAACAGTGCCCGGAACTACAGGAACACCTGCTGCTATCATTGTTTTTCGCGCTGTAATTTTGTCGCCCATCTGCAAAATTGCTTCTGCATGTGGTCCGATAAATTCAATGCCTTCAGCTTTGCAACGCGCCGAAAATGCTGCATTTTCTGAAAGGAAACCGTAACCGGGATGAATTGCATCGGCATTTGATTTTTTTGCCACAGCAATTATTTTATCAATACTCAGATAGCTTTCAACTGAAGGCGCGGGGCCAATGTGATAAGCTTCATCGGCATACCGGACATGCATTGCCGAACGATCGGCATCAGAATATACAGCTACTGTGGGGATTCCCATTTCACGGCATGATCGCATGATGCGAACTGCTATTTCGCCGCGGTTGGCAACGAGAATTTTTTTTATCATAAGGTAAATGTCAGTAATACAGCCCTTTGGTGTAGGAACGGTTTTTACATGTGTCGTCTTAATAACAACGAAAAACTCATTTTGTTAAATTGTTGTTAACTTTTGTGATGGTAGCTTTTTCATGTGACTTTCGCCTGCTCCAACACATGCAAATATATAAATATATCTCTATGAGTATTATCCTGAGAAAAGATTTTTATTAAAATTGAAAAATTGTTGAAAGGAGTGTTCAGGTCGAACTTAAAAGGGTCAGGTAAATGGAAAATGCATCCCACAAATTGGGAACAGTCAATGGCCTGAAATTGGTTTTAATCTTCAGTTAAAGGCAAAGTAAAAATAAACCGGCTTCCTTTACCAGGTTCGCTTTCGACCCTGATGCTTCCTTTATTGCGATCAATAAATTCTTTGCAGAGAAGAAGTCCCAGCCCGGTGCCGGTTTCACCTTTGGTTCCTTTGGTGCTGTGCTGGCATTCAATTCTGAAGAGTTTGTTGATGTCGTTTGCACTCATGCCAATCCCGGTATCGGAAACAGCTATTTCAGCATACTTGTCTGAAACCGAATGAGCTTTGATATGAACCAGCCCATTTTCGGGAGTAAACTTTATTGCATTGGAGGTAAGGTTTCGGATAACAGCATGTATCATATTGGTGTCTCCAAAAACCTGCAGACCTTCTTCAATGCTGCTGTTTAACTGAATATTTTTTCCTCTTGCATTGGCTGAAAGCAAATTAACAACAGTTTCAATCAGTTTATCAAATGCGATAACAGTAGGATTGTACTCCATGCGTCCGGTTTGCAACCTCGACCATTGCAGAAGTTTTTCAAGCAGGTTAAAGGTATTCCTGCTCAGGTCTCTGATTACTTCAATATATTCCTGTACTTCGTCTTTCGACAAAGATTCAAAATCATTTGACAGAATATCAGAAAAAGCCAGCAACCCGTTAAAAGGGGTTCTAAGGTCATGTGCAATTATTGAAAACATTTTATCCTTGCTGGCATTGATTTCGCGGAGCTTTTCAGAATATGACTTAATGGCTTCTTCAGCCATTTTCTTTTCTGTAATGTCTTCAGCAACCTTAATGTAGCCGGTTTTGTGACCATCGTCATCGTATATTGGCGATATGGTGGTTGATTCCCAGAATATTACACCGTTTTTCTTTTGATGCATGGTGTTGCCCTGCCAGCGTTTCCCTTCAGTCAGTGTATTTCTGAGGTCTTCAAATACAGCTTCCGTATTGTGTGTGGCATGATGCTCAAAAAGATTTTCAAGAAGAAGTTCCTCTAAGGAATATCCGGTAATTTCTGTTACTCTGGGATTAATGTATTCTATTCTTCCGTTTTCATCTGTAATTAGGAGCATGCTGGGGCTTTGCTCTACCGCCATCGAGAGTTTTTTAATCTGATACTCGGAGCGTTTTTTCTGAAGCGAGCTGTCAATAATTATGGGGAGCATTTTCAGATGGCCATATTCCACATCCTTGATGAGGTAGTCACTTGCGCCCATTTTTATTGCTTTTACTGCTACATCTTCATCGCCGGTGCCAGTGACCATAATTACCGGAATGCCGGTTTTAATCATCTCGGGCAAATACTCAAATGAAGTGCCGTCTCCAAGCAGAAAGTCAGATATGACGATATCAAAAACACCTGCATTAAAAGCCTCCCTTCCCGCTTTGATTGAGCCGGCAAGGGTAAGGTCGTACGGAAGATTATGCTCCTTGATCAATCGCTTAAAAGCCATTTGATCAACCAGATCATCTTCGATATAGAGCAGACGTATATTTTTTTGATTCATCAGAAATTTTTAAACACTATGGTAACTCACTTAACGACCAGTACAGTTTGATGGCTTTAATCACATCCACAAATTGCTTGTAGTCAACAGGTTTAACCATATAGCCGGCTATGCCGAGGTTAAATGTGTCAACTCTGTCCATTTCTTCAAGTGATGTGGTAAGCACCACAACCGGAATATGTCTGAGCGATTCGTCGTTCTTGGCGATTTTCAGAAATTCTATCCCGTTCATACGGGGCATGTTCAGGTCAAGAAGTATTATTCCGGGAGTTTCTTTCGAAGTGTCGTTCAGATATTCCAGGGCTTCTTCACCGTTTTCAACACTATGAACCGGATTGATGACATTGAGCTCTTTTAGTGCCCGTTTTACCGTCATGGCATCTATCATGTCATCTTCTACAAGGAGAATGGGTTTATTCTTGATCATTTTTTGTAGCAGATTTGAGATTATTTGAGAATGGTAAAAGTAAAGGTTGTTTGTTTCCCCGGAACAGAATTAACAGAAATTTTTCCCCCATTCCCTTCAATTATTTTTTTTACAATAGTAAGACCAATTCCTGTACTTTCAAATTCATCGCGCGATTTTAGTGTCTGGAAAATCTGAAATATTTTTTCAAAGTATTTTTCCTCAATTCCAGGCCCGTTGTCAGTAATGGAAATTGCCCAATTGTGTTGATTTTCTGTGCAATGAATGTCAATTGTACCGGCATCTTTGTCGTTGTATTTTACAGCGTTTCCGATGAGGTTCTGAAAGATCTGCAGAATACGTGTTGGTCCGTAATTTACTGTCGGAAGGTTTTCATCGACGGTTATTGTGAACTTTTCAGATGGAGCAACCATTTCAATGGCTTCTTTCACCAGTTTGTTCAAATCTATAATTTCCTTTTCCTCTTTTACGCGCGTAACCCTTGAGTAAGCAAGTATGCCTTCAATAAGACCTTGCATGCGGTGTACCCTGCTCAGCAGTAAGTCGAGTTGCATACGCCCGTCGTCGTCGAGTTTGTCGTGGTAATCGGTATGAATCCATTGCGAAATAGATCCGATTGCCCTGAGCGGAGCTTTCAGATCGTGAGAAACAATATAGGCAAAGTCCTTTAACTCACGGTTCGAAATATCCAGTTCAGTGATGAGTTTTTCCTTCTGAGCTTCAGTTTTCTTTCTGACATCTATTTCTAGTTCCAGCGCTTCCTGTTGCTCAAAATATGACTCTATCATCTGGCCTATTTGTCTGAATTCACTTCTAAGCTTGCTCAGTTGAAGCCGATCGGCCTGGCTTCTGCTTTCAAGTGCTGATAAAATTTTAGAAAGCGGTTTGTTTACAAAGATCCTGAATGAAAGAAAGAAAACCAATAGAATTACAATGACCATACCTCCCAGAAATAGAGTAGAGAAGTCAGATAATCTTTTAAATACTTCCAGAGAATCATTTTTGCTGCCAAGTTTAATCCAGGCTATTGGTGTGTTCTCAAAATTGTTAAGAGGATAGCTAACAAGAATTTCGTTGCCACTTTTTACCTCATTTTCTGCATGTGTTTCCGATAGGCTTAAGTTTCCACCAGTAAGATCCTGAATTCCTGACAAGTATTCCGAATCCAGAAGTTTACCGATAAAGAAATACCCCTGTGCAGGGTTCAGTCGTTCTTCGTCATCAGAAGCATGCATGGTAGCTCCATGCACTTCCATGATTCCTTTTTCAGTTTCAATGTAAAACTTTGCAAGCTTTTCTTGAAGCACAAAGTCTAAAATACTATCGTTCAACGATGCAAAAAGCGGGATTTGTTCTTCAATGAATGCCGACTCAAAAACAACTTCTTTTTCAAGGTTAAACATCCATACTGCATTCGCATCGAATGAACTGAATAAGGTGATGAGATTGTCGATTGCAAATTGTTCGTTGGGATTGTTCTTGTAATTAATCAGATCATCCCAGTAAGTATAATCATAAACAGTACGGGCAATAACTTCGGAGCGGGCATTGGCGGCAGTTTTTAATAAGCCCGATTGCTGTTCAATACCAGATGAAACCAGAATAGTAGTTTGTTTTTGCTGAATGTTGAGGATGGTTAAAAAGCCTGTAAACAAAATTATGGCTGAGATCATCAGGATGATCAGAAGTTTATGCTGGGTTTTCATCAATATTATAGATTTTCTTTTCCCTTGATGTGTCGTTTCATCAGATGGTTGTAGTGTTAATAGTAATTTCAAGAGAATGTAACCTTAAAACAGGTACTTTATCTGATTAAATTTTGATGTAAAGCGGAAAAACAAAAAAGCCACCTTTCAGTGGCTTTTAATTAGTGACCCCTACAGGATTCAAACCTGTGACCTTCAGAACCGGAATCTGACGCTCTATTCAGCTGAGCTAAGGGGCCGGGAATAAGAGTGCAAATTTCGTTAAAAATCGCTTACCTGCGGCAGTTTTATAATATTTTTCATCGTTGTCCGGGGAAAGTTTCGAATATTATTACAAATGAATGATATTGAATCTCATAGGCAAAAGTTCAAGAACAATACCTTACTTTACAAAATTTGCCACCAAAACACGATCCCGATAGCTATCGGGACACCAAAATTCACCAATTTAATTCATTCATTTTGTGTAATTTGGAGTTTTGGAGATTTGGTGGCAAGGAAATTTTCGATTTTCACCGGACAATAGTGAATATTTTTCCTTTTTGCGGGCTGAGTCAGTTTAGATATCATCAATGCATGGTTAGAATGTATTCCTGCCACCAAATCTCCATCCCGATAGCTACCTGGGCGCCAAATATCACAAAATCAATATATTAAGATGGTGAGCTTTCGTTCATTTGTGCTTTAGTGGCTGAAAAAAGATATGCAACATATTAGTTCCTGTTTTCTTGCTTTCAGCAGCTTTCTGCCGTATATTTATAGTTGAATTTTTTAAAACAAATTATCATGGAAAAGCCACCTGTTATTGAGAAATTTGGAGGACTGATAAAAGAGGAATTGCTCTCATGCCTTGAAGATGAAACGCTGATGCCGGATGCCTGTTTGCTTGAAGCGGTTGCCCCGTTTTCAGGCTACTACAATGATGTACCCGGCGCTCATCGTCCCTTGTATCTGTTTTTGGTTCTTGAGGGGAATTATACAGCAGATGTAATAACCCGTGCAACCGAAAAGGTAAGAGCCAGAGCTGGTTTTGCATTTGATGCTGCATTTGGGAGAGTCGCACTTTTTGAGCATGATTCCCCTGTTATCCGTATCAGAGGCCTGGCGAATTTTGATAAAATCAAAGTTTTACAAATGCTTTATCAGGCAGAAGGCATCCAATACAGAAAAAAGATCAGAAGTTTCACCAACGAAAAAGGAATTATAAGCCTCAGTAAACAGTTTTATTTCAAGGATATCGGAGATGGTTTGTTTTTTGATCATGAACAAGCTCATCATGGATATTTTCACATTCCCCGTTTTCTGGACTTCGAAACCTTCCGGGCTGTCACCAAAGAAGCAAAGTATGATACCTCTATTTTATATTTTGATGCCGCATACGCGTGGTATTTCGAAGGTCATGGCGTTAAAGACATGATCAGGATTTACAGGGAAAATCTTACTTTGGAAAAACTCAGAGCGATAAAAACACGGTATCTGAGCATTATTAAATAGGTTGTGTACCTGGTAAGGTTTTATTCTACGGTGCTTTTCATTGCTTTAAGGAGGCTTTGGTGAAAATATGCTCCGGGATTTTCTGGTCGAAACTGATTTTTGTCATTCTGAATTCCGTTCCATCGCCTTGTTTCAACATGTCTTTATAGATGATGGATGTTGGAAACCAACGGCCCTGAATCTGCACCACATCTTTCATTTCCATTTGCTTCAACAATTTTCCGCTTTTTGCGAACAGTTCCTGTTTCAGCGGAACAAACCGTTCGGCATCCACCCACATTTTTTGGGTGTAATAGGCTGCATCAGTAACTTTTGCGGTAAGCGTCAGCACTATTGATCTGCGATCACCATACATTACTTCACCCGAAACAACTGCATTATAAACTTCGGTAAGTTTACGGTCGTCCATCATATCTTCGTAGGATAGGTCGCTGCCCATCACCGATTGCCTGAGCATATGCCCTGATATCTGTATGGTACGATCGGTAGATGGTGAATAAATCCACAAATGCTTGTCAAGTTTCAGCATTTTTGTGCCTTTTTCTGATGCCGGTGAGAGATATTCGGTGAACGATCTGTTTGTGCCTTCTGAGTAGCTTTTCGATGTTATGGTGCGGCTACCTCTTTTGCCAAGAATGGTCATACTGCTTTCGAAAATCCGGTTTTTCGAAGACATATTTGCATCGATCTTTTCAAGCACTGATGATGCATCCTGTGCACTAAGGTTTAAAAATAGAAGCGTAAAGAGAGATATAAAAAAGGTTTTCATTTGGGTTGTAGGTTAAGTAAAACATTAAGTGTTCAGGCTTCAAGTTCTTTGAACAAAGTGGCTGTCTGGCGCCTGTAAATTCCGATTCCTGACAACATTGTGCCAAATACCGTTGATATTACACCAGGGATAAATCCAATGTAGAAATCAGGCGTTGTAATTCTTGCCCGGATGGCTGTTGGCATCATCATTGAAGCGCCTTTCATCATTCCTGATATGTCGATTCCATAGGTTTGAACAAGCCAAGCAAAGAAGAGCCCGATGGCAGTTCCCAATACAGAACCAGCCAGGCCGATAAAAAAAGATTCGACAATCATACTTCTGAAGATATGACCTTTTTCTTCACCGATCGCAAGCCTTATGCCCACTTCTCCATAGCGGCGTAAACCGCCGAGCAGTCCGGCATTCCACAAAACCAGCGACATGGCAAAAATAAAAATCAATGAAATGTAAGCAGCCCAGAGTTCTGACATTTGAACATATTGGCCCATATTTCCCTGCTGACTGAGACTTTTCATGATGGGGGAATACTCATCGTCAGCATTGCTTGATGTGCTGTTGAAAACCGCCGACATATTTTCAGCCTTTTTATTTTCATAGAAACCTTTCTTTTCGAAGCCCAGTATTTCACCCGATGCATCTTCCATGTCAAGCGCCGCTCTTACATCTTCAATATCAGCAATTACTGATCCTCTGTCCATTATTTCGGTGCCGAATTTTACTGTTCCGGCAACAGTAAAATTGTGCATGCTCATACTTCCATTCATGGTTGAGCCGATAAGGGTAACTTCATCACCGGGGATAACATTCAGTTTTCGTGCAAAATCATCGCTCAATAAAGCTTCTCCTTTTTTTATCGGTAGTCTGCCCTGAACCAATGAGCTGGTGAGGTTAAGCCGTTCAGCTTCACCGGTATTTCCGGAAAGAAGATCAATTCCCAGCCCGATTGCAGGCCCTTGTGAACGGGTTTCGCCGGTGCTGTCAGGTGCATCAATCAATCCTCCGAACTGAATCCGCGGTGTCCATTCCATGTAAGGATGATTCAGCCTCAGGTTTGCCAGAAGTTTTCCGGATTCAATCAATGCCAGATCATTGGGCAACTGGCTTGAATTTTCTGCGTAAGCCCTTGTCATTACCTTAACATGGCCGGTTGAGAATTTTGCGTTCATCTCAAAAGTATCGCCCATAAAACCGGTAATGTAGGCATGCATAAAAACCGTAAGCATCACACCCAGCGAAACAACTATAATTGGCAGGCGGCTACGGCTTTTGTCGCGGAGCAGCCCTTTTATCAGAAATTTTATCATTGCAGTTTCCCCCTTAAAGCATCGGTTGGATTCATTTTAGCTATTTTCCTGGATGGCAGATAGCTGACTATTGCGGTGGTGATGGTTATTATGGCAACAGTTCCGGCGACCAGACCAAGGCTGTAAACGGGGTAAAGTGTCTGAGCTATTGCCATTCCGAATTCGCTGGTGTCAATGGGCATTGTCCATCCAGCTTTTGCCTGCCATGCCAGAAAAGGTATTCCGTAAGCAGCTGAAAGTAGTGCCGCAAGCAGAGCGTTCATGCTTCCTTCTACAGTAAATAAGCCAACCACCTGTTGCCGGGTGTAACCCAGCGCAACATAGGTTCCTATTTCTCTCTGCCTCCTGAAAATTGAAAGTACCTGAGTGTCAAAAATGGCGAGCATAGCCAGAAGCAACAATATTGCGTAAATCACCGTTTGCCCTGCCGATTTGGTTTTTATCATTTCATCTACCTGCCTTGTCAATTCTTCTTTTGATTTGTAAACCCAGCCGGGATATTCCGTTGCTGATTCTTCGGCATTTTTCAAAGTAATTAGAGTTGCTTCGCCGGGCAGCAGCGCAAATTCCTGCAAGGTTGATAACGGGATGTAAATCTGCCCCAGATCAACAGAAGGAACATTTGTTGAAAAAACATGGCAGATCAATACATCAGTTGCATCGAATGTTCCATTTGCATCGCGCCATCGGAGCGTAACATAGTCGCCTTCTTTTAGCTGGCTTACTTTCGCCATTTGTGATCCGATTATTGCTGCTATTGTCCCATCGTTGGTGATCAATTCTTTAACCGGAAGGTGCAGAATGTTTTGTGAGGGGTTCACTCCTCTGATTGTTACCGGCATCATTCTTCCTTCAGGGAAGATGGCTCCTTGCACAAGCAACATGGGGACTATTTCTCCTGCTTCTTCCCTTTTTTTCAGTTCATCGGGAATTGGTGCATGGCTATCGGTTATGGTAAACGGATCAAAGGGATCATAAGTGCTGTGCCAGTATTGTCCGCCACCGATTTCCCAGTTGGTCATGTCGGTTTTTGCCTGATGATCCCAACCCGTCATTACTCCTTTGAGCCAGATAATGATCACAAAAGAAAACGACAACACAATTACATTCAGCCAGGTGCGCAGGCCGGCACCCATAAGGTTGCGGTATGCCAGTTTTAATGCGAGTTTCATGGCTTTCAGGAATTAGGGTGAATAACTTCGACCTTATCTATCCTGCCGTCCAGCAGGTAAACCTTCCTTCTCAGGTAACTGATTACCTTGTCGTCGTGTGTTGCAAAAACAAAGGTGGTTTTCAGCTCCCGGTTCAGGGTTTCCATGGTTTTGAGGATGTGATGCGAGTTTGCTGCATCAAGGTTGGCCGTTGGTTCATCAGCCAGAACGAGCGAAGGTTTTTTTACCATTGCTCTTGCAATAGCCACTCGCTGGCATTGCCCGCCTGAGAGTTGAGGTGGTTTTGACTTTATTTTGTCAGTAAGTCCCACCCATTCCAACGCATCCATTACCATTTTATGCCTTTCTGTTGCCGATAGCTTCAGCAACAAAAGCGGAAATTCAACATTTTCGTAAACTGTATGCACCGCAAGCAGGTTGTAACTCTGAAAAATAAATCCAAGGCTGACTTTTCGCAGGTTGGCGGCTTCGTGCGTGGTGAGTTTCCCGATAGAGTTTCCAAGTACCAATGCTTCACCTTCCGATGGAACATCAAGCGAACCCAGGATATTCAACAAGGTAGTTTTGCCTGATCCGCTTGGGCCGATCAATCCGGTAAATTCGCCTTGCGCAAAATTCAGGTTGATGTCACTCAATGCGGTAAATTCACCTTTCCCCACCGGGAAACGTTTGTAAAGCCCTTTAATGATGATGGTGTTGCTGCTTTCCATAGTATTTGTTCTTTACAGTGATGAAATTTCTTTTCAGTGATTGTAAACCAGCATAAGCTGAAGTCCTTTTCCGGCAAGCATCATGTTGTCTGTTGTCTGGTATGGCATCTGGTAGTTTTTCGGGTTAAGGAATGCCATAATATGCAGGTCAAGTTTCCTCAACTGTCGTTTGTAACTAAGAAAGTTGTAACTCTGTTTGTTTCGTAGATCAAAGTAAGTGATGGCACTCAGGTTGTTGTTCATGCTCAACGGGTAGGAGATCGATAAACCGGTAAAGCCAATTGATGCGGAATAGCTGAAGAGCTTTTCTCCTGATGCCGCCTGCAGATGCTCAACCACCAGATTCAGTCCGTTTCCGATGCCGAAAGTGTAATCAGCGCCCAGACTCACAATTGTCTGATGTTTCAGATCGCCGAGGGTTTTCGAAAAACTGGTTTGTGATGCCTCAAACCATAGGCCGATACCCAAATCCCATTTGCCATCCAATCCCAGCCGGGTTTCAGGCACCGATGCATATTCCGGAAGACTCAGCTGGTTTTGCCGGGTATCTGCCATGCGCCAGTGTCCTGAAAAAGCAATTTCGCCTTTAGCTACCGGCAACTGAATCCGCCCGCCGGTTTCCGGATATTTTATGTCAGATCCTGCAAATTCCCAGGTTTTCGGATTTTCAGAAGGCAGGATAATCCATAGCCAAAGGTTTGCATTGTTTAAAAAATAGTATCTGCCAAGTAAGCCCCAAACGCCATCGGTTAACTGAAGCGGGTCGCGGGGATCAAGTTTGTCGAACCACATCAGCGGTCGCAACATGGTGGCCGATCCGAAATTTATTTTCTGCAAACCTGCCCTGACTTCAAACTGTGGACCAGAATATCGAACCCAAATGCGGTAGGGCTTTATTGATCCATCACCGGCCAGCGAATCAAAAGGGCGTATCATTGCGGAACCATTAAGATTCAATGAAATTTCAGCATCAAATAAATTCTTTCCTTTAACAGCCTGAAAGTTGATTTGTGGAATATACCGCACTCCTGCTGCCAGAGAAATGTCCTGATCAAAATTGTAATTTGCCCAGGCCGATGCCTGCCCGCTGAACAATAGTGTATCACTTTTCTGGGCTTCACAAACCAGAGAAGGAACAAAAAGACTTAACAGCAAAAACAGGTATTTCGTCATTTTTCAGCAGTGGTTTTCGCGTTTGGTGCGATGCCGTATGTAAAAAAGCGTGCAATTTCCATAACAACTTCCTGAGGACTTCCGCAAAGCTGAACCAGATAAGGATCATTGATAAATCCGGGCAGTTGCTGAGAAATATAGAGAAGTATTTCGGGTTTAAAGTCGCTGCGGAATACGCCTTTTTGCTGAGCCAGTTTAAAATCATTGACGATTTCATTCCACACATTAGCCGTCTTTTGCGCGATATATGTCTTTAAATCAGAATCTTTGTCGGTATAAAAATCATTCAGAAACTCCTGGCTGATGTTGTTTACGGAATCTGATTTTATGCGAAGCATGGCTTCCAGTTTTTCTGATGCCGTGGTTTCGGAAATCATAATTTCCCTGAATTGCAAAATGCTATTATCAACTTCTGTGTCAAACACGGCTTTTGCCAATGCGAGTTTGTCAGGAAAATAGCGGTAAAATGTCATTTTACTTGTCCCGGCAGTTTTACAAACTTCGTCAATTGAGATTCTGCGGAAGCCATGTTTCCAGAAAAGTACCCGCCCGGCAGACAATAACGACTGATGCTTTTTGTTACTAATTGTTACTTTATTCATAAATATGATACTAAAACGGTACAAAAATACGAAATAAGTATAGTATTTGTCAAGCATTATCGAAAATATTTTTCTGAATTGGTCTTCATGAGGTGCTTTTTGAGAAAATTGTCCTACATTTGCAACATTGTTGCAATTGCAATGTTATTACAATTCAATCTGTTTTTTATGGAAGCGTCAGAGATTCTCCGCAATCATAAGCTAAAAAAAACCTCACCGAGGGTAGCAATCATTGAAGCCTTGCAAAGCTCGCCGCTTCCTATGGGAGAGGATGAGATAAGCAGTATGATGGGAAGTCATTATGATCGTACAACTTTTTATCGCAGTGCTTTAACCCTTGAAGAAGCGGGAATTTTACACCGGATAGTGATTGATAAACTGCTGGTAAAATATGCACTGAACGAAGGCAGGCACAATAATGCTGTTCGTTCAAATCACGCCCACTTTTTCTGCAATCACTGTCAGAAGCTGATTTGCCTTGAGAATATTCATCCCGGACCTTACCGCTTGCCTGAAGGTTTTCAATCTCAGGCCTCGGAGGTAATCATCAAAGGACTTTGCAGCAAATGCAATTAATAAATTAACACCAAAGGCTTGACCACACGAGATCACATATTAATAAAGTTCAAAGCATTTTTTCTCTTGCTTGTTCTGCTCATACCCATGATCGTTCAGGGCTTGCACAGGCATGAGGAAGAAAATTGCTGTGTGGTTGCTGATGCCGATGGGTTGAACCGGTCAATGCATCATCATTCTGCTCAAAGTTGCCAGATTTGTAACTTTCAATATGTGCAGGTAGTTTCTCCGGTTGATTGTAATCTTCCGGAAGTGAGTTCGGTTCTCTATGCAATACCAATCCCGCCAGAACAATCCGAAGTAAAAAGCAAATCAAGGTTTGCTTCGCTTCGCGCCCCGCCATCGGTATAAATATTTCTGTACCAAAGGAGATTCGTAAATCTCCCCCTCACGCGAATACTTTCCTAAATATTTAATAATGAAGCTGAAAGCAATTGCAATTGCTATTCTAATGCTGTATGTGTCATTGGCATTTGCCCAGAAAAAACATACAATTCAAGGGACGGTTTTGTCTGCTGACAGCTTGCCTGTTGCTGGCGTGAATATTACTGCCGGTAAAAAACTCAATGGAACTACAACCGATAGAAGCGGCCATTATTCACTTGGTTTCCTTTCGGAAGGAAAATATGTTCTTTCATTCACCGCTATGGGTTTTGAAAAGCAATCACACACAATCGAACTTACGAAGGATACCTTGATTTTAATCATGTTGAAGCCACGGATTGTCACACTTTCAGAAGTTGAAATCATCAACAGCCATCATGAATTCAGGCGAAGCAATGATTCCCGACCGGTGGAAGTGGTTAATGATCAGTTTATAAGGATGAATATTTCTGGCAGTCTGATGCAATCACTTGATCGCCTTCCGGGTATAAATTCCATAAGTATAGGATCGGGACAATCGAAACCAGTTATCCGCGGATTGAGTTTTAATCAGGTGGTGGTTGCCGAAAACGGCATCAAGCATGAAAGCCAGCAATGGGGTGCTGATCACGGAGTTGAAGTTGATCAGTTTAATGTGGAACGGATTGAAGTGATTAAAGGCCCTGCTTCGCTGATGTACGGATCCGACGCCATTGCCGGCGTTATCGACCTGAAGCAGTCATTCCTGCCCGAACCCCGAAGTCTGGGAGGGAATATCGACTTTAGCGGACAAACCAATAATATGCTGGGAGCGGTTTCTGCAGGTTTGCATGGCCGACATGAGAAACTCTGGGCAAAAGCCAGAATAACCCTGATTGACTATGCCGATTACAAGGTGCCGGTGGATAGTGTGGAATATTTTTCATACTACTTTAAACTTAAGGACAGGAAGCTGAGAAACAGCGCAGGTGAGGAAAAGAATGCAAGTGTCAGTCTGGGATGGGTTACGGATAAAATGAGTTCTACCCTTTTTGCGAACAACACTTTTTCGAAAAGCGGTTTTTTTGCCAATGCGCATGGTCTTGAAATCAGAAATTCGTCCATTGATTACGACAAAAGTGACCGTGACATTGACCTGCCTTACCAGCAGGTAAATCATTTCAAGTTACATTCGCGTAATATGTTGAATGTTAATGGCATAAACCATCAGCTTGATGTAGCTTTTCAGCAGAATACCCGCCAGGAGTTTTCTGAGGCGGTTGAGCACGGGTATATGCCCAAACCCCCCGATAGCCTTGAGCGCAGGTTTGATAAGGCAACCTGGTCGGTAAATTATTCTGTCAAGAACAGAGAGACTGCAAAAGTGAACTTTTCAGGAGGCGTGAATGCTGAAATTCAGCAGAACCAATCGGCTGGATGGGGTTTTATATTGCCTTCTTTCAGCAGAAAAACAGCAGGAGCATTTCTTGTAGCTGAAAACAGGCCCAGCAGTCGTTTGCTGTTTTCGGGTGGTTTGCGTTTTGATGCAGGCAATATTCGCATTGAGCAATACAATGATTGGTTTGCAAGTCCGGTGAGTGCTCAGGATACCACTTCTGATTTTAAGGAAAGGGCGAGCGCATCTGATCTTGATTTTTCTCACCTGAGCTGGTCGGCCGGAATGGTTTATAAGCATCAGAAACTTACCCTGAAAGCAAATCTGGGTAACAGTTTCAGAATGCCTTTGGCAAAAGAGCTGGCTTCAGACGGCGTGAATTACCATATGTACCGTTTCGAAAAAGGCAACCCTGACCTTAAGCCTGAAACAGCTTATCAGCTTGATTTTGGTGTTGAAATTAACCACTCCGTGTGGGCTTTTGAATTGTCACCCTTCGCGGGATATTTCCCCTCCTTTATCTATCTGAATCCTACCTATCAGTATTACGAAGGCCTTCAGGTATTTGATTACATGCAAAGCAAAGTTATCAGGGGTGGGGGAGAGATGCATTTTCACTACAACTTAGGCTCAAAAATTAAAGCCGGCGCAATTGGCGAATATGTATGGTCGCGTCAACTTTCGGGCGATAAAAAGGGATTCGGATTGCCATTGGCGCCCCCTGCCTCTTTTTTGATAAATCTTACGTTTATTCCCGGAGATGCCGGATCGCTTTCAGATTCATGGTTCTCTGCCGATTTCAATATGGTGTCAGCTCAGAATGAGATTGTTCCACCTGAAAAGAAAACACCGGGTTATCAGATTATTAACCTTAGCGCCGGAACAACTTTAAAAGCGGGTAAACAATCTTTTATCTTAACCCTGAGGTTGAGCAACCTCTTAAATACCCGCTACCTGAACCATACCAGTTTTTACCGTCTGATAGGTGTTCCCGAGCCTGGCCGAGGATTGAATATCGGGATAAGAATTCCTTTTCAAGTTAAACCAAAACTAAAACCAGAAAAATGAAAAACATCAGATCACTTATTCTTGCAATAATAACCATTGCAGCCATTTCTTCGTGCAAAAAGGACGAAATAAAAGCCCCTGAATTTCTTAAGTTTGAATTGGGGTATGATAACAGCGGAACAGCTTCAGTGGGTGATGAATTGCACATTGATGCCGAAATTATTGCAGAAGGAAAAATTGCTACGATACAGGTAAAAATCCATCCTGAATCAGAACATGGTGCCAATAAAACTTCAAACGGGTGGGAATTTGATTCCATTTATACGGTAGGTTATGCGGGTGTCAAAAATATTGATTTCCACGAGCATATGGACATCCCGGCCGATACAGAACCCGGAGACTACCATTTTCATATGTCGGTGACAGATCAGGAAGGCAACCGCACCGTAAAAGAAGCCGAACTTCTGATTCAGTTGCCTGTTTTAAAGTAGTGTGATTCAACTTGAAACCCGAATCTCCAGAATATTTAAATCACACCAAAAACTAATTTTCAGATGCAAAAACTTTCCCTCCTTTTATTATCCTTGCTGATGGCCGCAGTAGCAGGTTGCACCAAAGAAGAAAAGGACGATATTTATCCTGAAATAAAAATGGATTGCTGCGGAGGTTATCCGGTGAATTGTGATGAGATAAAACGCGGAACCACCTTCACATTTATTGCAGAATTCAGCGATAACAAGGAGTTGGGCGCATTCAGTCTCGACATTCATCATAACTTTGATCATCATACCCACAGCACCGATCCCATGCCCTGTGAGTTTGAGCCGGTCAAATCGCCGGTCAATCCTTTCAGGCTGATCAGTGAATATGAAATCCCTGTAGGATCGAAAAACTACGCTGCATCTGTGGATATTTTTATTCCGGCCGATGCCGATACCGGTGATTATCATATGATGGTGCGCCTGACTGATAAAGCCGGCTGGCAGACCATCAAAGGAATAAGTTTTAAGGTAATTGAATAGTAGATGTATAAAAAAGCTGTCTTCAATGTCTTTTCAGGCATTTGAGACAGCTTTTTAACTGCTTCAATCATCAAATCCCGGCCTTTTGAAATTCATGGCATCTGGAAAGTCTTTAAGTGCACGCTTTCGTATCCGCTCCAACCTTACCAGCGCTGTCAGGAATTCATCTTCATCATCAGGAAAGTAAACCATGATCGCCGAAATGGCTTGAATGGTATTTTCAACCGCAATAATGGCAATTTTTGCTGACCCGTTTTTGTCATAACTGGCTTCTGGTGAGTCATCGTAAGGAGGTATAAGTGCCCGCGAAAACTTTACAGCAATAAAGTGCATATACCAGCTCAATGAGTCAATGGCATTCTCAAAAATCAGAAAATCCTGTTTAGAGGTTTCGCTGAACTTTTTCAGTTTTGTGTCAATTATTTTGCTGTTCGTGCCAAACCATTTAATCAGCCATTTTGAATGCTCATCTGCTTTTCTGTATAGATAGTGTTTCTTTTCGGGTCGTCGAAGCGGAAAGAATTCCAATTCCGCATCCCCCTCCTCACTCAGTTCAATTCCGTCTTCAGCAGCCATTTCGATAATCATTTCCATGGTATCCTGCAGTATATTGCTCATTGATTCATCAAAATCCTGTTCCGGCAGATTGTTTTCTGCCCTGAATTTTTCCTCCTCAACTTCCATAAGATAAACACTGCAACGGGTGCAGAACCGGCAACGCTGACACCAACGATCGCAATAATTGTGAATGCCCGGTATTACCTCGTATTCCTCATGAATGCGTTTGAGCAGGTCTGAACTTTTTTCTCTTTCCATGATGAATCAGGGTGCAGTTCCGGTTCAATTAATCATTAATCCCAACCCTGTTAAGGATAAAGGCTACTTCAAATGCTGTTTCCTTCAACGCATCAAAACGACCGGTGGCTCCGCCATGGCCTGATTCCATATTTGTTTTCAGCAGCAATATGTTGTTGTCGGTTTTCATGGCACGCAATCGGGCTGCAAACTTTGCAGGTTCCTGATATCCTACCTGTGAATCATTTAATCCACCGGTAATCAGCATGTTTGGATAATTCTGAGTTTTTATGTTGTCGTAAGGTGAGTAAGAAAGCATGTATTTGTAATATTCTTCTTCGTTCGGATTTCCCCACTCTTCGTATTCCTGGGTAGTGAGCGGCAAACTTGTGTCGAGCATGGTATTGATTACATCCACAAAAGGAACCTGGGCCACTACTGTATTGAACAGTTCAGGGCGCATATTGGCAACGGCACCAACAAGTAATCCGCCGGCACTTCCTCCCATAATGGCCAGTTTGTCAGATGCTGTATATTTATCAGCAATTAGTTTTTCGGCACACGAAATAAAATCGGTGAAAGTGTTTTTCTTCTTAAGTAGCTTGCCGTCTTCATACCATTGCTCTCCCATATCGCTGCCGCCACGTATCTGAGCAATCGCGAATACAAAACCGCGATCAATAAGACTGTAGAAACTTGAAATAAAATAAGCGTCGGAACTGGCTCCATATGATCCGTATGAATAAAGAAGCGCAGGATTGCTGCCGTCTTTTTTCAGTGATTTTTTATAAACTACAGACATCGGAACCTGAACACCATCAGTTGCAGTAGCCCAAACGCGCTCCACAGTGTAATCATCGGGATTAAATCCGCCGGGGATTTCCTGTTGCTTCAGCAGCGTGCTTTTGCCGGTTGAAAGATCGTATTCAAACACGCTGTTGGGACGATTGAGCGAAGTATAGCTGTATCGCAGCGTAGTGGAAGTGTATTCCGGAGTTCCGTTCATGTATGCCGTGTAAACCGGTTCAGGGAAACTGATGGTTTTCTGATCGCCGTTTTTTAGTCCGATTACGCGGATTTCATTCAAGCCGTTTCTTCTGATCTGTGCAGCAAGATAATCCTGAAAAACATCCAGTCCTTCAAGTTTTGCATCCTTGTCGTGCGGAATCAGCACTTTCCAGGTACTGCGGTCTTCGTATCCTTTGAGAGGAGCCTCGTAAACCATAGAATTCAGGTTTTCGCGGTCTTTGTATTGAATAAAGAACTTATCCTTGTGGTGATTAACATGATACTCAACGTCTTTCGCTCTGGGAATAAATACTTTAAATTTACCGGAAGGTTCATCGGCTGGCAAAAAGTGGTACTCTGACGAAGTGAAACTGCCTGTGGTGATGAAGATAAAATCATCGGTTTTGCTTTTTTCGACGCCCACGATAAACTGTTCGTTGGGTTCTTCAAATACCAGTTCTGCCGGTTTACTGTCCGAAATATCGATGCGGTATACCCTCCAGCTGCGCAAGGCATCATTGCCTACGGTGTAAAAAATTGTTTTGCTGTCGTTTGCCCAGGCGAATCCCTGAACTTTATCAATGTTTATGGCTAGATCGTTTCCGGTTTCCAGATCCTTGACTTTCAAAGTAAAATCGGCAAAAGAACCCGTTTCATTGGAGGCATAGGCGGCCAGCTTGTTGTTGGTGCTTATGTCGAAACCTGCAAAAATAAAGGCTGGCTTGCCTTCGGCCATTTTGTTTACATCAAAAATAACCTCTTCAGGAGATGAAACATCGCCTTTTTTGCGGCAGTATTTGCGGTATTGTTTTCCTTCCTCGGTGCGCGAATAATAGAAATAACCATTGTCGGACTGTGGAACTGTTTCGTCGGTTTCCTTGATCCGACCTTTCATTTCAGCGAAAAGTTTCTCCTGCAATGGAATTGTGGATTTCATTACCGTATCGCAATAATCATTCTCAGCGTTAAGGTAAGCCAATACCTCTGGATTTTCTTTTTCCTTCAGCCAGAAATAGTTATCAATCCTTTCGTTGCCGAATTCATTAAAGGTTACCGCTTTGATAGCTGCGGCCGGGGGTGTGGGGAAATCGCTTTGCATGGATATTTTTACTGTTGGTTCAGTGGTTGAAGTGCAGGCTGTCAATGCCAGAACGGCGATCCAGCTTTTTGAGTAACTGATGTGCTTGATCATGATACGGGTTATTTTTTTTTTGTAAAAGTACCAAGAATATTGAATATAGAGGAATGATATTATATAGGGACACCACGAAGTGGCAGTATATATAAACCCATGGGCAACGCCCTGGGTTGCTTAACGCATAAAGTCAAATCAGCGCCCTGAAAGGGCAGCATAATATATCTCCATATGCGGAATTTGCAATTCCACTCAGCATGAGAAAACAAACCGGGTAAGTAAACTGGAAAAAGTGATCGAAAGTTAAAGCTCTTTCCTCAGTCTGGCAACAGGGATGTTGAGTTGTTCGCGGTACTTGGCTACCGTCCGGCGGGCGATGTTGTAACCTTTGTCTTTAAGGATATCAGTGAGTTGTTCGTCGGTGAGGGGTTTGCCTTTTTCTTCGGCTTCAATGCAGTTGGAAAGAATTTTCTTGATTTCGCGGGTTGATACTTCTTCGCCTGAATCGGTTTGCATGGATTCAGAGAAAAAAGTCTTGAGCAAAAATGTACCAAAAGGAGTTTGCACATATTTTGAGTTCGCCACGCGCGATATGGTTGAAATATCAAGCATAACAATCTCTGCGATATCCTTCAGAATCATTGGCCTGAGCTTGGTTTCGTCGCCGGTCATAAAAAACTCACGCTGATATTCCATTATGGCTGTCATGGTGACATAAAGCGTGTTTTGCCTTTGTTTGATGGCATCAATAAACCATTTAGCAGAGTCGATTTTTTGTTTGATAAACATCACAGCATCTTTCTGGCTGCTGCTTTTCGACTTGCTTTCGGCATAGGTTTCCAGCATATCTACATAAGTGCGGCTAAGGCGCAGTTCAGGAGTATTGCGCGAATTTATCTGAAGATCCAGATCGCCATCTTTGTTATAAACAAAGAAGTCGGGCATAATGTAATGATTGGTGCGGGTGGTTTCCCCCATCGAATTGCCCGGCTTTGGATTGAGTTTGAGTATTTCGTTTACAGCATCGCGCAACTCATCCTCACTCACTTTTGCCTTTTTTGATATTTTGTCGTAATGTTTTTTTGTGAGCTCATCAAAATACCTGTCAACCAGATGTGCAGCCAATGCAACAGCCGGTGCATTATCCTGGCGTTTGAGCTGAATTAGCAGGCATTCGCGTAGGTCGCGGGCACCCACACCCGGTGGATCAAACTCCTGAACCACTTTCAGCATCGCATTCAGCTCCTCAATATTGGTGGAAATGTTTTGAGTAAACGCCAGATCATCCACCATTGCGCTCAGCTGACGGTTCAGGTAGCCTGAATCGTCGAGGTTGCCGATAATATAAGTTGCGATGGCTACCTGCCTTTCATCGAGGCGGCGGAGGCCAAGTTGTGAGACTAATGTTTCGTGGAATGAAATACCTGAGGCGTAAGGAACTTCGCGGTGTTCGTCATCGGCACTGCTGTTGTTGGCGTTCATGCGGTAAGCAGGAATGTCATCGTCATCAAGATATTCGGTGATGTCGAAATCCTCTCTTTCGCGTTCCAGCTCATCCATTGGATCTGGTTCGGTATCGGTAGGAATTTCTTCAGCATCGGTACTCATTTCGGGATCAGCAGCATCTTCAAGTGCCGGATTTTCTTCAATCTCCTGCTTTATGCGCTGCTCTAAGGCAATGGAAGGAATCTGCAACAACTTCATAAGCAGAATCTGTTGTGGAGACAGTTTCTGAAGAAGTTTCTGTTGTAGTTTTTGAGTTAACATGCAAATTCCTGTTTTAAATTCACTGCGAATATAGGGTCAATTTACAAAATATTTCGCTTACTTGATTAACGTAAGCAATACTTTTTTTATTTCAACCGCTGAAAGACCTGTTTTTTCTTTGTTTTTTCTCAATCTGAAAGGAAATTCAGGCTTACACAAAATTAAAAAAAAATCAGAATTCAGCATTTTGTGGTGTCCTTGGAAAAGGAATCACATCGCGGATATTTGCCATACCGGTTACAAAAAGCATCATTCTTTCAAATCCAAGTCCGAAACCGGCATGTGGAGCAGTGCCGAATCGTCGGGTGTCGAGATACCACCAGATGTCCTTTTCGGGAATTTCCATTTCCCGGCAACGGGTAACGAGTTTTTCAAGACTTTCTTCACGTTGCGAACCTCCTATAATTTCACCGATACGAGGAAACAACACATCCATGGCCCTTACGGTTTTGCCGTCGTCGTTTTGCTTCATGTAGAAAGCCTTGATGTGTTTGGGATAGTTCGTCAGAATAACAGGGCGCAAAAAATGTTTTTCAACGAGGTAGCGTTCGTGCTCACTTTGCAGATCGGTGCCCCAGTCAACCGGAAACTCAAATTTTTGGCCAGAAGCTTTCAGAATTTCAACAGCCTCAGTGTAAGTAAGTCGCTGAAAATCATTTTCAACCACAAACTTAAGCCTGTCGATCAGCTCATTGTCGTACATTTTGGTAAGAAATTCCAGATCGTCCATGCAGTTGTCCAGCGCATATTTCACCAGATATTTCAGGAAATCTTCTGCCAGATCCATGTTGTCGTTGATGTCATGGAAAGCCATTTCCGGCTCAATCATCCAGAATTCGGCAAGATGCCTTGGTGTATTTGAATTTTCGGCCCTGAATGTGGGTCCGAAAGTATAGATATTTGACAGTGCCAGTGCACCAAGTTCTCCTTCAAGTTGCCCTGAAACGGTAAGGTTGGTCGCTTTACCGAAGAAATCCTGGGTGTAATCTACTTCTCCGGTTTCGGTAAGCGGAGGATTTTTTGCATCAAGGGTAGTAACCCTGAACATTGCACCAGCGCCTTCAGCATCAGAGCCCGTAACAATAGGTGTGTGCAGATAATAGAAGCCGTTGTCGTTGAAGTACTTATGTATAGCAAATGACATGGCATGGCGCATACGAAGCACAGCGCCAAAAGTATTTGTGCGTGGCCTCAGGTGAGCAATTTCGCGCAGAAATTCAAGGGTGTGACCTTTTTTCTGCAGCGGGTATGTTTCAGGATCGGCGGTGCCGTAAACTTCAATTTCCTTTGCCTGTAGCTCAACCGCCTGTCCTTGACCGGGAGATTCTACCAGAATTCCGTTTACCGAAATACAAGAGCCCGTTGTGATCAGCTTCATGGTTGCTTCGTCGAAGCCGGCCAGATCAACCACAATCTGAATATTATGAATTACAGAACCGTCATTTAATGCGATAAAAGCTACATTTTTATTTCCACGTTTGGTGCGTACCCAACCTTTAAGGTTGACCATATTGCCTGCCCCGATGGCCTGCCAGTTGCGCAGTACTTCTGCTATTCTTGTTCGTTTTAACGATTCCATTCTTTTTGATTGTTGATTGTCAGTAAAGTAATCTCATATTTCAGCCTTAGCTGAAAAGATTGGCAAAGTTATGAAAAAAGAGGGAGTGGTGAAACAGTAGATATTTTACCGATCTGCTTATTGTAAATTGTACGCAAATGCCGTTAAGGATGTATTCGTTGGTTTCCCCATACAAAAAAAAGCGATGGATCTTTTATTGTATTTTTATTCAGATGGCCTTCACCTCGAACAAAACAAGTCAGAATTGCGATTTTAAATGAAACAAATCAGAGAATGTATGTGATATTTTATTTTGACAATTATTCAAATACCAATATCTTTATACAGAAAATAGAACATTAAACCCATAGGTTATGAAAATAATATTCTATGTATTCCAATTGCACAGCCCTTTACGGATTTTTTTATCGGTGGCACTGGTAACAATTTTAATATTCCCGCTCAAGGCATTTGCGCAGAGTGGTGTTGAAAACCGGAAGTCAGATTCACTGAAAATAGTAAGGCTGAATGAATTATTTGAAATCCAGCTTAAGGGAAATCAGTTAAATTCAGCCAGAGCAACAAATGACTCCATATTTACAATCGCCGGCAGATCTGATATGTATAAATCTATCGGCAGCTGTTATTTTAATTATGCCCTGATTGAACGGGCTTTAAAAAATACAGATGGTTTTCTGGAAAACTTAAAACTATCCATTCCATGGTATCTGAAAGCAGGTGCCAATTCTTCTGCTTCAAGGGCACATACTATTATAGGCCAAACTATTGCAAATGATGATTATGCCGCTGCACTTGAAAATTTCAGGGCTTCTCTGGAACTCAGGCAACAAACCGACGACACCCTTGGCATTACAAATAATCTGATAAATATCGGCACCATGCAATATCAGATGGGACGTTATTCAGAGGCCAATACGAATTTCTACCAGGCCCTCGAGCTCGCAAGTCAATCGCGCAACGATAAATTAAAAGCTTATTCGCTCAATAATCTGAGCAATATTCATAACAAACTAAAAAACTATGAAGTTTCACATGACTATCTGAGGCAGGCTCTTGCGATTCATCAAAAAACAGGAAATAAAAAAAGTGAATTTCATGTGATAATGAATATTGGTAACACTTTTTATGAGCAGGGGAATAAAACTGAGGCAAAAAAGTATTTTGAACAAGCACTTGATTTTCACAAAAGTAATGGGCTGGAGGAAAGAAGCCTGATTTCTATCTTTAATAATCTGGGGCTGGTAGTTAAATCTGAAGGAGATACAGTTAGAGCCATTCAATATTTTAATCAGGCACTGGGGATTTCCAAAGCACATAGCGATAAACAAGGAATAACCATTGCGTTGTCAAATCTGGGCCAGATTACCGACAAAGGAAATGAAGCTTCATCTCTCAGTCAGTTGCATGAAAGTCTTAAAGAAGCCAAAGCGCTTGGCCTTAGTAAGATGGTGCTGAATAATTATGGCAGTCTCCGCGATTTTTACAGCAAAAAGGGTGATTTTAAGAAAGCATATGAATATGCCACTAAATATCAGATGCTAAATGATTCAATTTATGATGCAGAGAATGCAGACAGAATAATTGAATTACAGACCAGATATGAAACAGCAGAGAAAGAAAAACAACTGGTTATTGCTAAAAAGGAGAAACTTGAAAAAGATCTGGAACTAAACAAAGCAAATGTGACGAAATATGGAATGATAGGCATTTCAGCAATATTGTTGTTGCTTCTTGGTTCCCTTTACAGTCGTTACCTGATTAAACGCCGCAGTCAGATGCAGCTTGCTGTAATAAATGAAAAACTGAATGAATTGAACAACACCAAAGACAAACTCTTTTCAATTGTTTCGCACGACTTAAAAAATTCTATGTCAGGCTTTTCGGGTATAGTAAATACCTTAAACAGCAGTTATGAAAAATTTTCAGCAGACCAGGTCAAATACTATGTCGGCGAAGTTTCAGCTTCAGCAAATTCAATGAAAGGCTTGCTCCGAAATCTGCTTGACTGGGCCCGTTCGCAGCAAAACCTGATAAAAGTATGCCCTTCACAGTTTTCATTTGCTTCGCTTGTAAGCGAATGTACGCAGCTTATTGATCAGCAGCTGAGACGAAAAAATATTGAAGTGGTTGTAGCTGCTGCAGATGACCTGATGCTTGTAAGCGACAAAAATATCGTTACCACTATTGTGAGGAATCTGCTGGTAAATGCTGTGAAATACAGTCATGAAGGTGGCCGGATAGATATAACTTCAAATCTGGCAAACCAGGAAATAGAAATCAGTGTAGCTGACAATGGCGTAGGAATGGATCAGCAGGATGTTGATTTTATAATGAATTCAGGTACTTTTATGAAAAGCAAACCCGGAGTTCAGGGCGAAAAGGGAGCTGGTCTGGGTTTGATGCTTACAAAGGAACTGCTCGAAAAAATATCAGGCAGATTGGTTGTCGTTAGTGAAAAAGGCAAAGGCAGTACATTCAGTATCGTAATTCCTTTGCTGCAGAATATTGAAATACATGATTCTGAAGAAGTTTATGCAGAAGAAATAAGATAATTATGAAGAAGATAGCAATAGTTGATGACCACCGTATAGTTCGTGATGGCATACGGGCAATGCTTACCGGAAGTACTGTGTTTGAGCTGGTTTATGAGGCTTCAAATGGTTCGGAAATGAAGATGATTCCCAAAAGTATTGTCCCTGATATTGTGTTGCTTGATATTGGTTTGCCTGATATTTCAGGCCTCGAACTGATTGCGTTTATAAAGGAAACGGCCGGAAGTAAGATTTTGATTCTTACTGCAGAAATGGAAGAAAATCTGATTTGTGAAGCTGTTGAAAAGGGTGCAGATGGATTTTTGCATAAAGATGCTTCAGGCGAAGAGCTGATCAGTGCAATGAATATTATTTCGGGAGGTGAGCCTTACTTCGGGCAAAACCTTTCATCTATAGTTTATCGCAGTTTCAAACGAAAAATCAAAGACCTGAACTCTATTCATAATATGCCGGCACTGACCGAAAGAGAGCTTGAAATTATCAGGGAGCTGGGAGAAGGTCTGAGTTTTAAGGAGATAGGAAATAAATTGTTTATTAGTCCGCGAACTGTTGAAAATCACAAGAATAACATACTGGAGAAGCTTGAGCTTAAAAATACCATTGAGCTGGTAAAGTATGCCATAAAGCACAAAATAATAATCCTGGAGTAAAACAGATAAGCTGTCAGAAAATTCCGGAGATTTTTATAGTTCCGGAATTTTCTGACAGCCTCTTTTTATGATCTTAAATATGTCTGCTTTTATTCAATTCCAAGTCTTTCAGCTTCTGCGGGTTCTTGTTTTTTGATCAGTTCAAATTGTGAGTATTGCGTAATAATATTGAAACTGCCGATTAAAGCAGCAAGTTCAGCATCAATTTTGGCATAATGTATTCTGGCTTCGTTCTGTGTTCTTCCCCAGGCCGGGTTACGGGCAATGTTGTTGATTTTAACGCCCAGCTGATCTGAACTTGTTTTCTGATCATACTCGCTCATTCCGGCTCTCATTTTCCCGTAAGGAATCATTTTATCAATGATTGAATTTTTTAATGCCTTTACATTCTCTTTCAATTCGGGCGTAACTTCGGGTTTTTCTCCGGTGAGGGCATCCAGTTCATTCATGCTTTCTTCATAAATCGCATAAACTTCTCCTGCCCATTCAAGAGTGCTGAGTTTTTTCATCTTTTTTTCTGATTTTGGTGTGGTCTGACCATTGTTGCATCCGGCAAAAAGCACCATCAGGGCTGCCATCAGGATAAACTGCTTCATAATAAACTCCTTCTTTTTTGGTGGGTGAATAATTTCGATAAGCAAACCTACAACCATAAAAACTTTCTTATTGTGGGTGATATTCCCTATAAAATATGAGGTAATACAATCA
Source organism: Bacteroidota bacterium (assembly GCA_009773515.1). Classification (GTDB taxonomy): domain Bacteria; phylum Bacteroidota; class Bacteroidia; order Bacteroidales; family Lentimicrobiaceae; genus Lentimicrobium. The sequence continues at coordinate 72,951 of WSXX01000004.1, forward strand.
TTTTGCTTTTTGCAGGATGGTATTTGTAAAAATCAGCCTTAATTTAGCCCCACAATTTAAAGCACATGAAAGTCAGAATCGCAATTCTATCGATGTTCCTGTTTTTTGTTGTTACTGATATTTCGGGGCAATGGGAACCGCAAACAGTAATTAACCAGCGCACCATAAATAATTTATATGTTTCTGATGCCGATGGCAATTTGCATCCTTCCGAAATTGAAAAACTGACTCGTATTCTTCAGCAAACAGAAAAAGAAACCGGGGTGCAGTTTGCCATTGTGGTGGTGAATGAAATCAGTGAAAAGTGGGATGTAATGAGCTTCGGGGTTGAGTTGTTCAATAACTGGGGGCTTGGCCTGAAAGACAAGGATAACGGGCTTTTGCTGCTGATTGTTATGAACACACGCGACTGGCGTTTCTTTAGCGGTTATGGAGTTGAAAGTTCGTTGCCGGATGCACTTCTGATCAGATTGGGCAAAACATACATTGTTCCGGCTTTTCAACAGAACCTTTATGGCAAGGGGCTGATTGATGTTAGTGATAAAATAAATCGGATACTCACCGATAAAGACGTAGAGGCGGCTTCGCGGTTTCATATGAATTATGAACCCTGGTGGGATACTTTTCAGGTTGTGCTTTGGTTTGCATGGTTCGCAATGATGGCCTTGGCATTATATTTTCTGCAGAAAAAAAGTAAAAGGAAAAATAAAGAAAGTGTTCCTGCAGGACCGTTTAAATCAAACGAAGATGCAGCGGGTATGGTATTGCTTGTTCCTGACAAGCCATCGAAGGTTAAAGTATGGGAAGGGGATAAGGTCACTCATTTTTTATCGGTTTATCTGATGGCTGGCATAGTGCCGGGAATGGCTTCTTATTACGACGAAGTGTTCAGCAATCCTGTTGGCAATGCCTTTTTCGGTTTTTATATTTACCTTTTTGTGCTTTCGGTTATTGTGCAATACAGGCTGAACCGAAATGCAAAACGCATTTCACCTGATGACCCTTCGCGCTTTCTTATTCTTGCAGAAGCCAACAAACTGATGATTCTCAGAATTATTTTCTTTCCGCTGGCATTCCTGCCCTATTATTTCTTTTATAAACGGCAATTAAACAGCCTTAAGGATGGAAAAATAGCCTGCCGTCAATGCAGTCAGGATGCACTTCCTATGACGCATAGCGAATACAACCAATATCTTTCGGTTGCTGAAATGCTTGAGATAAAGCTGAAAAGCCGTGATCCAAGGTTTTATAAATGTTCAGGCAATCATATTACAAAAATTATGTTTGAAGGCAAACGGGCTTCTGCATTCAGAATGTGCAGGAAATGCAAGACATTAACCATGGCTAAAACCGGCGAAAAAACACTTCAGTCGGCTACCTACAGTTCAAAAGGCGAAGGTCAGCGGGAGTTTACCTGTAAAAACTGCGGAGAAATCATGTTAACCACATTTGTAATTCCTATGAAACAGAGAAGCTCCTCAGGGTCGGGCTCTGGTTCTTCAGGCTCAGGCGGTGGATCATGGGGCGGAGGTAGAACCGGAGGCGGCGGTGCCGGAGGGAAATGGTAATCATGCCGATTTATCAGATTCATCTCTGATTTCTTCGATATTTTATTAGGTTGGGAGGGCTATGCGTGGATTCGATGGGCACAGGTAATTTCTATGTATTGGCATTCATAAAAGCAGTTAAGTTTCAGATATTTATATCCATAAAGTAATCGCAACATATTATATCACAATAATATAGCAACACAACAATCAAATCAAAAACAGATTCGGTTCCTGATTTCTTTCTTACTTATTCGTAAATCCCTCATCCGAAATGAGGGTTTTAACTCATGGTTCAGGCCATGAGGTCGTACTAATTTAGCACCACTGAAACAGCAACAGCAACTCCCCTTCATCCTCCCTCCCCAATCCGGAAAAGCAGCATTATTCACCTAAATCCAGATACCATGAACCAGATTTATCAGATTCTCTATTCCATCAGGCGGGTTTTGAGCCTGCCTTCAATGATCTTTGGCACAGCCAGAGGCATTAAACGCGATGCCGATATGGTTTCAAAAGCCTTTAAACCAAAGGATAAAAAGCCAGAAGAAAAAAGGTAGTTATGTTGAACAATTAACAAAAAGCAGCAATGGAAGATCCTAAAAAGTTAATGCAGGAAGCATCCGGCTATCTGCGAAAAGCGGAGAACAACATGTTTGGCGGCAAAAATCATGAAGCGGTTGAACTGCTGACAACAGCCGACGAGCTCACTGAAAAAGCAGCACAGCAGGTTCCCGACGATTTTCAGGTTAAATCGCTGAGACAGAAAATTGAAAAAATGCGCAAAGACCTTGAGCGCAAGGGAATTGCAACCCGGCCAGGCAATGGTGGTGGTTTGCCTTTTGAAGTTGAGGCTCAGTTGGGTCACATCCGCGAAAGCATTCTGTCAAAAGATCTCAGCAGAGCAAAAAGAGAACTCGACAACTACTATGCACGATTTGCAGGGCCGCACACGGATATTCCTCAAATCAAGGAAATGCATATGCAGATTCAGGTTCTTGAAAAAGATGCCGAAGCTGCAGAGATCAGAAAAGCATCAGAAAAACTGGCGCTGGCTGAATCATTGTCGGCCAATGAAGCACTATGCCATGAATGGGAAGCTGAATTCCGGAGCATCCCTTATTTCGGCGGAACTGCCCATAATGTGCCTGGGTTGCTTGATGAGAAACAATATTTCATCAAAGCCAAAGAAGTTATTGAACTTTATTCGAAAGTGAAGTTTTCAGCAGAAAAATCAATAACACTTGAGAATTTTGCCAGAGATGTAGCACAGCGAATAAATGAATTTGAGGCAAATTTTGATCAAACTGCCGCCGAAATGGCTGGCGAAATTCTTCGGGATATTGAAGAAAGCATAGACTTTTTGAACCGCGATACAGCCTGGGTTCATCAGCCAGAGCTAAAGCCACATTTCACAGGCAGGAGGGAGCTCGAAGCTTTCGGTTCGCGAATTGACGAAATCCAGCCTCTCTTTGATGAAAATGCCGCGCCATTTGAGAAGTTAAAGCACGCCTATTCTCAGCTTTTGAGTATGAATGAAGAGCGGAAAGCAGCCCGCAGCAAACGCATTACCATGCGCCCGGCAGTTGTAGCCGGCCCCGAAGCAGATGAAGCCATTCGGGTGGCAGGTGAAGCATTGCTCAAAAGTCATCCCGATGCAAAAGTTCTTAAAGCATCAGTAGTAAAAGAATGGGAACAAAAGCGGACCGAAAACTGGCTCGACAATACAAGAACCCAATGGGTTGTCAGAAATTTCCTTGAAACATCCGTTGAACTTGCTGCGCAATACAATGGCAGTAACCACAGTCTTTTTTGCATGCATGTGCAGAAAGACATAAACAATGACGGAACCTATGGCAGAATATCAAGCCATTTGATGTTTGAGGAAATGATGGCCGCCGAAAATATCTCCTGATCATGAGTGCAGCAGCAACCACCGATTGGGCAGCGGTTTATAAATCGCTGGATCTTGATGTGCTGAAGCGCATTTATAAATGGATGACTGTAGCTATTCCCGTGGTTGGTGCCTTGCCTGTTGCTGCTGCTTTTCTGGTATTCAGGCATCAACCCGGGATTGGCGTTATGTTGGCTGCAGTAATTTTCATTTTTTCAGTTCAAAAAGCCCGGAAACTTTATCTGCTAAATCGTAAACCCTATGTATATAGCGGAATAGTTACCGGGAAAAACATACTATCATACAGTCAATCCGATGCAGGGAGCACCACATACAAGTATTTTGTAAGGATATATGCTCAGGAAGCATTCGAAATTGATATCCGTGGCAAAGCAGATCCTCTGTCGAAAGGAAATAAGCCTGTAAAGCTCGGATGCTCAAAAGAACTTTATTCAACACTGAGTGAGGGGCAATTGGTAACCGCCCTGATTTTACCGCATGAAAAAACCATTTTCAGGCTATTGCCATGACCTGAGAATAAAAAAACAGAACCTTTCAAACCAATTTAAAAGTAGCAACCATGAAAAAATTAGGAATTATCTGCGCATTTGCAATGTCTCTGGCATTGACTATGCCATTATCGGCACAGATCGGAAGCCTGAAGGATGTTAAGAAAAATGTGCCGGGCTCAAAGAAAATTACTGAAGCTCAAAAAGACATCCCCTCAGCAGGAAAATCATCAGAATCAAAACCCGAAACTGTTGCGCCTTCCTTATCCGGAAGCAAACAGGTTTTTTATGTTTCAATGGCTTCGGGAAGTAACAGAAACGACGGAAGTAAAGGAGCACCGTTTAAAAACATCGATAAAGCCATCAACATGGCTCAGCCCGGCGCTGAAATACGAATTGCCGGCGGGGTTTATATGGGTACCCTGAATGTTGGTTTTATTGAAAGTGATAAACCGGTGAAGCTTTTCGGAAGTTTTGATGAAGGATTCAGCACACAGGATATTGTGGCACACCCCACTTTGATTCAGCCCGACAACGAAAGCGCCCGTTCGACCCGAAAAGTGATACTTAAATTTACCAAAGATGTTGCAGGCACCGTTATCGACCATATAGTTTTTGATGGTGGCGAACGCAACGCCTATCATGCTGATGAAGGAGTAGTTGAAGGCATCGAAGGCGGCCGATTGCTGCCTCCTACCGAAAAACCAAAAGATAAATTTCCGACGGTTGGCGAACCTCTTCTTCAGTTTGTAAGTGCCACAACCGGTGGAGATGTAACCATTCAGAATTGTGTATTTACAAATGCTGCAAGCTTTGCCCTTCAGGCCGGACACCGCAGTGGTAAGTTCACAGTGAAAAATAACGTGTTTGCCGGCAATAAGATGGCTGCAATTGAGATTTACGGAACCTGTGCCAGCACCGGCGGGCCCAATACCCTGGCGCTTTGTGGCGAAGTGGAAATTGCTTACAACACCATTCTGTTCAGCTGGAGCCGCACCAAAGATTTTCTTGATATGGGATATGGAGTACGCATTATGACCAAATGTGACTACAACATTCACAACAACATCATTGGTGCTTCAATTCTTGCAGGTATTGATCATACCCGTTTCAATAAGAACGAATGGGTAAAGGTTGACAACAACATATTCTTTGTAAACAAAGACAAAGACTTTCACTACAGCCCGGCCAGCAACACCCGCCTGAGGATTGATGCAGGAGATTTCGGCGATCTTGAAATTGCAAGTGTAGAAGGTAACCGCAATGAAATTCCTGACGGTCTTAAAGTCAACAAGGCGTATCTGGAAGGTTATCTTTCAGCAAGATACAGCGAGCAGGCCGACTTCGACCGCAACTCACCTGCCAATCAGTGGCGCGCTGCCATGGGCATGAATATGCAAGGCACCATTTCGTCGAGCGTGACCATGTTTTGCAATAAGTATCCATGGCGCGATGCTCTAAATCTGTTTGGAAATGTTCAGGGTTATGGAGCTCAGTAACAAAAAGTTAAATCCGTAAAGCCATGAAAACGAAAACCTTGCTTTTCATTTTGTTCTGTAGCTTTCATCTGTTGAGTTATGCTCAGAAACCCGGTGAGATCATCTTTTCTTCCTCACCTATAGATCCGCTGAACCCGGTTGCGTTGAAAACCAATTTTGCAGCCGGTGAACACATATATGCGGTGGCTTATCTGCCGCAAACAGTCAATGCGTATTATTCGCATGAGTCTCCCGAAAAAAAAGTAAACCTTGAGGTATTTATTTACACCGTTAAGCCACCGCTTTACGATTACCAGAAGCAGGACCGTGAGGAGCAACTTACCTATGCAAACCTGATTGTTTCGGGCAGTATCAAAGCCAATAAATACGTGGTGATAGATATAGTGCCTGATCCGGTAACTACGGAAGCATATGGAAATGAGGAAATAACCTACAAAGAGTTTGGCAAAAAATTCGACGGACCGGCAAATTTTGCAGAAGCACTTTCTAAACTGGAGTCAGGCGATAATAAACTGAAAATTGTGTTGAATTGCTACTATAATCAGGCCGCCACGGGAAATCTGTCCCTTTCGGGAAACAGTTTTGAGGCTTATAATCAGCTGGCACTTCAATTGAACACTACCGCTGCAAATGCCGGGGCAAAAAATGCCCGGTTGCCTAAAGCTGAAAAATCTGATCCGGCCCTCGAAAGTCGCATGATTGCTGCTTTAAAAAATTCTAACGACTGGAAAAATGGTCGTTTTGATGCAACTGAAGTTCTCAAAATTGCAATCTACGATAAAGACTGGTACATCAGGCGGCATGAAATCTCAGGTGCCATTCTGCATCGCTACATCAGGGCAGCCATTGCTGTGAAAGGAAAAGGCGGTCAATGTGCTTATTACATAATGACTTTCCAGGAAGACTATGTCGGCGGAAAATTCCAGCCGCTGAAATACGATGGCGCCGGCGACCGCTATGCAATGAATTGCGAGAATGTTGGGAAATAGGACGCATTATAAAACCCTTAAAGAAAAGAACAATGAAAACAACCCGATTCATTTTGATAAGTGTCCTGATTTTTGCCGTTGCATTGTCATCGTGTAAAAAAGATAAGGATACAGACCCGACGAATAAACCTCCCGTTGAAATAATTCCTGCCGACAATGATCCTGTTTCCGGAATTGTAACCGGCACTATTGCTGAAGCAGATTTTGATGAACTTCAGTCAACTTCTGAGGTAAGTTTAAATCGCATTCCTCATTCCCTTGCTAAGTTTCTTGAACTTCGCAATCAGATAGCGCATACCCCTCAGGGTGCAGCAGTAATGATGCTTGTTGCCATGCGGATTTATCAGCAATACCCCATAGAAGGAATGAAATGCCTTACTGCAGCCAGCACAAGTCCGCTTATAGTTCCGGCAGCCAATGAAGCCGGAAATTACGAGGGATATGTTATGGGTAACATTTCGGAACTTAAGCGTAAACTGACCGATTACAGCTATCTGCCTTTTGTCTATTTTGAAGGAGCATCACCTTCCAATAATTATACTCCGGCTGCTCCACCCTACATCGCCAGCCTGCTGGTCAATCAATACAGCTATATGTCATCAACTGATGGGAGTAAACGCATAAAAGTGTTTGTCCGAACGCTTGGTGCTGACAGTCCCCGTCCAGTGGTAGTGCGCAAAATCGGCGATTACTATAAAGTAACTGAATACAGCTCATTATATCTTGCTCCTAAACCTCCTTCCAACTAATTGCCGGGTTCCATAAATAACTTAAAACCAATTTTATTTCATCAAAAAGTTTAACCACTAAAAATCTGAAACCATGAAAAACCTGATAGTTACTCTTGGCATTTTAATGCTGATGAGCTGCGGATTGCAGGCTCAGAACCTCGATAGGTTTGTTGAGAAAAACAAGAACAGGGCAGTCAGAAAAACTGAAATGCGCGTCAACAGGAAAATCGACAAAGGCGTTGACAAAAGCCTTGATGCCACTGAAAAAGGGGCTGAAAATGCCGTAAAAAGCGATCCTCAGAAGAAGGAAGCCCGACGTAAGCGTAAAGCCGAAAAACAGGAAGCCAAAGAAGAATAGTCTGAATATTAGTCTGGCGGAAGTTGATTCAGCTTTTGCCAAACCATTCAGGTGGTGATAGAAAAAGTAAACAATAATCATTTAAAGCAGTAAAAATGAAACCCTTAAATCTTAAACTCATGGCATTGGTTGCGGTTGCCTTTTGTTTTTCGCAACTCAATGCACAAACCCTGCATGAAAACATGAATTCATCAGGAGGGAGTCTCTCGGGCAGCGGAGGATCCGCAAGCCAATCTGTTGGGCAGGTGTTTTACACCATTCCTTCAGGCACAGGTGGTTCAGCAAATCAGGGCATACAGCAGCCATACGAAATATCAATAGTTACCGAAACAAAGGAAGCCATTGGTATCAGTCTGAAGATGATTGCCTACCCCAACCCGACAACAGGATTGCTGAAATTAAGAATTGATGATCTGCGGTTTGATGACCTGATGTACCAACTTTTTGATGCCAGCGGAAAACTGCTGGAATCCGGAAATGTCTCAGGCACTGAAACCGACATCGACCTGATTTCAAGAGAACCGGCAGTTTATTTTCTTAAAGTTCTCCGCAAAAGTGAAGATCTGAAAACTTTTAAAATCGTTAAAACCCATTGATCATGAAAAAGATATATTTTTTGTTTGTATTTGTGCTGGTCGTTACAAATGTTATTGCCCAGCTCCCCGGAAACATAAGCTATCAGGCCGTTATCCGTAATGCGAATAACAATCTGGTAACCAATCAGAACATTCGCGTAAGGCTGAGTATTCTGAATGCTCCAACTTCAACAACGCCCTTGTGGCAGGAAGTACAAACCCCTAATACCAATGACAACGGGCTTATCAGCCTTCAGTTGGGGCAATACGTAGCGTTTCCGGCCAATCTTTTCCGCAATAACGGTACTCTTTTCCTAAAAACAGAAGTTGATCCGACCGGAGGTACATCTTATTCCATTTCAGGCACCAGTCAGTTACTCAGCACACCTTATGCCATGTATGCCAGAGATGTAGAGAATAATAATGATGCCGATGCTGATCCCAACAACGAGTTGCAGACCATCAGCCTCAGCGGAACGGTGCTTAGCTTGTCGCATGGAGGAGGTTCAGTTGTGCTTCCTTCAAGTGGCGGAGGCGGCGATAACTGGGGAACTCAGGTTGCCATCACCAATAGTACCTTATCCGGTAACGGCACAACAGCTTCTCCTTTAGGAATTGCACAGCAATCAGCAAGCTCGGGGCAGGTCTTGAAGTGGAATGGAACAACCTGGACTCCTGCAAATGACGAGACCGGAGCCTCAGGTGGACCACCTACAGGACCGGCAGGTGGCGATTTATCAGGAACATATCCAAACCCGGGCATTGGGGATGGAAAAGTAAGTTCTGCAAAAATTGCAACAGGGGCTGTTACAGAAATAAAGATTGCTGATAATTCAGTTACATCTGTAAAAATTATTGATGGAACAATCGTTTCAAGTGATCTGTCGAATAACTCAGTATCTGAGTCCAAAATTATAAATGCATCAGTTACAGAATCTAAAATTGCCGGAGGTGCTGTTACCGGAAGTAAGATCGCACAAGCGGGTGCTACCAGTGGTCAGGTGCTCAAATGGAACGGAACAATCTGGGCACCAGCTACGGATGAAATAGGTAGCGGAGGCTCTTCACAATGGATAACCAATGGAAACAATATCTATTATAATACCGGAAATGTTGGTATTGGAACTTCAAATCCAACCACTAAACTCGACATCTCCGGATCCGGCGATCAATTGATGAAAATTACTTCTACAAACGCAAATATAGCCGGGCTTAATTTGATTCGTACCGGGAGTTCCCAGGTTGACTGGACCATGCGTAACAGTTCGGGGAACTTATATTTTAGCTACTCTAATGATGACATGGCAACATTGAATGATGCTCTGGTCATCAGGGGTACTCCTGCCGGAAGGGTGGGGATAGGTGTTACTACTCCTACCGAACTTCTTGATGTTAACGGAAATATCCGGCTCAGAGAAAATGCATCAGTTGGGACCTGGTCAAACAATTCATTGTCGCTGATAACCAATAGTTTATCACGGGTTACAGTTCAAGGTGATGGAAGAGTCGGCATTGGCACAGCAACTCCAACGGGATTATTAACTGTTGAAGGAGGAGGTGCCGGATTAGGATATGCAGGCTTATATGTCAACAATACCCATGCGTCTGGTATTGCATTACATGCAAAGGCAAACAGTTCAGATGCGGCTTTGGTTGTTACTCAAAATGGCTCGGGAATAATTTCCAGATTCTTTGATGGTGGAAGTTCCGATGTAGTGAGGATTGATAATGGAGGCGGTGCTCATAAGGGAGCAATAAGGCTTTTTGGCAGTAATTCATCTTCAAGTTTTGGAGGGTTTGCCTCGGGTGAAAATAGTTTTGGCCTTGTTATTGGGCATCATTATTCTGGATCACCCTATGCCATTGCAAATGCCTATCGCCCAACTTCTTCAACTTCAAGCTTTGCCCCTTATCTGGATAATACAACTTCCCTTGGCCTTGCAACATACCGTTGGACCGCTGTTTTTGCGGTAAATGGTACAATTCAGACATCCGACCGGAATAAAAAGGAAAATATCAGGGATATCTCATACGGGCTGGATGCATTGATGAGCTTAAAACCTGTTAGCTTTCGCTGGAAAGATAATGCTTGCAGGGTGGGAACCGGCAACAGTATGGGCTTTATAGCTCAGGACCTGGAGCAAATCATACCTGATGCTGTTGTTCATTCCATTACTTCTGACGAAGAAATTCAGATCGCCCGGAAAGAGAAAGGCATTGAACTTGAACGGGAAACATACGGAGTGAAGTACACTGAACTGATTCCTGTGCTGGTTAAGGCTATTCAGGAACAACAGGCCATTATTGAGAAGCAACAAAAGCAGATTGATAAATTATTGAACCTGCAGTTTTCAAAAACGGAATAATTTCATTCAACAAACCTTAAGCAAGCGGATGACAAAAATCTTGCATTGAAAAGTAAAAATGATGGCCTATTCAACAGAGTGAACGAAATTGAAATATTCTTGAACTTAAGTCAGAAATAGGTTTGAGACAATTCTTGCTTAAAAGCTCTGCTTATATTATTGTAAGCAGGGCTTTTTAATTTATTCTGCTTAGGGTATGTTGTGAAACTAATTTTGGTTTATGAGGTTTGCTTTTATAAGCATCAGATTGTAAGAAAAATTCCTTGTTTGAATTATTTTCCTTCTTTTGGCCGGTGGGTTATATCATTGTATAAGCTCTGTTTTTAAGTTATGGTCGGTATTTCAACATTTATAATTATCATATAATGAGGTACATAAAAGTATAATTATTTTATTTCGACCAATCGACCAAAATATTCGAATTTTTTCTTGCTTTTCGGAAATTGCCATTGTAATTTTGCAGCCGCAAACAAAATCAGGAAAATATCCAGATCATGCTCGACAAAGAAGAAGTAAAAAATTCAATCATTGCTGTTGCCAGGCAGATTTTCAGCCGTTTTGGTTTCAAAAAAACCACTATGGATGAAATCGCCATTGCCTCACGCAAAGGAAAGAGTTCAATATACTATTATTTCGAGAGCAAAGAAGACATCTTTCAGGCAGTGGTTGAAAAAGAAGCATCTATGCTCAAGCGAGAACTGCAGGAAGCCATCAAGCCGGTTGTCGACCCTAAAGAAAAACTTAAGGTTTATGTTCTGGTTAGGATGAAAACCCTGAAAAACCTGGCCAATTATTACGATGCCATCCGCAGCGAATACCTGAGCCATCTTGATTTTGTTGAGAATATCCGTAAAAAATATGATGAAGAGGAAATTTTAATGGTTGAAGCCATTCTTAAAGAGGGTGCTGAAAAAATGGAATTCAATATCGAAAATACACGTCTGGCTGCAATAGCCATCGTTACTGCCTTGAAAGGCCTCGAAATTCCTATGTTCTGGCAAAACAACGAAGATTCCGATATGGAAAAACGTCTCGACGACCTCATCAATATTCTTTTTTACGGACTGGTTCGCCGGTGATTTTTTTTGTAATTATTTCGACCAAAAAACCAAAAGAGTCAAAAACAATAAAAGTCAAAAAACGTCTCTTGTGTTGAAAGAGAAAGAATAGAAACCTAAAATGCTTAACCGAAGTTGAACTATGAAAAAAACTGTTTTGCACATGAGCCTGATTGCCATATTGCTCTGGCTGCCGCAAATCATGCTGGCACAGGTCAGCGGGCTTTCGCCGGAACTAACAGAGCTCATCAGGCTTTCTGTTGAAAAGGACCGTAAACTTGCAGCTACTCACATTGACCGGGAAATCACCCTGCAACAGCGTAAAGCCGTCAGGTCTTCTTATTACCCGAAGCTTGAAGCCGGCGGGAAATATGTTTTTGCCAAATCACCGCTTAATTTGGAATTGGGCGAAATTACCGGCTTTGAAAGTTTTGGGAAAATCAGCCAGTTTATGCAAAGCCCTTCATTTCCGCAAATGTTTCCAGGATTGGCAGGTTTAACCGGTGAGTTGATGCAACTGGAACAGTTGCTTGCTGCTCAGGGCATGGCATTGCCGGCTTTAAGCAAAGAAATGGATGGCAATTTTACAGGTAATTATTTTGGTGTAGATTTAAGTGCCAAGGTATTGCTGTTCAGTGGAGGTAAAGTCCCCAGGATTTCGCACGCCCTTACAGAAAAGGCTTCGGCACAGGAACAGCTTACGCGCAAAAGTACAGCCGATCTGATTGCTGAAGTGATTGCCGCTTACGATCAGCTGGCGCTACTTGGCCAGTCGGGATTATTGATTGATGAATCATCACAGAGGCTTGATGCTGAGAAGCGATTTGCATCCTCTTCCCTCAGAAATGGTTTTGCAACGACATATGATACCTTGAGAATTGCGGCAGCCGAAGCTGCACTTGAAGCAAAAATGGCTGATTTTAAGGGTAAGAAGTTGCTGTTGTCGCAAAATCTTTCAAGGCTTACCGGCCAACCTGCCAGCCGCTTTTCCAATGCGTTTCCCGATCTGCAACCCTTATTGCCAGTAGCAAATACGTCCACAATAGCCAACAGGCCGGAATTGATGGCACTCCAGTCGGGGCTTCAGGCACAAAAATATATGCTCGGTGCCGAAAAGTCGCATTATCTGCCTAAAGTACAAGCATTTGCGTCGGCCCGTTATGATAACCTTTTCGATGCAGAAGCAAATTTCAAATCACCTATGAATATTGGTGTTGATGTAAATTCAATGACTTTAGGTCCGGCATTGATGGCAGGTGTAGGATTCAAATGGGACATTTTTGATTTATCAGGCGGAAGTTCTAAAGTTAAACTGGCAAAACTTGAAGTAAAAAAGGCTGCCAATGAGTTGGAAGAAGCCCGCGAATTGCTGGAATTAAACCTTACCAAAACTACAACAGCACTTGAAACTGCCAATGCACAGGTTATACTGAAATCCAGGGAAAAAGCGGTTGCAGAAAAAGCCCTTGAAATGGCGTCGAAATCATACAACGAAGGCCAGATAAGTATAACCGAACGTCTCGCAGCCGAAACAAGCTATCAGCAATCGGCGCTTGAATATCTGCAAGCTGTATATGCACAGCGTCAGGCAACAATTGAGTTGTATAAAGCCACCGGTGACCTTAATATAGAAAATATCAAATAGAATCATTAAAACACAAAAACAACCAAAATGAAAACACTCAATAAACGTAATGCCGGAATGTTGTGGGCATTTATTACTTTCCTGTCGGTCATTATTTTAGTAAGTATTTCGGGTTGGTTATTCCTGAAACCTCAGCCAGAAATGTTACAGGGAGAGATTGAAGCAACTGAAACCAGAATATCGGGAAAAGTGCCTGCCCGGATACAGAAAATTTTAGTCGAAGAAGGTTCTCAGGTAAAAATAGGGGATACGCTGGTTATTCTGGGTAGTCCTGAACTTGAGGCCAAACTCATACAGGCCTCATCGGCAGAAAGTGCTGCCATGGCGCAAAACAGAAAAGCAATAAAGGGGGCGCGACAGGAACAGACTGCAGCGGCCTATGAAATGTGGCAAAAAGCGGAGGTGGGTGTTGGATTCGCAAAAATAACCTTCGACCGGGTGCAGAATATGTTCAACGATGGTGTGGTTTCGGCTCAAAAACGCGATGAAGCAGAAGCAGCTTACCATGCCACTGTAGCCACCTCAAAAGCAGCAAGGGCGCAATATGAGATGGCAGTGAATGGTGCCGAAGCCGAAGATAAACAAGCCGCTATGGCAATGGTTGACCGCGCCAGAGGTGCTGTGTCTGAGGTTCAGGCGTATCTTTCCGAAACGGTATTGCTGTCGCCGGTTAATGGCGAAGTTTCAGATATTTTTCCTCAAACCGGCGAATTGGTCGGCTCCGGCGCTCCCCTGATGAGCCTGGTTGATCTGACAAATGTAAAGGCCATCTTCAGTATTCGCGAAGACAAAATGCCGCTCATTCAAAAAGGGAAGGAATTTGAAGCAGTTGTTCCTGCATTGGGCAATAAAAAGATAATGTTAAAGGTCAGCTATATCAAAGTCATGGCTGGTTATGCAACTTACAAACCTACCAAAAGCAACGGAGGATTTGATGTTAAAACGTTTGAAGTACATGCCTGTCCTGTTGGGGAAAGCACTGGCCTGCTTCCGGGTATGAGCGTACTGGTAGAATATAACAGCCTTGAAAACAACCTTTCCAGAGGCATTTCTGCCAGATAGAAATCAGGATTTAATTTCAGGTAGATTATGAATAATCACATAAAGGCACTTATAGGTGTATCGGGCAGAGAAATCAACCGAATGACATCCAGGCCGTTGTATCTTCTTGCGGTGGTGCTTTTGCCCTTGCTTAGTCTTCTGTTTTTCGTGTCGCTCATGAAGGAAGGTGTGCCTGTAAAACTGCCCATTGCTGTGGTTGATTACGATCACACAGCTTTATCGGCAAAATTCAGTCGTACCATAGATGCTACCCCGGGAAGCAGTGTAGTGATGACTCCTGCCACCGAACATGAGGCCCTGTCAGAACTCAGAAAAGGCAACATTTACGGCTATGTGGTATTGCCACACAACCTGCAGTCTGATATCATGAATGGCACACAACCTACTGTTAGGTTTTATTACCAGAACGGACTGCTTATTGCAGGTGGGCTGATACAGAATGATTTAACTGTAACATTGCATACACTTTCAGCTGGTGTTAACAAGCAGAAACGTGAGGCCATGGGGCAGGATGAGGTTTCAGTGTTAGCTGCAATTCAACCCATCAAACCTGACGTTCATCTGCTTTTTAATCCCGAAACCAGCTATCAGGTTTATGTAACCACCATTATGCTACCGATAATGCTGCAAATTTTCATTCTGATGATTACCGTTTACAGCATTGGAATTGAGATAAAGGAGCGCACCTCAAGGGAATGGCTTAGAATGGCTGATAAATCAGTGCTTATTGCACTTTCGGGCAAACTGCTGCCATACACGGTTATATTTTTCATTCTTACGATGTTTTCCAACTTTTTGCTTTTTAGTGTATTGATGATACCTGTGAACACCTCAGTAGTATATCTGGTATTGTTGTCATTAGTGTTTGTGCTTGCATATCAGGCAATTGGGGTATTCTTTGTCGGATTGCTACCCATGATGAGGCATTCTCTCAATCTGGCAGCTTTTTACGGAATTCTGGCACTTACACTTTGTGGTTTTTCTTTTCCCATTGAACATATGCCCGAAGTTTTCAGGCTGTGGGCAGAAGCATTTCCTGTAAGGCACTATATGCATATTTTTCAGAGTCAGATACTTGCCGGATTTGATTTTGTGTATGCCGCCACATCTTATCTGAAGTTTCTGCTGTTTCTGCTGTTGCCGTTTACTATCATTTTCAGATTAAAATCGGCTCTCATCTATCAGAATTTTATTGAGAAAATCCGAATCACTGATGCTGCCTGAGGCTAAGCTTCCTGTAAAAAACAAGAATTAAATGAAGACCTTTATTCTAAGAACTTTCGATAGGTTCAAAAGTGCAGTAGGCAATACGGCTCTTATTTTTCAGCGTGAACTGGTGCTTTTGCTTTCCGACCTGGGAGTAACCATCCTCCTTTTGATTGTTCCGGTGGTGTACCCTTTTCTGTATTCGCTGATTTATTATCCCGAAGTGGTTCGCGATCTGCCGGTGGCAGTAGTCGATATGTCGCAATCTTCCGACAGCAGGGCTTTTATCAGAAAACTAAATGCTACACCCGATTTGGATATCAGGTATGAATGTATTTCGATGGAGGAAGCTGCCGAAAAGTTCAGAAAGCGCGAAAACAGAGGCATTGTTCTGATTCCTGAAACCTATTCATCCGATCTGGCCCTGGGCAGGCAGGCAGTGGTGTCATTGTATGCCGATATGGAATTTTTTCTTTATTATAAGGCAATGGTTATGGGAGCCGGACTGGTTTCTATAGAAGAAGGCAATGATATACAGATAAAAAGGCTGCTGAATGCCGGCCTTTCAGAAAGACAGGCTGAGGTTTTCAGCAATCCCTTTGTCATTAGTGGAAACTCCATCGCAAACCCTGCCGGAGGTTTTGCCTCTTACGGAATTCCGGCAGCCCTTATGCTTATCATTCAGCAAACTCTTGTGCTTGCCATAGGCATTATGGCCGGCACTGCTCGTGAACGTCACAAACTTGGTACACTTATTCCCTGTGATTTGCGCCGCATG
Source organism: Bacteroidota bacterium (assembly GCA_009773515.1). Classification (GTDB taxonomy): domain Bacteria; phylum Bacteroidota; class Bacteroidia; order Bacteroidales; family Lentimicrobiaceae; genus Lentimicrobium. The sequence goes on from WSXX01000004.1 coordinate 89,168, forward strand.
GGAACATTCAGAATGGTGCTGGGCAAATCAGCAGCCTACTTTTTAATTTATGCGGTAATGTGCTTTTACATGCTGGGCGCAATTCCTGCCTGGTTTGGTTATCCCGATAAGGCAGGATTTAGTCAATTGGTTGCATTAATGGTGCCTTACCTTCTATCAGCAATCTTTTTTGGATTATGCCTTTCTGTATTTTTCAAAAACAGGGAAACGCCCATGTTGCTATATCTCTTTTTGTCATTGCCGCTGTTATTTCTTTCAGGGATAATATGGCCATTGTCGAACATGAGCCCATGGTGGCAGGTTGTAAGGAGTATTTTTCCATCGTCACACGCTATGCTGGGCTACATAAAAATGAACTCGCTTGGGGCAGATATATCCGAAACCAGCCATGAAATCGCCATGTTGTGGAAACTAACAGCTTTTTATTTTGTGTTCGCTTGTCTGGTTTACAAAACCCAAATATCAAAGGTAAAAAAACTTGTGCTTGATGCCGGTTAAGAGCATAATCCAAGTGTTCCGGCACTTTAATTGAAAAAAACAAAACTTTAAACAACGTAAAACAATGAAAACAAAACTTTTAACATTGGCCATTTTTGCAATGGCAATCATTCTTACTGTTCCTGTGTATGCACAGGTTTCTTTTGGTACCCGTCACGGGCTTGCTATCAGCACCCTGGCAAAGACCGGCGATCTTTACGATAATGATGAGATGCATTTTTCCTACACCGGCGGAATCTTTGTTACTGCACCGGTAAAAGGCGTTTTTGCGATACAACCCGAACTTAACTACATCTGCAAAGGCCGCAGCAGCGAAACCAGCGAATTTATTGAAACCAGGTACCAAAGCAGGTATCATTATCTTCAGATACCAGTTTTGGCAAGGTTTAATACTCATCTTTCCATGACTGAAAAAACCAAAGTGTATTTTAATGTTGGTCCTTACGTTTCGACTTTGTTGAAATCGCAGAATAAACCCGAAAATGTCTCTGATTGGAAAGACGACAATTATGATGATGTAGATAAAGACCCCGATTTTGGTTTGATTTTAGGAATGGGTGTTACTTTCCCAGTGAATAAATATACCTTGCAGGCTGACTTGCGCTACGATATGGGTCTTTCTAAACTGAATTACCAGCCCGATAGTTATCGCACTAAGGCTTTGGGCATTACTATTGGAATTATTTTCTGAGTTGAATCAGAATGAATGACTTTTATGCCGGAATTGCGTTTCATCTGAAATGCGATTCCGGCTTATTGTATATGAAATTGTTTATCACTGTTGCAACTCGCGAAGTGATTTGTTTGAAAACCTGGTGGATATCCTCTTTTCACCTTTTCAGGGAAACAAAATTTCCTGCTGTTCGTAAAAAATTAAAACTGGCTTGTTGTATTGCTGATTTCAACTAATTTTCAATAAGAAACTTACTGCTTTTCGTATTTCATCACATCTTCGCTCACAAAAACAAGTTTGATACCTGCCTGGCGGAAGATTTAATAAGTAACGATAAAACTTCAATGTAAAAACGCTTGCCCGAATCAGCAGGCTTTCGATTAAAAAACTTATCCAAAATTGGAGGGTCGTAGAATTTATTTCCACTCTTTTACAAAGGCAGTTGCAACAAAAATGTTTTACTTGATTCTCCTATCTGCAGGATTTTGTCTGCTATCCCAAAGCGTATGAACAATTATCATTTTTGAGGTTACCTCATAAAACAAAATAAATTCGTCAACTATTAATCCACGAACGGTATCTAACTCAGTCTTTATGCCAATTTCTGATTGTTTTTGGAGAAGGGATAATTCCTTATTAAATTTAGCGTAAAGCTTCTTAGCATAAGTTTTGCTCTTATTCCGTTCAGTGTAGAATTCAAGAATCATTAACAGTTTAATTCTGGCTCTATGCGACCAGACTATTTTTCGTTTAGCCATTTATTAAATTCTTTGTCAAGTTCAGCTTGTTCAACGAAAAGTCCTGATTCTATTTCTTTCTGTGATTCAATTATTTCTAGTCTTTGCTCAGGAGTCAGAGATAGCACCTGAGTTTGAGTCTTGGTGTCAAGAATAGTTTTAATAGCATTTAGAAATGACACGTCATTAATCTCTGCTATCCTGTTTATTAATAATTTTTTTAACGCGGTCGTTGTCATGTTTCCAGAGCTTTTGTTTTGTAACGTAAAGGTAAGCTTTTTTAGTTTATTGATGCTTATTTGCCTTTAGCGGACGACATCCTGATAATGATAAATCCGCGGTTGTGACTTACTGCTTTTCGTATTTCATCACGTCTTCGCTCACAAAATCAAGTTTGATGCCTGCCTGCTTGAACATCGCTTCTGATTCCTGGCCACTGTGGTATTTCATTTCACATACCACCCTTTCAATACCGCAATTAATGATGAGCATGGCGCAGGTGCGACAGGGTGTCATTCGGCAATAAAGGGTTGCGCCTTCCAGCGCAATACCAAGGCGTGCCGCCTGACAAATCGCGTTCTGTTCGGCATGAACCGTTCGCACACAATGATTTGTTACTTTTCCATCTTCATGGGTCATTTGTTTGAAAAGATGACCAACTTCATCGCAGTGGGGCAATCCGATGGGGGATCCAACATACCCTGTAACCAGAATCTGCTTGTTGCGTGCAATTACACAACCACTTCGTCCGCGATCGCAGGTAGCACGTTTGGCAATGGTGTTCGCCACTTCCATAAAGTATTCATCCCATGTAGGGCGGATGTATTTTTTTTCTTCCATTGTGTGTTTATTAAATACGGCTAATTGTCACTCTTTCTTCTTGCCAATTTTAAGGCTTGCATTTTTCGGTCTCGACTCCGCTCGACCTCCGTTCCGTCCCTCGTCCCTTCTTTTCGTCCCTCGTCCCTCCCGCGCAAAGATACCACCTAAATTCCGGAATAATTTATCAGGCCTTTCAAAAAAAAACACAAAACACTTGACAAACTAAAGATTTAGTTGTAACTTTGTCATACTATTTAACTAAAAACTTAGTTATACATAAAACAAGCATTGAAAATGAAAGAACTTACCAGGGCCGAAGAGCAGGTGATGCAGATATTGTGGCGCATAGGCAAAGGGCATGTAAACGATTTGCTCGCATACTTTCCCGAACCTAAACCAGCCTACAATACGGTCTCCACAATCGTCCGCATCCTTGAAAAAAAGGAATTTGTTGATCACGAAGCCATTGGGAAATCGCACCGCTACTTCTCGAAAGTGAGCAAACGTGATTATACACGATTCACCATGAAGCAGATGCTCACCGGATATTTCAGCAACTCTTACAAACAAATGGTTTCCTTTTTTGCCGATGAGCATGACCTTTCGGTGAGGGAAATGGAAGAAATCAGGCAATTGATGGAACAACAGATCAACGAAAAAAAGCAACAGCCATGACACCATTATTTATTTATCTGTTAAAAGCGGCCATCATCAACGCGATGATGATAGGCTTTTATCATTATGCCATCCGCCCCGGTCGCAATTTCAGGCTTATGCGTTTAATTCTGCTTGCCTCTGTGATTCTGCCGTTGATTTTGCCGCTCATTCCGCAGCCTGTAATGCATCAGGGAGAAACAGAAATCCCCGTTTATGTAATTACACTGCCCGAATCTCAGGGTGCAACAACCATTGCAGCAGAACCTGAAACCAGCTTCATTCCCGACATCAGGTTACTGATTTATTATTCGGTTGCATTGCTGATGCTTCTGGCAACTGTGGTTTCAGTTTTATCGGTAGCCCGCAGACTGAGGCTCTCAAAAGTAAAAATTACCCGTTACGGGAAAATCTATATTGATGAAGCTGCTGTCAGTCCTTTTTCATTTTTCAAATGGGTATTTTTCCCGGATAAAAGCCTTGAACATCCAAATGCTGATTTATTACTCAGGCATGAATTCAGCCATGTGAAGCGTCATCACAGCATCGACCGGTTAATTTCTGCAACTTTTCGTGCATTCTTCTGGTTCAGTCCGTTTGCCCACTTTAATCATAAATTATTATCCGAAGTTCATGAATACCAGGCCGATGCCGATGCCATTGAAGCATATGGCGACAAGGCAGGCTACAATCAACTCATGGTTTCTTATGCCGGAATAGCCGGCAACAACCCGATAACCAATCCTTTCAGTGCTCATCTAAAAAAACGTATCATTATGCTGAATCATTTAAAACCCGGCAAATTGAGCTTAACAGCCATTGTTACCGGAATTGTACTCATTGCCTCGGTTGCAGTTTTTTCTTCAATGGTGCAACCCCAAAAAACAAATTCTCCGGACATAATGTCTGATGATGAATTTCATTCAACAGTGCTATCCGAAAGTGCAGCACTTCCTGAAGTAACGGTTTTTCCTGTTGCTGATGGATCAACTACAATCACTGATGACACTACCCTTGTGCCGGCTAAATATCCCGGTGGTGATGAAGCGCGCATGAAGTTTCTGCAAAACAACCTCAGGTATCCTGTTGAAGCCAGAAATCAAAACATTCAGGGTACTGTAGAGTATAAATTTACCGTAGAAGCCGATGGAAAAGTAACTTCCGTTGAAATTGTTTCAGGTATCGGCGGCGGCTGTGATGAAGAAGTACTGCGTGTTGTTGCCCTTATGCCTGCATGGAAACCGGCATCCAAAGGTGGAAAACCAGTCAGAAGCTCAATGGTTTTGCCTGTGAAATTTACACTTTCCAGCGAAACATCCGAACCTGATGAAGTGTTTACGGTTGTGGAAAATCCGCCTAAATTTCCGGGTGGAGATGATGCAAGGGCTGCGCATTTCAGAAAAGTTATGACTTATCCCGAGTCTGCCAAAAAGGATAAAGTTGAAGGTACAGTTTATGTTACTTTCATCGTTGAAAAAGATGGAAGTGTGAGTAATGCCAGAATTTTACGCGGTGTAAGGAAAGACCTCGACGAAGTAGCACTCAGGGCAGTTAACAGTATGCCATTGTGGGAGCCAGGAACACAAAGAGGAAAGCCGGTAAGGGTCCAGTTTAATATTCCTTTAAAGTTTAGTCTGTCAGAGGCAAAATCAGAGGCTAAGAAGGAATCATCAAGCGAAGTTAAAACTTCCACCATGATTGACGGGCGTGAAGTATTTATGGTTGTGGAGGAATCACCTGAATATCCCGGCGGAAGTGATGCTCTGTATAAATATCTGGGCGAAAAAAATGAATACACCGAAGAAGCCCGCAAACAAAAGATAGAAGGAACAACTTACATTGGTTTTACCGTTGAACCGGATGGAAGCATCAGCAATGCCCAAATACTTCGTGGTATTGGCGGAGGTTTGGATGAAGTTGCTTTAAATTCAATCATGAGTATGCCCAAATGGAAGCCGGGTAAAAATAAAGGTGTAGCTGTGCCGGTTCGGTTTAATATTCCTGTAAAGTTTAAACTTGATGCGGCTAGTCCCGATAAACCTGTTGAAATGCCCGAAAAATCAATGTACCACGGACGTGAAGTTTACAATAAGGTAGATGTTTCACCAGAGTTTCCCGGAGGAAATGAAGCATTTCTGGCGTATCTGAGAAAGTATATTGGAAACGTAGAGTTTTCAAATTTCGAAGATTCTAAAACGAGCCTTTCCATGATATTTGTTGTTGAACCCGATGGAAGTGTTACACCGGGTGCAGTTTCAGAAAATGCGGATGCTCTTGTCAAACTTACGCCAAAGCTTCAGGAAGCCTTAAAAAACATGCCTGTATGGAAACCCGGCAAAACCAAAGGAGTTGCAGTTCCGGTGAGAGAGCTGATTTTTCTGAAAACCATTAACCAGTGAAAGTTATGAAGTTGTGTCTGCTAGTCATTTTTCTGACTTTTTTCACTTTTAATATAGAAGCCCTGGCATCCTGGCCGGGGCTTTTCAAGGTTAATCAATACAATAAAGAAGGACTGCGCCACGGCCGATGGGTTTATCATTGGGACGAAGCAAAGAAAATTCCCATGAATAAACTGCGGTTTAAAAATGGCAGAGAGTTCGGATTAAACAGGTATTATAACGAAGACGGCAAGAAGTGGCTCAGATTCAGGGCTTTTAAGGATGGCCGTATGATTGTAACTTACTATGATGAAAAAGGCAAAAAAGAACGAAAAGGTGAAGCATTAATGATTTACGACCCTTTGGAAATCCGTTACTGCTGGCATGGCAAATGGAAGTTTTATGAGGAGGGTAAAATAGTGAGAACAGCCATTTATAATATGGGCGAGGAAGTAGAACAATAACAAAATCAGTTAAAAGACTAAACTTCCAGCGGCCAGTGAAATCAAAAAATTTGTCGCTTAAATTTAATTATGTTTACCTTTGGACCATAATCCTTACAACTCCAAAAAATGAAAAATCTGGTTTTCAGTTTATTGGCCATTATAGTTCTGGCCTCTTGTAATTCGCGCAAAAGCGATGAATATGTTATCAAAGGCACCATTTTGGGCGATACTGTTGAGCAGGTATTCCTGCAAAAGAGCAAAGATGGCCGATTTGAAATTCTTGATTCCGCTAAGGTGGAGGATGGTAAGTTCAAATTCACCGGAAAAATAACAGATGCAGATCTTTATTACATCGGGCTTGACGAAAGCAGGTTTTCCGGATTTTTCAATGAAGCAGCTTCTATTAAGATAGAACTTCACACCGATAGTTTGATGAGTCCGAAAGTAAGTGGGTCGGTGTCCGACGCGCTTTATCGTGATTACCTGACTTTGGTTGAAAAGCAACGCAGTGTTGAAATTGGACTTTATACCGCTTATAACGAAGCAAATCGTATGGCCGATACCGCGAAAATGAAGCAGCTTGAAAAGGATATCGAAGCCAATGATGTGATCCAAAAGGAAGAAATAGTGAATTTCATCGAAGCAAACAATACCTCTTTTGTGGCTCCTTATGTTGCAATTCGTCATGCTTATCTAATGGAACTTGACGAAATGGAAAAGGTTTTGGCATCATTCGATAAGAAAGTATTGGGTTCCAGCTTTGCAAAAATGTTCAGCGATCGTATTGTTACGCTTCAGAATGTAGCCATTGGAAAACCTGCGCCTGATTTTACCATGAATGATCTGAATGGTAATCCTGTTTCACTTTCGCAACTTAAAGGTAAAATTTTGCTGGTTGATTTCTGGGCAGCATGGTGTGGACCCTGCCGGGCCGAAAACCCAAATATTGTAGCTGCTTACAATGAGTTTAAAGATCGTGGTTTTGATGTACTTGGTGTTTCTCTCGACCGCGATAAGGAATCATGGATGAAAGCCATTGCCGACGATAAACTCACCTGGACACATGTTTCTGATCTTCAGTACTGGCAGAATGCTGCCGCTAAACTTTACGGTGTCAATTCAATACCTTCAAGTGTATTGCTCGATAAAGACGGTATAATCATTGCCCGAAACCTTCGCGGCGAAGAACTGCATAAAAAGCTGGAAGAGTTACTGGCTGGGGTCTGAATATAATCAACACATCACTAAAATCCCCAAATCAGGGTTTGACTAATTGAAAGCAATAGGTAAAATCAAGTCTAACCCTGACTTGCAACGAGTTATCGATATTCTTGCCGTTTTAAGGATATAGAGAAGGTTTCTAAGAAACTTGTAAAATTTTATGACCTTGCAAATTGAAAAAACAATTGAGTTTTAAAATGTAATTATTGTTATTTTTGAAAAAATAAATTGACATTATGGAGATTGGACAAAAAATAAAAAAAATCAGGGAGTTACGAAACTACTCTCAAGAATATATGGCCATGCATCTGGGTATTTCGCAGGAGGCATATTGCCGGCTAGAAACAGGACAAACAAAAATAGAATTGAACCGGCTAAAGAAAATAGCTGAAACTCTTGAAGTTGAACCATATTTTTTAATGAATTTTGATGATAGTTATGTATTTAATAGCTGTACTCAAAGTGGGAAAATTATTAATCAATATAATGGTATAAGCGAAAGAGATTACACTGCTATTCTTAAACGCATTGATGGACTTGAGCAGGAAGTTAAATCAATTCTTTCGAAAGTTCATAAAGAAAGTTAAAACTCGATTTAAAAGCGAAGTAGTTCCCAATAAATTTTTTCTATCTTCTAAAAGCATTGTCAATATAATTTTGGAAACACGAAAACAAAAAGAAAGCGACAAACAACGCGTTTTTGTCAAGTATTTAATATTTGGCTAAAAGAGCTTCAGATGAATACTTTAAAGTAAAAAAAAGTCTTATAATATAATGTAAGGCAAAATTCCTATTCATCTATTGTCTTTCATCATTGTTTCTATCTCCTTTAGTAGTTCAGGGATAAAGGATTGATCAGTATAATACCTCAATTCCATTTTGGCAGTGGATAAGTCGTTATATATTTCACATTTAACCTTAATCTGACCATTCTCTTCGAATAATTCAAGGAAAATTTTTCCCGACAATGGATTAAATGAAACAAATTTTTGAGTTCCATTATACAACTTTTCCAATGATAATATAAGATTCTTAAAATCAAATTCCTCTGCCTCGAAATTAGTTTCGAATTTAAAAAAATCAAAATTGACTAAACCAGTAAAAGAAACAATCTTCAATACATCTGTATTAAAGAATTGAAAATCCTTTAATTGGATAATTAAGTTTCTTTCTTTATCGTAAAAATTAACAGTGTTCATGGCTTTAAAGAAAACACAGATTTTGGTTTTATTTTTTGGTGTTAATATACTTCATGTTTAGTAATATTCTCAAAAGCTATGTTTGTTACTTTACTATTTAATAAAAGACTCTTTACTTTTTCTGTAACAAATGTAAATCTTGACTCTTTAGGAGTAAAGATATCTGAACCATCCCAGCTTTTTAAGTCAAAATACAGGCCTCTTTTGGCTTCTATTGACTTTCCAGAAGTGGTAAAAGGGGCTTTTAGAAAAGACTCACTCATTTCATAATCTATTGCTGAACACCTTCCAGTGACGGTCAATAAATAATATTCAATTGCCTCATTACCTTGAATTATTGTTGGAATAGAATCCCATCCAGTTGCATTGCATTTTCTTAATAGATCAACTAATCTTTTGCTAATAAGAAAAACGCCTGGGAAGCCTGAATTTAACATATCAAAATTTTTCGAACCAGTATTTACAATAAATTCTACAGTTTTATCAATAACATATTCATTTCTGAATAATTTATTAATATCCAGTTCTTTGTGAAGTTTTGGGATGAGATTAAGTGACCCGCGATTATAATTTTCCGACATTAAATAGAAATCTTTATGTTCCATCTTTTTTGTAGTGGGGCCTAAAGAATACATTAATTTCGAACATTAAGGTTTGATTTCAAAAGTAATGAAGACCCCGTAAACAATTCTTTTGAAATTTATGTAAAGTTAAACGAAAATTCTTGAAATTGTGATGAGAGTCTAAAAAACTCAAGCATTAAGCAATATTTTTAGGCGGGCAACTTATTCCCTTTGCAAAATTATGTGTCAGGTTTATGAGCTGTGTTTTTAACCTTGCAATTCCAGTCGGTAAAACAGGTTTTTTCTTGGTGAAATAATCCTCTTATTCTCTTTATTTTGAAAAGATGCATTGTTTTGCGGGTGTTTTACTAGCGAAGATTCTTTTATTCCATTGAATACCAATAAAATAGGTAAAAGAATGCCACGCATTAATATCCAAATAAAATCTTTAATTTATAAGCCTCTTCAAAAATTTTTGAGGCAGGTGCTTCTGGATTTGCGCTGAAAAATGAACCCCATGCTTTATTATAATTGTATGCATTTTTTAAGTGACCAGCGCCCCACCAAGATCCATAACTATTGGGATTTATTCCAGCTCTTTGAAATTGTGCTACATATTCAAGATGGAAAATATGATGTGCGTGAGCTGATTGACCAGGATTGACACCTGAGGCAGTTATCAAATTCATCCTAAAATTAGGATCTCGAACAACTTGGGTAGGAATACCATCACTATATTTAATTGCACTTTTAGCATTATCAAGAAAATTTATACTACCTTCATCTGAAAGTGGCTGCATTTGAGATTTCAAACCATTTGTATTCAGCTTAACATCTTTAAGTGGAAGTGTAGCCCTTGGAGCAACTGTAGTATTTCCAATGCCCTTGATATTCCCAGTTAAAAAAGTTCTGCAATTAAGTTTAGCAATATCGGCACTTTATAGGTTTACCAAGATTCACTTATTCGAAACAAAATTACTTTCTAGTTGGCTTGTTTTCTTTTTTACAAAGCTTTATATCTTTCTGCAAACTCTATATATATAGGGTCTACTTTCCCATAGCCAGAGCCAATAACCACCAACTCAACTGACTCAACATTTTTTTTCAAGCGTTCTATTTCTTTTATTCGATTATTGTTTGTTTGTCTTTCGATTGCTTCTTCAATAGCAGTTAACCCCTTTTGTTTGTCTCCTCTAATAAAGTGTAATATAGGTAAATACATATCTCGTGCTTGGTTTAAAACTCCATGCTCTCTGTTTTCAATTGCTTCAAATAAAATATTTAAATCCGACATCTTTTCATGGTATGCAAAACCATAGGCTTGAATACTATTTAACATATCTTCAAAAAGGGGTGTTCTATTATTTTCAGTGAAATCCCATTCCTTAAAAGATTTTTCAGGCATCAAATATCCTAATTGGATTCCTATTGTGGGCTGCATAATTTCTAAACTATTATATCCTATTAATCTTGTTCGAATATCTTCTACATTTCTATGAATTACACCGACAGTAATATTTACATAAACATGGCCTAATGCAGCATGTGAAGATAAGCCAAAGCCTAAAGTTGCAAATACATTTTCATTCATGGCTTTAAAATAATTGAACTTCTTTCTTTTAAATCCAATTGTTTTACAAAGTCCAGAAATACCTTTCTCAATTTCTAATTTTAATGTTTGAGACATGTCTTATATATTACCAACCAAAAAAACTTGAGTTATGTTGCCCCAATTGAAATTGAGTTATTTTTAAATCTTTTGCATCACTTGAGGTAAAAGATTTCTTGCAATAAACAGCAAAGGTAAAGTAAAAAACAGTTACCCATATTTAAAAAAATATAAAAAAATTTTTTTTTCACCAGAAAGAATTCCAAATAAAAATATTGATGTTTTTTGATGAATAATGCAATACACCAAGTCTTTACTCAATTTAGACCCGTAATACCTTAACCTTTTGTTCATTGATGAACCACAACATAATTGCTGTATTGTGCCAACCAATTGATTCATTTTAACCACAACAGAGAATTTAGAATTCAAGGTTTATTGAGTTAATTATTTGATAGATAGAATAACTTTTCAAACATTAACCTATTCGTAAAAATGATGTATTTCTAAAATATATCGATTTGTGGGTTGCCCAATTTGCCATTGAGGTATTTGTGAAGCGTTTCTGCCTATAGGTATGATTGATGCCCCATCTTTCATTTGAGGGTAGTTTATTTTTTGATTTGGGGTAAAGCCAGCTGAAGGTCCGTTTTTTACTTCTATCAATCTTATTTCCCCATTAAAATCTGCAGCAATGTCAACTCTTACTCGAACACCGTTTAATTCTACTGTAACTTCTTTAGCAAGAATCTTACCTCCTTGTGCTTCAATCTCAAGTTCCATCTTTCTAACACCGTCTTGACCTTTCTGATATGGGGTCCGATAAGGTGTTTCTGTGGCATTTGTTTTTCCTGTCCATGGATTCTGATTATTAGATTTTGCATTACTATAGCCAGAATATGCTCCTGTGGCAAGACCAACACTTCCGCCCCAAAGTGCTCCATGTCCAATGCCTTGCAACACATTATCTCCATTCATTGCTGCTCCAAGCCCACCTCCTAGAGCACCTATTCCGGAACCTACTACTCCTTGAGTTATTGCCCCTTTTGCAACAGGGCTTGCAATACCTTTGAATGCCTTTTCTACTGCTGGTCCCAAAGGTTTTGCTAAACCCATAGTTAAACCACTAATTACACCAGATGTGATTGCTCCTTTTATTACAGCTTGAGGGTCGACTTTCCCATTCTTAATATACCCTCCCAATGCAGCATTTCCAGCACCTACCAAAGCTGCTGATCCAATCGGTGTGATATAAGTTGATAAAGCTCCGCCAACAAATCCAATTCCAAAATATCCTAATCCTTGTCCAATGCTATTCACATTGCCTAAGTTGGATAAAAGGTTAACAGAGCCCCCTATCGCACCGAGTATTAGGTCGTCTATTACAAAAAAATCCCCACTTGGGTCGGTATATTTAAGTGGATTATTCAAGCAATAACTATATCGATTATAACTCTGGGTATGATCTGGAGCTTGAATATAATTATCAGGTGAGAGGAAACGCCCCAAAAATGGGTCATACAAGCGGGCATTCATGTTAATAAGGCCGAATAAATCCAAGTGTTCGTGGCCTGTAAAGCCTCTGCTGAATAAGGCTTGGGCAACGGTGTAATCTTTCCAGTTAGCCGGATTACGTCTGCGACCCCATGGGTCGTAGCTTAATTTTTGAACCAATAAACCTGTGTTGTCGGTTATGCCGGTAATTGATCCTATATGGTCGGTTTGCAGGTAATATATCTGTTCATCGCTTCCTTCCTGAACCACCACGGCAAAAAGACCTGTTGGTGCATATAGGTAGTTGTAGGAAGTTCCGTAATTTATATTGACGTTTTCAAGTAATTCATAATCACCGGCATAGAACCGTTCTTCTATGGGACCACTATTTGACATTTTTAATGAAGTATGTTTTAATTGATTATCAGGGCCATAAGTAAACGAAAGTCTAAGTGTAGTATTATTTGAGTATGGTTTTGTTATACTACTGACTTTATTGCTGAAATCGTCAAATACTAATTGTTGATCATAAGCACTTGAGGCATAATCGCTTGTAGGCATATCTATTTCAGTAACAGCATGTAGTTTACCTAAAGGATGATTATATATGTATGAGTCAGATCTCGTACTAACATCAGATTTTTGCCTGATATTGCCATTATCGTAATACAACACCCCGGAAAACAGGCTGCCATTTATGCTACATGATTCAAGCCTGCTGTGTAATTTTGAGTCGTACGTAAATGACTCTTTATTACTAGTGATGAGATCAGCGCGGCTAATCATATTACCCGTAACTGGGCTGTATTGGTATCTGAAGTCTTGCAGAATTTTCTGATTTTCGACAAGTGTACGTTCGAGGAATCCGTATCTGTCGTAAAAATTGGTGCTATTTGTAACAGCAGTATTATGTTTTACCCATTGCCCTCTGTGATTTTGTTCTGTGCCATTCCATAGCATTTTATTATCAGAAGCCCTGAGTATTTGTTCAAGATGACCGTTCGAATTATACTTGTATTTCACAGCGAACCCTGCAGGGTAGGTTAACAGATCGAGCATTCCATTTTCAGAATTATAGGCATAAGAAGTAACCAATGTTTTCCTGCCGATTTTTTCTGTTTTAATTGTTAGTCTGCCAAGATCGTCATAAACATAATTGGTAAAATCACTGATAAAACCATCTTCCTTAAACACCGTTTTAACCTGACCAAAACCTTTTTCACTGAAGGATTCATAGTAGTCGAATTTTAATACATTTGAGGAGTTAAAATCAACAAATAGAGGTCTTCCTAACTGATCAAATTCATATACGAACTTATTCCCTTTGTTGTCGGTTTTTTCTATAACCTCACCAAAAGCATTGTTTAAGTAAGTAATTAAACCTGCATCAGGATCTATCAGTTCTTTTTGATTGCCAGCTTCATCATATTTCGTTTCGTAAATTGCTCCGTTTGATTCAGTTTTTATTACCCTTCCAACAACATCATACTCAAATGTTGTATTTCCTGCTGGGTCACTAATTTTTTCTGGTTTACCAAGTGCATTTACCAAGGTTTCTTTAAATATTTTTGTTTGGGAGTTTTCAACTTTCAGCAACCTGCCCTTATAGGTATAAATTTCCTCAAAGCCTTCAGGGTAAATCATTTTACTAACTCGTCCACTGCCATCGTAAACATACTCAATAAATTTTTCTCGCGATTCAGTGCTGTAATAAGGCTTGTAATCATATAAAAGCCTATTGGTGTAAGGGTCATAAGCCTTGTCATAGTAAGATTTTAGTCCTTGAATATTTTGTGTAACCGTCCTGAGTTCTTTTCCTTGTCTATCATAAAACGTTATTACTGTATTCCATTTCTGATCTAATTTACTATCTTCTTCCTTCGCCCCAATTTCTGTGAAGCTGAATATACAATAGACTGCATTTTTTGGTGCATCTACCATTCCATCGCTCCAATAGAGTTTATTAACCTCAGCCGTATTGTCTGGAAAATTGGTTTTTTCTTGAACGTCTGTGGGACTATAACGGAATGTAGTAAAATTGCCTAATGCATCAGTTTTTCCGGTCAATAATCCGCGTTCTTCGTTGTAGGAGTATTGAGTAATAAAATCATCACCCGGGGCTACTATGGTTTCTTTGGTTAAGAATCTGCCTTCATATTTTCCATCATAATCTTTTAATATAGTCCTCGCTTTTGAAACATCTTCCTCAGGATATGTTTTTTCAAGAATCAGGTTTGCAAAGGCTTCCTCATAATCATATTCATTAACTAAAGCAAGGTTTTTGCTTTGGTTTGGAGTTGTTATTACCTTTTTTAAAAGCCAGGGTTTATCAGGCTTGTATTCATATTCTGTTTTCTTAACATCGAGGCCTCCTTCCAAAACATCAGATGAGGTTGTTGTGATAGTTTGTTTCATGTTTACATACCATGGTCCAGTAAGCCAGTTACCATAGTTGTATTTAATTTCGCCTACTGATTTCCATGTCCATTTATCAGATGGAAAATCCCGGTTGTTTTCATCACTAAAAGTGTATGATTTTTCAACATCACCGTACTGATTTACATCCGTAGGTTTAATTATGTTAACCATACATCCTTTATAAGTATTTTCGATATCATTATCCCATGTTCTGTTTATCGAATAACTAACAAAAGGAGTGTAAACGAGATTATTTCCAGTAGCAGTCTTCTTAATACTCATCTGGTACTCCTCTTCTGAAATAACCTTACCGAGTGATTTCGTAATTACTTTCTTTTGATATGGATTGAAATAAAGTTTTCTGTCGTTTACGTTCTCGGCATAAATATCCATACTTGCTTCCTTAATAGTGCTGATTTTGGGATATGCTAAAGTAGTTTTTTGAAACCCAAGAAGTCCTTTGCCTTGTGCATGATAAATAAGTCCGCTGAAAGAATAAAGTTCTGATGGAGTAATAGATCCGCCCCCTCCGGTTTCGCCAACAGACTGATAAAGACCTTCAACTACACTGAATATTTTCCGATAATAGCTTAATGGATAATCCACTGGAAAAAATTTATAACCATACAAGGGATCATATTTGTAGTTGGTATAGCAGATTATTTTACTATCACTAAGCCCATTCGTTACTTTTATTATTTTATCCGAATTGTTATTATTCGAAAACTTCCTTTGACATAGTTTAATGTGTATTGTTGATTTTTGAGAACCTTCAGATGTGCATATATTGTATAAAAGATTATTCTCACCCGTTCCTGCATAATCACCAATCAAAACATCTCCGCGATAATACGCAGAATAATTTACTACATCTGGAGTAAAAATACCTGCATATCCTGTAAACCCAGACGAAAGTCCTGAATTTTTATATAAGATTGAATATGCAATATTATTCTCATGTGGTCCACTATTAAAATAAAAAATATCATCAAGGTTATCATTATTAAGATCTGCTATGATAAATTGCTTTTCACACCAAGGTTTGTTATGATCATAAGGCACTGTTTTCTCAATAAATCCATTTCCGTATGAAAAATATATCAAAGGAAACTGATTTTCGCTATTTGCTGTAGTTGCTCTTACCAACAAATCACTTTTCCCATCACCATTAAAATCCCCTACATTAATACCTACTGGTATATGTCGGTGTGGAAAAGAAAAAACAGCCTCACACGTAATTAAGTTATTGTTAAATCCTTTTAACTCATATATAACGCATTCATTTAAATCATAATAAAGCAATTCAGCTTTCCCATTTCCTGAGAAATTACCAATTGCCGTGAAATTTAAAAATCCTGAAATAGGTATACGATTAGCATCACTTTTAAATATGTTGAAATCAATATTTCCACCATAAAAATTTTCATATCCCCAATTGTCACCTGTTATTACATCCTCTAAGCCATCTGCATCAAAATCTGCAACATATGAAACATTTCCGTATAAATTACCTAAATAATTTATGAAATAAACTTCTCCAAGAGAAATGTCAAATATTTTTGCAAAATTTGTTCCTGCTCTATAATTTACAAATATTTCATCCTTCCCATCGCCATTTACATCACCTACACGCATTATACCATTTGTAATTTCATCTTCAACATAATTCATCGGATAGGTATGAATTTCAGGATTACCGTTCTGCCTTAAAAGTGTAATTCGCAAAAGATAACCTTCTTCTTCTCCAATTCCAAATTCCGCAACATCAGATATTCCATCTCCATCAAAATCACCTGATATTTGCTTAAAATCAAATTTTCTATCTGTTTCTTGAAATAATATCTCTGGCTTTTCCAATAAGCCAGCATTAAACTCCCATTCAAAAGTTGTAGGTTTAAGCAAATTTAGATTACTTGAGTTTTTTAATGAAATACTTTCAATATATTTTGAATTGAAAATACCGCCTTCTAAATAACTGATATCATATTTTTTCAAAAAAGTATCATTATAGTAAACTGAAATATCAGTTAATATTTGTGTAACATTATACTCATATTTTTCCAAACCATGTGCATATAGCGATGTTATGTTGTGCTTAGTGTCGTAATTAGATTCATAATTAAGTACTACATAATATAGTTGCCCATTAATCTCACTTGCATAGTTAATAGAGTAAATTATTTTAGTAAGATATGTCTCACCAGTAGCCTGCCTTTGTTCGTATTCATATTCCATTCTATTTCCATTTAAATCGGTAACAGAAGAAAGGTGCCAACGTATAGTCTCTGTATGATCCCCATTGTTTTGTTTTGACCTAGAGGTTTCCCCGAACATTTTTATGTATCCATCTGGCGTTACAACTTTCCAATGCCCGGCACCTTTTATATTTTTATTCCCAATGAAAGTGATTCGTGCATTCGCATCAACTTCTGTGCGGTATTCATTGTTTGACTGACTCGTAAGAATTAGCCTGCTGCCTTCCAAAGTAAAACCGTCATCAACAAAATCAAGAGCTCCTACAACGTTATCATAGTACATAGTTTCATTAACTCTTGCTATATATGACCATCCGGCAAGACCCCAGCCTTTGCCCAAAATCCCGGATTCACTGGAGCTATTATATTGCAATGCAAGTTGAGGAGTCATGCCGCCTCTTCCAGCTGGCAAATCGATTGGCAATGTATAAACTGCTGCACCGTTTCCTGCAACACTTAACTGCCCATTGAGTGTTCCTACTTCTTCATATTGCGCAAAAACGTTGATAGCCAAAGTTGCCAAAGCAGCGGCAAGTATGTTGCTTAACTTTTTCATTTTAAGAATTTTTTAAATTGTAACTACTTACTGTTTGATTATTTTCCATACTCTGCAATCCCCTTCTGAACATAGCTTTAATAGATAAATTCCGTTCGTGTTATTGCTAAGATCCAGGGTGAACTTATTGTCTTGTGTATTTGTAAATTTTTCTAGTGATTTACCTTTAATGTCAGTAAGCTCTATGATAAGGTTATCAACCGGCGATTTGGTTTCGATAACAATTTTGCCGACGGTGGGATTGGGGTAAATGTTGATGTTGTGTTCGCCAAGCTTTTCTGTGTATTTGTCAGATTCTTGTTCTATTTGATTAAAACCTTCCTGATTTTCATCTCCAGTTTTATTTAAATCACTTTTATAAAAGATGATAGTTCTGGATATTCTGTTACCATTAAGGTCATATTCAAACTTAATCTTAGCTACATCACCCTGTGCTGAGACTTTTGAACTAAGGACTAAGCCTATAACAGTCAATAGTATTAATGGAAATACATTTTTCATAATGTGCTTTCTGTATTAGTGGTTAATGAATTCAATATTTTATGCAAAGTTGGCTTTAGATGGACTTTTTGTCCAATGCAAGAATCGAATTATATATGAGTGTTGAGAATAAAATATGTCAATAACACATATAGATAAAATAAAAGTATGATAAAAATAGATGTATATAATCTATGTATAATAGCTGATTGTATAGCTGATATGTTATCTTTTAAATTACCTTTTCTTCCTGAAAAAATCTGTCAACAGTTTTCCGCACTCTTCAGCCATTATTCCTCCCCGAACTTTGGTTTTGGGATGCAGCAGGTTTGCATTCAGTGTTGAATATCCCCGTTTGGGATCAGCGGCGCCATAAACAATTTCACCCAGTTGCAGCCACAATGAAGCAGCGGCGCACATGGGGCAAGGCTCCAGGGTTACAAACAAAGTGCATTCGTTCAGGTATTTGCCGCCAATATGATTGGCTGCAGAAGTAAAAGCCTGCATTTCAGCATGGGCAGTTGCATCGTTCAGTGCTTCGGTAAGGTTATGTGCGCGGGCTATAATTCTGCCCTGGCTAACAATCACCGCACCAACAGGTACTTCATCCCGTTTCAGTGCGATAAGTGCCTCGTTGTATGCTTCACGCATAAAGTGCAGGTCGGAGGTTTTGGGTTGTAGTTCCATAAATTTGTGTTGTAATTTGCAAAGATACAATTCATCAACACGTAACTCCCCTCTTTTTATTCCTGAAAGACGTGTCATTACAAAATGTGATATAGATGAAATCAGGGCTCACCCGGGGTAATTCCCGACAATTTTGCTGGTGTAATAATGGTTCATTCATCAATGAAAAACATTTTTTGTAGCTATTGCTTGACACTGACGTATAAAAATATTAGTTTTGTACGTAGAAAAACAATGAAGCACGATGGAAACAAAATTAACTTTGCGTTTAAAGAAAAGTGTAATTGAAAAAGCTAAGCTTTACGCGCAGAATAACAAAATCAGCCTTTCGAAAATGATCGAAACTTATCTCGAATCTTTAATAGTTTCAAGTAAAAATGATACCGAAACTACACCATTGGTAGAGAGTTTGAGTGGTGTTATAAATCTGGACTCCAGTTTTGATTATAAAAATGATTATTCTGAGTATCTGACCAAAAAGTACAAATGAAAAATATTTTCCTCGACACAAATATCATTATTGACTTATTGGCCAAAAGAGAACCTTTTAATCAGGCTGCCTTAAAACTATTTTCTTTAGCTGACAGAGGCAAGCTTATTCTTTTTACTTCAGCTCTTTCTATCGCCAATGTTAGTTTTGTGCTTCAAAAGCAAAAGAGCCCTGAAGACACCAAACAGATATTGAGAAAATTGAATTTATTGGTTAAGATTTTAAGCATTGATGAGAAAATTATTAACCTGGCATTAAATGATGATGAGTTCAACGATTTTGAGGATGGTTTGCAATATTATTCCGCATTAGAAAATGAAATAGATATAATAGTGACCAGAAACCTGAAGGATTTCACCAATTCCAAATTACCTGTAATGACAGCAGATCAATTAAACAGTACAATTGAATGATTTCTGTCTGCAGGCCTATCCAGTGTCAGCAAAAGCATATGAGATGTTAAAGTGTCTTCACTTTAAAAACAGGCAAGGCTTCGAAAAAGTTGCAAAGAATCTCCATGACACCAAACATTTTATACAAACTCTTGTTTAAGCCATTGCCCCGGAAAATCAACTGCAATTCAGTGATTTTCTGTTTGCACTGATAATTTGGCCGCTTGGTAAAACCGAGCCCGATTTTTCTTATAATTGCAAGCCCGAAAGGCTTAATTAATTTATTTATGCATTGGTTTTAATAGCTGGAATGAGGAAATTTTACCTGTTGTTTTTTCTGTGGGTTTTTAGCTTGCCCATTTTCTCGTTTGCCGGAAGTGCCGGAAGTGCTGACACTACAGCGCATGGAGATGCAGCCGGGAAAGAGTTCAATGCCGGTGTGATGATCATCGACCATATTATCGACAGCTACGAATGGCATATTGCCACCCTTGGCCATACACATGTTTCCATTCCCCTGCCGGTAATTCTTATTGATGGCGGTAAGCTGCATTTATTCAGTTCGTCAAAGTTTCATCATGGATATGATGCTTACAAAGGTTTTAAAATTGAAACAGCCAAAGGCGCTAACAAAGGAAAAATAGTGAAGGTTGTTCCCGGAACCATGATTACTGAATCTGAAGCTGGAAAACCAATCGATCTTTCAATCACCAAAAATGTAGCTGGAGTATTTGTAAGTTTTATTGTTGTGCTGCTGGTTTTCTTTTCAGTTGCCAGATCATACAAACGTACTGCCGGCCATGCACCAAAAGGATTGCAATCATTGCTCGAGCCGCTGATTCTCTTTGTCAGGGATGAAATTGCAAAGCCCTCCATCGGAAAACATTACGAAAGGTTTATGCCTTTTTTGCTCACCATTTTCTTCTTTATCTTTTTCACCAACCTTATCGGGTTGATTCCTCTTTTTCCGGGAGGAGCAAATGTAACGGGCAATATTGCAGTAACAATGGTACTTGCCCTTTTTACTTTTCTCATGACATCATTCAGTGCCAATAAATCCTATTGGTTGCACATATTTAACACTCCCGGCGTTCCCTGGTGGCTTAAATTCCCGATTCCGCTTTTCCCGATTATTGAAATAACCGGCGCAGTTGTAAAACCTTTTGTATTGATGATCCGTTTGTTTGCCAATATCACCGCCGGTCACATTATTGTGCTTGGATTTATCAGCCTGATTTTTGTATTCGCAAAAATTAGTCCTGCACTTGGTTACGGGGTTTCGGTGGTTTCGGTATTCTTCGCAATATTTATCACCCTGCTCGAATTGCTTGTGGCATTTATTCAGGCGTATGTGTTTACGCTGCTTTCGGCACTTTATTTTGGAATGGCTACTGAAGAGCACGCACATGCTGACGGGCATCATTAAAATTTTGTACTAAAGTAATTTTTTGATTCATCCTTAAACCCAACAATTATGACAGTTTTATCAGTACTTCTGCAGGTAGCAACCGATCTGGCTCCTTTGGCCAAAATGGCTGCTGCTTTTGGCGCCGGAATCGCCGCCATTGCTGCTGCTTATGGCATCGGCAATATCGGCCGTGCAGCTTTAGAATCAATTGCACGCCAGCCCGAAGCTTCAGGTGACATCAGGTCAAACATGATTGTATCGGCTGCTCTTATCGAAGGAGTTGCCTTCTTTGCAATTGTGGTTTGTCTGCTTATCCTGTTTATCTGAAACGGAAACAGAACTGACTACCGGTTCAACGATTGGTTGCGCCGGTAGTTTTGTTTACTGTTTATAATCGAAAAAAAGGAAAATTATATGGAATTAGTAAATCCCGGCATCGGGCTTATTTTCTGGATGGCATTGTCCTTCGGACTATTGCTTTTTATTCTGGGCAAGTTTGTATGGCCTCCGATTATGCGTGCCCTGCATGAGCGCGAAAAAAGTATTGAACTGGCACTTCATGAAGCTGAAAAAGCCCGTGAAGAGATGAAGCAACTGATGTTTACCAATGAACAAATGATGCTTGAAGCCAAAAATGAGCGTGATAAACTGATAGGCGAAGCCCGCAAAATCAGAGAATCGCTGATTGAAGAGGCAAGGGTAAAAGCCGGCGAAGAAGCCAGCCGTATGATTGAAAATGCCCGTGAAAGGATTCATTTTGAGAAGATGGCCGCCATCACCGAACTTAAAAATCAGATCGCCAATCTCTCCATCGAAATCGCCGAAAAAGTGATACGTCGCGAACTTTCCGAACCATCGAGGCAGGAAGAAATTGTGCGCGAATCGCTCAGCGATATCAACCTTAATTAAGCGCAATGAACAATCCAAAAGTCAATATACGATATGCTCAGGCGCTTTTTGATCTCGCTTTGGAACGAAACGAGGTTGAAACAGCAAGAAAAGACATGAAACTGATTGAAAGTATCTGCAGTCAGAATCCTGATCTGATCGTTATGCTCAACAGTCCGGTGATCAGCAGCGACAAAAAGCTGTCGGTAATGCACATGCTTTTCTCCGGTAAAATTGACAAAATGGCCATGGGTTTTGTTGACATTATCATCCGCAAAAGGAGAGATGCACATTTAAGCCACATTGCCCAGACATTTGAAGATCTTTACCTGGACTACAAAAACATTAAAAAGGCCGTTGTAACTTCAGCCATTCCGCTTAGTGAAAGCCTGAGACTATCTATTAAAAAAGTGCTGGAAGATCAAACCAAAGGAACCATAATTTTAAATGAAGTTGTTGATCCGGCGGTTATTGGCGGACTTATTGTTAAAGTCGGCAATCAGCTATACGACGACAGCATACGCCAGAAACTTCTGGAATTGCGCAAAGAATTCAACATGAATACTTACATCAGAGAATTTTAAAAATATAACCAAATGGCAGAAATTAAACCTGCAGAAGTATCGGCAATATTACGGCAGCAATTGGCCGGATTCAGCACAGAGGCTGAGCTTGAAGAAACCGGAAGTGTGTTACAGGTAGGAGATGGAATTGCAAGGGTTTACGGACTTTCGAATGTGCAGTCCGGCGAACTTGTTGAGTTTGTCTCAGCCGGTGTAAAAGGTATTGTACTCAACCTTGAAGAAGACAATGTCGGGGTTGTTATGCTTGGAGAATCATCAGGTGTAAATGAAGGTGATCTTGTTCAGCGTACACGCCGTATTTCCTCAATCCCTGTTTCAGAAGGCATGCTTGGCCGGGTTATCAATACCCTGGGTGAGCCAATTGATGGGAAAGGTCCGATTACCGGTGAAATATTTGAAATGCCCCTTGAGCGCAAAGCCCCGGGAGTTATTTACCGTCAACCGGTGAATGAGCCACTGCAGACTGGTATCAAAGCCATTGATGCCATGATTCCGATCGGACGTGGTCAGCGTGAGTTAATTATCGGTGACCGTCAGACAGGAAAAACGGCCATTGCATTAGATACCATCATCAATCAGAAAGAATTTTACGATAAGGGAGAACCCGTTTTCTGTATTTATGTTGCTATCGGACAAAAAGGGAGCAGTGTTGCAGGTATTGTGCAAACCCTTGAGGCGAAAGGTGCCATGCATTACACGGTTGTGGTTGTGGCTACAGCCAGCGACCCCGCTGCAATGCAGTTTTACGCACCGTTTGCGGGCGCAGCAATTGGAGAGTACTTCCGCGATACAGGCCGTCCGGCGCTTATTATTTTTGATGATCTCTCAAAACAAGCGGTTGCTTACCGCGAAGTTTCACTTTTGCTGCGACGCCCGCCTGGACGTGAAGCTTACCCGGGTGACGTTTTTTACCTTCACTCACGCTTGCTCGAAAGAGCTGCAAAAATCATATTTTCCGATGAAATTGCCGCCGGCATGAACGATCTTCCGGCTTGCCTGATGGGCAAGGTCAAAGGGGGTGGTTCGCTCACAGCACTCCCGATTATTGAAACACAAGCCGGTGACGTATCGGCATATATACCAACCAACGTGATTTCAATCACCGATGGTCAGATATTTCTCGAAAACAATCTTTTCAATTCCGGTATCCGGCCGGCCATCAACGTGGGAATCTCTGTTTCACGGGTGGGTGGTAATGCCCAGATAAAACCCATGAAAAAGGTTGCTGGTACGCTTAAACTCGATCAGGCGCAATACCGCGAACTCGAGGCATTTTCAAAATTCGGTTCCGATCTTGATGCAGTTACAAAATCAGTTCTTGACAAAGGAGCACGCAATGTTGAAATCCTGAAACAGGCACAATATTCTCCAATGCCTGTTGAACAGCAGGTTGCCATTATTTACTGTGGTGCAAAAGGTTTGCTGCAGAAAGTGCCGTTGCGTAACATTCATAATTTTGAAGTTGAGTTTCTGCACAGGCTGGAAGATACAAAACCTGAATTACTGGAGCAATTGCGCAAAGGAGTGTTTACACCTGAAATTGAAAAAGCGCTTGATGATGCAGCCATGGATCTGGTGAGAAAGTACGAAGTTTAATATTTCAATAATACATTAATGCCCAGTCTCAAAGAGGTCAGGACCCGGATAACATCCGTAAAATCAACGCAGCAGATTACCAGCGCCATGAAGATGGTGGCTGCTTCAAAGTTGCGCAAAGCCCAGACCAGTATATTACAGCTCCGGCCTTTTGCAGCACATCAAAAAATGCTTCTGCAACAACTTTCCGCCGGCCTGGGCGAAAAGAAAGCCAACATTTATGGTGAAGTCCGTGAAGGTGGCAAAGATCTTTATGTGGTTTTTACATCGAACAGAGGGCTTTGCGGGGCTTACAACACCAATGTGATCAAACAGATGAATGCCATTATTGCTTCACATCAAACAGCAAAAAAAGGCAACAATTTCGCATTGGTAACCATCGGCAGAAAAGCAAGTGAATTCTATGCAAAACAGCCTGTTGAGGTTATAGCCACGCATGATGATCTGTATGATCAGCTGAGCTATGCAAAGGCAGTTCCTGTAGTTGAAGGGTTGATTCAACAATATCTTTCAGGGGAATATAACAGGATAGTATTTGTGTATCATCAGTTCAAAAATGCCGTTGTTCAGCGGTTGCAGGTTGAGCAGTTTCTTCCGGTTGAAAGTCCTGAACAGGATGAAAAGTCTGAACACCGGGAAGTGGAATATATTTTTGATCCGTCCATGGAAGAAATTCTGGCAGACCTGGTTCCTCAGATTCTGAAAACACAGTTTTACAAAGCACTGCTCGATTCGTGGGCATCAGAACTCGGCGCCAGGATGACCGCCATGTCGCAGGCCACCGACAATGCCAATGAGCTGCTCAAAGATCTGAAACTGACTTACAATAAAGCCCGTCAGGCTTCCATCACCAAAGAAATTCTTGAAATTGTAGGTGGTGCCGAAGCATTGAAAAACCAATAAGATCAGAAACATTCGTACCTTTGGTATGTTTAATAAATAACTAAAAAACATTGAATTATGATTTCGAAGAAAGTTGAAGAAGCCATCAATCTGCAGATTAAAAACGAAGAGCACTCTTCGAGGATTTACATGGCAATGGCTTCATGGTGTGAAACCAACGGATATCGCGGTGCTGCTGATTTTCTTTACAAACAGAGTGATGAAGAGCGCATGCACATGCTCAAATTTATTAAATTTCTGAACGACAGAGGTGGTTATTCTGTACTTGCTTCACTCGAAGTACCTGCTTCACAATACAAATCGCTGCGCGAAATTTTTGACCACGTGCTGAGTCATGAGGAGTTTATTACAGCTTCTATCAATCAGCTTTACGAAGTTTCGCTGAACGAAAAAGATTACACCACCGGAAACTTCCTGCAGTGGTACATCAATGAGCAGATTGAAGAAGAAAGCACTGTTCACGGCATTCTCGACCAGATGAAACTGCTTGGTGATGATAAGGCTGGTTTGTTTCACATTGACAAAGAGCTTGGAGCAATGGCCGCCGCCAAGGTAATTGATGTGCTTGCATAAGTAGGTTTATCAAATGCTGAATGTCACATAGATGTGATAATGATCAGTTAAAAATTCAGCGGTTCATCGGTTTATCGATGGGCCGTTTTTTTTATTAGCCTGACTTAATTACTCAATCTCTGCTATACTTTGAATTAAATATATGATGATGTCTGTTCCTGCTTCTCCTGAACTATACGGCAATGCACTTTCAATACCTTCAGTGATGTTTGGATTTCCCAAAAGGTTTTGAAATTCAGATTTTAAGTACATTCGGACATTAGGTGTTGATTTACCGATAATAGCCTTAAGGTCCGGACAATTATCCAAAATGTAAATAATATCCTCAAAGTCGTGACTTTGACGTAAATCATTACCTCCTCGTCCCTTGTGAGCCTCAAATTTTGCAGCTAAATAATACTCAGGAGAAAACACAAAAACTTCAGTCCCATCGGGGAGTGTTTTTGATATTTTAGTTTCAGACCCTCCTTCATACCACCGGTTACTGAATCCGAGCACACTTGAATCTAATGGCATAACATCGACTTTAATACCTTGGTAAATCCATCTGCAAATTGGAGCTCCTATTGAAGTATCATTTTTAAACCCTTTTGATCTCAGGTTTTCTTCCAGTCTGGCGAAATGCGGTCTTGAACTTATCTCGATGACACAATCTATATCAATCGTTGTTCGTATTTCCGAAGCTGCTGGATTATCAGCGTATAGCTCAGCAACTGCACCACCAACAAAAACCATTTCATCTTTCAATTCACCCAAGCCATTTGCAACGATTTGCAGCATAATAATATTTGTACTAGGCATTTTTCAATCGTTTGGTTAATTCGTCAATGGCAATTTTTATCTCTCTGACCCGGCCTACCCGAAGTGTATCGACAATAGTCAGAAGTTCATAAAACAATTTATCCTCCTGCACTATATCAGGAAGGGTTTTATATAATGGCTCAATGGCTTGCCCTCTGTGGGTTCCTTTGGCATTTGACCATACATAAACTTCAGCATCAGACGAAATATGTTCTTTTATTGGCGAAGCTGAATGAGCAGTAGGAGTTCCTTTTACAATAGCTCCAGGTTCAGTAGGGAAGACATATTTTAATCCGTAAATCAAAAACTCGCTGAAAGAACTGATATTAACTTTTCTTTTTTTACTGTCAATTAGCTTTGCTATCCTGCATCTGTTTAAGGCTTCAGAAACTTCAGATGGACTAATTCCAATAGCATTCGCAATATCAATATTTCTCCATTTATCCTCTTCAAATGAGATGATTTTCAACAGAACAACAATATCCTGTGGACGCATTCCATTATGTTTCTTCATAATCTTTACTATTAATTCGCGATTCGCGAATTGCAAATATATTCAAAAAATCATTCAAAAAACAAAATCTTCCTGACCGCAATTCAAAGGTACATCCCTGTCCCATTTGCTGAATAGCAGTATTTTCTTTTAGGTGGGAAAATTCTCTTCGATAAAAATCAAAGGTCATCGGTGAGTGCGATGGGCCTTTTTTGATAACCGGAGAGGCCATAGTCAAATAATACCCACACCTTAAAAATCTGCCTTAAATCGTAACCAGGCCATAACCCGCATTCGCATTCCTGCAGGGCGTTCAAATCTATGCTTTCAATGCCTGTGCCCGTCATGATCGTGGTCAATATCAAGTAATACCTTCCCTGAATCTTTCAATAAACCTATTGACCACTTGACAATTACGAGAGAACTTATAATTGCTGCAATGGTATCAATAAACGGAATGCCCCATATCATTGCGGCGGTTAGCCCTAGAATGGCTGATAAACTGGTGAGGGCATCGGCAATAACATGCAGGTAAGCAGCCCGTATGTTATGGTCGGATTGCTCATGTTTGTGGTGCAAAAGAACTGCACTTGCAATGTTCACCAGCAAGCCGATTATGGCAACCAGTATTGCTTCTTTGTAAACGATGTCTTGCGGATTATACAATCGTTGCGTTGCTTCAACCAGAATTACCACGGCAAAAATCAGAAGCATAAGACCGCTGCTATAGCCAGAAAGCGAGAGTATTTTATCGGAATTTCCGGTAAATTTATTGCTTTTTGAAACCTTTCGCACAATCACATATGCCAACCAGCTTAAGCCAATGGCGAGCACATGCGAACCCATGTGAATGCCATCGGCAAGTAAAGCCATTGAATTGGTAGTTAACCCAAAGATTATCTCCACAACCATTGTAATGGCTGTTAAAAAGACAACCCACATGGTTTTGTTTTCGAGCTTATGATTGTGTTCCGACATCTATTCAAAAGTTTTTAATTTGCTTAACAGCTCAAAATAAGCGTTTTCCGTTTGCAGGAATTGGCTTTGAATATCCCGGATAAAATTAGCATCCAATAGATATTCTGCAAAGGTAATGTGTCCTGATTTCAAAAGTTCAGGATTGCGTTTTGAAATTCCTTCTTCGACAATTACAATTTTCTTTTGCTCATAAATGGTTTTAAGAGCCACCATCTCATAATACAACCCGGAAACCAGCATCTTTATTTCACTTTCGTGCTGTAAAAAATTTGCCCTTGTCCATTCGGTTTGAAGTTTTGCGTGTTTTACACCATTCCTGTTTTGCCAGAGCGGCAGTGGATAATCAATGTATTGCAATAATGATGAAGTTGAAAAATCAATACTTTCATACACATGAGACAGCCCCGGTTAGATCCTGCTAGATTTATGCATTAATTTCTTATAAAGCACAAATGACCGATACAGTAGGATGCCAGAACCCTCTCCTTGCCTTCGACGATGGTTCGACGAAAAGCTCACCAACCAGCTCAGGCACCAGAGGAGAGGGCAGGGTGAGGTGCTACAAGATGAGGTGCTACTTAACCACCGTCACCCCACCCCTCATCTTCACAACCTTCCCCATCCTATCCGAATAACTGATCACCCAACTATAAACCCCTGCCGGTGAATCCTTCCCATTCCAGCCCTCAGCCGGGTTGGTGGTTTCGAAGATCAGTTGCCCCCAGCGGTTGTAGATTACCATGCTGAACATGCGCACCCTTTCGTAATCAACTACCGGCCGGAAGGTATCGTTCAGGCCGTCGTTGTTGGGGGTGAAGGCGTTGGGGACGAGAAAAGGTGATTCGGCTTCCAGCATTTTGAGGTAGGTGGAATCAGCACCCGCGCACAGGTTGTGTGTGGTGAGCTGAAGGGTGTAAAGTCCTTCGGAGTTTACGGTGATTTCGGGTAGGGTATTGCCGGTGCTCCAGAGGTAGGAGGCATAACCCGCAGGGCCGGCAAGCAGGTATTGGTTCTCAAACAAAATGGTATCCTGCAAAAACCAGTCAGCGGGGTTGGGCGTAACCTGCAGGGTGAGCAGGGTTGAATCGCTGCAGCCAAGAGGATCGCTAACCTTTACCTGGTATTGTCCTGAATGGGTTGTTGAAGCATCGTAAAACATCAATGAAGAATTTTGACTGGTGCTTCCATCCGGTAAAGTCCATTGATAAGTTAAAGGTTCATTTCCTGAGCCAGGAGCAGTGAGCCAGGCCAGCTCACCTTCACATACGTTTACCGGAAACTGCTGCGCCAGCACAGGTGGATTGTTTACCTGTATCTGCCCGATCTGAAACTCAGGTTCAATGCTGCCGTATTCACCGGTAAACCATGTGGCTGCCGGTGCCTGATCCCAGGTAAGGAAGCTGTTGCCCGCCTGCGTGGCACTGAATACCAGATCGAGCACAGTTACTGTTTCCGTAAGGGTTAAGGGCGCACTCCCCGACCAGGTGACAACAATGCGCTGTGAGGCCGGATAGACTTCGGCAATAAGGTTGGCTTCAAGCTGTGGATGAACGCTTCCGGGTCGGAAACCTTCGCAGTTTACCAGTGTGGCATCGTATTCCAGGGTGGCTGTAAAAGCCTGAACGCCGGTAAAGTTCTCAATAAGCAAAGGCGCAACAGGCGCATTGCCAAGGCACACCGCTGAATTGCCGGCAATGGCTGAAATGATGAATCCTGCTTCCTGTCCTACTTCAATACTGCCTTCGGTAAAGCAGCCGTTTTCATCTTCAACACGCCAGGTGTAGGTTCCTGCAATTAATCCAGTGAACTCGCCTGAAGATTGAGGTGTGCCGCCGTTAAGGCTATAGGTAAGGTTGCCAAATCCGGCTGCTGTTAGGGTAATACTTCCATTGGCGTTGCTGCCGGTAGCGGGTTCAGAGGAGGCAGTTACCTGCGGCCCGGAGAAATCATCAATCATAACCGGATTGCTGGCATACACAGCCTGGCAGCCCGATTCATCGGGAACTTTTACCCAAACATTATGCGGTCCGGGGGCTAAACCTTCAAACAAACCTTCGTTGTTCTGCCATGTATTTCCATTGTCAATGGAGTATTCCAGCATATCGCTCAAACCGCTTACGGCGGTAATGGTTATGCTTCCATTGTTCTGACCGCAGTAGGAATCTGAATGAGAAACAGATGCAATCAGCACATCGCCGGCATCGCTGATGGTGTATTGCGAAACAAGGTTGTTGCACCCATTACCATCAGTAGCCCACAGGTAGTAATTGCCAACGGGCAGGTTAAAAATGTCTTCTTCGTTTGACAATACAGTTCCTGCATTGTTTTTCCATTCAAGGGCAATGGGTTGGGCGCCGCTGACTGTTAGCCCGCGTATGGCGCCGGTGCTGCCACCGCAGGTGGTGGGGGAGAGGACGAGGTTGGTGGTATCAAGTGATGGGGGTGGATAAAGTGATACATTGATTGTATCGGAGCCATAACATCCAAAAGAGTTTCTCACTCTAACCCAATACATTCCGGTATCATAAACGGTTATGGAATTCATGTTTTGTCCAAAAGCACCTGTGCTCCAGGAATATGAACCTTGTTCAGAACCAGCATTAAGGCTAATTGAACTGCTTTCACACATTTTAAGGTCATCGCCAAGGTCAGGTGAAGCTGCAGGATCAATAGTGATTACCCTTGAAGTATGCTCATATCTGCCCATAGGGTTATTTGGTGTGGGAGGATACCATACATCAACAATCACCTCAAAATCACCGGCGTGAGTAAAATAATGGGTTGGACTTAATTCCGTTGAAACACTGTCATTGCCGGCATCAGGGTCGCTGAATACCCATCTTATCGAATCAGGTATAGGGTTGAAGTTAGGCTTAAACTTAACACCGTTTTCCATACCTGCACAGTTTCCTTCCCATTCGAAACGGTATAAATGGTCGAGAAGGATATTAGGGAAACACCACCATACCTCGTTTGCACCCAAATCAATTACATCTCTTTGATAAGAACATTCCAATCCACGCTTCCACGGTTTATGGATGACACTAACTTTATAATATTCTGGAGGGGCATCCTGGGGAAAAGAACAATAAATCTTACCATCTGTTGCTAATTGTAGTCCAACTCCAGGACCTCTGTCTTGGTAATCGGGATTTATCAGAATTGCGGATTGAGCGAAAGCTATTGGGTCCTCTATTTTGCTCATATCATATTGGTAGATATCAACTCCCGAGATAGGAGATACTGTTGACCTCGAAAAAGCAATGTATGCATACCTAGAGTCTGGAGAGAATTCAATACCGAAAGGAGTTAGCCTTTCTAAAAGCTCATCTTCTTTTAAAATATAATATAAATAGTTGATCTCGCCGGTTTCATCATTGAACCTGCATACTTCTGTGGCATTTCGGGGATAGGTGTCTTGTGATGCCGCAAATAAGTATTTCTTATCGTATGAAACCTTCATATATCCTCTGAAATTATCTGGATCATTATATGGTGGCAGGGCAAAATTACTTATGACGGGATTAGTATTTAGACCATTTGCTGATAACAGAAAAGCGGCGAATCTTTCTTCAAGCGTTTTTCGGGTTAGTATCCAAATGCTCTCACCATCTTTATGTTTTACCGCAGTTAGTTTTTCCTGCGCATCGTAGGCAGCACTTAAAAGAATTTTAGGTTGAATAACCTCTCCCATCCCATTATCCTGATTCATATCCACTATACTATACCATAAACCATATTCATCATTTAGACCATAATCTCCTCTTCCAACACAAAATATATAATACAAATTCTGAGAACCGGGTAATTTAACGATCAGCACCCTTTGAGTAACAGCGTAATCATCATCAAACAGATTGTCACCATTAGACATAACGTTATGCAGACGATTATATACTTTTCTCCCATCACAATAAAATAATAGATTACCTGCACTATCACAGATAACAGCAGTTCCCATTGCTTTATAAACATTATTATTAGAGATTACCTGGGGTTCACCACTGTTAAAATCTAATCCGGCATGATAACCGAAGTACCAGATATTAGTTTCTTTCTGAGCCCAAAGGGATAGAGTGATTATAATCAATAGTAAAGTAAATACTTGTTTCATCATTACTAAACTTAAAATGTGGTGCAGTAACTTTTTACTGCACCTACATTATTCAAACCTATTCTAATGTTAAATAAATATCGTCAAGATCTATTAGTTCTTCACAATTATAATTGAGAGTAAACTGATCACGACACACTAGTTCTCCTGTATCATTCATCAACTTTCTACAAGTAGCACTTACTTTAAAACAAGGCTCTTTCTGATCAATTGTACAGAGTTGGTTTGGAATACAAAAAGAGAAGCTTGTATTGTTGGTTGATAAAAGCTGGGTTAGGTTATAAACCGTTTGGCTTGGTGTTGTGCATTCATTTATTATAGTCAAATTTACAACATAGACGGTTTTATCATCAGGATAAACACAATCACCTGACCATTCTACTGTTATCTCATGCCAGCATTGTGCTTTGATGTTGTTGATTCCTGCTACTGCCAAAAGCATGAAAATGGTAAGTAATATCTTTTTCATTTTTTATTGATTTAATGGTTAAAGAAATTTGTTGAAATCAATTCAGGGAGGTAATTTATAACCCATTATACTAAGGAGGGAATCTTTTCAGATAGCCCGAGAATTGCAGGGATTTGCCTGTACTGCTTATACAGTGTTTTAACAGGCTTAAACAGCAATTAACCGGGTTGCGATACCCCCCCCCGAAATAGCCAATATACTGCAAACGGGCAGTAGATGAATGTTTTCGGTAAGGTATTGCAGGTTCATTTGCAATAAATGGTTTAAATGATATTCAAAAGTAATTAAAATTTAATGATTTACGAATATTAATCCTGAATTAATGAAAAGGAAATACATCTTTTCTTTATTTTGTCCTGTTTTTGTATGTTAGGAGAGGTGATTACCTCACCACCGTCACCCCACCCCTCATCTTCACCACCTTCCCCACCATATCCGAATAACTGATCACCCAGCTATAAACTCCTGCCGGTGCATCCTTCCCATCCCAGCCCTCAGCCGGATTAGTGGTTTCGAAGATCAGTTGCCCCCAGCGGTTGTAGATTACCATGCTGAACATGCGCACCCTTTCGTAATCAACTACAGGGCGGAAGGTATCGTTAAGTCCGTCGTTGTTGGGGGTGAAGGCGTTGGGGACAAGCACCGGCATAAAGGTGTCGATCATCATTATGTTTTCGAGTTTCAGGCAACCTTCAGTGGTTTCCATTAGTAAACTGTAAGCGCCTTGTTCGGTGACGGTGATGTAGTAGGTAGTGTCACCGGTGTTCCACTGGTAGCTGGCGTAGCCTGAGGTGGCCTGTAGCTGGTATTCTTTTTCGTAAAAAATCGTATCGTTGGAGGTGGGGAAATCGGCGGTAGGTGGCGGTATAACGGACAGTTTAACAGTATCCTCAACTACACAATGGTAAGCATCGGTGAGTTTCACGGAGTAAATTCCTGATTCTGCCTGGGTGAGGCCGAAGAGCCATAAAGAAGATTCACTCTCTATTGAGCCATCTGGCTTTGTCCATTCCCAAATGAAGGGCTCAACCCCACCCGATAATACATTGGCTGAAACGATGGTAAAATCATCTTCACACTTTCGTTGATCGCCGCCGGTGATCATCACAGGTGGTGAAGTAATCTTTATATAACCCTCAATGGGGTCAACGGGGATATCGTTTCCGTTTTCGTCCTTAAACCAGGATGCAGCCGACGTATCCCAGTTTACATCTGCAGTGCCGGGCTGTATGGTTTCAAAAATCAGGTTTATCAGTTTAACGGTATCAGAAAGCGTAAGGCTTTGCTCGCCCTGCCATTCGAGAATTACCTTATCGCCAAAATCAGTGGCCGTCAGTTCGGGGATAAACTTCTGGTCATAGCCCTGGAGGCTGAGGCGGGTATTGTCGAACAACACCCCAACCCGAAATTCTTTCACGCCGTTCAAATTTGTAACTTTTAAAGCAGAAGTAGCCTGTTGGCGCAGGCAAACACGGTAGGTGCCGGCAATGGCTGAAAGGGCATACCCCGTAAGTTGACCAACATACACCGAAAATGTGGTGTCGCAACCATATTTATCGGTTACAAGTATCAGGTAGTCACCACTGCCGAGGTTAAGAAACTCACCGCTAAGCTGGCCGGTTTCTCCATCCAGGCTGTAATACACGCTATCGCCCGTGGCGGTGATGATGATGCTGCCATCGCTGCCGCTGCCCGTGGCCGGATTGGGAAATATACCGGTAACTAACGGTCCTCCCAAATTGCTGACCTCAACCGGGTTGCCTGAGTATACGGCATCGCAACCCAGCGCATCAATTACCCGCACATTGTAATTGCCAGGTGCAATATTGGCAAACACTCCCCCATTGTCGAAATAAGGTGGCCCATTGGTGATGGAATACAGCATGGAGCCCAGGCCTTGTTGCACGGTAACGATGATTTGTCCATCTTCCTGTCCGCACAAAGCAGGGGTGGGTCGAGCATCTTCAATAATCAGGTCGGAGTCAAGGTTGTTGATGGAGAATATTCCCATCAGCACGGTGCAGCCATTTTCACCGGTTAACCACATTTGGTAGTTGCCCACTCCGAGGTTGCTGATGTCGAGTGCGTTTGAAATCTCTTGCCCGTCATTGTCTTTCCATGAAACCGTTGTTCCCGCCTCAACCACCAATCCGCTGATAGACCCCGTGGCATTGCCACAGGTAGTGGGTTGGATGACGAGTCCAGACTGTTCGAGCAGGGGAGGTGGGTAAATGGAAACCTTTGTAGTATCAAAAGCATAGCAATTGAGGTCGTTGCGCACCCGCACAGTATAGGTGCCGGGTTCAGAAACCTGAAAATACTGTGTACCGGGTGTAAATTGCCCGTTCCAGTTGTACTGCACGAATCCGCTGCCGGCATCCAACTGGCTGGTTTCCCCGGTGCATAGCATCAGTGTATCGGGTAGTTGTGGTTCGGGTGCTGCCAGCACTTCAACCTCGCGCGAGGTCTCTTCAATCCTTCCATCGGGATAAACTACATGTGCATGAACTTCATAATTACCACCTGACTGGAAAATATGTGTTGGATTAA
Source organism: Bacteroidota bacterium (assembly GCA_009773515.1). Taxonomy (GTDB): domain Bacteria; phylum Bacteroidota; class Bacteroidia; order Bacteroidales; family Lentimicrobiaceae; genus Lentimicrobium. The sequence continues at coordinate 124,097 of WSXX01000004.1, forward strand.
AATCAGTTGAAGTGGTTCCATCTCCAAAGTTCCATTCGATGCTGGCGGGTTCAGGAATAAAACGGTGGCGGAAAGTGAAAGGCGTTTTGGCGCAAGGGCCACCATTCCAAACAAATCGGTAGAGGAGTTCGGACGGGAAAGAGGGGAGAGTAGTATAGGTGGTTTGTGAACCCAAATCAAAAACATCTTTCTGAAAATTACAAAAAAAACCCCGTTCCCATACATTATTAATTACTCCGAGATACTTGTTGTTTTGAGGGTCAAATCCACTTGTTGACGCATATATTTTACCATCCGGAGCAAGTTGGAGATCCCTTGCATTAGAATTTGTATTAACAACTAATCTTGAATTAAGAAATGCAAGTGAATCAATTTCTCTGAGATCGTATTGATAAATGTAAGAGAAGCTGTTTTCAGGATCTATCGAATATTCATCGAAAGAGATATAAAGCAATTTTGAATCCGGTGACATTTCCATGCCATAAATACCAAAACATGCGTCACATCCATTGTATTCTTTTATGTAGTATTTATGGGTAACAATACCGGTTTTTACATCAAAATCACATACATCAAAACCACCATGTGTATTACTGTATGTGGATGTTTGAACTGAAATAAGTTTTTTACGGTCATGAGACACCTTTATGGGCCCAGATTGCATACTATTCAGGTGATGGGCAGGGCTAATAACAGGAGCTGGATTTACCCCTGAAGAAGTCAGGCTAAAGCAGGCCCAAACATTCGGAGTGTCCGGTTCCTGAAAACGGGTGATTATCCACCAATCAAGGTTATTTGCCTGCCTGACCGCTGTTATTTTGTGTCTTGCAAATTCTCCTTCCGGAACAACTATGTTTTTATTCACTATAGTACCTCTTCCATTGTCAAGTGCCATATCAACAATGTTGTATTCTAGGCCTTTATGGATATTAAGAGAACCAACAGTGAATATATAATACCTTTCTGAATTGCCTGGATCAGTGCAAATAACAGCAGGCTGCCGGTTAAACCAGTCTCCATCCAGATCTGTGCCATTAAGCATTATTTCACGGTCTTTATTCCACACAGTTTGTCCATCAGTAAAAAAAAGCAAATTGCCATTTGTGTCAGAAATGCTCGTAGTATAAAATACCCAATTAGGACAATCGGATAGATAAACCGGGTATCCTGTATTAAAATTCATGCCATTCATATAACCAAAGTACCAGGTATTTGCCTTGTTTTGGGTATATGAATTATTATAAAGAAATAGAGAGGTTATAAAACAAATGATAATTTGCTTTTTTATTTTCATCTATTCAAGGATAACAGTCTGATCCGTATCTCCGTTCAGAAAGTCTTCACATGAATACAGATCAAGGCTAATAATAGTGCCTTTGCATATTCTTGAATAGGGAGATATAAAACCTTTCAAGGCATCTACGACAATGGTATAAATTTTGGTATTATCGTTCACGCAAAATTCGGGAATTTCGACAGACAATTGATTTGTGGTTGTTAATGATGTTGCCTGGCCTTCGGCTACTAGAGTTGTACCCTGATATACCTTTACATGGGCACCATAAAAAGTTCCGGTCTGGGAGTAAACGCAATCTCCGGTTAATGTAACCGGGACAATAAACTGGGAATAACCAGCGAATGCAATTAGCGAAATTGCAAACAATGTAATAAGTTTTTTCATTTTTATAAATATCAGGGTTAAAGAAAATTAAATCTATTCAAATAGCCCGAGAATTGCAGGGATTCGCCTGTGCTGCAAATGCAGTGTTTTACCAGGCTTTGGCAGCAATTAACCGGGTTGCAATATCCCCCCCCCGAAATAGCCAATATACTGCAAACGGGCAGTAGATGGATGCTTTCGGTAAGGTATTGCAGGTGCATTTGCAATAAATGTTTTAAATGATATTCAAAAGTAATTAAAATTTAATGATTTACGAATATTAATCCTGGAAGGAAGGAAAGGAAATACTTCTTTTCTTTATTTTATAAACTTTAATAACTGAATTAAGCACCTCACCCCAACCCTCTCCTCAAGGAGAGGGCGTTAGGTCCTGCTAACTTTATAAATTAGTTTCTTAATAAGCACAAAGGTCCGATGCAGTAGGATGCCAGAACCCTCTCCTTGCCTTCGACGATGGTTCGACGAAAAGCTCACCAATCAGCTCAGGCACCAAAGGAGAGGGAGTTAGGTCCTACTAAATTTATGCATTAGTTTCTTAAAGAAAACAAATGCCGCTTCATATCACCTCACCCCAACCCTCTCCTCAAGGAGAGGGAGTTAGATCCTGCTAAATTTATGCATTAGTTTCTTAAAAAAGCGCAAACGCCCAATACAGTAGGATGCCAGAACCCTCTCCTTGCCTTCGACAATCAGCTCAGGCACCAAAGGAGAGGTGAAGAATCAAATGCCAAAATCTTATCGTACGTAAATGCTAAAATTGTTAAGCGCTTTTTTATTACCGGCCACTTTTTGCAAGAATACTAACCCTCAGGTTTTCATACCATTTTTCGCCATATTTCCTGATAAGGGAATCCTTCAGGAAAACATACATGGGGACATTCAGCTTTTTGCCAAACTCAAGTGCGGGGCGGCAGATGTGCCATTCATGATAGTTGACGGCATCAAAATCGTTGTACTTACTTATGCGGACAGGATACAAATGACACGACACCGGTTTGCGGAAATGTGATTCTCCTGCTTCCCAGGCTTTTTCGATGGCGCAGCCTGCTATTCCTTCATCATCAAACACCACAAAAACACACTCTGCACCATTGATTAGCGGAGTAACATAATGCCCATGTGCATCAAAATCGAAAACACCCATTTGTTCAACCGCACGAATGCCATCGGGACGCATAAAAGGTTTTATACGATCAAGGTTATCTTCAAGTTCCGAAATTTCATGCTCTTCAAGTGGTGCTCCGGCATCACCTTCAACGCAACAGGCGCCTTTACACTTTTTCAGATCGCATACAAAACAGACCTTGTACAGGTCGTCTGAATTCAGGGTATCGTCAATGGCTATCATGGGGCAAAGATAAGTGTTAATTGTGTTGGCAGATAAACTGCTGTTTTATTGGGACAGGATTTATATGAGGGCAATTATAAGACAGGATTCACAGGATTTATTGAAAGTAGTAAAGTTAAAAGCAACCCTACCATAAGAAAATCGAAGCAACTTCTGATCCACTCTATGAAATCATTAATAAAACCTAAAGATTCTTTTTGCTGATTTCTTTTTCTATTAAAATATTCTGCTTTAATTTGCGTTACCATTACAAATTTGATCTATTCTAATGATGTTGAAATATTTAAACACGATATATATATATATATATATATCATATGTAAAGAGCAAAGAAGGGAGATAGATGAACCTCCGTAATAGCATCCTTTTCAAATGAACAATTCATCTAATCTCTTAAACTTTAATTCTTTAAAATCATGAAACTTTACAAATACAGATTATTTACAGCAATTATGGCTGCGGCAGTTATATTTGCCTCATGCAGCAAAGACGGTGTTGACAACAATTCTCAATCCCCTTCCGAAATCAACAAAACAACTCAGAAACTACTTAGTTTCAGGCAGGATCTGTTTTCGAAAAACGGGGGCAGCATGACATCTGATAGTGCTGAATGGCATCTTGAAGGCCTGCTGAATTATGAACAGGCAAACAATACCCACGAATTTATTCAGGTTGAGTTTTTGTACGATACATTGACATGGCCAGCAAGCAATGGAGTTATAGGCTATGAAGCACTTCAGCAGGTTTATGCATCGGTAAATGATCTTGCCCAGAATATGGCGCTGCAAAGCGGAAATCCTGACTATACCTTTGATGTGATTGACCTGCAGGTAATTGAAACCGGTCTAAAAAATGGTGAGGGGGCTGTTATTGTAACTCTCTCCGGTGGCTTGCTTGGTACTATTCCAACATATGTTGGGTTTGGAACAGATGATTATTGGTACTGGGGATGGGATGCTGGTAAATGTGGTGATTTCACAGGACAATATATTGGTCGTGATGCATCAACAGAACTTCAAGATCACTTTACTTCTGTACCTTTTCAACACAGTTATTTTATTTCGATTGTAGAAGTTCCAGCTGAACCATGGAATGAGAATTTTCAAGACGATAACAATCCTTATGGGAATAGCATGATATTTGAAAATACTGGCAGTCCAAGCGGTATAGTCTATTGTGTGAGTCCGGAAGAGTTGAATTATTACCTGAGTAAATTCGATTATATTAAGAATTTTTTAAAACCTACAGGGAAAACATATAAAACCGTGTTAGTGGAAGACGATTTTGTCCCAATGGGAGGAAATTTCCCTATTTTCCATAGGTATAAATTGTTTTATGGTGTAAATATAGGAAGCAACCCTAACTAATTTCCTCATGCAGCAAAGAGCTATTTAATAGCTCTTTGCTGTTGGTTATTAAACACTTTTTTGCATTTTAATTTTTATCAACTTTTTACTGAAATATTATGAAATACATCATCATTATATTAAAAACCCTTTTTCTTCTCGCAATTTTTCAAAACCTTCAGGCTCAAGATACATTTCTTCATATTTTTCCACATTCGGAAGATATAAGCGTATACGCTACTATCGAAACTAATGATCATCAATTAATATTATGTGGTGATTTATCAAGCAGCGCAACTCCACTTGATTATGAAGGTATGCTATTAAAAATAAATTACAATGGTGAGCTTGTTCACACCATTCAAACTGTAACAGTTGATCACTATACAAATATAAAATTGAGCCCAAATGAAGAAGGAGTAGCCTACATTGTAGGATATAAAGATTCTGCTGCAACAAATGGGATATATAATTCTATAGTTCTACAAAAGATAGACAATAACCTCGAGATACTATACTCTTGGTATATAGGATTATCCAATATAGGAAAAAGCTATCCACATGATTTCGTAATTGTTAATGACTCTCTGGTTTTTATTTCTTCAAATTATAGTTTGAACTCAAATCCATTATTAAATAGCCCATCAATTTATAAATTAAATCTAAATACTTCACAAATCTCAAATTTCGAATTTCCAGTAAATTTTATAAGATTTACTTCAAATATTATTGATATTGAACATCTAAATCAATTAAAACTCAGCTATTTTCTCTTTAGTAGCGCACCTACCAGCATAGCCACTTTTGATTATAACCTTAATTGCTTAAGTGATAATCCCATTGAAAGCATTTATAATTCTTACAATCGGATTGCCAGCTTTAACGATTCTTCTTTGCTTTTTTCTGCTTCAAGCTATACAGACGATAAAAGGGAACTAGGTATTGCTAACTTCAATCTTAATGACTCTTTAATCGGGCAAACCATTTTCCCTGGAAACGCGGATTCTATGACCTATCCTGCCGTTACAAAAAATATCCTTGTAACTTCTGATTACATATGGGTAGTTGGCTGGTATAATGTTATCCCGTTTTCAGTGCCCTGTTTCCCGGAATCAACCTGGGTTGTTTTAAATAAACTTAATCATAACCTTGAACTTCAAGAGCAATTATTTTATGGAGGTGATGCTGTTTATAATCCTTATGATGTTATAGAAACCAGTGACCATCACATTGTAGTAACAGGCAATTATTATAATCCATACTTAATCCCATACGAGTGTAAGTTTGACCCTTTTGTTCTCAAGGTCAACAGCGAAGGTTTAATCGTAAACACCCAAAACAATGAACTGCCTTTGGCCCAGGAAGCCATTGTTTTTCCAAATCCGGGCAGTGATTATCTGCAAATTAAGCTTGCTGTGCAGCATAAAACTGCCACTTTGCAGCTTTTTGATTTAAATGGCCGACTCATTCATACCGAAGAAATTACAGCAGATATGCAACGGGTAAATACCACAACCTTGCCAGCCGGAATTTACCCTTACCGCATTTCCGCAAACAACCGGGTGATTGGTAGCGGCAAGTGGGTGAAGGAGTAAGAACGCGGGGTTAAAAGGGTTTTTGTCAATGGGGTCTAATTGAAGGAAGGATTCACAGGATGAAAACACTTACCGGCCAATGAAAAACGGCTCCGGTTTGTTTTTATAAGCTTTTTGATGTACGTTTGTCGCTCAAATTCAGCTTAATGGGCGTATTTAAGGCTTATCCTTCTGTGATACTGCTTACTGTTCTGTGTTGTGTTATGTCTGCCAACAGCCAAAAAGCTTTCACCCCAATGGTTGTAAATCCGGCAGAAAACCGCTGGGAACTTACCGATGAGGAGGATGGTATAAAATTCTATGTTCGCTGGGTGCCACTGAATTCCCTTACGGAAGTACGTGAGCGCAAAGTTGAAATTCTGGCACATACCAGCCTTGATAAGGCCCTGGGTTTGGTATCCGATATTGACAAAGCCAGTTTGTGGATGTCGGGAATCAAGCGGGCATCGCTGCTTAAGCGCGACAACAGCAACCAATGGTATTCTCACGTCCTTTATGGCTTACCGTGGCCATTCAACGATCGTGAAATGATTACTTTGTGCCGGATGAATAGAGGCGCCGGGCAGTCGAAAATTACCATCAGCATGGAAAGTGTGGAGCACCCTTATCCACAGGCAAAAGGGGTGGAGAGGCTCACCAACTATAAAGCAAGCTGGGAGATTGTTGAAATCAACCAAAATCTGGTGAAAATGACCTTTATCGCGCTCTCCGGTGATCCTCCGGCTTTCCCGCGGGTAATACAGGATCCGGTGATTAAAAGGGTTTTTATGGGTAATATGCGTACACTTAAAGAGTTATTGGAGAAGGGATAAAAAACTGTCAACTTACATTCGATATTACCCCCTCTAGCTCCCCCTGCGAACAGGGGGAGAACCGTTCCACCAGGATTTCTGAATATTTTAAGATCTTTATCATTAGTGGCATGAATTTTAACCCGCTAGCAGGGCATTTTATAATTATAAAAGCATCTAAAAAAACGAAATTAATCGTCCCCCTTTTCCGAAAGGGGGAGAAGAGGGGGATAAAAAACTGTCAACTTGCATTCGATATTACCCCCTCTAACTCCCCCTGCGAACAGGGGGAGAACCGTTCCACCAGCATTTATGAATATTCAATGATCTTTGTCATTAGTGGCATGAATTTTAACCAGCTAGCAGGGCATTTTATAATTATAAAAGCATCTAAAAAAACGAAATTAATCGTCCCCCTTTTTCGAAAGGGGGAGAAGAGGGGGATAAAAAACTGTCAAATCGCATTCAATCAAGTCTCTGAAAAACAAGGACTTATCGTCCCCCTTTTCCGAAAGGAGGATAAAAGGGGGATATCAAAACTGAAACAAAAGCTAAAACTACACCCCTTACACTTCCTTCTCCGATATCTTAATATCCTTAATATTCAATTGAATGGACTTCTGGTTATTCCACTCGTTTTCTTCAATATGGTAGCAAATGCTGAAAGGTTTTCCCTGGCTGATGTAATTAAAATGATCGCCCTGCTGAAATGCTATAGCAGCAAAAGGAGGTGAAGCAATCTCATGATGGCCGATGGTAAGCTTGAGGTGGTTTTTGCCAACAATTCGTCCGTAACCATTGTCGATAACCCCATCGGTTTGAAAAACCGGCGACATATTTCCCGGGCCAAACGGTGCAAATTGTTTCAGCACTTTATAAAATCTCGGGCCAATCTCGTTCAGGTTTATTTTCAGATCAATCTCCACTTCGGGAGATAACATATCTTCGGTAAGCCCTTTTTTAACTACACCTTCAAACTTCGCGATAAAAGCTTCCAGATTTTCAGGCTTCATCGAAAGACCGGCCGCATATTTATGACCGCCAAAATGTTCGAGCAGTTCACTGCATTCGTCAATGGCATCATAAATGTCAAAATCTTTTATCGATCGTGCCGAACCGGTAACCAGCCCGTTGCTTTGGGTAAGCACAATGGTTGGCCGGTAATAAGTTTCAATAAGCCTTGAGGCAACAATTCCGATCACACCTTTGTGCCAGTCCTTATGATAAACTACGGTTGAGCAGGCCTCGCGAAGGCGGGCATCTGTCTTGATTGCATCCATTGCCATATCGGTGGTGGTGGCATCAAGGTCGCGGCGGGTGGTGTTGAAGTCGTTGATTTGCTGCGCGATGGTATCGGCCTCTTCGTTGGTTTCGCACACCAGCAGTTTCACTGAATTTCGTCCGCTCTCAATACGTCCTGCTGCATTTATGCGCGGCCCAACCAGAAAAACCATATCAGAAATGGTAAGTTCACGGTTGAAAATGCATGGAAAATCATCAAACCCGTTTCCGTTGGTGATGGTTTGCGGAGGTGATATGATATAGGTACCTTCAGGTTTGCGGATGATGTTAGAATAGCGGAGTATGGCTTCAAAGCCGGGCCGTGGGTTCTGATTGATAAGCTGAAGTCCGAAATAAGCCAGAATGCGGTTTTCGCCGGTGATGGGTACAATATCAGAAGCAATACTGACCACCACAAGATCAAGGTATTTATTGAGGATAGTGAAGGGAATATTTTTGCTGGAAGCAATGGCTTGAATCAGCTTAAACCCCACGCCGCAGCCCGAAAGTTCCTTAAACGGATAATTGCAGTCGGGCCGTTTGGCATCAAGCACTGCAACTGCTTCAGGCAATTGATCGTCGGGCCGGTGATGGTCGCAGATGATAAAATCTACCCCGTATTCGTTGGCTTTTTTTATTTTTTCGATGGCTTTGATTCCGCAATCCAGCGCAATCACCAAACCGAAACCTTCTTCATGTGCAAAATCAACCCCTGTGAACGAAATGCCGTAACCTTCTGAATAACGGTCGGGAATGTAATAATCCACTGTATCGTGACCTATTTCCCTCAGAAAAGTATAAACCAGCGAAACGGCCGTAGTTCCATCCACATCGTAATCGCCGTAAACAAGAATTTTTTCTTTATTGTCAATGGCTTTTATCACACGTTCCACGGCTTTGTCCATATCCTTCATCAGGAACGGGTCGTGCAATTGATCAAGCGAAGGCCTGAAAAAATCCTTTGCTTCTTCAAATGTGTTAACATCGCGCTGCACCAGCAACTCGGCCAGTACAGGTCCAATGCCCAGCTCAGCGGACAAAGCGGCAACCTTTTCGGGATTACCCCGCTCTTTCAATACCCAACGTTTCTGCATCCTTACTTTTTTCGATGCGTAAAATTAGGGATTATGAAGCTAAGAATGAAGGAAAAAATTATTTGGGGTTGAAAAAGTAAAAGAACCGGGGTTTAAGCACATTGTTTTTCTGGCGTTAACCAAGCTTATTTATGTTCATGTTCAACTTGATAATTTATTCAAAATATTTCTTTGAATTTTAAAATCATGTATTATATTTGACACCATAAATAGCCAGTGACATTAGCAACGGAAGTAATATTTACGTAGGATCAATGAACTTGAAAAATCACTTCGAACATCTATTACATTCTGGGTCATCAATCAACCGCGAAGAGTTGCTTAATAATGCTATGCTACGCGATATTATGGTTGCCAACCCCCACAGTGCCAAATCAGAAATCCTCTTGCAGGAACTGGATATGCGCCTTGATCCCATGCCGGAATATATGAAAGATGAAATCCTGGAAGGGGTATTTGTGCTTTCTGCCAAGGAATTGATGGAAGCCAAAAGGGATCTTGATTTGCAGTTTTACAACTACGGGTTTAACCGTTTGCTTTCAGCCTCACTTACTGATACAACACCTGTGCCGGTTGATACTTTAATGGCATTGCTTGCTGCCGATGGAAGTGCCAGATCACTGTTGCAACAAGCATGGGTATTGCTGGAAGCCGGCGATACAACGACTGCTGCTAATAGGATGGCTTCCATACCCAATGAAATAAACCTGGATGGTGCTGATGTAACAGAGCATGAAGAACAAATGGCCTTTATGCAATGGTTGATTCAAAATCCGGTTATTGAGGAGGAGGCAACAGATGCTCTTACTGATTTTATTCAAAGCCCATCCAATGCTGTTTCTTCTGCTGCCAGAAGTATTATGGTTGCACACAATCTGCTTGAATACGAAGAGCCTTACCTTGTACCTGATTTAACAAAAAGTGTTGAGGTAAAGAAACCCAAAGCTCAAGCATTCAGTAAATCCAATGAATTCATCAGAATATATCCAAATCCTGGGAAGGATTTTATTACTTTGGAATATTCTCTTATGGATACCTTCAACTCTTATTCATATGAGGTTTCTGATCAAGCTGGTAAGATTGTGAAAAAAGGTAGTCTTGGTAAAAGTGCTGACCAGACTATTATCGATACTCGTGATCTTACTTCCGGCAATTATTACATAACTCTTATTTCGGGAAGTAAAAATGTTGCCAGCGCAAGATTTGTGATTTCGAAGTAGTTTTTCTCACCTTAAGTAAGCAGGGCAGAACAAATCTCAACCCTGCTTACTTTATTTAATTTAAAAACATGAAAATCCTTTTTGTTATACAATTGACTTTGCTAATTTGTCTTAACAACCTGATTGGACAACCTTGGGAAAAAAATTATGGTGTTTCAGGCAGATTTGATGAATTTAGAAATCTATCTGAAACCTATGATGGTGGATTTTTCCTGCTTGGTGCATATGATTATTTCCCAGACACCAGAGGTTGGGTGATAAAAGTTGATTTAAACGGAAACAAACTCTATGATTTAATTATAGGATTGAACAATGGTTTTGACCAATTAAATCTTCCTTTATCAATAAGCCAAACATCGGATGGAGGGAATATTTTATGCACAGGTCAAGGCCCAGACTATATGGGAGATATTGGTGTTATTAAACTTGACCCTTGTGGTAACCTGGAATGGTGCAAAGTATTTAACACCCCGGTTAATCCTGATTGGGGAGTGGAAATAAAACAATTGCAGGATGGGGGCTATATTTTGCTAACGATGGGTTATAACTATCCAATTAATAACCCGCGCATTCATTTATTCAGGTTGAATGAAGAAGGGGAAGTGTTGTGGATTGAGCCTTACGCCACAACTGTCAATAACCCGTATATTAGCTATAATGACCCTTACGATCTGGTGGTTACCCCTGAGGAAGACTTTTTTATCAGTGGATTATGCTACTGGTGCGATGAACCCGCAGGGACAGGCGGTATTAATAATGATTGCAGGCTAAAGGCAATGGCAATTTTTGCCGACAGCAGCCGACAAGAAGAGTGGGTAAGTGTATATAGGGCTACCGATACTCTAGCCTATTCTGATGCCGGTTGGTCAACACAGCAAGGAAGCGGGCACTTTTATATTGGTGCGATTGATCGCTCAACAGGTGAATATTCACCATCTTTAATAATAATGGATAGCTTAGGGAACATAATTCATGATTCAATCCCACAATTTCCTATGGTTGGCGAAAAATGGGTGGAAGGTTATATGGTTAACCCTTCTTTTACCTCAGATGGACGGTTATTTACTAATATTTTGTATGCAGACAACACAAACGATTACCCGGGTTGGTTTGGATTACATGAGCTGGATTCCTTGGGTGGATGGCATAACTCATTTATTCATCCAACAGCCCATGCCGAAAGCCGGATAATGGTAACTTCTGATGATAAAATATTAGCCGGTGCCGTGGTTGGAAGCGGCTATGATCAGGACATCATCCTCATGAAATTCAACACCAGCCTGGAGTACGACAGCATTTACACAGCACCCCGCGAATACGATTACCTCTGCCCCGATCCAATAGTTTCAAAAACCATAGATTTAAGCGATTGCGAGGTAATTGTTGATGTAAAGGATATACCTACCCGCAAGGAGTATGAGGCCCGCATCAGTTTGATACCCATTACCCCGGCACCTAACCCTGCCAGCGATTATGTGCGCTTTTTGCTTGAAAACACGGAATATCACACCAAAATACGTGTAGTTTGTTACGATATACAAGGCCGGCAATTGGCTGAGTTGCCCGTTAACTCAGGCATACACGAAACCGGGCTTGATGTTTCGCGCTGGAGGCCAGGCATGTATATGGCGGTGGTTTATGCTGGTAATAAACAAATGGGAAAAACGAGGTTTGTAATCAAATAGATTAAACTTGCCACTAAGTCTCAAAGCCACTAAGGTTCACAATTTTTACGCTGCACCAATTGCAATTTACATCAGTTAAGAAATAAATAAGTCAAAAGCAGAAAGTGTAACTTTGAGTCTTTGTGCCTTTGTGGCAAAAAAAAGATAAACCATGAAAAAAACAATCATACTCCTTTTCTTTATCACCCTGGCCGGCATCTCCCGTGCACAGCAACCCATCGATTCATTGTATCTCTGGGTAAATTTTCAGGAAGAAAATATTGTCATTGACATTCCAAAGGAATATTTTACCCTTCGCACAGTGGTGCCGCAACTGCCACGTTTTGTTGCCGTACGCAAGCTGAATATTCTGGTGCCACCGTTGCCTGAGAAAGAGAAGCTTTTATCTTCTTTCGGGTTTTTTCTCACAAAAAACATCGAACCTTCTGATAATTACGGGCGTTTGGACTGGTTGCGGGTAATGGCTTTGTATATTTACTTCAGCCAGAATGATCTCTCACAACTGCCGCCAGAAGTTTTAACAACCTTGGAAAACTGGCAGACAGCACCGGATACCTTTGTAATCCGCAAGGAAGTGGAATTGGTGAGAAGGTGGGTGGAGATAGCCGGCAACTAAACCCCGGGTTCCTCCCCATCATGCATCTCTTTCGGGCTGTATTGTCTTTTCAGCCAGCTACTTAAACCATCAAGGCCGGGAAAAAGTACCCTTTCGGTGATGTTTGCCTGATCGAGTTTATCGCGGATTTCCCATTTGAGTTCAGCGGGGATAATGATGCGGTAATAAAGTTCAGGGTGATCGTTGAGCCATTGACTCATCAGCAGGCATGAATTCGACATTAAAGAAAACAGCGCATGTTGGTTAACAATGCGTTCGTCCATCGAAGGCGGTTCAAGAAACAGCACAAAGCGCCGTTCAACCATGGCTTCGAGTTGCTTGAGTGAATCGCATTCCAGATCAAGCATATGGGGTGTAAAAACGTTGGAACCTTCTTCGCGGATAATGCTTTTGAGCGATGCAGGAAGGTAATCGTTTGATTTAACATAATTGATGCACCAGATGGCCCCGTCGATATTGAATTTGGTAAGATTGGCAGTGGCAAAATGCAGCGCGACGTAGGGAGAATAAGTCCAGTCGAGCAGGCGGGTTGGAAGTCCGTGGTGTTGAGCAAGCGCCAGCAAACTCCAGACCGAATCGCCGGAAGAGGTGCTGCGGTGGGCGTATTTCCTGAAATTGCGCAGCAGGTGACGCTCCAGTTCGTGATAAGTGCCGCCCATACGCATCAGGCTGGTTTTCAGCGCATAATTGGAATCAGATAACCCCCTGAAGATGTGGGCCGAACGAAATCTCCCGAGTCGTGCATCGTATGAATCACGGAAGAGGAGTTCCTGAAGTTCAGACCAGTTGGAAATACGGATATCGTTGTTCATAAGAAAGAATGTGAAGCGCTTATACTGCCAATGACAGATTGTTCGTCTGATCCTTCGACTCCGCTCAGGAGGACATCGTATAGGGCTGATAACGTGTGCATTAAAAGAAAACATTGTTGACCAAACACGAATGTCACACTGAGTCCCGCACGTGCGTGAAAGTGTTTAAACGCTTGATTTCTAAAAAGTTGATCTCATGGCTTCCACAGGATCAAGTCGTGATGCCGACCAGGCAGGCAGAAATCCCGACACCAATCCGATAATTCCTGAAACGCTCACCCCAAGCATTATGTTACCTGCTGTAAGTATCAGGTTCATATCGAAAGCAGCAGAAACGGCAAGGGTAAGCACAAATATTATCGCCAATCCCAGCAATCCACCAAAAAGAGAAAGAAAAACCGCCTCAAAAAGAAACTGCAGCAGGATAAAGTAATTTTTTGCACCCATGGCTTTTTGAATGCCGATCTGCGCGGTGCGTTCTTTCACTGAGACGAACATAATGTTTGCAATTCCAAAACCACCCACCAGCAGAGAAAAGCCACCGATGATCCATCCTACAATGGATACAATTTTAAACAAATTGTCGAATCCCTGCGAAATAACGCTGGTTTCGTTGATGGCAAAGTCATCTTCGGCACCGGGTTTAAGCTTCCGCACCGAACGCATTACACCAGTTAGTTCGTCTCTGAGTTCTTCATTGCTCACCTGTGGTTTTGCCCTCACCATAATGGCTGCGCCGAGATTATCTCTTTTGAGGTCAATAAAATTTCTGGCAAAATTTACGGGCAGCAGCACCTGATTGTCGTTGGAGTTTCCGAAGTTTGTATTTCCTTCCTTTTTCAGCAATCCGATCACTTCAACTTTCTGCCCGAAAACCTTAATGCGTTGCCCCATAGGATTTGCGCCTGCAAACAGATTTTTCACAATATCGCTGCCGATAATGGCAACCGGGCGACCACCTGCAGATTCTTCAACCGTAAAATACCGACCCTCCGTCAGGTCAATGGGGGTAACATCGCTGTAATCGTGCGAAACGGCAACCACCGAAGCATTATCAACAGATGCGGCGTTAAATTTAACCGATCTGTTCAGCCCAACCATATAACTGCTGGCTTCTGAGGCGTTGCTCCGGCGTTGTATTTCATTAAGTTCAGCCATGGTAGGCTCCGGCCTTTTCATGTATTTCCACCAGGGATAATCATCTCCACCAAATGCCCAGGGCCATTTCTGAACAAACAACACATTGCTGCCCAGTGTGTTGATGCTGTCGCGGAGGGTGCGTTCAATCGAATCGAACACCGTAAATACCGATATAATCGCGAAAATGCCGATGGTGATCCCCAGAAGGGATAAAAAAGTGCGTACCTTGTTCACTATGATGGCATTGATGGCAAACAGATAGCTTTCGCGCAGCAACCGTACAAATATCAGCGATTTTCTCATGAATGGTATTTTGGCAGGGATGTAAAATTAGTAAATATTTGAGAAACACGGTAAGTTTAAGGTGTGAAAGTGGAATTTCTAATTTCTAATTTCTAATTTCTCTCGTTATCGCTTCGCGCTCCCGAGACAAGTAATTTCCAACCTGCCCGTCTGAACCCGACCTGATAGTTTCAAACAAAAGACTTAGTCGGGGAGGCTTCCGACTTATTAGATCTTCCTGGACTGCCTCATAACGTTTTGTATTTCGCCCTTTCAGGGCTTAATTGGTGATTGTTTCACTGCGATGGGCTTCACCCATCGTTAATGTATTTCGCCCTTTCAGGGCTTTTTATGCTTAGCCCTGAAAGGGCGAAATCTGTTAACACAGTGGCGATGCCCTGTGATACCGGGGTGCAATTACCAAAAGTAAGCCCTGAAAGGGCGCAATCACTTCTCATGTGGCCAAAAACTAAACCTGATCGGCAAATAAAAAACAAACTATTCCTGATTTCCCAAAAAAACAGGTTGTTTACTGAGCCGATTTTTAATAAACTTGCAAAACAAAATAAAGACAGCTTTTTATTGTTTAATAAAGTGATAGACACTTATTTGCAATTTTGACTTCTTTGTGAATTATCTTCTATATATTTACCAATCTCTGCAAAGGGAAATCCGGGGACAAAAACATGAGCGAGAAAAAACAAATCAGGTCGGCCCTGATATCGGTTTACAATAAAGACGGGCTTGAGCCTGTTGTCAGATTATTGCATAATTCAGGAGTGACGCTTTATTCAACCGGTGGAACTCATCAGTATATTGAATCTCTTGGCATTAATGTAAAAACGGTTGAATCGCTCACCGATTATCCTTCCATACTTGGAGGACGTGTAAAAACGCTTCATCCAAAGGTTTTTGGAGGCATTCTTGGCCGCAGCGGCAATGCCACCGACGAAGCTGAAATGCAGCAATATGGCATTCCGCCTTTTGATCTTGTGATAGTGGATCTCTATCCGTTTGAAAAAACAGTCGCTTCAGGAGCCAAACATGAAGATATCATCGAAAAGATTGACATAGGCGGAATTTCACTTATCCGCGCCGGTGCAAAGAATTACACCGATGTGCTGATCGTTCCTTCTTCTGATCATTATCCTGAACTGCTTGATTTGCTTGAAACAAACAGCTGTTCAACAAGTCTGGAAGAAAGACTTCGCTTTGCAACATACGGCTTTGCAATGTCCTCGCATTACGATTCGGCCATTTTCGGGTATATGTCATCAAGGTCAGGATATGCTGAATTTCGTTGCAGTCAGGGCAATGCCCGAACGTTGCGCTATGGTGAGAATCCACATCAGCAGGGCGAGTTTTTCGGAAACATTGATGAAGTCTTCACACAGCTTCACGGCAAGGAGCTTTCTTACAACAACCTGCTCGACCTCGATGCAGCCATTGCTTTGATCGGCGAATTCACCGAAACAACATTCGCGATAATAAAGCACAACAACGCTTGCGGAATTGCTTCACGTCCGCGACTGACAGATGCATGGAAAGCTGCACTGGCCGGTGATCCTGTTTCTGCTTTTGGAGGTGTGCTGGTGACCAACGCGGTGGTAGATGAAGAAACTGCTGTGGAAATCAACAAGTTGTTTTTTGAAATTATACTTGCTCCGGGGTATGAAAAAAATGCAATGGAACTTCTTCAAACAAAGAAAAATAGAGTAATTTTGCAGGCTAAATCGTTTGATTTTCAGGGTAAACAGTTCAGAAGCCTTCTTAATGGAGTGCTTCAGCAGGACAAAGACCAGAAAACCGAAACTCCGGCGGACCTCAGGGTTTCAACGGAAGTTGCACCTTCACAGGAACAGATAGAGGATTTGTTGTTTGCAAACATAGTAGTCAAACACAGCAAATCAAATGCAATTGTTCTGGCAAAGGGCAGGCAAATGCTTGGCAGCGGTGCGGGGCAAACATCAAGAGTAGATGCTTTGCGGCACGCCATTGAAAAAGCCGGTGCATTTGGTTTCGACCTGAAGGGAGCGGTGATGGCTTCTGATGCGTTCTTTCCGTTTGCCGATTCAGTTGAACTTGCCCATAATGCAGGTGTTGTATCGGTGATTCAGCCCGGCGGATCGGTGAGAGACGATGAAACAGTTGCTTATTGCAATAAACATGGTCTGAGTATGGTATTTACCGGAATCAGACATTTTAAACACTGACAAATAAGAAATAAAGATAATGGGACTATTCTCTTTTATGACTAAGGAGATCGCGATGGATCTCGGAACGGCAAACACGATTATTATTTACAATGACAAAGTTGTGGTTGACGAGCCGTCCATCATTGCCATTGAGCGGAATACCGGAAAGATCATAGCCGTAGGAAAGCGCGCCATGATGATGCACGGGAAAACCCATGAAAATATAAAAACCATCCGCCCCCTGCGCGACGGGGTAATCGCTGATTTTCAATCGGCCGAATATATGATCAGGGAACTGATTAAAATGACAGGTCCAACACGGAGTCTTTTCCCGCCTGCATTAAAAATGGTTATCTGTATCCCTTCCGGGATAACCGAAGTAGAAGAACGCGCAGTAAAAGATTCGGCTGAGCAAGCCGGAGCCAAAGAGGTTCGCTTGATTCATGAGCCTATGGCTGCTGCCATTGGAATCGGTATCGATGTGCTGGAACCCACCGGAAATATGATCATCGACATTGGCGGTGGTACCAGCGAAATTGCGGTAATTGCCCTCGGTGGTATTGTGAACAACAAATCCATACGCATTGCCGGTGATGACTTTAACAGTGACATCGAAGAATATATGCGCAAGCAGCACAACATCAATATTGGTGAACGCACAGCCGAAGCCATCAAGATAAATGTTGGCGCAGCAATGACCGAAATTGATAATCCTCCGCCCGATTATCCGGTGCATGGAAGGGATATGCTGACCGGAATCCCAAAAGAGATATATGTCAACTATTCCGAAATTGCCCATTGTCTTGATAAATCAATTGCCAAAATTGAAGCTGCAGTGCTTAATGCACTGGAAATGACTCCTCCTGAGCTTTCGGCCGATATTTTCCGCACAGGTATTTACCTTGCAGGTGGCGGATCAATGCTACGCGGTCTTGATAAGCGCTTACATCTGAAAACCAAACTTCCGGTGCATGTAGCTGAGGATCCGCTCAGGGCTGTGGCCAGAGGAACGGGTATCGCACTCAAGAACTTTCATAAGTTCACCTTCCTGATTAAATAGAAACCCGGTTTTGCCGGATTTCCGGTTGAGGGATAATTATGCGACATATTTTTGCTTTTATCTGGAAACATAACTTCTTTTTCCTTTTTCTGGTTCTAGAAGTGGTATCCCTCATTTTTATTGCCAACAGAAGTTTTTATCATCGTTCGGTGCTTTCAAATGTAACCGACCGTTTTACGGGAGGGGTTTTTACAACCTGGTCAGGGGTTACTTCATACTTTTCGCTGAAGCAGGAGAACATACGTCTGGCAAACGAAAATGCACGACTGCAGCGCATTCTTACAAAAAGCGAGATTACTTCGGATACCGCAAGTTTTATAGTTGCCGACACCTTGTATAATCAACAATACCATTATACAGTGGCAAAAGTAATCGGCAATTCCACCAGCCGGCGCGATAATTATATCATGCTCAACAAGGGTCGTAAACACGGTATTCAGCCCGATATGGCGGTTATAAGTCCCGATGGTGTGGTTGGAACAGTGGTGAGTGTTTCTGAGAATTTCAGTTGGGCAATGTCGATGTTGAATAAGCATTCCCGCATCAGTGCGCGACTTGGCAGAATCAATCAGATGGGCACGGTGGTGTGGGATGGCGGTAACCCATCGGTGGGAACTTTACAGGATATTCCGGCTCACGTAAAAGTGCTCCCCGGCGATACCATCACTTCCAGTGGTTTCAGTTACATTTTTCCTGAAGGAATTATGGTTGGTACTGTCGAAGAAATTTATATTGAAGAAGGTGCTCATTTTTATACCATTTATTTCAGGTTTTCAGCAGATATGAATAGCCTGAGAAATGTTTATCTGATAAAAAACCTTTTCAGAGAAGAGCAAACGGAACTGAGTAAAAACGTAATTGATGAATAAGCTGTACGGAAGAGACATTCTCAGGTTTTTTGTATTGATACTGGTTCAGGTGCTTGTGCTTGACCATATCAACCTGTATGGTTTTGCCAACCCCGGACTGTATATTTATTTTATCCTGCTGCTGCCTTTCGAAATTCCGGGTTTTCTGCTGCTCTTGCTGGCCTTTTTAATAGGATTTGGTGTGGATAGTTTCAGCAATTCTATCGGACTTCATACATTTGCTACTGTATTGATTGCTTACCTGAGGCCTTGGGTTATACGCCTTGCGGGCCCACCGGCTGAATACGAGGGCAACCTCAAACCCGGCATTGCGGATATGGGTTTCCGCTGGTTTTTTGCTTACTCAATGGTATTGGTGGTTGCCCATCAGCTGGTTTTATACACTTTTGAATCTTTGCGCCTTGCAGAGATTGGCATTATCCTCTTAAAAACAATAACCGGCAGTATTCTTACACTGGCGTTGATTATTGTTGTTGAATACCTTTTTATGAGGAAGAGATGATAACAGCAATGTCCAAAGCCTGACCTCTCCCTGAAAAGAGAAAACCGTCAACCAACAAAAGCTTTACCCAAGCAGGCGCATTATGGTACGGAGAAAAAATTGTAATTTTAACGGGCATTCTGCAAGCCGCGAAGATTGGTAATTTTAGATGGCTGCCAGCGCAAAGCTTCGGGCGTTAGCCTCGGACGGCTCCTGGCGGTCTTTATTGACAAACGAAACAAAATCGAAATTATAACATAACATTCAATGAAAATAAAAATCCTGTTTTTCATCATGTCTTTCGCAACATATTGCAATGCACAGATTGTAAACATTCCTGATGCAAATTTCAAGGCAAAACTGGTATCAGCAAGTCCCGTTGACACTATAGCCAAAGATTTAACCGGAATTTTTTTTACAATTGATGCCAATAATGATGGTGAAATACAAACAGGTGAAGCCGCCCAGGTTAGTTACCTGGATATAGTCTGCGTAGATTGCGATAATGCTCAGCAGTACCTGGCGATACAGTCACTCGAAGGGCTGGACAGTTTTATGAATCTTAAAACATTGATCACCGGCGGTAACGACCTGATTAATTATGATTTAGTATTTATAAATAATACTATTATAGAATACCTGGACCTGCTTGATGATTTTAAATCAATTACGATACAAAACACCCCTAATCTTACATTTTTAAGGTTTTCTGAAAATTATAACCCGAATGGGGAAGTCCTCGTTGATAATGCTCCCGGTTTAACCATTAATTTCAGTACTTTCTTTTATGTGGGATTAGATATCAGTGGAAATTTTACGATAAAAAATTGTAATCAGATTGAAGAATTACTTTTCTATCGTGGTTCCTCCGGAGTATGTATGGACACAATTTCCATTGAAAATATGGCCGGATTAAATCATCTGAGTGTAAAGGGCAAATCAACGGGTTCAGCCACATATTACCCCTTTACAATTAACCACCTGGATATAAAAAACACCCCCCTGTTAAATTCTTTATCGGTCAATACAACCAACATTGAAAATCTGGAATTATGTGAAACGGGTGCCTATATACAGACTATGCTTTCAACGGCTAATAAAAATCTGAATAGATTGGGTCTCGTCGGAATGCCATTCACCTATATTAATATTTGGGATGACCATTCTGATCTGGAAACAATATGCGTAGATGACAATAATTATAACATTGTAAAAACAGAAGTGATCGAAGCAGGACTTACTGCAAATGTAACGCCTTATTGTAGTTTCAATCCCTGTGGTACTTTTTACACAATTCCGGGGAAAAATACGTTGGATTTGAATGAAAATGGATGTGATGATAACGATTTGGTTTACCCTGCTCTTAAATACAGAGTGGTAAGTGGGGCCGCTACAACTACGGTTATTTCCGACACCTCCGGTAATTACTCCATCAATGTACGGCCAGGGAATCATGTGATTACTCCCATCATCGAAAATCCGGATTATTATACCATCAGTCCGGCAAGCCTTGTGGTTGACTTTCCGGCCCTAAGCAGCCCTGTAAATCAGGATTTCTGTATATCCGCTATACCCCATCATGATGTTGAAGTATTGATTATTCCCACAGACCCGGCACGACCAGGGTTTGATGCTCACTATACAATTATTTATAAAAATAAAGGGAATATATTTGAGAACGGCAGCGTAAACCTGGAGTACGACGAATCCGTTTTAGATTATATCTCGAGTAACCCGGTATTTGCAAATCAGGCCACTGGCTTACTAACCTGGAATTATTCCAATTTGCATCCCCTTGAAACAAGATCAATTGACCTGGTATTAAATGTTAACACTTCATGGGAAACGCCTCCTGTACACATCGGTGATCACTTAATCTTTACGGCTACCATAACCCCGATAGCTAATGATGAATATGCCCCGGATAATACCTCGGAACTAGACCAAACCGTTGTAGGTTCGTATGACCCCAATGATAAAACGTGCACGGAAGGTACAAGGGTAGGCACAGATATGATCAGTCAATATGTTCATTATGTCATCCGGTTTGAAAATACAGGAACTTATGCAGCTCAAAATATTGTGGTTAAAGATATTTTAGATACTACAAAATTTGAAATCAATTCCCTGATTCCAATGAAAGGCAGTCATTCGTTTGAAACAAGAATTTCGGACAATCAGAAAGTGGAGTTTATTTTCGATAATATTAATTTACCGTTTGAAGATGACTACAATGATGGCTTTGTAGCATTCAAAATTAAAATCAAACCTACCCTTGCATTGGGAGATACTTTTAGTAATTCAGCAGCTATCTATTTTGATTTTAATGACCCCATCACTACGAACAATTATGTAACAACCATTCAAAATCCAGTAGGTTGCAATCAGTCAGGAGTTGAAGAGCTGGGCATTTATCCAAACCCGTTAAAGGACATTCTGCAATTCAGGACAAAAGAAAGCATAACAAAAATAGAGATTTACGATTATTCCGGAAGAAGGCTAAGCACCCACTCCGTATATGAGAACAAGGCAGATTTGAGCAGGTTAAAAAGTGGATACTTTGTTATTAAAATTTATACTGAGAAAGGAATTTCACATACAAGGATAATTAAAGAATAACATCTGCCAATCGGGTAGAAAGCCGCGCCAGCTAAAACTAAACAGAACCAAAGAATTTGAGAATATGAAATGCCTAATTGACATATCAGCTATTTTAAAAAATTAATATATTTGAGGCTGGAGTCTGATTTGTACATTCATTGTTGAAGGTAAAATTCAAGTCAGATAAACACGAAATGCTGCATATATATACTCGTTAGCACTCATTTTAAAAGACGACCAACAATGAAATTTCTACCGACAGAAAATATCACATATAAAACAAAATTAAAAGAAGAGGAAATATTCGGACGACTATCTGAACTCATTGAACCTGAAAAGACATTTAGGTTTGGAATTTTCAGCAGTGGCCCGACAAAACCTTACGAGGGGCGAATAAACAGTGGAACGTTTGAAATTAAAAGAATTATAAGTTACCGAAATTCATTTTTACCAAGAATTAGTGGAGTTATTGAAAAGAACTATGACGGTATAAATATCAATGTAAAAATGAGATTACATATTTTCGTAATTGTATTTTTATGCTTTTGGTGTGGTGGAGTTGGATTAGCCTGTATTGCTATTCTGACACAATCTTTTGGTAATTCAGATTTTAACCCAGCGACTTTAATTCCATTTGGTATGTTGCTATTTGCCTACGGACTGACAATGGGTGCCTTTAAATTTGAGAGCAACAAATCAAAAATGGACTTGCGGAGAATATTTGAAGCAGACATAATTGAATAATGAATTTCAACACAAAAACAAAAACGAGTGCTAACAGGCGTTTGGCAAAAAAGAGGGGTCAGTGCTTAAATGAAGTTTTTTGCTTCGTACCAGGTTCAGTGCTGGCAGACAATTTAGTGCTTCGAAATCCGCTTCTTCGCCAAGCGCCAAAACGTTACCAGCAATTATATTTGACCGGCCCGAAAAATGAAATTTGACTACAGCAAATCTTGGAATAAGTTAGAGGAAATCTTCTCCTCAGACTTTGGTGTTAATGAAAAATGGGATCAAATAATTGACTTTCATGAGTCTCTTTTCCCCGAGACAAATTGGTCAGCGATAAGACAGGTTAATATTACGGCAGAATCTAATGAAATCAAAGAATGGTTAGAAAAACTGGTGACAGAAAAACCTTTCAATTTCGAGACTGTTGCCTTTTGGATTGGACTTACCAAGTTTTTAGACGAACAAACTGAAAAAGAATTTTATGTAATCTACCTAACTGGTTGCAAGAATTATGAAATTAACGAAATTGAATGGGCAACAGATCCAAACTATATACCAGAAAACAGCTATTTTTCGCTAGACTTTCTGAATAAAATTGACAACATCATTTTTGAAGACAAGAACTACTCATTTTTAGACTGGATTTTACCGATATGTGCTGGCTCTTTTGTTTTGGATGACATTATCAAATGCAAATTGGACTTAGAAAAATTCTTGAAGTACAAGGACAAAATGTTCGTGACATTTGGTTTTGATGATGGTGATTACATACCTTTAACTCCATTGAGAAAAGAATAACTGCTGTTAATAACGCTATAGCAAATGCGGGGTTGCGTGTTCGTTGAAATATTTGAAATCTTTATATACATTTCCCGATTTCATCGGGACAGGTTGTGCTGGCAGACAGTTGAGAAACAATTTATTGCCGCACTTGTTATAGCATAGGACATTGTGCCTCGTTTTAAAAAGATATTGCAAGTAAATCAACACTAATAAAAATAAAGATAAATTAAACCGTATGGAGCAAAAAGAACTATCTCAATTAACTGACAAAGAATTGCTGGAAGTAGCAAAAAATAACAAGCCTTCACCCATCATAGATGCATTTTTTATTGGGTTTTTAGTCGGTATAATCATTTATGGTGTTGCCGCAAACTCTTGGGGGTTTATTATCTTAATTCCTTTGTTTCTGATTTATGCATTCCTGAAGAAACCAAAGAGATACGAAGCACTGAAAAAAGAGTTAAAAAAACGAAATTTACAATAAATCTATGAATGAGATGTTTAAACAATCAATTGACAGCAGCCAATAAACAGGACTCTGAGCGGTCTGTAATTCCGATAGCTATCGGAACGAAGGATTGGACGTACAATCTGTCATTGGTAGCGGAGTCGAAGGACATTTTTTAGCAACAATTAAACAGATTACATTCACAAAGGCCTTGCTTATTCTTCACGAATGCCCCAGCGTATCACCATCCTCTGTTGTCCAGTCGTAATGGTAAAGGCCTTCAATCAGTCGCTTTTCTTTTTCTTCAGGTGAAAGTTGTTCGTAAGCCTGTTTTTCAGCTTCGAAAATGGCGCGTTTTTCGTCTTCTATTCTGTGAATTTCATCCAGATAATTCTGCTCAACACGCCGTTTCAAAAAATCGTAGGCTACTGCCGGAAAAAGCTCTAAAAGCAGTTCTTCTTTCTCATCAGCGGCAAGTTTCACACCTCCATATTCATGAAATACCGGGTTTTCCTGCCGTTTATAAAATCTTGGATCGTATGGTGTTTCCTCTTTAACCCCTGCAATTTTGTACCTGAATTCAGGATCAACAGGCAATGGTGTTTTCCCATAAATACCCTTCACCAGATTTACAAACTGAATGGATTTGGTGGTGTAAATGGGTTGTCCTTTCGATTCATCAATGGCACAATTTACCGCCTGAACTCCAACAATCTGACTGGTTGGAGTAACCAATGGCGGACAACCGGCATCCATACGGACAGATGGAATCAGTTCCAGGGTTCGGGGAAGGAGTTTTTCGAGTTTCAACTGCTTCAACTGTGCCAGCATATTTGAATACATGCCTCCAGGCACTTCGGCTTCTTTAACTTTTTCATCCGGTTCGGGGAAATTGAAATAACTTTCAATCCTTGAACAGGTGGTCAACAGATCTTCTTCTTTATCTGATTTGGCATAAGCAATGGCCAGCTCAAACATTTCGTTAATGTCTTTCGGAAGTTTATCGGTTAAGATATTGAACTCTTTCGGGAACTCCTTATATTGATCAAATTCAGCAAGTTCAAGCCTTATTTCGCGCAAAACCGCGTCAATCTTAACCACAGCTTCAAGATTCACGCCAGTGTCAATATTCATTCTGTCGCAGAACAATTGTATAATTTCGAACGAAGCACCTGCAGTACCTCCTGAAAACGACATGATGTTCGTATCCACAATATCAGCGCCGTTTACGATGGCCATCAGCGTGGATGCCAGACCGTAGCCGGGAGTGCAATGTGTGTGAAAATCAACAGGAATACTGAGGTTTTTCTTAAAAAGCCTGACGAGTCTTCCCGCCCTGAGCGGAGGAATCAGCCCCGCCATATCCTTGATGGATATCATATCTGCTCCCATTTCCTGAAGTTCAAGGGCAAGACTCAG
This sequence comes from Bacteroidota bacterium, assembly GCA_009773515.1. GTDB lineage: Bacteria > Bacteroidota > Bacteroidia > Bacteroidales > Lentimicrobiaceae > Lentimicrobium. Next base: position 149,573 of record WSXX01000004.1, read on the forward strand.
GTAATACTGATCTGTAAATATGTGTGTCTGAAGTGGTTTGGCCTGTAAAATTGCCTTTAACTTCTTCATTGTTGAGAAGTAGGGATCAACGGTGTAACAAATGGCACAGTCAGCAATTCCACCATTTTCTTTCACTGATTTAATGGTTGATCCGATGTTGTCAGTGTCGTTTAATGCATCGAAAATACGCATGATGCTGACACCGGATTTGATGGCATTCCGGTTGAATCCATCAATTACATCGTCGGGGTATGGATTGTAGCCAAAGAGATTTCGGCCACGCGACAATGCGGTTAATTTTGAAGTGTCTCCAACTCCTTCTTTAATCTTTTCCAGTCGATGCCAGGGGTTTTCGTTCAGGTAACGCATCACTGAATCTGGAACCGCACCTCCCCAAACTTCCATTGCATAAAAGCCGGCTTCGCGGTAAAGAGGGAGTACCCGGTCGATCTGCTGTTGGTTCATACGGGTTGCAAACAACGATTGTTGGCCGTCGCGTAAGGTCAAGTCTCTGATTAAAAGTTTTTTACCCATAAGTGAAATGAGATATGTAGAAGTGAACGAAGTTATTCTTTCGTAATAGATTTATAGTCAGTCTGATTAAAACCCTTTCTGCAAAAGTAAAAGAATTAATATTCAATGCGATAGGAAGCGAAAAATTATTTCCGGGCTAAAAAAAATATGACACATTTGTAACTTTGTACCTGAAATGGCATCCAATTAAGTGAAAATTCCTGAATCAGACAGTGATGATTTCAGTGGCCATTTTTCGTTTGCTTCGCTGTTAGTCCATCAATTATTATCTGACCTGCAAATGACCATAAACACCAGTTCCGGGCAAGTAATGGAGTCGGTGATACCCGAGCTCAGGGTTTTTCCTGCCGGAGAAAATGTGAAAGCATTTGTAAAGTGTTTCTGGCAGCTTGAAAAGCCGGGAGGATATCTGCATGAACGCTTATTGCCAAATGGCGAAACCCAGCTGATTTTCCATTACGGAATTCCTTTCAGCGAAAGCTATGGAGGCAACTCAGCCGGATCGCAGCCACACAGTCTTATCTGCGGGCAATTTACCACTTACAAGGATATTTTCTCTTACGGGCAAGCCGGATTGCTGGGGGTGGTTTTTCATCCTTATGCTTCTAATGCTTTGTTTGGCATTCCTGCTCATCACTTTACCCACCTCTCCGTTGGCCTTACTGAAGTTGAAAAGGGCTTGTACGATATCGGCATGAGAGTAGCTGCCGCTAATACACTTCAGCAAAGACTGATGCTGATTGAAGATTTTATACTCAGGCGCATGAGGGCAGTGAATCAAAGGCACTTTGCCATGATCAGGAAAAGTGTTGAATTGCTGAGTCAGTCATCTTCCGAAAAAGGATTAAATCAGGTCGCCAGTTCGCTTTTTGTGGGTGAGCGACAGTTTGAAAGGTTGTTTAAGGATTATGTGGGTCTTACGCCAGGAAAGTTTGCCGGCATATCAAGGTTTCACAGGGCATTGGGGTTAATTTCATCATCACAGAGCCTGACTTCTGTGGCGTTGGAAGCGGGATATTACGATCAGGCTCATTTTATCAGAGAGTTCAGAAATATTTCAGGAGAAAAACCCTCAGAGCTGCGAAGAAGAATGAGTGGTTGATTGAGTGTCGTTTAGTCCTTCGACTCCGCTCAGGATGACTTCGTAATTAATTGAAGAATAATGCATTAAAAAGAAGCAATGCTCCCCTAACACGAATGTCACACTGAGTCCCGCACGTGCGGGAAAGCGTTTTAGCCGTTTATGATCCAACTCATAATGTCGGTTTTGTACAATTCTGCCACATCCGGCACTGGTAATTTTGCCGGCGAAAAACCAATTTAATCTAAAATGAAAACCAATTATTTTATTGAAAAAAGCAGGGCTTACCTTCAAACGCTTTGCGAAACCATTCCCGGACGTTGCGTTGGAAGCGAAGGAAACCTGATGGCAACAGATTTTTTCCGGTCGTCATTGGAGGAGTTGGGCTGGGAAACACGCACCTCGGGTTTTGATGCAACTGACTGGGAAACACAAGGGGCAAGCCTGACAGGTGGTGGTCAGGAATTTGAGGTGTTTTCAAGTCCGTACTCAATTGGCTGTAATATAACGGCAATGCTTAAGCCAGCTTCGTCACTGCAGGAACTCGAAGAGCTTGATATGGAAGGTTGCATTGTGCTGCTTCACGGAAATATTGCAGCGGAGCAACTGATGCCGAAGAATTTTGTGTTTTACAATCCTGAGCATCACCAGAAAATTATTTCATGTCTGGAAAAAGGCAAACCTGCAGCGATTGTAACTGCTACGGGATTTAATCCTGAGCTGGCAGGTGGAGTTTATCCTTTTCCGCTGATTGAAGACGGAGATTTTGATATTCCATCGGTGTTTACCACCGAAGAAGAAGGGGAGAAGTTACTTGCACTCAGCGGTCATGAAGTTACCTTGATTTCACAGGCGGAACGGATTCCGGGTAAAGGGTTTAATGTTTTGGGTGTAAAAGGCAAAAACCCGAACAAAAGGCTTGTAATCACAGCGCATATCGACGCCAAAAAGGGAACACCCGGAGCCATTGACAATGCAACCGGGGTAATTGTACTCTTGCTTATTGCTGAAATGATGAAAGATTATGACGGCGATACCATGGTGGAACTGGTGGCATTCAATGGCGAGGATTATTATGCTGTTTCCGGACAAATGCTCTACATTGCTGAAAATCAGGGTTTGTTTGATCAGATTATGTTGAACATTAACATTGATGGGGCTGGATACTTTGAAGGAGGATCAGCATATTCGCTATTTGATTTGCCCGAAAAAATGGAAGAGAAACTCAGGGAGGTGATGCAGCCACTGGAGAATTTTGTTGAAGGACCGCAGTGGCCGCAGGGAGATCACAGTATTTTTGTGCAGTTTGGTTGTCCGGCAGTTGCTTTTACTTCACAGTGGTTTCTGGACAATATGGCTACCCAGCGAATCACCCACACACCCGAAGATCACCCGCGGATCATAAACCTGCAAAGACCAGTTGAAATTGCTTCAGCCATCTGCAGTCTGATTAAGAAAATGAAAGAAATTTAAGGATTAAACAGTCAGGAACTGTCTATATTTCGAATACCCTACCAATGACAGATTGTTCGTTTTATCCTTCGACTCCGCTCAGGATGACATTGTATAGCATTGAAAGTGAGTGCATTAAAAATAATCAATACTTCCATAACACGAATGTCACACTGAGCGGAGTCGAAGTCTATATTGACTTATGAGATAGCTTCCTTCTTATATTAGTGACCGTTGGTAAGGTTGACTTACTTACTGAATCACATCAACCTCAACAGCCTGCAGCACTTCTTTGGTTTCGTCGTCGTAAACAAAGGCAATCACACTGCAGTTTTCAGGCACATACTCATCTTTGAGAATGTGTTTGTACGATTTGACAATCGACTCAGGATTTGTCGTGCCGGCGGTGGCAATGGTGCTTCCCCAGGTAGTGGTGATGGCAGTGCGTAATACATGGCTGTGAGAATAATCAAAAATAACAGGTGTTACCCCTGAATTTGGATCGTTGTTTTTCTGAGGTTTTATAATGCCGCTTTCGGCGATGACTACGATCAGTTTCAGGTTTTTATCGATGCTGGTGATAAAACGGGTTTTGATGTGGGTGCAGAGTTTGCGTTCGGTTGCATCGTATTCATTGATCATCTGAAGGTCAAGCAATGGCTCACCTGCCAGCGCACTGCTGACTGCTGATGCCCAGGTTGGAGGTGATTTAATATGTGTGCTTTGCGGATATCCGATGCGGTTAACCATTCCGTTAGGGTTGCCAACCATTCCAACTTTAAAGAAATCATCCCATGCAGTTCCGGCTTCAGACCGAAAATCATAAGTAAAATCTCCGCCAGCTGTTGGCTTGGCAAAAAAACCTGCATGAACAGCCAACAAAATCAGTTTATCGCCATTGGCAACTTTCAGATTATGGGCAAGGATAGCAGCGCTGGGGCAGTTCACGCAGGTGTGACCTGTGTAATCTTCAAGCAACACACGTTTTACTGCTGCTGTTGCTGCCGGAAATTCCGGGATAGGGCAGGCTGCCGTATCAATGCTTTCGATTACTTTTACGTATGGCTCTTCAATTTTATCGCACGAAATCGTAAAAGCGAATACGCTCAGCAGCATGGCTGAAAGAAAAAGTTTTATCCTGGTTTTCATCGTTGTCATCTTCATTGGTATCATTAAAATGTGCTGGTGAGCGTGAGCGTCAATCCATTGGATGCCGGAACATTTCTGCAAACTCCGCCAACGCAGATAATACCTTCACGTTGTTTGCCATATGACATCATTAATCGGTTAGATCCATTGGTGTATCCTGCTGAAACAGTTGGATAGTGGAATCTTTTGTTCTTGTCAGAATTGCCGTAATTATACTGATCAGCCAATGTAAAGTACCATTTTGGCGCAAAGGTGTACTCCACAAGAACCTGAAGCCAGTCACCTTCATCCTGTTTGGTTATCAGTTGCTGGTATTCCATTTTGAGTGCCTGTTTGTTGTCAAACCGATATGTTGCATCAGCAATCACAATATGTGCATTTACCATGGGTTCTTCGTATCCTTCAAGAATTAAAACATTGTAATCCTGATATAAGTATGAAATCAGTGCCTTGAAGCTATTGGTGAATTTGCGTTGTATTTCTATATTGAAATCCTGGAAGTAGAGCTCATCGCCAAAAGCAAGAAACGGTGATTTATACCCTGCTGTGCCGGGTTTCCCGATTTTCGATTCTCCTTCGGCTGTTTCCTTCTTTATGGATGTGATTCTTGAGTAATTCACTGCAATGTCGGTTCCGTATTTACCGCCGATCAGGCTTCCGCGTTTGATTTTGTAATTTACCTGTCCCTGCAAAGCCATTTCTCCGTTGGGCTGCGTGGCGTAAGGATACATGGCTGACAGGCTGTAGGCATGTTGACGGGTTAATGCGGGCAGGTAGTTTATATCCAGAAAACTGCCCGATTCAGTGCGCCGCGATTTATAGCTCATGTTGTCGGTGCGCTTGGCTGATGCAATTATTCCCAGGCCTTTGGTTGAGAATGAAGCCTGTAAAAGCAGCGAATGCCCGTTTTTATATATAAAGTTGTTCATGAATGACGGATCATTCATCTTACCGGCATATTCGCCATCGAGTGCGAATTTTCCGCGTGTAACATTGGCGCGAAGTGCGTATGATGCAACATTTGCCGGAAGGATAAGCAATGTGTCCGGTCCTGCATATAATTCTTCAGTTTGCTGATATTTGCTTACAAAACTACCGCCCAGTATAACGCGGGTTTTGCAATTTCCTTCTTTGTCGAATATATCATTCAATGCAAATTCACCGTCAAGGCCACGCACTATGCCGGGTCCCTGTTCCCAGAAGAACCGCTGTGTGCCGATCATTCCTTTAAGGATTACTCCGTCAGCAGGGCTGAATCTGACTTTTGCACCTTTAAAAGCGTTGTCATAGCCAAGGTTGCGTTCTTCGTAGCTTCGCAAAATCATGCCGCTGCCAAACTGCTCATAAAAATTTCCGACAGTTATTTCGAACTGCTCATTCCGCCATGAGCCAAACCAGTATGGCACTCCACTGCCTTTGTAGCGTGGGTCGTAACCCTGTATGGGATTCAGGTAGGTTTCAAACCGCAGGCCTGCATTAAAGTTTCCATTGGAATAGAGCAGGTTTGCAAATGCATTCATGAGCATTTTTTCATCTACCTCGCCGGCTCCGATTGCTGAATCGGCCTTATAAATCTGGGCGTCAAGCTGAAAATTGCCGCTCACACGTCCGCCTTCAAGAAAATTCTGTGCAACAGTTGCTGTAGTGCACAGCAGTAAAAATAATACTGAAACGGAAAGTAGGGTTTTCTTTTTCAAAGGAAATGAGATTGTGGGTTAATTTAATAATTCCATGCAGCGCATCAGCGCTTCTGCAGGCAATCTTTTTATTCACACAAGTTTAATGCGATTCAATTGCTTCGCCGGCATTCAGTTTACGCACCATTTCAATCAGCTGCAGTTCGCTGCCTTCGCTGAATGAGGTGTGTTGCCAAACGATTTCTCCATTTCCGTTTATAAGAAATGTATGCGGAATCATGTTCACATTCATGGCGCGCTTGAAATCACCATTTGCATCAAGCAGAAAATCGTATTCCCAGCCTTTGCCGTTGACGGTTGGCCCAACTTTTGAACTTGAGCGTGAATCGTCGATGGAAACTGCAATAACTTTTACTCCGGTTTCTTCAACCCATTCATCATAAACTTCGGCAATGGTGGTCAACTCGTTGATACAGGGTTTGCACCAAAGCGCCCAGAAGCTCATAATTATTGGCTTTCCGTTGTTGGAGATATCGGCTGTGTTAATGGTTTTGCCATCCAGTGTTTTAACGTTAACCGAAGGAAGTTTTTTCAGTGTTTTTTCGCCTTCCTGAGCCGAAACATTCAAAATTAAAACAGCCATTGCAGCCAAAAGAAAGATTTTTTTCATGTCGTCAGTTATTTTTGATTTTCCCGTTAATTTCAATAATCATGCCCTTTCAGGCAATATATACTTCCAGTATTTTTGAAGATGATGAAGGAATTACATCAACCCGGCTGATGGTTGCAGGAATCAGTATTGCTTCGCCCTGCGAAATGCTTACCTGCGGCTCGGTGTCGCCATTGTGAACAATGGTAACAGCGCCTTCAACACAAACATAAATTACAAATGAATCAAGTTCACTGTAATCTTTGCTCAGGGCTTTGTCGAGTTGAATCAGATTGGTGGTAAAGTAAGGGCTTGTCACCAGATTGGCTGTGCCGTTATCCTTTGCAGTGTATTTCGATTTGTAATCGTCATACACATTAAAATCAATGGCTTCCAGTGCTTCTTCGATGTGCAACTCCCTCGAATTGCCTTCACTGTCAACACGATCCCAGTCGTAAATGCGGTAGGTAGTGTCGGAGGTTTGTTGAATCTCTGCCAGAAAAGTTCCTGGGCCCAATGCATGTACACGACCAGCGGGCATGTAAAAAACATCACCTTTGGCAACTTTCTCAACATTCAGGATGTCGAGCAGATTTTTATTTTCGAGATGCTCAAGATAGGTTTTAGCATCCACTTTTCTGCTGAAACCACTGATCAGTTCGGCATCCGCGTCGGCATCAATAATGTACCACATTTCGGATTTTCCGTAACCGATATTTCGCTTTGCCGCAAGTTCGTCGTCGGGATGCACTTGTATGGAAAGGTATTCGGCAGCATCAATAAATTTTACGAGAATGGGAAACTCATCGCCGAAACGTTCGTAAACGTCATCGCCTACAAGCTCACCCATATAAACTTCAACCAACTCGTTCAGATCATTCCCGGCAAGGAATCCGTTTACTATTCCGGTTTGATTTTCATTTACTCCCGACAATACCCATGCTTCGCCGCAGTTGGGTAATGGAGAAAAATCAATTCCGAGGACTGATTTTATTTTACTGCCGCCCCATATTTTGTCCTTGAGAACAGGCTTGAATTTTAGCGGATAAAGTTGATTTTCCATTTTATTTATGTGATATTTCAGGCATTGTGAAGATGTCATGAACGCTTGTTCCTGCATCAAATCGGGGTAAAATTACAATTAAATTCATTCATTCATATAGTCAGATACTTATTGGTAACTTTGCAGCCGGAACGGAAGATTGCACTTTTGTTATACATTACAAAGTGCCATTAACTTTGAGCGCTTGAAAATACTAAGATGGCTGAAGAGAAAAAAAAAACACCTTAAAAAGCCGGAATGGCTGAAAATCCGTCTTCCCGGCGGAAAAAATTTCGCAAGTATCAAGGAAATTGTTGAGGGCAATAAGCTTCACACCATCTGCAGCAGCGGAAACTGCCCGAATATGGGCGAATGCTGGAATGCCGGCACAGCTACATTTATGATTCTCGGTGATATCTGCACCCGTTCATGCCGGTTTTGTGCCACAAAAACCGGGCGCCCGCTTCCGCTTGATGCCGGTGAACCAAAAAGAGTAGCAGAATCAATTAAGATGATGAAACTCAGGCATTGTGTGATTACATCTGTTGACCGCGATGATCTGGAAGATGGTGGTGCAGCGCACTGGGCTCAAACCATACGTGAAGTTAAAGCTGTAAATCCGGGAGTGACCATCGAAGTGTTGATTCCGGATTTTTCGGGCAATACCGCTCATCTTGATATTGTGATTGCTGAAAAGCCTGATATTATTTCGCACAACCTTGAAACCGTTCGCCGCCTTACTCCGGCAATCAGAAGTGCCGCAAAATACAACCGTAGTCTGGATGTACTCAGGCACATTGCTGCATCCGGAGTAAATGCCAAATCAGGTATTATGGTCGGGATTGGCGAAACCGAAGCTGAAGTTATGGAAACCATGGATGATTTGCTGGCTGCCGGCGTACAAATTATGACCATAGGCCAATATCTGCGTCCCACGCTGCAACATTTGCCGGTAGAAGAATACATCACTCCAGAGATTTTTGAGAAGTACCGTGTTGCAGGGATCGGTAAAGGATTCCGTCACATTGAGAGCCGCCCTTTGGTCAGGTCGTCATACCATGCTGAAAAGCACATTGATAAGTCAATCAATTAGTGTACCCTGTTTTTAATTCAGATTTTTCTTCAGCCATAGTTTTTCTGCAGATTTTCTAATTATTTTGTCGGGTTGGATTTATCGACTGTCGGCGTCACTGTTTTATGACTTCAGCAAGCGCTGTTTTCATTATTTGTTTTAATGCGTTTGTTCCTCAAATGGTTTAATTTGTATTTTAGCTATCTGCTTTTTTAACTCATTCTGATTAAAATATTTACTCATTGGCCTTGTTTTGTGTTTAAAACTGTTTAATTGCATTACATTTTGTTAAAAATGGGATATTAAGAATGAAATATCCGGTTTGCTTTCAAAAGAACAGAATAAGTGTAAAAATAATTTAGTTGATTTTCCGGTTTAATAAAAGTAATTATGGCAAAGGATCACTTTTATAAAATGCTGATGGATGCACCCGTTGCCTGGGCAAGGCTTATGCTTAAGGCAGAGGTCGAAAAACCGGGGAAGTGTTTACTCATTACTGAAGTAAATACAACGTTCTCAAACCTTGTTGCAAAAGATGTGAAGCAACTGATCAATGCCGATCTGTCTGAAATTTTTGAGGAATTATCAGTGCACATTATAGATTTAACAGAGAATCCCGATAAACGATTTTATTTCAAAGATCCCCTTTCTTTTTGCCCGCTCAGCTGCAAGGTTTATCCTGCAGGAGATTCAGTTTTCGACATAGTTATTGCTTTCGAAAAAGATGCACCAGCATTGCTGAAGCATGAAGAAGATTCCGATGAGCCAATGTTTGACTGCAAAAGTAAGTATAAGCAACTGTATGAATTCATGATGCTGGGTGTTGTTTATCAGAACGCTGATGGACTGATCATCTCAGCCAACCCAGCTGCAGAAAGTATTCTTGGCCTTTCTCTTGATCAGTTGAAGGGGCGTACCTCTATTGATCCGGCCTGGGGAGCAGTGCATGAGGACGGTTCTGATTTTCCGGGTGAAGAGCATCCTGCAATGGTATCATTAAGAACCGGAAAGCCTGTAATTAATAAAATTATGGGTATTCTTAATCCAAGGGATGGGCAAACAAAATGGATTCTGGTTAATGCACACCCTGAGTTTCGCAAAGGAGAGGAAAAGCCATTCAGGGTGTTTACTACCTTTCTTGATGTAACCGAAAGTGTTGAAGCAAAAGCCATACTTCTGGAAAAAGAAGAAAAGTTCAGGGTGGCTTTTCAGCTTAGCCCTGATCTGATCAGTATTTCAAGGTACAAAGACGGCAAATATATCGATGTAAATGAGCAGTTTGTAAATCTTACAGGTTATTCCCGTGAAGAAATTATCGGAAAAACTTCCCATGAACTGAATTTCTGGCCAAACCCTGACGACAGAAGCAGACTTATGGAAATGCTTGGTGAAAACAAGTGCACAAAAAATGTAGAATTAGAACTTAACCTTAAAGGTAACAGACCCATAACCGGACTGGTATCATTCAGTGTATTTGATATTGATGGAGAGCCACATTTACTTTCATTTATCAAGGATATTACCGAAAGAAAAAATAATCAGGAGCAGATGAAACTTTTGCTCGATCGCATCGATCTCGCCACTGAAACTGCAGGTTTTGGTGTGTGGGAATGGGATATCACTCAAAATACCCTGGTATGGGATAAACAAATGCTGAGTTTGTACGGGCTTGACCAACACGAAACCGGTTTGACTTTTGAACAATGGCTCGCTTTTATTCACCCTGATGACCGGAATAGATTAGAAGACGTGCTTCAACAGGTACTGGATGGAAAATATAGGTTTGATACTGAATTCAGGATAATTTGTTTAGATAACACTGAAAAATATATCAGGGCAACAGGCAAAGTAATCCGCGACAATGAGGGCCATGCCTGGAAAATGATAGGTGTGAATTATGATATATCTGAAGAACGTCTTTCAAAAGCTGCGCTCCTTGATAGTCAGCAACTTTACAAGCAGGTGATATCGGCTTCTTCCGAAGGAATAATTCTTATGGCAGAAGATGGCAGGATTCTGACATGGAATTATGCGGCAGAACGGATTTTTGCTACGCCTTCTACCGATGCAGTTGGCCGGTATGTAATTAGTCTGGGTCATAGCATTTTTAATGAAGATGGGACATATTTAAATGGAGATGAATACCCATCCATGGTAACCTTAAAAACCGGAAAGCCGGTACAGAATAAAATTCTGAAGGTGATAAACAAAGAAAATGAAACATTTCTGATTAAAGTTAACACAAATCCTCTGTTTGGATCAGATGGCGGAAATCTTTTCAGGGTGCTGATTACTTTTTCGGATATTACGGGTTTGAAAGCTGCCGAAATCAAAGCAACAAATGCCAAAGAAAAGGCAGAGGAAAAAGAAGCCATGCTTCGCGCTATCATTGAAAATGCCCCTTTCGAAATATGGGCCCGCGATGAAAATCAGGCAGGAATTCTTGAGAATCATAAAGCTTTCAAACACTTCGGCAGTATAGTCGGAAAAATACCTGAGGACTTTGTTACTTCTGAAGAAGTATTATCGCTTTGGAAAAGCAATAATCGCCGGGTACTGGCAGGTGAAACAATTGATGATGAATGCATCTATGAGGTAAATGGTGAACGAAGAACATATCAGCAAATAATTGCCCCAATCTATAATCAGCAAAAAATTGAAGGAATTGTTGGATTTAACATTGATATTACTGAAAAAAAGAATGCAGAGAATACCCTTAAACTTCGAGAACAGATATTCAAAAAGGCTCAACGACTCGCTGCTTTAGGTAGCTTTGAGTACACTTTTTCTGACAATATAGGTGTTTTGTCTGAAAACCTATACAGATTATTGGGTGTTACCGGTGAAATGAGTCCGTTGAGAAATGCGCTGGAAACAGTTCGTTCCTTCATACTCGAAGATGATATTCAAGCTGCCAGAGCACAATTTTCAGATGCCCTGAACTCCCGAAAAGACATTAATACAGTTTTCCGGATAAAGAGAAGTGATGGGGCTGTGCGTTCGTTTCATGTGCGGGCAGATATAAATCCTGATGACAACGGCAATCCGTTTTCAATGACCGGTCTGGTGCAGGACATAACAGAGCGGTTGAGAGCCGAGGAAGCATTGAAGCAAAGTGAAGCGAGGCTCTCATCGTTTATGAACTATGTGCCGGCTATGATTATGATTAAAGACAGAAAATCAAGGCCTTTCTATGCAAATCATAATCTTCGTCTTCTCTTTCCTTACGAAAACTGGCATGGGAAAACACCCGCAGAGATCTTTCCGGAAATTGAAGTTGAATTTATGAAACTGAAGGACAAGGAAGCCATGAAATCAGGCTATGTTTCATTCGAGGATATTTGGATTGACAGAGCCGGAAACAATGTAATATGTTATGTTCAGAAGTTCAGAATCAGTATTCCGGGTGCTGATCCTTTGCTGGGCGAAATAATTACTGACATTACTTACCGCAAAAAAGCAGAGGATGAAATCAGAAGTCTGAATGCCACACTTGAAAAGCGAATAGAGGACAGAACTTCAGCATTGCTTGAAGCCAATAAAGAACTGGAGGCTTTTGCTTACAGTGTTTCACATGATTTACGCGCACCTTTGAGAGCTATCGACGGTTTTGCCCGGATTTTACATGAAGATTTTTACGAAAAACTGGGAGTTGAGGGTAAAAAAGTTTGTGATGTAATTCAGGATAATGCAGAGCTAATGGGACAACTTATTGATGATCTTCTCGCATTTTCCAGAACAGGCCGGAGTGAATTGAGCTATTCACGGATCAATATGCAGAAACTGGCCAAAGCCGCTTATCTTGATGTGGCTGACCAGACTCAGCGAAACCGCATAACATTCAATTGTGAACCTCTTCCTTTTTTAATGGCCGATCATTCTCTTATGAAACAGGTATGGATTAACCTGATTTCTAATGCAGTAAAATTTACTGCCCGTGAAGAAAATCCGGTTATCACTATAAAAGGATGGACTGAGGATAATTATGGCTTTTATCAGATCAGCGATAACGGTGTTGGATTTAATATGAAATATGCCGATAAACTTTTCGGTGTTTTTCAAAGGTTGCATAAGTTTAAGGAATTTGAAGGTACCGGCGCCGGGCTCGCAATTGTAAAAAGAATTGTTCAGAGGCACGGAGGCGAAATAAATGCAAATGCTGAAATAAACGCCGGGGCTGCTTTTGTATTTAAGCTGCCCTTTGACAAAGGTCATGTTATTTAACAGTCAACAACTGTACTATGAAGGAAAAAATTAAGATATTGCTGGTGGAGGATATGCCTGCTGATGCTGAACTTAACATCAGAGAAGTTCAGAAAGTGCTGGATAATTGTGAGTTCATGGTTGTTGAACGCGAAGATGATTTTTTAAATGCGCTCAAAATCTTTAAGCCACATCTGATTCTTTCTGACTACACATTGCCTGAGTTTGATGGATTGTCGGCACTCCGGCTTGCAATTGAATATGCGCCTGATGTGCCGGTTATAATGGTAACAGGCTCAATTAACGAAGATACAGCTGTGGAATGTATGAAAGCCGGAGCTGTAAATTATGTGATCAAACAAAGCATTAAAAGGTTAGGTTCTGCCATAATACATGCTCTTGATGAACAGCAACGCAAAATAAATTACCTTAAAGCACAGGCAGATCTTGTTGAAAGCGAAAAAAGGTACAGGTCACTTTTTGAACTTTCACCGGTTGGAATTATAGTTCAGGATTCAGAAAGTAACATTGTTCATGTTAACGATACCTATTGCGCCATTTCAGGATATAGTTCCAATGAAATACTTGGAAAGAATGTTGATTTTCTGGCCGGAGCTCAGGTAACTAAAACAATAATAAATAACCGTAAGCGGATTCTCTCAGGCGAAATACTGAAACACGAAGTGGTAAATGTCAGGAAAGATGGCACGGAAATGATTATTGAACTTTCTGAATCAGCATTTACGCTCAGCGATGGATCAACCGGAATTCTGAGTATTGCGGCTGATGTAACTGAACGAAAAAAGAACGAACAAGAGATTAAAAAACAATACGATTTTCAGCAACGCCTGATTGATGCTATTCCAATTCCGGTCTTTTATAAAAATATGAATGGCATATACCAGGGCTGCAATATTGCTTTTGCAGAACTGATGGGTAAAAATAAAACGGAGATAATCGGCGAAACAGTTTTTGATGTTCAGCATAAAAATTATGCAGAAATTTATCATAATGCAGACCTGCGCCTTCTTGAAACCAGCGGTATTCAGACATTCGAGGCTCCGGTGGTTGCTAAAACAGGAAGCATCAGAGAAATGATTTTCCATAAAGCAACTTATCCTGATGCCGATGGATCTAATGCCGGCATTATTGGTTCAATGACCGATATTACCGATAGAAAAGCAATTGAGAATAATCTGATTGAGAAGAATAAAGATCTTCAGTTTTTGTCAGATTTTGCGCTTAGTCTATCATCGGTTGGCAGCGATACTGACCTGGTGAAACTTATGACTGATGAAATTAAAAACTATTCAGGAGCAGTTCTGGCCTCTTTTTCAGCCTACAATAGTCAGGAAGATGCCCTGGTTTTGGAATGTATTTCAACAGATATCGAAAATTTAGATCAACTAGTGTCAGGCATCATCAATGATGGTACTTTCTTATTTTTCCCGGCAAATGTTGATGTGGTTAATCAGTTGCTTTCTCAATCTGTTACAATCAATACTTCTCTCAGCGAATTAACAAATGGAAAATTTACGCATGAACAAGAAACACTTTTCATTGAATTGACGGGCATTTCCAATATTGCCGCAATTTCCTTGCATTTGTCTGATGAACTTTATGGTACCCTGGTACTGGGCTTCACCAAAGATCAGAAGTCGCCTGAAATTGAATTGCTGAAATCTTACTCTTATATATCATCTGTTGCGCTGCGCAGAAAAAGAGCTGAGGAAGGACTGAAGGAAAGAGAAGAACGACTCAGAAAAGTCGTTGATTCTGCTCAGGATGCCATGATAATTATTGACGAGGAAGCAAAAGTTGTAATCTGGAATTTATCAGCCGAAAGAATGTTTGGTTATACTTTCAGCGAGGTTGAAGGAAAAGAGTTGCATAAACTGATTGTACCCGAAAAATATCACAAAGAATACCAAAAGGGTTTTGCTGCATTCTCCAGGACCGGAGAAGGAAGAGCTGTCGGAATAGTTCAGGAACTGGAAGCAATCAGGAAAGATGGAGTAACTATTCCAGTTGAAATGGCCCTTTCATCAATGAAAATTGAAAATTCGTGGTTTTCAATCAGCGCTATCCGCGACATAAGTGAGCGTAAAAAATCGCAGGAAGAGATCATAAGTAGCGAGAAACGTTATCGAGAGCTGTTTGATGCAAACAGAGATGCTCTGGCAGTTATTGGCCTCAAAGGGAATGGTAAGTTGATTCAATTACTTGAAGTAAATGATGCCGGAGCTGAAATGCTTGGGTTCTCTAAAGTAGAGATGCAAAACATTCTGATCGGGCGACTGGAAGAAGGTTTAACAAAAAGAATGATTTATGAGCGAAAGAAAGAGCTGATCTCCGGCCATAATCTCACCTTCGAAACCAGACTTCTTCATCGGACAGGAAAACAAATATCGGTTGAAATGACCCTGAATATGGTTAACTATGATGGTAAACCAGCTGTACTCCTGATAGCTCATGATATTTCTGAAAGAAAGTATAAAGAATCATTGCAAAAACTGCAATATAATATTGCCACTGCTGCTTTAAATGCATCCGGGCTTCAGGAATTATATGAGGCTGTAAGAAACGAACTGTCTGCCTTGCTGGATACCAGCAATTTTTATATTGCATTTATCAACGAAAAAACGGGCTTGATGCATTCTCCTTTCGAAAAAGATGAGAAAGTTTTAATACCCGATTGGCCGGCTGCCAGGTCTTTGTCGGGCAGGGTTCTCAAACAGGGGAAATCCCTTATGTTTACCAAAAAGCAGATCAGCGAACTGGCCGGCTCAGGAGAAATTGATCTGATAGGCGAGCAGTCTGAAATATGGCTGGGAGCTCCCATCTTTAAGGAAAAGAAATGCATAGGTTTGATTGCAGTGCAGAATTATGAAAATGAATATGCTTTCAATAAGGATTCAAAGTACATCATGGAACTGGCAGCTCATGAACTCGGAAACTATATTGGTCGTAAAGAGGCCGAAGAAACCAATCTGAAATTGTCAAGAGCCGTTGAACAGAACCCTATCGGGATTATGATAACTACCAATAACGGGGTTATTCAATATGTTAATCCCAAGTTCTGCGAAATGTCAGGCTACAGCTTATCCGAAGTAATCGGTAAAAATCCGAACATTGTAAAATCAGGTTATCATGATGAGCCATTCTATTCTGACCTGTGGCGCACCATAAAATCCGGAAAAAACTGGTACGGCGATTTGAGAAACCGCAAAAAGGATGGAACCCTTTATTGGGAAAGTATGATTATTTCGCCTTTGGTTGATAAAAATGGAAAGGTCCTCAACTTTATTGCTGTAAGGGAAGACATCACCGGCAAAAAGCAGATGATAGAAGAGCTTAAGAATGCCAAAGAAAAAGCAGAGGAGAGCGATCGCCTTAAAACAGCTTTCCTACAGAATATTTCTCATGAAATCCGCACTCCTCTTAATGGAATTCTCGGCTTCTCTGAATTGCTGATTCAGGAATGGACTACACCTGATGATCGTGTGGAGTACAATGATGCCATTCAGCATAGCGGAAAACGACTTATGGAAATTGTAAGCAATATCCTCGATATTTCAATTATTGAGGCAGGGCAGGTGTTGCTTTCTCCGGAAAAGTTTAATGTAAACAATTTCATTCTTGAGCTTTATAATTTTTATCAAGGACAGGCTTTGCGCAAGAATCTGAATATGAAGTATGAATTTGGCCTGCCTGCTGAAAATGCATACCTGACTGCCGACACTACACGTCTTTATCAGGTAATGAACAATCTGTTAAATAATGCACTCAAATTTACCAAAAAAGGTGAAATTGCTTTAGGATACAAGGTTGATAAGGAATCGCTGGTGTTTTATGTGAAAGATACCGGCATAGGAATCCCCGAAGAACATTTGGCCAGAATATTCGACCGTTTTTATCAGGTTGAGCAATCCTCCACCAGAACTTACGAAGGTGCCGGGCTTGGTCTGGCCATCAGCGAAGGACTGGTTTTGGCAATGGGCGGAAAAATCTGGTTGGAATCTGAAAAGGACAAAGGCACTGTTTTTTACTTTTCTCTTCCTGCCGGAAATCTGATCAATCTTTCAGATATTGATTCTGGTAGCAGTACTTTATCTGAAAATGATGTTATTCTTATTGCCGAAGATGATGAAACCAGCTATCGCCTGCTTATTACTTCGCTTAAAAAGTTTGGTGTGGTTGCGCTAAGGGCATACAATGGCGAAGAAGCTGTTGATCTGGTAAAAAAACACCAGCAGATCTCGTTGATATTAATGGACATTAAAATGCCGGTGATGGATGGACTTGAAGCAACAAAACTAATTAAGCAAATCAGACCTGAGCTTCCGATAATTGCCCAATCAGCTTATGCTTTTAACGAAGATATTGAAAAAGCAAAAGATGCCGGTTGCGATGACCATTTGTCCAAACCTATACTGTCAGCAAAACTCCACAAAATTCTTCTTAAGTATCTTAAAAAACAGCCTGAATAAGAACCACAGAAGTGTAAGTGGCATGTCTTGCAGGCGACAAAGTGTGGAATTTGCATAAATTAGTTTATAGCACACGGATCTCATCTGAAGCCGAGACACGGTAACACAGATTCGACGGATTTCCACAGATAAGATTGGAAATCAGTGAAAATCTGGTGTGTTAATTAACTAATTGTATAAACCAATTTTTTTATGAAAACAACCATTTTAAAACTTGTCATTGTTTCTTTACTCTTGGCGATGCAATCGTGTTCGCCAATGACGAAGATGATTTTAAAGATTTCAGGAGAATATAAAAATCCCCAAATTGAAGATTCTTTAAGTGTTCTGACTTATTGCAAAGAAAAGCAAGTCAATTACGATCAATTATGGATGATTAAGTCAAAAGAAAATTATAAAGTTCTTGCTAAGGATGGCGGGCTTGGAGTTCCGGATGTTTTGATTTTCAACAATAAAAAGAACCCTGTAACGAATGAAATACAAACAGAGTGCAGTTGGGCTCTGGCTGGTATTGTCTACGACACAAATGCAATTATTATTGAGACGGGAGATTCTACCCTTTTCTATAAAATTATGGACAATTTTGTGTTGGTTGATGACCGCACTCTTATTGATTCACCTGACTTTTATATTATAGGCAAATGGGCTAAATTCTTGCCAAAATTGTCTCATTCACTGTTTGAAACAATTAACGAACAGAAAGCCTCAAGTAATATAAAAGTTAAACATATATTGTTAAACGTTGACTACCAGAAGGATTGGTATGATTAGTTCCCATTGGTAATGGGTTTGGGAAAATGTAATTGAAGAAAATTTAGGATCACGGCAAATAAAGATTCTCTGATCTTGTTTTACAATAAGCCTGGATAAAGCGCAAATCAAATATGATATGTATTTGGTATTAAACATTTTAAATAGAAGACCTGATAATTCGAAAGCATGACCGCCTTTGGAAGAAAGACTTGATGGTTCAGATAAAAAAAGACCTAACAAGTCGAAAGAAGACTTGTTAGGTCAGATTAAAATCCAATTTAAAACTTATTACCTGATAAACACCTTGGCTGTTGTTACTCCCTCAGCGCCGGATAATCTAACAAGATAAATTCCGGTAGGTACATTCAAAGGAATATTATAGCTATTGCTTCCAGACAGTTTGCGTGTAATTACCTGCTGTCCCTGAAGATTAACCAGTGTAAAGCTGTATTCAGATGATTTTACAGTTTCTATTCTGAGTTCGTTTCCGGCGGCGTAAATTTTTGCACCAATGCTTTCGGGGTTGTTAACACCGATTGAAATCAGATCAAGAACCAGTACGTTGTCAAGTCCTCCGTTTGGATTGCGTGTATCGGTTACAATCCATACTCCGCTTGCCACTGAATAACTGTTAACAATGCTTCCATCGGCCAGGCTTCTTACCTCAACACGCTGAACACCGGCATCGTTCATGTTTGGTACAATTCCACCCCATGAACCATCTTCTGCTGCTACATCGGTGATGTAGAATGGCGCATATGAAGTAATGTTTGCAAAATCAACTTCAGAAGTTTCAATGTGTGTTCCATAAAGTGGACGACCAGTTCCGGTTGTATTGTCATACAGATATACAAAGTCCTTTGGAGTGTCCTCGCTAACGCCCATAATGGCAGTTCCATGGGTTGCATCAGCTTCGGTGCCAAATTGTAACACAGTTGCGAAGTCCACTGAAGTCAGACGATAAGTTTCGGTAGTTCCTTCGTTCCCGTCGTTCAGCGAAATACGCATGTAAATCTGGTTTCCGGGAGTAAAGCGGGCATTTCCACTTGGTTCAGTGATAAACCAACCTGTAAAAGTTCCTTCAGCAGTGGTGGTCAATTCGCCATACTCGCCAGGAATATCCAATGAAGTGCTGGTGGTGCGGCTGAATGTTCCGTCTTCAGCTACAAAAATGCTGTTGCCTGCTCCATTGTAGTCAGGGGCATCGCTTTCAATAACAATTTTATTGTAGAAACGATAAGTTGTTTCAGCAGCAAGATTGGTTAAAGTAGCGCGGTAAGCAAAAGGAACGCGGGTATTGTTGGTTCCGTTTATTCCCTGAATAAAGAGAGGCAGATTAACATCAGTAAGTTCGGGTTGACCCGGAGCAACAACACTTCCGTTGCAGGTTACAACTTTATCAGTTGCACCACCGCCGCTGTTTACAATGGTCTGTGCATTATAGTCTCCGCTTGCCAGACCGGCTTTCAGGCGAACTGAAACCGTTAATGGCTGGCCGGTAATAATTCCGTCAGCGAAAGGCAGACTGAGTGCATCAGTAAATGTAGTTCCATCAGATGAAACCTCATAATCGGCAGGAGCTGTAACGCTGATATTTCCACTTCCTTCAAGATCAGTTCCGCTTAAAAGATAAGTCTGAACTTCAGATGGACCGTTTCCTTCAACATAAGTAAATCCGTTAAGTGCAGAAGGACTAACTGACAAGGTGGGCTCACCGGAAGGCATAAGATCAATTACCAGAACATCAACTTCACCGCCAAAAGGATTGCGGGTGTCATAAATACCCCACACTCCGTCTTCGGATGTATGAACAGCCACCAGTGAACCGTTGGCGTTGCTGCGTTCTTCAATCCGGCGTATGCCATCAGGAAGGAGATTCGGAAGAATTCCGCCCCATGAGCCATTGTTTCCCTGAACCTGTGCAGTATAGAACGAAACATAGGTTCCAACAGTGGTAAAGTCGATACCTGTGGTTTCAATGCTGGTTCCGTAAACCGGACGACCTGCGCCGGTGGTATTGTCGTAGAGGTAAATCATGTTTCCTGAAGCAGCCTCAGAAATTCCGCGGATTCCTGTTCCTTCACCTGCCTGATTTACAGTGCCAAAGTTAATAACACCAGCTGAAGCTGCAGTAGTAAGGCGTGTAACAACGGTTGTTCCGTTCTCGCCATTATTAAGCATTATACGCATGAAAACCTGATTGCCGGGAGTAAATCTTGCATTTCCGGTAGGTTCGGTCACAAACCATCCGCTGTAGCTTCCTGTAGCATCGGTGGTAAATTCGCTATACTCACCTTCAGTTCCCATCGATGTGCTGCTGGTGCGGGCAAAAGTTCCGTTTGCTGAGGCAAATATCGGGTTGCCGGCGCCATCTGTGGTTGGGGAGTCGGTATCAATTACAACTTTGTTGTAATAACGATAAGTTGCATTGGGCATCATATTGCTTATGGTTGCCCTGAAAGTAAAAGGTACACGCTGAGCATTGGTGCCGTTCAAACCCTGAATATACATGGGTACTGTTTCAGCAGCCAATACAGGAACAGGATAGGTTACATTCCCTGAACAGGTTACAATGGCATTTGGAGCTGTTCCTCCTGCATGTACAATCTGCTGACCATTATAGTCACCAACTGCAAGACCGGCTTTTAACCTGACAGAGATGGTAAGAGGCTGGCCGGTGATAATTCCGCCGGCAAAAGGAAGGTCTAGCGCAGCAGCGTAAGTTGTTCCATTGAGTGAAATTTCATAATCGGCAGGCGCAGTTACAGTAACATTTCCGGTACCTTCAAGATTTGCAGCACTGATGTTGTAGGTCTGAGCTGCTGATGGTCCGTTGCCGATAACGTAAGTAAATCCGCTCAGACTTGCAGGTGCAACTGAAATAACCGGTGCATTTGCAGCTATAAGATCGATTACAAGCACTTCAGTGACTCCACCAACCGGATTGACGGTATTGGTTGCACCCCACATTCCATCTGCTGAAACATCAGTTTTAACCACACTGCCTGTTGTTAAGGAGCGTTCTTCAATCAGCCTTACACCGTTATTGTTGATGTTAGGCACAATACTACCCCATGCACCGTTTACACCAGAAACGTTTTCGCGGTAGAAAGCTGAATAGGATGATATGGCTGTAAAGTCAACTCCCGTTACTTCAATACTTGTACCTGTAAGTGGGCGTCCGGTGCCGTTTGTATTGTCATAGAGGAAAACGAAATTTTTGGGAGCTGCGGCTGAAGTTGCACGGATTGCAGTTCCTTCTGTAGCAGCAGGATTTGTTCCAAAGCTTATGGCCGTTGCGAAATCAACAGATGTTGGTCTGTTGACAGCAGTTGTTCCGCCTGCTCCGTTATTCAGGGTAATTCTTACAAAAACCTGATTACCGGCAGTAAATCGGGCATTTGTAGTAGCTTCATTCAAAAACCAACCGGTAAAAGAGCCTGTGGCATCGGTGGTGAACTCTCCGTAAGCGCCTGCAGTTGAGAGGCTTGGACTTGTTGATCTTATAAAAGTGCCGTCTGCAAGCACAAATATCGGATTTCCAGCTCCGCCTGCTGTTGGTGTATCAGTTGAAATAACAAACTGATTTATGTAACGGTAAGTTGCATTTGGTAGCAGGTTCGATAGGGTTGCTCTGAATGCAAATGGTATCCTGTTGTCTGCTGGTGCAGCAGCATTGATAAACTGTGGCAGTATAATGGAAGTAATTGCCGGAGCAGGACTTATGGTGATTGAACTACTGGTGGCCTGAGTAAGACCAGTTGAATTTGCATTCAATGTAAAAGAGCCCGGAGCACTGAAAGTAATATCGTTAAAAGTTGCAACTCCGGCTACTGCAGCGCGGGTGGCTGTGCCTCCAAGTGTTCCTGTACCTGTAGCAATGCTTAGTGTTATATCACCGGTGTAGCCGGGATCGACCGTGTTGTCGCCACGACGGGCTTCCACAGTAAATGAAGCAACTGCATTTCCTTGTGTGCCGGTTGCCGGAAAATTAACAAAAGCCAGTTGGGTTGCTGGTGCTGAAACCAGGTAGCTTTGAAGGCCGGATGTTGTTGATGCTGCACCATTGTCGGTGGCTGTGATTGTATAATAAACAGTAGTTCCATCAACCTGAGCAGGAATGCTGCTCACTGTGGTGTAAGTACTTCCGCTTCCCAGAGTCATATTGATGGGATTAGTAAGGCTTCCGCTTACTGTTCCCCAGTTTAATACAACTGAAGCAACTGTTCCGTCGCTATCTGTAACATTGGCACTCACTGAAACGGTTGTTGTTGGAGTGATGCCTGTGGCAGGGGTTTGAATGATGTTCGTTATAGAAGGCGGATTATTCCCTCCGGAATTGCCTGTTATTACTATATCATCTATCCCTACCCATTCGTCGTTACCAATAGCATTTGTAGTAATAATCCGCAATTCAAGCTGAGCCTGATTTGCAGCACCAGCAGGTAATGTAACACTCACCGGGGTTACGAGAGTAGCTAAAGAGGGTCCTATTGTTGCATCTGCAACAAAGCCCTCTGGAATATTAATGAAATCACCCGTTGTGCCAATCCTATATTGCAAAGCTACGGGCTGTATAGCATTATCTATTGAACCATCAATATCCCTAAGATTGTATGATACCTGAACATTTGTAACGCCGGTAGTATTCAGATAAATGACAATATTTGGTGCATCAGCTGTTCCGGATCCCTGAAAAGCAACCACCGGATTCGTAATCTCAAATTCTGTAACTCCTCCTGTTGTATATGTGTCAGGATTGGTTTGATTTGCGTTTACATCAATAGCAAGTCCTCCTTGTAACAAAACAGTCTGTGGATCAACACCCGTAGCAGTTGTAAGATCATCACCCCTGTATCCAATTATACTGGGTACTCCGGACCAATCATCATTGGTAGTTATTAAACCAGTATTTGTCCAGTTCTGTGTGAATGAACTACTAGAAAGGCCATGATAAGTTTGACCTGTCATTTCCAATGTGGTGAATATTAATGTTATCACCAAAGTGAAGATTATCAATATTTTTTGTTTCATTTTATTTGATTTAAATATTGTTTCAAAAATTAGCAAAGTAAGCGAAGTAGCATAAAATTAAAAATAAACCACACCTCTTGTCTTAAGTATAGATAAGAGGTGTGGTTTTAGGAAGAAACTTTTATAATCAAATCTGCTTACTTCACCAACACCTTGCTGCTAACCATGCCTTTATTGCTTACAATTCGAACAATGTAAATTCCGGCAGGGGCATCAAGTGTGTAATTGGCAGAGGTGCCATTAAGGCTGAAATCAGCAACTTGTTGTCCGTATAGGTTGATCACCTGTACAGTTCCGTTGATCTGCTGATTGAGTTCAATGTTCAGGGTTTTGCCATAGGTAAATATTTTACCCATTTCACTTACAGGTGAACCAATTCCCAAAGTAGTGTTGATAACCAGTACGGTTTCGATTCCACCTGAAGGATTTTTGGTATCAACATCTTTCCATACTCCGTTTTCTGAAGTGTGATTGCTAACTATTGCTCCGGTGGTAAGGCTGCGTTCTTCAACCCTTTTAACGCCGTTGGCATTAATGTTTGGAACAATTCCACCCCAGGCGCCTTCAGCTCCTGCAACATTGGTTGCATAGAACTCAGCATAGGTTCCGGCAAGAAACTCAACACCGCTGGCTTCAATCTGAGTTGCATAAAGCGGACGACCGGTTCCGGCGATATTGTCATAAAGCAATGCAAAGTTTTTAGCTGTAAAGTTGCTAATACCGCGAATGGCTGTGCCTGTTGAGTCAGCAGCTGTGGTATAGAAACCAAGAACTTTTACGCTTTCAGTGGAGGTGAGGCGTGTAGCTTCAGCAGTTCCACCTGCACCATCATTGAGCATAATGCGCATAAAAATCTCATTTCCTGGTTTGAATCTTGCATTTCCGCTTGGCTCTGTAATAAACCATCCTGAAAATGATCCGGCTGCATCGGTAGTGAATTCGTTATGCTGGCCGGGGGCTGTCATCGAGGTACTGGTTGTGCGTGTGAATGTACCGGTTGATGGATCAACAAAAATACAGTTTCCGGCACCGTTATAGTCTGGAGCATCTGATCCGGACACAGCTTTGTTGTAATATTTGTAAGTTGAGGATGGCAATAAATTGGACAATGTTGCATGGAAAGCGTAAGGAACCCTGTTTGCGTTGGCAGGGGTTGCGCCTTCAATAAACCTTGGAAGAATAATTGATGAGATAGCTGCAGGGGTAGTTGATGTAACTGAGCCACTAAGAGCAACAGTAACTTCGGGGGCACCACCTCCATTAACCACCATACTTCCGGCATAGCTTCCGGCAACTAAGCCTGCTTTTAAGCGAATGCGCACAGGTACATTTCCGTTGCCGGGAAAGCTTCCGTTTTCGTAAGCAACGTTGCCCGGAGTACTAAAGAAATCGGTTCCGTTAACTGACCACTCAAAATCAGCAGAAATCGTATAAGTAACTACTCCTGATGCAGGAGTCAAGTTAAATGCGTTCAGCGTTGAAATCTGCAATTCTGATGGGCCGCTGCCTTCAACATAAGTAAAACCCGAAAGACTTGAAGGTGTTGCAGTAATTAAAGGAGAATCGCCGGCACCATAAAAAGTAACATTGTCGTACCTGAGAGTGCCTCCGGTGCCATAAGCGCCAGCTGGATTTGAAGGGCCGTAATTGGCTCCGTCGAAAAATTCAGTAACAATTCTAACTGCAAAAGATGGGTTGTTGGCAGCACCAGCTATTGATGCAAAATCAGCTGTGCGCAAGTACCATGTATCTCCGGCATCAGCCATATACCTGCCATTGTCAAAGCCTTTGTCCACGCCTGCAGCTGTGTTGGTTGCATTCGCTGCTGATGCATCAAAGTTTACCCAGTCGGTTCCGTTAAGGGTGTATTTTAACCGCAAACGGTTGGCTGAGGTATTGCTGTGGCGATGAGCCCACTCCAGACTGATATTGCTGAAAGTGGTTGTCGCTGCACTGAATTGAACGCCTGCTGTTGACTGGTTTGTACCCTGCTCAGGGTAGGTAGAAGTATTCCATCCCCTGTCGGGATTGCCTGTAAAACCAGCTGCATAAGTTGCCGTTGTGCCTCCGACAAGGTCAGCTGTTCCTGATCCGATGGTTGGGTTGGTGTTTTCAGCGTTAAAATCCCATTGTGTGATAATAACCTGAGCCTGCGAAGTGTATGTGCTGGCAGTAAATCCAGCAACAAGCGCAAGAATGGTTAAAAAGCGTGAAAGGTAATTTTGTTTCATGATGAAAAGGTTAAATGGTGAAAAATATGATTAATTGTTTTTTTGATGTTACAAAGTGTGAATTTAGTAAATCGAAATCAATCTACAAATTTAGCGCATTTTTGTATTGCCTTTGTTAATTAATCTTAAACAATTCTGCCAATCTGTGAAAGAAATTCTATTAATTCTTTATAATTTGTTGTTTGCTGATTGTCAGTGTTATGTATAAAAATCGGTCGGTTTTGTATATGCCGGTTATTGTCAGAGGCTCTTTTTATATTTCTTGCAAAATGCCGGATTATTTCAAAAAATTACACTGTTAAAACTATACAAGGAAACAGCAAAATATTACTTATGTCTGAGTACGCCTTTACGGCAGAAATTTAAACTGCAGTAAAAGAGTGATATATGATAAAACCAAACTCTACAACAGAATCATTTATCAGAATCGCCATTGTACAAACAGATTAATATTACAATGTATTTTTAGTTAGTTTTGAAAGTCCATATAAAATGCACTGATTATGCTGCTTTTCCGTCATGCACAAAAATCCATCGAGTTGATTGATAGCTTTCTTAACCTTATTGATCAGGGATCAATTTTGTTTAAGGAAGGCGTTAGAAATTACCTTTATGGTAATCGTGAAAGTTTTTTAAGCAATCTTCAAACTCTTTCCAATCTTGAAACAGAAGCAGATATCCTGAAAAGGAAAACGGAAAATATTCTTTACACCCAATCACTTATGCCTCAACTCAGGGGCGACATTCTGAAATTGCTTGAAGAACTCGACAACATCATCGATCTTGCGAAGACCAGTCTGTTTCAGTTTGATGTTGAAAATCCATTTATTCCGGCTGAGCTGAATCAGGATCTGGTTAAACTAACCGAACTCTCAACTGCTGCCATCGAATCGGTGATTCCTGCTGCAAGGGCATATTTCAGAGATCCGGATTCGGTCAAGGAAAAACTTCACAGGGTTTATCTCTACGAAAAAGAAGCCGATAAACTCGCTGATGCAATAAAACGAAAAGTATTTCATGATATGCCTAATCTGAAATTGAGCGAAAAATTTCACCTCAGGTATTTTACATTACATATTGAAACATTGTCGGATGCTGCTGAAAAAACAGCAGATGTGCTTTCAATTATGGCCATAAAACGCACGATTTGATCTAATTATAAAACGCCTGATGTTGTTTTTGATTTTTCTGTCAAGTGGTCTTTTTCTTGGTTGGTCTCTCGGAGCCAACGATGCCGCCAATATTTTTGGTTCGGCTGTGGGATCGAAGATGATCAGGTTCAGGAGGGCAGCTTTAATCGCTAGTGTATTTGTGGTTTTGGGCGCGGTTTTTCAGGGGCGCGGAACTTCTGAAACCCTTTCAAGTCTGGGTGCTGTTGATGCATTGGCCGGCGGTTTTACGGTTTCGCTCTGCGCTGCTTTTACCGTTTTCTGGATGACCAGATATGCAATTCCGGTTTCTACAAGTCAGGCTGTAGTTGGCGCTATTATCGGATGGAGCACTTTTGTGGGACAGGCAACCGACTATAAGGTTTTGTCAGTAATTGTGAGTTCATGGATTTCTGGTCCGATTCTCGGGATGATATTTGCTGCCTTGCTTTTTATAGCACTACGCAAACTCCTGAGAAGATTAAAAATTCATGTCATAAAGCTTGATGCTTATATCAGAATTTCATTAATTGTAGTTGGCGCATTTGGTGCATATAGTTTGGGCGCCAATAATATTGCCAATGTAATGGGCGTATTTGTTAATTCAGCTCCTGACGTTTTTCTGGATTTCGGGTTATTCTCTCTCGATGGAGTTCAGCTCTTATTTCTGCTTGGCGGACTTGCCATTGCTGCCGGTATTTTCACCTACAGCGAAAAAGTGATGAATACTGTAGGAAATGGCATCTTATCGCTCAATGCCGAAGCCGCAATTGTTGTTGTGCTGTCTCAGGCTCTTGTACTTTTTATTTTTTCTTCTTCAAGCTTATCGGCATTGCTGGTTTCTATTGGATTGCCGGCAATTCCACTGGTTCCTGTTTCCAGTACACAGGTAGTGGTTGGTTCGGTGATAGGAATCGGGCTGGTAAAAGGTGTCAGAGAAATAAAACTCAAAGCGCTGGGCGAAATTGTAATTGGCTGGATGATAACTCCTTTGGCAGCCGGGATACTTACCTATGTAGCATTGTTTTTTGTACAAAATGTATTTCATCTTAAAGTATCATCCGGGGCTTCTGAAAGCAATGATTTGGTTTCTTCTCCGCTTAGCAGCAGTAGTATTGCAGAAACTACTCATTATGTAAATCTTGTTTTACCAGCGGTTTTGGTAGTGGCTGCTTTTGCAATAATAGTGCTGATATTCCTCATTTTCAGGCAGCAGAAATTGCGACTGAAAGCTGAAAATGAACTTCTCCAGCAACAGAATAATTATTATCAGGCACAAAAAACGCTCAGCACTATGGAGGTTTCGGCTATACAGTCAGAAAATAATCTGCTGAATCAGAAACTTGAAAACCGCCGCCGCGAATACACCAATATCGCGCTGAATATTACCAGCCAAAAAGAATTTCTTCAAAAGATTTCCTCGATTATTGATGATATCAGAAATACTGACGAAAAGGAGATCATTGATAATAAATTAAAAGAAGTCAGTACTATACTCCGGCAGAAAATGTCGTTTAGTGATGAAACTGACGAGTTTTATTCCAAAATTGAGCAAACTGACAGGGATTTCAGACAAAAACTCGCTTCATTATTCCCTGACCTGACCGAACAAGAAAAGAAACTGGCAATTCTTCTGAGGCTGAATCTATCCTCAAAGGAGATTTCTCCATTGCTTGGTATTTCTTCGAAGAGCGTGGAAATTGCCAGATACAGACTCCGAAAACGATTAAATCTCAAACAAGGTGAAAGCCTGATCAATTTTATTCAGAACCTTTAATTCAAACCAATATGAGAAATCTTAAACAAATGAAATGGGTTGTAATGCTTATCGCTGTTTGGTTGAGCAGCAATACAACAACAGCGCAGGAAACTGATACAGTTGTGCGCTATAACCAGTATGGGGTAAAAGTTAACCGCACCCCGCTTCATGCCGAAGAGCGTAACGGCATTCTGGTTCTTGAAAGCAAAGATCAGAAATATAAAATCTGGTATGATGCCCGCGTACAGGTTGATGGTGCTATGTTTTTTGGCGAACCATTAAACCCCATCGGAAACGGAACTTCTATCCGCCGTGCAAGATTTGCAGTAAAAAGTGCGTTTGGCGAAAAATGGTACGGTGAGTTTGATATGGATATTTCTAACTCCGAACTGGAACTTAAGGATGCTTATCTGGAGTTTTCGCCAAACAGTAATCTTAGTTTCAGGGTTGGTCATTACAAAGAAGGTTTTTCTGTTGAATCTACGACTACATCAAGGTATCTGACCTTTATCGAACGGCCTATGGTTGTGCATATTTTTGCGCCTTCGCGTCATATCGGTTTGGCAGCCATTTATAACAAAAACTGGTTATTTGGTATGGGCGGTGTTCACTTTCAAACTGTTGGAGATCCTGAAGAGCGCCTGTTTTCTGAAGATAACAACAAAGATTATGGCGTTGATGAAGGTGTTTCATTCACCGGAAAGCTTGTTGCAATGCCGTTTTTCAGCGATTTTAATAAAGGACTTCATTTTGGCGTTGCCGGTTCATACCGCACTCCTAAAACCCATTCCGAAATCAGGGGTCATGAACGCTACAGCGTAAGATCGCTGACTTCAATTAACCGCAAAAAGTATATTGATACCGACCTCATTCCGTTTGTTGACCATGTTGTTCTCGGTGGTTTTGAACTTGCAGGATATTACAAAAACTTCAGGTTTCAGTCGGAGTACATCCTAAACAATGTTCACCGGAAAAAATTCGCCGAAGAACTGCCAACCGAAAAATTTGACGGATTTTATGCATTTGGAAGTATTTTACTTTTTGGTGGAAAATACAACTACAACACAAGCGAAGCTGAATTTACACAACCCACCCGCGGACAAACCTGGGGCGATGTTGAGCTGTCATTCCGTTACGATTACCTGAGCCTGAACAGCCGTATGGATGGCATTATGGGCGGTGCCGGAGAAGGTTATACACTAGGAATCAACTACCATGTAAACAACAACGTGAAGATCATGCTTAATTATGCATATCTTAACCACGACAGGTATGCCAGCGGCAAAAACAAATTGTTCGTAGGGTATGATGAAACCGGTGCTTTGACCCGTGATCCGAAAAAAGTTGTTGACGCAATGGGTAAAGCCGGTGATGACTTCAGCTTTGTAAGTGTAAGGTTTGAAGTTGACTTTTAATTGTTATGAAAAATCCAAAAATAACTGAGATGAAAACACGAATCTTTTTTTTAATGTTAATTGCCTTTGGCCTGACTTTTTCGTCATGTGTGAAGGATGAAATCTTCGAAGGTCCTCCTGTGCTGAGCGATCTGACCATTAATCCGCAAGCCCCCGGCGAAACTGACGTTGTAACTGTTAGCATAAAAGCAACGGATATGAACGGAATAAAAACGCTGAAGCTTTATTATAAAGTCGATCAGGGTGCATTCACCGACCTGCAAATGACTCCAACTGCCACTGCAGGTTTCTACAACGGACAGATTCCGGCTCAGGGAGCAGGTAAAACTGTTTCCTATTATATAGAAGCTGAAAATGAATCGGGTCAGAAATCCTTTGCTCCTTCAGGTGCTCCGGAGACAACAGGTGCTTATACCATTGGTGCTCCCAGCATTGTAATGAATGAGATTTACAGCCGTGGAACTGTTGAAGCTCCCGACTGGATCGAGATTTATAATAATTCCGATAGTCCTGCCGATATCAGCGGATATAAAGTTTATGATGCCGGCGGTCAATCGGGTGGTAAACCTAAAAAAGAAGTACCGGCAGGTACAATTATTCCTGCCCGTGGTTTTTATGTAATTGTTACCGATGATGGATCTGAAAGTGGTTTCGGAATGTCGAGCGGTGGCGAAGAAGTATGGCTTGAAAACAATGCCGGCAATATAATCGACAATGTAGCTTTCCCTGCTTTTGAACCAAGTCAGTCATATGGACGCATTCCTGACGGAAGTGGCCCATGGGCGATACTCGATAATATTACCCGTGGAGCGGCCAATGATGACTCTCCTCCTGCTCCGGTTATTCTGATGAATGAAATTTTCTCTCGCGGAACTACCGAAAATCCAGATTGGATAGAAATTTACAATGCAACCACAGCAGCTGTAGATATCAGTGGATATAAAATCTACGACAGTGGTGGTGAATCAGGTGGCAAACCTAAAAAGGTAATTCCTGCAGGAACAACCATTCCCGCAAAGGGCTTCTACATTCTTGTTGTTGACGATGCCGATGCAAGTGGCTTTGGTCTTTCAAGCGGTGGAGAAAAGGTTTGGTTTGAGAGTGCTTCCGGAGCTGTTATTGATACAGTTACTTTTCCGGCGCTTGAAGAAACTCAGTCATATGGCCGCTATCCTGACGGAGATGCAAACTGGCAGATTCTTAATGTGGTAACACCCGGTGCCGCCAACAATAACTCAGCACCTCCTGCTGTTGTAGTTCTGATGAATGAGGTATTTTCAAGAGGTGTAACTGAAAATCCTGACTGGATCGAGTTGTTTAATGCATCTACCGTAGCTGTTGATTTGAGTGGGTACAAAATCTATGATGGTGGCGGACAGGCTGGTACAAAGCCCAAGAAAGAAATACCCGCCGGTACAATTATCCAGCCAGGCAGCTTTTTTGTAATTGTGGTTGATGATGCAGACGCAAGTGGTTTTGGTCTTTCAAGCGGTGGTGAGCAGGTTTGGTTTGAAAATGCTGCCGGAGTGATTATTGATGACATTACTTTTCCTGCTCTCGCAGAAACTGAATCCTATGGGCGTTATCCCGACGGAACAAGCAACCTGCAGATATTGAGCATTGTTACCAAGGGAGCTGCCAACGACAATTCAACTCCTCCGCCAACAGTGGTCATTCTGATGAATGAAATTTATTCCCGTGGCACAACTGAAGCACCTGACTGGATCGAAATTTTTAATGGATCAGCAATTGATGTTGATCTGAGTGGTTATAAAATTTATGATGGTGGCGGACAAGCAGGTACAAAGCCCAAGAAAGAATTTCCTGCAGGGACTATTATTCCAGCCGGAGGTTTCTATGTGATTGTTACCGATGATGCTGAAGCCAGCGGCTTTGGTCTTTCAAGCGGTGGCGAACAGGTATGGCTCGAAAATGCAGCCGGAGCTGTAATTGACGATATTACGTTCCCTGCATTTGATGTTACTCAGTCATACGGCCGCAAACCAGACGGTTCAGCAAACCTTGTGATCTTTACTGAGATTACCCGAGGTACATCAAACAACAATGCCGGCACATTGCCGAAAAGAAAATAGAGTCATTGCTCTGGCAGGTTTTAACAAACCTGCCAGGCTTTGCTTTTTTTTGAGTTGATGTTATCCTTTTTAAATGAACAGAACATGTTCATTGCAGGCTTATTGTCTTTAAAAAACCAAAAAACATGTCAAAAGAAATAATTGAAATCGGGGAACAATCCAAGCCCCGCTTCGAGTTCAGGTCATTCGGCCAGAACTTCGATGAAGCGCATAAACGTATGGCGCGTCTTTCAGTGCCCATCCCTGAAAAGGTGTGGGAACGCCATTCCGAAGAAATTTACATCATGTCGCGCACAAACGACATCAATAACACAAAAATCCGCAACGGGAAAATGGACATAAAAACCTATGTCAAATCTGTTGATGGTCTCGAACAGTGGAATCCGCTTATGAAAGGTGAATTTCCAATGAAAGCCGGGATGCTGACCGGTGAGGTTTTTCCGGCGTTTCAGGTAGAAATGCCCAAACTGACAAAAGATGATTACACCTATGAGGAATTTATGGAAATGATAACCAACCACCCCGATCTTCAGGCGGTAAGGGTTTATAAACAACGTTTTGGTTATATGGTTAACGATACCATTTGCGAATATGGTATTGTGCTTATCAATGGAGCAAAGGTTGTGACCATAAATTCAGAATCTACGGAAGTGGAAGACATCAAAAAAACGATGAAGGATATCGGGGCTGACAACTTCGAAAATATAAATTATCTTCAAGCGATTAAACGGGTTATTGGAATGATAAACAAGCCTTTGGTCAACTAATAAGTACATAAAATGGGAAAAGAAATCGAACGTAAATTTCTGGTTAAAGGCGAGTATAAACATCTTGCCCATAAAGAAACAAGAATTACCCAGGGTTATCTTTGCTCTGTTCCTGAAAGAACAGTCAGGGTTCGCACAAAGGGTGATCGTGGCTTTATAACCATTAAAGGTATAGGAAATGCATCGGGAGCCAGTCGATACGAGTGGGAAAAGGAAATCCCTGAAACCGAAGTGCAGGAATTGCTTAAAATCTGTGAACCAGGCGTAATTGACAAAACCCGTTACCAGGTGAAAGCTGGTCCTCACACTTATGAAATTGATGAATTTTATGGTGAGAACCTTGGCCTGACCGTTGCCGAAGTTGAATTATCGGATGAAAATGAAGCTTTCGAAAAACCGGAATGGCTGGGTGAGGAAGTAACCGGACAGACCAAATATTACAATTCGATGCTGATGAAGCATCCTTTTACACAATGGTAAACAAATATTTGTCAAGCTGACCAGCCGCCAGGTTGGTCAGTTTGATTGTTTATTGATCAGTCATGAATTTCAATTATTTTAGCAGGTTTCAACAAGCTTCATTTTATGAAACAGGACGAACATAAGGCAGCCGGTGCATTTGACCCGCTCGACATGCAAAACTATCGGATTGAAAAACTGCCCAAACGCGAAAAGTCCGGTTTCGAAAAGTGGCTGGCTTTTGTCGGGCCGATTCTTGCAGTTCTTTCCTTCATCCTTTTTGCTTTTGTAATAAAACTGCCTTTTTTGCAGGATATTGATTCCTTGCAACTGGTGTCGGAGGAAGCAAAAAAAGCCTACGAAAAGCTTGGTCCTGTGGCTTTTACCCGCACCAACGAAATGATGCTGGCTATCTTTATTGCCGGTATTATTTTATGGATTACCGAAGCAATTCCAAACTACCTCACCTCACTTATCCTTATAGTTACTCTTGTTCTCACCGGTGTTTTAAGCGAGAAAACAGCGTATGCGCAGCTTGGGCATCCTGTGATGTGGTTGAATATTATGTCGTTTGTGCTGGCAAGTATGTTGGTTGCAACTGGTGTAGCCAAGCGATTCGCACTCTGGTTTATTCTCAGATTCGGAAAAAATGCAGGTACCATCTTCCTGAGTTTTATTGTGATCAATGTGGTTCTCTCAGCATTTATTTCAGCTACCACGGCAAAAGCAGCCATTTTGTTACCCATTTTTATGGTAATTGCAGCCATTTACGGTGCACATGGGGGAAGCAGCCGGAATAATTTTGGCCGTAGCATTGTACTTCAGAATCTTATGTACATCAACATTGGTGCGAGTGGTTTTTTAACCGGTTCAGGTGCAAATTTGCTGGCTGCAGCACTAATTGCAGGAGCTACAGGATCAGCGGTTTTTTTCTCCGATTGGCTGTTTGCAATGTTTCCGATTATGATTGGCTTATTGCTTATCGGGTATTTACTTGCCATGAAAGTATTTTTCCCTTTGTCGCCCGGCGAAAGATTGCCTCAGATTGAAGGTGGAATGGACAGACTCAGAGAAGAGTACCAGAAATTAGGTAAACTCAACCGTCAGGAAGTTAAATCTGTTATAATTTTCTTGCTGATTCTTGGTTTCTGGTCAACAGACAGGCTTCATGGCATCAGTCCTACCGCTGTGGCATTTGTTGGCGGTATTGTGGCTTTGCTGCCACGTATTGGAATTGTCAAATGGAACGATGTCGATATTCCCTGGCATCTGATGCTTTTTTCGGCAGGGGCTTACACCCTTGGTTCGGGATTTTCAGCCACCGATTTACCTTCCATCGGAGTCAATGCTTTCTTCGATCATCTTGGCATCAGCAATCATACTCCATTTTGGGTTTTATATCTGATTCTCACAGGCGTAATGGTTTTCAGTGCACTGATCTTTCAGTCGAAAACCATGCGTGCAATGATTTTTATTCCCATTGCCATTGGAGTAGCCAGCCGTTTCGGATTCAGCATTCTCAGCCTTGCACTTCCTGTTGCGTTTATGATTGAGCATGTTTATGTGCTGCCGTTTAACAGCAAACCAGCTGCCTTGCTCTATGAAACTGATCAGTACAGCCTTACAGATACTTTCAGATTCGGGTTCACCGTTATGGTGATTGCCTGGCTGATTAATATTGTCGCCGGTGAAACCTGGTTCAGAGTGCTTGGAATTACACCAAACGGGGTTTTCGGGCTTTTCTGAAAACCAGGATTCAATTTCCCCGGACATCTGGTGCAGAAAGTTTGGTTTAATCCGGAATTTCCGACCTTTGTATCTTCTTCACCATTTGCAAACAGGCCACAACGATTAATTTTTAAAATATCGGGTTACCCGATGTTAAAATCAGTAAATTTATTCAATGATTGAAGATCTGGTAAAAATTCACGATAAGTTCTCAGTTGAAATCAAACTGGGGTTCAATGCGCGCCGCAAACAGGAAATAAGCGACTTTGCAGTGAATACCTGGATATTTATTCCCAATAGCCTGGATATCAACCGGACAACATATCAGAAAACCGATTTCTACCGCGACCTGAAATCAAATATTCGTCTGATTACTCCTGTTTATCTGCTTCGCGATATTGCCAATAAAGAGAAGGAGCCTTTTACACTGATGGAGAAATCTTTTCATGAACTGGCTTCTGATACAACCCGCACAAAAACTGCCGAGTATGAATACCATATTCGCATGTTTGTTTCAATTGTAAAGAGTGCTTTAAGGGGCGAAATTTACCATATTCAGCATAACAGTATGGCCGAAGATATTGAATCTCTGGTCGATAATCTGATTGCAAACATTCGGCTGATTGCTGAAAATTACCGCAATCTGCGCTGGGTGATCAATGTGCCTACCATCAGCAAGGAACTGATGAATTATTACTTTTTCGGTGATGAGTTTCTAAGCAACATTTTGGAGCAGCATTGTTTTAAATTGCTCGACGGGCTTGGTAAATCAGGACAATTGAATACAGGTGTCCGCGAAAAACTTATGTCACTTATTCAATCTGAGGTTGAGTACAAGCGCGAAAAGTCATATCCGGTGGTAGAAAAAGCCAGCAGCGACCGAAACCGCGATCTGGTTTTCAGGCTAAGTCTGTTGAAAAAATATGCTGAAAATGAGCTATTTCTGAATACCAATCAACGCCGCGACGGAGTATGGATTGAACAGGTTTACCTGAGCATTGCGGCAGGGCTTTCGATGGTATTTGCCACAGCCATTGCTTTCTCGTTTCAATTGAAATACGGAAACTTTACCATGCCATTTTTTGTGGCTTTGGTGGTAAGTTATATGCTGAAAGACCGTATTAAAGAGCTGACCCGGTATTATTTTGCGCATAAGCTCGGACGAAGGTTTTTCGATCATCGCACCGACATCAGCCTGAGCGAACATAAAATTGGATGGAGCAAAGAAAGTATGGTGTTTATTCCTGAAAGTAAGGTTCCTGATGAAGTGTTGAAGGTCAGAAACCGTTCTGCTATTCTTGAAGCAGACAACCGGAATAACCGCGAAAAAATCATTTTGTATCGCAAACTGGTGCGCCTGAACCGCATTAGCCTCAATGAATGCAGTCAGTATCCAACAAGCGGAATGAATGATATTATCCGTTTTAATGTCTCTAATTTTATTCAGAAAATGGATAATCCGGTTGTGCCATTATACTCTCCAGGCGAAAATGGTGGTATTGATATCGTGAAAGGAGAGAAAATGTATTACATCAACCTGGTGCTTCAGTTGAACAACGAAGAGCAACTTACCTATAAGCGTTATCGTATAGTGCTGAATAGAAAAGGAATACGTGAAATTGAGAAATTCCAGTAAAACAAAAATGAACTACAAAAATTACCTTGCAGCCGGAGCTTTGCTGATGACCTTACATGTCAGTTGTCAGCTATCTGAAGTCAGATCCGGTGCCGATCAGTCGATGCAGGTTGATCTAAGGACAATCAGCCGGTTACCCAATCAGATTATTGAGAGTTCAGGAATCGCCATCAGCGGAAGCAACCGGATTTGGTCTCACGAAGATTCAGGCAACGCCAATGAAATTTACTGTTTCGATAGCATAGGAAATTTGCTGCGGACGCTGATTATCAGCAATGTTGAGAATACCGATTGGGAAGATATGGCTGTTGACAGTGACGAAAACTGGTTTATCGGAGATTTTGGCAACAACAACAATACACGCACCGATCTGGCGATTTATAAAATTCCTGATCCCGAAACTGTTTCAGGAAATTATGTTTCAGCAGAAATTATCCGTTTTACTTTTGAGGATCAAAACGCATTTCCACCGCCATCCTCAAACCGGAATTATGATATTGAAGCCATGATCTGGCACAACGATTCGCTGTATCTGTTTACCAAAGACCGCAGCAATCCATTTACAGGTATAGCCAAAATGTATGTTTTGCCTGATGAGCCCGGATCGCACATTGCCCGTCTGCTTGACTCCCGGTTTATTGGAAATTCAACGGAATCGGGTAGAATTACTTCAGCCGATATCAATCACCACACCGGAGAGCTGGTTTTACTGACCAACACAAAGCTAATTTCATTTGCCAACTACCCAGGTAACCGGTTTTTTGATGGAGAAGTGACCGAATATATTTTCACTTCAACTCCGGGTCAGAATGAAGCCATTGCTTTTGTAAGCAGTAACAAACTTTATATGACAGAAGAAGGAGGAGGAAGCACGGCAGGTTATCTTTACGAAATTCTGCTTCCGCAACCACAGTCGGTTCCTGATGCTGATACAAACCCAAAGAAGTTGAGCGTTTATCCGAATCCTGCAGGCGGATTTCTGCTTATGCCTGATAAAACGGATGTTAATAAAACTTTATTTAACGCTGCAGGTCAGATCGTTAAGGTGTTTGATAAAAATGAGGATGTACTCGACATTTCTGATCTGATGAGCGGTTTTTATTTTATCATGATTCAACAGAAAGGTGAGAAACTGACCGGAAAGTTTTTGAAACAATAATACGATTCAGCATTTTAAACGTAATAAACCTTTTCGAAGGTTCTTTTTACCGTTTTACTGAATTTTACCTGAGGATATCCAAAGATCACGATAATTGAATCCCGCATTTTTGAGGGAAGTCCATATTTCTTCTTAAAATCTTTGCCGGTATTTTTCAGGAATGGACCTACGCTCCCGATCATACACGCGCCAAGCCCGAGCGATTCAGCGGCAAGCGTTGCATAAGTGGCAGCTATATAAGGATCGGCCGGATCGCTCATATTTCCGTAAAACATCATAGCCAGCGGGGCATCATACAGCAGATAGTTTTTGTCACGTTTGCGCGATTCAGTAAAACAAGAAACCATCGGAATTACAAACGATTTGAAAAGAAGGTAATCATCTTTCCGCATAAAGGGTCGCATCACCGCCAAAGATGCCGGTGAAACCATCCATTTCATCCGGTCGAGCAAATCGATAAAGTCAAACGAAAACTGCTTTACTTTTTCCTTGCTGTTCAATACCATCACTCCTACATCAGACGGCGGAAGACCCATTGGTGCAGTTGAAGCCATCTCGAGTATTTTATTGATTATCTCCTGAGGCACGGGTTTATCCTTAAAATCTCTTGTGCTTCGGCGGTTGAGCAGCAGCTGGTTTAATGATTCGTAATCAGGAAGATTGTCTTTCTTAAGTTTCGAAAAGTCTTCAGGATTCAGGGTGCGGCCGTTCACTGTAATGGCATCGTGGGGGCACACAGCTACACAATGTCCGCAACCAAAACAACCGAACAACGGCTTTTGGTTAATCTTCAAGGTGTTATCCTCTATGACAAGAGAAAAATCCTTACAAACTTTTACGCACAACCCGCAGGCTGTACATTTTTCATGATTGATGCTGATTATTGCATTTTCGGTGCCGGTACGGCTGGTTGCTACTGACATGGTTTGCTCTTTTTATACAAAGTTAGGAAATGGAGAGAAAGAGTAAAAATAAATTGTCAGACAGGCATTTAATTGGTGCTGAAAGGTTCAAATCAAACCTTGAAAGGGAGATCGTGTTGTTATTTCAATAACTTGTTCAGCATATTTTTGTTTATACCTTAAATCCGCAACATTATCGATAACTCGTTGTGATTCAGGGCTTGACTTGATTGTACCCTGTTTTTGCAAAACGTTCGCTATTAATGAGTCAAGCCATTGCGGTATTTAGGTTATAATTAAAGACATATTCAATGCGAATTATACTTTCCGGTGCTACCGGATATATTGGCAAACGATTACTACCGGTGCTTCTGGAAGCCGGGCACGAAGTAAGCTGCATTGTACGCGATAGTCGCCGGTTTCAGCCGCAGACAGTCAATCAGAAAAACCTAACGATAGCTGAAGGCGATTTTTTATTGCCCGAGACCCTGGACAAGCATAAAATTCAGGCTGATGTTGCTTTTTACCTCGTTCATTCTATGAGTTCGGCAATTGATAGTTTTGAGGAAATGGAAGTTCGGTCAGCCCGCAATTTTGCTGCTGCAGCTCATAAGTGGGGAGTCAGGCAGATAATCTTTCTCAGCGGCCTGCAAAATCCGGATTCAGTTTCTCCTCATCTGCTTTCGAGGCTGAAAGTTGAAGAAGTACTGATGCAGTGCGGCATTCCTGTTACTGTGCTTCGGGCAGGAATCATAGTGGGATCGGGAAGCGCTTCATTTGAAATAATCCGCGATCTTACCGAAAAGCTGCCCCTTATGGTAACTCCCCGCTGGCTTAATATTCGTTGCCAGCCAATCGCAGTAAGGGATGTGGTGAATAGTCTGGTTGCGGTGATGATGAACAAGGCTGTTTTCAACCGCATCCTCGACATAGGCGGCCCCGATGTGTTGACATACAAACAAATGCTGCTTCAGTACGCCGAAGTGAGAGGCCTTTGGCGGAGGATTTTTGTTCTTCCTCTGATGACTCCCAGGCTTTCATCATATTGGCTTTATTTTATTACGAGCACTTCCTATAAACTGGCAGTAAACCTTGTAAACAGTATGAAGGTTGAAGTGGTTTGCCGCGAAAATCACACTGAAAGCCTCACCGGAAATAAACCACTTACGTACAAGGAATCCATCGCTCTGGCTTTTGAGAAAATTGCGCAGCACCACGTGGTATCAAGCTGGAAAGATGCTTTGATCAGCAGCAGTAAATTGTCAAATCTTCAGGCTTATATTTCGGTGCCGGTGCATGGCTGCTTTCACGATTTGCGGGAAACTGCTGTAAAATGTTCCCGTGAACAGGTGATAAGCAACATATGGAGCGTTGGCGGTGAAAAGGGATGGTATTATGCCAATTTCTTATGGAAAATGAGAGGCTATCTGGATAAATTGGCAGGCGGAACCGGATTGCGCAGAGGCAGAACCAATTATGATGAAATTTATGCAGGTGATGCCCTCGATTTCTGGAGGGTTCTTCTGGCTGATAAAACAAACGGACGCTTGCTGCTTTACGCTGAAATGAAACTTCCGGGTGAAGCCTGGCTGGAGTTTGTGCTGATAGAAAAGGATGGTAAACAAAGGCTCAGGCAAACTGCTACTTTCCGGCCTAAAGGCTTAACCGGCAGAATTTACTGGTACTCGGTATGGCCTTTGCATCAGGTTATTTTCAAAGGAATGAACAGGCGGATGGCTCAAGCTTAAACCCTTTTTAAAATTCTTTTATTCCCGGACAGCTTGCATAATTACTTCGACAGGAGTTATATCCATGCTGATATTTCCAATGGTGTATTTCTCTTTTCCGCTTTTCTCTTTCCTTACATAGCCAGTGCTTTCCGGCGTTTTTGAAAATGTAACCCTGACTCCTGATTCTCCATTGAAGCCAATGCTGAAAACCGATTGCAGCTGCCGGTTGTTAATCAGGTAGCGGGTAATCAACTCCCGGAAATCAGGGTCAGATGAAGCAAAGATCCCTGCCTGAGATGGTTGGGAGAGAGCGTAAGTTTCTGCTCCCGTTGTTGGCTCTTTTCCCGTTTCGGGCTGAATTCTGTTTTCCTTCAACAGATAAATATCACCGTTTTCCAGGTAACTGACATTCATCCCGGTTATCGAGGGTGTCTTGCTTTTTGCGTTTTTAATTGCAGCGGAGGCATCAAGAATGGTAACTCCATTTTCACCGATTACTGTTATTTTTCGTTCTGATGCGGAATAATGCATTGCTGTATTTTCATCTATGCCAAATGCTTTGTCCATTTTGCAGTCCGGTGCACAAAGTGCTGCAGCAAGTCGCCCGAGTCTTGCTCTTTGATTAAAATGCTGATCTGCAATTCCTTCAGGAAAAAATCCCAGACCGTTGGTGAGCAAAAGTGATTCGGCTTCGGTATTTTCCTCATTTGGTCGCATAAAGTCACTGTTTTCGCTGAGAGAAAATATACCTGCACTGCTACCTCGTGCAATCATTACCGGACCCATAATTGCCGCCCCGGCACTGCTGCCTCCGATCAGTCCGCCCTGCTTAAACACTTCCCATACTGCTTCAAGCACCAGCGTAGGAGAGCCGTCGGGCCGTATCAGGGTCATCATGGTGCGCAACTGATCCCCGCCAGTAAACCAGACCGCCGAGCATGAACGTACTGTTCTGGCAACCCGGTGGTCGTCAGCGTTGCCTGCCCAAAGCAACTCATTAACATCAGGCGTGCTGTCGTCGTCCACCATCGCTACGTTGATGAGTAAAATATTTTCAGGTTTTACCCCATATGAAATCATGGTTTTGCTGAAACTCTCAAAAGCCTGTGCCGGAACTCCACTTGCCGAAGGAATTACAGCAAACTTCGCTTGCCCGGCTCCGCCCGAAAGTGCGATCATTTTTTCATACACTTCTTTGTTGTCGCTGCTCAATGCTCCTCCAACAATCAAAAGATTGCCGTTTGGGTTTTGTCCAAAGACCAAGGTGTGAAGAATCAGGAAAATGAAGATCGGAGAGAAGAGTGCTTTCATAATTTTTAATATTAAGACCAACGACAATCAGCAAACTTACAAAATGTATAGCCTGAGAAACTTATTTGCTGATTCAAAAACACATTTCTTTTTAATTGTTAAAAGATGTTTGTTCTGTCGGTGTGAATATTAATTTGTAAAATGAGATGTTTTCATGTAGGTTTGTATTTAAAACCACTTGTTTATGCTGACGCTCATCAAAAATGCTGAAATATATGCTCCTGAAAAACTGGGGAAAACTGACATTCTGCTTGCTGGCGGTAAAATAATTCTGCTTGGTGAAAATATTGAATTACCAGAGCGTCTTTCCGCAAAAATAATAGATGCTGAAGGTTTGATGCTTACTCCCGGCTTTATTGATGCCCACGTTCATATAGCTGGAGCTGGCGGAGAAGGTGGCCCGGCAAGCCGCACTCCCGAGCTGCAACTCAGCGATATGATAAAAGCAGGGGTTACCACAGTTGTCGGATGTCTTGGCACCGATGGTATTACCCGAAGTGTTGAAAGTGTGTTGATGAAAGTGAAATCATTGCGTGCTGAAGGGGTGTCGGCCTGGATGTACACAGGTTCATATCAGGTTCCGACTCCATCAATCACCGGTGATATTGCCCGGGATATTACATTGATAGAGGAGGTTATTGGAGTTGGAGAAGTGGCAATTTCCGATCACAGATCTTCGGTGCCATCGGTGGATGAGTTAACACGCATTACAGCACATGCCCGTGTGGCAGGCATGATAGGCGGGAAAGCAGGTATTGTTAATATACACATGGGAGATGCAAAAGACCCTTTCAGTCCGCTTTACAGGGTTGTGGAAAACAGCGAACTTACGCTCAGGCAGTTTCTGCCCACGCACATCAACCGCAACGACTATATTTTTGAAGATGCCAAAAAGTACGCCATGCACGGCTATGTAGATATTACCACCAGCTCGTATCCGTATTTCCCTGAATATGAAATAAAACCATCAAAAGCACTTAAACAGCTTCTGGATGCAGGGGTTCCTTCGGAACACATTACTTTCACTTCGGATGCATGCGGGTCATTGCCCGGATTTGATCCGGTAAGC
Source organism: Bacteroidota bacterium (assembly GCA_009773515.1). Lineage (GTDB taxonomy): Bacteria > Bacteroidota > Bacteroidia > Bacteroidales > Lentimicrobiaceae > Lentimicrobium. The sequence continues at coordinate 192,076 of WSXX01000004.1, forward strand.
GGTGAACTTATCAGGCTTGAAAGCGGTCTTCCGTCTTCAAACCTGAGAGAACTGCGCGATGCAGTTGCAGATGAAAAAATTTCTCTGGAAACTGCACTTCAGGTGCTTACTTCGAACCCTGCCCGCATTCTTAAATTAAAACAAAAAGGTAAAATTGCTCCGGGAATGGATGCCGACCTCCTGCTTTTGGATAAAAACTTTGAAATTCATTCTGTTTTTGCAATGGGTATATTGCTTTTGGAGAATTATATCTTGCTGAAAAAGGGAGCATACGAAAGGTAATTTTCAGGCATTATTTTCTATAGTTGTTGTTTAGGAAACATTAATGCAATATTTCTGTTTAATAATTTCATCAAAATATTAAACAGAAATGAATTTAGTGATATTAATTGCCGGCGCAACCGGAACCATAGGATCGGCCATAGTAAAGTTGCTTTCTGAAGATAATTACACCCTTATTCTTACAGGCAGGGATGCTGCAAAACTCCTGAGTCTTGCCAACGAAACAGGAATTGACCGTGCCAACCTTTTTGAGATGGATATTACCTGCGACGATCAGGTAAAAAGAACCGTTGCTGAAATAATAGAAAAATTCGGATTACCTGACGTTCTGATAAACGCTACCGGAACGGGAATTATTAAACCTATTGAAAGCCTTGGTGTACAGGATTTTACCGCCACTATTGAAGTTAATCTGATCGGTGCTTTCAGGCTTTTGAAAGAGTTGACTCCGGCAATGAAAGAACGGAAAACCGGATTGATCATTCATTTGCCCGGTGTTCTGGGCAAAACTCCCATGGCTGGAGCGATGGCGTATGCAGCTTCCAAATATGGGTTGAACGGAATGATTAAATCACTTCGCGAAGAGCTCAAACGTACTCAGGTAAAAATTGTGCAATTGTTTGTTGGCGGTGTTGATACCCATTTCTGGGACAACATAGAATTAAAAGTACAGCGCGAAAAGTTTCTGACTGCCAATGAAATAGCCAGGGCAGTAAAATTCCTGCTCGACCAGCCGGCAGAAGGAGTCATCTCAGAAATGGTTATTCAGCCAATGAATCATCAGGCCATTTGATGAATAAATTCTGAATACTGTCCGGTAATTTTTCTTCAAATATCCGGCAGGGTAAGCATGTAAACTCTTTTCAATACCTTTGTGCCTGACAAGTAAGTCAGGATGAAAATTAAAGAATTGTTTTCGGTGGGTATTCTGAGGCGGGGTTTTATGGCCCTGCTTGCAGTGATGGTATTTGTACCACTTTTATTTCTCAATTTGAGGAATGATCACGATTGGGGCGACGACTTTGCACAATACCTTGAGCAAGCTGAAAATATTTCGCTCGGAAAACCGATGGCCCAAACCGGGTATATTTACAATCCGGAGTACCCCAGCCTTGGTCCACAGGCTTATCCGCCGGGTTTCCCGCTTTTAATTGCTCCCATCACCGCAAAGTATGGGAATGAAGTGGTTCCGTACAATTATTTTATCTCCGTATTCCTGATTCTGCTTGCTGTAACCGCTGTGCTTTTGTTTTACAAATATTCCGGTTGGACTGCAGCAATTCTTGCAAGTGCAGTACTTTATTACAACCCATACATTCTCAACCTGAAAGCCGAAATAATGGCTGATATTCCATTTGCTTTGCTTTTTGCGATATTTCTGTTGTGGATTTCCAGCGCAGATGTCACATCGAAGCAGAACTGGATATTCACCGGGTTAATTGCCGGATGTGCCATCCTCGTCAAATCCATTGGACTTGTATTGCCATTGTCGCTTTTTATATTTGCGACTCAGGGAATTATTATAGCCTTATACAATAAGATTCCTTTCCAAAAAGCAATTTATGCCGTGAAAGCTTATTTTTTTGCGGCAATTCTTTCCATGGCAATTTACTGGATCTCAAATGTTATTTTTATGCGCGGTGCCGGTGGAGGTGGTTATCTGAATATTTTTGATTTCGGAATATTATCCGAAGCCTTTGCCACCAATATATACACATACGCTGAAGCCATCCGTTTGTTTTTCGTCAACCCTGATTCTCCGCTTTTCTGGATAGGATTCCCGATTGCCTCTTTGATTTTTGCATTCTTTATCACCGGTCTTATTCTTTCTTTTTCGAAGATTCCTGTTTTATTTGATTGGATTACTGTTGCATATATCGGCTTGTTGCTGGTATATCCATATCATCATTCAGGATTCAGATTTCTGCTGCCTCTGGCACCGGTTATAATCATTTATAGTCTGAAAACACTGCAACTGCTGGCAAACTCAAAATCGGCACAATGGATAACATCGGGAGTTTCCATAATGATACTGCTTACCTACATTCAGGTGATGCCGGGTTATTATGTTCCTGAAGATAAATTTGAAGATGGACCTTATGCAACGCATGTTTCAGATGCGTTTGCTCAAATTGCCTTAATAACATCTGATGAATCGAGAATAGTATTTATTAAACCGCGCGCACTTGCCAGATTCTCGGGGCGCAAAGCCATGTCGCATCATCCATTATCAACATCCGTTGAAATTTATAGTGAACTGAAACCATTAACGCCAACACATTATCTTGTTTATTCAGGCTTGCCCGATCCGGCGCTGGAGCATTACCTGAAAACCAATCAGAATGATACACGGATGGTATGGCGGGATGAGTTTTTCAGATTATACCAAAAGATAAATTAGGATTCAAAGTCGTTTAGTAAGACCCCAGATGGAATAAAAAATGAAAAAGTATCCTTCGACTCCGCTCAGGAGGACATCGTATAGAATTGATATTTAGTGCATTAAGATGATGCAGTGAACACTATAAACGAATGTAACACTGAGCGGAGTCGAAGTGTTTAAACGCTTGATTTAACTGTCATCTCTGCATTATGCTCAAATATTTTTTGAGTTACAACTCAGGATGACTGTCAGTCTGAGCCTGCCTGCCGCGCAGTCAGGCAGGCGGAGTCGAAGACAATTTTTCTTAACTAAACGACATTGAATTAGGATTACGAAAGTACCTCCTGAAGCACTTTTACCGTTTTCATTTCGCCCATATCGGGAATATGTAGCCTGTAATATTCAATCAACCGGCTTAGCAAATCGTTTCGCACTTCCCGTGGAAACCGTATTTCGCCCAGCGATAGGAAATCAGCCAATTGAAGTTTTTCAAGCATTGAGGCAGCTGCACCTGAAATATAATAACGGTGAAGTGGTTCGGAATCCATAAAAAGTCCTTCTTCCATATCAAAATAGCGACCTTCTGCAGCTTTCGAAAAACGCGGCGCAAATCCCAGAAAAGAAGTCAAACGAAGCATAAAAAGCAAATGAAATGCCGGAAGACTGATTTCCGGATTGTTCAGCAGATCAACCGATGCATCAATAAAGTGAAAAATTCCCGGGTTAGGTTCTTCCTCTTTTATACATTTAAACAGCAGTTCATTGATAAACATCAAAACCGAGCTTCTCGACATATCGTCGGTGATGACAGGTATATGTTTGCACAGACTGGCTTCTTTAATAAAGTGTAGTGATCGGTTGTCTTTGTGGTCTGCAATTATATCCAGCATACTCATGTGGTTAAAAAGTGCCGAGCGGAGTTTTGATTTTCTGCTGTACAAACCTTTCACCAAATAAGATTTCAACCCGAATTGTTCAGTATAAATCTTTACTATAGCGCCTGAATCGCCATATCGTATTACGTGAAAAACAAATCCTCGGGTGTTAAAATGCATGGGATAAAGTTAAAGCTTTTGGCAATTCAATAGATACGAGGACTTAAACAACTTAAAATCCAACTGAATCAGGATTTTGCTGACAAACAGGAAAAATCAATTATCTTTATACAAGCAGGTTCAATAAAAAAACCTAAATTAGCACCTTGGAATCTTAAAGCCCCGCAGCCATGAAAGAGATCATTGTAGCCATCGATTTTTCAAAGGGATCACTTCACGCCCTTGATTATGCCATTGCCTTTGCCAACCTTGTAAAAAGTAATATCATGATGGTGTGGGTTGATGGTCATGTAAATCAGGATTCTGTATTTTCAACAGACACCAATGAATTTCGTGATGAAGCTGTCAAAAATATGGACGAGATTATGAGGACCAGAAAGGGGATGATGAAAAATGGCAAACTTTCATACAAGCTTCGCAAAGGAAAAGTTTATCAGGAAATGGCCAATCAGGCGAAGATAAACAATGCTTCATTGATTATTGCCGGAACCCACGGAGTTACTGGTTATGAAGAATTCTGGATTGGCAGCAATGCCTACAAAATTGTATCCTATGCCCCCTGTCCTGTAGTAACTGTGCGTTATGATTTCGACATGAGAGAAGATGGCATAAAGAGCATAGTACTGCCCATTGACAGCACCCTTGACACCAGAGAAAAAGTTCCTTTCACCATAAATATGGCCAAAGCATTAGGTGCCGATATTCATATTCTTGCGCTCTACACAACTTCATTAAAAGCGGTGCAAAGAAAAGTTGACAATCATGCCCGTCAGGTTCAGAAAGCAATTACTGATGCAGGCATTAATCATTATCTGGAAGGCGTTCATGCTGAAAATATTACCAATGCTTCCATCGATTATGCAATCAAGGTAAATGCCGATCTTATTGCCATTATGACCGAGCAGGAGACCAATGCATCAAACATTCTGTTGGGACCTTATGCCCAGCAAATGGTAAACCATTCACCGGTTCCGGTGTTGAGTATTCAACCAAAAGAAATATATTCAATTTCTACCCGTTAGTTAATTATGCGTTTTGTAATTTCATTCATCTTTGTGTTGTTTTTATTGCCGGTTGCTTTTGCGCAACAAGGTAGTGTTCAGATAGTTGCTGATGAAAAGATTGATCTTCTCATAGATAAGCACAAGTACCTTAACCGTCATCAGGCAGTGCTTGATGGTTGGCGGGTTCAGATATTTTTTGATGCCGGGGCAAATTCAAAACGAAAAGCCACTGAAGTGCAGAGTCGTTTTACATCCAGATATTCGGGAGTTGCAGCCTATCTGTCTTTCAAAGAGCCTTATTACAGAATCAGAATCGGCGATTTCAGAACCCGGATAGAAGCGGAGGGATTTCTGCAAAAAATTAAAGGGGAGTATCCCAATGCATTTGCGGTGAGCGAAAAAATCAATCCACCACCATTAACTGAAGTTAAAACTGAATAATGGAGGGGTGCTGACTCCTGACAGATTTACAATCAAACATTCTGCTTCCTTTGTAGTTCCCTGCGGTTGATTTTTTGTTTTACTCCCCGGAAGAAAAAAGCCGGGATCTATTTTTTCGTCAGGTCCCACCAGGCATCTTCAAAAAAGCAGGCTGTTACCAATTCTTTCGGTGTAAATTCAAAATAATAATTTACAGGAGTAATGGCCGCCGGAGGGTTCTGCCACAACTCACCTTTTGGAGCTTGTGGTTCAAAAATGGCATTGACCCTTGTGCTGAAATCTATGGGTGACCGCTTACGGGAATCAGAAATCACATAAAAAGGTTTTGCCGCTTCACGACAAACCAAAGCTATAGGGTAAGTACCTATTTTATTGGTAAATCCATCGGTAAACACATTGTCAGCACCAACCACTGCAAAATCAATTTCAGAGATAAACCGGCCAACTGCAGCTTCATTTATAAAATGCACCTTGCAGCCCAGATCAGATAAAACGCGCGCCTGAAGTTTACCTTCAAATACCGGCCCCGACATGGTCTGATATATCGATGGGAAAATATTATGGTTTGCCAGATGTTCAAAAAGCACATGAATGGTAGAGCTGTTGCTGTGAAGCAGTACTCTCTTTCCCTGAAAATGAATGATTCTCTCCATCTTTTCAGCAGCCTTTCCTATACTTTCATTCCACTCGTGATTGTAATCATCTATAAAATGCTCAATTCTCTGCACTGTTCGCTGATGTGGCAGCGACTTTAGTTCAAGTTCTTCAAGCAGATCGAAAAATTGTTGCAAAAAGTGATGAAGTACAGCCAGATCAGGAAAATGAGTGGTTACTTTCAGCAGGTTTTCCCGCAGATACTCAGTATTCAGATCCTGACCATTGAGGTAAGTATGGATACTTTTTATTATTTTCTCGAGAATGGCAGCAGAACCTGAATAGTTATCAGAGATCAGTTCGCGTATTTTTAGTTCAAATGACATGGTGCATTGTGTTGTTAAACAGTGCTATACAGGTTATGGTAAAAAGAAAACCTTAAACTATCCGAAAGCAGTTCGCTGGAAATTGTTTACCTTTGCGAAGATAATTCATAAAGTTTAATTAAACCAAAACGGCAAGATGTCAGAGAAAATTTTCGATAAAGTAAAACCGGGGGTGGTTACCGGAGATGATGTTCAGGAAGTATTTCGTATTGCCCGTGCCAACGGATTTGCGTTACCTGCTGTAAATGTAGTCGGTACCGATTCAATTAACGCAGTACTTGAAGCTGCGAAAGAAGTTAATTCTCCTGTAATCATTCAGTTTTCAAACGGAGGGGCTCATTTCTATGCAGGAAAATTCCTGAGCAATGATGGCGAACGTGCAGCCATAGCCGGAGCTATTTCAGGTGCCGAACATGTACATAAAATGGCTGAGCTTTACGGAGTGCCTGTAATTGTGCATACCGACCATGCAGCAAAAAAATTGCTTCCTTGGATTGATGGCCTGCTTGATGCAGGTGAACGCTTTTTTGCCACTAATGGAAAGCCTCTTTTCAGTTCTCATATGCTCGATCTTTCTGAAGAGCCACTTCACGAGAATATTGAAATCTGTGCTGAATACCTGAAGCGAATGAGCAAACTGGGGATGACCCTCGAAATTGAACTCGGTGTTACAGGTGGTGAAGAAGACGGTGTTGACAATACCGGCGTTGACAGTTCAAAGCTTTACACACAACCCGAAGAAGTTGCCTATGCTTATGAGCATCTGCTGAAAATCAGCGATCGTTTTACCATCGCGGCTTCGTTTGGCAATGTGCATGGTGTTTACAAACCCGGCAATGTTAAACTTGAACCTAAAATCCTCAAAAAATCACAGGAATATATCCAGCAGAAATTCAATACCGTTGAAAAACCTGTGAATTTTGTATTTCATGGTGGCTCAGGTTCCAGCCGCGAAGAAATCCGCGAAGCCATCTCATACGGCGTAATCAAAATGAACATCGATACCGATACACAATGGGCAACCTGGGAAGGTATTATGAACTATTATAAAAAATACGAAGGTTATCTGCAGGGTCAGATTGGCAATCCCGAAGGAGATGACAAACCAAACAAGAAATATTACGACCCGCGCAAGTGGTTGAACGAAGCTCAGAAAACAATGATTGCCCGCTTAAAAGCTGCTTTCGAAGACCTGAATAGTATTGACAGGAATTAAATCCTGATGATAATGAATAGCCAGATTAGAGACTGGTATTCATGACAAAGTTTCTGATAAAAAAAATCCCCGGATCAATAATCCGGGGATTTTTTATAATGGAAATCCTTGCTTCTTTATAAAGTCGGACAAATTATCAGTAGCCCATTGAAATAAGCATTTCTTTTGGATGCACACTCAGCACCGGAATAGGGGAGTGATGCACCATTTGCTGAGCATAAGGCCCAAGCCAGAGGTTGGCTGCAGTTTTTTCCTGCTCGGTCATAATTGCAATAAGATTTGCATCTATTATGCGGGCATATTCAATGGTTGATGTGCTGATATTTTCTGATTCCAATTCTGTGATTACGTAATTGACATTGCGTTCTTTCAGGTATTTGGCCGCTTGCTTGGTGTAACTCATAATGGTACCTCTCACATTCTCCACAGTAGTTGAGTAAAGTGCAAGCAGGTGAACTTCGGCACCAAACATATTTGCAAGGTCTGAAACATAAGGAACTTTCTGCCTTGTTTCCATGCTGGAGTCGATGGGAACAACTATTTTGGCAAGCTCACGGCTTACCTGTATTCCTGCCCTGATGGTGATAACCGGACAAGGTGCTGAAGTAACTATACGGTTTGCATTGCTCCCAATCCAGAACTCTTCAAACCCTGAAGAACCGTGTGTTCCGGCTACTATCAGCCAGGCATCTGACTCTTTGGCCTGATTTACGATTTCTTTGTAAACTTTTCCCTCTCTGATTATGTAATCCAGTTTTGAATCCGGAAGGTGGTTCCCGTATTTGTTCAGAAGCCGGGTAAACTGATGTTCAACTTCCTCAAGCAAGTCATCCGAAAGGTCGGATGAGAGTATGGTTTTGGTTGTATTTGGGTTATTAACCCACAACATCAGAAGGTTAGACTTCGATTTTTTTGCTATACTTATCGCGTGTTCCAGGGCATTAATGGAACAATCGGAAAAATCAATGGCTGAGATAATGGTTTTCATGGCCGGTCAGGTTGGATTGGTCATGCTAAAATATGAATTTTATTTGTCAATATTAAAATCTTAGTAAAATAATTATCCCAATCCAATATGAGAATTTCTGAAAACCCCGTAAGTAAGGGTTTGACTAAATGAAGATAAGGGTTTTAAAAAACAAGGTAAAATCAAGTCAAGCCCAGGCTATCTCAGGAGACCAACCCCGTCACTTAAAGATTTTATGCAGGCGTGCCACTTTCTTCAGGAGTTATGGCTTCATCAATTTCTTCAAGATGGTGTCTGATAAATGGCAGAATGGATGGAAGTACTTTTTCCAAAGGCTGGTAGAAAAACGAACTTTCCTGCTGCTCTGTGGTAATCAGGCGCTTATCGGGATCAATATATGCCAGTGCATAGATCAGCGCTGAAAAAACAAGCAACGATCTCAGTACTCCGAAAGCAGCTCCTGTCAGGCGGTTTAAAAAGCCGAGCGCAACCATTTCAACAAGTTTTTCGATGGCTTTCCCGATAAAATAAACCGCAATTGTTACCAGCACAAAGCAGATAAGGAAGCCGATAAAATAGAGATAGCGACCATCTGAGCCGGTTAGTTCGATCAGTATCTGCTGAACAGAACCAGCAAACCTGAATGAGACAATAATCCCGAGAAAAAAACCGACAAAGGATGCAACACTCAGCACCAGACCTTTCATAAAACCTGAAATTGCGGCAATAATCAGGGAGATGAAAATTACAATATCAATGATATTCATTTGATGATTTTTTATTTGAGCTTGCGTGTAAGTTCGGTTGCAAAAACAAATTCATTCAACTCAGGATTGTCGCTTTTCAGGATTGATTCATTGTTACCCTGCCACCAGAGTTTACCTTTGTGAATGTATGAAATTCTGTCGCCGATTTCTATCACCGAGTTCATGTCGTGGGTATTTACCACGGTGGTGATGTTATATTCACGGGTTATTTCGCTGATCAGAATATCAATCACATTGGCAGTTAACGGATCAAGGCCAGAGTTTGGTTCATCACAGAAAAGGTACTTTGGATTCATGGCGATTGCCCTGGCTATGGCAACTCGTTTTTTCATGCCTCCGCTGATTTCGGCGGGGAATAATTTATTGGCATTTTCAAGTCTTACCCTCGAAAGGCAGAAATTTGCGCGTTCAAGTTTTTCGGCGGGAGTCTGATTGGTAAACATCGAGAGCGGAAACATTACATTTTCCTCAACCGTCATGGAATCAAACAATGCCCCACCCTGAAACAACATGCCGATTTCCTGCCGTATCATTTTCATTTCATCAAACGACATTTTGGAGAAAACCCTGTCGCCATAAAGAACTTTTCCGCTGTCAATTTCGAAAAGCCCTACCAGGCATTTCATCAGCACCGTTTTTCCTGAGCCACTCTGTCCGATGATAAGATTGCACTTCCCGGGCTCAAACTTCACCGATACTTCATCGAGCACCAGATTATCTCCAAATGATTTGGATACATTTTTCGCCTCAATCATGACAACAGGAGTTGAGTTAGTATAAGATTGAATACAATTATGGCGATGCTGCTGTGCACTACTCCTTTGGTGCTTGAAGTTCCGACCTCGAGTGCTCCCCCTTTGGTATAAAAACCATGATATCCTGAAATTGAAACAATAAGAAACGCGAAAACAACGGTCTTTATCATTGCATAAACAATATCATAGCTTTCGAAAAAAGCTTTTATCCCGTATATGTAAGTGCTTGAAGCGACAAGTCCGGTTGTAACTCCTGCAAGCCAGCCTCCAAAGATCGCCATTATCATACTCATCAGGATCAAAATCGGGTTGATAAGCACTGCAGCAACTACTTTCGGGAAAATAAGATAAGTGGCAGGATTTATACCAATAATTTCGATGGCATCTATTTGTTCGGTAACGCGCATTGTTCCCAACTCTGAAGCCACCCGGCTCCCCACTTTTCCGGCGAGTATAAGACTGATGATGGTGGGCGAAAATTCAAGTACCACCGATTGCCGCGTAACAAAGCCTATTGTATAAAGCGGAACAAGCGGAGTGTCGATATTAAAAGCCATTTGAATACACAAAACCGCCCCCATAAAAGTGGAGATAAAAGCAACAATCCCGACAGAATCCAGCCCAAGGTTGTCAATTTCAACCATGATCTGCTTTATGTAGATGGACTGCTTCTCCGGTCTTTTAAAAACCTGCCTCATCAGGAGGATGTACCTGCCTATATGAAATAATAAACCTTGTATCACAAACTGAACATTTGCGCTAAATTAGAAATATTTCGTGAAACAGAAGTCAGCTTGATGCAAAAGATTCAGTAATCTATAACATCAGCAGTTATTTTGTCAATAAAAAAAGGCCGGGATATAACCGACCTTTTAAAAATATGCATTGAAACTTTACTGAGCATCACAAACAACGGAATGTGCTGCAACGTAAATATTTCCTGACAATCCGCTGATGTTGTAAGTGTCAGTTGTTACTCCGTTGAGGTTGCCGTGTTTGTAAGGAAACTGTCCGGGAGCGGTGGTGAACTTGTTGCCTTTCCTTGGCAAAATCTGATTTCCAACATGAAGGTGAGTTTCATTTAGAACATAACCATCAAATACTGTATATGTTACTGTTGCTGTAGGCGGTGTATAATTAACCGTAAGTATTCCCACATGGGTTCCGTTGCCAATATTGCATTGACCAGCACCGGCATACATCGGCCATGAATAAGTTCCAGCACCAATAGGGCCATTTGACCATCCCCAGTTGTTTGACTGAACTCCGGGTATATTAAGGAAGCAGGTGGCTACAGATTCGCCGAAAGCATAGGCAGTTTCACAACCTCCCAATGGTGGGTTTTCGCATTGCTGAACACAGTAACTCATGTAAAAGGCTGAAGTTTTTAATGCGCTTCTTCCCCAAATATTCAGATTGGAATCGTCTGATTCATTTCTTATTCTTGCATATGCAACCACTAGAAAGCACTCAGGTAATTCGGATAGTGGAATAAGCTGCTCCCAATATGTGCCATAATTTGCATAAACAGCGCCTGTACCAAGAGGAAGGCCGTATGGTGGGTTTCCTGAATTGAAATAAATAGTACCAGGTCCGTTGAAGTCAACGACACCTAGTGCAGCCAGTTCAGCTGCTGTACCAACAAATAATCCAGTTATATTGAAGAACCAACCGGGTGTATTCAACTGGTACTTAATGAGAAGGTTTGTTCCGTCATTGCCAATAGTGACAGTGGCGGGAGATAAGGTCTGGGCATAATCTACCATGGGCCCAACCAGTGGTGTACCGCAATAAACCAGATCAGTTTTTAGCTGATTTTCGATCAGAGCATTCTGATTTTCAGGCTCTGAAAATTCGTTTTTTTTGCATGCGGCGAATACAGTGAATGCCGCCATCATTAACAGAATAATTTTCTTTTTCATTGTGACTTGTTTTTTTTGTGGAACAAAATGCATGTAAAATGAATCCGGTATTTCAGGATAGAATCAAATCAAAGCATGAGATAAAAAGTGCTCCGGAGACCAGGCAAGAGCAATGAAAAATTAGGAGGGTAGATCACAAATGATGTGTAAATGTAAGGATAAATATTGCGTTTGTCAATATTTTGCCGATGTTTTTTTTTCTTTTTCCACATATTTTTTTTGCAATAATCCTGAGGCATATTGCAAAAAAAAAGCCGGTGCAATACCGGCTTTTTTTAAAGTTACTTCGAAATATTACTGAGCGTCACAAACAACGGAATGTGCGGCTACATAAATATTCCCTGACAATCCGCTGATGTTGTAAGTGTCAGTTGTTACACCGTTAAGGTTTTCGCGCTTGTAAGGAAACTGGCCTGGAGCGGTTGTGAACCTGTTGCCTCGCCTTGGTAAAATCTGATTTCCAACATGAAGATGGGTTTCATTTAAAACATAACCATTAAAAACGGTGTAAGTTACAGTTGCTGTGGGAGGTGTATAATTTACAGTGAGAGTTCCCACATGAGTTCCGTTGCCAATATTGCATTGACCAGCACCGGCATACATCGGCCATGAATAAGTTCCTGCACCAATCGGACCGTTTGACCATCCCCAGTTGTTTGACTGAACGCCCGGAATATTCAGGAAGCAGGTGGCTACAGATTCGCCAAAAGCATAGGCAGTTTCACAACCTCCAAGTGGAGGAGGAGGTGGAGGAGTTTCACACTGCTGAACGCAATAGTTCAAATAATAACCATTTCTTTTCATGGTGCTTTTGCCAAAAACATAAGCTCTTTCACCAGTTGTTTTGCGAAGTTCTGCATAAGCGATTACAACAAAGCATTCGGGCAAAGTAGCAAGGTCAAAAAGAAATTCCTTGTAAACTGTGCTTGAACCGTTGAAGCTTGAGTTTGGAATCAGGCCGGTGTTGTTGATATACACTGAGCCATCAGGATTTAAGGAGTTGGGATCGACTATACCCAAAGTAACCAACTCAGCTTCGGTTCCAACAAAAAGTCTTGGATTGTAAAGAAACCATTCGGTATCGGTTATCTGATACTTTACAAGCAACTGGGTTTCATCGTTTCCGATACTGACTGTGGCAGGTGAAATGGTTTGAGCAAAGTCAACCATAGGTGATACAACCGGTGTGCCGCAATAAACCAGGTCGGTTTTTAGCTGAACATCATTGGCTGATGAAAATTTGTCATCAGCACTTTCATCGCTTTTTTTGCAGCTTGAGAGTATAATCGGAACTGCAAATGCGAGCAGAAGAAGTTTGTGAAATTGTGCTTTCATGTTTTTATTTTGAATGGTTAGCTCTAATAAACCTTATAAACTTCAGAATGTTTTGTTAAGAAAGGGCCTAAGTGAAAGAAATTTTACAATAAATTGTTAAGTGCCTCATAAATAATGCTATAGAATTTGAAAATACGTATAAATACGTATTGATGTTTCTTTAATGAATTATTGTAGGCGCTGAGAGCCAGCAATATAGGAGATTAATTGCGATGCAGATAGCTCGCACTATGACATGCTCCGGAATAATTCAGCTTATTTTAAGCAAAAGAGGGGTCAACATCTGCCGGAATGTCATGTTATTTTCAAAATTAACGCAGAAAACCATCCGGTTTATTTCCGGGTTTGTGAAACTCCATGGTCATCTCTTTGAGCGGCCGGTACTTCCCAGCATAGACCCCAACATTGGCAAATTTGCCGCCACCAATTGCTGCTGAAATTGCTATTCTTTGTGCGCCACTCATATTGCCACCATTTTTCAATAAAAACGAACCACCCAGCGAGGATATGCTTCGACCGGGTTAATTTTCAACTGCTAAAGTATATCTTTTTATAATCACTTGCAATGCCTCCCGCTCAGCATAAAATTCACCTGAGAGAAAACCGTGCTGAAATTTTCCACCTTGCGCAAGGCGCATGATGCAGTTGAATACACCAAGGATAAAAGGGTGTTATTCTTTTCTATTATAAGCTATTGCCAATATTCTGGATATCTTAACATAATCACAATACTATCTGCATCATTGCTAAAATTCTTTATTGCAAGACCTGCTTCATAAAGGTCTAAAATATCTTCATAATATTCAGGTTTGGTATTGTTTCCATTAAAAAGAACATTGCCTTTCCATTCTTTACTAGTGGTTAAATATGATAATTCGATTAGTAATAAAATAGAATCATTTCTATAGGACCTCTGTTGAAGGATTGCTCTTACCTGGGAGGATATTTCATTAGTTAGAATTGAATCCATTTTTAGTGATCTGATACGAGTTCCCTTTTTGAAAAATTCATTATCAAGAAGGGGTAGATCCATAATGGAAGGCGGCTTGATGTAACCAAGAAGTATATCTCCTTTGTACCCTATTATAGGATAAAGAAAAGGTAAAGAATCTTCAAAAACCTTATTTTTGAGTGAATCATCCTTTCTATCACTACCAATATCATACAGAACAATAACATTCGAGTCTGGGTAATGAATTAATCTTATGCGGCTTTCCTGCTTAAAAAGAAAATGAATTGTTGGGAAATGGTGTTCATAAATGGAATCACTTAAATATGAATCTAAAAAGCAGTAAAAACTATCTTTGGATATTTTTTGATTCTGTTCTTGAGAATATGTATAGTAATGATTCAGCATAATAGGAATACTAGAGAAGTAAAAAGAACCTGTTGGCTTGTAATAATCAATAAAAAGGAAATACTTGAACCCTGAATAAGTTAAAATAGACAGGAGAATTAATGAAATGATGAGTGCTTTTTTTCTTTTCATTTTCATCATTATTATGAAATTATTTATTTTTAAACGCTTCATAATCAAATGCATATCTTAGATATGCATTATAACCATTCTTAGTATAAAAATAGATTATGGCAACAGCATATATTTTAACACCAGAGTGCCTCAGAAAAACATGGCTTAATCCCTTTAGGCTTGGAGCCACTCCATAATATTTAGCTTGTCCTGCTGGCCATATATCTGTGACCATGTTAGAGCTTTTTACTCCAGCATGCCTATATTCAATATGAGCAGAATAAATTTCACCATCTATGGTTAGGTTAATATCATAGGAAGTTAAATCATGATGATATCCATTCCAATTAGAATACCCAGCCCAGTCCATATCAAAGCTATAAGGTGCAAAAGGACCATTTGAATTCTTCATCTCCAATATATTTTTTCTTCTCTCTAGTTCAATAAGTTCAGCGACTTTAGTTTCTAACCACTCCTTTGGAGGTACATTTCTTTTATCTTTGTTTGCTTGGAAGTTCTCCCCCATATGATTCAACGCCATCACATACGCCCCGGTAACTGCGCCATTGGCAAATTTGCCACCGCCTAATGCTTCGGCGGTGCCGCCAATTGCTGCTGAGATTGCTATTTTTTCTGCGCCGGACATATCTCCTCTGAATTTATCGATGTATGAACCACCGAGCGAAGATACAAAACCTGAGAGAAATCCGTGCTCAAATTTTCCACCTTGGGTCAATCGCATGGCACCATTAACAATTATGAACATTGGAATAATATTGCTTCGTTAATTATATTTCTTCAATCTTATTTTAACTGGCTTTTTGGGGATTAATTGCTTTTTATAAACTTCAAGCATTTCACCTTTATTATCGTAGATGAATTCGTATGGAGGGTTAACCATATATTGTCCATCACTAAAATTTATTACAGGCATAAGCTCTCTGGGTGCAAGGCCCGCGGGGAATATTTTCTTAAATATTATTTTAAATCTATTTCTTGATAAACGACACTTTTTAACAGTAAGAACTTCCAAATATAATCTATCCCAAACAATGCCATTTTTTGCAAAATCAGGCAATTTTAGGGAATCTAAAATTTGCTTAAATTCTGGTTCAGACTGCCTTGTTAGGTCTTTTAACATATCAGAGTTAATAAAACAATCATCCAACAAAATAAGAACAAAGCAACCATTACTATTATAAAGATATGAGTTCAATGGAATGTCAGTCCTATTGTAAATCGTTACTTTTGAGACATTAAAAGCATTTGTCTTATGATGATAATTAATAAATTTGTAAACATTTATGGAAGAAATAGGGTGGTTTTCTTTTAATGTATTATTATTAATAATATTATCTATCAAGGATTTATTTAAAGGTATCTGTGCAAATATTGCAGATAAGTGCGAAATGCAAAAAAGAATGATTAATGATGTTTTCTTCATCTGTTATCGTGACTTAATGTGTTGGTTTTATAGGATTTCTGAGATCCCAGCCTAATAGTTTCCGGTCAAAAAGAAATGATATCGGCTGTTGAAAGAAAACAGAGGGTTTGAAAATCCACATGCCGACACCAAGTGTATGGTGAGTCACTTTTATGTTATAATCACGGGCCAATTGCCAATCCAGATAAGAACCTTTGGTTCTTCCTGTATTCCCAGCCTGATCAGTTATTATATCTTTGCTATAATGATAATTTTCTACCAACGTTAAGCCTCTTGCGTCTTCGGGTCTGCTAAAATATGCAACACCTGGCCCATCTCTTGGATCCGCAGGAACTTCCCAGTAATACTCATCACCACATTCATCTATATAAACAAGATAACTGGCTTCATTACCTGTAGTTTCGGTGCGTGTGCTTGTTGCTTCTGCTGCTTCACCGCGGGTTGGATGCCATTTATCACTATGCATCATATGATTCAACGCCATCACATACGCCCCGGTAACCGCGCCATTGGCAAATTTTCCACCGCCTAATGCTTCGGCTGTGCCACCTATTGCTGCTGAGATTGCTATTCTTTCTGCGCCGGACATATTGCCACCATTTTTCATTAAATACGATCCACCCAGCGAAGATATGCTTCGACCGGATTAATTTTCAACAGCTAAAGTATAGCTTTTTATAATCACTTGCAACACCTCCCGCTCAGCATAAACTCCACCTGAGAGAAATCCGTGCTCAAATTTTCCACCTTGTGCAAGGCGCATGGCACCATTGAAGGCATTGTGGTCAAGGGCTCGGCCAATTCCACAAAAGCTATTGAAATAGTGTTAAAACATAAAGCAAATTCCGATAAGCCCGGTTAATTGGAACTACTTAGCCGATGATCTAAAAATCTATATTTATTTCTCTGGTGGAACTTTAAATGACTCATCATGGTAATTCATAAAATACACTATATTTTTATTGTTAACCTGACTGTGAATACCTTTATCTGTTTTTGAAACAGAAAACTTGTCATTCTTTTCCGAATAAAAATTATAAAAAGTAACATTATCGGGTTTAGGTTGATTGTATTCCATATCATACTCCTCTGTGAGGGGAAATAGAACTTGTTTTAATATCTCTTCAGTGATTATACTTGCTTTTGGAAAATGGTCAGGACATAATCCATAGCGTTGCCAGCTATCTTCTTCAATATCCAGGATAACAAAAACACTGCTGTCTGAGGAGTATGGATAATAATACTTGCCAGCTAAAGGGCTAATGTTTTGATATAATTGTGTGTATGTAAAGCTAATATTAGCGTTTATTACGCCTGATCCACTGCAAAATAAATTGGTAACTAATACGAAAAAGGGTTTATCTCCCTCATATACTGTTTGAATTAATTTTACGTATTCGTCAATCACAAATCCATAAAACCGAAGACATTCTGTCGGTTTTTCTGTTTCGTGCGCATTTATATCCTGTGCGCTGCAATTGTTTATGTACAATTGCATGGCAAAGATGATGACAATTACACCATTTACAAATCTAATAATTCCTGATTTCATCATATCTGTAAGTGTTTAATTTTCGGTTAATATTATAACTTTCAATGGGTCGGTCAAAATTGCTTTTGGGAGGAAGGATTTTATAATAAACTGAAACCTGATTGTTGGTTCCAAAAACAATTTCAATTCTATTGGCTGCTGGAAATGCACCAAAAACTTCAAGGTCATAACCAGTTGCATAGGGGGAAGCAGGTTGTGAGTGAATTACAGCTGAAACATAATAATTGCCATCATTTTTGTCAAGGATATCAAGTATATTACTTCTAACAATGGAATGATCTCCATCTGAACCTACGCTTGAATCAAAATCAAGAAAATACATTTTATTTTCTTCATTTCCAACTTCAGTTACCTCGTATGCTGTATGTTCTCCCTTATTTTGCTGTAATTCACTTAATTTTGCATAAAGTGCCTCAATTTTACGAACTCTTCCTATTCTGATGGTTTCTTGCCCCATATGATTCAACGCCATCACATACGCCCCGGTAACTGCGCCATTGGCAAATTTACCACCGCCCAATGCTTCGGCTGTGCCACCAATTGCTGCTGAGATTGCTATTCTTTCTGCACCGGACATATTGCCACCATTTGCTTGTAAATACGAACCACCCAGCGAAGATACAAATCCTGAGAGAAATCCGTGCTCAAATTTTCCACCTTGTGCCATTCGCATTGCACCGTTGAAAGTGCCGTGTGTGGCGGCACGCGCAAGCTCTCTCCCAATTTTTCCTGTTTCTCCATAAACACCACCGATTCCTTTAGTTACTCCGGCACTGATAGAACTCATTACAAAGGTTTGTATAAAGTATCCATACAGGTTGTCGAAATTAGCTGCACGGCCTAGTTCAATGGCGTGATCAATGGTCATTATGACTGAATAAACAAAGGCTGAAAGAACAATATTTCCTCCCGAAACAATTCCAACAAGAGTAGAAGCAGTAAGTGCCAGCAACTGCCCGACAAGGCTGTAACCATTGGAATCAACAAACCGTAATGGATTGTTAAGTGCGTAAGAGTAAGGGTTTAAGCCCTGTGTGTAGTTTGGAAATTGCAATACCGGGTCGGGGCTTAGGAAACGGCCAAGTACAGGGTCGTACATCCGCCCGTCCATATTTACCAGCATAAACAGATCGATATGCTCGTGGCCGGTAAAGCCATAGGCAGTACCACCTGGAGGTACTACAGCAAATACCTCAAATGTAGCCGGGTCGCGGCGCATGCCCCAGGCATCGTAGCTGAACTCTTCAAGTAAACCTCCTGCACGAGTGGCCAATACCTGCATTGAACCCAGGTGGTCGTTTAATACAAATTCAGTTTCTTTGTGGTTGCCCTTTTTGGTAACAATGGCTACCAAGCCAGTAGGGGCATTAATGTAATGTATTAAGCTGGTTTCCCCATTTTTGGTTTCAACCTCGTAACTGCCGCCAATATACAGTTTTGAGGAAGTTTCTATGCCATTCTCGGTAATGATTTGTTTTACACGACTATTGTCAACTCCATAAAGCAAGTCCAACTGCCGCTTTATTTCGGATGTTAAAGGATCCGTTTCAGTAATTTTATAGACTTTATTAAAAGAATTATAGTCAATAACCTGATTCTCGTTATTTATTGTTGCAGGTTTATTGTTAATGGATGTTAACTTATAGGGATTGTCATCGTTTGCATAAGCATAATCACCAACATCTGATTTGTGGGTAATATTGCCCAACGCATCATACCTGTATGAAAAGCTCAACTGCCAATTATGATTGATTACACTTAACCTGTTTAAATTGTCGTAATCAAAACTTTCGAATTTCCCTATCCGTGTAGTTCGGGTTTTTAAATTTCCGCCTTTGTCCCAGGTGTAGGTATTGTTTTGAAGACCATTTGCTTTAATCTTCCAAATCCTGCCTGAGTTTTGGTAATACTCGAATGTTTGTGCTATATCGCCAACATTCACATTGGTAAATTGTCCCCGGGCGTTCATGTGCTTAGCTTCCCAGAGTTTTTTATCATCCTCGGTGTCAATTATTGCTAAAGGATAACCATTGTCAGTGTATGTATTTCTTATTTTGTAATCTGAAGGATAAGTCAGGTGTTGTAGCCTGCCCAATTCGTCATATTCATAGGTAGTTACAAAAGTTTCTTCACCAATGGTTTCGGTTTGAGTAATTGGTCGTAGAAAATTGTCGTATGTGTAGGAAACTCTGTTGTCTGGGTTATCATCATCAAAATGAACCACATCAACATAATCAAGCAGCCCATTTTTTTGTTGGTCATATTGATAAGTGAAGGTTCCTTCAAAGGTTTTTTTTGAAATAATTCTGCCCAGAATGTCATACTTATAAGTTGTTTCCTTTTTCATGGCATTTGTGTCAGCAATAAGCTGCCTGTAAGCATTATAAACGTATTTTATTGTTCCTTGTGAGGCATCTTTGTATTCTTCAAGATTTCCTGCATCATCATATATATAATTACGGCGTGTATTATCATAGTTTTCAACTTCGGTACTTTTTACAGCACCATCAGCATAATAGGTGTGTATAACACTGTTGCCGGTATTGTCGGTACTTTTTACTGTCCAGCCGGCAGCATTAAGTGTTTTAGAATTTGTTTGGTTTAAGGCATTCTTTGTTGAAATGGTGAAACCAGTGTAAGTATTGGTAGTAATTGCATTGCCACCTTCTTCGGGAATAGTTGTTGTTTTAACACGATTAAATCTGTCATATGTATTTTCAGCATACTTTGGTGTCTCAGTATCAGGATTATACGGGGCCGACTTTTTCCACAACTGTCCTTTTTCATTGTAATGTGAGTCAACATAAACCAACAATTCATTAAACCCGTTTGTTACAGATCTTAACTCCATTCCCAGGCTGTTGTAATATACCTTTACCTCGGGCTTGCCCGATGTTTGTTGCCATGAATAATAGACGGAGTTTGCCGGTGCCTGCGGGTCACCGGGCGCAACCCAACGCAGGGCAGAAGCACTGATTGTGCCATCGGGTGCAATGCCTTTTTCAAGACGGCCAAAACCATCATACTGGAAAGTAGTTTCCAGAGCATTGATATCTTGTTCAGTAAGCAAAGTGCCTAGCAATGCATCATAATGGCGGATAGTTTTATACCCTAAAGAATTGATTAGCTCCCGAACAAATCGGCCATTTAAAGTGTAATTTGTACTATCTTTAATTATATGACATGAATCACATCCTTCAGCAGAAGTTACTGAAGTGGTTATGTTGCCATATTTATCATGGCTATATCTTTTCGTAGTGAGAACAATATCAGAATTATACTTATATTCCCTTTCTTCGAATAACATTCCATATTTATTTACAGAATC
Source organism: Bacteroidota bacterium (assembly GCA_009773515.1). GTDB lineage: Bacteria > Bacteroidota > Bacteroidia > Bacteroidales > Lentimicrobiaceae > Lentimicrobium. Next base: position 212,978 of record WSXX01000004.1, read on the forward strand.
GGGCGGGTAGTAGCTGAACTCACTTTTCTTGGTAATTTTATCAACACCAGTGGCTTCAAATTCTGTACTTGATTCGGTGAGCCTGCCAAGAACCCAGTTAAATTTAAGGGTGTTGAAATTATTAAGCGTATCAGCAGGGGCGTAAGTATGCTGTGTTGTCTTTCTAAAAATCTCAGTTTTAGTATTTGAAAAATCTTCGTACTCAGTCACTATCGAGGATGGGTTACCATATGGATCGAATGGCCCATATTTAGTATATGTACCTTTATAGTTGTATGATTCTGTTTTATTCGTTTTTAATTCATATGAATAAGTTTTCATTTCATCAGGCCTGACAAAGTAATACTTCAGGCGACCGGAATAATCTTGTAAATTTGTTGTTTCATCTTTTGGTACAGTTGTACTTTGTATTATATATTCGTTAAAAGTCTGTTCAATGATTGGACCATTTACAAGCTTAGTGGTCTGTGCCGAAGGATATGAAACAAAAAACTCGGTGTCAAGCCCATATTCAGTAATGGATTCAATGCCTCGGGTAACATCGGTTCTGGTTATTTTTTCAAACCCGATAAAGCCCAACCCCTCTGTATGGGCGCGTGCTTTTTCATATTTATATTGCTCTGTAAATAAACCTCCAAAACCATTTGAGCGTTTGATTTTCTTTACCAAACGCATAGATGCTTCGTAAGGTATAACAGGATATTCTACTTCAGCACCGGGTGTATATACTTCTGGATCGCCTGTGAATGAATATTCAATGGCTGTTTCATGACCTGTGCCATTAATGATTGATGAGATTTTATAACCATTTTGGGTCGGAGAATTAATTATTAAAGTATCAGTGTATATGCTAAAATCGCTGCCTGCCATTTTAATCCAGTAAAGATCAGTTTGGTTATCAATGTTAAAATTTTGAATACCAGAAATATTCTGTGGCATATTAAACTGAATTGTATAGTCCATCAAAAAAGAAGACAAAAAGATAACTTTCCCTTTTTCAAATAGTGAGGTAAAAGTATATTCTTCTCCTGTATAAGGATCAATTTCTGTTTCAGTTAGCCAAATAATAAAATTGCACACAAAATCTGACAGACCATCTCCGTTCAAGTCAGTAACATAATCTATCTCAAAATTTTCAGAAAAATAATCATCTTGATCTAAGTAATAAAGATAAGGGCCAACTATATCAAGCGTTTGAGTTTTATAAGGTTCTGAACTTATTGAAATACCATTATTCAAATAAATACTTGTTGTTACTTTAAGACTAACCAAATTATTTTCATAAAGCATCTGTGGTAAAAAGGAGATATAGTCCGGTTTATTATCCTTGTTTACGATAGCTTCTTTTTTATCTGAAAACGAAACATCTTCTGAATTGGCTTGAATTGTGTTTTGTCCGCTAACTGGTTTAAGAAGATAAACTTTATCGTTGCCAAATCTAATATCAGACCTACCATCTCCATTAAAATCAACAATGCTCATTTTAGTATTTTGAACTAATGTTATTGGTGGAGCATATGTTAACGATATATCACCACTCACGTCATTATTTCCTTCTAGCGGATTATCTTTATTGCCAAGTCGCCAAATTTGATTTCCTGTACTTTCTGTAGGCGCAAACCATACATCAGATATTCCATCGCCATTAAAATCTCCAATAAATGATTGGTAAATTCCTGCCTGATTTATTATTTGATTTTTTAAAAATGTATGATTTGGCCCAAATGTTGTACCATCGCCTAAGGATAATCCTACTCTGGTTTTAGGCCCATTATTGTTATAGAATGCTACTAGTAAATCTGGGAATCCATCCCCATTAAAATCAGAAAGTATAACACTAGGCTCTATAGTATAAACAACATATACAAAGTCAGGCCATCTGTATGTATTTATTAGAGTATAGTTGTTATTTACTTCCTTCAATATTTCTAAAAAAAAGTTAAAGTAAATTTGTTGTGAATTTATTTCTTCTTTTTTTTGATAAGTTCTTATTAATTCAAGTTTTCCATCATTATCAATATCTACAAACTGATGTCTGATATTTTTAATCCAAGTGAGAAAAAGTTCATTTTCAATGGGTGGAATGGTCTTTCTAGTTTCCTCAAAAACTATTTCATTGTTTTCAATCTCCCATTCAAACACAGTTTTATTATATTTCTCTTCCCTATTCTTTCCATATTCCTGAATAGAATTTAAATGCAATGTCTTTTTTGTATCATCGTTGCCAGGCCCTCTCAGTATATAATCTAATTTGTATTCCTTTACAATTGTATTGGTTGAAATATGTTTACAGCTGATTGAATCAATAACTTTCGAAGTGGATGTTTTAACGCTGATATCACCGGTACTGGTTTTATATGCCAAATAATAGGCAAGTACATCAGGCCTTTCTTTGTAAAAAAAATCGATGCTATAAATGGGCATACTTCCAGTCGGATCGTCAGTAAAAGTATATTTTATCGATTTTATAGATATTTCCCCTTCAGCTTGATTGTTGGTGTATTCAAAAGTTATTTTATTCCCCATATTATCACTAATGCTGTTCACATAGTAACTGATGGTGTATTTTTTAGATGTTCCCGTATGATAAAAACTATGTCTGGAGTCTTCGCTTTTGCCATAAATATAAGTTAAGCCCGATTTAGTAATAACTTCAAAATACTTGCCTGCTTCATCTCTTTCTCCTTTTGAATTAGGCTTCCTCATTATTTTACTAAACACATTCATTTCGGTTCTGTACTCACGAAAGTTTATATCATCTTTGTAAAAAACTGGAACAAGCCTTTGTCCATCCAAAGTGTAAGCCCCATCTTCAAAATCGTTGCCATAGGCAGATTGTCTGATGCCATTATGGTAGCGGGTAGCCGGTACACAGGTAATTACAGATAACCCACCAAGCGACCACCCGGGGCCAAGAATACCATCGGAGCCGGAGCTGTTGTAAACTAAGCTTAACTCCGGAGTCATTCCCGAAATACCACCAGGAAATTCCAAAGGTATCTGATAAACCGCCGAACCAGCATCGTTAACCGAAAGGCTGCCTTTGGTTGCACCAACCACACCATCATTGCCAACAATATTTTCATTGCCTATGGGGCCTCCCAACTCTCCCCCGGTTGGCGGAAAAACCATAAACGGGTCAATCTCAGCTATAAACTCGTTGCTGCCATTGGCAATATACTGAAAACCTATGGTACTACCTGCTGCAACATTCATTTCCACAAACTGTGAAGCTTTGTAATGTTGATTTCCGGTTAGATGTTGGTTAAGTATAAAACTTGTGCCCTGCTGGGTTTGAGCAGTTGCTGATATGATTGAGGCAGATGCTATTATGGCTGTAATAAACAGGTTTTTCATGGCTGGGCTGTTTAAATGGCAATGTAATTTTATTTCATTGGTGGCCGGAAATCCTTTAAGACTTCCCGGCTATTTACTGCTTTATAATCTTAAATTTCTCGTTTTCTGATCCGGCTTTTATCAGCAGGAGATAGGTTCCTTTGCCAATATTTTGCAGGTTAAGGGGTGTAAGTGCTTCGGTTATTTTACCTTTCTCGAGTAAGCGGCCATTTATATCGCTCAGGGTAAACTCTACCTTTGCTTCTGGCAGGGTGGAAAATTCAATATTTACAGTTTCCCGGGCAGGGTTGGGGTAAACGCGTAACCCATTGATGGGCGCTTCGGGTAATTCGGCAAACAGACTGTCTGTGTTAAACAGGGTGTCGGCTTTAGTTATTTTTTTGGCAATTATACGTAATACCCTGTTGCCGGCAGCATCGTATTGAAATGACACAGTTTGTGTTTGAGCCTGCACCCCAATCAGAGTACACAGAAATAATAGCATAGATAAGATATGTTTCATGGCTTAACTGCTTTAAAAATGTTATTTTGGAGTATTTACAACAGTTTCCAATGCCTGTATTTTCTTATCCTGTGCAATAATGTACAGGGTAAGCTCTTCAATTTTCTGAAGCAGCATGGCGTTCATTTCGCCCAGTTCAATTCCGTTTTTCTCAACAGTAGCCGCGCTTGGTACGCCGGGAAGGTGCCCGTTTTCGCTAATAAAGCTTTCTACTTCATTTAATGACAATAGGTTGTAATCGGGTAGAAAAACAAAATCGGGGAAAGGGGTTAAGGTAGCGAGATATTTTTTTGCTTTAATTTCGCCGTTTACATATAATCCGCCTGCATCAATAAACACCTGATTGTCGAATTTTGCACCTCCAGCCACATGCAGCTTATGCTGTGGCGAAGCCACCCCTATACCAACATTGCCTTCTGGGTCGATATTCATTCTGAGCTCGGTGCCAGAAGTAAAAAAAGAAATGGGTTGGTCTTTGTCTAAAGTGCCGATATTTACAGCACCTCCGCTAAAGAAAATACCGCCGGTTCTACCCGTGCTTGTTGATTCGAGCAAAATACTGGCATCCTGGTTACCATCAGCCAAAATGTGCAAACGGGCCTTAGGGTCGATACTGTTGCCAATAGCGACATTCCCACTTGTGCCATCGATAAACATTCGTGTATTGGAGATTCCGGTTACAAAAGATAATGAATGATTATTTGAAGCAGTCCCAAAATATGCCTGCCCACCAGCCATTATAAAACTGCTAATTTTATCTTTGCCAGTGGCTTCAAGCAACAAGGTTGCATTTTCAACACTATCGGCTCTGATATGCAGCTTAGCCAGAGGGTTGGTGGTGTTGCCAATGCTTACCATGCCGGTAAGGACATTTGAGGGTGATTCACTTACAAAAAAAGTAGGAAAAGTACTTTTAAATCCAACTGCCAGACTGTGCATTTTGTTGCAGGTTAGAAATCCTCCTACAGGTCCTGCTCCAATAATAATTTGATTGGTAGATCCAGATTTAAGCCTGTGGCCTATCAACATAACTCTGCTTGCGAGTGCCTCAGAACCACTTCCAAAAATATAACTCTCCTGTCCACCTGTAAAGATGGTATTTAAACCACCAATAATATAGGAGTTACCACTACTGCTATTTATTTTTGACTGAGCACCCGCAATAAATCCCGAACCTGACGAAAGAATATTGCCATTGCCAATGGCAGTAGAATTTGTTCCGGATACAGTATTATTTGACCCTAACGCCGAGGCACCTGTACCTGTTATTGTACTGCCCGGGCAGAAAGTGCATTGTGCTTTTAATGTGATAGGATTAAAATATATTGCAAGAGCAACTGTTGCAATTATTGTCAATGTTTTTTTCATGGCAGTGTTTGTTATTGTTTAATAAACTTGTGCGTTTCAATTACTCCTTTGCCCACAGTATTGATTTTTAACAGATACATACCGGGCTTGAGATTTTGTATTGGTAAATTGGTTGTTCCCTGTTCCAGTTTATAAGAAAAGATTTCAGCTCCGGACAGGGTAAATACGTTGGCTTCAGCTTGTTTCAGCATACATTCTACTTTGAGGTATTCCTTAGCTGGATTGGGAGAGATAAAAGCGCGGTTGATGATGATTTGACCGGGTTTATTTGAAGTAATCAAACCTTCTCTGTTTAGTTTAATAAAGTACATGTCGTACAAGTCAGTATCATGATTAAACCTGGGGGCATGAATCACAAAACCACCATCAGAAAGCGGAAGCATATATCTGGGTTCATAAAATGCATCTCCTCCCAGATAATGCAGATACCTGAGCTGAAGCTGGCCATCTACCTGCCCAGCCATTATCCAACTTACCCGGTTAATTGCAGGTGGCCAGCCTGTCGCATTCTTAAAACCTGAAAAGAATATTGTATCAGAATGTACACAACCTACTCCAATATCATTAAGTGGAGTATGATCAAGTGTATCCGGTGAACCAAAACTAACCTTATTAATCAGGTTTAAAGCAGAATCATATTTTGCCAGCCAAACATCTTCATAATCCGTAATAACTATTGGGCTTCGGGCAACATACGACATCAGTATCATGCTATCAGGTGTCCAGGTGGTGTAATAACGCCATGATGAATTGTCCTGTGGCACTAGTGGTAAGGTTGTAACATATTCAAAATTTTCGTTGAATATGCTATACGAAGAACCAGTAACTCCACCGAC
>WSXX01000057.1 GCA_009773515.1 Bacteroidota bacterium
GCCGCTTCCGCGCGTCCCCTGACGCGTGGTTTAACATTAATTACATAACTGCAAATTGCGCTAATTGCGTGGATGTTTCAGCCAGCATTCGCTTTTCCCATGCCGCTTCCGAGCGTCCCCTGACGCGTGGTTTAACATTAATTACATAACTGCAAATTGCGCTAATTGCGTGGATGTTTCGGCCAGCATTCGTTTTCCCCATGCCGCTTCCGCGCGTCCCCTGACGCGTGGTTTAACATTAATTACATAACTGCGAATTGCGCGAAGACTCAGGCTTTGGCCGAAGGAGCTCAAGAACAAAAAAATAATCATCTCACTTAAACATCAGCACTTCAGCTTTTCCACCCGCTTTCACATAAGCGCGAAACATGCCCGCTGTATTGAACGGCATTGACAAATTCCCATCTTTATCCAAAGCAATCAAACCACCGGCAGCACCCTGGGCTTTCAGTTTTTCGTTAATGATGTAGTTTGCCGCCTGATCAATTGTTTCGCCAAGGTAAAGCATACGGGCCGAAACATCAAAGGCCACTGAATTGCGGATAAAGAACTCGCCATGTCCGGTGCATGAAACTGCACAACTTTCGTTGTTGGCATAAGTTCCGGCGCCAATCACCGGAGAATCGCCGATGCGGCCATATTTTTTATAAACCATGCCGCCGGTGGAGGTGGCAGCTGCCAGATTTCCCTGCTGATCCAGCGCAACGGCACCAACAGTTCCTTTGCGCCCGTCTTTTTCAATCCGTGCTTTCACTTTCAGGTATTCCTGCCAGCTTTCTTCGGTGTAGAAGTATGAAGGATCGACCAGTTCAAGGCCCTGCACACGGGCAAACTCCTCAGCGCCGCGCCCGGCCATCATCACATGTGCCGATGAGTCCATCACCCTGCGGGCTGCTTCTACCGGACTTCTGATGATCATTACGCCGGCAACTGCACCGGCTTTCAGGGTTTTGCCATCCATAATGGAAGCATCCAGCTCATTTTTACCTTCAGCGCTAAATACTGCTCCCTTGCCTGAGTTAAACAGCGGACATTCTTCCATCACCTGAATTGCTGCTACCACAGCATCAAGGGCTGAACCACCGTTTGACAGCACTTCTTCGCCCGCTGCAAGTGCTTTTGTAAGTTCCTGCTCGTATAAAAGCTGCTTTTCAGCAGAAAACCTTTCGGGAGTAATGTTGCCGGCACCTCCATGAATGACCAGCACATAGTCGGGTCGCTGAGCAAATAACAAATTGGCTGTCAACAATATAATTGCCAGAAGAAAGTAAACCGGATTTTTCATGATGGAATGTTTTTACAGCAATATTACGAAATTCATGCAAGAGCTGTTGTGGTAATTCTTTTAAAATGGCATCAGGAGATACATTTTTATTACCCATACCGCTTCCGCGTGCCCCATGACGCGTAAGTACACGAGCGCTCAAATTATCAATAACAGCTGGTTTGGATACGAGGCCTAATGGACTTAGTGACAGAAAATAAATAACTGAAACTCAAGCAAGGTTTGAAGGAGGTAGACGCATTTCTTTTCTTTATCTTACCTTTTGCTTGACCAAAAGGTAACCAAAACTCAAGGCTTCCTAAAAATTGGTCTCGTCAGAAAAGTCAAATGGCTCATACTGTTTCTTTTCTGACGAGATCAGGCTACGATTTTGGTAGGAAGAAATGAGGTTGTTACATTCTCCCTCTGCGTTGCATTGATGTACAATAATTTTCTGAGCTTCGCCAAAGTTAGTCGGTTGCATTTCTTCTCTATTTATCTGTAGCCTGCCTTCTTAACGCCATTTTTAGAAGGCCGATCCCGGCTATTTGACTTTTGTGCTTAATCTTAACGGTAAAAAATAATACTAGAATGGAGTGGCTTATAGAACATCTGCAAAGAAGAGCTCAAATTCTCAGTATCTGCGGAAACGACCTTCTAAAATTGACTTCCGAAAGCGATTGTTAGAGATTCTGAAAACCTTAACATCAATTACAATATGGTCAAATTTTAGGCAGTCGTTGAGCAGATACAAGGCCCAACGGCCTGAGTGACAGAAAATAAATATGCGCGACTCAAGCATTGGCCGAAGAACGTAGAAAAATAAAAGGCGAAATATATTGCATTACAAATTCAATGGTGTTCAAAGCAGAATTGCAACGGAGGCCGCCTAAGCGGACGAGCTCAGCGAAGCTAAATTCCACTTAGCCGGGGGTAAACCGGATTTTTCATGGTGGAATGATTTTACAGCAATATTAAGAAATTCCTGCTTGAGGCAAAATGCCGACACTTTTTATTTTGCTGTCCTTCACCTCATTCGCCTTTCAGCCAAAAACCAAGCTGTTATCGCGCGTCCCCTGACGCGTGAATCAGCGCGCCCCTTTTGGCAGTATCTGCATGGTGTACCTCAAAATAATTTATGTAATTCCCACATTTCAGAACAATCCAACAATGATGATGTTATACTTTGTGATTAACATCATAAACTTCCAGTTTTTTCGGCGGCTTAACATTACTGTCTTTATCGCAGCATGTAAAATCACGGTAAAGCTGAATCTTCATGCAGTTAAGTCAATGATAAACAATACTTCATCAAATAACAATGGAAACCGGTCACCAGATAATACCAATGCCACTGCTAAGAAAAGTACCGCAGTTGCCTTTTTCTGACTTTATTCAGAATTTCAGATCCCGCCTCGAAGCGGTATTTCATCAGCGCACCTCTCATGATGAGCTGGGCACTCAGCGCGGAATGCCTCCTTATGTGATGCGTGAGATACTTTCAGCCGGTCCTTTACTGGCATTTATCCCTGAATCGCATGGCGGACGCGGCGCACACGTTCACGAAGGAATTGAAGTTGTATCAGCAGCATCCTACGAATCGCTGGCCCTGGGACTTACCCTTGGCATCAACTGGGGACTTTTTCTGCAGCCGGTAGCAAAGTATGGCAACGAAGCCATTAAAGATGAAATATTCAGGGGCTTTGTTGATCATAAAAAAATGGGCGGACTTATGATCACTGAACCCGGACATGGAAGTGATGCACTGAATATGCAGACATCTTTTACTGAATCAAAAGACCACTATCACCTGAAAGGAACCAAACACTGGGCCGGTCTTACCGGTTGGGCCGATTACTGGCTGCTGACTGCACGCCGAAAAACCGCGGCCGGAGACCTTATGCGCGATGTTGAGTTCTTTATCAGCGACAACAACCTTCCCGATCAGGGCATAGAAGTGGAAGAGTATTTCGAAAACCTCGGTTTGTATATGATACCTTACGGACGCAATAAAATTGACATCCGTATCCCTAAACTGTACCGCCTGGAACCTAAAACCAATGGCATTGCTATGCTTCAGGACAGTCTGCACCGCAGCCGTCTGCAGATACCATCTATGGCTATGGGATTCACCAAACGAATGCTCGACGAAGCACTCGATCATTGCCAGCAACGCTTTGTGGGAGCCAAAAGCTTATTCGGTTACGATCAGGTGCAACACCGCCTTTCCGGGATACAATCGGCCTTTACCATAACCTCAGCCATTTGTGCACATACCAGCGAAAATGCCAGATCGGGAGCCGATCTGATGGATCAGGGCTTAAAAGCCAATGCCGTAAAATCGGTTTCTACCGATCTGATGCAGGAGTCGGCGCAGCATCTTTTCCAGTTGGTTGGTGCCAAGGGATACAAACTCAATCATATTGCTGGTCGTGCAATCGTTGACAGTCGCCCATTTCAGGTTTTTGAAGGGTCCAACGACATTCTTTACGCACAAATATCTGAATCGGTGGTTAAGCTGATGAAACAGGCAAAGGAAACCAACCTCTATCGTTTCCTGAAAGACTTTAACCTTACCGGTATGTCGGCCGAAGTGCTGAAAGAGATGGTGAATTTCGATCTAAACCCGCAACTGCCTCAGCGAAAGCTGGTTGAACTGGGAAAAGTGCTTGGACGCATTATTTCGATGGAAATGGTTATTGAAATAGGTAACCGTGGCTTTAATCAGGAAATGATTGGAAATGCACTGGAACACCTGAAGCAGGAAGTCAGCAGCACACTCAACTCATGGGCCATGAACACCCGTGCCATGGTTACTGTGGATTACAGCAACAGAAGCCATTGGCTGGATTATATTAAGCCGTAAGATTTTCAGGTCCGGACTTTTCAATAGCACACCGATCTCGTCTATTGCCGAGACACTGTGACACTGATTAAACAGATTTCCACGGATTAGGTTGGTGATTCTGTAACTAACGCCAACAGGTGGAGGTTCTGGCAGTTTACCTCTCCACAAAAAATGTTTGCCGGTAATAACCGCCTCCCTTCCCAGCCTCAAGGCTCTCTATATGCTATTTTTGAGCTTGCTCCGGAAAGCCGAAAAAGAAGATTTGCCACCAAAGCTCCAAAACACCAAACTACACATACTATTGTATATTAATGTATTAAAATTGGCGAGTTTTAGTGGTTAGGTGGCAATAATTCAGTATTCGGTGTGGACTCAATTTTCAAATCTTTCAATTATTAAATCTTCAAATTATTGAATCCTATCACAACAGGCAGGCTTTGAATCTTTGAATCCAACATTACTCTTTTCACTTAATAAATTTTTCTCTTTTCACTTATAAGTGTTTATCTTTGAAGCATTAAATGGAAACAGCAAAACGAAATACGATCTTGAAACAAATTCTTTGGGATTATAATATCCCGGCCGAAGATATCGAAGCTGTTTTAAACGGAGAGATGAAAATGGCCGGGCATTATACCCAGGAAATGCTTTTTTTGAAAATACTGGAATCTTATTCCTGGTTCACTATAATCGAATTATTTGGGCCAATCCAAATAAAAAGTTTATTAACCAATCAGGTGATCAAAAAACTAAGATCACCTTCTTTGCGACTTAAATATGAATTCGTCCAACAAAGATTACAACAAGTTATACCAACTGCAGGATAAATTTCTTTCCTGGTGGCTTTCTCTTGAACTTCCTTTTTACCTCACCGGAGGAACAGCACTCGGACGTTTCTATCTTAACCACCGGTTTAGCGATGATCTCGATTTCTTTACAAATGCAGATTCGCAATACAACAATTCCATTGCCGAATTAACCAGCAAAATTAAAGGACAGTTTGAGGTTAATATGCAGCAATCTCTTTTTGCCGACGACTTTACACGGTTTTTTATCACAGAAGATGATCTTTTCTTAAAGATTGAACTGATAAATGATGTTGAATATTATGCCGGAAAACCCGCAGCTTATAAATACGGCTTCATTGATACACCTTTAAATATTTTATCAAATAAGCTCACTGCTTTGGTGGGTCGCGATGAACCAAAAGATATTTTCGATATTATACACATCTCAGCCAGCTATTCGTTCAATTGGATGGATGTTTTTAATCATGCCAAACAAAAAGCAGTAATCAATGAGTTGGATGTTGAACAGCGGCTGGCCTTGTTCCCCATCGAATGGCTCGAAAATGTGAATTGGCTGGCTTCACCAATAAACCTGGGAAAATACCGCATTGCTTTAAATAAGATAGCCGACGATTTTTTAATCGGCAAAGCCAACTCATTGGGTGAAAATCAACCACCAATTGAAAATGCAAAACCAAATATTTAAGTGAATACCAGCTCGTCTCAATATCCTACCCGACTACGCCAGGCAGGCAGGTGCGAAGCGATAACGAGAGAAATTAGAAATTAGAAATTTACCATCCCCCTGATATCAATTATCCCAAACAAATCGGCTGATGTGATAAAAATAATGACAATAATAAACCATCTGATAAAACCTGCGCCCCAGCTTATGGCATAACGCGATGCTACAAATGCGCCGATAATGTTACCGATAGAATGAACCAGTCCGTATTGCCAGTTGACTTTATCGTTGATGATAAAAATGACCAAAGCAAAAATGGTGTAAAGCAATACAATAAAAACCTTTATCGCGTTTGCCCTCACCAGATCGTAACCAGCTCCGAGAACAATTCCTGCCAGCAGAAAATACCCCACTCCTACCTGTACAAATCCTCCGTAAATGCCAATGGCAAAAAAGATCAGCATCTGAAGCGGGCTGACTTTCATTTCCTGAAGTTTAACCTGTCCTTTCAGCCATTTATCGGGTTTGGTCACTATAAAAAAGATCATCATCAACATCACCACCGCAATGGCTTTGCGAAAGGTTGCTTCATCAATCTGTACCGAAAGCTGAGCACCGATGATTGATCCGATTACAGTTGGCAGTGCCAGCCACAAAGCTTTTCTGGTATCAAGCAGTTTCTGCTGCCTGAAAGTTGCAACAGAGGTAACATTCTGCAGAATTACCGCAATACGGTTGGTGCCGTTGGCAATATCAGCAGGCAAACCCATAAACATAAACAGCGATAGAGAGATTATTGTACCTCCACCGGCAAGGGTATTTATAAACCCTACAAAAACGCCGGAAACAATCAGTGCAATGACTTCGAAGGTGGTCATAATGGCAGGTTGAGGCTGCAAAGGTAAGGAAGATTATACCTCCTCCGCTTCAGAGTAGCTTAACCGCTGATGAAACCAACTACGCTGAATTTATTTTCCGCTGATTGGTTTTTGCTGCGAATTATGCGAATAATTTTCTTGCAAATGTTGTAACATCAATCCACCGATTAAAAAAGTCTATCCACGGATTACACGGATTACACGGATTAGGTGAATGTTTCAGTAACTGCTGCCTACCGGCAGCGATTCGGGCGAAAAATTGTCTTTTCCCACCGGTAGGTGGGATATTCTGAATTCCACAAACACAATCCGTGGAAATCCGTGGAATCCGTGGACAAAAAAAATCCGGGGAAACAGAACTATAATATCGCTTAGCGAGGATATAAATCTGTTTTTCGGATTTACCAGATGCTGATTCAACGTTTCGTCCTTAAAAAGAAAACCTTCCAGGTTGAAAGAAAACCTGGAAGGTTAATCCCCTACGCTGGATCGAAAGCCTATCCGCCTTGGGCGGGAAAACATGGAAGGTTATTCCGGCAATCAGCGAATCTGCGGTCAAATAAACTTCAACGTTCGGTTAAGCGGGTTGCGCCACGCGTCAGGGGACGCGCGGAAACAGCATGAGAAAAAATTATCAGGACTGGAAATATTAGAAACTAGAAATTGCTTGTCTCGGGAGCGCGAAGCGATAACGAGAGAAATTAGAAATTGCTTGTCTCGGGAGCGCGAAGCGATAACGAGAGAAATTAGAAATTAGTAATTACTTGTCTCGGGAGCGCGTAGCGATAACGAGAGTAATTAGAAATTAGATATTATCCGCCCTTCCATATTCCCTAATTTTTGTACTTTCGGACTTTCTAAAAAATATTACAATGAAGCCCTTCGCACTCGCTACTTTATTGATTGTTACCACACTGCAATCATGCCAGTCACCGGAAAGTAAACACCTTATTGCAGACAAATCTTACCGCGATATGGTGCATCAGCAGTTTCTTATTCAGAAAGAGCTGGCGGCCGGTCGCGATTCCGCACTTTTTAGCGTGTTTGATCAGCAGCTCACTACCGCTGAAACACAAGGGCTTGAATTTCTATATGCCTTTATGCCCCTGAGTGATATGGCCATGAACGATGGCGATTATTACCTTGCACAGGTAAAATCTGCCCTTGAAGCCCGGGAGTTTTTCAGCTGGGGAAGCAGTATTCCTGACGATATTTTCCTCCATTTTGTTTTGCCTTATCGTGTAAACAACGAGTACACCGATACTGCCCGGCAGGTGTTCTTTGCTGAGCTGAAACACCGCATCAAAGACATGGATATTGCCACTGCTGCCCTTGAAGTCAACCACTGGTGCCACGAGAAAGTAGTTTATAAATCGACCGATGAGCGTACCTCCGGACCACTCACCACCGTAAGAACCGCCTTTGGCCGCTGCGGCGAAGAGTCAACTTTTACCACGGCTGCCATGCGTGCAGTTGGCATTCCGGCAAGGCAGGTTTACACTCCCCGCTGGGCACATACCGACGACAATCATGCCTGGGTGGAAGTGTGGATCGACGGCAAATGGCACTTCCTCGGCGCCTGCGAACCCGAGCCCGCCCTGGATATGGGCTGGTTTGCCGAACCCGTAAAACGCGCCATGATGACCCACACTTTCGTTTTCGGAAAGTATCAGGGCCAGGAGGAAGTGATTGAAGATCAGGATAGATATGCCCGCCTTAACCTGCTTACAAATTATACTGATACCAAAATTCTGCCCGTTAAAGTGACCAATGAGGCCGGTGAAAGCATAGAAGATGTAAAAGTTGAGTTCGGGCTTTACAACTATGCCGAATTTTATCCCATCGCAACACAATACACAAACGGGCAGGGTTTCTGCTCCGTAACCACCGGATATGGTGACCTTATGATACATGCCTCACTTGGAGGACGTTCGGCTTCTGCACTTGCTGCGGCAAAAAACAGTGACACGATAAAGATCACGCTGGCTGAGCGTTCCGTTTTCTTTCCGGAAGGCGAATACCTGCTTACCCCGCCTGCCAAACAGCCGATCGCTGCATCTGATCCGGCGCTTACCGAAATCAACAACCGGCGCCTGCTGCAGGAAGATTCCATCAGAAGCATTTACATTGCCACTTTTATAGATTCTGTTTCTTCGGTAAAGCTGGTCGGTGAAACCGGTGTGGATGCTGCTTCACTCCGCAACTTTCTTGCAAACAGCCGTGGCAACTGGAACGAGATTGCCACTTTCGTGAAAAGCCTGCAGCCCGACGACCGCATCACCGGTATGGCTTTGCTGGCAAACATTTCCGAAAAAGACCTGCATGATATTCAGGCTTCCACGCTCAACAATCACCTCAGCGCATTAAAAACACATCAGCCGGTTTCTGCCTCCCTTTCCGGGGATGATTTTAACCGTTACATCCTTTCGCCACGCATCGGCCGCGAATTTGTAACACCATGGCGCAGTTTTATACACAAGCACTTCACCACAGCACAGGCAGCAGCTTTCCGCGAAAATCCGCCGAACATCCGCGCCTGGATCACCGATAATATCACACTTGATACCATCAATAACTATTACGGTGTGCCACTGAGTCCCGAAGGAGTTTTGCAACTGAACAGGGCCGACGGCTATTCGCGCGATCTGCTTTTTGTGGCAATTGCCCGAAGTTTTGGCATCCCGGCAAGGCTGGAACCCGCCACCCGCCGCCCGCAGTTTATGAATGAAAGCGGATGGAACGATGTTTTTTTCACCAGTGTATCTGACAAAACCATACCCCGCGGCGAAATTGTACTGCAAAATCTGTCGGAAGATGCGGACTTTATCCCCCGTTATTACATCCACTACACCCTGGCCCGATACGACAATGGCAGGTTTATTACACTTGATTACGAAACCGATGCTTCGCTGATGAATTTCCCGGCTTCACTTTCTGTGGATACCGGCTTTTACCGCTTGATCACCGGCAACCGCCTGAGCGAGGGTGAAGTGCTTTGCGGCATTTCCTACTTCAGGGTTGCGGAAGGGAAAAAGCAGACAATCGGCATCAAAACTGCCACTCCAACTGAGAAATCAGGGGTAATCGGCAAAGCAGATCTCACGGCCGGGTTTACTGTCCTGGAAACAGGCAAACAGGAAAAGCTCAGCACTTTTGCAGGAAGCAATGGCATGATCATCGCGGTGATTGATCCTGCCAAAGAGCCCACCAAACACTTGATGGAGGACATAAAAGCAGTGAAAACCATGCTGGATCAATGGGGCGGCGCTATTATTTTTGTTGTGGCAAAAGACAAACTCACACAGGGGTTTACGCCTTCCGTGTACCGGGAAATTCCTGACAAGGCAGTATTCGGCTACGATGCTCAGGCGGCTGTAGCCACAGCCATCAGCACGGTTTGCTCCATCGAAGGGGCGCCACAATGGCCGGTAGTGGTGGTGGTGAATAAGGCCGGTGAGATAATCTGGCAATCGGAAGGTTACCGCATCGGACTAGGCGATCAGCTGGTGAAGCAGATTTCCGGAATGAAAAGTGGAGAGTAAGAGAGGTCGCTTGTCTCGGGAACGCGCAGCGATAACGAGAGAAGTCACTTGTCTCGGGAGCGCGAAGCGATAACGAGAGAGGTCGGATGTCAGAAGTCAGTGGTCAGAGGTCGGAAATCAGAAGTCAAGTCAAGAGTCGATATTCTTTTGGCATTAGTCTTTTGAAATTACTTGTCTCGGGAGCGCGTAGCGATAACGAGAGAAATTAAAAATTGGATTAGTTTAATCCTCCTCCACACCAACCCCGTCATCCCCTTCTATTAAGGCTGCTCCGATACAGACTTGAAACGGACTTGATACGACGCAATCACGAAGGAAACACGAAGGAAGGTAGTCAGAAGTCAGTGGTCACTTGTCTCGGGAGCGCGCAGCGATAACGAGAGAAGTCTGAGGTCAGAAGTCAATAGTTGATAGTCTTTAGAAATTAGTCTTTAGACATTAGAAATTAGAAATTAGAAATTAGAAATTGGATATTATATTAATCGTATCTTTATCCTTAAAAAAACAGCATGATGGATATCCAATCATTAAAACTAGACTTGATTTCAAAAATAATGACTATTGACAAACCGGCATTGTTGATTGAAATCAACGAAATCCTTCAAAAGGAAACCAAAACAGATTGGTGGGATAATCTGCCTTTGGAGGTTCAGGAATCAATTCTGGAAGGACTGACTGACATTCAAAACGGGAATGTTTTGACACACGACCAGGTTATGGAGGAAGCCAGACAAAAATATGGCCTATAAGATGGAAGTTATTTGGTCGGCAAAAGCCAGAATTACCTATTTTAAGGTACTGGACTACCTGGCACAAAACTGGACTAAAAGAGAAATATTAACATTCTCTCAAAAAACAGATGCAATCATACGGGCAATTAAGAAAAATCCTGGAATTTATGCCAGTTCCTCCAAACGTGATAACATCCGGAGAGCCATCATTGACAAGAACAACTCCTTTTTTTACGCAGTGGACAAAAAGCACGAAAAGATTTTTCTACTGACATTTTTCGACAATCGTCAAAATCCTGAAAGCTTGAAATTAGATTAATCCGTTTCATCCATATATAGGTGATAAGTTGGGTGATAAGTTGGGTGATAAGTTGGGTGATAATCAACTTCTTATTCTGGAAACAATAAAAAACAATCCACATATAAGCTTGTCGAAATTAAGCAAGATTGTTGGCATTAGTCAAACAGCTATTGAAAATAATATTTCAAAATTAAAAAAAAAACGGACTACTCAAACGCATCGACCCTGCCAAAGGCGGTCACTGGCAAGTGGTTAACGACGATAAATCGAAGAATGAAAAATGAAGTGTTGTTGAAAGTCGTTAGTCGATAGTCTTTTGGCTTTTGGCTTTAGAAATTAGAAATTAGTCTTTAGAAATTAGAAATTAGAAATTGCTTGCCTCGGGAGCGCGTAGCGATAACGAGAATAATCGATAGTCAGAGGTCAGAAGTCAGTGGTCACTTGTCTCGGGAGCGCCTAGCGATAACGAGAGAGGTCACTTGTCTCGGGAGCGCGTAGCGATAACGAGAGAGGTCAGAGGTCAGAGATCAGAAGTCAAGTCGATAGTCTTTAGTCTCAAGTCGATAGTCTTTAGTCTTTAGTCTTTAGTCTTTAGAAATTAGTCTTTAGACATTAGTCTTTTGAAATTACTTGTCTCGGAAGCGCGTAGCGATAACGAGAGAAATTAGAAATTGGATTAGTTTAATCCTCCTCCATACCAACCCGGTCCTCCCCTTCAATTTAGGCTGCTCCGATACAGACTTGAAACGGACTTGATACGACGCAATCACGAAGGAAACACGAAGGAAGGTAGTCAGAAGTCAGTGGTCAGAAGTCAGAGGTCAGAGGTCAGAGGTCGGAAATCAGAGGTCAGAAGTTGTAAATGCCTGATTAGCGTTGACCGTTTTTACTTACTTAATATCATCATTTGAGTTGTTAATTCAAGAGTGATATTTGAACCCGAAGGATTGTTGT
>WSXX01000058.1 GCA_009773515.1 Bacteroidota bacterium
GTCATCTTATTGCTAAAAATCGCAATAAGCCGACGAGATAAAATCCGGTCGTCGCCAAACTTATAACAAAAAGGCCATTCGAAAGAGTGGCCTTTTTTGGTTATTAGGAAGTTCATACACTTCTTTTATCCCCCTCTTCTCCCCCTTTCGGAAAAGGGGGACGATTAATCTCGTTTTTTTAGAAACATTGGTTTCATAGCAACATTAATTGAATTACAAATTCAATGATGTTAAAAGCGGCATTACAACCGACCAAAGTGCCTGTCCCGCCTCTTTTGCGGGAGAGCTCAACGAAGCTAAATGCCGCTTAGCCGGGGTTTGAAAGTATTTCTCCACTTTAATGTGAGCAGGGCTAACCTTAATATTTCTTCCAAACCTTAGTAACAGGCAACCCACCAGAACACCTCCAACCTTAATATTTCTTCCCAACCTTATTTTTCCTTGTACTAAAAGTGTTTTGCCTTATAAGGTTTTAAAGAAGAAATAAGGTTCAAAAATCGTTGGGGTCAGGTTTGTTACTAAGGTTAGTAAGCGTGTTTAAGGTTGATTTTTACTTTGATCAGCATTTGATTGAATTCTAATCTGTCATTGATAGCATGACAGGGGGACGATTAATCTCGTTTTTTTAGAAACATTGGTTTTAGTAAATATTATTGAATTGCAAATTCATTGATGTTCAAAGCGGCATTGCAACCGAGGCCGCCACAGCAGTCGAGCTCAGCGAAGCTAAATGCCGCTTAGCCGGGAAATTAGAAATTTAAAACCTGGTTGAGGTCAGTCGGGCAGGTTAGAAATTAGAAATTGGAAATTAGAAATGTAAAACCTGGTTGAGGTCAGTCGGGCAGGTTAGAAATTAGAAATTGGAAATTAGAAATTTAAAACCTGGTTGAGGTCAGTCGGGCAGGTTAGAAATTAGAAATTGGAAATTAGAAATTATAAATAGTATTAGTTTAATTATATTTGCATCCCATTGGTTTTTCAGACTGTTTCTCTCTTGACTGTAAGTGCTTCTGATTTGGTTTTTAGCAGTGAGCTGGAATGCAAAACCTGGGTAACGACATCATCTTCAATTTACTTTTTGTGGATAAAGGTTTCTTTGACCTTAAAGGATATTTTTCTCTTCTTTTTAATCTGATACTGGTCGGAGCACTTTTTCTATGCCCCGAAAAAGCAGACGGACAGCCCCCCGCCATGGTGGTGAGCAGCTATTTTAATGCGGCTGATCCAAGAGGTGAATGGACAGAACTGCTTGTTATTTCCGATAATCTGGATGTAAGAAACTGGACTTTCGGTGATAATAATTCAGATCAGGACGGATGGCAGACTCCCGTAACATTCAATTCAATTCCCTTCTGGCAGCACCTCCGAGCCGGAACAATTATTGTTATTTTTCACCGGCCTGTTAATTCTTCAGGTACTCCTCATCCGTTTGATGTCGATCCTGCCGATGGTTATATTCAGCTTGCGGCCAATAATACCACCTATTTTAATGGCGGAGATTTTGGACCTTCTTCGGGTTGGAATGGAAATACTTTGAATATTGCCAGCGCCGGCGATGTTATCCGAATTCTGAATTCATCTGGTAATTTTGTACATGCACTTGGACATAAAATCATTCCAGGAGCCGATTTCACTGACTTGCCCATCCCTAAACTTAACCACACACAATCTCTTTCATCAAACGAAGCAGTGTTTGTGTGCCCCGGAAGTGTAATTGCTGACTACGGAACAAATACCCCTCAGGTTGGAACTGACTTTACAGCCAAAGCATCTTTGCCCAATGTGAGCCAGGGACTTCCGAACAGCTGCTCTTCTTCAGCTACAGCCAACCGCGATTTCTGGCGAAGCACACGTCAACCTTCGTGGAACTCTCCTGTGTTGAATGCTGCCGTTAATGCAGGCAACAGTCAGGTTACCCTGAGCTGGACGCCGTCAATTTCTGACCCGTATCCGACCGACAATACCACCGGTTACCTGATCCTGAGAAACACCTCAAACTCATTTACACCACCAAGCGATGGCGTTATTTATACAACAGGTACATTTATCGGATCGGCCGAAGTGCTGGCCAGTCTCAATGGCTCGGGAAACAACTCCTATGTTGATGTGGTTTCGCTTTCGTGCAGCGATACCTACTTTTACAGAATATTTCCTTATCGCTTTTCAGCAGATAATCAAGGCAATACGGATGCTGCCCGCGGCAGGGCATACAATGAAAATCAATTTGCATCAGCGCAGGTTTCGCTTGTTGCTCCGGTTGCCCCGGCATCGATTTCAAGCAGCCACAACAATCTCTGCACAGGATCTTTGCCATCTACGATAACCCTTACAGCTTCAGGCGGTTCAGGACAGACACTTCAATGGTTTTCGGGAAGCTGCGGAGGATCAGTCATAGGCACAGGAACTACGCTCACCATTCCGCCGCCCGCGTCAACCAACACTTATTATGCCCGCTGGAGCACCTACAATTCATGTTTTTCAACGTGTGTAAGCATCACAATAACAGTAAGTCCGGCAAATAATCCTTCGGTAATTATTGCTGCTTCACCCGGAAATAATGTGTGCGCCGGCACTCAGGTTATTGTGTCAGCAACACCCGCAAGCAGCAGCAACCCTTCTTATCAGTGGTTTTTAAATGGAAATCCGGCAGGCACAAATCAGCCCACTTTTACTTTTATTCCAACAGCCGGAAATGTCGTAACCGTGCAGATGACTTCAATTGAACCTTGTTCCGGGGCACCGGTTACTTCCAATTCCATTCTATTTACAGTTAATGCTCAACAGACACCCGGAGTTGTGATTTCTCCTGCTTTGCCTTCGGTATGCGAAAATGATGAAATTACTTTCACCGCCTTTCCGACTAACGGGGGATCAAATCCTGTGTATGCATGGTATCTGAATGGAGCGCAGCAGGCTTCAAACAGCGATGAATTTATTTATTTTCCTGACGATAACGATGAAGTTTATGCGATATTGACCAGCAATGCAAGCTGTCTGACATCGCCACTGGCAACTTCAAACACAGCAATTGTAAATGTTACCGCCAGCTATAATGTTGCAGTAAGTATTGCTGCCGATCAAAACCCGGTGTGTGAAGGGAATGAGGTAGAAATCGAAGCTACATCGCTGAACGGAGGAACAGGACTGACCTATGAATGGTATCTGAACGCCGCTTTGCAGCCAGTCAGCAGCAATGTGTTTGTATATACGCCCGATGACGGCGACCAGATTTATTGCAGGCTTTTTGATAATGCAAGCTGTGCAAGCGGACCCGGAGTTTCAAATACCATCACACTAAATGTAATTTCTGAATTGTTGGCAGGTGTGTCTTTCGGAAATGTGCAAACCAGCATCTGCCAGAATACCAATGTTGAACTTACAGCCATCCCGGTAAACGGTGGAGTTTCACCGGTTTTTGCCTGGTATGTGAATAATGTGCTTCAGCCTGGGATGTCTGCTGCTGTTTTTAATTTTATCCCGGAACACGGAGATGAAGTGTATGTAACACTGCTCAGCTCTGAAAATTGTGTTTCATTAATTCCGGTGCCATCGGAAACGCTTGTGTTTACTGTTAATTCAGTTCTTACCCCTTCGGTGGACTTACAGCCCGACCAGTTAAGCATTTGCGCAGGTGATCCGGTAACCTTTACTGCTGCTCCTACAAACGGAGGCAATAATCCGGTTTATATTTTTTATGTGAATGGCAATCCTTCGGCACCTCAGCAGAGCAATGAGTATATCTGGTATCCCGGAAACGGAGATGTTTTTTATGTTTCAATGCAAAGTGATGATCCTTGTGCAGAAAGTGGTTGGTTTGATTCGCCGCCGCAAACCATTGCTGTGAGCACTTTGCTGCAGGTAAGTGTTGAGCTTGAAGATCCGGGGACTTTGTGTATGGGTGTTCCTGCAACTATTTTTGCGAACCCGGTAAATCAGGGCCCCACTCCTGAGTATGAATGGTTTGTAAACGGAAGCCCGGCCGGAATTACTTCGATTCCTGAGCTTGCGCTTACCAATCCCGCCAACGGAGATGAGGTAGAAGTTATACTGACCAACAACTCTTCGTGTGCAAGTGGCAGTCCGGCGTCTTCTGCTTCTTTGATTCTTGAAGTGCTGACTTTGCAGCAGGTCGGGGTGAGTATTTCTGCCAGTCATGACCCGGTTTGTGAAGGTGATCAGGTGAGGTTTACAGCCATTGCTGACAATGGCGGCTCAGAACCTTCATACCAATGGTTTATCAATGATCTGCCTGCTGGTTCCAATATTGATTTTCTGGAATTTATTCCCTTGCAGAACGATCAGGTGCGTGTGGAAATGACTGCCGGTCTTTCAGCCTGCATCACCGGAAATCCTGCAAACTCAAATGTGTGGCAGGTAAATGTGAGTCCTTTGCTGATTCCCGGACTGAATGTGCTTGCCAGTACTGCTGAAATTTGCCCGGGTGATAATGTCCGCTACACGGCCATCCCGGAAAACGGAGGAACAAGTCCTGTAATCAACTGGTTTGTTAATGATTTGCAGGCAGCTTCAGGAGAAATTTTTGATTACCAGCCGGCATCGGGTGATGAGGTTTATGCAATTATTTACAGCAGCGAAGTTTGTCTGGTTCATCCTTCATTTACTTCGGAAAGGGTTTCTGTGGCAGTGATTCCAGGTACTGAGGCTTCTGTTGTGCTGAGCTCTGATGCTGCAAGTGTTTGTCCGGGATCGGAAGTTTTATTTACCGCCGAAGTTTTAAATGCTGGTTCAGATCCGGTATTTCGCTGGCTGGTAAATGGCACAGAAGTTGAGTCAGCGACAGGAAATTCATTTTCTTACAATGCTCTAAGCGCTGATATAGTGCGTGTTGAGGTCTTTTCGTCGGAAGTATGTGCCATAAATAGTCCTTCGGTTGTGGAGGAGGCGGTGGCTTTGCAGCCTTGTGGTATTACGGTCAGGTTTCCGAATGGTTTTACACCCGATGGTGATGGACTAAACGATGTTTTTATGCCGGTGACCGGTGATTTTACTCCTTCTTCTTACCGTTTGCTGATTTTTAACCGTTGGGGCGAAGTGATTTTTGAAACCGCAGATTTTCAGCAGGGATGGAACGGAATCCATAAAGGTCAGCTGGTACCTCAGGGTGTTTATTATTATAAACTGGAAATTGAAGCACCGGGCTATAATCTTAAAAGTCCTCTTTTGGGATACTTTATGCTGTTGAATTAGTATTTGGATTTCATTGTCGTTTAGTTAAGAAAAATTGTCTTCGACTCCGCTCAGACTGACAGTCATCCTGAGTTTGCACTCAAAAAAAATGAGCTTAATGCGGAGATGACAGTTAAATCAAGCTTTAAAACACTTCGACTCCGCTCAGTGTGACATTCGTTTATTGTGTACACTGCATCATCTTAATGCACTAATTATCAATTCTATACGATGTCCTCCTGAGCGGAGTCGAAGGATCAAACAAACAATCTGTCATTGGTAGCGGAGTCGAAGGATACTTTTTCATTTTATATTCCATCTGGTGTCTTAACCAAACGACATTGATTTGTATTTCTCTTTATTTCCCTTCCAATATCTTCCGCATTTTATCAGTCCTGTTTCCGGCATCAACAAAGGCAACTTATACGTAGGTCAGCTTGCAGATTCAGCCATCAGACAGCATAAATTTTAAGTATTTATGCGTATTCCGCATTGTTTTGATTATTTGTATTTTTGCAATTGGGATTTCGACTTTTCCGTAATTGATTTTCATTATTTAATGGCACGCTAATTCCCTGATATCATAGATTTTCAGGAGTTGGCAAATGATAAATTTATTTTGTCATTTTATTCCGATACAGTGCATATTAAATTACTGTTAACTTAATATTGAAGTGTATCTGAGTCCATTGATTTTACGGTACTTTGCATGCGTTTTCCGGTTGGGCTGTGTTGTTTTGCTTAAGGTAGATATGATGTAGAAATGTATATCTGCTTTTCATGCCAAAACGGGGCTGAACTTTGTTTGAAATCTGGTGTTATTTGTAATTGCTCAACACATACATAAGTGCATTTATATACGCTTAAACCTCTATCAATCCAACAATACAGGCGCCTTCTTTTCGGGGCGCTTTTGGTGCTATGGGGGGTTGGGGTGAAGGGGCAGGATAATATTTTCTGGAGAGGAGAATCTACAACCGGTGATTGGGAATACGGAATTGCTTGCGGAACTCCCGATGCAAGTGATCACTGGTGGAATACAAGTACTCCCGGTACACAATTCAGACCTGATTGCGGTGCCATTGCAAACAGGATTCATTTTGACAATAGTGTCCAGCCCAATATGAATCTAAATGGGCCAAGTAACTTTACGGTTAATCAGATTATTTTTCTACCATCAGTTGTGCCTCCATCAGTTGATCGAACAATAGGCTCTGGTGCTTCAAGAAGTCTTTATTTCTACAATAATACTGAAGATGCAAGAATTGAAAATAACGCCAGCTGGACAACACACACATTCAACGTTAACGTTAATATAGAAGGGGCTTCAACCTGGATGCAGATTGATGTTAATGATGGTTATCTGGTATTTAATAATACTGTAGTTAATAACAGTGGTAATACTTTGAATCTGAGAGGTAATAATAATATGCAGATTGCCTTTAACGGACCATTACAAAGTTCTGCTGGGTCTCCAGGTGTAAATATTTGGGGAGAAACCTCGGTTACAGTTATTTATGGAGGAACTCCAGAAACTAAAACATATTCTGGGCCAACCACAATTTACACAGGAGGTACTTTACGCATAAGCAGTAACCAAACACTTGGAGCCATAGTATTAAACCCAGGTGCAAGACTCATTGTTGACCCCGGATTTACCCTTACAATTACAGGCTCCTGGACAGGAGGTGGAACAATAGAAAACAATGGAACCATAGTATTGGCAGGTACTTCAGCACAGACGTTTCCTGGGGCTGGTACTACAATTGATGCCATGAATAATCTGACCATAAACAATGCTAATGGTGTTGCTCTTGATAATTCATTACCTGTAAATGGTACTTTAACGCTGAGCAATGGTAGAATAAACCTGGGGGCTCATAATTTGATCATGGGAGCCTCGTCACCGGCAATCGCAGGTACTTTGGGCATTAACAATATGATTGTCGCAGATGGAACAGGTCAACTACGAAAATTGTATTCCGCTAATGGTTCATATGTATTCCCTGTTGGAGATGCCACCGGCACAGCTGAGTACTCACCGATGACATTGATTTTTAACTCAGGGGCCTATGCTGGTGGAGCCTATGCCGCAGTAAGAGTTGTTGATGCCAAACATCCGAATAATGGCAGTCCAACAGATTTCCTTACCCGCTACTGGTCTGCGACTAGTTCGGGGATTTCAGCTTTTAATGCAACGGTAACCGGAACATTTGTTGCAGCTGATGTTACAGGTGTAGTCGGGAATATGCTAACTGGCAAATGGGATGGGGCATTACCCTGGCAGAAGTTCGGAGCGGTTACAGCTACAACCATTACAGCAGCCGGAGTGACAAGTTTTTCTGATTTTACCGGAATAACTGCAGCACCTCCAACAGTTACCATTACTGCCAACCCATCATTGACTGTATGTCAGAACGGACCGTTGACATTAACTGCAAATCCGGTTGGCGATGCTCCATTTAGCTATTCCTGGAGTACCGGAGCTGTAACATCAGCCATTTCACCTTCAACAGCCACTGTTGGATCTGTTGTTTACACTGTTACTGTTACTGATGTGAACGGTTTTACTGCCAATGCGAATGTAACTGTCAACGTACTAGCTCCCCAGACAGTGACCTGCCCCTCAAACACCTCAACCTGCCTGAATACTGCACCCTTTCAGCTTACCGGTGGCACACCTGCCGGCGGAATTTATTCAGGAACAGGAGTATACCAATCCGGCGCAAATTATTTCTTTGATCCTTCATTGGCAGGTGCCGGCACACACATTATAACCTATTCTCTTAGCAATCAATTACTTTCTTATTGGAATTTTAATAATGGTTCATCAGGAACACCATGGACTCCACCCATAGGTCCTACATCAGGTTCAGGATCAATCACTTCTGGCAATTGGAATTGGACCTATACTGATGGTCTTCCCGGAAGTGTTCTAAATGCTTTGTTTGGCGATCCGGCTGAGGAATCATTAAGTTTACTGAGAGGCCCTGCAGCCAGCTCTATGAATGGTCGTTATATTCAGATTGAATGTAGCATGACCGGTGCTTCTGATCTGGTTTTAAGTTATTGGACAAGGCGTTCTTCAGAATCTGGATTTGTAAGTAATCAATGGTCATATAGCACAGATGGAGTAAATTTTACCAACTTTGGGCCTGTCATTAATCCAACAAATTCCGGTTCAGTTATTACAATTGCAGCTCCTGATGTTCTAAACGGAATACCTTTAATTTACCTTAGATATACACTCAATGGTGCTAGTACCAATCCAGATGTATCTTTCAACCTTGTAAATAACCGAATAGATAATTTCCAATTAAATACCGCAACTACCTGCAGTACGCCCTGCACCTTTACTATCACTGTAAACGATTTGCCAACTATTACAGGTACGCTTGAAGTATGTGCAGGATCAACTACTCAGTTAACTGGCTCAGGAACACCTGCTGCAGTGAGCCCATGGGTTTCTTCAAATACTGCCGTTGCCACAGTTAGTAATACCGGTCTGGTTACTGGCGTAAGTGCGGGTTCAAGCACTATAACTTATACTGATATTAATGGTTGTCAGCAAACGGCAATTGTAACCGTAAATAGCTTACCTACAATTACCGGAACCCTTAGTGTTTGTGTTGGCTCAACAACACAGCTTACCGGTTCAGGTACAGCAGCGGCAACCACACCATGGGTTTCATCCAATACAGCTGTGGCCACTGTTTCTTCAACAGGACTGGTAACTGGTGTATCAAACGGAACCAGTCAAATTACTTATACAAATAATCTTGGATGTAGTCAGGTTGTTACTGTAACTGTGAATCCACTTCCAATAGCTTCAGCAACAAGTAATTCACCTGTTTGTACTGGTAGCACAATAACCCTTTTCGGACAGCCCGATGGGATGAATTCGTACAGTTGGACTGGACCTGATGGATGGACATCGGCTGGTGCTTCTGCTACTTTTACTGAGAATTTCAATTCTTTAGCATCAACGGGTACTTCAAATGTTGTTCCTCCTGGATGGAGTTTTTTTGAAGTGCCATCTGATGGTCTATACGCAACAGGTAATGGTTCTAATCCTGCTGGAAATACTTATAGTTTTGGTACAACAGGCTTTTCCGAAAGAGCTTTTGGTGGGCTTTTTTCTGGAAGTCTTACACCAACAGTTGGGGCTAATTTTACAAATACTACAGGCTTTGTTGTTCAATCTTTGACTATTACTTATACCGGGGAGCAATGGAGGCTCGGAGCCTTAGCAAGAGCAGACAGACTTGACTTTCAGTACAGTCTTGATGCCACCAGTTTAAACACAGGAACCTGGACAGACATTAATGCACTTGACTTTACCGCGCCAGTTACAGGGCCTACTGTTGGTGCTCTTGATGGTAATTTAGCTATTAATCGCACATTGATTTCTTCAATAATTACGGGTTTAAGTATTCCCAATGGAGCTACTTTTTGGATCCGCTTTAATGATTTTAATGCCACTGGAGCTGATGATGGCCTGGGCATTGATGATTTTTCAATTATATTAAGTACCGGCAGCACTCAAAATCCTACACGGCCCAATGCCACTACAGCTATGTCAGGTACTTATACACTGGTAGTTACAGATCCAAATGGATGCAGTGCAACTACTAATACGAATGTTGTCGTAAATCCTTCACCTGTGGCAACAGCAGGCAGCAATAGCCCGGTATGTGAAGGTGGTACCTTAAACCTGACTTCTGGTGGAGGTACTTCATATAGCTGGACAGGTCCTAATGGTTTTACTTCAACTGATCAAAACCCAAGCATTAGTAATATAACGGCTGCAGGAAATGGAGTTTACACTGTGGTGGTTACTCAGGCCGGATGTACATCTACTGCAACAACCAATGTAATTGTTTATACTTCGCCAACAGTAACAGCAGGTAGCAATAGCCCTGTTTGTACAGGGGAGACACTAAGCCTGGCTGCAGCTTCTAATTCCGGAGTTTCATATAGTTGGACAGGGCCAAATCTTTTTACTTCAAACCTCCAGTATCCGATTATAAACAATGTTACAGCAGCTAATGCCGGCGTTTATACGGTGACCACCTCAACAGTAAACAGTTGTATTGCTTCAGCCACGGTTAATGTTGTGGTGAATCCATTGCCATCAGCTACTGCAGCAAGTAATTCGCCCATATGTGAAGGTTCAACCCTGGAACTCTATGGAGGACCAAATGGAATGGCTACATACACCTGGACCGGACCCGGTGGATACATAACGCCAACTACAACACAAACAATTACGCAGAACTTTGATGGTCTGGCAAACACTGGTGCAAATATACCCTGGACAGATAACCTGACAATTGCAGGTTGGTATGCCCAGCGTTCAGGAGCCGGTACCACCTATAATGCAGGCGATGGCACTAGCAACACCGGGGCTCTTTATAGTTTTGGTGCTGGTACTGCTTTAGACAGAGCATTAGGTTCAGTAGGCTCAGGTAATGCAGCTGCTGGAAATTTTGCTTATGGATACCTTTTTCAGAATACCACAGGACAGGCGATTACCGATATCAGAGTTTCTTATACGCTGGAGCAATGGCGCGATGGCGGCAGTGGTGCAGCACAGTCTGTTACAACCTGGTACCAGACCAGTGGTGTTGTTATTAATGCATTGACACCTGGTATTTACACCGGATGGAAAATGATTCCGGGATTAACCCTTTCCAGTCCGGTTAATACTGCAGTGGCTGGTCCACTTAACGGAAATGCAAATTTTGTTACAGCAACAAATGTACCATTGCCTGATCTGTCATTAGGAAACGGTCAATATATTATGATCAAATGGGAGGACCCCGATCATCAGGGTAATGATCATGGTTTTGGAATTGATAACGTTTCTATAACCTATACATATGGCAGTCAGCAAAATCCAACAATACCTAATGTCACAGCAGCCAATGCCGGATTATATACTGTAATTGTTACAGATTTAAATGGTTGTAGTGATACAGAAGAAACAACGGTAGTTGTTAATGCACCCATACCACAAACCATTACCGGAACAACACCACTTTGCGTTGGCCTGAGTTCAACATTCACCAGTACCACCGCAGGCGGCACCTGGAGCAGTTCCAATCCTGCAATCGCAACAGTAGATGCCATTACCGGT
>WSXX01000059.1 GCA_009773515.1 Bacteroidota bacterium
AGAGCGGCATTGCAAATGCCGCTCAGCTGTAGCGTTTGTTCAATATATTTGCATCCTGATCAATATTATACGATGCTTGTTAAGCGGCATTTGCAATGCCGCTTGTAACATCATCGAATCTGAATTTCAATAAATATTTTTAGCTAATGGATAATTGCAAATTATCCGGTGTTCAGAGCGGCATTGCAAATGCCGCTCAGCTTTAACGTTGGTTCAATTTATTTACATCCTGATCAATATTATACGATGCTGGCTAAGCGGCAATTGCAAATGCCGAACAGCTGTCATTTGTTGCTTCCTTCAGTCAGTCAATCCTAACCAGCGGGCTCCGACATCCGAAGCAATTCAGCTTCCAGCAAAGGGTAAAGGTTGTTTGTAATTGATGTAATGATGCGGATATTGGATTTTATTTCCTCGTCAGGAATGGCCTCGTCATTCAGTGCCTCGAGGCGGGTGAGCACCGGAATTGCCTGCTTTATGCCCATATGTCCGTAGCTGGTGAGAAGTTTGTGCGCCAGCATTTTAATTCCTTTGGTGTTGCCTTCATCATAAAAGTTCCAGAGCTCTTTAACTGCTGTCTGTGATGTTTGTATAAAAGAACGTATTATTCCGGCCAGCTGATCGGGATTGCCACCACTGAATAATTCGGCCTGTTTCAGATCAAAAGGAGTTTCACTAATTCCGGAAACCGGCACAGGAATATTGATTATTTCATGCAACGAATTGGTGAGATAGGATGAAATACACTGCAAAAATCCGGTTTCGCTGAATGGTTTCTGAAGTACTTCGTTAAATCCGGCATTTACATATTCCCGGTCAAATCTTTCAATCTTTCCGGCTGTAAACGCAATTACAGGTACCAATGCCACCAGCCGGTCCGGATGGTTTCTTATTATTTCCAGAAGTTCAAATCCGCTTATTTCAGGCATTTGTACATCGGTCATAACAATGTCGTAGTGGTTGGTATTTATCAGGTCGATTGCTTGTCGGCCATTGGCTGCAATTTCAACCACCATGCCATGGTTTTCGGCAATAATCCGCGCCAGAAGTATATTAAAAACGTCATCGTCAACAATCAGTATTTTTCTTCCTGCAATTTCAACATCTCTGATGTTTTTGCTGATTTCAGTCAAAACAGGTTCTTCATCAGATACTTTATAAGGAATTGCAACCGTAAATACCGATCCCACGCCTGGTGTGCTTTTTACTGTAATATCGCCGTTTTGTAATCTGGCAAGTCTGCGGCTGATGGCCAGGCCCAGTCCGGTTCCTCCAAACCGGCGGGCTGAAGATGATTCTGCCTGTCTGAAATCCTCGAAAATGGCTGATAGCGCCTCTTCCGGGATACCAGTACCCGTATCAGATACTTCAATGGTGGTAATGCAATTGTCATCATTGCACTCAAAATTGCAGACGATGCTCACAGATCCTTTTTCAGTAAATTTTATCGCATTACTTAAGAGGTTGTATAAAATCTGCCTGAGTCTCAGCGGATCTCCGAGCAGCACAAGGTTGCTGCCTGCATTACACGAAGTTTCAAATTCAATTCCCTTTTCCGCGGCTGACATCCCGAAAGTGGTAGTCACATCTTCAAGCACAGTGCTCAGCCTGAAAGGTGTGGATTCAAGCATTACCTTGCCGGCACCCAGTTTGGAAAGATCTAGAATGTCGTTAACCGTTTCAAGTAAATGATGCGATGACCGGCGGACTGCACCCAGATATTCTTTCTGTATTTTGTTAAGCGGGGTATGTATCAGTTGCTCCGAAAAGCCAATAATTGCACTTAGGGGTGTGCGGATTTCGTGGCTCATGTTGGCCAGAAATTCTTCTTTTACACGCGCCAGATCACGCGATTGCCGCCACGCATCAAGCAGTTCTTTTCTATATTGATTGTTTTGCCTCAGGCTTCTGATGATCAAAGCCATAAAAAAGATTATCAACAGCAGAGAGGCAATTGAAATTGATCCTATGATCAGGATGGAGAATCTTGCATTATCTGTTGCCTCCCGGGTTCGCAGTTGTGCTGCTTTGTTCTGCCTTGCTTCAATCTGTCTGAAAATGGCCATCACCTGATCAATAATCAAAGAACTGTTGCGCAGCATATTTAGCTCCTGCTCTTTCAGCTGGTTATATGATTCCAGCTCTTTGTTTCTGACTTTCGATAAGACCTTTTTTACATTTTTGTACATTCCTGTATCGCTCTGCCTTACCAGTGCTGAATCTGAAATTACCTGAGTTCTGGTTAAAATCTTCGGAGGTTCGTTTTCTACGAAAATCTCTTCTGTTGGCTTTTTGCTGAATATCTTTTTCACCTTGTTGAAGAAGCCCTGGGTTTTCACTTCAGGGGTCTTCATAAAATCTTTTTCTGCTGCTATGGTGTCGTAAGTGGTTACTACCGAAATAGTTGTCCGCAACATATTGCTTGCTGAGTCAGGAGATGCCGATCTGATCTGTGTATAGGCCTCGCGAACGAAATTAAATGATTCTCTTTCCTGACGGGTTATCAGATATTGGGTAATAATTTCATGCCGCTTATTTAACAATGCCGATACACTGTCAAGTCCTGATTTGTTCTCACGTAAAGTGGCGGTATTTGATTTTAACGAATCGAGGCTGATTTCAACTTCGTTGATCAGGTAACTGTATATATTGAAGTATTCCAGATCGTTGGTGAGCGCGTATATGCGGAGGTTATTTTCAGCCTCTGATAAGTATGCCAGCAGGTTTCTCAGGCGCAGTTGTTCTGCATCAGGTTTTGAAAGAGATGCAAGTGTCTGGTTTACCGATCTGGTATTTTGGCGCACAAGATAACCTGCTGCCACCACAGCCATTAATGCAATGGCAAAAATGGTCAGAACCTTTATCTGCAGACCTCCGGGTCTGATGCGTCGGGCGTTTGAATCCATGAACACTTATCCGTTTACAGCATATTAACAGTTGACATTTCAATTGGTTTTTGACCGGTTTATGAATTGATCAGAACTGTTGTTGCAGGCAGGCCGCTAAGATACGGAATTGCATTTAAGAAGTCTAAAGGGATGGGCGCTGATTGATGGCACACAAATCTCGTCTGAGGCCGGGACACAGTAATGAGGATTGTTTTGACCTGATTGTCCAGTTGTTTCTTGGTGGCTCAATATTCTTTACCACACGGAAAACATAGTTTCAGATATTTCGACTATGTGCAGAGAAAGATGGTTAAATTGATTGCGGAAAGCTAAGCGGATCAGTTCAGGCTATATACTGTAAGATATTGCCATTCACGGTTAAGTTCCATAAAACGAGCAACAGCCGGACAAGAGGGTTTAACCCGGAGTCCGTGTAAAACCGCATAATGAATGCCATGCAGAATCAGGTCTGCAGCCATGCCTTTTCCTTTTAATGCTCCCGGTACGTAAGTGCTGTAGAAATCCACTACTTCACCTTTCTGCCTGTATGCAAGCCAGGATTCCTCCCCGTTTTGCTGTATAACAAACTTGTTACCGGTGTCGAGAATTGTATTTTTCATTGAAGGAGTTTGGCTATCAGATTAGAGAGTGTAAAATTACAACGAATATGCCCGATTTATTCAGGCACTCACCCAAAATGGGTATAAATACTGATATGCTGATGTTAAGCCAACGATGCATCCCGTTATGATTGCAAATGCTTGGGTATAAATACTGATATATAATCACTGAGCCTGCTTTCTCTGTTATTTTCCGTAAGTGTTTTGACACATATAATATATTTTGCCTGGTGATTTTTGGTTCAGGATTGTGCCTGATCGTCGTAAAACCTGATGTTTTGCCATGTTGATGTTGAATTTTGCTCCTGCAGTTGAAGATTGAGCAGGTGTTTTTATGCTTCAGTAAATCAGTAGGTTAAGCTATATGTCTTTCATTATGGATGTTGAAAAATTGGGCAAAGCACCACGCGTCAGGGGACGCGCGGAAGCGGTACGGGGGTCAGGGCGCTGCTGCCACGCGTCAGGGGACGCGCGGAAACGGTATGGGGGTCAGGGCAAAGCACCACGCGTCAGGGGACGCGCGGGAACGGCATGGGGATCAGGGCGCTACTGCCACGCGTCAGGGGACGCGCGGAAACGGTATGGGGATCAGGGCAAAGCACCACGCGTCAGGGGACGCGCGGAAGCGGTACGAGGATCAAGGCGTTACTGCCACGCGTCAGGGGACGCGCGGAAACAAAGAAGTTGAAAAATCAAACCACTACCACGCCGGCATATGCACTTTCTGAAATGCCTGCTTTTCCTTTGCTGGCTATAATTGCTTCGGCTGGCTTAACACTTACGTAAATGTGAATATTTTGCCCTTTCCAGTCATCAGGAAAGGTTATTATTGACTGTTGTTCTTCTCTTCGGGCAAACGACGAAAATGACTGCGACCGGTTCTGCGGTTCATTTACGGCAACCAGCCCCACAATATCGTTGGCTCTGCCTTCCCCTGATTCCCAGGTAATTTTAAGTTTGCCGGATTCATCGCTTTGCAGCTGAATGTTGGTTAAGCCCGGGTAGAGTCCGGTAGAAAACAATAGCGCAGGAAAAACCAGTTCCGCCCGATCTGAACTTTTATCCACTGCATGCAGCAAATTGTAAGAAATTGCAGCATTGTAAGCCGACATGCCGATTGCTTTGGCTGCAAAACCATCGCGCACAAATGATGATACCCCGCCAATAAGTGATTGCACAACGGCAAAAGCAGACCGACTTGCCGTTTGACCCCTGGTGCGTGGATTCTTAACCTTATCAGGCCGGGTTTTTACGTATGGCTTCCCTTTCCAGCTGGAATAAATAAGGTTGCCAATTTTTCCTGAAATGCCGCCATGTAGACCATTCTTAAGTTTTCCCATATATTTTGCTGTTGATCATGATTAATTCAATATCGTATCAAGTCCGTTTCAGATACGTTACAGATGCGTTTTAAAACTTATATTATACGTAATTGATTCGCTTTTGTTTCGTAGTTGATATGGTTTTGTTATAAAGAAAGGCCGGAAATATCATGATAAATGCCCCGGCTAAGCGGCATTTGCAATGCCGTTTCGAACATCATTGAATTTGCAATTCAATACTATCTTCCTGATCCGTGATAAAATTGTAAATTGATGAAATTGCCTCTGGCAGATTGCCCCGGCTAAGCGGCATTTGCAATGCCGCTTCGAACATCATTGAATTTGCAATTCAATAAATATTTTCAGCTAATGGATAATTGCAAATTATCCAGTGTTCATAATCAATATAATCGATGCTGGCTAAGCGGCATTTGTAATGCCGCTTCGAACATCATTGAATTTGTAATTCAATAAATATTTTCAGCTAATGGATAATTGCAAATTATCCAGTGTTCAGAGCGGCAATGCAAATGCCGCTCAGCTTTGGCGTTTGATCAATATATTAACTCGGCTAAGCGGCATTTGCAATGCCGCTTCGAACATCATTGAATTTGCAATTCAATAAATATTTTCAGCTAATGGATAATTGCAAATTATCCAGTGTTCATTGGCGTTTGATCAATATATTAACATCCTAATCAATATAATCGATGCTGGCTAAGCGGCATTGCAAATGCCGCTCAGCTGTGGAAAGTTTCGAATATTATTCCAAATGACTGATATTGTTGCCCTTTTACAAAAGTTGTAGAAAAGCACCTTACTTTATTAAATTTGCCACTAAAGCACGAAATCACCAAAAATCACCAATATAATTTATTCATTTTGTGTAATTTGGAGTCTTGGAGATTTGGTGGCAAGAATTTTTTCGATTTTTACCGGACAATAGTGAAAAAAATATTTTTTTTTCTGTTTTTTTTGAAAAACCATAAAATCCCGGAATGAGACTCTTTTTTAGTGTAAATATACTTTACTAAAGTAAATTTCATTGGGATCGTTTTTATTGTAAAAATAAGGTTTACAGAGATTATTCAAGCTATTTTGCTGTAATACAGTATTTACAAATGACCTTTTTTATAGTTTATTGATTTTTATTGTGTAAAAAAATATTTATCAGCAAATATGATATATGTTGAGAATGTCAATAGGAGTTTTTAAAAAAAGCAGCTAAATGTGTTAGAAATCAAGCCATAATGCTGAAATATACGTGTAAATACGAATTGATTTTGCTGATTATGTGTATTACTTTTATGGGAAATAATGATATACTGATGGTCATGAGTCAATGAGCTGACAGAAGCCTGTTTTTAAAGTCCCTTGACAATAAATTTCAGATTCTGAAACCATACATTTTCGATAAGGAAATGAGGGCTTCATAACCTGGGGAAGAAATTAAAATTTTAGTCGTTGCTGATTAATCTTGAAAATTAACCCTGACAAAACAGTATAATATGGGAAACTATTACACCATTGAGTTAAATGAAACCACTGCAGGCAATGCCTTATCAGCGCGTTACCCCGTGAGTTTTTCTGGTGGCATAGATATTCCCTTTTTTTTCACCAATCATTCGGCCGGATTCGTTTATGGAGACTCACTCAAGTGCAGTGTCTCATTTCACTATGTCCGCTTAAAACATGTTCACGGGCATCTGAGCCAACCACCGGATTTATTGCTGAATTATTGCAAGACTGTTGATTACAGAATTCATCAAAATGCACAGAAATTATCAGAGTATCAGATTTTATTAAAAAACCTTGACTGCGTTGATTGACTTTTTATTGAAATGAGGCGTACATCCTGGGTATTTTCCGCAACCTTGTTTTGGGAGAGACAATATTGCAACAAGGATTATCCCAAGGTTTACAAACTCATCTTACAAAGGTTTTTGATCAGGGAAAATTCCTGATCAAGGCAAGGCAGCCGGAACATATTTCAGCTTGGAGGCAACCGGCAGTATTAGAATAGCCCAAAGAGGGCCGCTGATGTTATCGGCACAAAACGAACCAATCCTTAACAGGGTGGGTCGTTTTGCGTTTTATACCCTCCTCACTGATTTACGTGTAAACCTTCTCTTTTCATGTTCACGTGTACGCGCGCGCGTAGCGTTCCTTATAATAGCGATATTTGCTATATCGTTGAATATCAGCGCACAACAGCCGATCAGTCTGAGTTGGCCACTTACCTCTCCCTACGAAACAGCCCTTCCCTCAAATGTTGCCACCCTTACGTTTTCTGCCGGCCGCAGTGTTGATTCCCTGAGCTTCTCAGCTGATTATGGCGCAATGTCCAGCGGCTGGAACACCGACAATCTTGACTCCGAAGCATACTACGAATACCAGGTTACTCCTGCTCCCGGAACCAGCATTCTTATCAACCAGCTGAATTTTGAAGTCAGCCTGAGCCGCGTAAACATGCGCACCTCAGTGCATTACTCCTACGATGGTTTTACCTCCCAAAAAACCCAGATCGGCCACACCATCTACATCGGCACTCCTGTGCCCCGCAACCTGCCGGTAAAAACCAGCCTCCGCGTTTCTTACCCGCAAACCCTCAGTATCCGCTTTTACGGATGGAGCACAGTTGATCATACAGTTACCTTCCATAACCGCAATGTGAGTTTTGAAGGGGTGGTTTTTGGGAAAGAGTTGCTGGCTGAAACCGAAACTGACAACATGGAAGTCTCTCCCGAATCGCTTGTTGTTGAGCCCCTTGCCGAAAACACCCTCAGCGAACTACCACAATCCGATACTGCCATTGCTGCTGAGCCATTGGCTGCAATGGCGGTAATGCCTCCGGGGGATACGGTGGTGGGGAGCGGGAATCTGGTGAAGGCGCCATTGGGGAGTCAGACATACAACACTGCTGGCACTTTTTCATGGATATGTCCTCCTGGTGTTACCCAAATTACCGTTGAATGTTGGGGAGGTGGTGCAGGTGGCCATAATGGTAATAACAGAGGTGGTGGCGGTGGAGCTTATGCTGGAAACAGTGCACTTGCCGTAACCCCGAATACTACATACACTATTACAGTTGGAACTGGAGGAACTAATGGCGGCAACGGATCAAATTCAAGCTTTAGCAATTTAGTAATAGCAGCCGGGGCTATCGGCGGCAACGGTGGTACAGTTGCTGCAAGTACAGGTGCTGTGCGATGGGCAGGTGGAAATGGGGGTACAAGTACAAATAGAGGTGGTGCTGGTGGAGCAGGTTCAGCGGGTGCTGGTGGTAATGGAGGTAATGGGGGTAACACGGGAAATGATAATGGAGGAGTTGCTGGAATTGCCGGAATCGCTGGTGCCGGAACCCCAGGAGCTGCAGGAGGTGCTGGAGGTAGTCGTTACTCGAATGGAAGTAATGGTATTAACCCAGGTGGAGGGGGCGGAGAAAGAGGTGAGGATGGCAGTTCAAGTGGCAGTGGAGCCAGCGGTCAAGTAATTATTGACTGGACAATTCCTGCTGGAAATTGCGAAGGATTTGCAATTAGCCAGACGAATAGCGGGGTTGAAAATCCAGCGAATGCCCTTGACGCTCCAGATGGCAATGGAGCCTTATTGTTGGAAAATGGAGACAGACTTACTTTGGATCTTACCGGAGATGACAATTTACTATTAACAGCAGGAGGAAGTGTGACTATTCGTTGGGGGAGGTTTTATCCTAATAGTGCTGATATAATTGTTGATATCTCAGCGAATAATACTGACTGGTACAATGCAACTCTATATACTTATACTGGTAATATTGGCTTTGTTAATGTAAATTATTCTTTGACCGTTAACACACGTTACATCAGATTTAGAAAACCAAATACAAACACCAGAGAAATTAGAATTGACGCAGTTTCCTTCAACACCCCCTGTGGTCCACCATGCACTCCACCAACACTCTTTACAGTTACAGGAGGTGGCTCTTATTGCTCGGGTGGCAGCGGATTACCTGTTGGCCTTTCAGGTTCTGAAACAGACGTGATATATCAGCTCTATAGAGATGCAGTAGCAATTGGTGCCGCTTTAAATGGAACAGGAAATGCCATTTCATTTGGAAATCAAACTGTGGCAGGAACCTATACAGTTGTCGCTACACGAGATGCTTGCACATCGAACATGACCGGTTCGGCGGTGATTATAGTAAATCCTCTGTCTAATGCACCAACAGCAATAACAGGAACAACAACGATATGCTCAGGCTCTTCAACTGTATTAACCGCTGAAGGAGGTCTGGCAGCATATTATCCGTTTACTTCGGATGTAAATGATTATTCAGGGAATGGCTTGAATTTAAGTGGTTCCGGAGGGTCATTCCTTGATGGTGGATTACAACTTTCAAACACATCGTCCTATACTTCAATATCAACTGCTATTTTAAATACAGATAGATACACCATTTCATTTGACATGAAATATACTTCGGCCCCTGATGGTACCTGGCGCAAAATATTTGGTTATAGTCCCGCAGGAAGTGATAGAAGTCCAGGTATATGGAGATATCCAGGTGACATGAGATTACATTGGCGACATGACCCCGGCAATACAGGGCTTGGAGAAGCTTTTATTTATACTATTAACCAATGGTATAGGGTCGTGGGGGAAAAGAATGGTTCAACATTATCAATTTACATTGATGGTGTTTTGGTTGAGCAGGGAACTGTCGCTAATCCTAAGGCCTCTGGTGCTGCACCTTTGTGGTTTGGTGGTGCAAATATAACATTGAAAGAATTTAAAATTTTTAATAGCAATTTAAGATGGTATACTGGTAGCTGTGGTGGTACTTTGGTTGGTTCAGGACCCAGTATTACAGTTTCTCCCACAGTAACAACTACTTATTATGTCCGTGCTGAAGGAATTTGTAATACAACAACATGTGCTTCGGCTACGGTTACTGTCACCTCACCGACTGTCGCGCCAACGGCAAATGCAGGCACAAATGCCCAATGTACACAAATTACTGCCAACTGGGCCGCTTCAGCAAATGCAACAGGTTATTACCTTGATGTTTCAACGGTTAATACTTTTGCAACATTCGTGGCTGGCTATAATAACCTGAATGTAAGCAATGTAACTACATACAACGTAACTGGGTTAACGGCCGGGACAACTTATTATTATCGTATCAGAGCATATAATAGTTGTGGAGCAAGCAGCAATTCAGGAACAATTACCTATGCCACATTGCCCGGCACACCTGCAGTACCAGGGGTTATCGCAGGGCTTGCACTGCAATGTCCGAATCTTTCAGGACAGGTTTACAGTATTGCCGCTGTTCCAAATGCAACTACCTATGTTTGGACAGTGCCGGCAGGCTGGAATATCACAGCAGGTGCTGGTACAACAAGTATCACGGTCACCACAGGTGCGGCAGGCCAAAATGGGAATATTACTGTAACAGCAGGAAATTCATGCGGTACAAGTATTGCATCTACGCTGGCTGTTATTGTTCAGTCTCTTCCAGCGCAACCCGGCCCCATTCAACCCGCCACAACAGAAGTCTGTCAGAACAGCACACATAATTTTGTTGTTATGCCTCCTCCTCCGGTTGGAGTTTCTTACACCTGGGCATTTCCTGGTGCTACTGTTCTGAGCGGTCAGGGTACCAATGTGGTTTCAATCAGGTTTGGCAACCAATCAGGAACACTAACTGTAACTCCATCCAACTCCTGCGGCAATGGACCAGCACAAACCATGGCAATTTCAGTGAGCACATCAACGCCTGCGATGCCTGGTCTTATTGCAGGTGAACCGGCTCCTTGCGTTGGTTCTTCAAAAATATATTCAGTAGCTGATCTTGGATTCTTATATTCATGGACAGTCCCTGCTGGCTGGACCATTACAGCTGGACAGGGCACAAGTTCAATCACAGTAACCGTTGGTGCAACGGCAGGAAATATTTCAGTTGTTGCCGGTAACGCATGCGGAGGCAGTACCCCAAGAACTCTGGCCGTCACTCCGCAGGCAACAGTTCCGGCCCAGCCTTCTGAAATAGCCGGAATCAGTCCGGTTTGTGCCGGTTCAACACAGACATACAGTGTAACTTCAGTTCCTTTTGTTGTGTATGCCTGGTCAATTCCTGCCGGATGGACCTTGCAAAGCGGTCAGGGAACCAACTCGGTAACCTATTTGGTAGGTGCTGCTTCGGGAACTATTACAGTTACTCCCTCCAATGATTGCGGACCCGGAACTGCCCGCACCCGCAACATTGTGGTTGATATTGCACCTCCTGCAGCTACTTCTGCCATTACAGGCAATGTCAATCCATGCCAAACCAGTTCTCAAACCTACAGCGTAACAAATGTAAGCGGAGTAACATACACCTGGACATTACCTGCTGACTGGACCATTGATGCAGGGCAGGGAACAAATCAGATAACCGTTACGGTTGGAGCCAATAACGGAAATATCACTGTTGTCCCATCGAATGGATGCGGAAACGGGCCTTCCACAACATTACCGGTCAATGTATTTCTGCTGCCTTCATCTGCCGGTGCAATCAGCGGTGATGTTCTTTTCTGCGAAGGAACAATTCATAATTACAGTGTAGTTAATACACCCGGCGTTACCTATCAATGGACAGTACCTACCGGATGGGGCATCAATTCAGGGCAAGGAACCAATACAATCAACATTACAGCCGGCGTAAATTCGGGCAATGTACAGGTGATTCCACAGAACGCCTGCGGAAACGGGCCGGCAAGTTCACTGTCTGTTACCGTTAATCCATTGCCTGCCGCTGAAACCGGACCTGATGGTGCCATTTGCGTGGGAGCAAGCATTATGATAGGAGCTACCGGAGTTGCCGGAAATACCTACCTGTGGACAGCAGATCCTGCAGGCGAAATTTTTGACTTTACTGGTTCACATCCAATGGTAAAACCAGCCTATACGACCACCTATACATTGGTAGAAACCAATACTGTTACCGGTTGCTCCAACACCAATAGTGTTACTATTCTGGCCAATCAGGTCATTTCTTTATCGGTAATACCTGATGAAGAAACCATTTGCTCAGGTGAAAGTACAGGTTTTACAATTGTAAGTAATATTTCAAACACCACTTTTGATTGGGAGCCTTCAATTATAACAGGCAATTCCACTACCACATATGGATTTGCAAATGGAAGCGGACCGGTAATCAATCAGACCATTTACAATATATCCAATGCTACATCAACGGTAAGTTATCTTATTAAAGCCACAGCCGATGAATGTCTTAACGAGGATATGAATGCAGTAGTGCACATTAATCCTGAGCCGGTTTCTGTCAATCAAGCCCCTGTTACAATATGCAGTGATGTGGCTTCAGGTGTAAACCTTGCTGCAAGCACAAACGGGCTTGCCATTGCATCTTATACCATTGTTTCTATAAATAGCAATGGATTGACGGCTTCTGCAGGTAATCCGTTAACCGGAACAGGCTTTAGTGCCAATGCGATAGCAGATGATGCATGGACAAATACGACAACAGGCCCGGTCAATGTAATTTATACCGTTCAGGCAGTCAGTGCATTGGGTTGTGCCGGTAATACTTTTACAGTTACCCTGATCATCAATCCGGAGCCCATTGTAACAAATGTTTCAGCCATCACTATCTGCAACGGATCATCACCCAATATCAACCTTACTGCAAACATCGCGAGTTCATTCCAATGGACCATAGGAACGATAACAGGAGGCATAACCGGAGCTTCTGCAGGAAGCGGTTCTGCCATAAATCAAACCCTGACCAATCCGAGTAATTCCTCATCAGGTACCGTTCAGTACATTGTTACGCCAAGATCATCAGCCGGAGGCTGTTTCGGCGATGCATTCATTATTACAGTAACTGTTAATCCAGGTCCGGTGGTGACCGCTGATCCTGCGGAGAGGATATGTTCCGGATCAGCCACCAATATTACCCTCACAGCCAGTACAACATCAACTTTCACCTGGACAATTGGAGCCATAACAGGCAGTATCACGGGAGCTTCTGCAGGAAGTGGTTCTTTAATCAATCAGGTGCTCACAAACCCAAGCAATGCCACATCAGGAACGGTGGATTACAGGGTTATAGCTACTTCTGTCGATGGCAGTTGTGTTAGCCCGGCCTTTACCATTACAGTAACTGTTGATCCTATACCTGCAGTTACTGCAAGTGCAAATCCAACAGAAATTTGCCCGGGAGAAGAGTTTGATTTGAGTTCGTGGTCGAGTTTGACTTATGAACCAGTATCTTTATTGAGTTCTGATTTTAACTCAAATCCAACAGGTTGGACTGTGTCAGGAACGAATAATGCCGGAGCGTGGACAACTCAAAATTCGCCATATACTTACAACTCTTTGACTTTCATTTCAAATGATAATTCCAGGTTTTACTTTGCCAGAAGCAGGAACCTTGGACAAACCGATACCTATTTGACTAGTCAAGTGATAAATACGGAAGGTTATACCTCCCTACTACTTGACTTTTATCATTATTTCCGTTCAGGAGGCAGCTCATTTGGTAGAGTTCAGCTATCAACAAACGGAACGACCTGGACAGATATCTTTACAGTAACTACAACCACAAGCGGAGGCCCAGGTTCTTTCAATTATCAGTCTTTGGATTTAAGTGCTTATATTGATCAATCTTCACTTTATGTACGTTTTTATTATTCCGGGGATGGCAATCGATATTGGGCAATTGACAATGTAACTCTGATGGGTGCTAATTTTAATGACATCCCAATTATACTTTGGACTTCAAATCCACCTGGATTTACATCTACTGAAGAAGATCCTTCAGATCTTACTCAATCTCAAACAACTACATATACAGTTACATATGCAAATCCGCATTCTTTATGCAGTGCTGATGCATCTGTAACAGTGATTAACAAGCCTCTCCCCGGCGCTCAGATTATAGCAGACTACTGCAGTACTCCCGGATGTGTTGAGCTGACAGCTACTGGTGGTGGATCTTATTACTGGAATATTGTTCCTCCAACAACTCAGCAAACAATTTGTATAGATGAAGCCGGCATATACAGTGTTACTGTAACAGGAGTAAATGGTTGTGTGGAAACTGCATATTTGAGTGCCGCAACAGAACTGGTTGTTGATGGAAGTTTTACCAATTTTAATGCGGCAACTCCTGCTTTTTTTACTGAATATCAGCAGAATCAAGGCTATTGGGATGATCCTCCTCCTTATGACTGGGGCACTGCAAAAGGACTTCACCCGGAAAACAGATATGCTGTAAATACCAATGCATATTATGAATACCCCGGAATACTAAATGGGTATCACCCTAACTTTCATGGAAGAGACCATACCAATAATACTGCAGGTGCCAGAAATTTTATGATGATTAATGGTAGTACTGATCTGATCGGGAGTCCGCCTCATCTAAGAACCATTTGGCAGCAGACTGTTACAATTCATGAGAATACAGCATACTATTTCAGTGCATGGGGTATGAATCTTAATCCTGATTCTCCGGCTCGATTGCAGTTTGAGATTGTAACTGCTCAAAATGGGGCTGAACAAGTGGGCTCTATTGCAGATTTGAATGTTGCTGAAAAGCCTACGAATGAAGGTCAGGTTGGATTGTCAAACTGGGTTCGATTCTATAGCACCCCATCATGGATTTCTCCTCCAGGAGCAACTACGGCAATTATAAGAATTATAAATCTGAATACAGATCCAGGCGGCAACGACTTCGGGCTCGATGATATTTCCTTCGGTACCCTTGATCCAATTCCTTTTACTATGTCTCCCTCAGTTGTAGGTAGTTCAAATATAGTTTGTGAAGGTGAAGATATTGAATTTGAAGCAAATATTACCGGTGGTTTACCCCCATATACTTATAATTGGTCAGGTCCGAATGGATTTAGTTCTAATCTTGCAAATCCGGTTATTAACAATGCAACTGCGGCTGCTGCCGGCACATATACGCTTGTGGTTTCTGACAGTTATGGTTGCGATCCGCAAACTGAAACCCTTGAAGTTGAAATCAATTCGGCCCCCAATGCAACCATTACCGGTGGCGGCAACTATTGCCAGTTTGCAGGCTCACCTTTCATCTGGTTTACAGCAACCGTTGGAGAGCCTCCTTTCACTTTTGAATATAACATAAACGGTGGCCCAACCCAAACAGTTACTACCTGGGGTACTGATCTGAGTACTTTTGTCTTCGCTCCCACAAATATCACTGGGACTTTCGTTTATACACTGACTCATGTGAGCGATAACAACGGTTGTTCACGTGATATGAATGTTAGTACTACTGTTGTAATCAATTCTCTTCCATCGGCTTATATAACCGGCGATTGGGTGGTTTGTCCGCATACGCTGAACCAGTATTCCGGAAATGATGGAATGGCTGGCTATGCATGGAGCGTTTCAGGAAATGGTTCAATTTCTGGATTATCTGATCAGAGATTGGTTGATGTTGCTGCCGGTGATGATTGCGGTGTAAGTTATCGCCTGTTGCTGATGGTAACTGATGACAATGGCTGCAATG
Organism: Bacteroidota bacterium; assembly: GCA_009773515.1. Taxonomy (GTDB): domain Bacteria; phylum Bacteroidota; class Bacteroidia; order Bacteroidales; family Lentimicrobiaceae; genus Lentimicrobium. Next base: position 15,359 of record WSXX01000059.1, read on the forward strand.
GCACCGCTGAAGAAGTGATTATTGTTGAGGACAACGAAGCTCCGGTAATCACCACCACAGCAGTTTCCGGTCCGCTATCGGGATGTAATCCAACCGTTATCGCCCCAACATTCACTGGATTGGATAATTGTGTGGGAGTATTTAATCCGGTCGTAAATACTGCTGGTCCAACCAATACCGGTTGTGCATTTTCTCAGACATGGACAGCAACTTACAACGATGCCTGCGGAAACGCAGCATCTCCGGTAAGCATCACTTACACCTGGATACAGGACAACGAAGCTCCAACCGCTTCTGACCCCGATGATATTTTCATAGCAGGTTGCAACGGCAGCTTCCCGGCTCCTGATCCTCTGGTGGTAACCGATGAGCATGACAATTGTGTTATTCCGGCAGTAACATGGCTAAACGATGGTACACCTGTTCTTCTCAATTGTATGGAAACAACCATCAGAACTTACCGCGTCAGTGATGATTGCGGAAATTTCATTGATGTGCAGCAGAATTTGCTGCGCAGGGTTGACAATGAGGTTCCGGTAATCAGCGATCTGCCTGATTATACCCTCACCAACTGCAATGAAGCCTGGCCAGTAAGCGTTACCACCACATGGACCGATAACTGCAGCGCAGGCGGCACCATCACCCAGCGCAGGCGGCACCATCACCGGAGTAGCAGGTGCAGTAGTCACCAATGGTTGCAGCCAATACATTGAATACACCTTTAATGTGACGGACGATTGCGGAAATGCAGCATTGCCAACCGTAACCAGAGTCTCCCGCAACTTTGACAATGAAGCTCCTGTACTTACTGTTTCAACCAGTGGACTTGCCTTGGGCTGTAACCCTGCAAATCTGCCAACCGTAGCCAGTGTTATTGCTGCCAGTTCAGCTACTGACAATTGCGGAACGCCAACCATTACCGCTGTGCCAGGTGCAATCACCGGAACCTGTGCCATGTCGCAAACCTTCACAGTAACCGCTACCGACGATTGCGGAAACACAGATGTTGAGACTGTTACTTACACCTGGACACAGGACAACCAAGCCCCCACAGCCTCCAATCCCGCTGCGATATTTATTTCAGGTTGCAACGGTACTTACCCTGCTCCTGATCCTCTGGTGGTAACTGATGAACATGATAATTGTGGTACCCCAGCCGTTACCTGGTTGAGCGATGGCGCACCTGCGCTGGTTGGTTGTCTGGAAACCACCATCAGAACATACCGTGTCAGCGATGATTGCGGAAATTATATTGATATATCTCAAGAAATGCAGCGTCGGGTTGATAACCTCGATCCTGTAATTACTTGTCCCGCTGATCAGCAGGTTGTTGTCAATACCGGCAATACCTACGTTCACACAGGCACCTCATGGGATGCTACAGCTACTGACAATTGCACCAATGCCGGTGATATTTTCTTTGAAGCAGAGTTAACAGGTGTCACCACTTCCGGTCCATACACCTCCCTTAATGGTGTTGCCTTCAACCAGGGCCTTACCACCGTTACCTGGACAGCAACCGATGAATGCGGAAATGAAACAAGCTGCAGCTTTGATGTTCAGGTGGATGGCGAAGCAGATATTTCGGTGGTAAAAACAGTTTCACCAATCGGTGCTATAACCGCAGGACAGAACATTACCTATACTCTTGTTGTGACCAATAATGGACCGGCAATAGCACCTGAGGTTACATTATTGGATAATATGCCCACTCAGGTACTAGATCCTACTTCCTGGACATTAAACGGTGTTGCCCAACCAGGCATATGGCCTGAATCATGGGTATTTACCAATATGGCAGTGGGAGTTTCCGGACAGCAAACCATTACTATTAGCGGGAAAGTTAGCTGTGACATCGCAAATATGGTTGCCAACACGGCGACTGTTATTCTTTCTCCTCCCTTTACCGACCCTAACCTGAGCAACAACAATTCAACGGTTACAAATAGTATTGTTGACCCAGTGCTGGTTTTAGGCATTGTTACCGATGGAGAATGCGAATCAAACGGCGAAATTGATATCACCGTTACCGGCGGTACCCCTCCTTATACTTTTGAATGGACCACCGCAGATGGTGTGATCCCCGCTGGACAGGAGAATGGCGAAGATCTTACCGGCCTGACTTCCGGCACCTACACCGTGGTTGTCACCGATGACAATGATTGTACCACCACGGGAAGCTGGACAGTGACAAGTGAAGATACCGAACCGCCGACTTTCACCGCCCCCGGCCCATTTGATTTCTGTGTAATCAATATTATTTCTGCTATTTACGATGGTCAACCTGAGCCCCTTGCTGATATAGTTCCTGAATTCCCTTCACAAGGTAATCCACGCCGCCCCGATTGGTATCTGGTTGGAAACGGAAGCACAGAACTTGACCTTAATGCTATCTCAGATAACTGCTGTGAATTGGAAGATATTGATATTGAGTGGACCGTCATCTTTGATCCTATATGCGGATATCCTCAAATTTCAGGCACTGGCCAACCTTCTTTAAGCACGCCAATTTACCTATGGGGAACCGATACCAATGTTGAAGTTAACCATACCATTACCTACACGGTGACCGATTGCAATGGCAATGAAGCAGACATTGTCAGCAGAAACATCCTAATCAGACCACGACCAGAATTGATTAAAAACTAATCATGATACTAACTAAAATGAAAAGAAGTAACAACATATTGCAAATGCAACCCATACCAGGTAATTTATTTACCTGCTTTACGATATTTCCGGCTTTGCCGATCCCATCGTTCTCCCACGATGCGGTAAAGCGGAATTTTTGCCTCCAATACAAATCCATGTCTAACCAAAACCACCGCCTATGAGAAAGGAAACAACATAATGCAAGCCGGTACTTCCGGCCAAAAAACAAACAAATTTTTTACAATCAAAACAAACCGTCCAAAATGGACAAATCTTTCAAAACAAACAATTTAATTTTTCAAAACAATTTGATTTTAAACAATTAAAACTTACAAAAATGAAAAAGCAACTTTTAATTCTCGTACTGGCAATTTTTGCCTTTGGTTTCTCTTCTACTGCTTTCGGGCAGCTTGCGCCACAACCTGTAACATGTCTTACTCCTGATGCATTCCATCCAATCGCAGGACAACCGTACACATATTCTATCACTGTTCCTGATCCCTCTCCTGGTACTGCATGGACTGAAAGACATTATCAGTGGTTCGTGACTCAAAGCACTCAAATCATCGATGCTGGTGGATTAGCTGCAGTGGTTTCCCCTGATGGTGGTCCATTAATGAATGTTACTGGAGGATCAGCTTATAACGTTGCATACAACGGCGCTGGGACAACAGCATCAATTGAAATTACGTGGAATGCATTCGCATATGATCCTACTATGCCAGTATTTGTTGGAATTTTAGTAGTAGGGACAAATGGTTCATGTACACCTAATAACATGAAGATTTATAGGATCGAACCTCTGCATGCATTCACACTTGATATTGCAAATGTCCAAGCTGGAGCGATAATGCCAGGCTATGGTGATAATGATGACAATTGTATTGCTGACATTGTTTCTGCTAATATAAACGCAACATTTGATGCAGTACTTTATGATTTTGGCCAAAACGTTTTCTATTATGCAGTAGCTGCTGCTAATTGGTCAACAGCATGGCAACTATCAGCTCAGTTTGCAAATTTACAAGCTGGTCAAACAGTAACTCTTGAATGGGCTACTGATATGGCTTTCACAACGCCGAATGCAATCGGTGTTGGTGCTGGACCACATATCTCCCCGGTTTTGGTTACGCCCCAGGGTGGTACTACATCAGTTGGTGCAGCTGGTGAAACTATATACATCAGAGCAACAATTGTTCACGGCAATACTTACGAAGGCCTTACCGATGTGCAATATACATTATCTGTAAATGGCGCATTAACTGATGGGACTAATCCACTCGTCGGAAATTGGGATGACATTGATTTTACAAGTTGTCTACAAGTAGATTTTGATGACTTGGCACTTCAGACTCTCAAAGCTAGGCCTACAATTACTGATCAAACTCCACCAGCAGGAGATGATTACTTGCCAATTCAACCATAGTAATTCAAGGACTTAACGTTGCTTTTTCATCCCAAAACTTTCCGGCTAGAGTCCTTTGGTGCTCTGGCCGGGGAGGGCAAGGGAGTGAAAAAAGCAAAAGTGATGATGTGTAAATGTGAAAAGTGCAAGAAATGAACAAGGTAATATGATTGCACAGGACTCAAGACTCAGGGCACAGAAAAATTCTGTTGTGCCTTTGATCTCAGTATTCTGGCATCTAGGATGGAAATGATGCGAAAGGGAGGAGAAAGGATTTTGCACAGACACAAATTTTGAACGAAAAAACATTGAGATGTGTTGAACAGCAATAAGGTTTTAAGGAAGTTCGGATTTGCCGGGCAGTGCCTGACGTATGCGGGTTTTTTCGCACGCGATGGGGCGGTGTCATCGGAAAATCCCTGCCATAGAACTGCATTGCAGAAACGAAAGTAATATGTATAATTTCCTGAGGCTGAAGAGTTTGCGTATTCCGGTGATACCGGGGACGGAGGTGTCGGCTGCGCTGAAATCTTATCCGGAAACGGAGAAGGCCAGGCGAAAAAGGAAAACATGCATTTTGAAGTTTCTGCAAACTGTAAAACATAATCATTGCGCACATTTACACGGAATGACCTTCCCAGCCTGAGGTGTGAACCCATTGGTTCCGCTTTGATGGCACACCATAGAATGAAAGCCAGATAGAGTTTTGGCTTGCTGCCCCGAATTTTTTCGGGAATTGGAATGTGGATTCATGATTCATAATCTGACAGCCTATGCGGACTTATAACATGGAATTGAATTTCACGGGTTTCTTCAGAAATCACCTGGTGTTGTACACCATTGATTGCCTGAAGGAGAACGCGGTTTCCATGGTTCTTGTCTGAGAAAGCAAGTTCAGCGAATGAGTTGATCTGCAATTGATTTGAGCGACACACACTGCGTAAGGCAGGGTGCAGGTTTGCGAAGATCTGCTTTCAGCATACAGCAAAACGGAGCTCATTGTCTAACAAAAATGAATGACAATGTTAAAGCGCTTTTAATATGAACAGGTTTTTATATCTCTGTCACACAGAGCTGAGTGGAAGTGCATTGCTAAAACTACTCTGTCACACTGAGCGGAGTCGAAGTGCATTACTAAAACCTCTATGTCACTCTGATCTGAGACAAGGAGAAATGGTGAAGTTTGGAATTTCGGTTTACTATTTCCAAAATCCGATTTTGGTACCCTACTGTGGGTTAAATTGGAAATTAGAAATTAGAAATTGGAAATTGGAAATTGACCCGTCCCTCGTCCCTTTTAGAAAGAAACCATCATCAATGAAAGCGTACCAATTCACAAGGTATACACGAACTAACTAAAAATGAATGCGAACCGATCAAAATAAGCACGGACCCGACATAGATATAGGTGTCTGGTATGCGGCGCTGTTAAGACACAGCACTGACATCTCAGGCAACTCAGCTGCGGGGAAAGCTGCTCGTGCAGGACCCGATGGAGATGGAATATTAATTCCGCCACGGAAGCACGGAGAGATAGATGCCAGGGGAGATCCCCGGGTTTCAGTCCCCGCAACAATAGGTTGCAATGCCTCTGAACAAGCAAAAGCTGAAAAGCGACGGCGAAAGCGATGGCGAAGCACAATTGTTGAAGGACGTACTGGTGAGAGTCCACCAGGAAACGTCAAAGAGTTAATAATGAATTACATAGACTCAGCAGCCCGGAGCAGGTTGCCCGCCAGGGGGCACTTGTTACATGGGGATTTAATGGCAGATTTTGGCTTAATGGGAGGGGTATGCCCGGAGGTCGAGCGTAGTCGAGACCGAAGAAGACTAGGTACGAAGGAGGGACGAGGGACGAAATTAGGGACGAGGGACGAAGTGGAGCAGAGCTATACATCAGAGGAAACCGACAAATGGTTGTCAGCCTGAGCGGAGTCGAAGGCAGGTAATAAAGACAAGGAGACAAGGGGAGACAAGGAGACAAGGAGAGATGGAGACAAGGGGAGAGGTGAGAAGTGAGAGATGAGAGGTGAAGAGTGCCTTCATAAGATACGAAGTAAAGACGCAGTGCTACTGCGTCTCAATGACCAAAGTAAAGACGCAGTACTACTGCGTCTCAATGACCAAAGTAAAGACGCAGTACTACTGCGTCTCAATGACCAAAGTAAAAACGCAGTACTACTGCGTCTCAATGACCAAGTAAAGACGTAGTACTACTGCGTCTCAATGACCAAGTAAAGACGCAGTACTACTGCGTCTCAATGACTAAAAAAAGTAAAGTAAAAAATGACCGCCTTTAAACACATACAACGACTGTTGACAGTAGCTCTGATGCTACTGCTGACCGGTGCATCTGCATCGGCCCAGTCGGTTACTGTGTATGCAGGTCAGACCTTTACCTTTGAAGTTGATGTACAGTTTGCTGCTGAAGAAAACATCACTTACGAAATTTATGATGACTTTGCGGGAATCAATCTGGCTGTAGTTCCGGGCAACTGTCCGGTAACCTCTGCCTTCTTCCCGTCAGGAAATACGGGTTCAACGGTTGATATTACATGGCTGGTTCCGGGAATGTACATTGTTAAGATAGAAGCTGTTAACGATTGCCCGACCAACAATATGAAATTCTGGCTGGTTGAAGTTCTGCCTGCACTTCCAACTGCATCGCTGGTTGTGAATCCTGAAGAAATCTGCCGTGGCGATGAAGCCGATCTTATTATTACCTTTACAGGAGAAGCGCCGTGGAGCTTCACACTTGAGGCTGACGATGGTGTTAATCCGCCTGTAATTACAACATATACCAGTATTACCGATAATCCTTATGTTATCGTAATATTGCCTGCCCGAACTACCACTTACCGCGTAACAGAGGTAACGGATGCAAACGGCACAAATACAAATCCTTCAAATTCGGTAACACTTACCGTGAAGCCGAGACCTGGTGGATCGCAGATTTACCAGTATGAACCTTAGAAGGAGGGACGAGGGACGAAAATAGGGACGAGGGGCGAAAGGGGAGCAGGGCTGAACAGCAGAGGTAACCTACAATTGGTTGTCAGCCTGAGCGGAGTCGAAGGCAGGAAAGAATGACAAGGAGAGATGGGGACAAGGGGAGTGGATGGAGGTCGATCGAAGTTGAGACCGAAGCAGACAAGGAGAAGTGGATACTGGGAGAAGGGAGGACAAGGAGAGTGTTAATTGAAAGAACCGAAGTAAAATTGGAAAGTCCTTCTCCTTGAGGAGAAGGTGCCGAAGGCGGATGAGGTGAGTTTAGGACAAGGAGACAAGGGGAGATGGGGACAAGGGGAAAGTGAAAAATGAAGAGTGAAAAGTGAAAAATGATCCCGATAGCTAGCGGGGTTGAATCTTTGAATTTTGAATTTTTGAATCTTTAAATCTTTGAATTAAAAAAAATGAAGAACATACTCAGAACCATAATGTTGACCATGCTGATGGTAGCTGCCCAATGGGTGGCCGGCCAGGAGTATGAGATCGACAGGGTGTGTGTGGGTGCTGAAAGGCATTACCGCATCGATGGGGAAATCGGGTCTGTTTATACCTGGTTGCTGACCGATCCTTCAAACACGGTGATTACCCTGCCTTCAGTCGTTGACACTGTTACCATTATCTGGTCTGCACCTACTGCACCTGTTACCGGAAGATATTACCTTACAAATATTCAATTAGGTGTAAACGGCTGCGATACGCTGCAGTTGGGTTATATCGATGTATTCGATGCACCTGCTGCGTTTGCCGGCAATAACCTCACGTTATGCTCACCCGCGCCTGTTCCGTTAAATCTGGCGACAGCAACAAATTACAGCGACCTGATCTGGACAACTTCCGGAGATGGCGGCTTTGATGATGCAACTTTATTAAATGCGACCTATACCTTAGGTGCAAACGACATAATCAATGGCAGTGTTATTCTTACGCTGACCGCCGATGGTCTGGGCAACAGCGGAAGTTGCACACCGGCTGAGTCTTCCATAACAATCACCATCAACAGCCTGATGACTGACATAGACATCACTCCGGCCAGTTGCAATGGCATTGATGACGGCGCAGTAATTTTTGTTGCGAGCGGCGGAACAGAGCCTTATACCTATGATCTTGACGGAAATATCAATGCTACCGGCGTCTTTACCGGATTGGCTGCTGGTACCTATACCTATACAATAAGTGATGCCGCCGGTTGCGAAATTTCGGGTGAAGTGACAATCACGACCCCGGATGCAATTCTGGCAACACTTATCCAAACCAATATCAATTGTTTTGGCTCTGCCAATGGAAGCATTCAGATCACAGATGTAACCGGCGGTTCAGGTGATTATGAATATCGCATCAATGGCGGTGCTTGGCAGTCAGCAACCACATTCTCAGGTCTCGCACCTGGCACTTATCTGGTTGAAGCCCGCGATGTTAATGCACCTGACTGTATTGTTGAGCTTGGTACAATCACCATGACCGAACCTGCAATTCTTGCCGCCAATACCAGCCATACCGATGTTACCTACTTTGGTGACGATGATGGAAGCATTTCCTTAAGCGACGTCACTGGTGGTTCGGGCAATTATGAATACAGCATCGATGGCATCAACTGGCAGAGTTCTCCGATCTTCCCGAACCTGCCTCCGGGAACTTATACCGTTTACATAAGAGATGCCGATGCTACCGACTGCTTCCTTAATATCGCTGAGATCATTGTTCTTGAAGGTCTGTCCATTGATGTATTGGTTGATAATAACGTGAGCTGTTTTGGTGGTAACGACGGACAGGCAACCGTTTCGGCTACCTTTGGTTTAGAGCCTTACTCATATCTGTGGAGTGATGGACAAACTACCGCCACTGCAACCAACCTTGCAGCAGGCACTTACACCGTAACCGTCACCGATGCCGACGGAACCGAAATCACTGAAACCATCACCATCACCGAACCTGAAGAACTGCTTGTAAGCGTAACCGGAACCAATCCAACCACTCCTGGCGGAAATGATGGAACAGCCACTGCCACAGTTACCGGTGGAACTCCTCCTTATACTTACCTGTGGGATGATCTTCTGGCACAAACCACAGAGACCGCAATCGACCTTTTAGCTGGAACTTATAATGTGACTGTTACCGATGCCAATGGTTGTGAAGTCACCGGAAGCATCATCCTGACCGATCCGGCAATTGCACTTGCGCTTACGGTTGTGGTTGACAATCATGTGACCTGCTTCGGCGGAAACGACGGTCAGGCAACAGCAACAGCTACCGGCGGAGCATTGCCATACAATTATTTGTGGAGCGATCCTTTGGCACAGGCAACCGCCACAGCAACCGGTCTGGCAGCCGGAACTTACACCGTAACGGTCACCGATGCCGACGGAACCGAAATCACCGAAACCATCACCATCACCCAACCTGATGAGTTGCTGGTAAACGTTACCGGAACCAATCCAACCACTCCTGGCGGAAATGATGGAACAGCCACTGCCACAGTTACCGGTGGAACATCACCTTACACTTACCTGTGGGATGATCTTGCAGCACAAACCACAGAGACCGCTACCGGACTTGCAGCCGGCACTTATAATGTGACTGTTACTGATGCGAATGGCTGCGAAGTCACCGGAAGCATCATCCTGACCGATCCAGCAATTGCGCTTGCACTTACAGTTGTGGTTGACAATGATGTGACCTGCTT
>WSXX01000023.1 GCA_009773515.1 Bacteroidota bacterium
TTGAGAATGATTGTTCTTCATGATGGTATAGTTTTAAAGTTTGCACCTTAAAGATACCATCATTTTACCGCCTCCGCAAGGGGGCGGTTTAGTTCAACGAGTGAATATCCACATTATTGCATATACATCTGACTTGTTACCAAGCCATCTGTCCTCATCAACAAATCAGATCTCCGCATCAAATATATAACACTTTTCTTATATCCAGGCCATCCATTAGCCTTTCAATTCAAACACCATTTATATTCTATTTAAAACCCATTTAAACATCGCCCCGGCGGCTGGAATATCATTCTCAAATCCGTCGCAACCATACCATAATATATAGACAGCATTTTTCTTGGGGTCTATCCGGCAGATTCCTCAATGCACTTTGTTGCGTTCGGAATTACGGGCTTGTCAGTAAAAAGAGGAAAGGGAGAAGGCAGTGGCGGCTACGCCGACACTGCCTTCTCCCCTCACACTCACCAGATTCCTGTTTCAGCAGGTTGGTTCAGCAAATGAAAATGCTACTCTTTACTTTTCCCACCCATCATCAGCAGTTCATTCACCACAATTTCGGTGATGTTGTGACTTTTTCCATCTTTGTCATTCCAGGTGCGGTAAGTGAGTTTGCCTTCAACAGCAATTTCATGGCCTTTTTTCAGGTATTTTTCACAGATGTCTGCAAGTTTGTTCCACACAACCAATTGGTGCCATTGGGTTTGTTTTACTTTCTGGCCATCCTTGTCGGTATATTCATCGTTTGTGGCGATTGAAAGTCTTGCAACTTTTTTGTTGCTTTCGAAGGTTTTTACTTCAGGATCAGCTCCAATGTATCCAATTAACTGTACGCGGTTTCTTAATGAGTTCATGGTTTTTAGTTTTAAAAATGTTTATTAATGGTTTTATTTGAGGTTATTTATTTAATTATCCGGCTTTGCGGTTACTGATCATCATCAAATCATTTACTGTGATTTCAGTAATAAACTGTTTGTTGTTATCCTTATCAGTGTAGATGCGGTAACTGAGTTTTCCTTCGATGGCAATCTCCTGTCCTTTGGTGAGGTACTTTTCGCATACTTCAGCTAGTCCACCCCAGGCGATCAGATTGTGCCACTGGGTTTCAGTGGTTTTTTCTCCGGTTTTTGTGTATCGTACTTCACTTGTTGCAATACTGAGTCTCGCAACTTTACGGTCTCCTGTGGTCATTTTTACATCCGGGTCTTTGCCCAGGTGGCCTATCAGTTGTACTTTGTTGTTCAGGTTATTCATGGCTGTAGAGTTTAATTTTTTTGATCTTTAATTTTATTTATCGAATTTTTCTGTTAGCCGGCTTTGCGTCCGCTTATCATCAACAGGTCGTTGACAGTAATTTCAGTGCTCATGCGGTTGTTTCCTTCGCTGTCGGTGAATGTGCGGTATGCAATGCGTCCTTCAACTGCAACTTCGCGGCCTTTCTGCAGATATTTTGCGCAGATTTCGGCCAGCTTTCCCCACACAATTAATGTATGCCATTGTGTACGAATGCTTTTTTCTCCGTTTTTACCTGTGGAAGGCTCGTTGGTTGCTAGTGAAAGGCGTGCCATCATGTTTCCGTTTTCAAATGTTTTTACTTCAGGATCTGCACCCAGATGGCCGATCAGTTGTACGCGGTTGTTCAATGCTTTCATTTTTTTTTGTTTTGTGCCTGTGAGGGCTTGTTCAACTTAACTTTACTTTTCCTGTCCTAACTTTTTAATTCCGTTTGAACGATGAAGCAAAAGTATATCGGGTTCTAAACCTGAGTCGGTTAATAACCATTTACATTCGAATGTAGTCGTTTGTAACCGTTTAAAAACGGATAATTCATTGATATATCTGCTGTATTTATTTGTTTATGAGCATTTTATAAAATATTTTAAAAATCTGAGGAGAAAAATAATTAATAGAAAAATTTCAAATTATTTGATTTCTTCAACCATAGAAATACGTATATTTGTGCTGATTAAGCCATGATTGGTTTAATTATAGGAATGAGATGTTTAACATTAAAATACTTGAGTCATGGCAAAAGGTAAAGATGCTAAAAAAGAAACCAAAAAAGAGCCAACCAAAACGCTGAAGGAAAAGCGGGCTGAAAAAAAAGAGAAAAAGAACTCGGCTTAAACCTGAGTCACTAACCATTATTCAAAAAGTGCAGACTCCCCTGTCTGCACTTTTTGTTTTTTTTAATGAATTTTATCTATGAATCTTACTATTCAGTATCTTCGTTTGACTATTTATCAATTTATAAAATTTAAATTATCAATTTATGCAAAAAACCTGTCTCGATTGTGGCGAACCTATTATTGGAAGAGCCGATAAAAAATTCTGTAATGATCAGTGCCGCAACAACTTCAACAACCGCCAGAACAACGAAAACACCGAAACTGTAAGGCACATTAACTCAATACTACGCAAAAACAGAAGAATTCTGTCAGAACTGAATCCGGCTGACAAAACAACAGTTCACAAAGAAAAACTTTCTTCTATTGGCTTCAATTTTACTTACATAACCCACCTCTACACCACTCAAAAAGGAAGTGTTTACCGCTTTGTATATGAATACGGTTACCTTCCATTAGACAATGATTTCTATATGCTGGTGGTGCGGGATAAGAAGTAGCAAGTCCTTGAGTGAAATCCCGAATTTTCGGGAGAGAAATCTGTTGTTATTGGAAAACAGCGTTATAAGTCCTGATCTGTCATTATTACTTTTGATTTAGATTACCTGGCTATCGGTGTAAACAAGTCTTCTAAACTTTGCAGCAATTTTCTTGTTATTTAAAAGTACGTTTGTTACAATCCGTAAATCATGCAAATCTTCAGGTGTTTCAAAAATCTAATCCAATGTATTATGAGTAAATATCCTTTGGTTACCTGTCATTTTCTTGTAGAATGGGGAGGTTCAAGAATTGCTTTTTCAGAAGTATCCGGACTGTCCATTGAACATGGTGTTGTTGAATACCGCGATGGCTCATCCCCTGAATTTTCGGTTGTTAAAATGCCCGGAATGGAGAAATTCAATAATATTGTTCTGAAAAGGGGCATAATGAAAGGTGACAATGAGTTTTATCAATGGGTTAACACCATCAGACTTAATCAGGTTGAGCGAAGAGATATTGTAATTTCATTGCTTGATGAGTCACATTCACCGGTAATGAGATGGAAAGTGAAAAATGCATGGCCGGTCAAACTGGAAGGACCAACCCTGAAATCCTACGTGAGCGAAGCAGCCATTGAGTCCCTGGAGCTGGCTCATGAAGGAATTGTGATTGAAACCATCTGACACCATTTTCTCATTTGAACAATTCGTGTTGTTTTCACCTTTTTGCATCAGGCTTTTACCCCATTTTTGATTTTTAAAAAGAAAATTCTTTCTACTTCTTTATCATACAGCTGTTTCTTACGTTTGTTTTCCTGATGGGAAAGCAATCTGTGTTTGATTTGTCCTGACTTTCAATTTTTCCTGAAAAACCATATCTTTGCATAGAATTAAATAAATGAAATAAAATTATGAAACACATTGATTCATACGATTTTAAAGGAAAACGCGCACTTATCCGCGTGGATTTTAATGTTCCACTTGATGACGAGTTTAAAATTACCGATACCAATCGGATTGATTCGGCTCTTTCAACAATCCGCAAAGTACTTGACGGTGGTGGCTCAGTAATTCTGATGTCGCATCTGGGACGCCCGAAAAAGAATTTTGAGCCCAAATTGTCACTCAAACACATTGTTCCTTACCTGAACCATGTTCTAAAACTGGAGGTGAAATTCGCTGATGACTGTATGGGCGAATCAGCCAAAACCCTGAGTGCTGAGCTAAAGCCAGGTGAAGTATTGTTGCTCGAAAATCTTCGTTATTACGAGGAAGAAGAAGGTAAACCACGTTTGCCTGAAACTGCAACCGATGAAGAAAAGAAAGCTGCAAAAGCCGCTACAAAAGAAAAACAGAAGGAATTCACCAAAAAACTGGCAAGCTATGCCGATTGCTATGTAAATGATGCCTTCGGAACAGCGCACCGTGCACACGCTTCAACTGCATTGGTGGCTGCATACTTCCCTGATGACAAATTATTTGGTTATCTGATGAATGCCGAGGTAAGCAGCCTGAACAAGGTGCTGAAGGAAGGCAAAAAACCTTTCACCGCTGTGTTGGGTGGAGCCAAAGTTTCAGGCAAAATCCAAATCATTGATCATTTGCTCGACAAGGTTGACAACTTGATTATAGGTGGTGGGATGATGTTTACATTCATCAAAGCCATGGGTGGAAAAATCGGCAACTCGCTGGTTGAAGAAGATCTGCTCGAACTGGCGCTCAACACCCTCGAAGGTGCAAAATTACACGGAGTGAATATTATACTTCCGGTCGATGCAATAGCAGCCAATGGTTTTGCCAACGATGCCGATACCAAACTGGTTAAAGCCGGTGAAATTCCTGAAGGCTGGATGGGTCTTGATATCGGACCTGAATCTGTTGCTTTGTTTGATAAAGTACTGATGAACTCACAAACCATATTGTGGAACGGACCAATGGGCGTTTTTGAAATGCCAAGCTTTGCTGAAGGCACCATTCAGGTTGCCAAATCCATTGCCAATGCAACCCAAAAGGGAGCATTTTCGCTTGTTGGCGGAGGAGACTCTGTTGCTGCCGTCAACAAGTTTAAACTTGCTGATAAAGTCAGCTACGTAAGCACTGGCGGAGGCGCTATGCTGGAGTCAATCGAAGGTAAAGTCTTACCGGGTGTAGCTGCAATCGAAGCATAAGATTGCTTAGTATTTGCCTGGTTAAAAAAAAGGCAAAACTGAATATTATTGGAATTCTTTTAAAACCTCTGTGCATTTGTGCAGAGGTTTTTAATTTGCTGTCATTTTGCTCTGGCTATCTCTCAAGTCTGATTGGAAAATAAAAAGCCTGAAATCTTCACTTCACTTTTGTGTATCAGCATTAATTCTTGTAGGTTTGATCCGGAATTTGATTCCCTGAAAAAGCTGTAAATTATGCGAATTCTCTTCGTTGCCCTATTGCTCACAATATCCGGCCTTCATGCCAGAAGTCAGGTTTACAAAAACCCGGAAGCTCCCATTGATTCAAGGGTAAACGATTTATTGAGCCGAATGACTATTGAAGAAAAATTCTGGCAACTCTTTATGCTTGTGGAAGACTGGAGTCTTGATAAAAGCCGGTATTCAGAAGGAGCTTTTGGATTTGAAGGTGGTGTTGCTGCAGATAATGCAAACACAGCCGGCCAGATGATTCAGATTGTAAGCGGCGAAAAAGCTGCTGAAATGGCCAAATTGATCAATCGGGCTCAAAAACATTTTATTGAAAACACCCGTTTGGGCATCCCGATTTTGCCGTTTGATGAAGCTTTACATGGACTTGTAAGGCCGGGAGCCACTGCATTTCCGCAATCCATTGGCCTGGCCGCAACTTTCGATACAGCGCTGATGCATAGCGTTGCCGCAGCCATTGCCATCGAAACAAAAAGTCGCGGAATAAGGCAGATTCTTTCGCCTGTAATAAATATTGCCGGCGATGTGCGCTGGGGCCGCGTAGAAGAAACCTATGGCGAAGATCCGTTTCTTGCTGCTGAAATGGGTGTTGCATTTATTTCGGAATTTGAAAAACGAAACATCATAGCCACCCCGAAACATTTTGTTTCAAACTATGGTTCGGGCGGGCGCGACAGCTATCCCATACATTACAACGAACGCTACCTCAGAGAAATTGAGCTACCTCCTTTTGAAGCTGCATTCAAACGCGGTGGTGCCCGTTCGGTGATGACATCCTACAACTCACTGGATGGGAGCCCATGCACTGCCAACGACTGGCTGCTCAACCAATTGCTGAAAAATGAATGGGGTTTTACCGGATTTGTGATTTCAGATGCCGGAGCAACCGGTGGCGCCAATGTTTTGCATTTTACGGCTAAGGACTATCAGGAGTCAACCGAAAAATCAATAAACAATGGGTTGGATGTGATATTTCAGACGGCTTTTGAACATTATCCACTTTTTATCGATGCTTTCAGTTCGGGAAAAATCCCAGCCGCTGTTATTGACAGCGCTGTGGCCAGGGTTTTACGGGCAAAGTTTCAATTGGGACTTTTGGAAAATCCGTATGTTGATCCTGCTGAAGCTGAAAAAACCAATGGCTCTGCAAAACACCGTGAAATTGCAATTGAGGCAGCCCGAAAATCGATTGTTCTGCTGAAAAATCATAATAATATCCTGCCATTGAATTCAAATCTGAAATCCATTGCAGTTATTGGTCCGGATGCAATGGAAGCCCGTTTAGGCGGATATAGTGGTCCGGGGAACAATAAAATCTCAATTCTGGATGGCATTAAAACCCTGATTGGCGACAAAACTCAAATCCACTATGCCAGAGGATGTGAGCGGGAAGTTGTTCATTATCAAACTATTCCTTCAGCATATTTGACTACCGAAGAAAACGGGAAACCGTTCTCAGGCTTGACTGGCTCCTATTTCAGCAACATCAACCTTTCCGGAAAGCCAGTCTTTGTCAGAACCGATAAGCAGATTAATTTTCAGTGGACCTTATTTTCTCCTGACTTTGAAAAGCTGAACTATGATTTCTATGGCGTTCGCTGGGAAGGGAAACTAAAAGCACCTGCATCGGGAAGTTTTAACTTAGGAATTGAAGGAAATGATGGTTATAAACTTTATATCGACGGTGACTTACTGATCGACAACCAATTATTTACAGGGCACAATCTTAAAACAACAACTTTCAGTTTCACCGAAGGTCAGGAATACAACATCCGCATCGAATATGCCGAACCTACCGGCAATGCGTGGTTCAGGCTGGTTTGGGATTTCGGCATACCAGATCATTACGAAAGTCAATTTAACGAAGCTATTGACCTTGCTTCTGAAAGTGATCTGATTGTAATGGTTGCCGGCATTAACGAAGGCGAATTTCAGGACAGGGCGCTGCTGAACCTTCCGGGAAATCAGGAAGAAATGATTCAAAAACTGTCTGAAACCGGAAAACCTTTAGTGATAGTTGTGGTTGGAGGAAGCGCTATTACCATGAATAACTGGCTGGATAAAGTGGATGGGATAATATACGCCTGGTATCCGGGAGAAGCAGGTGGGCAGGCTGTAGCAGAAGTTTTGACCGGCAAATATAATCCGGCTGGACGGCTACCGATAACTTTTCCAATGCATGAAGGTCAACTACCATTGGTTTACAACAGCAAACCCACCGGCCGTGGCGATGATTACATCAACTTAAGCGGACAGCCACTTTTCCCTTTCGGATATGGGCTGAGTTACACAAGCTTTGCGTACCAAAATCTGACAATTTCAAAAGCAAATGAACCCGATTTGTTTACGCTTAGTTTCAGCCTGACCAATTCCGGAAAAACAAAAGGCGAAGAGGTTGTACAGCTTTATATCCGTGATCTTTTTGCGTCGGTTGCCCGTCCAAAAACGGAACTAAAAGCATTTAAGCGCATCGGGTTAAAGCCGGGTGAAACAAAGCAGGTTGAATTTCAGATTACTCCTGAAATGTTACAGATGCTTGATATCAACCTGAAAAAAGTGGTGGAACCGGGCGATTTCAGGATTATGATCGGGGCTTCATCAAAAGACATAAGGCTGAATGGAACATTGAGGGTTGAGTGAGGGGAAAAAGGCAAATAATTTTGTCGTATAGTTAAGGTCCCGGTTGGGAATACTAAAATTAAAAAAGTCCTTCGTTCCGATAGCTATCGGAACCGCTACCAATGACAGATTGTTCGTTTTATCTCCTTAATCAGGATTACATTGATTTAAAAAATCAATTGTTTAGTCCTGCGACTCCGCTCAGGATGACATTGTAAATGATTGATTGTGAATGTATTAAAAATAAACAACGCTAACCTAACACGAATGTCACACTGAGCGAAGTCGAAGTGTTTTGACGCTTGATTTAACTGCCATCTCCGCATTAAGCTCAATTTTTTTTTGAGTGCAAACTCAGGATGACTGTCAGTCTGAGCGGTTCCGATAGCTATCGGAACGAAGACAAATTTTCTTAACTAAACGGCATTAATATTACCCTTAAATAATTTCGTGTAATTTTTGCCCGATTGCAACTAAACTCATTCTCCTTTCCAATCACCGTTTTCTTTAATCAGTTCAACCAATGCTTCAACTGCTTCTGATTCCGGCACACCCCGTTTCACGGGCACTTTACCTTTGTAAAGATTTACCTTACCATTTCCTGCACCTACATAACCATAATCGGCGTCAGCCATTTCGCCTGGCCCATTTACAATACAACCCATTACACCAATTTTCAGACCTTTAAGATGACCCGTGCGGGCTTTCACTTGCTGAAGTGTTTCCTGAATGTTGAAAAGCGTGCGTCCGCAGGATGGACAGGCAATAAATTCGGTCTTCGAAATTCTCATGCGTGTTGCCTGAAGCAATCCAAAACCAATCCGGATAGCATCTGATAATGGAACTTCAGTGGCATCCATACAAATTCCGCTTCCAATTCCGTCAATCAGCAGATTGCCAGGATTCAGGCTGTTTTCAAGCAACATTTCTTGCGTAGAATTACAAACAACCGGCGATTTGAGAATCAAAGGGTTTTTCAGCTCATTCTGAAATAATGCTTTGTCCAGCATTCTGAGTTTATCTGCGCCCGCTTCAGCCAGAATGACCATTGCCGGATTCGTGCTGAGTTGAGAAAGAAGACCATGAAGTTTATCGGCAATCATTGCTTCGTCAACATTAAGCATCTCAGAAATTAGAGGACTAACATTATTCTCTTCATCAGCAATAAAATATTGTCCGTTTTGACGAATCAACACGGCAACAGGATTTTTACCTCCGATAATCCCGCAGGCTGAGGTTTCTCTGCAGTAATCGGTTTCGCGGCTTACCAGAAGATCAGGGCGAATCATCCGAACTATTTCACCCTTTTCGTTTAACTGATGAAATCTATCCGCAATAGCATTGGCAACCGGCAGTTCAAATTCAGGATCTTCGGTAAGCGAAACACGGATGGTATCTCCGATTCCGCGCGCAAGCAAAGCGCCAATTCCGGCAACTGACTTCAAACGACCATCTTCTCCATCGCCGGCTTC
This sequence comes from Bacteroidota bacterium, assembly GCA_009773515.1. GTDB lineage: Bacteria > Bacteroidota > Bacteroidia > Bacteroidales > Lentimicrobiaceae > Lentimicrobium. The sequence goes on from WSXX01000023.1 coordinate 9,114, forward strand.
GGTAACGCCAAGGTGCAGAGGATAATTCAAACCCTCAGCCATAAGTTTTTCTGCAAGCATAAGATATGCCGAAACCATCACCCTGACATTGCTCGACTTCATCGACAAAACCAGGTTATGAAAACCTTGTTTGTGACAAATGCGGGTAAACTCCAGCGCTGACTGCACCATTCCTTCGGGAGTATCGCCATAGCGATCTACAATCCGCTGACTCAGCGAACCGTGATTTACGCCTATGCGGATTGCGGTTCCATATTCCTTACAAATGGAGAGAAGCGGAGCCAGGCTTTTCGAAATTTTCTCAAGCTCAGCTTCATATTCTGAATCTGAATAATTTAGTTTGGCTGAGTTTGGCCTGTCAACATAATTGCCGGGATTAATTCTGACTTTCTCCACAATTCCGGCAGCTATTTCAGCAGCTTCAGGGCTGTAATGGATATCTGCAATCAGTGGGACATTATATTTAAGGGCTTTAAGCTGACCTTTAATCACCTGAAGATGTGCAGCTTCTTTTGGCCCCTGAGCGGTAATGCGAACCATTGCACTTCCGGCTTCTATCATTCGTATTGCCTGATCAACCGTAGCCCTGGTATCCATGGTGAGGGTATTGGTCATGGATTGCAGGCAAATCGGATTGTTTCCTCCGATTTTAAGCATACCGATTTTTACTTCCAGAGAGTGATAGCGCATGTGATCGGGTTTTTCAGCTGAATTATAGCACAAAAGTAAGGTGTTTATCACTCTGACAATGACAGATAATTCCTTTTATCGTGCATTTAGAATTACTTGGTTTAGAATTGATCGTTTTTTCCTTCGTTCCGATGGCCTATCGGAACGAAGTGTTTTTGATTCAATTTCCCTCTGTCAACTCATATTTCCTGAATAATTTCCTGGTCAATTCAATTTTTGTTGCAGCAGGAAATAAAGAACATTTATTTTGTACATTAGCCAAATATAACAGGTCTATCACTTATTTTGAAATTCATCTGCCTTATCCCCAAAAACCAGCACAATGTCAGTAAAAAAAAACCGCACAGGCCAGATACTTATAATTCTTACGGCCCTGATCTTTTCATGTTCAACACCCGGTTCCCTGAAATTAGAATCCACCAATTTTGAAGGCCAGATTGACCCGTTTCAAAATCTGGAATTCACTTTTAATCAGGACCTTGCCCCGGATTCGCTGATTGAAAAATGGGATACAACGGCTTACATAGCTTTTGAGCCATCAATAAACGGGCGGTATAAATGGGTCGCTCCCGCAAAACTGGTCTTTATTCCATCGGTTCCTTTTGCACCAAATACCGATTATCGGGCTGTTATAAATAAGGAAATCAGCCGGTTTGCGACAAAACCACTGAAAGCAGAACAAGAAGAAATACTATTTCACACGCCCTACCTTACCATTGAGCGCACAAACGCTTACTGGGGTCTGAGCGAAGGAGATAAAAATCTGGTTCAACTCAGGATGAATGTAGTTTTTAACTACCCGGTTAACCGCGATGATATACGCAAATACCTGAACATCAAAATAAAAGATCAGACAAAAGGATTCGATATAATTGAGGCAAGCAATTCCAATACCATTGAAATTGCAATTCCAACCACAAACAAAGATGATATAAATGGCGATCTGAATCTGTTGTTACTCAAAGGCATGAAATGTATAGGATCAAGCAGGGCACTGCCCGAAGATCTGAATTTTAATGTTCCGGTTCCTCCCCGCGACCGCCTTGAAATCAGCGATGTAGCTACTGAGTTTCAGGATGGCGAAGGAATTATCTTTGTTTTTACCTCACAGCCTGTTGTAGAAAAAGGCCTGAAGAACCTCATAAAAATAGAACCGGAAGTCGATTTCACGGTTGTTACAATCGGAAACGGGTTTAAAGTTACAGGAGGTTTCGCCGACGGACAATCATACGACCTGAGCATCTCAGGAAAACTGAAAGGTATTTTTGGTCCTTCACTTGACAGCGACTTCAAACAAGCTGTGACCTTCGGAACCCTTCAGCCATACCTTGCCTTCAGCGATCAGAACAGCCTGTACCTTACTTCACAAGGGTCACGAAATTTAGGGTTAAGTCTGATAAATATCCCAAAACTAAGAATTACAGTTTTCAAGGTATTCGAAAACAATATTCAGCACTACATGCGCAGCGGAAAAAGCTGGGACTGGCATTATGAAAATGATGAATACTACGATTCGTATGGATATAATCTTGATGAGAATTTCGGGAAGGTAATAAGTACCCGTGAAATCGATACCCGTTCGCTACCCAAAAAAGGAAACCTTCGCCTGCTCAACCTTAAACCCGAAGAACTTGAGTTATCATCCGACATGAAAGGCATTTATCTTATTAAAGCTGAATCAACTGAAAAACAATGGCTTAGTGACGTACAAATGGTTTCGGTTTCAGATATCGGGCTTATTGTGAAGCAAGGTGCAGACGAGGTATTGGTTGCAGCAAGATCCATTGCCACAGCTCAGCCCATTGAAGGTGTAAAAATCAGATTCTTCAGCCGCAGCAATCAGATGATTCACGAAGCAAGTACAGGAAGCGATGGAAATCTGATTTTCAAAGACATTAAAAAAACAGCGCCGGGTTTCGACATTTCAATGATTTCAGCAAGGAAAAACGAGGATTTCAATATACTGCTTTACGACAGATCCTCCATCGAAACCTCACGCTTTGATGTTGGCGGAAAACGCACTTCGGGACAAATTTATGATGTGTTTATCTATGGCGACAGAAACCTTTACCGCCCCGGTGATTCGGTGCATTGTAATGCCATCGTAAGAAGTTTTGCATGGGAAACAATTCGTGATATTCCGGTAAAATTCAGGGTAATCAGTCCCGATGGGAAAGATTTGCTGATCAGAAGAGCCCAACTTAATTCAAATGGTGCGGCTCAGCTGAATTTTGCACTTTCTGCATCCGCACTCACCGGCTCATATATGGTTGAGGTACTTTCAGGCAACGATGTAATGCTGGGAAATTATCGCATCTCTGTAGAGGAATTTATGCCGGACCGCATTAAAGTGGAAGCAATTCCCGGCAAAACAACTTACAAGCCGGGTGAGATTCTTTCAGTGAATATCACTGCCAGCAACCTTTTCGGACCACCGGCCACCAACCGGAAAGTAGAAAACGAATTAAGAATCAGCCGTAAAGCATTCTATCCGAAAAAGTTCAGCGAATTCAACTTCTTTGTTAAAACGACATCTGAAATTTATTTCGAAAATCAGATAAGTGAAGGCATAACCGATGCCAATGGCAAGTTTCAGCAGGAGTTTGCACTTCCTGATTTTGAGCAGATCGGCCTATTGGATGCAAAAGTATTTACCACTGTTTTTGACGAAACCGGCCGTGCTGTGAACCGTTTTTCGCAGGTTGAAGTTGTTACTCAGGATGTTATGCTGGGCATCAAACACTTGCCGGGATGGGTAAGTACCCGCAAACCTTTGTCGGTGAGCCTGATTGCCATCAACCGACAGGAAACTCCGGTAAAGGCAAAAGCAAGAATAGAGGTGGTTCATCTGAAATGGGAAACGGTGCTGGAACGCAATTATGGACGTACCAGTTATCGCTCACAAAAGAAAGAAAGTGTTGTAATGTCACGGGAAGTATCAATAGCCCAATCTGGTTATAGTTTTCAGTTCAGCCCCCCGACTTCAGGTGAATATGAAGTGAGAATAAGCAACGAAAAAAGTTCAAATTATGTTGTTTCCGGATTTTACGCTTATGGCTGGAGCGATTTCGGGTCGTCAGCCTTTTTTGTAAACCGCGAAGGTGAAATTGGAATAGAAACAGATAAAACGCAATATAAACCGGGTGAACATGCAAATATTCTGTTTAAAACTCCCTTTGAAGGCGAATTGCTCGTTACTGTTGAACAGGACAGGGTACTTGAATATTACAGTTTGAAAGCTGATGCTTCAGGAGCAAGTATGAAACTGAAAATCAGCGATAAGCATCTACCCAATATTTACATCAGTGCCACGCTGATCCGTAAAAACGATCAGTCGGGTCTTCCGCTGACTGTTGGCCACGGCTATGCCAGCCTGAAAGTTGACAATCCCAACCACAACCTGATAGTCAGTATTGAGGCTCCATCAAAAATCAGATCAAAAACCAATCAGCAGATCAAAGTTAAAACCTCGCCCGGAGCTGAAGTTACTTTGGCTGTGGTTGACGAAGGAATTTTACAGATTACCTCCTATCCTACCCCCGATCCGTACAACTGGTTTTATGGAAAAAGGGCGCTTGAAGTCCGGTCATATGATCTTTTTGATGAACTGTTCCCGGAACTGGGGAGCCAGTCATCAAGCGGCGGAGATGGGGGCTTCGATCTGGGCAGCAGGTTGAATCCACTCACAAGCAAACGTGTTAAACTGCTTTCATTATGGAGTGGTATTCAAAAAGCCAATTCCTCGGGCGAAGTAACATTTAATGCCTCCATTCCTGCGTTTTCGGGTGCTGTAAGAATAATGGCTGTAGCTTACAAAGGCAATCAGTTCGGATCATCACACAAAGAAATGAAAGTGGCAGACCCGCTGGTTATCAGCAGTTCACTGCCTCGGTTCCTCAGTCCGGGCGATATTGCCGAAGTGGTGGTTACCCTGACAAATACAACATCTAAACCACTGACAGCATCGTTAAAAACAATGACCTCAGGCCCGGTTTCTGCCGGAAAATTCGGCGATGCATCAATCAGCATTCCTGCAAACAGCGAAGTTCAGACATTGTACAGGCTTACGGCTGAAAATGCAATCGGACAGGCAAACATTAAAGTTCAGGCAAGTGCTTCAGGTGAAACCTTTACCGACGAAACCGACATAACGGTGAGGCCGGCGGCTACACTTGAAAAATCAGCCGTCTCAGGCACCATCAAAGCCGGCAGCAAAATCACACTCAAGTCAGAAGAAAAGTTTCTTGAAAGCACAGCTAAATCTACTTTATTACTTACCCGTTCACCTGCAGGACGTTATGCCAAAGACCTGAGCAATCTGGTGAATTATCCTTACGGTTGTCTGGAGCAAACCATTTCGGCTGCATTTCCGCAGATTTACTTTTCTGATCTTGCAAAAATGCTAAAGCAGGACCAAAATGCAGTCAGATATAATACGGCCGAAAACATCAATGCAGCAATTCTGAAAATTTCAGCAATGCAGCAATATAATGGAGGTCTTGTCACCTGGCCCTCAGGCGGTGAAGTCAGTTGGTGGACAACCGCTTATGCCGGAAACTTCCTTTATGAAGCAGGAAAAGGCGGATATGCTGTTAATCAGGCTGTTGTAGATAATATTCTGAGGTTCCTTACCGAAAAGGCAAAACAAAAGCCTTCAACTGAATACTATTACAAAACCGAAGGAAGCAACGCATGGCAGAAAAGAGTTCAGGCAAACCGTGAAATTTTTTATTCACTTTATGTGCTTGCGCTTAATGGAAAACAGCATCTGCCCACGATGAATTATTACAAAGCCCGAACCGATGAGATGAGCCTTGACAGCCGCTATATGCTGGCCTGTACTTATGCTTTGGTGGGTGACTCGAAAAGCTTCCAGTCCTTACTTCCAAAAACGTGGTTACTTTCTGAAGAAGCAATGGTAGAAACCGGAGGAGGTTACAGTTCACCACTCCGCAACAAAGCCATTGCATTATATACGCTGCTGAATGCAGACCCTGACAATCAGCAGATTGCTGTAATGGCAAGGCAGGTTGGTGATATGTTAACCACAAAATCGTGGATATCAACTCAGGAACAGGCTTTCTCAATGCTTGCCCTGGGCAAACTTGCAGGACAAGTTTCCAATGATAAAGCTACAGCACAAATAGAAGTCGCTGGACGCAAAACGGCTTCATTTACCGGAGAAGACCTGATTTCTAACCTTACCGGACAAACTGCAACCATTACTGCTGGTGGCTCCGGAAGCTTATTCTATTACTTTGAAACACAGGGAATTCCTGCTGTAAACTCTGACAGGGAGGAAGACAATGTGCTGGTGGTGAGAAGGAGGTTCTTCGACAGAAGCGGCAAAGCGGTGAACAGTTATGAATTTAAACAGCATGAACTCCTGGTTGTGGAACTTACACTGAATACAACCGACAACAGCCTGATTGACAATGTGGTAATAACCGATATGCTGCCTGCATGTTTTGAGGTGGAAAACACCAGACTTACTGCCGAACGGGAAATGGAATGGACCAAAAACAGATCATTTCCACAGCACATCGATTTCCGCGACGACCGGGTTAACCTTTTTACTCAGGCTGACGGACAGTCCAGAAAGTTCTATTACATGGTAAGAGTGGTTGGAAAAGGAACTTTCAAACATGGTCCGGTGAGCGCGGAAGCCATGTACAACGGACTTTTCTATTCATATTCAGGTTCTGCTACAGTTACAGTGAAATAAATATGGACATTGACTATTTGGAATTAAGTAATGAACTTAAGCTTTGGTTGCTGCTGTTTCGCAGCGATCTGTTTCAGCAACCATGGCTTTTTATCTTCATTGCCTGGCTATCAACTTTCGTGATAAGTGGATTTTTCATCAGACCCGTTAGTCTGATCGGAAAATCTTTAGAAAAAAAGAAACCAGGGTTTGTCAGCATTGTAATATCAAGTCTGTTTTTATCCTTAATTTCCGGGCTTTTCAATACTTTGGTTCCATACATTGTAACCGTATGGTTATGGATATTTCTGCTGCCTTTTATCATAAGCCTGCTTACCGGAGTTTTTTATTATTTAATCAACAGAAACAATAAAATACTCCATAATTCAATTGCCATTTTTACGGCCAATTTTTACATTGAAGCCGATAAATCTATTTTGCAAGGAATAAAACAGGTATTGCGAAGGCAAATCTGGGAGCAACCACAAACACTGATCGGGCATGGAATAGGTCAGGTGCTGAATAGCACAGGTTTTATTACGGGCGTTGCGCTGAGCGACGGAATTGCAGTTCTGTCAGGAAACATACCACTGGCCAATGGCGTTTGCTTTGGCTCCTATATTCTGGTAACAAGCAGATACTCAGGAACTGACACACATCTTGATGTTTCGGAACGCAACTCTTATATGATGGTACTTATCAGACATGAGCTGGGGCACACCATTCAAAGCCGTTTCAGTGGGCCGCTCTATCTGTTTAAATACGGAATTCCGAGTGCCATGAGTCAGGGCTGGACAGAAAAAGATGCTGAATTCAGATCAGACCGATATCTGCTGATCAATTACGGGCTTCCACCGGTTTTTTCATCCTATCAGAAAGATCACCGTCCGGCAAATGCCGGGACTGCTGCCTACTTACTGATGTTGATCGTTATGATCTGGGGAGCCTTTTGGGGCGCTACTGCCGGTTTTTTTGGCGCTTATCTGTTTGTAGCCGGTATCATTGCACTTTTTAATCTTGGCAAACTACAAAACAAGATTCTTTAGAAAACCAATTGAATATCATATCTGAAATCATTGTTGTCCGGGGAAAGTTTCGAATAATATTCCAAATGACTGATATTGCTGCTCTTTGACAAAAGTTGTAGAACAGTACCGTACTCTATTAAATATGCCACCAATGCACTAAATCACCAAAAATCACCAATTTAATTAATTCATTTTGTGTATTTTGGAGTCTTGGAGATTTTGTGGCAAGAATCTTTTCGATTATTACCGGACAATATTAATCTGAAATCAAAAAAAAGCCCCGTTCCGAAAAACAGGGCAACATCTTTTTTAGTGAGAAACAATCAGAAAGGCCAGAACTGGTTGTCGTACCAGATATCCTCTTTCAGTTGTTCATTAAGTTCATGCAGCACCTTGTGGTGACCTCTTTCCCAATCGGCAAGCCACGAAAAAAGTTCCTTTTCATTCGGATCAGTTGCCGCTGCAGCTTGTTTCGAATAAACTTCAATGGCTTTGGTTTCCATGTCGATGGCTGCAGAAATGGCTGCTGCTTCGAAACTTGCCGCTGAAATCTGTTTTTTGATATCGCCCGACAAAATCTCATCAACAATCCCGGCATCTGCTTTCAATTCGATCTTGTCAAATTTCTGATTCTTATTGTAGTTGGCAAATTGCTTCGACAGAAACTCAACATGAGTCTGCTCTTCTTCAGCCATCATTGTAAAAATCTTCTTTACGTCTTCGCTCTTGGTTTGCTGAGCAACCATTTCGTAAAAAGCTTTCCCGCGCTTTTCCATCAGAATGGCGGTTTTTAAAATCTCATTTGATTGTGTATTTTCCATTTTATTTGAATTTTATTTGTGTGAAAGTCGAAGCTCGGAGCGATGTACAAACCTACAAAATTTATTTCTAGAAAAACACTTATGGCTTTAAGAAAGTTTTCGCCGCGGGCATATTAATCTATAAATTTGCAATTCCGGCCTTAATGTCAATGGTGTGGCTTTGTTTAAAAATAAATGAAGGATAACTCAAACGTTTTAAGGGAATTGTTTCGCAGTTGGAGTGGAGAAGAATCCATAAAAGCTGAAGAATTGCCCGCATCCGGCTCTGACCGGAAATATTACCGTATCAACAGCCGCGAAACTCAGGCTATTGGCGCCTGGAATAATGATCTGAATGAGAATCAGGCATTCATCAGCTTTGCAAAACATTTTATTTCTCAGGGGTTGCCCGTTCCTGAAGTTTATCTGGCCGATGATTCCGGCAAATACTATCTTCAGTCCGATCTGGGCGATGCCACACTTTTCTCCATGCTCGCTGAGGAAGGTTTGACTAACCATGTTAAAGACATTTACCGGCAGGTAATTCACTGGCTTCCCCGGTTTCAGATTGATGGAGCCAAAGGCCTTGACTTCTCAGTATGTTATCCCCGCGCAGCATTCGATAAACAGTCGATGATGTGGGACCTCAATTATTTTAAGTATTATTTTGTCAGGCTTTCGGGGCAGGGATTTAACGAACAGGGGCTTGAAGATGATTTTACACGCCTTACCAATTTTCTTTTAGAAGCAAAGAATTCATTCTTTTTGTATCGCGATTTTCAGTCACGAAATGTGATGATCGTCGGAAACAGACCCTATTTTATTGATTTTCAGGGTGGAAGACAAGGGCCTTTGCAATATGATATTGCTTCGCTTTTATTTGATGCCAAAGCCAACCTGCCCAACGATTTCAGAGAAGAACTGCTAAAACTGTACATCTCTGAAGCCCGCACACTCACCGACTTTGATGAAACTGAATTCCTGAAATACTATTACGGCTTCGTACTGATCAGAATACTTCAGGCGCTTGGAGCTTATGGTTTCCGGGGTTTTTATCAGAAAAAGGAACACTTTCTGCAAAGCATTCCATACGCACTCGATAACATTGAATATCTGCTCAAGCATCACCATCCTGAAATTGATTTTCCGGAACTGGAAAAACTGCTGCGATCATTTACCCAAAGCGAACACCTCAGAAGCTATGCAAAACCCGGGTTAAAAGTAAAAATCAGCAGTTTCTCCTATAAATACGGAATACCCGAAGACAAAAGCGGCAACGGCGGTGGATTTGTATTCGATTGCAGGGCTTTGCCCAACCCGGGTCGTCTTGCTGAATATCAGAACCTAACCGGCAAAGACAATTCAGTAAAGCAATACCTTTCAGCGCAAAGCGAAACCGGTTTATTTCTTGCCAGCGTCTATTCAATTGTTGATCAGGCTGTTGAAAATTATATCAACCGGGGTTTTGAAAACCTTATGGTGAACTTCGGATGCACCGGAGGTCAGCACCGTTCGGTTTACTGTGCCGAACAACTATCAGCACATCTAAACAAAAGGTATCGATTAAATATCGTTCCCGATCATACCCAAAGCAATTCGTGGCCCGGGTAAAAACCCTTCGCCTTTTCTTTTGTTTATGTTTTTTTGAAGGAGTACAATTGTTCGGTCAGTAAAAAATGATTTACTTGTTTTTATCACTTAACGATTCTGCCAAATTCTGAAATTCAATAAAACAAAAGACTGATGAGCAAAACCATGTGCGAAAAAGGTAAAAAGGGAGAAAAAGACACCGGTGAACCACGCTTTAAATGTAAAAAATGCGGTGCACTGGTAAAAAAAGAAAAACAGGTATGCAAGCCTAAAGAAATGTAAACTTTCAATATGGACTTAACAACTGGCTCCTTCAACATTGAAGAATTCAAATCACAAGAGGAGGTCATCAGGCAAACAGTCAACCAGATTATTAAAGATTTTGCCATGTTCGGCATGGATGTGGAATTCCCGCCCGACATGAAAATGGTGTATCCCCATCTTTTTAGTCAGCTTGAGATGCATATTTCGGGTTTACTTACCAGAAATGTTCAAAAACTTTCAGCCTTGTTATATCAGATAGATATCCCTGAAATACAGATAATTAAATCATGGGAAGAGCATCCTGAATTCACGCATTCGCAGGTGATAACCGAACTTGTAATTTACAGAGAACTCAAAAAAGTGGTTTTCAGGAATTATTATAAACATTACAAACTTAAAGATGAGGACGGAGAATGAAAGCCATGATTCTGGCGGCAGGACTGGGAAGCCGGCTCCGACCCCTTACCGATAACCGTCCAAAAGTACTGCTCAGTGCCGGGCCTTACACATTACTCGAATTTGCCATCCGAAAGCTGAAAGCCGCCGGATTTGATGAACTTATTATAAATGTACATCACATGGCGCCTATGGTTGTGAGCTATCTTGAAGATAACCACAACTTTGGCTGCAACATCAGAATTTCAGACGAAACAAACGCCTTGCTCGACACCGGAGGCGGAATTTCAAAAGCATCCTGGTTTTTTGACGATGGCAAACCGTTTCTCGTTTACAACGCAGACATTGTCGGTGATATGGATCTTGCTGAGTTTTACCGTCAACATACAAAAAACAATGCCTTGGCAACCTTATCCGTAAGAGATCGAAAAACAAACCGATACCTGGTTTTCGATTCAGAAATGAGGCTATGCGGATGGGAAAATACCGAAAGCGGTGAAAAACGGATGGCATTTCAGGAAACGGAAACCCGGGCCTACCCTTTCAGCGGAATCCACATGATTGATCCGAAGATATTTGCTTTTATGGATAAAGGCAAATTTTCCATTATCGACACCTATCTGGCGCTGGCAAATGATCATCTGATCAAAGGATGGGTTGACAAATCACAACTCTGGGCCGATGCCGGTAAACCCGACAGCCTTGCAAAAGCAGGAGAAATAGCTACACAGATTAAATTCTGATGAATGTGCTGTTTTTTCAGCTTTGTTCCCTGATCACATTGATTAATCCTGTTTTTCTTTTTCCCGAACTATACTCCGTTGATAAAAGTGCTAAATTTATCCTCTTGAAATATGCCGGCATTCCGTAATATCGGGAAAGCAGCCCAATCAAAAAAATTACCAGAACAAGAATACCTGATATTCAGGATTATAAATCTTTGCCGGAATATTTACACAGGAAATCAATCTAAATGACATCGGCATACCGAACTCCATAAAAAATGAATAAACCTTTTCTCGAAAGCCTTGCAGAACACATCCTGAGCAAATATCAAGGCGAAGGCAACCGTTTATGCGTGGTGATGCCCAACCGCAGGGCCGGACTTTTCCTCAGGCAATACCTTTCGCCTGCAGATGATAAACCCATTTGGGCTCCTGCGATATTTTCAGTGGAGGATTTTGTTGCACATGTCAGCAGTTTTGCCATCCCCGATCCTCTGGTTCAAATGTCGGCACTTTACAAGGCACATTGCGAAATAAACGGAACCAAATCGCTGCCATTCGACGATTTTATAGGCTGGAGCAAAGGTCTGATCCGCGATTTTGAAGAAACCGATCAGTACCTGATTGATCCGGCATCACTTTACGGTCATTTGTCAGAAACCAGGGCACTTTCTCTCTGGAACCTCAATGAGCGACCACTTACTGAGTTTGAGCAGAACTACCTGCAGTTTTTCCGTTCATTGCCGGAATACTATCGCATTTACCGTGAAATATTGACCAGCCAAAACCTGGCTTATCATGGAATGGCTTGCAGAATGCTGGCTGAAAATCCCGTTGAATATCTGCTCACACCAGATTGGAACCACATAATTTTTGCAGGCTTCAATGCCATAACTCCGGCTCAGCTTAAAATTTTTTATTACCTGATTGCTTCAGGAAAAAGCGAAATTCAATGGGATGCCGATGCATATTACATCAATAATCCCGATCAGGAAGCCGGTCGATTTCTGCGCAAACATCTGAAAGATCAGAATTTAGGAAAACCAAACGAAATCAGCGATTATTTCGGAACAACAGCCCGCAACATAAAGATTGCCGGAGTTCCGCGTCAGGTGGGGCAAACCATGCTGGCCGGTAGTTTAATTTCGGAACTGATCACAACCCATGGCCCGGAAGTCCTGACCAAAACCGCTGTAGTTCTGGCCGATGAATCATTGCTCATTCCTTTGCTGAACGCCATTCCACCCGAAGCCGGGCAGTTTAATGTCACCATGGGTTATCCTTTGATGCAATCGCCGGTGTTTACTTTGTTTGACGGCATTATTGAAATGCATATAAATGCTTCTGCAGGCCGGTCAGCTGACTACAACGCATTTTACCATAGAAACCTGACTCAGGTGTTGCAGCACAGCCATATGCATTTTCTGGCAAAACATCAGCATATCGGTGAAGTTCTGAAACTCATCAGGGCTTCGAAATTGTCATATATCGGGCTCAACGACCTTTCAACCATCAGCAGCAACAACTCATTTATGAAAGTTGTAAGGCTGATTATGCAGAAAACTTCAACAGTTGCCGAACTGATTCATCTGCTTCAGCAGATAATTGCAATGATGAAAGCATCGCCGGGCAGTGAAAATAACACTGAAAATCAGCGAAACAGTGCTGAAACGGAAATACTCTTTAACCTTGCGGTAATCCTGAATAAACTGGAGACACTTTCAGCCGATGCCGGACTTATTGGTTCTCAGCGCACTCTGCGCAACCTTTTCAGGGAAGCTGCAATGTCGATGCCTGTTGCATTTTATGGTGAACCACTTAAAGGAATTCAGGTGATGGGATTGCTTGAAACCCGAACCCTCGACTTTGAAAACATCATATTACTTTCGGCAAACGAAGATAAACTGCCTTCCGGTAAAAGCTACAACAGTTTTATACCGTTTGATATCCGCAGAGAGTTCGGAATGCCGACACATCAGGATCAACAGGCGGTGTATGCTTACCATTTCTATCGGTTAATGCAACGAAGCAGCAATATCTGGCTCATTTACAATTCAGAAGCAGATGATTTAGGTGGCGGAGAAAAAAGCAGATTTATCAGCCAGATTTTACACGAATTGAATGCCTACGGTTCGATGAATACGCTTACTCAGCTTAGTCCGGTGATGGACTCTCTTTTTAAGCAACGAGCCGCATTTGTCATTGAAAAAGATCAGATTGTACTTGACAGATTGCTTGTTCTGGCAGATAATGGTTTATCGCCAACCACAGTTAACCAATATCTGAACTGCTCCATGCGCTTTTATCTTGGCACAGTTCTGGGGCTTGGCGAAACCGAAGAAGTAGAAGAAACCATTGATTTCAGAACACTTGGAACAGTTGTTCACGAAGCACTTCAGCATTTCTACGAAAAGTACAAAGGAAGTTTCCCTTCTGCAGCCGAATATCAGCGCTTTCTGAAACAAGTACCTGAAGCAGTTTCGGCAGCTATGCAAAAACATTATCCCGGAGGAGACACAAAAAACGGCCGGAATCTGTTGATTGTAAAAGTAGCTGAAACCTGGATAAAAAGGTTTCTTGATCTGGAATCTGAACAAGGGTATAATCCTTCAGCCGGCGACCACATGATTGCAGTTGAAGAAAGGCTTTCTGCTTCGCTCAACATTGCCACTTCATGGAAAGGCGATGTGAAAGTAAAGCTGAAAGGATCGGCCGATCGCATTGACAGGGTGAATGGGCTTACCCGGGTTATCGATTACAAAACCGGCAAAGTTGAGCAGAAAGAACTGAAGAAGAACCCCGAAGAACTGTTCATCAACGACAAAGATGTATTTCCTGAAAAGGCATTTCAGCTTTATTTTTACCTGCTGATGGCTTCACAAAACGATAAAATCAGTCAGAACACGGAAACACTCACTGCCGGCATTATAACTTTCCGTAAACTAAGCGAAGGATTTCTTCCTTTGATTACTGATGGTGCCACCACCAGTGAATCCATCACAAAATTTGGAAACCTGCTTGCAGGCCTGATAGAGGAGATTTTCGACCCGTCCATCCCATTTACCCGCACTCCATTTGAAAAACGATGTAATAATTGCATCTTTAAGGTAATGTGCAACCGCGATAAAAAAGAGGGAGCGTGGTAAATATTACTTCAAATGCAGCCAATCAGGCGCAATATCTGCATCAATGCCAAACACCACATCACCCCAATAATACATCATCAACATAATAACCACAGCACCAACAAGATTTAGAAACAGTCCAGATCGGGCCATTTGAGCCACGCTAATCCGCGATGTTCCAAATATAATTGCATTCGGGGGTGTTGCCACAGGCAGCATAAAAGCCATTGATGCTGACATTGTTGCGGGTATCATCAGTAAAAGCGGATTCAAATTTGAACTGATGGCAACTCCAGCCACAATTGGCAGGATCATTTCGGTGGTTGCGGTGTTGGATGTCAGTTCAGTCAGAAAAGTCATTACCAGGGCAACAACCAGAATAATCAGCATCGGGTGCAATGCGGTTAATCCGGCAAGATTTTCACCAAACCACAATGAAAGTCCTGATTCTTTTATTCCAGTAGCAAGTGCGAACCCTCCACCAAACAGGAGAAGAATCTGCCAGGGAAGACCAGACGCAGTTTTCCAGTCGAGCAGCGTTTTACCTTTGTGGTTACGCGAAGGAATCAGGAAAAGCACTACGGCCATAAAAATCGCAACCGTTCCATCGTTTATAAAAGTACTTTGAGGAAAAATACGTGACCATCCGGGAATGACTAAATTGCCAAAATCAAGATCAACCCTGAGCAACCAGAGCAATGCGAGAAGAAGAAAGATCCAGGCAACCACTTTCTGCTCAAAATCAGCCTTACCCATCTCTTTTAATTGCAGATGGAAAGTGTTTTTGTCAATAGCCACCCATTCACCTTTGGTTGGCCTGAAAACAAAAAACAGGAAAGCCCATGTAATAGCAAAAAGAATCAGCGAAACAGGAAAGGCAAAAATCAGCCAGCTTGAGAATGATATTTCAGGAGCCAAAGGGAAATATATATGAAAAATACGAATAAATGAAAGATTTGGCGGGGTTCCCACCAGGGTTGCCATGCCTCCGATCGAAGCACTGTAAGCAATGCCGAGCAACAATCCAACACTGAATTTGCTGTTTCCTCCATTGTTCATAAAATCGTCAAGCTGCTTAATGATTGACATTGCAATTGGCAGCATCATCATTACAGTCGCGGTGTTTGAAATCCACATTGAGAGGAAAAAAGAAGAAATCATAAATCCCAGGAGAATGCGCGCCGGGCTGACACCCGTAACACTAAGTATATTGAGCGCAATTCGCCTGTGCAGATTCCAGCGTTCCATGGCCAAAGCCACCATAAAACCACCCATAAACAGAAAGATCACATCATTAAAGTATGCAGATGATACATCTTTGCCGTTCATGATGCCAAACAGCGGAAAAAGGGCAACCGGGAGTAAGGACGTTACAGCAAGTGGCACCGCTTCGGTGATCCACCAAACAGCCATCAGCAGTGCAACACAGAAAGTATAGGTAACCTGAGGTTTACCGGGAACAAAATCCGCAAACAGCAAAATAAAAAGAATGACTAAAGGAGTAATCAGGAAACTAATAATTTGCTTGAAATTCATAGGCTGCGGATTAGTCTCAGTCAATTCTGAATAACAAACTTACAGGAAATAATTATAATTTACAAGCGGAAAGGGAATATGATTATGTGTTTGACTGACAACTTTATAGGAGTGCTATATGAGTCCAATAAATTACTTTCAGAGATAATATAGCAAAATACTATGGCAAGTATTTGAACCTTCAGTTTATATCAAAAAAAAAGCCCCCTTCTGGGAGCTTTAAGCGGACCGGACGGTCTCGTCAATCAAATAATTGACGAGAGAACCCGTCTCGTCACCAGTGACGAGATGACAGGCACGTATTCTAACCTTCAGTTTAGATCAAAAAAAAGCCCCCTTCTGGGAGCTATAGCGGACCGGACGGTCTCGTCAATAAATAATTAACGAGATGACAGGCACGTATTCTAACCTAAATCCCCTTTACTTTGAGAAAGGTATGAACTTGCCAGAATTTCAATTGAACGACGATTCAGTTTCTTGAGCCGTTTCTCTTCAATTAATGCCTCTCGTTTGGTTTCAAACTCTTTAAGATAAACCAACTTCCAGGGTCCTTTACCAGCCGTATAATGGCTCAACTCATTATTGTGTTCCCACAAACGATGTACGGGGTCATTTGAAAAACCCTTATAGTAAACGTCAGAAATTGCAGAATAGATGATGTAAGTATAATACATAATAAAAAAACCCCACATAACTGTGAGGCTTTAAGCGGACCGGACGGGACTCGAACCCGCGACCACATGCGTGACAGGCACGTATTCTAACCAACTGAACTACCGATCCATTTTTTTAAAGAACTTATTCTCGATTGAGACTGCAAATATAGAGACTTTTTTAAAACAACAAACAATTGATGAAAATTTTTTTTCAGTCGATAGTTTGAGCAGAATTAAGCCGGAAAGTGCCAGTTAAAAACTGTTACCGGCTACTTCCCATCCACAATAATTGAAGCCGGTTTTTTAGCATCCATAAAAATCAGCTTGGCATTTGGTGAAGTGGCAATGGCTTTGATCATTTCGTATTGAAGCTGCTTATCGCTGAGGCCGGTACTCAGAATGGTCTGGTAGTCAGCAATTCCTTGAGCTTCAACCCTTTTTCGCTCGGCTTCCTGCTTTTCTTTTTGCAATACAAAGGTCATTTTCTGAGCTTCCTGTTCGGCATTGATTTTTGATTCAATGGTTGTCTTTACCGATTCAGGCAGGGTAATATTTCTGACCAGAAGTTGCTCCAGCTCAAGTCCACGGGCTTTAAAATCTGTTTCAATGGATTTAAAAATTCTGTCCTGAAACTCATCTCTCTTTGTTGAATAAAGCGCCACAGCATCATAATATACGGCATTGTCCCTGATTTTTGTGCGGCAAAGCGGCCTCACAATGGTATTTTTATAATCTGTTCCTATTTCCTTAAGAATCCGGGGAGCTTCGGATGATGTTACTTTATAAAGAACGGTCAGATCAATCACCACCTCCAATCCATCGGCCGAAAGAACACGGATGGCATCATCGCTGGCTTTGTCACCTTCATCATTTATGCCTGACATGGTATAATTTTGTGTCCGGATGTCAAAAGTGACCACTTCAACCAATGGGTTTATGATATTCAACCCACTCTCAAGTGTCTTGCTGCTTACTTTTCCGAAAAGTTTCTGCACGCCAACCTGACCGGGTTCAATCTGATAAATTGCCGAAAAAATTACACCAGCCAGCACAAGCAGAACTCCGGCAATCTTAACAATCCCCAAATAAGGTTTCAGCGGAGTTTCAGCTTTAGCCAAAGCAAAACCAATAATAAGAAGTACAATTCCAAACAAAATAGCTGCCATAATTCAGAGATTTTTTTCTTGTAAAGATATAAAAAGGCAGATCAGTAAATAAATAATTCGTACTTTTTACAAGCGAAAGCGAAACAACCTCTAAAGATAAGTGTTAATGTTAAAAATGGATAAAAATGGATGATTTCAATATTAAGGCAACGAAATTCAGACTCAATGACTTTGAAGCGAACCGCCAGCATTTCGAAATGCTGGGGCGCCAGCAGAATCCGCACACACTCTTTATTGGTTGCTCCGATTCCAGGGTTGTCCCTTCGCTTATCACCCAATCTGTTCCCGGTGAACTTTTTATTGTGCGCAATATAGCCAATCTGGTTCCGCCTTACCGCGAATCGGGCGAATACCTCGCCACCACCTCTGCTGTTGAGTATGCGGTGCAAATACTTAATGTTAAAAATATTATAGTCTGCGGGCACTCCAATTGCGGAGGCTGTGCAGCT
Source organism: Bacteroidota bacterium (assembly GCA_009773515.1). Taxonomy (GTDB): domain Bacteria; phylum Bacteroidota; class Bacteroidia; order Bacteroidales; family Lentimicrobiaceae; genus Lentimicrobium. The sequence goes on from WSXX01000023.1 coordinate 27,243, forward strand.
TTATATCAGGCCCCCAAAGACCTTGAAAAAATTCCGCACACCCGCAGGTGGCTTGAACTGGCCATGCCTGTGAAAGAAAAAGTGCTCAAAATGGTTCCCGAAACCGATCATGCTGCCCGCGAATGGCTGACAGAACAGGTAAATGTTGTAGAACAGCTTGGTCATTTGCTGACATATCCGTATATTAAGGAGCGTGTTCAGGATGGGAGTATCCGGATTTTCGGATGGCATTACATTATCCCTACCGGAGATATTTATCAATACGACAAAGACTCTGGGCAGTTTGATCTGCTTGGCGGATAAAAAAGATCTGCCAATCAAAGACATTCGGTTTAACCGGAAAGCCAATTTGCACACCTTATCAACTTTCACTTACTTTGCCCGAAAAAAATGAGGGCATTCCCGGTCTTATTTATTCTGCTTACATCGCTTATAATTAATTCATTACAAACTTCAGCACAGGAAACATCCACGCCTTACAAACTTACTGTAAGCGGTTTTGTGCGTGCCGATGCCATTTTCGACAGCCGTCAGGTGGTGGAGGCCCGCGAAGGATTTCTGCTGTTTTTCCCGAAAAAACCTGAGTACGACAAAAGCGGACGTGATATAAATGCCCATCCATCGTTCAATCAATATGCAATGACAACGCGCCTTACAGCCAAAGCAACCGGACCCGATGTGCTTGGCGCGAAAATATTCGCCCTGATTGAAGCAGACTTTACCGGAGCATCCAATATTGAGAACAATAGTTTGAGGCTCAGGCATGGATACATTTCGATGCAATGGACCAAAACCCGCCTTATGCTCGGACAATACTGGCATCCGCTTGACCTGCCTGAAATGATACCAAATGTTCTTTCGTTGAATACCGGCGCTCCTTTTCACTCTTTCAGCCGACAACCTCAGGTGCGGATTGATTACAAAACCGGGAACCTTAATCTGGTGGCTGTGGCTGCTGCTCAGCGAGATTATGTTAATTCAGGACCGGCCGGAAGCACTTCAATATATCTGCGTAACAGTGTGATTCCCAATCTTCACGCTCAGGTTCAGTATAAAAAAAATGGCATTTTTGCCGGTGCAGGTATAGACTATAAAATGCTCACTCCAAGCCTGGTAACTGATAGTTTGTACACAGGAAATGTTACCCTGAATAGCCTTTCCTATACCGCTTTTTTCTCTGTTTCCAGAGAAGGTTTCTCCCTGAAAACTCAGTATGTTTATGGTCAGGCATTGAATGATCACCTGATGTTGGGTGGTTTTGCTCTTGCAGAAACTGAAGCCGATTCTGACAGCAGACGTTATACAGCGCTGAACCATCATTTTGTTTGGATGAATGCTTCGTACACCATAGGCAAATGGATGCCTTCGGTTTTCGCGGGATATACTTTCAACGCAGGAGCTGATGAAATGGCCTCAGCGCAGGTTTATGCCCGCGGCGCCGACATTGCTTATGTTTACAGGTTCGCCCCCATGATCACTTTCACTACAGGCAAATTCAGCCTGATTGGCGAGGTGGAATATACTGCTGCTGCGTATGGCGAGAATACCGATAAGTTAAGGGTAATAAACACCCGTGAAACAGGAAATTTCAGAATCGGACTGGGAGCTGTTTACAGCTTTTAAATACTTGCAGGGTTTTCAGCAAGCAACCAACGGAAAACACCTTCTGCTTCCTGTCGTGAATCCCCGCAAAATTCCATTTCAGGTTTAAACCCGATACAAACTGCCGGCCTTTCGGGTTTCCCGAAAAGTTTGCAATTCAATTCCTCATCCAGCTGAATGCAGGGAACCATAGCCGGTTTACCGTCAGGCATTCCGGGAATGGACGAACTGATGGATGGGTAAATGCAACAAACGGCGCAATGAGAACGGCAGATCATTTTCAGGATGAGATTTTTATGGCGCAAAGGTAAATAAACTCAGGGCAAATGAGGATAAATACCAATTTGCCAGCCAACAGCACTGCATTTGCAATGATTCTAAATAAAAAAGGGGCCTGAGCCCCTTTCAATTAAAGTTGTGGTCCGGCTGCAACCAAGTGCTTGCCTTCGTCGTTGTCGGTGTATTTCGCAAAATTATCGATAAACCTTTTAGCCAGGTCTTTGGCTTTTTCGTCCCAAACAGCTGCTGAAGGATAAGTATCTCTTGGGTCGAGCACGGCAGGATTTACACCATGCAGATCGGTTGGCACTTCCAGGTTAAAGTAAGGAATCATTTTGGTAGGTGCATGATCAATTGAACCATCAAGAATGGCATCAATAATGGCGCGGGTATCCTTGATGGATATACGTTTACCTGTTCCATTCCAACCGGTATTTACCAGATAGGCTTTTGCACCAGCACTTTCCATACGTTTTACCAACTCCACACCATATTTTGTGGGATGCAGGGTAAGGAATGCGTTTCCAAAGCAAGCCGAGAAGGTTGGCTGCGGAGTTGTTACTCCACGCTCAGTGCCGGCAAGTTTGGCGGTAAATCCTGAAAGAAAATGATACTTTGTCTGATCAGCGGTAAGCTTTGAAACCGGAGGTAAAACGCCGAAAGCATCAGCGGTAAGGAAAATAACCTTAGTGGCATGTCCACCCTTTGAAATGGGTTTTACAATGTTCTCAATGTGATAAATGGGATAGGAAACACGGGTGTTTTCGGTTTTGGAAGCATCGGCAAAATCAATGGTTCCATCAGGAAGTACAACCAGGTTTTCGAGCAAAGCATCGCGGCGGATGGCATGATAAATATCCGGCTCATTTTCTTCGCTCAGATTTATACACTTGGCATAGCAACCTCCTTCGAAGTTAAAAACACCATCATCATCCCAGCCATGCTCATCATCGCCGATAAGTGCGCGTTTGGGATCAGCTGAAAGTGTGGTTTTCCCGGTTCCTGAAAGTCCGAAGAAAATAGCAACATCACCATCTTTTCCCATGTTGGCTGAGCAGTGCATTGATGCGATATTTTTAAGCGGCAGGTAATAATTCATCATTGAAAAAATACCTTTTTTCATTTCACCGCCATACCAGCTGCCGCCGACAATCTGAACGCGCTCGGTAAGGTTGAAGGCAACAAAATTCTCTGAGTTCAAACCCTGCTCCTGCCATTGCGGGTTTACGGCCTTGGCACCGTTGATGAGCACAAAGTCCGGCTTGAAATTCTCAAGTTCTTTGTCGCTTGGGCGGATAAACATATTTTTTACAAAATGAGCCTGCCAGGCTACTTCCATGATAAAACGAACGCTGAGGCGCGAATCTGGATTGGCTCCTGCAAAAGCATCAACGACATACAGTTTTTTGTTGGACAACTGCCTGCTGACGATTCCTTTGAGATGTGCCCAGATATCGGGTGTGATGGGTCGGTTGTCATTCTTCCCGATTGTACTCCACCAAACGGTGTTTTCGCTTACCGCATCGTGTACAATGTACTTGTCCTTTGGTGATCGTCCGGTAAAAATTCCGGTATCAACCGAAACTGCTCCCGTTTTAGTGAGCACACCACGCTCAAAGCCTTCAAGCGAGGGATCCATTTCATGCTCAAATAACTCTTCGAATGAAGAATTGTAATAGATTTTTTCAACATTGGAAATGCCGTACAGAGAAAGATCTATCGACTTCCCTTTTAAGGTAAGAACATTGTCAGACAGGTTGGCCATCAGAATTGTGTTTTGATTATAAGTGGTTGGTTGTATTGATTCATCTAAATATGATCGATTGCCCCATAGGGTCTATTGCAATCGATTGCAAAAGTAATAATTTATTGTAAATCCAACATTCATATTTAATTTTTTGATTTTGAAATTAAAGTCAGCTAGACTTAAGGGGAAAAGAAAATATCATACTGATGGCTGAATAGTGCACTATTGTAAGGAAAAACGAAAAGGCTACCCGTTGGCAGCCTTTTCAGTTATCTGATTGAAGAAATAAGAATTACTTCTTTTTCGAAGCTTTTTTCCCTTTTCCTTCGTCTTTTTTTGCTTTTTTAGCTTTAGCTGATGATTTTGCAGCAGCTTCTTCCTTAATTGCAGCCTGAGCAGCAGCCAAACGTGCGATGGGCACGCGGTAAGGTGAACAGCTAACGTAGTTCATTCCAACGGTATGGCAGAATTCAACCGATGAAGGCTCTCCACCATGCTCTCCGCAGATACCTACTTTAAGGTTTGGACGGGTCATACGGCCACGATCAACACCCATACGTATCAACTGACCAACACCTTCCTGATCAAGAACCTGGAAAGGATCGTGTTTCAGAATACCTTTGTCAAGATAAACTGGCAGGAACTTGCCGGCATCGTCACGTGAATAACCAAAGGTCATCTGGGTAAGGTCGTTTGTTCCGAATGAGAAGAACTCAGCTGATTCAGCAATACGGTCAGCAATAAGGGCTGCACGTGGAATCTCGATCATGGTTCCTACCAGGAAGTCGATTTTTTCCTTGCGCTCAGCAAAAACTGTTGCAATGGTATCGCGAACGATTTTTTCCTGCAACTGCATTTCCTCAAGGGTACCGGTAAGCGGAATCATAATTTCAGGAATAGCTTTTATGCCTTTTTTCTTGAGGTTCAGCGCTGCTTCGATAATGGCACGTGCCTGCATTTCTGAAATCTCAGGATATGTATTTCCAAGACGGCATCCACGGTGACCCAGCATTGGGTTAAACTCTGCCAGATCGTGAACTTTCTGTTTCACTGCTTCAACAGAAATGCCCATTTCTTTGGCCATTTCAAGCTGATTTGCTTCTTCGTGAGGAACAAACTCATGTAAAGGAGGATCGAGCAAACGAACAGTAACCGGAAGATCCTGCATTGCTTCGAAAATTCCCTCGAAATCAGAACGTTGAATCGGGAGAAGTTTTTCGAGACCTTTGCGGCGGCCGGCTTCGTCGTCGGCCAGAATCATTTCGCGCATTGCTTTGATACGGTCGCCTTCGAAGAACATATGCTCGGTGCGGCAGAGACCAATACCCTGAGCGCCAAAATTACGGGCAACTACTGAATCGTGTGGTGTATCGGCATTGGTGCGGACAAGCATGCGTGAGTATTTGTCGGCCAGTTTCATCAACTTTCCAAAATCTCCGCTAAGTGCTGCATCCATGGTTCCGATTTTTCCATCGTAAACCTCACCGGTGCTGCCATTCAGAGAAATCCAATCACCTTCTTTAAATTTAACGCCATCAATTACAAGCGTGCGGGTTTTATAATCAATCTTAAGTGAACCGGCTCCTGAAATACAGCATTTACCCATTCCGCGGGCAACAACTGCTGCATGTGAGGTCATTCCACCGCGTGCGGTAAGAATACCTTCGGCAACATTCATTCCTTTAAGATCCTCGGGTGATGTCTCGATACGAACCAGAATTACTTTATGTCCTTTTTCAACCCATTTCTCAGCTTCGTCGGCAAAGAAAACTACCTGACCTGTGGCAGCACCTGGAGAAGCAGGCAAACCTTTGGCAAGAATTTTCGCTTTTTTAAGTGCAGCGGTATCAAATACCGGGTGCAGAAGTTCATCAAGTTTTGCAGGCTCGCAGCGAAGAATGGCTTCTTTTTCGGTGAGGATACCTTGTTTCAGCATGTCCATGGCAGTTTTTACCATGGCAGCGCCGGTCCGTTTACCGTTACGGGTCTGAAGCATCCAGAGTTTACCATCCTGAATGGTGAACTCAAGATCCTGCATATCGCGGTAGTGATCTTCAAGCTTCTGCTGAATTTCCATAAGTTCAGCATAAATAGCCGGCATTGCTTCTTCGAGTGAAGGGAACTTTGCAGCACGTTCTTTTTCAGTAACATTGGCAAGTTTTGCCCAACGTTTTGAACCTTCTTTGGTGATTTGCTGAGGAGTGCGGATACCTGCAACCACGTCTTCGCCCTGAGCATCAATAAGGTATTCTCCGTTGAAGATATCTTCTCCGGTTCCGGCATCGCGGGTAAAAGCAACACCAGTTCCTGAATTAAGACCCATATTTCCAAAAACCATAGCCTGAACATTTACGGCAGTTCCCCACTCAGCAGGAATGCTGTTGAGTTTGCGGTAATATACAGCACGTTCGTTCATCCAGCTGTCAAAAACTGCAGTAATTGAACGCCAGAGCTGCTCCCATGGATCAGCAGGAAAATCGTGTCCGGTAACTTTCTTAACAGCTTTTTTGAAGCGTTTTACAAGTTCTTTAAGGTCGGCAACGGTAAATTCGGTATCAAGTTCAATGCCTTTCTCTTCTTTCATGTGTTCCATGATTTCTTCGAAAGGATCTATATCTTCTTTTGATGCAGGTTTCATTCCAAGTACCACATCGCCAAACATCTGAACAAAACGGCGGTATGAATCCCATGCAAAACGCTCGTTGCCTGATTTTTTGGCTATGGCTTCAACAGCTTCATCATTAAGACCAAGGTTTAATACTGTGTCCATCATTCCGGGCATAGAAGCACGTGAACCTGAACGTACGGATAGAAGCAGCGGATTTTTTTTATCTCCAAAACCTGATCCCATAATTTTTTCGACATACTTAACAGCAGCTTCCACTTCTGTCTTGATCATGGCGATGGTCTTTTCACTGCCAAGATTATTATAGTCGGTGCACACTTCGGTAGTGATGGTGAATCCCGGAGGTACCGGAACCCCGATCAGGTTCATTTCGCAGAGGTTGGCACCTTTGCCACCAAGCAGATTCTTCATACTGGCGTCACCTTCGGCTTTCTTGTTTCCGAACGTATAAACCGATTTTCTGGTCTTTTCTTTTCCCATTGTTACTTAGGTTTTATAGGATTTAGGTTAATATTATCAAGGCTTGATTTTATGCAGGTTAGCCCCGCCTTAACGCGGGTGCAAAGGTACAAAAAAATATTTTTTCTTTGATGTTGAAAATACAAACGGAATCAAAACCATGAAATGGAGGTCCTTTTAAAATAAAAAGAGTTCATCGCCCTGTCTTTTCAACTATTCATAAAATATTTTTCTGCGAATAACTCTCATTGAATAATTAATATTTTTATAACAATGTTGATTCTCAAGTATTAAATCAATAAGACAAAAGGTTTTCAATTTCAATTATAAGCTTGTCGGCCGCTATGAGCATCGATATTACATCTTCTTTATCGAAAACAACAAAATCATCGTAATCGCCGGTTTGCCTCATGTCAAAGATATCTGAAAAGAATTTTCCACTCTCTTTGGGTATAATTCCGGTTTTAATGAAATGTAATCCAAACATTTGCCTGACACCTGAATGGGTAGTTGCATTAATATTATGCTTCAGCAACAAAGCACTTACTGAATAAAAGCAAGCGTAATAGATCCGGTTGACAGCCGTATTCCATAACTCGTTTTCCACATGAAGGTGAATTTCACCAAGGGTTTCTTTAGCCCGGGTTAAACGGTATTTGATCAAATCTGATTTATCAGCAAAACTCATAAAATGATTCCTTCATTTTTAATATTCTCGTAAAAAGGAGTTATAAAATGTTTTGATTCCCATTCGGGTTTGGTCAATACAATTGGGCTGATAATGACTCCTGTTTCAAATTCTATATCATACAACGGGTATTTGATCTTTTTGACATCTTCCCTGCTAAGATTTGCTTTATCCACCAGAATCAGAATATCTATATCCGATTCCTGGTGTTGTTCAGATCGGGCATAGGATCCATAGAGGATAAGAGTAGCTCCGGGGGCTGTTGAAGTTACTGACTGTCTGATAAGTCCGATAATATGATCACTTTTGGTCATGAAGCAAAGTTAAGCATTTTTATAGCCTACTTTCCAAAACTGTTTACTCTTTTGTTCATTCAGACACACTTGCATACAATAACCATTCTAAAAAAAAGCCGGTATTTATCATCCCGGCTTTTTCTTAACGCATATGCTGATAAATTACCTGCGATAACCCATAATGTATTCATCAAGTTCTTCAATGCTCGACTCGAAGGTAAAAGCATCGTTTAAACGATAATAATTGCCGATATCAAATGTGTAGCCGTAGGCATATTTAGCCAGATCAAGACGGGTATCTTCGAAAGTAAAGAGAAGCATAATTTCTTTTACCTGATCGCTGAGCAGACAATTGGAAGCAATTACCTGTTTGGCAATTTTTAGTTTGGTATCGTCAAATGATTTGCTTTCGATGGATTGTTTAACACCCTGAAAATCGCCGGGATGCATAGGATAAGCACAACCAATAGGTCCATTGTAACCCGGCAAAACATAAGCCTGCTGAGCTGGTTGCTGATGAGTAGGTTCATATCCGCCTGAAGTAGTGGTGGTTGAGTAAGTGGTAGTTGTTAGTGAAGTAGTTACCTGTGAGCCGGAAGGCAGCATACCCCCCACGTTGATATTCATATTTACGCCCAGTTCCGGGTCGTTAATGTTTACGCCCATTGAAACATTGCCCTGAGGATCGCCATACGATTCAGTGTAAGTGGTGGTGGTTTGTGTAACTGTGCCTGTGGGAGCTGGCTGACTGTGATAAACCACAACCTGCTGTCCCGGTGCCGGCGGAAGCGCCTGATGAATCGGCACTTCGTTCATCCAGCGGAGAACATATTCGTTTTTCTTGTTTTTTGTGATCACAAAAGTAGTTTCGGTGCCCTGGTTAAACATCAGATTTTTATCCAGCTCTCCCAGATTCGGATCATCAAATATTACCTTCAGTTTATAATTTGGCGCAATCAGATCGGTAACCTTTACATTGGTTTCCGGAGTGGTATTCTGTCTGATTCCATTCAGGATTACGGTAAACCGTTCGCCCTGTTCACTAAAAAAAATAAGGTTGGTGTAAACCTGTGAAAAGGCATTCGATGAGAAAGCCAGGGCTGCAAGCAACAGCAGCATGGGTAGTTTTCTTTTCATGTTGTGATGGTTGGATTGATAGGTATTTGAATTTGGACTCAATGTGTTTTGTAAAATACTTTTGCTTTTATCCCGGGAACGGCAAAAAGTAATTCTTGAACCGGGTTTCAAATATAATGCCAACGAACATCTGTCAACCACGGGGCTGATAATTTATATTGGTTATAAATAAGTGCGTTTTTATAATCAGAAAAAAAACGGCAATGCGGGCTTCTATAATTCAATCTTGCCCACCTGCCCCATTACCCTGAGGATGTTCTGTTGGCGGCGCTGAATATAAGAAGAGGGTTTTGCCGGGCTCCATCGGCGTGGGTTTGGAAGAACCGCGGCAATAAGAGCTGCTTCGCTTCGGGTCAGGTCAGAAGCCGGTTTTCGGAAAAACTTCTGCGAAGCCATTTCTACTCCATAAATACCATCGCCCATTTCTATAACATTCAGATAGACTTCCATAATCCGGCGTTTGCCCCAGAATATTTCGATAAGCCCGGTAAAATAGACTTCCAGACCTTTGCGCAGCCAGGTGCGATCGGGCCAGAGAAAGACATTTTTAGCTGTTTGCTGCGATATTGTGCTTGCGCCAAGCTTGCGTTTGCGCTTTTTGTTGAGTTCTCTGGCTTTTTTTACTGCTTCAAAATCAATACCGTGGTGCTTTTGGAAATTATTATCCTCCGAAGCAATTACTGCCCTGGGCATATTGGGCGAAATATCTTCCAGTTTTACCCAGTCGCGTTTCATACTCATTTTTTCGCCTTCGGATATCTGTTCTGCCACACGTATCAATTGAAGCGGTGTAACCGGTGGCCGGACAAAACGGTAAACAATGGTTACAAAAATGGTGGAAATAAAAAAGAAAAACACGGCAAATCGTATGATCCTGAAGATTTTTCTGAAGATTTTCCGGGTAACCGCCATATCAGTAAAAGGGTAAATTTTGTTGCTGCAAACTTAGGAAGAAAAAAAATCCCGTCAATAATAAATTGAAGAATGAGTTCAGGATTTCGGATATCGGATTGCAGATTTCGGAATGCAAGGTCACCAGATTAATCTTTACCTTTGCCAGATTGCGGATTGCGGATGCCGTAGGTCGGATGTCAGAAGCCGGAGGTCGGAAGTCAGAAGCCGGAGGGCGGAGGGCGGAGGTCAGAAATCCGAAATTAGAAATTACTTGTCTCGGGAGCGCGAAGCGATAACGAGTGAAATTAGAAATTAGAAATTGGAAATTACCCCAACCCTCTTCCCCGTTGATCTTCAGCTCTGCAGTCTTGCCAGCGGCAGCAGCGGAAATTGTTATTATGTTGGGAGCAGTTCCGAAGGCGTTTTGGTTGACTGTGGCATCAGCGCCCGAAGAATCAGAAAAATGCTCGAGGAATTAGGCCCCGGGCTTCCCGGAATTAAAGCTATTCTGATTACACACAATCACATCGATCACATCAGCGCGCTTACCCGTCTCACCAAAAAGCACCGGATTCCGGTATATTGCACCGAAGGAACCTGGAAAGGAATTATGCGTAACCGCATGACCTTTGATGCCGACCCGCTGATGTACCATCCTTTGAAATATTTTGAACCATTGCAGATCGGAGCGCTGAGAATTGAGGCTTTCCCAGTTTCACACGATGCCCATGAAGCTACCGGATATCATTTCAGGGCTTCGGGCAGAAACCTCACCATAGCAACCGACCTTGGCGTTATCGGAGATCATGCAGCCCATTATCTCAAAAATTCGGATGTAATGGTGATAGAATCAAATTACGACGAAGAAATGCTTTTTACCGGTCATTATCCCGAACATCTGAAGCAACGCGTACATGGTTCGATGGGGCATATGTGCAATGCACACACCGCTGAATTTCTGGCTGATAACTATCATTCAGGCATTTCACACATTTTGTTGTGCCACCTGAGTGCAGAAAATAATACTCCTGAAATTGCTTTGCAAACTTTTCACAACACCTTCAAAAACAAAGGCATTCAGCTTCACGCCAATACTGTAGTAAAAGCACTTCCCCGGGGAAACAGGTCGGAAGTATTTATCCTTAGCGGAGAACAATCATAATCTATATGGTCACAAATTATAAATCAATGTCGTTTAGTTAAAAAAAAGTCTTCGACTCCGCTCAGACTGACAGTCATCCTGAGCGGAGTCGAAGGATACTTTTTTATTTTATATTTTAATACGGGAAAATTTTCTACCAGTCGTAATACCGGTTAAACAGCGTTGACCGCAATCCAAACCATACCCAGGTTGTTTTACGGTCAAACTTATCGGATGATTCACTGCGAAGGGTAAGTCCGGCGCTCAGCTGAAGGTTGGTCGCAGGATTCACCAGCCATCCCACTTTCAGGTCGTGTTGCATCAGGTGGGTTTTTAATCCCTGAGCAATGGTATTGCCAAATTCATTGACGTAAGTGTTGTAAGAATTAAAGATATTGTAACCGAAATTAAGACCGGCAGTATCGGCTCCGTAAGTACTGGCAACAAATTTATAATCAAACATCCAGCGCTGCAGGCGGTATGAGGCAATCATCACGCCTTCCCTGAAATTTGCTCCTCTGGGATGTGCAAGCGGCTGACTGTAATGACCGTAATTCTGCAAAGAAACATTATGAGCATAGGTATATGGCCTCACGTGGTTATACTCGGCCTGAACATTCAGGTTTGAAACACCGAACAAATCAAAGGCCTTGCCTCCCAGCTGAAAACCGTGTTTGTTTGCCCACCATCCATCGCCTTTACGCACATGCTCCAGTTTAAATTCGTCGAGAATAATCTGAGCAAAAAGGATATACTTTTTTTGGATGGTAAAGCGCATACTTCCTCCCAAAAGAACATTATCGGGTGAAGAAAGCGAAAACTCAACCGGGCGATAAAAAATTACCGGATTCAGATAATTAACATCAAAACCTCTTTGCCCGGTGCTGTCGGCTGCTTGCCAGATAACCGCCTCAAAAATGCTGAGATTGAACCAGTCGGTTACATTCCAGCTCAGGTGATGCATGGTAGCATATTTCTTATTCCAGGGAGTCCATGATCCTCCGCTTTTTGAGAGTTCCTGAAACTGAGTATAAAGGTTGGTATATTGTAATTTCCAAACCTTGGTATTGATCATCAGATAAGGATAATTGAATGCTGCATCAGAGAGCAGCAGCGATCTGTAGCCGTCGCCAATAAAATTTTTGCCGTGCCCGAATCTGAAGTCGAAATACTTTGACGGGGTGTAAACAAAATGTCCTTCGGCAAAAGCATAATCGAATCCGGTTTCTTTAAATCGTTTGATAAAAGCCTGTCCGGGAACCACCGCCAACTGGTTGGTAATGCTATCAATCCATTTTGGGAAAACGGCCTGACTTTCGTAAAAAGCAGTGTGAAAACTGAATTTCTGCCCTATGGTACCATCGGCTCTGAAGCCACGGGTATTTACCCAGGTATTCCGATCGGCTGAAAGTTCGCGACCCAGTTCAAAACTTACCAATGGATCTATAATAAGGTTAAAATCAGGATTATGCACCTGCAATAATGATTCACTGAACAACTTGCGCCCCAGCCATGAGGTTGAACGTTTTCCGGGAAGTGGTTTCAGGTCGCTATAAAGCAGGGTATCACTTTTGTAATCAATAAGCAGCGGCCAAACCGAATGTAACTTCCCTTGAGAGAGTAATTCTTTTTCGTAGGTCAACCTTAACCCTTGCTCAAAACTTACCGCCACAGGTTGGGCTATTAAAGTCAGGTTGAAAAATAAAATTGGGAAAATGGCGAAAAGAAACCGGTTAATATTCATGTCAGTCTGGTTTATATGCAAATATTATGATAAAAAACCGTCATTAGCTAACTTTTAATAATCAGCTTATGAGCGAAAAACAAAAATTATTATGCCGGTTTGTCGAGAGACTGATACTCAGAATTGTTCGACTTAAATTCAGGGACAATTCTCTTTAGTTGTGCCACCACTTCAATCCTGTCGTAGGTATTGAAAGAATCCTGCAGGTCAAGAAACATTGCTTCCACTTCTTCCGGGGGATAATGACAAACCTGAGCTATTGTTATTTTAGGGTGATGGGTTGGCAGGTTATTTTCGCCGCTGGTGAGTAACTCCTCAAAAAGTTTTTCCCCGGGCCTCAGACCGGTGTAAATAATATTGATGTCTTTCCCGGGCTTTAATCCTGAAAGGCGGATCATTTGCAAGGCAAGGTCATTGATTTTTATTGGTTTGCCCATGTCGAACAAAAATATTTCACCGCCCATTCCCATCACTCCGGCTTCAAGCACCAGCTGGCAAGCTTCAGGAATGGTCATAAAATAGCGGATAATATCGGGGTGGGTTACAGTAACAGGCCCGCCTGAAGCAATTTGTCTTTCAAAAAGAGGGATAACCGATCCGTTAGAGCCAAGAACATTGCCAAAACGAGTGGTAATAAAAGCCGTTTTGTTTCCCGGCCGGAGGTTAAGACTCTGAATATAAATTTCTGCTGTTCGTTTGGTGGCACCCATAACATTGGTAGGATTTACCGCTTTATCGGTTGAAACCATAACAAATCTGGTAACCCTGTACCTTAAGGCTGCATCTGCGACAATCCGTGTGCCGAATATATTAACTCTGACGGCTTCAAACGGATTACTCTCCATTAAAGGAACATGTTTATAAGCTGCCGCATGATAGACCATCTGGGGCCTGTAAAGCCTGAATAAACGTTCAATTGTTTCCCGGTTGCTGGTATCTCCCACCACAAACTCAAAGCGTGAAGTCATTGCCGGAAAAGCTTTTATCAGCTCCTGCTGAAGATCGTAGAGTGGTGATTCTGCCTGATCAAGAAAAATAATCCGTGCGGGGTGCAGATTGCACAATTGCCGGCTTATTTCACTGCCAATACTCCCTGCTGCACCTGTTACCAAAATGATTTTATCTCTCAGTTCTTCCAGAACATGCGTCATATCAAGCTTGATGGGAGCCCGCTGAAGCAAATCTTCAATCCTGACTTTATTAAGTTGTTTGAGAGAAAGCTCGCCATTTATCCAACTGCTTGCCGGAGGAATTTCACGTACAACCACTGCAGCCTGCGATATCAGATCTGCAATAAGTTCCCGCTTTTCTTCGGGTGAGATATTCTGAACCGAAAAGATTACATCTTTTACTTTAAAGCGGTCGAGAAATGCTTCATTTATCATCGAAGGCGGATACACAGTTACTCCCTGCATTACTTTTCCATGCATCAGCAGGTTATGATCCAGAAAACCAATAACCTTATACCCTGAATCTTTATCGGCATTGATTACGCTAAGGGTGGTTAATCCTGCTTTTCCTGCACCATAAATCAATACATTTCTGCGGGGAATACCAGAATGGGAAAATGAACTGAAGAGGATTTTAATAACCATTCTTGTTGTGAGCAACAAAAAAAGACCCGAAAGCAGGTAAATGATCAGAATGGAATGAGGCAATGCAGGAAACCGGCCCTTCCCAAATGTTGCATTTGCCATATTCAGTACGAACATTATAATACCCAACAGGAATATGCTTTTGCCTAACCGGATCACATCCTCAAGACTTGTATGGCGAATTATGCCTGCATAAGGCTTGAAAATAAGAAAACTTACAAGCGCCACTATAAATGAAACGGCAAGATGAAACCACATCTGACTAACCTGACCATCGGTGAGAGAAAAGTTGAACCTCAGCAGATAGGCTGCAATCAGAGCCATGGAGAGCAATGTCAGGTCTTTCAACAAAATGACCCACCGCGAAACAAAATGATGAGCGAGTGAATGAAAGATTTTATGTATCATACGTTTATGCTTGACCTTTATTTCTATCAACAATCAAATCTGATAAAAGTATGCAAAGTTATGCAGTTTTTTGCTAGTATCATCCCGTGTTTTTGTAAAGAAATTGTTATTTTCAATCGCAATGCATTTGAAATTCAGATTATAAATATTTTTAAAAACATTCGTAGCACCAAAATACACAGACCGCGTATATTCATTTAATAATCAGCATCATACAAGCGCCCATATGGGTTGGAATCTTACATGTAAACTTTTATTACGAAAACAGATGTGTTAATTTATTTAACAATGCATAAAATAAATTAATTGAATGCTGATTTCAGTTCCTTAGCGTATGCTTCTATGAGTCATATATTTTCATATTTTTGCCTTTCATCTTCCAAAAATAGCACATGAGCGAAACAAGCAGCAACAAAACCGGATTCAAATCCTTTCCGCGAAACTTCTGGACTGTTATTGTAATGGAGTTCTTTGAAAGAGGCTCTTATTACGGGGTTATGTCTGTTTTATCGGTTTACCTTGTTATGTCAACCAGCGAAGGCGGATTGGGCTTTTCGAAAGAAGGTGTTGGTGTAATCAAAAGTACCATTACCCCCTTGCTTTACCTGCTGCCCATTCTTTCAGGTGCACTGGCCGATCGTTTCGGATATCGCCGGACTTTGATGATGGCTTTTGCAGTAATGAGTGCCGGTTATTTTCTCACCAGTCTTTCCACTTCTTACAGCCTTGTTTTTCTGAGTCTTATACTTATGGCAATTGGTGCAGGTTTTTTTAAACCTGTAATTTCAGGCTCAATAGCCCGTGTAACCGATGAAAACAATTCAGGACTCGGCTTTGGAATTTTCTATTGGTCTATCAACCTTGGCGCATTTATTTTTCCGCTGATTCTGGTGCCATACCTCAAAGGCATAGGCTGGAATTATATTTTCATTATGGCTGCCGTTGGCACAGGTTCAATGCTTTTACTTAACATTTTTGTCTATAAGGAGCCACCCCGCCCGGCCAACACTAAACCGCTTTCAGAAGTACTGAAAGGCATAATTCTGGTGCTTAAAGACTACCGCTTTGTGCTGATGATAGTGATTTACAGCGGCTTCTGGATTCTCTATTTTCAAATGTTCGACACTGTGCTCTGGTACCTGAAGGATTATATGGACATGACTCCTGTAAATAATGCCATAAACAGTTTTCTAAGGCTCTTTGTAGAGAATGCAAACTGGAAATTTGACGCTGAACACGTTACAGTAATCAATGCAGGAGCCATTATTGTTCTGCAACTGCTTGTTTCGTCGCTGGTTAAGAAAACCCCTGCCCTGCCAACCATGATTGTTGGTATCGCATTGGGAACATTAGGTATGGGTATTCTGGCAATTTCTACTTATGCATGGGTATTTGTTGCAGGGCTTATTATCTTCTCTATCGGTGAAATGACAGCACATCCTAAATTTATTTCCTACATCGGGCTTATCGCCCCTCCTGACAAAAAAGCGCTGTATCTCGGCTACTCATTCCTTTACGGAGTGATTGGCAGCGGAATAGGCGGCATTCTTGGTGCTACACTTTACGTTAAGTTTGTTGATGATATGGGACGGCCGGGAATTTTATGGTTCATCTTCAGTATGATCGGCGTTGCTACAATCATTGGGTTACTGCTGTTTAACCGATATCTGAAACCAAAACAAGGTTAAGGTTAAGGTTAAGGTTAAGGTTGAGGTTGAGGTTGAGGTTGAGGTTGAGAAAACCTCCGCTTCAACCTCATTCTTTTTCAAAGTTTTCAAACCTGAAGGTATTTTTATAAATTTGCGCCTCTGCTGAAAATGAAGCATTAACAAAGGAAGTTCAAAAAATAAAAATACAACATGAAAGGTTCAATTGCAATACTGGCGGGCGGTGGTCCTGCTCCAGGAATTAATTCGGTAATCGCTTCGGTTGCCAAGGTTTTTTTGAAAGACGGATACCGTGTTATTGGTTTGCACGAAGGGTACAAAACCCTGTTTACTGATGAACCAAATATGATTGTTATTGACTTTGTAATGGCCGACCGCATTCACAATCAGGGAGGTTCGGCGCTTATTATGAGTCGCCACAAACCCAAAGACCAGGATTTTAACACCAAATTTTTTGTCAATAACAATGTAAAACTGCTGGTAACCATAGGCGGCGACGATACTGCATCAACCGCAAACCGCATATCCAAATATCTGGCAACCAACAACATTAAAATACAGAACATTCACGTTCCAAAAACCATCGACAACGACCTGCCCCTGCCCGACGGAATTCCTACTTTTGGATATCAGAGTGCAAAACAGGAAGGCGTTCGCCTGGCAACAACTGTGTATGAGGATGCACGTACCAGCGGAAACTGGTTTGTGGTGTCAGCCATGGGCCGCGAAGCTGGTCACCTTGCTTTCGGTATTGGAGCTGCTTGCCACTATCCCATGATCATCATTCCTGAAATGTTCAATAAAGTTGAAGTTACCTTCGATCGCATTCTCAGACTGATTATTTCATCGATGATAAAACGCAAAATACTGGGCATCAGCTATGGCGTGGCAATCATCAGCGAAGGGGTTTTTCACTTTATGACCGACGAAGAAATTACCTCCACAAAAATTACTTTTACCTACGACGATCACGGCCACCCCGAACTCGGAAATGTGAGTAAAGCACACATTTTTAACCTGTTGATGCAGGAAAGGGTCAAGGAGCTGAATCTTAACATAAAAAGCCGTCCGGTTGAGCTTGGTTACGAACTGCGTTGTGTACAGCCCATTGCTTTCGATATGCTCTACTGTGCGTTGATGGGCATTGGAGTAAAACACCTTTTCGATCAGGGGCTTACCAGTTGTATGGTGGTGAGCGGTCCGAATGGCGATATCAGCCCGCTTTACCTCAAAGATGTTGAAGATGAATTCGGCAAGGTAAAACCCCGTCTGGTAAATATGGAAGGTCAGAAATCAAAAATGGTATTCGACGACAGCCTTCAATATATTGAACCAGCCGATTATGAAGCTGCGAGAAAGTATGTGCCTGATCCTGAAAATTATGATTTCAGGAAGATTTTGAAATGGTAGGACCCTGACAGGCTTTTAGCCTTTTGAATAAATCATAAAAGACCTGACAATTCGAAAAAAGACTTGTCAGGTCTTTTTTCGATGAATATTTTGGGGGGATGTTCATCGTGTTTTACTCTGACTCTTCTTTCGACATACTCAGAACAGGCAGCAACCAATGAACGGCCTTGCATCTTTTGATTTGCAAAACCTTCCAGGTTGGAAGAAAACCTGGAAGGCTTTATCCTGAGTTCGTCTCTTTAGTTTTTTTTAAAAACAATAGCCACCACCGTGCGATCGTCACCACCCATATTTACGGTGAGGCCATAAGGGCGATCGGCAGGAATGTTAATTTGTGAATTACCTGCTTTGCCGGTCAATTGCTCCCATATGGTAACTGCCTGATGCACTCCTGTGGCTCCTGTGGGATGTCCCCAACCAATAAGTCCACCGGTTGTGTTTACGGGAATTTTTCCATCACGGGCTGTGTGGCCTTCAATTACAAAATCAGCACCTTTGCCTTCAGGAGCAAGTCCGATGGCTTCCATACCCAGGATTCCTGCAATGGTAAAACAGTCGTGGGTTTCAACGGTTGCCAGATCGGCGGGAGTAATTCCTGCTGAAGTCAGGGCTTGCTTTACGGCATGGGCAACGGTAGTGAGGCGGGTCAGATCTTCAGGAAGCGCGGTTATGTCATCGGCCGCATGGCCAATACCAACCACCTCAACCGCATCAGAAACGGAAACACCACAACGTGTCAGACCTTCTTCGCTCACAATGGCTATGGCTGAAGCGCCATCAGATACCTTTGAGCAATCAAATACATTCAGGTGATCGGTGAAAGAACGCGGACTTGGCTCCATCAGACCCTGGGCCTCCAGATCGGCAGTTTTATTATCAAATTCCTGAGCAGTGGGGCAAAGACGGGCATTCTCAATGGCATTTCTATACCATCTGGCGAAAGCCTTGCGTGCTTTTTCGCGGCCAACCTTCTCAAAATATGCCCCTGCCCTATCGCTGAACTGACCGGGAAAGAAATAAGCTTGTCCATCCTTGCGGCGCTGAAACCATCCGGCACCGGCAAGGATATCGGCACCATAAATTGCTTTAACTGTATTCTGAACTTCAATGCCTAAAGCCAGAACAACCTCGGCAGAACCCGAAAGCACCGATTTGATTCCGGAAACCAGCGCCAGTCCGCCGGAAGCGCAGGCACCCTCAACACTGATGGAAGGTTTGAGGCGGAGCTGCGGATCTATCATCCCGAGAAAAGCACCCAGATGTGCCTGTTTGTTGAAACGTGCAGCCATAAAATTACCGACCACGCCTTCATCAACTTTTGCTGCACCTCCAATCTGCGAAAGCGTTCCTTGTCCTGCCTCTTTGAGGTAATGCTCTAATCCCGGCCGTTCCTTTTTGGGATTAAACTCCTTGCGACCGGTTCCCATAGATACAGTGTTGTATCCGGCAATCATATATATTTTCTTGTGTGGTTTCATTTGCAATTCAGGTTATTTAACAACGAAATCATTTACAGGCCCATAAGCATGGAAAAACCCGGTAAGCATTACGGTATTCACATCATCAGCAGAACGGGCAACGCCATCACTCACGAGCTTAAGACCAATTTCGCGACTGTTCCGCGCATAGGAAAGGGCAATGGCTGCACCGCGCTTACCCAGATTTCTGTAGGCTTCGAAGGCTTTCGCGGCCAAAGCATCCTTTTCAGGAGATTTAACCAGATTTTTCCATGGCAAAACTTCGGCCGGAAGCTCACCAAGCCATGCATCTACCCTCGCAGCAAACGCAGCAACCGGCACATATTCTCCGGTTTCAGGATTACAAACCTCAACGACTTTCCCCTTTTCATATTTCAGGAAACCATTTTTCTGACTTCCATCGGCATATTGCCCTCCTTTTACACCTTTTGCGAAAAGCACATCAAGCATGGGGGAATGCAGTTCCTCGTTGCTCATGTAAGGATTCATAACATTCATGATGAACCGGACCACATCCACACCAACATAGTCGATGAGCTGGAAAATACCCATCGGACGCATCAGAAAATCCTGCGTAATGCGGTTAACGGCGTAAATTGCTTCATGAAGCGGCATTTCACTTTTCAGACGGAGGGCTTCATTTATGCCATACAATGCATCGCGCATAAAGTGGCCGTTGCCGATAAAGCCTGCAATATCGTTGGAATGCACCACCACCTTGTGCATGTTTTTTGCAAGTTGAAGCGCAAATTCAGTGATTTCATTATTGTTTTCGGGAATGGTAATCAGCTCCACCAGTTTTTGAATGGCCGGAGGATTGTAAAAGTGAAAACCAAGCACCCGCCCTTCAAGCGCAGCAGATTCGTTTAAACCTCCGATGGGCACCGAAGAGGTGTTGGTAAAAAACCATGGTTTATTTGGGTTATTTTCGTTGATCTGCCTGAAAAGCCTGATTTTAAGATCGGCATTTTCGCTTACGGCTTCAAAAATCAAAGTGCTGTCGTAAGCAGCTTCAATTCGTGTGCCCGGCCTGATCAGCGACATTACATCTGCGATGTAGGCTTCAATGATTTCGCTGTTTTCAATCAGGTCTTTGCGGCCGGCATACATTTTTCGCAACAACACGGTCTTTTTCTCAGCAGCTTTCAGCACCTGCGCCCTGATGTAAGCCATCAGTCCCGGCAATGCCGACGAGGTAACATCTACGGCATTTACCACAAAATGTTTGTCTTTGTTTTCGGGTTTCAGCATATGGTCGGCCACTTCAAGCGCAGAAAGCAGCAGAATGCCGCTTCCCATCTTGCCTGCTGCGCCCAGCACGGTAATGTTGGTTAGTTTTTCGGTATAATCCATTTTAAGTTGGTGTTTATCGGTATTTTAAAGTCTTTAGTCTTTAGAAATTGGAAATTAATTGTCTCGGGAGCGTGAAGCGATAACGAAAGAAATTAGAAATTAGAAATTAGAAATTAGAAATTAGAAATTGGCTATTCCCAAACCGGTTTCCTTTTCTCCAGAAACGCTTTCATTCCTTCTGCGCCTTCGTTCCCGAAAGGATCACCAAAGTGCTGTTGTTCCAAAGTTTCCGCAACTGAATAATT
Organism: Bacteroidota bacterium; assembly: GCA_009773515.1. Taxonomy (GTDB): domain Bacteria; phylum Bacteroidota; class Bacteroidia; order Bacteroidales; family Lentimicrobiaceae; genus Lentimicrobium. The sequence goes on from WSXX01000023.1 coordinate 48,012, forward strand.
CATTTCAAGTCCTTTACGGGTTACCTGTTTAACAAGTTTTACGGCGAGCGGACCTTTGGTTGCAATCAAGTTAGCAAGTCTTCGTGCTTCATCAAGCAGTGCTTCGGGTTCAGTAACTTTCTGAACCAAACGCATCTGCAGGGCTGTGGCTGCATCTATCACCTCACCTGTGGTAAGCAGATACAATGCATCGGCCAGATTGGTTAAGCGGGGAAGTCGCTGTGTACCGGCATAACCGGGAATTAGTCCAAGATTAACTTCGGGCTGACCAAACTTTGCATTGGATGATGCAATCCTGAAATCGCAAGCCATTGCAAGTTCCATTCCTCCCCCTAGCGCAAAACCATTGATGGCGGCAATCACAGGAAATGGCAAGGCCGACAAACGGTTAAAAACAGCTTGTCCGGTTGCTGAAAATGCCCTGCCTTCATCAGGCGACATATTTACCATTTCAGCAATATCGGCACCAGCCGCAAAAGCCTTGCCTTCGCCGGTAATTATCAAAGCGCGAATGGTTTTATCATCCTGAACGGACGAAATAAAGGAATCCATTTCGCTGAAAAATACTGAATTTAAAGCATTTAGTGCTGACGGACGGCTGATGGTCAACAGCATTACAGGCCCCTCTGCCTGAGGTTTCAGAATTGTGTAGTTCATTTAAAATGAAGCTTGGTTTATTGTTTAACTCTTAAACATACCTGAATCCAAATGGTTCAACAAAAAATGGATGGGGCAGCGTTTTGGCAGCGGGGCAGGGATTCCGGCGAAACTTTCCGGAAGGTGAGTGCAGAAAAGAGGTTTTGGGCTTGCAGCTTGCGTTGCAGGCTTTTACACCTCCATTTTTTTTAGGTAACTGATTGCTTTACAATCTGCTGAATCGCATTTAAATGCAAACCAGTCGATCAGGCTGAGTGCAAAATTATGGTCTAGCATTTCAACCGGCACAGAAGAAATAAAATGTGTGAGTTTCTGGTTGGCTTTTTCGGGGTCAATTGCCGATTTATCATCCTTTCGTGAGATGCGCAGAAAAAGCAGTTCCTTGATTTCCACATCCACCAGGCCCGGTTTCGACGAAACGTAAATGTAAGCAACCCGGGTATTTTTGTATCGGGTGCCACTGAAGAAGGATAAGAATTTCAGAAAAGATGTCTTAGATATTCTGCGGCTTGATGAAAAAATATTCAGGTGGTTTCCCAGGTGTGAATCTTTTGACCGGCCATCAATTTTCCCAAAAGCAGCGCGTGTTTCAGCGGGCAATTTGTTTACCCTTTCGGTAAGATGGTATAACTCTTCGAGAAAAGCATTGTATCTGACAGCAATTTGCGTGTAATTGTCAGAGACTTCCTGCCGTTTTCTATTGACAAGATTCGCTTTCTCTGCTGCTTTCCTTTCCGGATTGTTCCGTTGTTCTTCTTCGTCGAGCCAGTGAGACATAAATGATTAATTAAAAAGCAAACCTACATGAATTAATGCTAATATACAAATACTTAGGACTTGTCATTCGTTTCAAATTCTTTAAGTGTCTTACCATGCTTGGTTTTCCATTCTGTTAGTCCGTTTGCGTTGCGTCCCATTACAATAACAGCCGCTGTCGATGGACTGCTAAAGATGTAATCATCTGAAAATTCAAAGTATTCACCTTTATAAACAAGCACTCCTTCATCAATTAGTTTTTGTCTAAATGTGATGAAGCTTGGCGTCATAGAATTTACAATTGTTGCTGCTGCTTTAGAGTTTCTAAAAACAACAAAACCGTCAGACGACGGTTCGCCTTGTCCGTCTGCACCGCGAGCCGCGTTGATATAAAATGTTTCTTGTTTTCGTTTAGGTTTAAATTCTCTTTTCTCATCAAAAACTTTATGGCCCAATGTATTAACAAGCATTTTTATATTTTCAATAAATTCTTCCATTTCAGCTCTATCTGATTCCGAAATTGATGATTGAGTCGGAATTATAAAATTGTCAACATTGTATCGCTTGGCAGATTTTGCAATGTCGTGTAGTCGGTTTTCTAAATATTTGATATGAGCTTTGTTAAGGTTTTCATCTTTGCTAATAAACACAATTGCTTCGTTCCAGAAGTCTTTTTGTGTCAATTGTTGATTTAGTCGCTTTAGAATTGATTCAGCTTCTCCAATATAAACTTTGTCTTTTCCTTCATCGTCTTTGCCAAATAGCAAGTAAACCCCCGTGCTTGTCAGGTCTTCACGGTCAGTGCATTCCTTAATATTGATTCTGGGAATTTTATATGCCTTCCCCGACCAGTTTGAAAGCTCGCAACTCATCCGTCCGTTTGGGTCTCCGTCTATGAGAAATATTTTTATTGTCTTACCAAATTTCATTTTTAGTAGTATATCGTTTAACAATGAGGCATATGGCAAAGGAATTTCTCCACCGTTTCAACACAAATGTATAAAGAAAGTAGCTGAACTTAATACAGCGTAAAAAATTAGATGAAGTTGCAGAGCAATAAAATTTTTATTAACCATTTTGAGGAGGTAAGCTTAAGGATGCCAAACCGGGTGATGCTTACTGCACATATGCCACTTTATTACCTTGCGTTTTCCCTTAATATTCTGTCAATTTCCAAATTGTCAAAAAATATTGTAATCCATCCTTCAAGGCTGAATTTGAAGTTAATTAATTCATCTTCCTTTTCTTCAAAGTCCATTGAGCCAACTAAAAACCTGTTGTTAAAACTCAATTGGAATTCAATATAGTCCGGAATATAAAGCTGCTGATCCCCCTCTACTTCAAAAACTGACCACTGAATATTAATGTTCTCAATCTGTTGTCTGATAATATTTTTCCAGAAATAATCATTTTTGGTTTCCAGTTTTTGAGGTTTATCTCCGGTGAAAAGTGTTTCAAATCCGGCGAAGGCAATATTATGAAAATCATATTTTGAATCCCACCCGAAACAGAAATATTCATTATTGTCTAACCGGAATTCAATACCTCCGTCAACAATTTGCCTGTCACAATCTTTAATATCATATTGTTGTGTATTTACATTATACAAATTGACCTCTTCTATAACGTTTCCGATAAGTCTGGATTTCAGCAGATTCTCTATTTGTTCTTTGGTTTCCATATGAAGTTCAATGGTTTAGCAGTTGTCCGGCTTAAGTGTGGTTGTTTTTCAAAATCTATAGAATAATTCTGTACTAATCAGGTTGTTATCAAACTTAGTTAATAGTTTTTTATCTTTCTGGTACGGACAGTAGTGATAGTTAATTCCTATGCCAATATAACTCTTTCTAAAGACGGGGGTCATAGCTGACAACCCCAATGAAAGATGAATTGTTTCAATATCATGGTATTTTTTCTCCTCTGAGTTTTTTTTATCTTCGGATAAGCCAGTGCTCACAGATTCTAATCCAATTCCAAATTTTGGCATTAAAATCAATTTTTTACTTTCATAGATTTTATAGCCAACCAATGCACCAAGGAATAAAGTGGTTTCTGAATTTACATAGTTAGTATCACCCATTGCATAATAATTGAAGTGATCATCATTAATATTAATCCTTATCTTAAATCCGAGTTCCACAACTAATTTATTTCTTAACGGACTGCTGAAAGTGAATCCTATAACAGGAGAATATGAAAACACATCTTGAGAACTGATCGGCTTAAAAAAACCTGTGTACACTGCAATTCCCATCCAATGATTGCTGTAAGTTCTGTATTTATCATTCAAATACTGCTTTATATAACTATCACTATATTCTGATTTTTTTATCTCAGTATCAAATCCTTCAATGTCACCTGAAAACAAAATACAAATCAACTTTTCATCGGGAATTAGGGAATCTGTTCGTAAAAGATTAGTTGCTTCCTCCATTAACAGAGAATCGATTTTATGTCGCAATGGCACATAACCATAATATGCCTTGTTATCGGAATAAAGGTACCCATAGTTTATTCTTTTAGAATCTGCTATCCTGTTTCTTAGCACATACTGAAAGTGATTCTCAAAATATGTCTGAACAGAAGTTATCACTGGTTCTTTGTCTATGATATTTTTAAGAACAATCAGTCTTTGTGTAAATTCTGAAATGCCACATAACTTTATCCAATCGTTACCGATTATCTCTAAAGAATCAAGTTTGTTATCTTCAAAATCATCTGAAAGTTGATTTATGGTTAAAATGGTCATTCTTTCACAATCAGGTAATTCATTTGAAAATATCCTGCTCTGTCCGAATGATCCTATCCAAAAGAATACCAATATAATTGCTAATCTTACCTGCATAAATGTTTGATTTAAAGTAGTTTCAATTTAATAATTTCTAACCATCAACCGAAGTCATGAGCTGCCATACATCACAAAACCTTCTGTAGATGCGAATGCCGGAATTTTTGATAAATGTACAATTATTTTTAACCAGGATCTCCGTGTAGGTTTTTAGTTTGAGATTGGACCGCGCTGGATCGTTTATTCAAAAATAAAGTGAGTTCAATATGGAGTGTTTGAAGGGTTCTTTAGCTTAAATTGCGAAGAAAGCAGCCTCTCTTATTCTACAATAATTACCAGCTTACAGATTTCTAATTTCTCTTGTAGCCATGGTCGTCCAAAAGCATATTCGAGCAGGAAAGTGCCTGTTGTCAATCCTGTGTATTCATATGTGTAAATGTATTTCCCTCCTTTTGGGCCATGTCCTTCCTTTAACACTATATTTTTCAATTGAATTGCCACTTGAGTAGAATCAAAATCATTCGGAAGATACCAAACATAGCCTGTACCCGGCGAGAACTCAAATACTAATTCAAAAGATTCCAGCACACTGATTGTTTTGGAGATTGTAGTATCAGATTGAATCAAATGCTGACTCAGTCCGATTGAACTTATTAGTAAAAATGAGAATATTGTTATGACATTTTTCATGAAAGTCAGGTTTTGTTTGGTTTATCCTACTTTAGTCAACTAATTTAAATTCAAAGTCTTTAGTTAATGTTTCCGCTTCACAATCAACACCATACTTTTTTAAAAGAACACCAAATCCATTTAATGCATCAACAACAGCCTTATCACAGTCAATTGACAGAGATTTGGTTATCGAAATATTTGAAATGGAGCAATCTTCATGCGTTTGATAACTTGCTATAACTGTTCCTTGCAATCCTGCTTCAATTGCACTTTTTGGATAACGAGGATAGATATAAAAAATTGGAGGAAGTTTCTTTTTGCTATCAAAATCAAATCTTTCAGTTACCATACCTTTTTCTTTTGATGTTAGCCAAATCCCGACTTTTTGATCATTCAGGTATTGGCCTTTTATCTTGAATTCCCTGGGTTGTGAGTATTCAACCCATTCTCCATCTTTTTTTCCATTTTTATAAACACATCTTAGTTTTATGTAGTCATCTGTTTTAAAAGTCTGTTTCCTTATCAGTTTGTCAACATTTCCCGGTGCTTTAAAATACGAAACATATTCACCATGTTTTGTCTTTCCATCTGATTTAAGAACAGCGTAGCTTTCGTAAACCTGTTTAGAGCCTTTGAATTTTTTTATAACCAACTTTGTCTCCTGACAGATTGCTGCCAAAGTCCAGATTAATGCTAATGATATCAGAAAGAAGTGTTTCATGGTATAACATATTTCGACCAAATATTCACAATTAATTTAATCATCAACCATTCCGGCAGCCGGAATTGTTGATAAATGTACGAACTTCCTTTGAATTTAGAATCTGACAATAATGTCAATTTATATGATATCCAGAAGGGAAAAAAGGACAAAACTATCACTCTGCTAAATTGACATTTTATCTGACATTGAAAATATTCGTAACTTTAGCATCATCTATCACTGATAGTTACACAAATTACTTCACAGATCAAAGTTAAAATCATGACAAAAAAAACTGTTCTTCGTGTTGCGCTTTATGCAGTGCTGATTATTGCAGTCATAGTCGTGGGTTTGCAGTTAAGCTTTAGCTTTTACTTCAATAAAAAAATAAAAACCGATTTGCAGAAAGAAGTAGTAAGCCAGAGTCAGGGTGAATATCAGTTGAAGATTGAAAATCTGAGCACAAATATTTTCAACCAGTCTATCTATTTAACTGATTTTCTGTTAGAACCTGTCAATATCATTGATTCTACATCCCCAAAATATTATGCATCAGCAAGTAAAATAAGCCTGGTGAATTTTAAATTATTCGCATTTCTGTTAAGAAAGGAATTAATTATTTCCGGCATGGAACTGGAAGATCCTTCCGGAAATATTTTCAGAAACAGCGCAACAGATACCAGCGAATCGAAAGAGAGTAAAAGAAAATTCTCGATTTATAGTCTGATCAGCAAGCACATCCATTCATTGCAGATTAAAGATATCAAAATCAGCAATGCCGATATAATGATTTATGATGATTTCGGCGATAGCATTCCATCCATTAACAGCAAAGAGAATGAATTGAAAATTTCAAATCTGCGCATTGACAAATCAGCCGAAGAAGCAGGCAGATTATTTTTGGCCGATACCGTTAACCTCGTCATTAATAAATTCGCTTATAACACCAGCGACGGGCTATATTCCATTCACGTAAAACAACTTTCGGCATCGTACAGTGATTCAACGCTGATGCTGGATTCCTGTGAGCTTATTCCCAATTATTCCAAGATAGAATTTGCCGGTAAAGCCGGAAAGCAAACTGACAGGTTGAATATCTCCGCAGAAAGCCTGAATTTCAGCAGCATGGATGTTAAACAGTTTTTCGAAAGAAACTGGTTTATTGCCAGAACTTTAAACATCGACACCCTCTTCATTTCTGCTTTCCGCGACAAAAATGACCATAGAATCCCGGTACTTTCAAAGTCGGTTCAACAGCTTTTAAAAGGAATTCCGTTTTATACAATAATTGACTCCATAAATGTTAACGATGCAGAAATCTTTTATGAAGAGATAGCAGAGGGATCGTCTGCTCCCGGCAAGGTTTCATTCAATGCCCTGGATGCAACCATAACCGGGTTTACCAGCGACTCAACCTTATTTTCGGAATACAATGTTTTGCAGTTAAACGCTACCTGCCGATTTATGAACAAAGGGAAATTGAAAGCGCAATATAGTTTCCCTTTAAATACTGATAAAATGGTATTTGACTGTTCAGGAGAGTTGGTTGATATGCCTTTGCCGGAAATTAATTTAATACTTGAGCCAGGTGAGAATATTTCTATTAAGGATGGGTTCGTCGAATCCATGAAATTTTCATTTCATGCCAATGAAAACGCTTCTCAAGGGGAAATGGAAATGCGATATCACCACCTTAAAATAGAGCTATTGAATAAAAAAGATGGCGAAGCCGGGTTGGTGCAAGATGTCCTTTCATTTCTGGCCCATCAGTTTGTTATAAAAGAGGAGAATCCTTCACCAGGCAAAGCAGTAAGAATCACCAAAATAAGTTATCCCAGAGACCCAACCCGGTTTATTTTTAACTATTCGTGGAAGTCATTGTTAAGTGGAATTAAGCCTACCATTGGGTTGCCTGAAAAATCGAAGAAGAGATAAAGGGAAAAATAGCCGGGGAATTGATTGTATTGAAAGTTCTTTGGTGTATTTGGGTATATACTTAGGTTTGTATGTTAATTTGTATGTCGTAAAAGAAAAAAGCCACTCACAATTTAATGTAAGTGGCTGATTTTCTGGCTCCCTCTGCTGGACTTGAACCAGCGACCCTCTGATTAACAGTCAGATGCTCTAACCAACTGAGCTAAGAAGGAATGCTTCCCCGAATTGGGACTGCAAAATTAAGCATAAAAATAAAATAAACAAGTCTTATCCAAAAAAAAATGAAAAATTCTATGAAGTGCTTGTTTATACACCTTCTGAATGGACTACCAAATCAGTTAAAGCAGATTTACTTGCAAGTTTAAATGCGAATTCTCGTTCACAATAGTTGTATTATTTCCTGTTATTTCCCCTTGTTTAAAACCCTCCTCCCACGCTTATTAATCTGCACTTTGTCCTTACCTTTGCACTTCCAAACCTGATGTAATGAATGCACTTACCCAATTAAAACAGCACACCCGCGTGGTGGCCGATACCGGTGATTTTGAATCTATGAAAGCTTACCTTCCGGTAGATGCAACCACCAACCCATCATTGATTTACGTTTCGGCTAAAGATGAAAAATACCGTCATCTTGCAGCCGCTGCTGCTGCCGAAGCTAAAAAACTCAGCAACGACCCTGCAGTTCAGCTTTCACTTTGTCTCGACAGGGTGGCTGTGAATTTCGGCCTCGAAATATTAAAAATTGTCCCGGGAAGGGTAAGTACAGAAGTTGATGCACGCCTTTCGTTCGACACTGAAGCTTCTGTTGCCAAAGCCCGGGAGTTGATCCGTTTGTACGAAGCTGCGGGCATCGATCGCAACCGCATTCTGATTAAAGTTGCTGCAACATGGGAAGGCATTAAAGCCGCCGAAGTACTCGAAAAAGAAGGCATTCATTGTAACCTTACCCTGCTTTTTTCAAAAATTCAGGCCATTGCCTGTGCCGAAGCAGGGGTAAAACTTATTTCTCCGTTTGTTGGCCGTATCCTCGACTGGTATAAAAAAGAGCAGAATTTTAATTCAGCCGATCCCAACGAAGATCCGGGCGTAGTTTCGGTTACTGAAATCTTCAATTATTACAAAAAGTTTGGCCACAATACCGAAGTTATGGGTGCCAGCTTCCGCAACAAAGGCGAAATTACCGCGCTAACCGGTTGCGATTTGCTCACCATTGCTCCTTCACTGCTTAAGGAACTTGAGGAATCAAACGAAACCCTTGAGTTGAAACTTGACGCGTCAAAAGCTACAGGTATGGATATACAGCGTATCAACGCCGGCGAAAAAAACTTCCGCTGGCTGATGAACGAAGATGCAATGGCTACTGAAAAACTGGCAGAAGGTATCCGTAAATTTACCATCGATCTGCTGAAACTTGAAGATTTCCTGAAAAAGGAATTTCTTTCATAAGTCCAAGACCAAAAAGACAGGATCAACAACCTGATCCTTAAATAATTTCCGGCCTTCACTATATTTTTTACTTTTGCAGGCCCAATGATAAATCCGTATCCTGAAAAGGATTATGATTTTCAACATCGGGAAACCATACAATTACCGCCTGAAACTGAGGGCAGGTCATTTCGCTTAAATCATCTTAAACAAATAAAAATATGAGTTTAGTTATTGTCGGCACCGTAGCTTTTGATGCCATTGAAACCCCTTTCGGGAAAACTGATAAGATACTGGGTGGTGCTGCCACTTTTATCGGACTTGCAGCCGGAAAACTTAATGTTGATGCAAAAATTGTTTCCGTTGTTGGCGGCGATTTTCCTAAGGAATACCTCGACCTTTTAAACCAGAACGGCGTTGATACTTCAGGTATAAAAATTATTCCTGACGGGAAAACCTTTTTCTGGGCTGGTCGTTACCACAACGACATGAATACCCGCGATACCCTCGCCACCGAGTTGAATGTGCTGGCCGATTTCAGCCCTGTTGTGCCTGAATCATACAAAGACTGCACGTTTCTGATGCTTGGCAACCTCACCCCTCAGATTCAGAAAAGTGTGATTGAGCAACTGCCTGTGAAGCCGAAACTCATTGTAATGGATACCATGAACTTCTGGATGAACTCCGCATGGGACGATCTTATTGAGGTGATCGGCATGGTTGATGTGCTCACCATCAACGATGAGGAAGCCCGTCAGCTTTCGGGTGAATATTCTTTGGTGAAAGCTGCACGCAAGATCATCGCCATGGGCCCGAAATATCTGGTCATTAAAAAAGGAGAGCATGGCGCTTTCCTGTTTAACAAAGACAGTGTATTCTTCGCCCCTGCCCTTCCGCTCGAAGAAGTGTTTGACCCAACCGGTGCCGGAGATACTTTTGCCGGAGGATTTATCGGTTATCTGGCCAGAACAGGTGATATCTCGTTCGATAATATGAAACGTGCCATTATTTATGGTTCTGCCATGGCTTCGTTTACTGTTGAAAAGTTTGGTACTGAAGGACTTCAGGCACTCAACAACGGCGATCTGAACGACCGCATCAGGCAATTCTCAAGCATGGTGCAATTTGACATTGATCTTGATTAAGCTCCCACCATAAATCCGTAATAAAATGAATAACTCGTTGTTAGTCAGGGCTTGACTTGATTGTGCCCTGTTTTTGCTAAACGTTCGCTTTCAATAAGTCAAACCCTGGCTTGCGGAATTAAGCTCACAAAAAATAAGTTTGCAGAACCGCGGGCATCAGTCCGCGGTTTTTTTTTCAATCCCCACCCGATTGGCGTCAATACCTCATACTTCATCCGGTATAAAATCAGGCAAGCTACCAATGATTCCGCTAAGCGGAATATAGCCTGACTGCTGTATATTGCCTTAGAGCCACTCACAACTCAGCAGTGCATTCAATCCAGTCTTCATTCCATTTAGCTAATTTTAAGAATAGGTTTTGTTTTTGTGGGGATTTTTATAACTTTGTCGCCCTTTCAAAAATGGACTATTCATCATAACTAATTAAAAACATGAAGGTTTACAAAACAAATGAGTTAAGGAATATTGCACTCATCGGTGGCGCGAAATCGGGTAAAACGACCCTTTCGGAAGCCATTTTATTTGAAGGCGGCGTAATTACAAGGCGCGGCACCATTGAAGATAAAAATACTGTTTCGGACTATCGTCAGATCGAGCTGGAGCGACAGAATTCTGTTGCATCCACCGTGATGTATGCCGAACATAACGGGCACAAAATAAATTTAATTGATGCTCCCGGTTTTGATGATTTTATTGGTGAAGTTGTAGCAGCTCTTAACGTAGCTGACACAGCATTTATGGTTATAAATGGTCAGAACGGCGTTGAAGTAGGAACTGAAATCAACTTCAGACAGACCAAAGCCAACAATACTCCGCTGGTATTTCTTGTCAATCATCTGGAGAATGAAAAATCAAGTTTTGAAGAAAGTCTGCGTCAGCTTAAATCACAGTTTGGCGGTTCAGTAACTCCGCTTCAATATCCTTACAACGAAGGACAGAGTTTTAATTCTATTATTGATATTCTGCAGCAGAAAATGCTCAAATATCCTGCAGGTGGAGGAAAAGCCGAAGTGCTTGATATTCCTGCCGATCAAAAAGATAAAGCTGCAGAAATGCTTAGCAGTCTGATTGAATCAGCTGCTGAAAATGATGAAACCATCATGGAATCATTCTTCGAAAATGGTACACTTACCCCCGAAGAACTGAAAAAAGGACTCAAGCTTGGCATTATGAACCGTGGAATGTTCCCGGTACTTTGTGTTGCAGCCAAACCAAATTACGGCATTGATGCTTTGCTCAATTTTATAGTGAATTATATTCCTTCACCCGACGAAATGCCGGGCCGCACTACCAAAGAAGGAAAAACACTCACCTGCAAAACTTCTGATTCTCCATCAGCACTGTTCTTCAAAACATCAGTTGAAGAGCATCTGGGCGAAATTTCATTCTTCAAGGTTTACGGAGGCGAGATTACGGAAGCCATGGACATGGTAAATGGCCTGAACTCTTCAAAAGAGCGCATTTCTCAGTTGTTTGCCGTTGCCGGTAAAAAACGCGAAAAGCTCGAGAAAGTAGTAGCCGGTGATATCGCAGCTACCATCAAACTAAAGAACGTTCGCACGAATCACACGCTCAACTCAGCAAAAAATTCAGGCGACATAATTACCCCAATTAGTTTCCCTGCTCCGAAAATAACCATGGCCATAAAAGCCAAAAGCACTTCTGACGATGAGAAACTGGGAACAGCGCTTACCGAATTACAGAAAGTTGACCCCACCATTACCATTGAATACTCCAAGGAACTGAAGCAGATTATTATCCGCGGACAGGGTGAACTTCACCTGAACATTGCTAAATGGCACCTCGAGAACATTGAGAAAATTGCCATTGAATATTATCTGCCAAGAATTCCATATCGCGAAACCATTACCAAATCGGCAAAAGCCATGTACCGCCACAAAAAGCAATCAGGTGGATCAGGTCAGTTTGGTGAAGTGCATATGCTCATTCAGCCTTATACCGAAGATATGGTTCCCCAGAAGGAATTTCCAATCCGCGGAACTGAAGAACACACACTGCCATGGGGTGGTAAACTTGTCTTCAACAACTGCATTGTAGGAGGATCAATTGATGCACGTTTCCAGCCTGCCATTCTCAAAGGTATTATGGAAAAAATTGAAGAAGGTCCGCTTACCGGTTCATATGCCCGCGATATCGTGGTAAATATTTACGACGGTAAGATGCACCCGGTTGACTCAAATGAGCTTGCTTTTAAACTTGCCGGACGTCAGGCTTTTAAAGAAGCATTTAAAAATGCAGGTCCTAAAATTCTTGAACCGATTTATGATGTGGAAGTTATGGTTCCCGGCGATCGCATGGGAGATATTATGACTGACCTTCAGGGTCGACGCGCCATCATTATGGGTATGGACAGCGAAGGCAACTACCAGATTGTTAAAGCCAAAGTTCCTCTGGCCGAGATGAACCGCTACTCAACAGCACTCAGCTCCATCACCAGCGGAAGCGGATCATATTCGCTCAAATTTGCCGAATATGCTCAGGTTCCCGGCGATGTTCAGACAGCACTTCTCAAAGCCTACGAAGAACAGGAAAAAGAAGACGAATAGTCACACCAACCAACCAAATGAAAAAAGCCCGGTCAGTGCCCGGGCTTTTTTTTATGATTTTAAAATTCTAAGGCATTACGCAGGGTTTGAAGCTTTGCTCTGGTGCAGAAGTGTTTTCAGATTCAATATATGAAGTCGCAGATTTTATATACTGTTAAAATTCAGCCTTCCCAGAACTTATAATCCACATAGCCTTCCGGTCCACGGGTATAAAAAGTATCAACATCCGGTGTGTTAATCGGAGCATTGGCAGCAATTCTGTCGGGTAAATCAGGATTGGCAATAAACAGTCGTCCATAAGCCACCAGGTCTGCAATTCCGCTTTCCAGAGCTTCCCGCCCGCTTTCGGGTGTGTAATTGCCGGCGGTAATTAATGTTCCTGAATAATGCTTCCTGAAATGTTTTGCCACTTCAGGAATCATATGAGGATGATTTTCAAGTGGTGCCATTGGCTCCACCAGATGCAGATAAGCTATATTTCTTTTGTTGAGCTCTCCGATTACATACCCGAACAATTCAGCAGGATTCTCGTCGTCCATTCCATATCTGATGTTGGATGGCGATAACCTGATACCCGTTTTTTCATTTCCTATCTCTTTACATATGGCATCGGTAACTTCAAGGGTGAATCTGCAACGGTTTTCGATGCTACCGCCATATTGATCGGTTCTGATATTTGATGATGAATGCATAAACTGATCAAGCAGGTAGGAATTTGCGGCATGAATTTCCACACCATCAAAACCTGCTTTCATGGCATTGGCAGCAGCTTTGCGATAATCTTCAATAACGCCTGCAATTTCACTCATTTCTAGTGGCCGTGGCACTTCCATGGACATTTTTCCTTTGGGCGTGGTAATGAAATCTCCACCCGAAATAGCCGATGCGGAAACCGGCAACGCATTTCCGGGCTGCAACAAAGAGTGTGATACCCTGCCGACATGCCACAACTGCAGAAAAATCAATCCGCCTTTTTCGTGAACTGCTTTAGTAACCAGTTTCCAGCCTTCCAACTGCTCATCGCTGTGAATACCAGGCGTGTCAATATATCCCACACCTTGCGGTGAAATCTGGCTGGCTTCCGCGATAATCAATCCCGCAGAGGCGCGTTGTGCATAATATAGCGCATTCATTTCACCCGGGACACCACCTTTTCCGGCGCGGCGGCGGGTGAGTGGTGACATAACCAGGCGGTTTTTCAGGTTAAAGCTTCCAAGCTGATAGGGCTCAAGTAATGGATTCTTCATTGATTGATCTTCTTTGTGGACATAAACTCATTAATGATGACTTTGTTTGGGATTTAAAGCAAAAGGTGATCAAGATTCATTATAATACACTATTGTTCAGTCTTATAGGTTGTCACCCTGAGCGGAGTCGAAGGGCTAAACGATCAATATTCAACATTGTAATCATGAACAACTAAAAAGTAGAAACACTCATTTGGATTAGCAAATATTTCTAAAACACTTCGACTACGTTCAGTGTGACATGGATATTTAGGTAAGCTTTATTCTTTCTATAAACTTAATATCAGAACTTTACAAACCATAAATTGCCTTGATCTTTCTAACAATTACATCAGCCATTTTGTAATTAGATTCATGTGTCCAGCCGGCAATATGAGGCGAAAGAATTACTTTTTTACTTTGTATTAGTCTTCGGAAGGTTTCCGGTAGTTCATCGATTTTCAGGTTTTCAAACGAAAGTTTTTCATATTCAAGTACATCTAGTGCCGCGCCCAATACTTTGCCATTGTCAATAAAATCCATCAGGGCCTCAGTATCCACACATTGACCCCGGGAAGTATTGATCAGATACAAAGGTTTCCTGAATTTCGACAGATATTCACGATTCACCAGATTCCGGGTTTCATCGGTTAAAGGAACATGCAGGCTAAGAATATCGGCTTCGGCAAAAACCTCTTCCATTTGGGTCTCCTTGATAAACAACTCACTGTACCCGGAAATGTATTTGTCATAAGCAATTACGTTTGCTCCAAAGCCACTCAGCTTTTCAGCGAAAGCGCTGCCCATATTTCCGTAGCCGATAATTGCAACCGTTTTACCATTGATTTCGGTGCCCCGATTGCCTTCTCTTATCCATATTCCGTTTCTTACTTCGTTATCCACCCTAATAAGGTGATTAAAAAGTGCAAGCAACATACCCAGCGCATGTTCGCCAACGGCATCGCGGTTACCTTCAGGCGCGTTCAGGCAAACAATTCCCTTTGCAGTGGCATAATTTACATCAATGTTTTCCATGCCTGCCCCTACCCTGCCTATAAATTTCAGATTTGCTGATCTATCAAGTGCTTCGCGGTCAAGTTTTATTTTGCTCCTTATGATTGCGCCTTCAAAATCAGGAAGCATTTCCAATATCTCCTTTCGGTCATTTCCCGGAGCCCAGATACATTCAAAACCAGCATCTTCAAGTGCCTCGCCCAACCAGGGGTGAGCTGTATCAATAAATAAGACTTTTCTTTTCATGATAAAAGTATATTGGAACATGCAAAGGTATAAACTCTGAACCCAACCATCATTGCCTGATGATAATAATATCCCGCAGATCATTTTTCAGGTAACTAAAGTAAGGGGCCAGTAAGAGGTAAAGGCTAAGTTTGAGGATATACTAACCTTAACCTCAACCTTAACCTCAACCTTAACCCTAACCTCAACCTTTTATTGATAGACTATATTTACAATAACCACCTGCTATTTCAAAGGAAAATCGTACTTTTGAATCCCATAAACAGATTTTAATATTAATAATATCTGTTTACTAATCAATAATTTAACACTTTCGTTTGACCGATACACCGCATGTGGAATTTATTAGTTAGGTTTATTTTACGAAACCGATTGGGCAACCTGATCGCAATTATTCTTATTACAGCCTTTATGGGTTATAAGGCAGTAAATGTGCATCTCTCCTACGAAATGGCGCAGATGCTGCCTGCCAGTGATACAACCAGCAAGGCTTACGAAAAGTTTAAAACCACTTTCGGACAGGACGGCGCTGTCCTGTTTATCGGTATAAAAGACGAAAAACTATTCACACTCAACGAATTTAACGATTGGCTTGAACTTACCGAGAGTCTGCGTCAGGTTGATGGTGTTCAGGAAGTGGTTTCAATCGGAAAACTTTACACCCTCGAGAAAAACGACTCAAGCCGCAAATTTGATTTTAAACCACTGTTCGAAAAGAAACCTGCTAGTCAGGCTGAACTGGACAGCATCCGGAAACTTATTTTTGATCTTCCCTTTTACGATGGGCTGATTATAAATAAAGAATCCAACGCTACCCTGATGATGCTGACCCTTGATAAAGAAAGGCTCAACAACAAAAGCAGAATTGATCTGGTTCGCGATATTGAAACAGAAGTAGAGGCATTCAGCAGCAAACATGAAATAGATGTTCATTACTCAGGAATGCCCTATATAAGGACCAAAACCATGAAAATGGTTCAAAACGAACTCCTGTTGTTTACAGTTTTGTCAATGCTGATAGCCTCTATAGTCCTTTTTATCTTTTTCAGATCATTTAAAGCAGTGCTTCTCCCTATGCTGATAGTGGTTATCAGTGTAATATGGCTGATGGGAATTATGGGAATTATGGGTTATGAAATTACCATTCTCACCGGAATTTTACCTCCGCTGCTGATCATTATCGGGGTTGAAAACTGCATCTTCCTGCTTAATAAATATCACCACGAGTACAGGGAGCACGGCAATAAAATTAAAGCACTTTCACGCGTAGTTGTGCGGACAGGGAATGCTACTTTCCTTACCAATCTGACTACCGCTACAGGCTTTGCAGCATTTATTATTACAGGGAACAAACTGCTGGTTGAATTTGGAATTGTTGCCTCAATCAACATTATGGTAGTGTTTATACTCTCTATTTTCCTCATTCCCATACTCTACAGCTATCTTGCTCCACCTGAGCTCAGGCACACCAAACATCTTGACAACAAATACACGACCGGCATCATCGAAAAAGTAGTGCATCTGGTGCTGAATCATCGCAAAGCTATTTATATCACTACAGGTATCGGTATTGTTCTTGCCGTAATTGGTATCTCCAAGCTCAAAACCACTGGAAATGTGGTTGATGATATTCCGCACGGACACCCCATGTACGTTGATTTGCTTTTTTTCGAAGAAGAATTTAAAGGAATTCTGCCATTCGAAATCTCGATAGATACGCGCAAACCCCGCGGTGTGATGCAGATGTCAACCATACAGAAAATCAGTGATTTGCAGGATACTCTGGCATTGTACCCTGAATTTTCGAAACCCGTTTCAGTTGCTGAGCTTGTCAAATATTCGAAACAGGCATTTTATAATGGCGATCCTGAAATGTACAGTATCCCGAACAGTCAGGAGCGTAATTTCATCCTGCAGTACCTGCCTTCGATGAAAAGTGAACGCAAAACCATTCTCAACTCCTTTGTTGATACTTCGATGAGCAAAACACGCATCAGTGTGCAGATGGCAAATATAGGCACCCGCGATATTCAACGGATAAAAGATGATCTTCAGCCAAAAATCAACTCCATTTTCGATCCCGATAAATATGATGTGGAACTTACCGGAACCAGCATCGTTTTCCTGAAAGGCACCGACTATCTGGTTCACAACCTGATTACCAGTCTGATTCTGGCAGTTATTGCCATAGCCATATTGCTCGGCTTGTTGTTTACCTCTTTCAAGATGGTGGTTGTTTCGATGGTACCAAACCTGCTGCCACAGTTGATGACTGCTGCATTGATGGGATTTCTGGCCATAAGCATCAAACCATCTACAATTCTGATATTCAGCATAGCGCTTGGAATATCGGTTGACAATGCCATACATTTTCTTTCACGTTACAGGCTGGCGCTGAAACACAACAACTGGAACATTAAAATCTCAGTGCTTTCAGCTTTGCGCGAAACCGGCTTCAGCATGGTATATTCCTCGATAGTGTTATTCCTCGGATTTGCGATATTTACCCTATCTACCTTCGGCGGTACACAATCCATGGGATTTCTTATTTCATTTACTTTGCTGATGGCATTGTTTTCCAACCTGCTTTTGCTACCTTCGCTACTTTTGACTTTAGACCGTCTAATAACAACCCGCAATTTTGAAGAGCCACTGATGGAGATTTTCGAAGAAAACGAAGAAAGTGAGGTTGATGATGAAGAAATGGCAGTTGATGAAGTTACAATTCCAGGGAAATCTGATAAACTCTAAAAACCAGCGTTTATGAAAGGAATTATTCTTGCCGGAGGCTCAGGTACCAGACTCCATCCACTCACCCTTGCTGTGAGCAAACAGTTGATGCCCATCTATGACAAGCCAATGATCTACTACCCGCTTTCGGTGCTGATGATGGCTGGTATCAATGAAATATTGATCATATCCACACCACACGACCTCCCACATTTTGAGAAATTGCTCGGTGACGGGAGCTCGCTGGGTTGTAAATTCAGTTACGTGGTGCAACATGTTCCCAATGGACTTGCCCAGGCGTTTGTGCTGGGTGCTGATTTTATTGGTGATGATGATGCTGCACTCATCCTCGGCGACAATATTTTCTACAGTTCCGGGCTGCAGAACCTGCTTATGGAATGTCACAAACCACAGGGAGGAATTGTGTTTGCTTATCATGTTTCCGATCCTGATCGTTATGGTGTTGTTGAATTCGACGCTGCCGGAAAAGCAATTTCCATTGAAGAAAAGCCCAAACAACCCAAATCGAATTATGCGGTTCCGGGATTGTATTTTTATGACAACAGTGTGGTGGAAGTTGCCCGAAACATCAAACCCAGTGCCCGTGGCGAATATGAAATTACCGATGTTAACCGGCACTATCTTGAAACCGGAAAACTTCAGGTAAAAGTAATGAGCCGCGGAACTGCATGGCTCGATACCGGTACATTCGGATCGTTACTTCAGGCTTCACAGTTTGTTGAGGTTATAGAAACCCGGCAAGGACTGAAAGTCGGTTGCATCGAGGAAGTTGCCTTCCGGATGGGCTTTATTGGCAAATCTCAACTGCAAAGTCTTGCCCAGCCACTGTTAAAAAGCGGATATGGTGATTACCTTATGCGCATTTCTGAATACTGAAGCTTCTCAATACTTAAATAATGCTTACAACTGATCAACTTCAGCATAAAATAAAGCAGGCAATTGCCGATCTTCCGGTTTACGGCGAACCCGAAGGATTATACCAACCCATTGCCTATACCCTTGAACAGGGAGGAAAAAGACTCCGGCCATTGCTTACATTAATGGCAACCCAGACTTTTGGGGGTAATCCGGATAAAGCTTTGCCTGCTGCCATTGCCATTGAGATTTTTCACAACTTTACACTGCTTCACGACGATATTATTGATGAGGCTCCGCTCAGACGAGGCCGTGAAACGGTTTACAAGAAATGGAACATCAACACTGCCATACTTTCGGGCGATACCATGTTTGCCATTGCTTACGGTCAGCTCTGTTCATCTGATACTGAACTGCTTCCGGCTCTGATGAAGGTGTTTACACGCACCGCCATACAGGTATGTGAAGGACAACAGTACGACATCGACTTTGAAACATCAGGCAACGTAAATATTGATGCATACATAAATATGATAAGGCTTAAAACCGCTGTTCTGCTGGCTGCCAGTCTTAAAATCGGAGCAATTACAGGTGGTGCTTCTGAGCAGGATGCCGACCGGGTTTACAATTTTGGTGAAAATCTGGGCATTGCTTTTCAACTGCAGGATGACCTGCTTGATGCATTTGGAAACGAGAAAGTATTCGGAAAAAAAACCGGCGGGGATATCCTTACCAACAAAAAAACCTACCTCTATCTGAAAGCCCTTGAGTGCGCGGATGAAACTGATGCTGCAAAACTAAAACAATTGTACAGCACCAGAAATATGAACGATGAGGAGAAAATAAGCAGTGTCCTGGAAATTTTTAAACGTGCTGAGATAGAATCCCATACAGGGAAACTCATTCAGCAATACTATGATCTTGCAATATCACAATTGTCACAAATCAAACCCTCGCCTGAAGCCAGAAAGCCTTTGGAAGACATGGCAAGTGCCATGCTGGTAAGGAAGTATTGAGGATGTAATTAAATGATTTCTACTGTAAATAAAACACTTCGACTCCGCTCAGTGTGACATTCGTGTAGTGGCAACATTGATTCTTTGTAATACGCATGTTATCATCCATTTACAATGTCATCCTGAGCGGAGTCGAAGGACAACACATTCAATTTTTCACTACCATGTAATCCTGAAAAAGGAGATAATAAGGACATTCTTTCAATGTTTCCCGCACATGCGAAAAAGGACAAAACGATCAACTCCGACAATCTACTTCATATCCTCAAGTTCAATATGCAGCAACTCCCAACGGTCCATTTCCTCTGCCAGTTGCTGTTTCAGTTCTTCATAACGTTTATAAAATGAACCGTCAGATAAATTCTGAGCACTTTCGCCGGGGTTTGCCAGCACTTTATCCATTGTAGCCAGTTCAGCCTCAAGGTGATGAATCTGTGCTTCAGACTTTTCAATTTTATTTTCGACTTTGCGGATTTCTTTACCTGCTAGTTTTCTCTTTTCGTAGTTCTGTTTGTTTACAGATACTTCCTCTTCAAAGCCTTCTGCTTTTCGTGCCGCAGATGCAGCATTCAGCTGATCAAGCGTTTGCAGTTTTCTTTTTTCAAGGAAATCATAAACATCACCCAGATGCTGTTTTACTTTTCCGCCGCTGAACTCAAAAACTTTCTGCGTGAGCCCCTGCAGGAAATCACGGTCATGCGAAACAACAATCATTGTTCCGTCAAACATCAGCAAAGCATTTTTCAGAATATCCTTCGACATCATATCCAGATGGTTTGTCGGCTCATCAAGAATCAGCAGATTGACCGGCGAAAGCAGCAATTTGGCCAATGCAAGTCTTGATTTCTCACCACCGGACAACACTTTTACTTTCTTCTCGGTATCTTCGCCACCAAAAAGGAAACTACCAAGAATACCGCGGACTTTCGGTCTGATATCACCAACAGCTACATCGTCAATTGTTTCAAAAACTGTTCTTTCAGGGTTCAGTAAGTCAGCCTGATTCTGGGCGTAATACCCAATTTTGACATTATGACCCAACAGGCATTTTCCTGAATGTTCAAGTCCTTCAGCAAGTACTTTGGCCAGTGTGGTTTTGCCTTCGCCGTTTTTACCGACGAATGCAACAAAATCGTTACGTTCAATGGCAAAATCAACCCCTTCAAATACTTTGTGGGTTCCGTAATATTTGGCCAGCCCTGTCGCTTCAACAACTATTTTACCTGAAGCCGGTGCAGGCGGAAACCTGAAATGTATGGAACTTTTATCAAGATCATCCACTTCAACCCTGTCAATTTTATCAAGCAGTTTAATTTTTGACTGCACCTGCCTCGATTTTGTTGCCTTATAGCGGAATCGTTCAATAAACTTTTCAATATCGGCAAGCTGTTTCTGCTGATTGTTGAAAGCTGCCTGTTGCTGTTCACGCATGCCTTCGCGTTGCTCAACATAGCCGGAGTATGAAGTTTTGAAGTCGAAAATCCTGCCCAGCGAAATTTCAATGGTACGGTTCGTCACATTATCGAGAAAAGCCCTGTCGTGAGAAACCACCACTACAGCTCCTCTGAAAGTACTCAGATATTCTTCGAGCCATTGAATAGATTCAATATCAAGATGGTTGGTTGGCTCATCGAGCAGCAGAAGTCCGGGGTTTTGAAGCAGGAGTTTGGCAAGCTCAACACGCATTCGCCAGCCGCCACTGAACTCTGAAAGTTTTCTGTTGAAATCAGCAGGCAAAAAACCCAGTCCCATCAGTACTTTCTCGGTTTCTCCTTCCATGGAGTTACCACCTAGCATTTCGAAACGATCATTGGTTTCATGCAATTGCTCAATTAACTTGAGGTAGCCTGGTGTATCGTAATCTTCACGGCCGGCAATTTCATTGCCCAGCTTTTCGCTTTCGGCCTTGAGTTTCAGCACTTCATCAAAAGCTCTGATTGTTTCTTCAAGCACACTGCCTTTGCCGGTGGTTACAATTTCCTGAGGGAGATAACCGATTTTAAGATCAGAAGGCTGAGAAATTGTTCCCTTTTCGGGAAGTTGTTCTCCGGTAATTATTCTGAGTAAGGTGGTCTTTCCGGCTCCGTTTTTTCCAACAAGGCCTATCCTGTCCTTTTCAGTAATCAGAAAAGAGACTTCGTTGAATAAATATTTTCCGGTGAAATAAACCGAGAGGTTATTAACTGACAGCATGGTATGCGAAATGGGTAATGTTGAGCGCAAAGGTATGACTTTCCGGCCAATCTCAATTGTTTCCTTTGGTTAAGGAAATGCCGACCTGAGAGACCTGG
Source organism: Bacteroidota bacterium (assembly GCA_009773515.1). Classification (GTDB taxonomy): domain Bacteria; phylum Bacteroidota; class Bacteroidia; order Bacteroidales; family Lentimicrobiaceae; genus Lentimicrobium. The sequence continues at coordinate 70,062 of WSXX01000023.1, forward strand.
AGGTTGTGTGATTAATCTTTTTCGTTGAAAATATGTCCCATCAAACGGTATTTGGCTTGCCTCATTTTCCAACGCTCAACGGCATATTGCCGCATATCGGTGATGGTATCCTTTTCATCTACAATGTCAAATCCGATCAATGATTCTATAATATCCTCCATAGTGACAATTCCGTCAAGACCTCCGTATTCATCTACAACCATGGCGATGTGCTCTTTTTGCTCAAGCAGTTTCTCCCAAACACTGAGCAATGGCATTGAAAATGGCACAATTGTGATTTTTCTCTTGATATCTTTCAAGAGCAAGCCTGATAAATCTTCTGCCAGATTTTCCATTACACTCTGCCTGAGAATGTAGCCGGTAATGTTTTCCTCATGATCTGAAAAAACCGGAATCCTTGAGAAACGCAGATACTCTTTGTTTTTCAGAAATTCTTCAAGGCTCATATTTTCATCAGCAACCACAAGAACCACTCTTGGAGTCATAATTTCTGAAGTTCTTACACTTTTAAGCCTGATCAGGTTCTGGATGATTTTATTCTCCTTTTCTCCAAAAATACCTTCTTCAGTGCCAATATGGGCAAGAACTGAAATTTCTTCTCTGCTGACTGTTTGCTCTGATTCCTTGCCCGATATAATTTTTGTGATGACAGAAGAAATCTGCACAAGCGGGTATGTAACAAAGATCATAATGCGGATGATAGTCCCTGAAATATTAATCAGCTTTCTGTTATATCTGGCACCCAATGTTTTAGGAATAATCTCTGTAAGAACCAGAATAAGAATGGTTAAAATGGCAGAAACAAGCCCGAAATAAGCATCACCGAAAACCTTGACAGCCTGAGCTCCGACACCTGCAGCTCCAACAGTGTGAGCAACTGTGTTAAGCGAAAGTATAGCCGACAATGGTTTGTCAATATTCTGTTTCATAGCAAGCATCCGTGAAGAACTCTTGTTCCCCATTGCTTTTAATGATCTGAGATATGAAACTGGTGTTGAAAGAAGTACAGCCTCCATGATAGAGCACAGAAAGGAAATTGATAGTGCCAGAAGGAGATAAACAATTAATAAAGCCATGAAAAGCAGAGGGTTAATAGTTCTGCAAAGATATGGAAACAAAGCGGAATGAATAAGCAAAAAAAGAGGGCTCCTCGGGGAGCCCTCTTCAATTACATCGATTTAACGATTATTTGGTAACAACAACTTTTTTGGTAAAGCTTTCGCCTGACCTGGTAACAAACTTAACAAGATATGCACCGGATTCGTAATTTCTTACGTCCATTACAACGGTCTTGTCTTTGGTAATCACCTTCTCAAGAACAACCTGGCCAAGATAGTTGTAAACAACCAAATTGCTGATATCGTTCGTGAGTTCGATGTTAACCACGCTGTTTGACGGGTTCGGGTAAATGCTTATCGCACTGTTGTCAACAACAGGAACGTTGGTAAGAACCACACATGCAACTTCTGACAATGGAGACTCGCAATCTTCGTAAACTGCTGTTACATTATAACAGTAGGTGTTATAAAGTTCGAGAGCTTCGTCAGCATCGATGTAAGTGAGTTCAGTAGTTGTTGCAATCATTACGTCATCGCGGTAGATGTTGTAACCAACAAGTTCGCGGCTGCTGCTGACTTCGATTGGCAATGCAGCACCCGGAAGTGCGGTGTAATTGCCACGCTCAATTGCGGTTGAAGTTCCGTAAACGGTTTCGTCAACAATTGGCTGAAGAGCGGCAGTTACGCCATCAAGAGTTTCAACATATCCCTGAAGGTTCCAGTTAAAGTTCAAACCATAGGCAGTTGCCATTGATTCCCAAACTGAGCCGTCGAGTGAGATCATGTCACCAAATCCTGCAACAGCAGGACCAGCATCACAACCAGCAACATAATCAGCTCCGTGAGTTACGGCATAACCAAACCACAGTTCAGTAGCTCCGGTTACAGGTACAGGAGTTGTGAGTATAAACTCATTCCATGCACCGGCAACATAAGAAGCAACAGGCTGTGTAAGTACAAGTGTACTTGCATTGGCACCGGTCCAAACTTTCAGTGAAAGTGTTCCGTTAGGTCCGTAAGCAAACATACGGATTTTGGTCAGGCTTGTACCGGCGTACTGAGCAAGTTGTGCAGGAGTAAACCTTACAGCAACATTGAAAGTACCACCACCTTGCAGACCAATAGCATCAGCATTCACGCCATCGTCCCATGCAAGCCATGCGGAGATACCAGGACCGCTGCCTTCAGGAGCTTCCCAGTTCAGAACTACCTGCTCAACGTAAGGCAGATTAACTTCTGCTGTCAGGTTGATAGGAGCAGCACATTCACGATAAATGTGAACATTGTCGATCATCCAGTTGAAGATATCGAGTGTATTTGCACCCTTGGCATTGAAACGAACGCGGAATACCTTGTTCTTTGCCTGGTTGGTAATGTCGATATGCTTCATTTCCCAGTTCTCATCACCTTCAGCTGTGTAAGTAGCAACGTTTACCCATGCGGCACCGTTAAATACTTCAACCAGTAAGGTTTCGTCACCGGTAGCATTTACATCGTCAATTTTCAGGTCGAAATCGAGGTAAATCTTACCATCGATAAAGCCTGTACCATTGATCCAGTAGCTGGTGAGAGAAAGCGCATAGTCGTTCTGAATCGGGCTGTAGAAGAATTCAGCTGCCGGCAGAGGATTACCTGCCTGGCCTGCAATTCTCCAGTTGGCACCATCAGTAGTCCACTGATTGGTTTCGAACAATCCTGTATTGAAGTTTTCAACGAATGGAAGTTCATATCCATAAACGATAGAAACTTCAACCGGTCCTTCTATCATTGATTCGCCGGTCTGTCCTGCAAATCCGTAAGGAGTGAGGTCATAAACAGCGGTAATGTGATAGGAGTATGTTCCGGGATCGAGGTCAAGGTCGAAATACTCAAGCGCTGGTTTTTCAACGTAAGCTCTGAGTGCATCGTCGCGATAGAGGTTGTAGCCAAGCAGGTTGGAAGGAACTCCACCACCTGAACCACCACCGGTTCCGTTAATAATGAATGGCAATCCCTGAGGACCAACATCAACAAGAGCAGCCCATGCGGTTGTGTACTGGAGTGCATTACCTGTAGTGGTTTGGCCATCTATTGTAACAGCAGGAACCCATGGACCGCTGGCCAGCGAGCCTGTAGTCTGCCATTCAACCCAGTAAGTACCAGGAGCCAGAGAAAGACCAGGAGTGCTGGCAACAATACGCATAACCGGGCGGTCAGTTGCTCCTCCAGGACCATTGTTGTTCCTGTAAATATTGGACCATTCAGTGCTGGTCATACGGTTGGTTACAAGGTCTCCCCAGATAACTGTACCACCTGCATTAGGTGCCCCATTCCAAACACGGCAGTATACACCAGTAAATGTACTGGTTGTGGTTGATCCGGTCTGATATCCGAAGAATTCGATATTCTCAATGGTCCAGTTTCCGGTTACTTCAAAGTCGTCTGCAACACTGTTGCCGGCGCTTTGCTGGAATCCGAATCCGTAAGTAGCCATTCCAAGGGCTGATTGCAGGATGCTTTCGTCAGCACCACCTGAACCGGTACCCGGGCTGTTTACCAGCGGACCATTGTCATAAAGAATATTTCTGCTCGAAGCCAACGGAACCATAGTCTGCGGGAATGTACGCGGAGTTCTGTCCGTTGCAATATCTGCGGCAGGCTGTGTTTCAGTAGCAACTACGCGATCCTGATTGTCTCCGAGACCAGTTGGTGATGATGGAGCTTCCCATGTAAGATGTGCATAGTCGGTCATTGGAGGACTCATTCCTTCCAGATTCAGAGGAGGATAGAGATACAACGATCTGAACAGATAAGTATCAAGTTCTGAGTATCCTGAGCTGTAAAGTGCAGCAACACCAGCAAGGTATTCCTGTCCGTAGTTCAGGTTGGTATAGGTATAAGTCTGCTCAGGTGTGTTGTCAACGAGGGTACCATCGAGGAATACGCCGTATCCCTGGAGAGGAACTCCACCAGAT
>WSXX01000024.1 GCA_009773515.1 Bacteroidota bacterium
CTCCTTGAGGAGAAGGGCGGGGGGATGAGGTGCTTACCTTCCTTCGTCAAAATTAATCCATGCAGGGTCGTTGTTGATGATTACAAAGTTAGAGATAAAATCGGTGCGGGTTATTGCATGATGCCCGCTTTTCGGTTTGTGTCATCTTTTTTTGACACAAAGTTAGGCAGCGAAAAACTGGAAGAAAAGATGCTCATGCTCGGACGGTTACAAATATTACTGTAACTACTATCAAAAAAATACTTGTCAGAGAGTAATACAGTGCTAATTTGCCATTATAATGAGTGTGTCTGGACATAAGTCTTTTGTACCTGTCTCGAAAAAAGATTAAGAAATAATTTATAATTCCAATAGGTGCAAAAACATTAAAAAAAATCTCTAATAGTCCAACCGCAAATGAATCTGAGTGAAAATTAAAAAAGAAATTATGCTTGTATATTTTAAAAAAATCCAACCAAAGTAAAACCAGCATTACATTTAAAGCATTTGCAGTTGTTAACAACCACAAAGTGCTTGATTTCCAGCCAGGAGCATTCATCTTATAATCCTTTGCATTAACAATAGCATCTACCCATAGTTCAAAATACAAGTTTTTCATACTAGAATTTATTTTTAACCTTCATGTTGCGTCATATGGCGATGGAAGGAAAGATGTTAGAAAGAGTTCAAATATAAACCTTTTGCAGAATTTAGCTCCTCCACTCTATTTAAAATTTGATGTCTTGGTGACATTGGATGTTCTCATCCTCAATACTGCCTGACTGCGCTGCGCAGGCAGGGCTCAACCTCAACCATAGCAAGGGTTACATAAGAGATACGCTGCTTATGATCATAAAGAATAAAAGAAGAAGACCTAACAAGTTGAAAGAAAACTTGTTAGGTCAATTCATTATCAAATAATAGAATTCAGACGTTAGAACTTAATTCCTTCAACCTCAACCTTAACCTCAACCTTAACCTCACCCTCACCCTCACCCTTATTAAAATCGATCTTGCTTTTTAATGAAAATAATTCTATGTTTGTAGTGTCAAATACCTCTACCATGAGCATAAAACGCTATCTTTATTTATCAATGACTCCTGAGGCGCTCATTTCTTCGATGCTGCCTCCCGAAGAGTTTGGAGTTTATTACGCTGTCGGAACCAATAAACGCACCCAGGGTCAGGCGCTGTTTTTTGAAATCGATCCTGATTTCGAAAGCGATTATTTCGATCTGGCAAGTATCGAAACCCGCTGTGTGCCTCACGTTGACGGCAAACCCAAACGGTCAGTCTATCTGTCAACCTACAGGGTATTGGAGAATATTCCTTTGAAATTATTCAGGAATCTCTACCTAACCACTGCCGATGGAAAAGTGCTGGAATTAACCAAATCGGAGTACATGCCCGAGGAAAAGCCGCTGCTACATTTCTATCAGCAGCTTTGTCCGGTTACGCCAAGGGTGGTGAGTAAACTCGATCCGCCGCATTATACCAAATGGGTAACCGATAAACACAATCCGATTTATTTCCCGAAAATTGTTTTTGTTGAGTTGATTCTCAATCGCCTTGCTGAAGATCCATTGTCGGCTCCGGTAGGTAATTTGCCTTATGCAAACAAAGATCACCTTCGCGATTGTTTGATCGGGCTGCATATGGGCTACGAAAAGCCAACCAAAACAGTTAACCGCTTTTACCAGGGCGACGTTTTATACCGCACAGTAAAGAATGGTTTCTTTGTTGGCGATATGGGCGGATTTATTTTTTATAAATTCCCTGAAACCGATGAGCTTCAGAAATTGTATTATCCGTGGTGGCGTTCAGCGCTGAATCTTGAGTTTCCTGAAAAGTAAGGAATTCATATTCCGGAATTTAATTTCTGAAAAGATTGTTGCCTGCCGGATGCTTTTTCCGGCAGGTTTTTTTTATTCCATACCCATGTCACACTGAGTCCCGCACGTGCGGGAAAGTGTTTAAACTTATTTCACCATTCGATTGTCCTAGAGTAAAGATCATTTTACAGTGTTGAAAATTAATCGCTTAGTCCTTCGACTCCGCTACCAATGACAGATTTGAATTTAATCAAATGCTGATCAAAGTAAAGATCAACCTTAATCACTCTTAATAACCTTAGTAACGAAACTGACCCCAACGATTTTTGAACCTTATTTTCTTCTTCAAAACCTTATAAGGTAAAACATATTAATTCTAACGAAAATAAGGTTAGGAAGAAAAAATAAGGTTGAAGGTGTTTGGTGGGTTGCTTGCTACTAAGGTTTGAAAGGTAAAATAAGGTTGGTCTTGCTCGCATTAAAGTTAAGAAGTGCTTTCAGACTTTCCGCCCCTGAAAAAGGGTAACGATAACGCCTGTCATCTCTGCATTATGCTCAAAAATTTTGAGTGTAAACTCAGGATGACATTCGTATTTAATTGATAATGTATTTATTAAAAAGAATATTGCTACCTTAACTTGCATATCACACTATTATGAGTCGAAGTGTTTTGAGCAAAAAAAAGACCGGTAAGTCCGCAAACTTACCGGTCTTTTAATAATATCAGGTCTTGCTATTTCTGAATCCGCATTCCGTAGAATGAACGGTAAACAAAGAAAAGACCAATGGCAAGGAAAATAGCTCCGATCAATGCTGACCAGTCAGTTGAACCTGCAGCTTTTGCCTGCTGACTCATTTTAATTGCGATTTCAACAGCCAGCAAACCGAACAAGGTTGAAAACTTGATAATTGGGTTGAGCGCAACCGATGAAGTATCCTTGTAAGGATCACCAACAGTGTCGCCTACAACGGTAGCATCGTGAAGCGGAGTACCTTTTTCTTTAAGGTCAACTTCAACCACCTTTTTGGCATTATCCCACGCACCGCCGGCATTTGCCATGTACATAGCCTGAAACAGACCGAAAACAGCAATGGAAATCAGATAAGCCACAAAGAAGTTAGGATCGAAAAATGCAAATGCAAGGGTTAAAGAGAAAATAACCGCGAAAATGTTCCACATGCCGGTTTGGGCATATTGAGTACAGATTCTTACAACAGCTTTTGAATCTTCAATGTCGGCTTCATCTTTATCGAGCTTAATGTTTCTTTTGATAAACTCAACTGCTCTGTAAGCACCAGTGGTAACTGCCTGAATTGAAGCACCTGAGAACCAGTAAATAACCGCACCTCCGGCGATAAATCCAAGAAGAACAGGGGCGTCGGTAAGGCTGAGGCTCAGAAGGCCAATCTGTTCGAGAAGAAGAATAATGGCAAAAATCATTGTAGTAGCCCCAATTACTGCTGTTCCGATCAAAACGGGTTTTGCTGTCGCTTTAAAGGTATTTCCTGCTGAATCGTTGGCTTCAAGGTAATGTTTCCCACGGGTAAAATCAGGTTCAAAACCAAAGTCACGTTTAATCTCTTCTTTGATTCCCTGTCGTTTTTCAATCTGCGAAAGCTCAAAAACCGATTGTGCATTATCGGTCACAGGGCCGTAGCTGTCAACCGCAATGGTAACAGGTCCCATGCCCAGAAATCCGAAAGCAACCAATCCGAATGAGAAAATGGCCGGATAGGTCATAATCACGTCAAGTCCCATTTTTGAGATGGCAAAAGCACCGGCCATAAGTCCCATTATCACCATGCCTTTCCAAAAAGCACTGAAGTTACCGGCAACAATTCCTGAAAGTATAGTCAGCGATGCACCACCTTCGCGGGAAGCGGTAACTATTTCATTTACATGCCGTGATTTGGAGCTTGTAAAAGCTTTGGTTAATTCGGGGATAATGGCTGCAGCCAGCGTTCCAAAACTGATGATAGAAGAGAGTTTCCACCAGAGCCCTGAACCGGGAAGAAGGTCGGCAATAAGCATGTAGCTTACAATGTAGGTTACAATGATTGAGATGATGGATGTAATCCACACCAGACTGGTTAATGGTGCTTCAAAATCGAAATCGTTTTTGTCTTTAAAACGCGCTGCCGAAATGGCCTGATTTATCTGGTAAGAAAGGATAGATGTAAAAACCATAAGGATACGCATGGCGAAAATCCACACGATAAGAATACTCTGAAACTCCAGCCCCATTGCAAGAACAATAAAGGAAATAAGTGCTACGCCTGTGACGCCGTATGTTTCGAAACCATCGGCGGTAGGTCCGACGCTGTCACCGGCATTGTCACCAACGCAGTCGGCAATTACACCAGGGTTACGCGGATCGTCTTCGCCAATGGCAAAAACAATTTTCATAAGGTCGGCTCCGATGTCAGCGATTTTCGTAAAAATACCTCCGGCAATCCTGAGGGCAGATGCTCCGAGTGATTCACCAATGGCAAAACCGATAAAACAGGCACCTGCGCTTTCGCCGGGGACAAACAATAGAATGAAGAGCATCATAATAAGCTCAACAGTAATAAGCAGCACTCCAACGCTCATTCCAGCCTGAAGCGGAATTGAAACCACGCTCCAGGGTTTTGACCTGAGGGCAGCAAATGAGGTACGGCTGTTTGCCAGTGTGTTGATTCTTATTCCAAACCAGGCAACACCGTATGATCCCAGAATACCCAGAATTGACCACAGTAAAACCAGCATTACTTTGCTGAATTCCATGTGATTGAGCCAGAAGAAATAATAAAATATAAGAGATCCGATAATTGCAAACAGAATAATAAGGAATTTGCCCTGCTGAAGCATATATGTTTTGCAGGTTTCATAGATGATGTTTGATACTGCAAGCATCGATTTATGAGCCGGTAGTTTTTTGATCTGAACGAATTGTATTAAGCCGAAAAGCATACCAAACAGGATGATCAGGATTCCCCAGGTAAGCAGGGTATGTCCATTCATTCCAAACTGCTGAAAGTAACTGGTGGCAAGATCAGGTATCGGTAAATCGGCTTCACTGGCCCGTGATAAAAATGGTAGCAGGGCGGCAGCCAACAGAATTGAAATTTTCTTCATAAAGATAAAAGATTAATTAAAAATGGTTGGTTTAATCGCACAAATATAGAAAAGTAAATATAATTATCCTCAGCAGTTCCATTCATTTTTTGCGGAACAAGCTGAAAAAAAGCGGTTTCGGGCAGTTGATGGATTCAAAATTCTTTGCTTTTGTCCTCATTTTCTGACATTTCCGCAATCGATTGCATGAATAAAAAAAATCAATTATTTTGTCAGAAAAATTCAGGATCACCCCCAAAATACGAATTTTGAACAGGAACTTATAACTTAAGGATAGGTTTGTGTTATAATTATTTGGCCAAAAAGCCGGAATACTCAGTAATTTGATTAATTTTATCGGCCTTAAAAATGATATTGTAAAAGGGATGGAGAAAATTGCGCTTAAACTTCTCGGAATGATCAACAGCCAATCGCAGAGTGGAGCTTACACTCTTATACTGGGCGAGGTTGAAGGAAACAGGCGATTGCCAATTCTAATCAATGGTTTTGAGGCTCAGGCCATTCTGTTTCATATTGAACAGATAAAAATTCCCCGCCCGCTCACCCATGATTTATTCAAGAACTTCGCCGACATTTTCGGAATCGAATTCAAACAGGTCACTATCAGTAAATTTGCGCAGGGCATTTTTTATTCAACCCTTTTGTGTGATGACGGAAAAGAGCAGAAAGAGATAGATTCGCGCACTTCTGATGCAATTGCACTGGCCGTAAGATTTAACTGCCCTATTTTTACTTATGAAGATGTGATGAGTGCTGCAGGAGTTTCGGTTGATGAAGAGCCCGACATTGATGATCTTGCAACCGGAGGAATTGGTAACCAATCCGAAGGTTTTGATTATGATAAATTTACAGTGGAGGAGCTTGAAGAAATGATGAATGAAGCCATCGAGAACGAAGAATACGAAAAAGCTTCCCAGATCAGGGATATGATCAATAAGCGGAAACACTAAAAATTAATTTGTCCTTAAACTTTGTAATTTTCTGCCATGAATAAGACAGCCTTAACTTTCCTGATCTTACTTTTTGTTTTTATGGTTCCCGGACTTTCTGCCTGGGCACAAACATCTGCCGATTCGCTTGTAATTGCTGATACAGCTGCGGCAGTTCAGGCGGCTAAGCCCGCTATGGAATTACATAAAGTGAGCGATATTGGCAATGGGTTCACAATTATAGGTTTGCTCAGAGGATTATTGGGAATGCTGGTTTTAATTGGCATTGCCTGGATATTCAGTACCAACCGGAAAGCGGTATCCTGGAAGATTGTGGGTATTGGATTACTGATTCAATCCACGCTGGCGATGGGTATCCTTCATGTGAAACCAATCAGGCTTACATTTGAGTTTGTTGGAAAAATATTTGTTGAAATTTTAAATTTTACCAAAGCCGGCAGCGAATTTTTATTAGGAGGTCTTATGAATATTGACTCCTATGGTTTTATTTTTGCTTTCCAGGTACTTCCAACCATCATATTTTTCTCAGCCCTCACCAGTTTGCTGTTCTATTTGGGCATTATTCAAAAAGTTGTTTACGGACTTGCCTGGCTGATGACCAAAGCATTACGCCTCTCAGGCGCTGAAAGTCTTTCAGTAGCCGGAAATATTTTTCTGGGACAAACTGAAGCCCCGCTTATGATAAAGGCTTATCTCGAAAAGATGAACAGGTCTGAAATTCTGCTGGTGATGATTGGAGGAATGGCCACACTTGCCGGCGGCGTTCTGGCTGCTTATATCAGTTTTCTAGGCGGATCTGATCCGGTTCAGCAGCTAATGTTTGCAAAACATCTGCTGGCAGCCTCGGTAATGGCGGCTCCGGGTGCTGTGGTAATTTCAAAGATTCTGGTTCCTCAAACCGAACCCATTCAGAGTACCATAGAAATCACCAAAGAAAAAGTTGGCAGCAATGTGCTTGATGCCATTTCAAACGGAACTACCGAAGGCCTTAAACTTGCAGTGAATGTGGCTGCAATGTTGCTGGTTTTTATTGCTTTTATTGCGATGGCCAATTTTATTCTGATCAAAATAGGTGGTTGGTTTAACCTTAACCCGCTTATTGAGTCAGCAACCTCTGGGCAATATAAAGAACTTTCGTTGCAGGTTTTACTTGGCTACATTCTGGCGCCGCTTATGTGGCTGATCGGGGTTGAGACCAACGATATTATCATGCTCGGTCAATTGTTGGGCGAAAAACTTATACTTACCGAATTTATTGGTTATGTAAGTCTGGCTGAACTTAAAGAAACCGCAAGACTAACCAACCCGAAGAGCATTATTATGGCAACCTATATGTTATGTGGTTTTGCCAACTTTGCCTCAATCGGAATTCAGATCGGGGGAATCGGCTCACTTGCCCCCGGAAAGCGGGTGTTGTTGTCAGAATTTGGTATGCGTGCACTGCTCGGCGGAACGTTGGCTTCGCTTTTGTCTGCTACGATGATAGGAATTATTCTGGGTTAACCCGAAAATATCAATAAAAAAAGGGCAGTCATTTGGCTGCCCTTTTTTTGGTGAGATAACAATTCGCAAGATTTTTGTTTCCCTGTTTTGCCGGCTTTAACGACCATTAATGCAAGCAATATTTTAATGTTATTTCCCGCAAACCCTCAGCTGGTTGCAATGCATAAATTGGTTTGCTATCACTGAAGTGTTAAAGGGTATGTCTTTAACATAGCCTTCTTCTTCAGGTGCGATTTCCGGTAAGATTTTATTCAGAAACCGGTCTGACATTGTTTTGGTATCAAACGGAAAATCATTAACTGATGCTTCCTGTGCCGGTTTAGGAAGATTTGAAGATAAATAGCCGGAACTCACCTCTTTTGTGTCGAAAGGAATGTCGTTGATGTATTCCTCTTCTTCTGGTTGTGGTAGATTTGCTGCCATGCCATTCTGGATTTCCAGCGTATCGGCTATAGCAGTGTCAGTTTTTGAGTTGAGGGGAAGTATCGGATTTGCTCCGGCTATTGATGCACCTATTCCGGAAAAAGTCAGTGCGCTGAGTAGTATGGATAAGATGATGGTTTTCATGGCAGTCGTTTTTAAGTTGTTTCCGAAGACAGTTTTACCATTATCGTGCCAGAATTTATAAGATACAGTATATCAATAAGATATGATGAAATATTGCAACAAATCCATTGATCAATAAAGGTCAAAATACTTGCAAATTTTATCCCTGCTTAAATACTAAATTTGTGTAATGTATTGATAATCAACAATAAAAGACAATTATAGCGCTGTCTTTTACATCGAAAAGATCCTAAGTTATAGATAATGAGCAGATTAGTAAATAGTGTTCGTTTTCGGATAGCTTTCGTGCAAATACGTACAAAGTGAAATGTGAGATTAAGGCGTCGGAAACATTCAGGTTTCAGATAAAAAAAACCATCTGCAATCTAGTGCAGATGGTTTTTTATAAAAAATTATGCTGATCAGATTAGTTGCGAACGAATCGCGCAATGCCTGTCCGTTTGTTGTCGCTCACTTTTAAGATGTAACTTCCTGCACTAAGCTTTGATGTATTTATGATCAAAATGCCCTTGTCGCCTGATGTTACATCTGCTTTAACAGGGCGTCCGTTCATATCCTGAATCAAAACCTCTGATGTTTCAAACAGTCCGCCGGTTTCAACAATAAGGTAGTCTTTGGCAGGATTGGGGTAGATTTTCAGGCGCAGCATTTCCTGTTCGGCAATGCTTCCGCAGATGTAAAATCCGACCGAAATTTCGTCGGAAGCAGAACATTCTCCCTGCTCATATTCAACCCTTACAATTACATTGCTAAGCCCGATGCCTGTTGTATCGAGCGAAAATGTTTGTGTTTGCGAGATAAGCACATCATTAACAAACCATCTTACCAGAGTGTAATCTGTACCTGCATCAAACGAAATGCTCGCTTCAGCACAAACCAATGTGTCAGAACCCAGTTCAAGTCTTTCGAAAGGAATTACATTTACAATTACATTTCCGGTAACGGCTCCATTCTGGGTGTCGGTGACAAGTACAGTATAAGTTGTGGTTTCATCAGGCGAAACTTTTATAGTTTTGGTTTGCTCACCTGTACTCCAAATGTAGTTGTATGGAGGAAATCCGCCACTTACGTCAACAGAAATTGTGGCTGTATCGCCCTTACAGATTGTAGTATCTTCTGTAAAAACAACAATCGGATTAAAATTCTGGGCAATATCTCTGTACCTGACAGTAGTCATCGGGCCTTCAACCGTAATCGAGAGCAAAGGAATTCCCTGATTGTTGCCAAGCCATTGATATTCGGTGTAATAACGTACAATCGGAAATCCGGTTTGCAGTGAATCTACGTAAAGACTATCGCGCTCATAAATGTCAGACCTGACCCTCAGAACATCAAAAGTGCCTAAAGGAGTTGTCAGACTTCCCCAGCCATCAACCTGATTAACGCGTTTGCGTTCAATGCTGAAATAGGCAAGGTTGGGAAGGTCGAGGGAATAATTAGACAAACTTGAATCTTTGAGCGATGTAAAAGACAGAGGAAATGTGTAAAGTAACTCAGGTATATCAAATTTCATGGGAATGGGAATGCCCATAAGTGTAGCTGCATAACCGGCTCTTACATAATTGGCAGGATTGTCTTTGTAAAAAATGTAAGCATCGGTAATGTCGATATCAGGAATAAAATCAATTGCTTCGATTGGAGAAGCCAGATTTGCAACATTCAGGTTAAATACAATCTGATACAGAAAAGGAGTTGTATTCGGATTTACATATTGTTCAACTATCTGGTTTGAAGGTTGCAGTGTTGAATAGTCCCAGGTGTATCCGGGGCCGGTGAGCGACGGATCCTGGCCAAAAAGAATGGGCGAAGTACTCACCCTGAGTGTATCTCCGATATTTGGCATATCATCACGGGTAATTGTGATCTGAGCCTGTAATGCAATTGTCAGCATCAGGCCGGCAAAGGTTACGACAGCTTTTTTCATAGTATCTGTTTTTGTGGTTGGTTTTCAATTTTTTTTGCCCGGAGGAAGAATCCGGGATTTGAAATATTGAGTTTATTCAGGTGATAAAGGTACAGCCTTTTTGCGCTGGCGGCGGAAAATTTCAGAAAATCGGTCAAACTCATACCGATAATAAATACCCACACCTTGCTTGTAATTGACGTTATAGGATGCTACCTCAAAAGGATTGTTGGTTTTATTGTATGCTTTTACTCTGAATCTTCCATCTCGGGTGATTTTTACATCAACAGTTACATCTCCCACAATATTACCGGTGTTTTGCGTGGAACCCGAACTGATTAAACCGAAATTTCCATCAATGGTAACACGATCGTTGAAAAGATGGGTTGACAGCGCAACTTCAATTGCCTCAGAGGTGAGTGCATCTGCTGTACGATAGTTTAAACCTATATCAATATCATCGCTGATTTGCGACAACATGCTGCTCAACTGACTTGTAAGCATTTCCATGGATGATGAGCCGACACTGCTCGCCAGACTGGTATTTCCGGTAAAACTAAACGATTTTAGCAACAGCAGCGAAACCATCTGCTGAGTCATAACTGCTTCATTGGTGGTGTCAATGGCTGAAAAAACCAGGCTTTTCAGTGCTTCTTCTGAATCGGGCAGCCTTATGCTGAATGCGATATCAGGATTATACAGGTTGTTTTTCAGGTGAATAATGCAGTCAACCGGAACATTACGTCCAGCATACTCCGGTATAGCTGCCAGCTCAGGAATACCACTCAGCGAAGCCCGGATTTTATAGACTGCCTTAACATTCATATTTGCATCGTAAGGACTGCCGGTAAAAGAGATGACACTTCCGCGTTCAATAGAAAATAACCGGTTTATAATGTCCTGAAAAGTAAACAGGAAAGTTCCGCTTTCAATATTATAGTCGCCGAAGGTTGTGATGTCGCCCCGGGTATCAATGCCCATTTGAATCTGCCCCGTTCCCGTGGCTTTTATGTTGCCGATGTTTTCGGGAAGGAATATCTGAATGCCGGCATCTTTGGTTACATCTATCAGCATGTCGAGGTTTACACCCGAAGTTACTGGTTCGAAATAGGAGATTTCTTCTTCTTCGCCATTTTTTTTAGTGAATCTGATGTATTCATTTTCAGTGGCGTCAACATCCAGATTTATGGGAATAAAGATATTGGTACCTTTTTCTGATCGGGCTCTGATATTCATTCTGAGATCGGAGAACGGACCTTGGATACTTACATTTCCGGTTGCAACTGCATTGCCATAGAACAATTCGTTCTGTTTGAAAGTAGTATGCAGACCAGCCAGATTATTGGCCTGAACATTGAGGCTCATAACCATATCGCGGAAATAATTGTGCGACAGGCTGAAATCGCAAAGCCCTGTATTTCCCAGCGAATCGTAAATCATAATACTTTTAGCTGAAATCAGATCGGGGGTTATTTCTACTTTATCGGCCAACGAATAGATCACATTCAGGTAATCAATTTTCATTTGGGTGCGCATCAGCTGCAATGAACCAGTAAAAGCAGGTTGATCAAAAGTGCCGTCAAGTCTGAGATTTCCGCTGGTGTATCCTTTCAGGTATGAGGCAAATCCTTTCAAAAACGGGTTTAACGATGCCAGGTTGTAATTGGTAAGCCCGATGTCGAGATCAAAGTTTCTGTCATTGCTGATTTCCGGGTAAATATATCCCTGTACCGAGATGGGTTTATGTGAGCCGATGTTTCCTTTGTAAATTACATCAGCACTTATTTCAAGGCCTGACTTTTGATTATCCCACCTGCTGACAATTACTGCATCGCCAAGCCGTTCCTTGTTGAAGCTAAAGTCGTTGACTACAATATCGGCTTGTAATTTTCGTTCACCATACACATCATTCAGCGATATATTTCCGTTTACAATGCCATCAAAGTCAAGATTATCCTGCGCAAGCAGCAAATCGGCATTGGAAATATTCAGATCTTCGAACCTTAAATAGAGTGTATCGCCCGTGTTTTTGCTTATTTTTCCGGATATGTTTAAGTCCTGATTCAACCCGTTGATATGCAGGTTGTTTATGAAAACTGAACTGCTGTCGATGATAAAATCTCCAATCTGTTCAACCACAAAAGTGGTATCATTTACAGCGAAATCGCCTTTATACAGGTTTGCTCTGATGTAAGGTTTTTCTGAGAAAGAAAGTATTCCTTCAAAATCACCGAAATTCCGTTTGCCTGTAACTTTATCTTTCCACTTTATCAGGTATCTGATGCTGTCGCCCCGCATCGAAACGTCAAATGAAAAGTTTTCAAGTCCCAGCTCCAGGGTATTCTCTTCGGATGCTTCGCTGAAAACAACCGATGAAGAACCAGTGGTGATCTGAAGCGAATTTCCACTGTTTTGGCCGCGTATAAACCAGTCGTTGATTTTAATGCCTTGATATTCAAATTGATCAGTTTGTCCATTGATCAGAACGGTTTCATTAACCGAATTATAGCTCCCGAAAAGGTATGCAGATGAGTTGATTTTTAATGCAGGCAAAAACAGTTCGGTAAGAGCATCAACATCTTTTATATTGATGGTGTATTCCAATATGTGTTCCTGTTTTACATCCAGCTGAATTGCAGGACCTGATCGGAGCGAAGGCAGGTATGCATTCAGAATATTCATGAGCGATGAATAAAAATCGATAAATGCAAACTGACCGGTAAAATTAATATCGGCAAAGTCTGATTCAAGGCTTAGTGTTTTTGAATTTTCTGAGGTAGTTCTGGTGGTTAGTTCAATATTCTTTGCAGGATATGCTTTTCCTGATTCAGTGTATAATGTGTTTGAAAACCTGAGTGAGCCGAGAATGTTGTCAATGTTTGAACCTGTAAAATTCAGATCCATTGAAGTGCTGAGTTTTGATGTTGAATCTCTGTCCCATATGTTTAATTTACTGAGATACGCATCTTTGACGGTTGAAGTAAAGTTAAATGCCGGAATTTTTGACGAGAAATCCACAAGGCCATTAAAATCAAGATCTATCAGTTCGTCGCGCAACGCAAGTGTTCCATTAAAAAGTTTGTTCTCCAGAGCTCCATCAAGATCGATGTTGTTAAATTCATTGCCCATTAATTCAAGTCTTTTTACCACTCCATCCAGCAACAATGAAATTCCTTCCGTTTTATGAAAGCTGCCTGAGAGCTCAGAGTCAAAATCAATTTTTCCTAAATATTCCTGTGCTTCAAAGCTTTTTCCCATATCCCAGTTTTGGATGTAGGCATGTCCCAGGAAATTAATTTTTTTCTTTGAATCTGTTTTCAGGCTGATATCGGTTTGCAGCGTGCCGGACGATGTCGAGAATGTAGCAGCAGAAACAAAGTCATAAATAAATCCGGTGAAGTATCCTTTTATCCTGATATTTCCCAGGTTTCTGACCAATTCCGGTATTTCTAACGACTGATTGTCTTTTAATCTGAATGCCGATATGTCCTGATAATTGGTTCTGAAGTCCTTGATATTTAAATGAATAAATGTTTCGTTGATATTTGGGAGACCATCCATCGAAATATTGCCTTCAAAATAGGTGTTGTTGCCGAATGCCAGTTTCAGTTGCCGGGCTCGCAGCGAAGCAATTGTGCCTTTCACCGGTCCGTAAATCTTAAGCAGCTCTCTGGTTTCAGATAATTCAGGTGCAAAATAACCAATGTCGCTCAGCATTATTTCCGACTGATCGAAATCGCCGGATATTCTTACACTATCAATAAAATTATTGTAGGCTGAATAACCGTTATGAAGAAATTTCAGATTCAGTTTTATATGACTATCCGGAGTAATAATTTCCATATTCCGGGCAACAATAGAATCTTTTTTTACATGCAATTGTGCAGACAAAGAATTGAGGGTAAATCCAGATTTATCATCAAACTGCAGGTTTTTGATATTTCCTGAAATGCTGTCGCTGCTAAAGGTAAGGCGGTTGATTTCAAGGTTTAAATTGCGGATAAATATGTTGTTGTAATCAACGCCGATGGCAACCGTGTCTTTGAGCTGGTTTAAATACCTGAAGGAGGCATTTGAAAATTTAATTCCTGAAAAACCAATGTTCCATGGCTTTTCAGATGATTTTGTTGTGGTTGTGTCGTCCCCGGTAAAATAATCAGCAATAAATTTGTAATTCATTACGCTGTCTGATCGGTACAGTATCATATTTACTTCTGCCTGCTGCAGAGAGAATGTGTAAATTCCGAGATACCTGCTTTTAAAGTTTAGTTTTCCGATGTTAAACTTAATTTTTTCGGCTTTGAGAAGATAATTATGTTGAAGATCTTTAACAGAAACGCCTGTCAGCTCAATTTTTAACAGAAATGAAATATCGAGGCTTTCAATACTTACCTGAGTGCCGAGTTCTTTGGAAATATAGCGGGTTGCCATTCCGGCGAGTTTGGTCTGCACAAAAGATGTTCTGAATACTCCATAAACCACAAGCAGGGTAATTGCGCCTGTTAAAAATGTAAGGAATGATATGTAAAGCGTCTTTTTGATAACTTTGCAGGCTTTAAGTGATTCTGTGCTTTTTTGGATTGCTTCAGGTTTTCTGCTTAACCTGCAAAGGTCACAAAAATCAGGCAGATTCTTCAGGTTTCGCAATTTTTTTTACACTCAATTTTGCATTCAAACAAATATGTCAAAATATATTCTTGGTATTGAATCTTCATGCGATGATACTTCGGCTGCAATTTTGCAGGATACCGTTATTTTATCAAACGTTATCGCGAACCAGGAAATACATTCGGGCTTTGGAGGAGTTGTTCCCGAGCTGGCGTCGCGTGCGCATCAGCAGAATATAATTCCGGTTATTCACGAAGCAATTAAACGAGCAGGAATTTCGAAAAATCAGTTGAGTGCAGTTGCATTTACACGCGGACCCGGGCTGCTGGGTTCACTGCTTGTAGGAACTTCATTTGCCAAATCTTTTGCATGGGCGCTCAATATTCCATTGATAGAGGTGGATCATATGCAGGCGCACATTCTTGCACACTTCATAACTAAAGCTGATGAGTACAGCCGCGTGCCATCGTTTCCGTTTCTATGCCTCACAGTTTCGGGTGGACATACACAAATTGTGCGGATTGACGATTATTTCTCTATGGAAATAATTGGTCAAACCATTGATGATGCTGCTGGTGAAGCTTTTGATAAAGCTGCCAAAATAATGGGTTTGCCGTATCCCGGTGGTCCATTGATTGATAAATTCGGAAAGGAAGGAAATCCAACAGCGTTTAGATTTGCGAAGCCACACATTCCCGAACTGAATTATAGTTTCAGCGGTCTTAAAACCTCATTTCTTTATTTCTTGCGCGATAATCTGAAAAATGACCCTGATTTTATTGAAAAAAATAAAGCAGATCTTTGCGCGTCTATTCAAAAAGCCATTGTTGATTCGTTAATGGATAAGCTGATTAAGGCTGTTTCCCAGACCGGAATAGCGCAGGTTGCCATTGCTGGCGGAGTTTCAGCTAATTCCGCTTTGCGTGCTGCCATTCTTCAAAAACAATCTGAAGGCGTATTTGAAGCTTTCATTCCCGAATTTCAATACACCACCGATAACGCTGCAATGATTGCTATTGCCGGGTACTATAAATACCTGAATGGTGCTTTTTCTGATTATTCAGTAGCTCCTTATTCGCGGGGAAGTGTTATGTAATATATGCCAGTCACAGCTTTCTCAAAATCAATACTTACCCCAAAATCAGCGCTGGATAAGTCAAGCCATGACTCTCAGCCTTAAATCGCTGACTTTTAAGTCAGGACTTGACCCGAACTTTCGTTTCGTTTCAAAAGACAAATTAAATACGAAGTCAAGCACTGACTTCAATTAAGCGTTGAGTCAAGCGCTGACTCTGACTCCGGCGGAAAAAAGATTTTCACTTAAACCCCTTTTAAATTCAATAACCTGTATATTTGTATTGATGCAATGTAGTTTTATCAACCCAATTTGAACCTTATGGCCCTAAACAATAAAAAATCAATTGTAGTTGGCAAAGGAGTTTACCGCTTTATTTTCCTGTATTTAATATTGCTTGTTGTTACAGGTTTTGCTGTAATAAAAATTTATAATTATAAGATTGACGCCCTAAAACAAAGCAAAGGGAGCTATCTGAAGGCTCTTTCAGAGCTTAAGGTCAGGCAGCTGAAAGCCTGGTATCTTGATGAAATGAATGATGCTGCTTTGATTTCTGAAAATATGTCGAAGAAGTCAGAGTATAATGATTTTATTGCCAGCAAAGATAGCAACAGCAAAGAATCATTCAGAGATTACCTGCAGTTTCTTGCAAAAGAACATGGATTTGTTGATGTTGTGGTTACAAAACCTGATGGTGATTTTCTTGCCTCGGCCATGGAAGGATATTATGAGGATTGCAACATTCTAAGGGATTTTATATTGCAGTCGGTACAGGAAAAAGCAATAGTGTTTTCTGATATTTACAATTGTCCGATTCATAAATTGCCTCATATCGACATTTTTTCTCCGATTCTGGATAAAAACAGAGAAATCCGGTCAGTTATAGTTTTTAGAAAGGATCCGATAAAAGATATCTATCCTTTGGTTTCATTCTGGCCCGAAGATAACAGTTCATACGAATCAGTTCTCGTTAAAAAAGAAGGTGATAGTATCCGTATAATAAATAAACTCAGGTTTTCAGATAAAGAAGTTCTTGATGTAAAAATGTCGTTAAAACAGCTGGATATAGCTGCTGCAGCTGCAGTTTCAGGGCATAAAGGAATTTTCGAAGGCATTGATTATCGTGGAATTGAGGTGTTCTCATACACAAGTCCGGTTACCGGAACTCCCTGGTTTATGGTGTCGAAAGTTGATAAAGCCGAACTGTTCAGCAATTTAAACGCTGAGTTAATTTTGATTACTTCAGCTGTTCTTCTGTTTCTATTGCTTGCAATTTTTGGATTTCTTTTCTTTTATAACAGACGCAGGCTTCAGATATATAAATCACTCTATCGTTCTAAAAAGGAATTTCAAACAATCTTATACAGCATCGGCGATGGCGTAATTGTTACTGATGCGGCTGGAAATGTAAAAAATATCAATCTGGTAGCTGAACAGCTTACCGGCTGGAATGAAGATGAAGCGATCAACAAAAATGTTGAAGAGATTTTTAATATTGTAAACTTCGATACCCGTGCAAAGGTTGAAAATCCTGTTCATCGCGTTATAGAAGAGGGTGTTGTTGTGGGATTGGCCAACCATACCCTGCTGATCTCGAAAAACGGCAAAGAATTTCCAATCTCTGACAGCGGGGCTCCCATTAGAGATGAAGATGGCAGCCTTAGCGGTGTCGTTCTGGTTTTCAGGGATCAGGCCGAAGAGTATTATTACCGTAAAGAACTTGAAGACGGGCGCACCCGTTATCAGAAATTATTTGTTGAGAATCCTCAACCCATGTGGATATATGATCTGGAAACCCTTCAATTTCTGGAAGTAAACGAAACCGCAATAAAAAAGTATGGCTATACACGCGAGGAGTTTCTGACAATGACACTTAAGGATATCAGACCCTCTGAAGATATTCCTGCTTTGCTTGAAGATGTTAGCCAAACATCAAATATGCTTAATGATGCCGGGGTTTGGAGGCATATTCTGAAGGATGGCAGTCTGGTGTTCGTTGAGATTACCTCGCATTCAGTAAACTTCAAAGGCAGACCAGCCCGTCATGTGATGGTTAATAATATCACAGGGCGGTTAGAAGCGGAGAATAACCTGCGTAAAGCGGAAGAGTATTACAGAACATTAATAGAAAAGGCTCCTGATGGAATTGTTCTGATTGATAAAACCGGTAAAATGATTTTCGCAAGTCCTTCTGCCAGAAAAATATTTGGTTACCCGGATCCGGCATCCGAATTTCCTGACCCGAATGAATCTACACATCCTGATGACCTGCCTGTTGTTTTGGGCGCTTTGAGTGATGTGATTGGTGATAAAAGTCGGGTTCGTACCCTGGTTTATCGTTTCAAAACGCATAATAACGAATGGCGTTGGGTTGAAAGCACTTTCAGTAATATGTTTCACGTGCCTGAAGTTGAGGCAATTGTAATAAATTTCAGAGATGTTACTGATCGCAAACATGCAGAATATGAGAGGTTTAAACTACAGAATATTGTTGAAAGCAGTATAAATGAGATATTCGTTTTTGATGGTGATACCTTAAAATT
Source organism: Bacteroidota bacterium (assembly GCA_009773515.1). Lineage (GTDB taxonomy): Bacteria > Bacteroidota > Bacteroidia > Bacteroidales > Lentimicrobiaceae > Lentimicrobium. Next base: position 18,079 of record WSXX01000024.1, read on the forward strand.
TGAATTTGCCAATAAAAGCGGACTGCAGAATCTGGGGTATTCTTTAAGAGAATTATCGGAACTGACACCGCTTGATGTGGCTCCGGAATTTACAGATGATGAGTTTAAAGGATTTATTAATCAAATTGAAGCAGAACCTGAAAAAAGTATCTATCTGGAATCCTTCCATCGTCGAAAAAACGGAACTGTTTATCCTATTGAGATCAGATTGCAAATCTTGAAACAGGATGGCCGTAAGTTGTTTTTTGCAGTAATCAATGATATTACCTATCGCAAAAGAGCAGAACAGACCCTGATGCAAAGTGAGGAAAAGTTCAGAAGCATCTTTCGAAACGATGCCGCCATTAAGCTGCTGATTGATCCCGACTCACTGAAAATTGTGGATGCAAATGATGCTGCTACAACCTTTTATGGATGGAGTTTCGACGAACTTACATCAATGCAGATTGATCAGGTAAATACACTGACAGCTGATCAGATACGCTTCGAGATTACAAGGATTGTTGCAAAAGAGAAACTTCATTTTAACTTTCAGCATCGGCTCAAAGACGGCAGCATAAGAGATGTAGAAGTCTATTCAAGTGCTGTTCGGATTGGCGACAGATTTCTTCTTCATTCTATCGTGCATGACGTTACTTCACAAAAAGAGGCACAGCGAAAAATCAATTTCCTGATACGTTCAGTAGATCAAAGTCCGGTTGGTATAATTGTGACCAACAGTGAAGGTATTATTGAATATACCAATCCAAAATACTCTGAAATAACAGGTTTTAGTGCCGATGAAATGCTTGGTACTATTCCCCGCATTCTGCTTGCTGATGATGACGGAGTTGAGGATAGCCCGATTTGGAAAATTGTAAATACCGGAGAAAGTTATGTTGGCGAGGATAAAGACGTCCGGAAAAACGGTGAGTATTATTGGCGGAATTCTGCAGTCTCTCCTGTTCTGGACGAAAAAGAAAGAATCCGCAACTTTGTTATTGTTGTGGAAGACATCAGCCGTCAAAAACAATTGCTCGATGAACTCAGGTTGTCGAAGGAAAAAGCAGAAGAAAGCGACAGACTTAAATCATCGTTTCTTGCCAATATGAGTCATGAAATCAGAACTCCAATGAATGGAATTCTTGGTTTTATGAGTCTTCTTCAGGAACCCGATCTTACCGGTGAAATGCGCGACGAATACATCGAAATCGTTAATGCAAGCGGTCAACGACTTTTGAATACAATCAATGATATTATCGACATCTCGAAGATTGAATCGGGGCAAATATCCATTAACAAAGAAAATGTTGACATTATCGCTTTACTGAAAAGGCTTTTCATGTTCTTTAAGCCTGAAACTGATGCCAAGGGCCTGGATCTGATACTAAATGTCAGCCTGAAGAAAGAGGAAAGTACCTGTCTTATAGATATTCATAAAACCGAATCGGTTCTGACCAATCTGTTAAAGAATGCCATCAAATTTACTTTTGAAGGAAGTATTACTCTTGAATGTAAATTTGTTGATAATTCTCTCAATTTTTCAATTACAGATACCGGAAAAGGAGTGCCGGCTGACAGGCTGAAAAGTATTTTTGATCGTTTTGTGCAGGCCGATGTTTCTCATTCACGCGAATTTGAGGGATCGGGTCTGGGACTTGCTATTTCCAAAGCTTTTGTGGAAATGATGGGCGGAACCATTCATGTTACATCAGAATTGGGTGCTGGATCGAAATTTTCATTTACAGTGCCGATAGAAATCAAAGAAACCCAGATAACCAAGCCGGTAATTTCAGAGACGGTTCAACCCGATGTAGCCAAAAAACTTGATTACGTATTTCTTGTTGCGGAGGACGACAATGTTAGTTTCCTTTACCTGAGCAAACTTTTTGCAAACTATCAGGTGAAGCTCATCAGGGCAAACAATGGACTGGAGGCTGTTAACATCTGTAAGAGTAATCCGGAAATTTCATTGGTGTTTATGGATATTAAAATGCCTGTAATGGATAGTTACACCGCAACCCGAAAGATACTGGAACTCAATCCCGGAATGCCAATCATTGCCCTGACTGCTTTTGCTTTTTCCGAAGACAAAGAAAAAGCATTGAATGCCGGCTGTATTGATTACATCAGCAAACCGGCAAACCGCAGGGTTCTTATGGAAATGCTCGAACGCATTCTGAATTTTAAAGATACAATTGAGTGGCGCTGAACAATCGTTGTTTTTTGCTTTATTGATTGATTTACTTTTATTTTGTTTTTACTGACCAGTGTTTTTTATGTTGTTGAATTTCTCCCGAAGGGTAATAAATTTTGCCAGATACAGGCTCATTCCTCCTCATAATATGTTCAGTCATAAAGCTGAACAGTTTTATTTTGATGAATATATGCAATTTATCAGCCCTTATCTCATCAAAGGGCAAACCATGCTGGATATCGGTTGTCAGATGGGGCGGTTTACCATTCCTGCTGCGCTTGCTGGTGTTAATGTGGTTGCTACCGATATAAGAACCAGCTACTTTCGTTTTATCAGTAAAAAAATCAATGGCCAGGGGAATGTTGAATTCCGCCACGAAACACTTGAGCAGTCTTTGAGTAGCCTCCCAAAAGAGCAGTTTGATGTGGTTATGTGTCTGGAACTGCTTTACAATCTGCCTGATACTGAGCAGAATCTGCAAAAGCTGGCTTTGTTGCTGAAACCTGGAGGTGTGTTGATTACTTCTCACCGCAGTCCGGGATATTATCTTTTCCGGTTTATCCGCGAAAAGAATTTCGAAGCGGCAAATCTTATTTTGCAGGCAAAACATCCTGATTATAACGCTCAGACTGTTGATGAATTGAAAACTCTGTGCATTAAGTCGGGGCTGGAACTTATTCAACTGTCTCCTGTTGGGTTGTTCTCAGGTTTCGGAAGTGATGCCTTTTCGGGGATTGCAAACCCAATGAAACTTTCAGAACAAGAAAAACAGGCTTTAAAGCAATTTGAAACCAATCCTGATCTGGGCAAGCTTTATGGCAATTCGGCCCGATATAACCTTATGATCGGGAAGCGAAAGTAATCAGAACGGTATATGTTTTGAAATCCTGACTTATAATCAGCCGCCTCATGGTATTCCTTGCTATCTTTACACACTCAAAATAAAAGGGTATGGATTCAGATGTAATAATTGATCTTCAGAATATCAGCATTTTTCAGCGCGATAATCTTGTTTTGTCAGGTGTTGACCTTAAAGTAAAACAAGGAGAATTTGTTTACCTGATCGGAAAAACCGGAACAGGGAAAAGCAGTTTGCTGAAAACCCTTTATGCTGAACTGCCTCTCAATGAAGGTTATGGAACCGTTTGTGGTTATAATCTGGTAGGAATTAAGCGTAAAGATGTGCCTTTTCTGAGACGCAGACTTGGTATTGTTTTTCAGGATTTTCAGTTGATGTTCGATCGCTCAGTGCAGGCGAATCTGATGTTTGTGCTCAAAGCTACAGGCTGGAAAGATAAAGTGGCTATGGATGACCGTATAAAGCAGGTGCTTGAAAAAGTTGGTCTTTCGACCAAGGGATTTAAAATGCCTCATCAGCTTTCAGGTGGCGAGCAGCAAAGGGTTTCCATTGCACGGGCGCTGTTGAATGATCCTGAACTTATCCTTGCCGATGAACCTACCGGAAATCTTGACCCCGAAACTTCAATTGGAATTATGAACCTGCTGATCGACATCAGCAAATCGGGCAGGGCTGTTTTAATGGCTACCCATAATTATGCACTGATGGATAGATTCCCATCACGAACGGTTAAATGTGAAAGCGGGAAAGTTTTAATCTTCGAACACAGCATTGATTAACTTGCGTGCATTGGCGGCATTTGAGTATGTCGTCTGAAGAATTTCCATTCGTGCCAGTGCTTCAGCACCCGAAAATGGTTTCCCTGAAAGTTTATCAAGCATTTTTCTGAGTTCTGCAGGAGTTTCAGCCGTATAGCATAAACTATTCAAGCCTGTTCCGTTGAGCATTGCCAGATTAACAAGGCAATGTCTTCCGTTGTATAATGTATTGAGCAGCTTTAGCTTAAGCCCGGTAGCCTGAAAAGTCACCAGAATATTTACCTGTGCGTTTCTGATAAGCGAGAATAGTTCAGCATCATCAGGGTTGGCAATTACTGAAATATTACTGTGCTTTGCGGCCAGCTCAATTATGTGTTTCGGCGGGTTCATCCCGGCAATTATCAACTGATGACTGGTTTGTGCAAAAACCTTATTGATCAGAAATGCTGCTGCTGCCTCGTTTTCAGGAACTTCTATATTACCATGATAAAGCGCATAATTTCCGGTGCCTTCAATTACATTCAATTCTTCGTTCGTGTGAAAACTGGGCAGAAATCTCACATCGTTGTGCGGAAATTTACTTTTCAGATAACTGGTGTCGTATTCTGAAACAACCAGCATGAGATCAGCGTGTTTCAGTTTCTTTTGAAAGAAAAGGAGTTTCAGACTTTCAACGAGGAAATATGCTTTTTTGCCGGGATTACGCTCTGCTTTGAAAAGATTTATATAATACTGATGTTCGATATTGCTTTCCCGATAAATCAGTTTTCGTCCCTTCAGTCTTGAATCATCTATATAAAAGCATGAATGCAATCCTTCGAACAATATCGGATGATTATCCTGCAAAAGGTTGTTGATCATAGCTTCAGAACGCCTGCTTTTTACGATATATGGTTTCAGGCAGAAAGCTGATTTCAATCCGAGTTTGCGTGGATAGTAAAAAACTTTTTCGCACATCGGCTCAAGTTCGGGAGCTTGATCGCGGCCCGGGTATTCAATGATGTGAAGATAAATTCTTATCCCCATTTTGTGCAGTGCCCTGATTTTGTAGTAAACGTCAATCACCCCGCCGTAATTGGGTGGAAAAGGCACATCAAAAGAAACAATGTGAAGGAAACGCTCAGACATATTTTTTGTAAAGTTCTATCAGGGTTATTGCTTCTTTTTCCCAGGTAAGTTCTGATGAAGCATGTAAAAGGTTTTTTCTCCAGATTTTTTGTGATTCAACATCCGAAAGCATGTTTGTTATCAGATTGCCAAGGTATTCAGGATCATGACTTTCGGCAATTCTACCGATGTTGTAACCTTCAACAATACGGGCAATTTCGGGCAGACGTGAAGCCAACACCGGAATTCCGGCGTGAATGTAATCAAAAAGCTTGTTGGGAAGACTAAACCGGTAATTGATGTTGGTATTTTTGTCAAGTGTCAAACCAATGTCTGCTAGCCGCGTGTGTCTGATAAGTTCGGGGTAGGGGAGTCTGTTTTTGAAAATGATTTTATCCTCAAGTTTCAGATTCTTAGCCATTTCCTTGAGTTTCCCGATCACATCTCCTCCGCCGATGATAAGCAGAATAGCATTATCAACAAATTTCATGGCTTCGACAGTTTCTTCTGCCCCGCGCTGAATGTTAATTCCTGCGCCTTGCATCAGTATAATACTTTTGTCAGCAGGCAGTCCGCATTCCTCGCGCGATAAAGGTTTTGATTCTGTTTGAAGCCGCGGTATGTTTCTGAGAACATTAAGTTTCTTTCCGTATTTCTTTTCGTAAAGGTCGGCAATGGATTGATTGACGGTGATAATATCCATGAGTTTCGGAAAAATAAATCGCTCAATCCTTTCCCATATTCCCTGAACAAATGGTCGGTTGACCAGTTCCGGCGTTTCAGTGTAATATTCGTGGCTATCGTAAACTATAGGAGTGCGCTTTAGCTTATGTGCTGCGAAGTTCGCAGGAAGGGTGTCCAGATCGTTGGATACCAGCAGATTGCTTTTTCTGGCAAGAAGATAAATCAGCAGCCTTATATTGTACTCTGCATAAAAGAGCGGGCCTTTCCTGAAAAGCAATTTCATGCGATGCGTTTTATAAGGCCTGTCATTGAGTGGCAGACAACCAGGTAGCCATCGTCCGGTAAGGGTAACATCAAAGCCCATTTCTGATAAGGTTCTGCATACCTTGTCCACACGTTGATCCGTGCTTAAATCATTGGTAACTGAAACGATAACTTTTTTCAAAATGCAGACAGAAATTGAATGGCATGCAAAAGTACCTGATTTTTGTTTAAAAAAAATTTTATAAGCAGCAGAACACTGAATTTCCCTGCTTCGTTTAATCGTGCAATCTCTGTACTTTTGCAGCATGAACAAACAGATTCCAATCAGCATACAGCATAATATCAGCCTTAAGCCATTCAACACCTTTGGTATGGATGTTAAAGCAGCCGCATTTACTGAAATCACTTCCGAAGAACAGTTGCCGGCTTTGCTTAAGTTTGTCAATACTTACAGCGGGCCTGTTCTTTTTCTGGGAGGAGGAAGTAATTTGCTGTTTACCGGCGATTTTAATGGATTGGTTGTTCATATTGCTACCAGGGGCATTGAGATTGTTGATGAAGATGACGAATTTGTTTACGTAAGAGGCAAAGCCGGCGAAAACTGGAATGATTTTGTACAGTTCTGCGTAAAGCGGAATTATGGCGGACTTGAGAACCTGAGCCTGATTCCCGGAAATGTTGGCAGTGCGCCCATTCAGAATATCGGAGCTTACGGTGTGGAAATCAAGGACACATTTTATATGCTCGATGCCATTGCTGTGCGAAGTGGTGAGTTTCGAGAATTCTTTAGTGACGAATGTGATTTTGGCTACCGCCACAGTATTTTTAAAACTGAATTAAAGGGCAGTTATATCATCCTTTCGGTGACCTTCAGGCTGCATAAAAATCCCGGATTGAGCCTTTCGTACGGATCAATCAAAGATCAGTTGAATGCCATGGGATTGAAAGAGAGTGTTCAAGCTGTTTCTGAGGCAGTTATCAGCATTCGCAGGAGCAAATTGCCCGATCCTCTTGAACTTGGCAATGCAGGTAGTTTCTTTAAAAATCCGGTTATTTCTAACCAACATTTTAATCAGATTCAGGCTTTGCATCCCGGCATTCCATCTTATCCGGCAGATGGAGGAGTTAAGCTTGCTGCCGGCTGGCTTATTGAAAAGTGCGGATGGAAAGGTTTCAGGGATGGAGATGCCGGAGTTCATGAAAAACAGGCTTTGGTGCTGGTAAATTATGGTGCTGCAAATGGTACACAAATACTTACACTTGCTCATAAAATAATGGATTCAGTTAAAACCACTTTCGGCGTTGAAATTGAGCCTGAGGTGAATATACTTTAACTTGCTAATGACGTTTAGTCAAGGTGTAGGAATACTAAAAAAAAAGTCCTTCGACTCCGCTCAGGAGGACATCGTATAGAGCTGATAACGTGTGCAATAAAGATAATCATTGCTGAACTGACTCGAATGTCACTATGAGAGTCGAAGTGTTTAAACGCTTTTCCTGCAAAGATTCCTTTATCAAAGGGAAATTTTCTAAATTCGCACTTCCACTTTCTTAAATCTCGGGCATGGGAGCAACGCTGATTGGATTTATCGTTTACCTCGTTGCCATGATGGGCATTGGAATATATGCTTACAGGCGCAACGAATCAACCGCAGATTATTACCTGGGCGGACGAAAAATGAACTCATGGGTGGTGGCTCTTTCTGAGCGTTCGTCGGGTGAGTCGGCCTGGTTGTTGCTTGGGCTTCCCGGCGCAGCTCTTGCGCTTGGCATAGTTGAAGTCTGGACTGCCTTGGGTTGCCTTATCGGGATATTTTTTTACTGGTATGCTGTTGCAGAAGAAATAAGGCTGCAGTCAGAAAAATCAAACGCTATCACACTTCCCGATGTTTTTGCAAACCGTTTTTCACGTGGAAGCCTGATCATTAGGTTCACAGCCATGATCATCATTATCTTTTTCTTTACATTTTATCTGGCAGCTCAGTTTAATGGTGCCGGAAAAGTACTTAATGTTACATTTGGCATTGACCCGTTTACCGGAATGGTTGTAGGAGCTGTGGTGATTATTCTGTACACCATGCTGGGTGGTTTTTCTGCAGTGGTGTGGACGGATTTTGTGCAGGCGCTGCTGATGTTCGGAGCGCTTGTGGTGCTGCCTGTTGCCGGATTGATTGAGGTGTCTTCATCTGGCCATTCGCTGCACACAGCCATTCAGAGTGCAGGTGGAAGTTATCTCGATATCGTTGGCGGTAAAACCGGATGGGCGGCTGTGGCAACTGTAGTTGGCGGATTAAGTTGGGCTTTTGGTTATATGGGTCAGCCTCATTTGCTTACCAAATTTATGTCAATCAAAGATCCCGGAAAAATAAAGAAAAGCAGGCGGATTGCTTTTATGTGGGCTGTTCCTGCTTTTGCCGGTGCTTTTGTAATAGGCCTTGTGGGGCTGGCTTTGTTTGGTCAGGGCTATTTTGATGATGTGGAAAAAGTAATGCCACATCTGGCAAATTACCTGATGCCTCAATGGGTTGCCGGTATTCTTGTATCAGCCGCCATTGCAGCCATGATGTCAACTGCCGATGGTCAATTGCTGGTTATTTCATCTACTGTCTCTGAGGATTTTTTCAGGCATATCCTGAAAATTAATTTGTCGCCCAAATCGATGGTTAATTTGAGTCGTTTGGTAACATTGATTGTAGGAATTGCAGCATTCGCGGTTGCTGTTTCTTCAGGGAAACTGATTTTTGCGATGGTATCTTATGCCTGGGCAGGACTGGGCGCCGCATTTGGGCCGGCTTTGCTGCTAATGCTCCGATGGAAAAAAATTACCTGGCAAGGTGTGTTTGCCGGAATGGTAACAGGTACGTTGGTAACCATTATCTGGACAGAAATTTCAATCCTCGATCAAAACCTTTCTGCCAGATTTGCCTCTTTTGCGCTGGCTTTTGCAGCGGTTTATTTCGTAAGCCTGTTTACTTTCCGGAAAGAGCAGCCGGTGAAGCTTTAAGAACTTTCTCAATGCAGTTCCATAGTCTTTCGGCTGATTTGTCCCATGTAAAAATCTCAGCGCGCCTGAAACCTTCTGTTATCAGCTTTTTTCTGAGATCTTCATCCTGAACAATCCTGTGCATAGCTTCTGATATTTCCTCAGGATCGAATGGGTTTATAAGCAGGGCAGCCTCTCCGCTTACCTCAGGCATTGAGGTAACATTTGATGAAATCACCGGAGTGCCGCATCTGAATGCTTCAACAATCGGTATTCCAAACCCTTCAAAATAAGAAACATAAGTTAATGCGATTGCTGAACCCGTTACGTTTTTCATCTCTTCGGTTTCCAGTCTTCCTGTAAAAATAACCGATTCACTGAATTTCATTGCTTCAAACACCGACGCAATTTCACCCGTCCACCATTTTTTTGCACCAGCAAGTAAAAGCACACAATTCTGTGTGTCATTCTTTTTGAAAATATCGAATGCCCTGAAAAGATTTACCAGGTTTTTTCGTGGATGCAGCGATCCAACAAAGAAGAAGTAAGGGCGGCCGTTGGTATATTTTTTACGTGTAGTGTTTTTAATATCCTCATTAACAGGAGCGTACATTTCGTTGGCGCCGTTGTAAACTACGTCAATCAGAGCCAGGTCGGTGCCGTACTGTTTGTGGATATCACTTTTCGAATATTCTGAAACCGTTGCTATCCGTGCTGCTTTAGCAGCATATTTCCTGAAAAAGGTTCTGTAATACCATCTTTCGGCAAATGGCAGATCAGCAGGATAGTGTTCAAAGTTAAGATCGTGGAATACCGCGATTGATGGTATTCCGGAACTCAGTGATAAATATCCGTCAGGAGAAAGAAAAAGATCTGCTTTCAGTTTGCGAAGCATTCGGCGTACTGAAAATTCGAACCAGATAAAATATAAAACAGGGTGCCTTGCCGGAGGTCCTATAACCACGGGAGTAACATTACTACTGAACACAAAATCAGCATGATACGGTCTGTCAAAAAGAAAGAAAAAGTTATGCTCAGGGTGGGCAGTTACGATTCGGCGGAGGTTCTCACAGGTGAACCAGCCGATGCCTTCGAGCCGGCCTTGAAGCAATAATCTGGTGTTTACAACTATATTCAAATCAGTTAATTATTCTGCAGAAGTTTTTATTCTGCCGGTGTGAAAGATTATTTGAAGAATAGTGATATTTTTGCGCAAATTTAATCTTTATTGAACAATTGAAGGTTAAAATTCATGTTTCAAGGTAATACATCACCCGGCCGCATAAATGGTCAAATTTTCCGGAATGCAACGTAAATTTATTACCAATCTTGGTTTTCTTCTGTTTCTGAACCTGCTGATCAAACCCTTCTGGATTTTTGGTATAGACCGGACAGTGCAGAATGTGGTTGGTGCTGAGGATTTCGGGTTTTATTTTGTCATTTTCAATTTCTCTTTTCTATTCAATATTTTGTTTGACTTTGGGATAACCAACTTCAACAACCGGAATATTGCCCAGAATACGCAATTGCTGAACAAGCACTTTTCGAGTATTCTGATTCTTAAGCTACTGCTTGCAATTGTTTATTTCTTTGTCACCTTTATCTCAGGAGTTCTTTGGGGGTTTCGTGGAAACGAGCTGTGGTTGCTTGCTTTACTGGGACTGAATCAGTTTTTTATCTCATTTATTATGTATCTGAGATCAAATGTTTCAGCCCTGCTTCTTTTTAAAACCGACAGTATTTTATCAGTCCTTGACAGAGTATTGATGATAGCCATCTGCAGTGTGCTGCTCTGGGGTAATGTCACTGAAAGTCAGTTTCGTATAGAATGGTTTGTTTATGCACAAACGGCCTCTTACCTGTTAACAGGAATTGTTGCGCTGCTGATAGTAATTCGCAAAGCTTCTTTCAGGCGTTTGAACTGGAATTGGCCATTTTTTATGGTGATTATCAAACAAAGCCTTCCTTTTGCAATTCTGGTTTTGTTAATGACATTTTATAACCGCATTGACTCGGTAATGCTTAAAGGTCTGTTGCCAAAAGAATCCGGAAATCTGCAAGCCGGAATTTATGCCCATGCATATAGGCTTCTGGATGCGCTAAACAACATCGCATATCTTTTCTCGGTGCTTCTTTTGCCATTGTTTGCACGCCTGATTAAAACGGGAGAGAATGTTGAAAAGCTCGTAAAGTTGTCTTTTACCCTGCTGTTTGTTGTTTCGGTTATATTTTCTGTTACTTCTTATTTCTTCAGTTATCAGCTGATGGATATGATGTATGACCACTATATTGCTGAATCATCAGTTGTTTTTGGTATTCTTATCGGATGCTTCGTTGCCATTTCTACTACATATGTTTTCGGAACCTTACTTACAGCAAACGGCAATCTGAAACATCTGAATATAGTTGCAGCCGGAGGAATGCTGCTCAATATTACGCTGAATGTAATTCTGATTCCTCGTTTTGGAGCCCTTGGTTCAGCATGGACCAGTCTGATTACACAGGCAATAATGGCTATTATTCAGGTTATTCTTGCTGCACTGTTCTTCAGGTTTACCATTAATTATTCTTTTATCTTCCGTCTCATTTTTTTCTTCGCAGGTGTAATTGCCATTAACTGGCTTGCAACTTTTCTGACCATTCATTGGGCAAAATCCGCTTTGTTGGTACTTTCTGTGTCCATTATCTGGGCAGGTTTGCTTCAACTGCTCAATATCAGGAACCTTATCAGGATATTTTTAAGCACAGATCATTGATTTTTTGAAAAAATTTCTGATTGCGAAGTCCTGAAGAATAACAATAGTGCTGATAATCAAAGGTTTTTATTTGAATTGACGACAATTTTTGATTTTTGATTTCAAAAATGTGAAACTGTATGTTTTCATTTCACTAAGTGAAATATTTTTCCATATCTTTGACAACCCTAAACGAACCAGCATTCCATATGTCGGAGAATAAGTTTTCAGAAATCAGGGATTTTGACTCCACCAGTCTCGGGATGTTTCTCTACTCCTGGCGTAAACACCTGATAATAATAAGCCTTAGTGCCGCCATATTGGCTGCGGTCTTTTCATCATCCTGGTTTATTACGCCTTTATTCAAATCAACTGTTGTTTTATTTCCGGTTTCCAGCAATTCCGTTTCAAGGGCATTGTTAACCGATCAGCCAACAGCAAAAACTGATATTCTTGAATTTGGAGAAGATGAACAAACAGAGCAAATGCTTCAGATTCTGAGCTCTAGTAAGATCAGAGATAAAGTGGTTGAAAAATTTGACCTGCTTAAGCATTACAGGATAAACCCCAAATCAAAGTACAAAAACACCGAACTCAACAGAAGGTATGAAAGCAATATAACCTTCAGAAGAACTGAGTTTATGGCAGTCAAGATTACAGTCCTCGACCGTGATCCTCAAATGGCCGCTGATATTGCCAATGCAATTTCCGAACTGCTTGATTCAACAAAAAATGCAATGCAATCAGAACGGGCAATGAGAGGTTTTCGAATTGTTGAACGCGAATATCTTAAGTTGGTTAATGAGATCTCTGTCATGGAGGATTCATTGCGGAAAATAAGACTACTCGGTGTTTATGATTATGAATCGCAGTCTGAAATGATTAACCAGCAGCTGGCAGTTGAAATTGCAAGAGGTAACACTTCCGGTATCCGTTCACTTGAAGAAAGGCTCTCAGTACTTGCAAAATACGGAGGTTCCTACGTTTCACTGCGCGACATGCTTGAGCATGAGAAAAAGCAACTTAGCTACCTGAAAGCGCGTTATGAAGAAGCGCGTGTTGATGCAACTGAGAATCTGCCTCAGAAGTTTATTGTTGAGTCGGCCTATAAAGCTGAAAAAAAATCATACCCGGTGCGATGGATAATTGTTATGGTATCAACCATTTCAGCCTTCCTTATTTCTGTGCTTGTTATCATAAGCCTTGAAAAGCTGGGGCAGCTCAATCTGTTAAAAAAAAACGCTCGTTCGATTTAAAAAGCCTAAAATTCAGCATAATGGACAACATTAAGCCCAACATGGAGAATTACTTCAGCAATATTCATATGATGAAAATCTTCCTCAAATGGAAGTGGCATCTGGTTGCAATTGCTGTTATTGCTGCATTGCTTGCTGCTATCTTTTCCAGCTCATTTTTTATTAAACCACGATTCAAATCGTATGCGCTGGTGTATCCTTCCAATATTGCACCTTATTCTGATGAAAGTGAATCGGAGCAAATGCTGCAATGGCTGCAATCGCAGGATATCAAAGATAGTGTTATCAAAAAGTTCAACCTTGCAGAACACTATCGTATTGATCCCGAATATAAATATTATCAATCCACCATGCAGTTTCTTTTTAATAAGAATGTAAAGATCAGCAAAACGCAGTGGGAATCAATCGAGATTGTTGTAATGGATGCTGATCCCGTAATTGCAAGGGATATGGTACTGTCGATTATTGACTTCTGTAACGAGAAAATCAGAGCTATTCATCGTGATAAATATTCAGAGGTTGTAAATAGCATGGGTTTCACTCTTAGGGAGAAAAAAGCCCAGCTTGACAGCGTTGAAAATGCATTGAGTGAATTGCGCAAAAATTATGAACTCATCGATTATGAATCACAGGCACGCGAAATTACCCGCGGATACCTTCGTACAGTTGATGGATCTAATTCTACCAGCATCAATACCAAAGATGTGCTCAGGATGAAGGAAAATTTTGAGGCAAAGTCAGGTGAAATGGCTATCCTTACCCAGCGACGCAACGACATTATGCGTATTTACTCAGAATTCGAGCTGGTTTACGACAGGGCAGTGTATGATGCCGCAAAAGTATTTACATTTACCAATGTGGTAACACCCCCGGTTATTGCTGATAAAAAGTCTTATCCGGTGCGTTGGTTAATCGTTCTTTATGCTGTGGTTGCTTCAATGTTCTTTTCTGTTGTGGTTATCTCTGTAATTGAGAACCGGAAAATTAATCTGGAACTACAGAAACTGACCCGAAATAATCCTAACGATTAATCAAGCTTCTCAGTGTTGGCCAATCCCAAACTCAAATGGTATTACCTGCTCAGCGGTTTATTTATTCTGCTGAACTCTCTCCTTATTGTTAAGGAGTTCTATTTGGGTATTGCTATTCCTGTTGCCATTATCATTGCGCTGATGTACCTGTTCTGGCTGGATAAACTTTTACTTTTTATTGTAATGGTTACACCGCTGGCAGTGAACTTCGCCGATAGTGAGATGGGGTTTGGAATCTCCCTGCCATCTGAACCGCTTATGGTTGGGGTAATGATTATCTTTATCCTGAAAACAATATTCAACAGTAATTATGATAAGCGAATTCTTTCGCATCCGGTAACCATTGCAATTTTCTTCAGCCTTGCATGGATGCTAATTACCAGTATAACCAGCGAATTACCCATGGTGTCGTTCAAATCATTTGCCGCCAGGCTCTGGTTTGTGATCCCTTTCTATTTTCTCGGGGTTTTGCTTTTCAGGGATATCAAGAATGTTTCAAGATTCAAATGGCTTTACATGGCCAGCCTTACTATCGTAATTATTTATACCACAATACATCATTCAGCTTACGGGTTCGCTGAAAGGCAAGGGCATTGGGTAATGAAGCCCTTTTATAATGACCACACGGCCTATGGCGCTATTCTGGCATTCTTTATCCCCGTGTTTATTGGTTTTATGTTTAATCGGGAAAGATCCAAAACTTATCGGATGTATGCGCTGATAGCTTCTGCCGTTTTATTGGTAGCTCTCTATCTTTCATACAGCCGAGCAGCCTGGGTGAGTGTTGCCGGTTCAGTTGCAATTGCGGTTCTTGTGGTTTATAAAATTAAATTTCGCTGGATTCTTGGTGGAATGGTCATTGTGATCGCTTCTTTTTACATGTTTAAAACAGAGATCCTTTATGTTCTTGAAAAGAATAAACAGGATTCCTCCCAGAATTTTATCGAACATGTAAAATCTATCTATAATATTTCATCTGATGCCTCTAATCTTGAGAGAATAAACAGATGGCAGTCTGCTTTCAGAATGTTTGAAGAACGTCCATTGCTTGGCTGGGGACCTGGTACTTATCAGTTTGTATATGCCCCTTTCCAGCGTTCGAAAGAGCGAACCATTATCAGTACAAATGCCGGAGATCTGGGAAACGCACACAGCGAATATATTGGTCCGCTTTCCGAGCAGGGTGTTTTCGGACTTATAAGCATCTTTTGGATCGGGATTGTGGTTATAATTACCGGTATCAGGGTCTATAAAACGGCACTTAACCGGGAAGTAAGGCTATATAGTTTGGTTTCTGTACTTGCACTGGTTACCTATTTTATTCATGGATTCCTGAATAATTTTCTCGATACCGACAAAGCTTCAGTTCCATTCTGGGGATTTATTGCTATGATAGTTGCGCTGGATATTTATCACAAAAATTCTGTATTTGTCAAAACAGGTTCAATGCATGCACCCCATGCAGACACTGACGAAAATCCGGTTAAGGATTCCTGATTCTGCTTTCTTCCATAATCTTTTCTGTAACTAATAGCTGTTGAGCCCGTCAAATTCAGGTCAATAATTCTGTAACTGATTCATCTGATCGTTACTGGTATAAGTCTGTTCATTATTGAACATGATTTATTTTGTTCTTGTAACGATATTAGATTCTATATTTCAGATAAACAGGATGTTATGCTGTTGGCATGAACTTTGAATTACTCTACCACAAATAAACTCTATCTCTCATGCGCATCGATCTAAAGGCAAACGAAACTGTTGTGAAAGCCACCAACACGCTTCATTCTTCTGGAAAAGAACAACATAAAGGAAAGCTGATTCTTACAAATCAAAGATTATATTTCATTTCAGCACAGCGGGCAGCGGATGCCTATGATTTTGAGGTTCTTCCTGGTCAGATAAGCGAGGTTGTTTATTATAATGCGTTCAGGTTTTTTCCAAAAGGACTTGAACTAAAAACAAAGGAAGGAAACAGCCTGAAATTTACAATGAAAGATCGGGATACATGGTGCAGAATGATAGTTTCAATGAATTAATCTGAGAAATTATCCCCGCCTCATCTACTCATTGATTTTGCCCAATGCAGCCAAAACTGAGGGCAATTGCTTAAGCGCAGCAAATTCACGCATTTTCTTGCGAGCTTCTTCTGCGGGTATACCAAAGTAGGTTTTTCCGCCTTCAAGGTTTTTGTTAACAGCCGAAGTAGCGAGCAAGACCGCACCTTTTCCAATTACAATGTCTTTATTTATTGCAACTTTTCCCCATAAAATTACATCGTCCTCAATTCTTGTAACTCCCGCAATTGCACACTGAGAGCCTATCAGGCAGTTGCTGCCAATGTAAGTGTCATGACCTACCTGAACTTGATTGTCGAATTTGGTTCCTTTGCCGATAAAGGTATCTCCTGATACTCCTTTGTCGATTGCACACAATGCACCTATCTCTACATTGTCGCTGATGACCACTTTTCCGCATGATTCAAACTTCCGGTATCCATCGGGCTTGCGTTGAAAATAATATGCATCGGCGCCTATAACGCTGCCTGAGTGGATAATTACATTATTGCCTATCTCGGTATGATCGTAAATGGTGACATTCGCATGAATAATGCAGTTCTTTCCAATTTTTACGTGGTTGCCAACAAAAGCATGTGGCTGAATAATGGTTCCTTCGCCGATTTCAGCACTTGCACTTATGGCAGCAGTTGCCGGCTCAAAAGGCCTGAATCTTTTTACCAGCGATACATAAGCTGCAAAAGGATCTTCATGAAAAATCAAGGCTTTGCCTTCGGGGCACTCAACCTCTTTGTTTATAATAATTGTGGTTGCCTTTGATCCCAGTGCTTTGCTGTAATATTTCGGATGATCAACAAATGTGAGATCGCCGGCCTGTACCATATGTATCTCGTTAAGCCCAGAAATGATAAATTCAGGATGTCCGGAAAATTTAGCCTCCAGGAGGTCAGCTATGCTTGCAAGTGTAAATGATGGGTTGAGTTGCATGGTTGGTTGATTTTTTGGCAAAGAAAAACCGGACTATTATTCATCGGCCCGGTAATTATTAATTTTTGGAAATGATTTGAAATATAAGCCAGCTAAGCTTTTGAATGTGTCTGAATTTATCAAATTAAACTTCCGGTTATTTCTTTCGCAGTAAGCACTGCCTGAGAAATTGCATTTGATTATTCTGCTTGTCACAATAGCTTGTTTGCAGGATTTATATCACGTCAATTTATAACAAAACGGGCAGGCAATATTGCTTTTGCCGGCCCGGTTTTATCAGGATTTAACTCTTTCTGCGTAGTCTCCGGTACGGGTGTCAACTTTAATCCGTTCGCCTTCGCCTATAAACAATGGAACATGAACGATGGCTCCGGTGTCAACTGTTGCTGGTTTAAGCGTGTTGGTAGCGGTGTCACCGCGAAGTCCGGGTTCAGTATAAGTTACTATCAGCTCAACAAATGGAGGCAATTCGCAACTAAGCGGAGTTTCAGTTTCGGCATGAAACATAATTTCAACAGACTGACTTTCCTTGAGAAACTGTGGTGCGTTGATAATGGCTTCCTGAATCAATACCTGTTCGAAGGTTTCGATATGCATAAAGTTGTAGCCATCTTCTTCTTTGTAAAGAAACTGATAGGGACGGCGTTCAACCCTGGCAATGTCAATTTTTACACCTGCACTGAAAGTATTGGGTATAACTTTTCCGGTTTTGAGGTTCCTGAGTTTTGTTCTTACAAAAGCAGCGCCTTTTCCGGGTTTTACATGTTGAAACTCGACAAGAGTATATAAATCTCCGTTAAAATCAATGCAGATTCCGTTCTTAAAATCAGCGGTAGTTGCCATAAAATGTGTTGATTGTTAATATTTTTTGAGTTGGCAAAGGTAATAATTTTGCCATTAGTTGTTGTATTATTTTGCTCGTTGCAGAGCCAATATGTTGCTGGCGATACTTTTATCCCGCACAATATTGTATGAGTAAGCTCAAACTGTTTAAATATAGACAGGAATCTGTTCTATTCCGGAAATGGCTTTGTAATCCTCCATTTTAATTTGCTGTTTGCAGAAGTCAAATTCATCGGTAATTGAATTTGAGCTGATTACAATAAGCCGGTTTGCCGAATTTTTGTCAACAAGTTCGCGAAACCAGGCAATACCTGCTCTGTCAAGGTTTGTAACCGGTTCGTCGAGAAGCAGGGCAGGAGTGTCGCTCAAAATGGCGAGTGCCAGCCTTACCCGTTGTTTCATTCCTGATGAGAAATGCTTTATGGCTTTATCCGAATTATCGGTAAGCTGACAAATACGGATAAACTCAGGAGTAGCCATGTTTCTGACCAGAGGTTTAAGCCTTCGGTGAAAACAAACCATTTCGGTAAGGGTAAAATCTTCAATCAGCTCAATGTATGGTGCCGCAATTGACATCAGCCTGAATGCATGCTCAGGCCGAACGTCGGAGCCATTCAGATTGTAATTTAAGCTGCCCCGGGTAGGCATTATTGCAGATGAAATCACCTGCAGCAAGGTGGATTTCCCTGAACCATTGGAACCAAGTATTGCAGTAGCTGTGCCTGATTGCAATGCTGCGCTCAGGTCGGAAAATATCCAGGCATGGTTATACTGCTTGCCGGCTTTTTCAAGGGTTATAGAAAGCATTGTCTTTTTAAATCTTGTAGTTGTGTAGCAATGGGTAGTTGCGGAAAATACCGCCGGTGAAAGTGAAGCGCTGCGGTTATACCTGTTTAGAATAACCTTTCATAATACCTCTGGTTGACCGTGAAATGAATGAAATAATTTCATCACGTTCAGACGTTGCAGGTAAATTGGCTTCAATAAACTCAAGAGCCTGGGTTACATTGTTTCCTTTCAGGTAAATTAACCTGTAAATATCCTGAATTTCACTGATTTTTTCAGGTGTAAATCCACGTCTTCTAAGTCCGATTGAGTTGATGCCAACATATGAAAGAGGCTCTCTGGCTGCTTTTGTAAAAGGAGGTACATCTTTTCGCACCAGCGAACCGCCGGAGATCATTACATGCGCTCCGATGTTGACAAACTGATGTATGGCAGAAAGTCCGCCGATAATGGCGTAATCATCAATGGTAATATGTCCGGCAAGCGTAGCAGCATTGGCAAGAATTACGTTGTTGCCTACAATGCAGTCGTGAGCAACGTGAACATAAGCCATCAGCAGGCAATTATTTCCGACAACTGTCTCATTGTTGGCTTTGGTGCCGCGGTTAATGGTTACAAACTCTCTGATAACGGTGTTATCTCCGATTCTGACAAGGGTTTCCTCTCCGTCGAACTTTAAATCCTGGGGAACAGCAGAAATTACCGCTCCGGGGAATATTTTGCAGTTTTTACCGATGCGCGCACCTTCCATGATGGTAACATTGGAGCCTATCCAGGTGCCTTCGCCGATTTCAACATTTTTCTCGATATTGACAAAAGGTTCAATAACAGTATTCTTCGCCACTTTTGCTTGTGGATGGACGTAAGCCAGGGGTTGATTCATTTAGGATATTGTTTTTTTTGAGATTTGAGCCATCAGTTCAGCTTCGGCTACTATTTTTGATCCTACATAAGCAATGCCACGCATATGACTTATTCCTCTGCGGAAAGGTGATATGAGGTCGAGGTGGAAAACCAGTGTATCTCCCGGAACTACCTTTTGCCTGAACCTTACATTGTCAATCTTCATGAAGTAGGTGATGTAATTCTCAGGGTCAGGAACAGAGCTGAGTACAAATATTCCTCCGGCTTGTGCCATAGCTTCAATGATCAGTACACCTGGCATAACGGGTTCGTCAGGAAAATGTCCCACAAAAAAGCCTTCATTCATGGTAACATTTTTGAGCCCCATTACATCATGATCGCTCATGCTGAGTATTTTATCAACCAGCAAAAACGGAGGCCGGTGCGGCAACAGGCGTTTAATGTCGTTGATGTCGTATAGCGGAGGTTTGTTCAGGTCATATTTTGGAACCTGAGGCTGTGAGGTTTCGTGTTTAATGTGCTGCTTGATGATTCTTGCAAATTGTGTATTGGCCAGATGTCCTGGGCGGCTGGCAATTACATGCCCTTTTATTCTTGTGCCTACCAGCGTTAGATCTCCAACCACATCAAGCAGTTTATGCCGGGCCGGTTCATTGCTGAACGAAAGCTCAAGGTTATTGAGAATCCCTTCTTTAAGAACTTCTACTTTTGGTTTGTTGAAAAACTTCGCCAGCCTGTCAAGTTCACTCTGGTCGATAAGTCGGTTTACAAATACAATGGCATTGCTCAGGTCACCGCCTTTAATAAGATTGTTCTGGATCAGGAACTCAAGTTCATGAAGAAAAACAAAGGTGCGGCAGGGTCCTATTTCATCAGCAAACTCATTCAAATGACTGAGATGGGCATTTTGTGTCCCTAAAACTTTTGTGTCGTAATCAATCATTACCGACACTTTAAAAGTATCATCGGGAAGGATTAATAATTCAGTTTTCTTTTCAGGATCAGAATATCTGAGGACCTCAGTAATTTTGAAATAATTTCTTTCAGCTTCCTGCTCAACAACACCAACATTTTTTATGGCTTCAACATAATATTTTGAACTACCATCAAGTATCGGAGTTTCCTGACAATCGAGATCAATCAGGGCATTGTCGATATCCATTCCGGTAAGTGCTGCAAGCGCATGCTCAATTGTGCTTACTCTTACGCCTTTATACTCCAGGGTTGTTCCCCGGGATGTATCAACAACCAGATCAGCATCAGCATCTACAATAGGTGCATCAGGCAAATCAATTCTTCTGAATTTAAACCCGTGGTTTACTGGTGCCGGTCTGAAAGTAATGTTTACTTCTTGGCCGGTATGAAGTCCGGCACCTGAAATGGTAACGGATTCTTTTAATGTTTTCTGTTTTTCTGACATAAGGTTTGCAAAGTTAAGAATTATAATGTTTCCTTTGTCTGTGCGTAAGTGTCAATAAATCAGTGATATAAAATTATTCGAAGGTTATTCCTTTGCTTTTTTTGCTTGTTTTTCAAGTTCACTGATGCGATCAGCAAGCTTGGGCAGGCTGCGGAAATATACATATGACTTCCGGTAGTTTGAAATATCAAAAGCAGGACTTCCCATAATTATCAGCCCGTCGGCAACATTTGTTGAAATTCCCGATTGAGCTGCAATTTTTACATCATTGCCTATGTCGAGGTGACCGGTTATTCCAACCTGCCCGCCAATCATGCAGTTTGCCCCTATTTTGGTTGATCCTGCCACGCCAGATTGAGCAGCAATTACTGTGTTTCTGCCAATTTCAACGTTGTGTGCGATCTGAATAAGATTATCGAGTTTTGCCCCTTTGCGGATAATGGTTGAACCTAAGGTGGCACGGTCAATGGTTGTGTTGGCGCCAATTTCAACATTATCCTCAATGATTACATTTCCTATCTGAGCAACTTTTGAATACTGATTGTCGCTTTGAGGAGCAAAGCCAAATCCATCGGCACCGATAACCACTCCGGCGTGCAGGTTACAGGCATTGCCAATCTGGCAATCATTATAGATTTTTACGCCTGCATATATTGTACATCTATCTCCGATTGAAGCATTATCTCCAACAGATGTGTTTGGGTAAATTTTGGTGTCCTTGCCAATTTTTACATTTTCACCTATGCTTACAAAATCGCCGATGTAGCAATTTTCGCCAATAACGGCTGATTCAGCAATGGCAGCATGTTTTGAGATTCCCGGCTTTTTTGAAGTAAGCTGATTGTAAGCATCAAGCATTTTTGCAAATGCAGTATTTGCATTCTCAACCCTTATCAAAGTGCAGGAAATATTTTGCTCAGGCTGAAAATCACGGTTGACGATTACCGCTGACGCTTTGGTTTCGTAAATGTAATGGGTGTATTTTGGGTTGCCCAAAAATGAGATTGACCCTGGTTCTCCCTGCTCTATCTTTGAAAGTTTATATATTTCTGCGTTGGCGTTTCCTTCTATCGTTCCTTCAATAAGGTCTGCAATTTGTTGTGCGGTAAATTTCATGTGGACTGGTTTACGGTTCGGCTGCGGATGTCAGCTTCAGATTGTTTCAGGGTTATTGAGGTAAATTGTTCTGCTTCAAAAAGCGGCGCAAGTTACCAAAAATATATGGTTTTATAAGTAAGCCTAAACAATCAGAATGCCTGAATGGTTTTTGGGAAAATAAGGAAATGTCTGCTGATGGAGACAGACAATACAGAAACGTTTATCTGATCAGATGATTCAGTAATATCTGATACATCTCCATTGCGGTAAAGCAGTTTTATCTTGTCGCTTTCAGGATTATAGGCATTGTTGGTTATTGAACCCTGCATTATGAAATATGCCAGTTCATGTGCATCAAGCAAAGGCCACATTTTTTGCAGGGATTGCTCAATTGCTGAAATTTCTGAAGTAGTGAATGGCTCATTTTTGATCACAATTCTGAATAAACGCCTCGAGATCAGTGAATCGCTCAAAAAAGAAAGTACAGGATCTGAATGTTTTGACCACACTTTAATGGCCGACATAATATCGTAATCATCAAGTTGTGCGAACCAATCCGAAACTTCAGGCTTTGACTGAAAATCATTTGCATTCAGTTTGTTTCGCAGAAAAAAGTCGAGAGCTGGCGTTGCATGGAGGCTTACACCTTCCGAAATCAGCTCTTTGGCCCTTTTTAAAAGACTTATCAGCATATTTTCTGCGGCAACAACAGTTTTGTGATAATAAACCTGCCAGTACATCAGCCGCCTTGCAACGATGAATTTCTCAATCGAATAAATTCCTTTGTCTTCAACCACAAGCTCATCGTTGTGCACCATGAGCATTTTAATTATTCGTTCGGTGTTGATCACACCTTCCGAAACTCCTGTAAAAAAACTATCACGTTTAAGATAATCAAGCCGGTCAGTGTCAAGTTGCCCTGAAACCAGCTGATGCAGAAATTTCTTTGAATAGGTGTTTGTGAAAATACTGATGGCCATGTCGAGTTTTCCATGGTTTTCTTCATTCAACTTTTGCATGAAGAGCAGTGAAATCTCTTCATGATTTATATCTGAAACAATACTGTGCTCAAGTGCATGAGAGTATGGGCCATGCCCGATATCGTGCAGCAAAATGGCAGCCAGGGTTGATTCGGTTTCTTTGTCAGTAATTTCGATTCCTTTGAGTTTCAGTGTTTCAAGGGCATCCTGCATAAGGTGCATGGCGCCCAGCGCATGATGAAAACGGGTGTGCAATGCTCCCGGGTAAACATATGAAGTCATTCCGAGTTGCCTTATCCTTCTAAGTCTTTGAAAAAGAGGATTTTCTACAAGGCCCAGCAATAGGTCGCCTGATACGGTTATAAACCCATGAACAGGGTCGTTGATGATTTTTCGTTTGTTGTTGAGGCTTCGACTCACGATTTGACGTATCTTTGTTAAGCGAAAAAATGTTAAATAACCGGAGCGAATGTAATAATCTGCCTTTTCCGGCATTATCATTGGGGTGGCAAACTGTATGCAAAGGTATGGCTTTTAGCCCACCAAATTATCAGCATAAACTTTAAACAATCAACATGGATAAGATAGCAATACTCTGGGCCGATGATGAAATCGATCTGCTCAAACCTCATATTATGTTTCTTAAGGAAAAGGGATATGATGTATTTACCTCCAATAATGGGGTTGAAGCCATTGAAATTCTGCAATCGCGCCCTTTCAATATTGTATTTCTTGATGAACAAATGCCAGGCCTTTCAGGTGTTGAGACACTGATGCAGATAAAAAACCTGTATCCTAATCTTCCGGTTGTGATGATCACCAAAAGTGAGGAAGAGTCGATTATGGAGGATGCCATCGGGTCGAAAATTTCTGACTACCTTATAAAACCGGTTAATCCGAATCAGATTCTTCTGAGTCTGAAGAAAAACCTCGACAACAAAAAACTTATCAGCGAGAAAACTGCTTTTTCATATCAGCAGCAATTCAGAAGCATTGGAATGGAAATCAGCAACCGACTGTCTTTTGAAGAATGGATGGTGGTTTATCGAAAACTTATTTTCTGGGAGCTGGAACTTGAAAGATCACAGGATCCTGGCATTATGAGTATTTTAAAAATGCAGAAGGATGAAGCCGGACAGGTTTTCAGCCGTTTTGTGGAGCAGAATTACATGGACTGGGTAAATGGAAAAAGTCAGAACAGGCCTGTAATGTCGCACACACTGATCAGAGATAAGGTAATTCCTTTGCTTGATGAAACGCCACAACTGTTTCTGATTGTGATTGATAACCTCAGGTACGATCAATGGAAAGTGCTGCAACCCATTATTGAGGAATTATTCAGGGTTGAACGCGATGAAATATATTTCAGCATATTGCCTACCACAACACAATATGCACGAAATGCGCTTTTCTCAGGATTAATGCCAACTGAGATCGAAAAGAAATATCCGAAATATTGGGTGAATGAAGAAGAAGAAGGTAGCAAAAATCAGTTTGAAAGTGAATTGCTGGGCGAGCAGCTCCGCAGGTTTGGACGTGATATAAAGTACAGTTATCACAAAATACTAAACCTTACAGCAGGACGTAAATTGGTGGAAACCATGCCAAATATTGCCGGAAATCCACTTAATGTGATTGTCTATAACTTTATTGATATGCTTTCACATGCCCGGACTGAAATGGAAGTTATCCGCGAGCTGGCCGACGATGAAGCTGCCTATCGTTCATTGACTGTTTCGTGGTTTGAACATTCACCTTTGTACGACATTATGAAGTTTCTGGCCGATAAAAAAATAAAAACAGTCATCACAACCGACCATGGCTCAGTGAAAGTTGATGGTCCGGTTAAAATTGTCGGCGACAAAGCAACAAATACCAACCTGCGTTACAAAACCGGCCGCAGTCTGAGCTATAACCGCCGCGAAGTATTTGAAGTCAAGAATCCGGCTGATGTATTTCTGCCAAAAACCAATGTAAGTTCAAACTACGTATTTTGCAGGGGAAGTGATTTCTTCGCGTATCCGAACAACTACAATTATTATGTGAATTACTACCGGAATACTTTCCAGCATGGAGGTATTTCAATGGAAGAAATGATGGTTCCCTTCATAACTTTAAATCCAAAGTAATTGGTTTATGAAACCTGAAACTTTTATTTGCGCAGGCTTGGATTCGCTTGATAATATTGCTGCACAGATACTTGCACACAATCCTGATGCCAGAGTTATGGCGATCTCAGGGCAGATGGGCGTCGGCAAAACCACTTTTATTCAGGCTCTGTGCCGGCAACTGACGGTTGAAGATACTGTAACCAGCCCAACTTTCTCAATTGTTAATGAATACAGAACCAGTACCGGAAACCCTGTTTATCACTTCGACCTTTACCGCTTGCGCAAACCCTCGGAGCTTCTGGATATTGGTTATGAGGATTACTTTTACAGCGGAAATTATTGTTTTATTGAATGGCCCGAAGTAGCTGGGGAGTTTATACCTGAGGATTGCCTTTCCATCAATATCCGCATTGATGAGTTAAACGATTCAAGGATTTTCAGTGTTTTGTGATTTGCTTTTCAGATGGTTTTTCTATTGAATTATTGCTTAAATTAGCATGACAATTTGATAACCATCCGCGAAAATGCAAGAGCAGAATGAATATTATGTGTATCCTTCTCATTCTGTTGGCCTTATGCCTCAGGAGGAGCGACTTGAGATACCCAATCAGGCCTGTAAACTCACACTAGGTATTCCATGCGAAACCACGCTTTTAGAGAACCGTGTTTCTTTGGTTCCCGATGCTGTTGCTTTGCTTGTTAATGCCGGACACAGGGTTCTGGTTGAAACAAAAGCGGGAATGGCTGCGCATTACTCTGACAATGAGTTCAGCGAAGCAGGAGCCGAAATTGTAAAGGATTCATCGCCGGTTTTTCAGTGCGATGTTATTATAAAAGTATCTCCGCCAACTGGTGAAGAAATTGAGATGATGCGCGGAAAACAGGTTCTGCTTTCATCACTCAATCTTGCCAGTCTGAATGATTCTCATTTCAGGAAACTTTCCTCAAAAAGGATTACCGCCCTGGCTTATGAATATGTTAAGGATAAGGAAAGCAATTACCCTGTGATTCGTGCTATGTCAGAAATAGCCGGAAATACATCTATTCTGATAGCTGCTGAATACCTTAGTCATCCTGGTTATGGGCGTGGTCTTATGTTTGGCGGACTGAGCGGAATTTCTCCCACCGAAGTTGTAATTCTTGGTGCCGGAACTGTCGGTGAATTTGCAACACGCGCTGCCATGGGAATGGGTGCACTTGTTAAGGTATTTGATAGTTCAGTTTACAGGCTTCGCAGATTGCAGAATAACCTGGGGGCAAGGATTTTCACATCTATTCTTCAGCCTAAATCCATTCTTGATGCGCTGCGAACAGCCGATGTTGCAATCGGTGCCATCAGGCCACAGGGTGGGTTATCGCCGGTTTGTGTTACCGAAGCGATGGTTCAGCAAATGAAAGGCGGAGCCATCATTATTGATGTAAGCATTGATCAGGGCGGATGTTTCGAAACATCAGAAATCACCAACCATAAGAATCCGGTTTTTGAAAAATACGGGGTTACCCATTATTGTGTGCCCAATATAGCTTCCAGAGTTCCGCGCACAGCTTCACGTGCACTCAGCAACCTGCTTGCTCCGATTTTACTCAAAATAGGAGAGGAGGGAGGAATCAATAACATCCTCAGGACTGATATTGGCGTGAGAAACGGGGTGTATCTCTACAACGGCATTTCAACAAATCGCTACATCAGTGAGTATTTCCACCTTCCGCATAAAGATATTGATCTGTTGATTGCGGCTTTTCATTGAATTAGGGACGCTGGGCGAGGGGCGAGGGACGGCCGTCCTGCTTCAAATTTCGGATAGTGGATAGCGGATAGCGGATTTCGGATTTTCGGATTTTCAAATCTTCAAATTGCTAAATCTTCAAATCTGACATCCGACCTCTGACCTCTGTCCTCCGACCTCTCTCGTTATCTCTTCGAGCTCCCGAGACAAGCGATCTCTGTCCTCTGACCTCCGACTAAAACTAAAACCCGATATGCCCTGTGTAATTATGTGGACTTAGCGCCAGAAGCTCATTTTTGACTTTGTCACTTACATTGAGTTTTTCAATAAAAGTATGGATACTTTCTGCGGTTATGCGGGTATTTGTTCGGGTCAGGCCTTTAAGCGCTTCATATGGTTTCGGGAAACCTTCTCTTCTTAAAATAGTTTGGATGGCTTCAGCAACTACCGCCCAGTTATTTTCCAGATCGAGTGCAATTTTTTCCTCATTCAGAACGAGCTTGGATAAACCGCGTGTGATTGATTTTATGGCAATGACAGTATGCGCTGCCGGAATACCAATGTTTCTGGAAACTGTTGAATCGGTAAGATCGCGTTGCAACCTCGAAATGGGCAGTTTTGAAGAAAGATGTTCAAAAAGTGCATTTGCAATTCCCAGATTTCCTTCAGCATTTTCGAAATCAATGGGATTGACTTTGTGCGGCATTGCTGATGATCCAACTTCACCGGCTTTAATCTTCTGTTTGAAATAATCCATTGACACATAAGCCCATACATCGCGACTCAGGTCGATCATAATGTTGTTTATGCGTTTGAGGGCATCAAAAAGCGCAGCCAGATTATCGTAGTGCTCAATCTGAGTGGTGAATTTCTGCCGTTCAAGATTCAGGTGTTCGCGGGTGAATTTATCTGCAAAGGCAATCCAGTCGATTTCCGGATAAGCGGCATAATGTGCATTCAGGTTTCCGGTTGCTCCTCCGAATTTGGCCGTATATGGAATAGATTTCAATTGTTTGATCTGGTGTTTCAACCGATCAACAAAAACATATAATTCTTTGCCAACCGTGGTTGGCGTTGCCGGTTGACCGTGAGTTCTGGCCAACATGGGAACGTTTTTCCATGTTTTTGATTTGTCGGTGAGTTTCTTCACCAGCTCCTCAAGTATTGGAAGTACAATTTCTTCCATTGCGAGCCTCAGCGCATAAGGCCCTGAAGTATTATTGATATCCTGAGAAGTTAGCCCGAAATGAAGGAACTCCTTGTATTTTCCAAGGCCCATTTTGTCGAACTTCTTCTTGAGATAGTATTCCACGGCTTTTACGTCGTGGTTTGTTGTAGCCTCTATCTCTTTAACTTCGGCGGCATCGTTAAAAGTAAAATCACGGCAAAGTGCCCGCAGATTTTCAAAATCGGCGGTGGTTACATTTTTTAACTGGGGCAGAGGAATCTGGCAAAGTGCAATAAAATACTCTGTTTCAACAAAAACCCTGTAGTTAATAAGGGCTGCTTCTGAAAAGAAGTATGCCAGTCCTTCTACCTGTTTTCTATATCTCCCGTCTACAGGAGAGATAGCATTTAATACAGTTAATTCCATATCAGTAACTTTAAACGAAAGTTCAAAAGTAAGGAAGCAAATCTAAAGAAAGCAAGTTTTTTATTAAATTATTGATTAAAAGTGTATTAAATTATGTAAATAGCTGATATTAAGCTTAATGGGCTGTGCTTTTTGATGGAAGGAAGCCGCGTTATTACTACATTCCCAGGTCTTCACCGATAATGATAACCTGCGTTGGTGTATGAGCCGGGCGTCGTCGAAGTATAGTGTATGCTCTGCAGCCTCTTTCTTCAGCATTGCAATCGTGGCAGATTCCATCAATGGCGCATGGAGTATCGCGGTTCAGGCGTTTCATATTCATAGGGGCGGCAGTATTTTTTAATCGGCTCAGGGCAGCTTCTTCGTTGTCAACAACTTTATTAATACCTGCCACAATAATTACCTTCCGTGGACCAAAAATCATAGCTGCAACCCGGTTTCCATATCCGTCGGCATTAACAATGCTACCATCCAGGGTTAATGCGTTGCTGCTGCTGATAAACACATCGCTCATCAACTCCTGCCGCATTATGTCCAGGCGCTCATTCTCACTTAAATCAGGTAAACCGTGGTCGATAATAACACAGTCGCTGATTTTTGCCAGTTCTCTCAGCCCAAGTTGTCTGGCCGTTAGTGATCCGCCGAAAGCAACTTTTAACCCGGGGGAAAACTGAGCCGAGATGTGCTTTATGGCTTCCTCTTTTGTTGAAAAGAAAAAAGCATCAAACCCATGCTTTTTGAGTTTTGAAACTGCTTTTTCGCCAATTACTTTGCTGTGCCATACGTGGTGTTCGGTCATCTGATTATATGTTGGTGTGGCAAAGTTAGCAGATAAAACCGCGTGGCAATGGAGGAAATGATTTTGAATTTGGGATTGTCAGGGCAGAGGAGGTGTATTAAATTACCTGAGCAAATATAACCTCATAATATCTGAAATGTATTTTTAGACCATTTGTCTTTATGCATCAAATGTATGGAATAATAAAAGATAGCGAAGATGATGGTTTGGAAGAGGGAGGAATGAAAGTTTATCAGAGGGCTTATTCATACTCAAATTCCTGGAAATATGACAAGTTTGGTCTTTCTTCGAGTTTTGTTTCAGGAAGGTCGGTTTCAAGATAAGTAAAAATGAAACTTTGTGTAAAGGTATTAATAAGTTCACCATTAATGTTGATCCTTTTGGTGGTAACTGAAATTGCATTGTTTGCAGAGCACATGTATGCATTCTCTGAAAACTTGTAAAAATAGAATTTTCTGAACGGATTTTCTTTTTGATCATAAGTGTATACCACATCTTCATACTTGTAAAATAAGGAACCTGAATGGTTAGTGCCTTCGAACTCAGTGCCTGCTTCAGGAGTGAAAGCTTTGGAGTAAGCATCAACAAAAATTTCTGTTCTGGTAAGATTCTCATTTATCCAGGTATATGTGTTATAATTAGTTAATTGCCAGTTTGTTCCGTCATATTCATAGGACTCCATTTTTACCATGTTTTCATTGTCGTCAAGTGTGATTACTGTTCTAGCCGCCGGATCTGATGTGGAAGTTATCGTTACTGTATTTTTATCCCAGGTGTATTGGGTTGTATATTGAAAACCGTCAGATTCCTGATAGAATGATGAAATTATCTTTCCGTCCGTCAGATATGTAAAATAAACTGAGTCGCCAAAGAATGGAGAAGCAATACTTACAAGTTCATTCTTGTTGTTATATCGAAAAAAAACTTCATTGATCTCTTCAGGTGGATTATTGGTTAATCGGAGTGTGGCAGTAAGTTTTTTTAACCTTGGATCACGATTACCGGGATCAGTGTCGTCCTTGTTACTTTCTTTGTCACAGGAAACTAAAACAAGTAAAAGTATAATTATGAACGAATTAAATGTATATGTATTTCTCATTTCTATTGTTTTTAAAGGAACTCAAATTTATGGAAATTTTCAACTAATTATTGTCAGATCTTTTAAACTATCCCTTCTTAACACTATTTCTGCTACATGTTATGTCATATGGTAACTTGGTATCAAATTTGATGCTATAAGAATCTTAAATTTTTACATGGAAATTCTGGTTATTTTTTCGCTGATTTTATTAAACGGTTTTTTTGCCCTATCCGAAATTGCGCTCGTCTCAAGTAAAGCTGCAAGACTAGAGCATCTTAGAAAACAGGGAAACAGTGGAGCTAAACGGGCTTTGTTGTTGCTGCAAAATCCTGACCGTTTTCTTTCGGCCATTCAGGTTGGTATTACACTTATCGGAATTGTTACCGGTATGTACGGAGGTATTAGTCTTGCGGATAATCTTACACCAGTATTCGCTCAGATAGAATGGCTCAAAGATTACGCACATGAAGCGGCACTCTTTATTATTGTTTTGTTGATCACTTATGTTTCAATTGTTCTCGGAGAACTGGTGCCCAAGACTTTTGCGATCAGCAATCCCGAAAAAATAGCTTGCAAGGTAGCTTCGCCTGTACATTATTTCAGCCTGTTATTTTACCCTTTCGTAAAACTTTTGTCAGGCTCTACAGTTTTCATCAATAAATTGCTGGGCATCAAAATGCGGGATGACAAAATTACAGAGAGGGAGATTCGCCAGTTACTGAAGAATGCCTCAGTTGAAGGTGTAATTGAAAAAAATCAAAGTGACTTTCACGAAAAATTATTTCACTTTTCCGATAAAAGAGCCAAACACTTTATGACTCACAGAACTGAAGTTGAGTGGATTGATATAAGTATGGCACCTGATAAGATTAATGAAATGTTAATAGGTTTAAGTCATAGTAAGATTATTGGTTGTAATGGCAGTCTCGACGATTTTGCAGGATATTTCTATCAAAGAGAATTTTTTAAAAGGCAGTATTCAGGTTCAGGATTTGATTTAGCTGAAATAATGGTAAAGCCTGTGATTATACCTGAAACAGCTCATTCACAGGCAATTCTCAATATACTGAGACAGCCGGGAAATCAACTGTGTTTTGTTGTAAATGAATACGGAGGTTTTGAAGGAATAATTACATTGCATGATGTTATAGAGAGCATTATGGGGCAGTTTCCTTCCAATGATATGGACATTTCGTCAGAGATTTTCAAAAGGGAAGATGGTTCTTTCCTGATAGGAGGTGATTCGCCTGTTGAAATTCTGAGTGATCTTATAGAGGATTTTACCATTGACTTTGACGATGTGGACTATTCTACGGTTGCCGGATTTTTAATAGAAAATCTGAATCAGATCCCTCAGATTGGAGATAAATTCAGGTTTAAAAATCATACTTTTGAGATTGTTGACATGGATGGTAACCGAATAGATAAGGTGCTTATTTCAGAAAATCATAACTCCAGATCATTAACTGAGAGTTCCTGAGTTCAAATGAAATAGTAAGTCAGGATTTGCCGGATTTTGAAAATGGGATAATATTTATGTTAATCACTCAAAGGGTTAGTAATATGCTGATGCATTTTTAAGATTGATTGTTTTTGCTTTTTGCCTTAAATCCCTGGTAAACCAGATATAAGGCAAACAAAATACCGGAAATAATCATCACCGCATTTATTTCATGGTAATATTTATCCATTAGCTCTTTCGGGAAATAATAACCGATAAAAGCCAGAATAATGTTCCACAGCAAGGCACCGGCGGTGGTATAAATTATAAAACTCTTCAGTGGCATACGGGCCAGTCCTGCAGGAATGGATATCAACTGACGTATTGCTGGTATCAGTCTGCCGATGAAGGTTGAAGTTTTGCCGTGTCTGACAAAATAATCCTCAGCTTTTTTTATGGATGAAGGCTGAATCATAAACATTCTTGCCAACCTTGTTTCAGCCAGAGCGTAAACTGCTGACCGGCCTATCCATAAAGCGAAATAGTAATTGAATAATGCACCAATCAAAGCGCCCAGGGTTGCGAAGAAAACGACCAGAAATATATTCAACTCGCCTGCTGCTGCTTTGTAGGCTGCCGGAGGTACAATAACTTCCGAAGGAAAGGGTATAAACGAACTCTCAACCACCATAAGCAAGGTAATGGTGAAATAGTTGATGTTATTGAAATACCAGGAAGTTATTTCAGAAAATATCTCTGTCATGGAATTTGGTTAAACGATTGAAAAATCAATTTACTTGTGAGCAAGAAATTGAGAAAAACATTGAATTTTTTGAATCCTTCTTCACCTCATCCCCCGTCACAAAAGTGCGACGGGGCAAGCTGCCCTTCGGGCACCTTCTCCTCAAGGAGAAGGACCACTCCATCAAAGTCATTGATTTTTTGGCCCGAAACTTCGGGATTGAACCGACCGCAGAGCCTGTTCCGCCGCTTTTGCGGAAGAGCTCAGCGAAGCTGATTCTTGAATCTTTGTCCCGAAACTTCGGGATTAAATCCTTGAATCTTTGAATCCTTGAATCTTTGAATCTCTTTATTTATTCAAGCTGTGCAAAACCTGTGATGAAAAGTGAACTATATTCCTGGTTTCCTGCAACATGCTCATAAACAAAATGCTGCTTCGGTTGCCAGTCATTTCTTCGCGGATTCGTTTTACCTCGTTTTTACTGCTTTTCTCTATTTCGGCTTCTACCGGTATTTTCAGCACCTCAGGAGTTTCTGCGACGGTGTTGTCATCGGGTGCAACAGTCCGGGCTATACCATGTAAAAGAATGGTGAGTTTATCATTTATTATTTTAAGCTCAGTCAGCTGCATTTCGCTCAGAGGCTTATGATGATTGGCCATATGACTTATTGAAGCTCCTGCAATAATGCCAATACAATTAAGTATCTCCAGAAGGTTATCCTGTGTTCTGATGGCATAGTAGGCCTGATCGGCTTCCTGCTCAGCAGTTCCTTTAAGCACCTGCGATACTATCTTTCTTTGCGTTCTGGCTTCCTTCTGCAGCCCGGTAATGTTATTTCTGATCTCTCTTAATGCGCTTATGTCGGTATTTTGGTTTCCGGCAATAATCTGATTGTAAAATGCGGAAACTGTTGTAAAGGTTTCAGCTGCATTTTTGGTGCAGAATTCTTTTACATTATCCGGATTTACTGCTTCTTCTTTAGCCTTTGATACTTTTCCTGATTCTTCTTTTTTCAGGTGAATTCTATGAGTCCGGTAAGCCATAAAAACAGCAATTGAAATCATGATAAAAATGGCAATTGTTCCGCCAACGAAAAACAGGGAGGCCAGAATAAAAGATATTGTAAATGCAGATATAGCTGTAAAAAACCAACCTCCGATGACTGAAAATACGCCTGTGATTCTGTAAACTGCACTTTCTCTGTCCCATGCGCCATCAGAAAGGCTGGTGCCCATAGCCACCATAAATGTTACATAAGTAGTTGAAAGCGGAAGTTTTAATGAAGTTCCAAGTGCAATCAGGGCACTTGATACCACCAGATTCACCGCAGCCCTGAGGAGGTCAAAAGCCGGAAGATTTTTCTCTTTTCGTTTTCGGGGAAGTGGAGCAAACCTCACGGCTATCCATTCTTTCGTGCTTTCAGGGAGAATACCTGAAAAAAACCTGTTCATGCCAAGCGAAACTCTGACAATGCCTCTTGATAATGCTGAGGAACCAAATCTTTCTTCACCTTCATCCTGGCGACTGAGGTTAACCTCGGTCATAATTACAGTACGGGCTTTTTTTGATAAGTAAAGTGTAATAACCATAACTACTCCCGAGAGAAGCAGGAATATCAGAGGAGTTTTTACCGCACCGCTGAGTGCTTCCATGGTAAAGGAGCCAGGATTGGCACCGGGCGTATTTATGAAAGTTAAATAAGAGTCATAGCCTGCCAGCGGAACACCGATAAAATTCACAAGATCGTTTCCGGCAAAAGCCATC
Organism: Bacteroidota bacterium; assembly: GCA_009773515.1. Taxonomy (GTDB): domain Bacteria; phylum Bacteroidota; class Bacteroidia; order Bacteroidales; family Lentimicrobiaceae; genus Lentimicrobium. The sequence goes on from WSXX01000024.1 coordinate 52,188, forward strand.
GCCAATGCGAATGTTCCCACAAGTACCACAACTTTCAGAACATTAACCCTGAAGAAAATATTAACCAGGTAAAGCAGTGAAGTGAAGCCTGCAAAACTAAAAAACAGAAGTTGCAAACTGTTGTCTTTTACCCATTTATAATTGGCAGGGGTCATAAAAGCTGCATCTTTTGCACCTTTTATCAGAATAAAATAGACTATGATGGTGATTGCGATTCCTCCGAAAAGTCCGCCAAGGTATTTGAGTTTCCGCTCATAGTTAAAAGTGAAAATCAATCGGGTTATAAACTGAGTGAAGGCCCCTAGTGTAAAAGCTATGATGACAGAAAGTAAAATTCCCGAGATAACTGCCAGTGCCTTTCCCGAATTTATGTATTCGCCAAGCTGTGAATGTTCTGTCCCTCCGGTAATTTTAAATATTGCAATTGCAACCGAGGCTCCCATAAGTTCAAAAATCAGCGAAACTGTTGTTGAAGTCGGAAAACCTATGGTGTTGAAGGTGTCAAGCAAAATCACATCGGTGATCATTACCGCCAGAAAAATCAGCATTATATCGGCAAATGTGAACTTGTCGGGATAAAAAATCCCGCTTCTGGCTATTTCCATCATTCCTCCCGAAAAAACTGTTCCCGCAAGAACTCCCGCTGCGGCTACAAACATTATAATTTTCAGTGGAGCAGCCTTGGACCCAACTGCTGAATTTAAAAAATTTACTGCATCATTGCTCACACCTACAATAAGGTCAGAAATGGCAAGCAGAAATAAAACAAGAACGAGAATCAGGTAAATGGTTTCCATTTGCAAGGGAAGAATTGAGGCCGCAATATTAGTCAAAGATTATTTCTGCATAACTGTGCGTATGTTAAGTTATTGTTAAGTTATTATGCGATGGCTTATTTGCTATGAATGGCATAAGAATTAATTGTTATAGACAGATTTGTTCAGTAATTAATGATGTTATTTTGTATACTTTTGCAATCGTTTTTAAAACTCTGTGTAGTCCTATGATACTGCAAATATTTTTGTTACTGGCAGGTTTTGTTCTGCTGATAAAAGGGGCCGACTGGCTGGTTGAAGGAGCTTCGGCTCTTGCAAAAAAATACAGGATTCCTGATCTGGCCATTGGATTGACCATTGTTGCGTTTGGAACTTCTGCCCCCGAACTGGTGGTGAATGTTTATGCATCAATGCAAAATCATAATGATATTGTTTTTGCCAATGTCATCGGCAGCAATATGTTTAACCTGTTTGCCATTCTGGGCATTGCCGGTTTAATCAGTCCGTTGGTTGTGCAATCAAGCACTGTGTGGAAAGAGATTCCCTTTTCTTTGTTGGCGTTGGTTGTACTCTTTGTGGTGGGTAACGATTTGTTCATGGGTGGGAATAACATAGTTTCACGAGTCGATGCTTTTATTTTGCTTGCTTTATTTGCTCTTTTCCTTTATTATATTTACAGGCAAATGCGATCAGACAGAACTGATGCTAAAGTCGAGGACAAGCATTTAACGGTATTTAAAATCACGCTGTTTATCGTTCTTGGTTTTGCAGGTCTGATTTTTGGTGGCAGGCTGGTTGTTACAAATGCCATTGACCTTGCTGAAGCTTATGGTATGAGTCAAAAAATAATCGGACTAACAATAATAGCTGCCGGCACTTCATTACCCGAACTGGCGACATCGGTGGTGGCCGCCTACCGCAAAAACAATGATATTGCCGTGGGTAATATTATCGGATCGAATATCTTCAATATATTTTTCATACTTGGGGTAAGTGGAATGATCAGACCACTGAGTTTCAATACTACCTTTAATACCGATATCTATCTGGTAGCAGCAGGCACTTTGTTATTGTTTCTTGCCATGTTTCTGGGCGGTAAAAAGAGACTCGACAGGTGGGAAGCAGCCATTTTATTGATGATTTACATCGGTTACACTGTTTTCCTGATTCAAAGGGAAATCTGATAACCGGTTATCCGTTTTGGTTTTAGATTTTACTTTCTGAACAGCTTGAGTATATTTTTCCCAAGTTCATCGAGCTTTTCAATGGGTTCAACCATTGAAGGATTGTTCAGGTCAAACACATCGTCGTTTACTTTGCGCTGCATCGGATAAACCAGGATAAAGCTGTTTGACGAGAAGTATTTATTGAGATATCCCGCTACATTATTCATTTTTTCGTGATACGACAGATTTTCAGGCCTGCTCAGAACAATTATCAGGTTATCGTCTGTCCGGATGTCTCTCGAAATTATTAAAAAATCATCCCAGTTCTCAAACGGCATGAATTCAACTTCAACAGGATGTGTTTTTTGTATCTTCTTAATGTAGTCAAGCGCAGATTTGTCGGCATAAAAGACCATTTTTGCACCGGTATTCCTGGAAATATTCCACATCTTTGACAGCCATAACGGGAACCCGATTTCTTTCTCTGCATGACCAGGAACAACAATAACATGTCGTTTTATGGTAGAAACGGGTTGCACTGATTTATAAATAAAAGTGGTTGTGTCACATTTCTGAATTACACCCTCGGTGAGCTTACCCAAAAAAGATTCCGAAATACTTGATTTAACATGAAGTCCCAGAATCAGGTCGGTAATGTTTTGTTCCTTTATTACACCGGTTATTCCATTGACAAAATTATTATCATAACGCAACAACTTATTCAGGTGAATATCAATGGCTGAAGCTGTAAATACAGCCTTATCGAGCAGTTTCTGCGCTTTGTTCATGGAGTCGCTGGAGTCACTGTCAATAACATTAAGTGCGTAAAGTTCTTTTTTGTTATTTTTCGATCTTAAAACAGAACTCAAACTAATCAGCTCTTCGATGGTTGCCGGATTACTGACAGGAATCAAGAATTTCTCTGCGATTTCACTGCTATCATCTTCTGTTTCGGTAGCTTCCTGAAGTGAAATGTTTTTCCCTCCCTTTTGTGCTGCAAACGATGCAATGGTGCAGGTGACCAGAATCATGATGATGGTTCCATTTAAAACACTGTCGTTTAACAGCCTGATGGGTTCGCCGGAAGCTGTTTCACCAAGAATCACGTTATATCCTACCAATACTGCAGCGAGTGTTGCAGCTGCCTGAGCATTGCTGAGTCCAAAAATCAAACGGCGTTCATCAGCCGAAAGTCTGAAGGTTTTTTGTGTGATCCATGCTGCCGAAAACTTGGCAATTGTAGCAACTACAGTCATAACCGCGGCAACGAAAATGGTGTCGGTATCTTTGAAAAATGCCTTATAGTCAACAAGCATTCCCACACCGATCAGGAAAAAGGGGATAAAAACGGCATTGCCTACAAACTCAACCCTGTTCATCAGCGATGAGGTGGAAGGTATAAGCCTGTTGAGCGCCAGGCCCGAGAGGAATGCGCCTATAATGGCTTCTATTCCTGCGGCTTCGGCAAGTACAGCGCCGAGAAAAACCATCACCAGCACAAAAATGTATTGTGAAATACTGTCGTCGTATTTCTTGAAAAACCATCGTCCGATAACCGGGAACAAAAACATTACAGTCAAGCCAAACAAAACTATGGAAACCGAGAGTCTGGTCCAGAAAGCAGGAGTAACATCGCCATTGGCAAGACCAACAATCACGGCCAAAACAAGTAGTGCGAGGGTGTCGGTAATCAGGGTTCCGCCAACTGCTATATTTACTGCGCGGTTTTTTATAACACCCAGTCTGCTTAAAATCGGGTAAGCCAGCAAAGTGTGAGAAGCAAACATACTTGCCAGAAGAACCGAGGTAAGCATCGAAAAATTAAGTATGTACAGGCCTGTAAATGTGCCGAGCAACATGGGAATAGCGAAGGTGTAAAAACCGAAAACCAAACTCTTTTTGCTGTTCTTTTTAAACTCATTCAGGTCAATTTCCAATCCAGCCAGAAACATGATGTAAAGCAAACCAGCAGTACCCGACAAAATGATGCTGCTGTCGCGCAAAAGCAGATTTAAGCCATTTGGGCCGATAACAGCTCCGGCAACAATTAACCCGAGAATGTGGGGAATCTTCAGTCGGTTCGACAATATCGGGGCAAGCAATATAATCAGCAATATCACCAGAAACCTCAGTACAGGATTGACCAGAGGAAGGCTTATATCAAAAATGCTGAGAAGTATCATTGACTTGCAGTTTTTAGCATTAACACGGCAAAGTTAGTATAAGTTTTTGAGGCAGGAAGAACCATATGATTCTGATTTGTAAACTAATTTTATGATTTCTTATGAGGGATATAAATGTCAGAGATTCGCCGATTCGCCCAGGTAACTTATTGGGATATGTGTTTTTGAGGTGTGAGAGGTGTTTTATAATAATCACATTATCAATATTATACGATATCTCTTGAGTTGACAGAATAAGTGAAAGATCACAACGATCATTTTCTAACATGAAACTTAACTAAAAAATGACACAGTCCTTGTATAAAAAAAGTCAACAAATGTATTTTCTTGTGGTTATATAACTGCTACGCAACTTTTGACGATCATCGGTTTATTTGTACGTTTTACCGATTTGATTTCGTGGCTTAGAAATTATCTTCATTTTAGCTGCACGGTTTGAATTTTTAATTGATTGGAGTATGAGAAACAGAGTACTTTTAATACTTGGATTGCTTGTTTTATTTGTGGTTGTAAAAGCTCAGTCGCAGTCATTTCAGGTAAAGGGAATGCTATGGGACGAGTTAAAGAATGAAGCCGTTATTTACGCAACCATTGCTGCCAGATCAGCAGCCAATCACGAAGTATTGCATGGAACAGTTTCGGGTGATGATGGTATTTTTTTAATCAATGTACCCGACGAGAATTTCTATCTGGAAGTGAGTTTTCTGGGCTACGAAACCAAAATTATTCGGGAGTTTAATAAATCCAAATCATATGTAGATCTTGGCAGGGTTGGTATGAAGCAACAAACTCAGCAGCTTTCTGAATTTGTGGTGAGGGGTGAAAAATCTACTGTGGAATACCGCCTCGACAAAAAAGTATTTAATGTTGGACAGGATTTAACCAGTGCTGGTTTGAGCGCACTGGAAGTGCTGAACAATGTGCCATCGGTAAATGTAGATCTGGAAGGGAATATTTCATTAAGGGGAAATACCGGAGTTCAGGTTTTGATAAACGGAAAACCCTCGGTACTGGCAGATGCCGGCAGCAATGCACTTGGCACGATCACCGCCGAAATGATGGAAAGTGTTGAGGTAATTACCAATCCATCAGCCAAATATGAAGCCGAAGGAACATCGGGAATTATCAATATTATTCTTAAAAAGGAGGAAAAAGAAGGGGTAAACGGCTCTATTTCCTTAAATACAGGAATTCCGCATAACCACAGCGTAGGTTTGAGTTTGAACAAACGTACTGAAAAATTTAACTTTTTTACGCAGTTGGGCGGAGGATACGGAACTTTTCCGGCTTTTAACGAAAACTTCAGCCACGACCTCGTTAAAAACAGCATATTGGAAAGTTCGGGTGAGAATTTCAGGAATGAATATTTTTATAACATTACTCTTGGCGCAGATTATCACATAAATAATCTTAATATTATCACGCTTTCAGGAAGTTATTCTTATGAATTTGAAAATGAAACTTCCGAAACAGCGTTTTCGCGGTTTGGTGCTCCCACTGAGCCGGTGCATCAATGGAACAGGTATGAAACGACTGATGCGGGTAATCCCGACTGGCAGTTTGATCTGGAATACAAAAAACAGTTCAGCAATAACAAAGAACATTTTTTGCTTGCAGGTGTGCAGGGGAACTTCTTTGGAAAAGATAGTAATTCAGCGTTCCGAAATGTATCTTCCGGACTATTTGTGCCAGAAAATGATCAGCTTACAGAAACCGATTTTCATCAGGCAAACTATACACTACGCGCCGATTATACCAATCCCGTTTCAAAAAAAGTGAATATTGAAACCGGCCTGGCTTATACCATAAACGATGTTGCCAACGAATATCTGGTTAGTAACCTCGACGATGGAATATGGTTGCCCGATCCTTCGCTGAACAATAATTTCGGGTATAATCAAAAGGTCTTTGGCGCTTATGCAACTGTGGCCTTCGAACAGGATAAATGGGGCATTAAAACCGGTTTAAGATTTGAACAAACCGATTTAATGACCATGCTTGAAAATACCAATCAGGAAAATCAGCAAAATTATGCCGACTTTTTCCCAAGCATTCATACATCTTACAAAATCACTCAGTTTTTCTCAATCCAGGCAGGATATTCAAAGCGGATTTACCGCCCGCGTCTTTGGGATCTTAATCCCTTCTTTAATATCAGAAACAACTATAACATCCGCACAGGAAATCCTGACCTGATGCCACAATATGCTGATTCTTATGAAATTACCGGAGTATTTATTTTTGAAAAACTTTCGCTCAATTCAAGTTTGTATCACCTGTTTACCCGTGATGTAATTGAATGGGTGTCGGAATTCAAAGATGAAGTTGTGATCAGCTCTCCGCTTAACATAGGAACCAATGCAAAAACCGGAATAAACATTGATGGTAAATACGAACCTGCAAAATGGATAAATCTGAATGGTGACATTAATTATGGCTTGTATGTGCGCGAAGGTGAGTATAAGGGCGAAAGTTTCGACAGAAAAGGCGATCAATGGTCGGCCCGACTTATTTCGAAATTAAAGTTGCCTGCCGATGTTGAAATTGAAATTACAGGAAGATATGAGTCATCCTACAAAACCATACAGGGAGAGGTTAAAGGATTTGCCCACGCAGATATCGGGATACGCAAGAAACTCTGGAATGGAAAACTGATAATTGATGCCAGCATACGGGACATTTTTGAATCACGTTTCCGTAAAAGTTATGTATATCAACCCGACTATACCGCTTACAGCTTTTCGCAGCGGGGCAGATTTTTCAGACTTGGCGTGAGTTATGGTTTCGGCAAAGGAGAAGCCATGTATTACAGACCCTGATAATTTTTGTTTTGAAGTGTAATCACAAGAGAAGAACCTTTAAATACATGGTTTTTCATGATCGCCCTTTATTTCATGTATCATTTTCATAAAGTATCGAATTTGCATTGTCACCCCCGCAATATCTTTTCCATTTTTCTTCCTTTTGCCAGTTCATCCACCAGTTTGTCAAGATACCGTACTTTTTGCGTGAGGGGGTTTTGTATTTTTTCCACACGGTATCCGCAAATTGTACCTGTAATCAGATGTGACGCAGGGTTTAAAGTTGCACGTTGAAAAAAGGTTTCAAAATTTACATTTTCATCAATCAGGCTTTGAAGTTTTTCATTGTTGAAGCCTGTAAGCCATTCAATTACCTGATGAAGTTCATCACTGGTTCTGCCTTTCTTTTCCACTTTAATGAGGTACATGGGATAAACCAGGGCAAAGGACATTTTGGCGAAACGCTCATTATGAGCAGTCGTATTGTTCATGGTCAGATGGTTTGATACTGGTGATTTTACTGCTTCAAAAGTAACTTTTTTCGAGGGAAAAGTAAAGTGTAGCATGATAATGAGTCAGGCTTTGCCGGGTTAGCCATTTATTTATTCAAAGCAATTGTTATAAATATTAACAACTGTTGGTATATCGCTGATTGTGTAAAAACCAGACTTTACCATATTGACAACCTCCGGGCAATCGCTAAAATAGTCCTCAACGAATTTTTTAAATTTCAACTCAATATCATTTGTTCTGATGATCATCATCGCGCTATTCCTGCTGTCCTTGGAATCTCGCAGATCAATATTTTTGTCGTAAGGGGATATGACCACATACTCTTTCTGAGATGGGAATTTTAAGTAGAAGAGCACTCTGTTGTCATATTCAATGCTTCCCCGCATGTATAAATCAACCCGGCCTTCTTCCTTTATCTCTATAAAAAACGATTTCCCTTCAGAAAAATGCCTGATGTATCTCTGATTTTTTACAGAATAACCATCAATTTCTTTTGGAGTGAAGATTATCAGCGAATCATTCGGGGCTTTTACAATGCAGTAATAATATGCTTTCCCACTGTCTTTCCTTTTGTAAATCAATATGTTTGCAGGAATTTCTTCCTGTGACCTGATAATATAACCCTCCTCAAACTTTGCATTTTTTAAAAGTCCCCTGATTTCAGAATCATTTAATGTAACAGCTGACTGATCAATTGAAAAGACATTTGTCGTGCAAACCATTAATAAGAAAAAGAATATAATTCTGGATGTCATAATCAATGAGTAATGAACTTTATTCTATTACACAGTGGACAAATATACGTATCTGAAGGGACAATTATCAAATTCCTGCTTCAGATATATAGTTTTTTCCAGTGCACTGCATAATATTGATTACAAAGATTTTGGAAGTGGAATTGCAGATTCCGGATAGGGGGGGGAGTAAGTTTACTTATGCTGCATGAAAGCTTTGGGTTACATCACAAAAAAAGGAGTTCCCTTTTAGACGTTCTGCCTTTTTCCATACAAGGTTTTTATCTTCACAAAAGGGTGCAATTCTTTATCACCTATCCATTCATAACAACTCTATAAATCTCCCGGAGAAACAGATGTTTCCCCGGGCAGCAATGTTACATAATCAAAGTCCAAAGCATTTCCTGCATTGAGCGATTTAGTTATTGTTTCACAATTTTCACGTAAAAACACGATTCATTGGTGTAAACTTTTAGAATGTAATACCCTGGTAGTATATTATTTAGTTGTATTGTTGCTCTACCAGCATGGTTATAATCAATAGAGCCAAGGCCGATTACTCTGCCTGCTGCATTAATCAACTCGCATTTTTGAATGAACTTTTCGTTTTTTAAAATGATATTAATGTAGTCATCAGCTGGCATTGGATAGACCTGAATTTCTGAAGATTTCTGAATATTACTTGCGGTACAGACATCAACAAAAACATTTAATGAGTCATTTGAGAGACATCCGTTTGAGTCAATAAATGTATAAATTAACCAAAATGTACCAATGCCGGCTTCAAAAGGATTGAAGTAATTATCGGTTACACAAGGGCCTGAGTAAAAACCGCCTTCAGGTAAACCACCAGTTAGAAGTACCGGCTCCCAGTTAATGCATAAAGTATCTGGCTCAAAAGCCGGCCAGATTACATCAGGAACCGGATTGACAATAGCTGTAATGGTGTTTGATTCAACCGGATTTTGTGTTGTGCAGGATTCACCGGAAGTTAAAAGAAGTGAGATCAGGTCATTGTTTGCAGGAATATAAGTCAGTGTTATGTTGTTTTCTTCGCTTTCCACCCCATTTACAAACCACTGGTAAACAGGGTCGTCGCCACCATAATTTGCAGCTGCTATATAAATTACCTCCGTTCCTTCGCATACCTCACCTGATTCGGTGAAAATGGTTACTGAAGGTGTAACATACACATTTTCAATAATTACAGCATTGCCACTCATTTGGGTTGTGCCATTGTTGTTGGTGCCATCAACCGTGTAGGTTCCGAAGAGTTGATTTCCAAAACTGATGGCCTGGCCGGTACCGGCAATCGTCGGGGATTGTGCAACACCATCCTTAAACAGAGTATAGACTACACTGGCTTCTGATCCTGAAAGGCCTACCTCAACCCCTTCCTCTCCCTCGCAATATGCGCCGCTGCCGGTAACGGTATAACCCAGAGGCCAGGATGAGTTGTCTGACTGTTTTCCAGTGTAAGTTCCGAAAGAAGAGATGTTGCTGGCAGAAAGCTGATGTGTTGATGAATTGGTTTGATTGTATTGATTGGATGTCGGTGAAACCCGGTAGCAATACAAATTATTCTCTATTCCTGTTACATCGGCAGAAACATAATCAAATTGTGTGTCACAGGCAAAGTCAGTAATCCCGGATGAATTGATATTCCAGTAGCGGTTAAGGTAGCTACCGATAGCACCTGGATAAGGTTCATTTACAAGGTTTACACCAACATAGCCAGCGGTAAAGGTTCCCGATGTAAAATTCACGGTTACAGGCGTATATTCAACAGTACCATAATTGTCGCCCACAGGGTATACAAAACTACCGGTAGTTGTAAATGTCTTTCTTACTTCACCTGTTCCGGTTGCAATGATCATACTGACAGACGAAGGAATACCCAGTATGATTGTTGTATCTGACAAGTTAAGATTTTTGTCTGCAATAGTTAACAATCCATTTATAAGAGATAGGTCCCCATTTACGGTAATGTCAGCATCTATTGAAACGCCTTCATTACTTGAATTATTAATTACCAGATTGGAATAAGCCATATCGGCAGGCAACTTTATAATCTGGGCAGAGGTTCCATTATACTCGATGGTATTAGGTTCAGAAGAGCCCATTACCGGGCTATTCACTGCAAACAGAAATCCATCGCCATCAGGGAAAACGCTGCCACCAAATTTCACAACTGCGTTTACTTCCTGGAAAAAATAAGTATCATTACCACCGGTCAGATTGCCCCCGATTACCATATTTCCGTAATTCTGGCAACAGCTGCTGAAAGGGCCCAGGCTGAGATTGCCTGAAATATTGAAAGTTCCACCTGCGAAGTTGGTTATTATTCCACCAGAACCAGCGGACGAACTTCCTGGCAAACTGACATTTCCATTTACAATTATATTGGCTCCATTTTCTATCCCAACACCACCATAAACCGGATTTGTGATTATATCACCATTAATCGTCAGGCTTGCCCCAAGCTGTGTTTCTATTAAAATCTTTCCATTCATCCCATTGTTGCCCGGACTGGCATGCTGGATATTCCCGTTGATGGTGAGCTGGCAGTCATTAAGTAAAAGGAGACCATAACTTCTGATGATGATGGTACAGTTGGTTATCCCATTGCCTCTTAATTCAGTTTTAAAGAAATCAAAGGCAATCAGATGGCCAGTACCATTATGTATTCCATTGTTGTTATAGATTGGATTACCTACAGAAGAATTACCTATGGTAAGCGGATATGTTGCATTATCAAGGGTAGCGCCATTCTGAATGGTAATGTTGTAAACAATAGGGGCTACATCCAGTGTTACGGTATGGCCTGAGGCAATGATTATGTCATCATAAGGAGCGGGAGCTGCCCCGCCTACCCAGGTAGATCCTAAACTAAAATCGCCTGATTGTGCTGATGTATATACAGCAGCAAACAAAGGGTGTACCGATAATCCGAAAAGGAAAATGGCCTGAATAAGTGTTGTCTTGAGTATTGACCTCTTCATATTGCCCGTTTGCTTAATGTAAAATAATCGATTTTGTGAATGTTTTATTACTACTTGAAACCCTAAGTGTGTAGATTCCTGTAGGAAAATTGCTAACGGGTATGGAATATTGCCCAATTACATTCAGGTTCTCTTTAGAAAACACTATGCTTCCAACCTGGTTGAGCAATTCGATCTTTAGGATAAACTTTCCGTCATTTAGTAAAACATTCAGTTTCTCAGAAGCAGGGTTCGGGTAAACCATAATCTCTGTATTAATCTCCTGAATTCCCAGGCAGCTATTTACAATAAACAACTTAGTTGATACACCGGAACAGTTATTCGTATCAGTATAGGTATAGGTTATCAAATGACTACCTGTACCTGATGCCAGAGGATCGAAGATACTATTTGAAACCCCATCCCCTGAATAAAATCCCCCTTCCGGAGAAGCACCGCTTAAAAGTACCGGTGCCCAGTTAATACAAAGCGAATCCGGTTCAAATGTGAGCCATTCAACTTCAGGTATTGAATTTACAACAGTTGTTATGCTGTTTGATTCCACCTGATTCTGGACTGTGCATGTTTCACTGGATGTAAAAAGAAGTAATATCTCATCTCCGTTTGAGGGGATATAGACGAATTCAGGAGTATTGTCTCCCGCTGCCTCACCGTTCACAAACCAGTTAAATGTTGGCTGAGTTCCCCCGTTGGTTGAAAAAGTGGAGAATGTCATAAAGGATCCTTCACACACATTATTCTGATCTTCAGTAATCACCACACTTACTTCCATGGCTTCAACCGGGTTTACCAGTTTGTACTGTGAAGGCCCGTTGCCAAACCCGTTTGAAGGAATAACAAGAACAATTCCGGTAGCGTTTCCTGCATATACGGTAATTGAATTTGTTCCGTTTCCTGATAAAATCGTCCAATCCTGAGGAACCTGCCAGGAGTAGTTAACCCCCTCGGTATTTGCAACACTGTAATGCACTGTCGACCCAATGCAAGGTGTTTCGATTCCGGAAATCTGATCCGGCTGAAGAGGTGGTGCAAAATCCCCGAGATTGCGTTGCCAGACAGAGTTACCATTTGTAGCTGCAAATATTTTTTCATTCACAATGAAAAAGGAACTTACAAAGCTATTTTCACTGATCCCTTCAGTTATATTTACCCAGGATGTTCCATTATCAGGTGAGCAATAAATTGCATGATTGTTTTGTTCGTAACTGGAAATAAATAAATTTATCCCATCACCTGTAAGTGAAATCGTTGAAACATTCGGTATTGAGCCTGAGATATTTGTCCAGTTCAGGCCATCGTCAGCCGACATAAAAATCCTTGGGATTTCTACCAGCTCACCGTTCACAAGTTCCGTATTTGTTCCAGCGGCTAATAGTACATTCCCGTTTTTGATAAATTTATGAACCAGAAATTCGCTGACCTGAACCCAGTTTGCACCTTGGTCAGTCGTTCGGTAGATGCCCCTGATTCCGCCACCACCACGCAATCCGCAAATTTCTGACGATCCTGTAGAAGTAAGTGTTGCACCGTTAAGCGCCCAATAATTCAAATTCGGGAAAATCCCTTTGGTCCAAAAATCCCCATTGTTACCCGAAAAATATAGTCCGTCAGAAGTGCCCAAAAAAAGCATTTCATTCAAGGATTCAATAAAAAACATTGCTGACTCAGGATCTTGAATCCCGTTATTTACCGCTGACCAGTTTTGTCCCTGATCTGATGAACGGTAAGCTCCTGTATTTTCATTAAACATAAGTGTAAACCAGAACCCGTTATGTTCAAGCCAGCGTGGGCCGCTATAGCCATTCTGTGTGGAGCCCGGTGAATAAATACTTGCCATTTCCCATGTATTTCCGCTGTCGAGTGAAACACGGTCCCAGACAAAGAGAGCACTTTTGTTGGAATACAGTTGACTCAGGTTCCACTCATTAATTGGCAGGCCATTGTTTGTATTAAGCCAGGTATTTCCTTCATCAGGTGATCGGTACACTCCCCCGGTTTGTGAACCAAAAAATAAAGTTGAACCAATCTGAGCAAAACCCGGATAAACAGCGTTATGAGCCAGAATCCCTCTGCCTGCCCATGACCAGCTATTGCCGTTATTCTCAGATTTATAAATCCCTCCCTTGGTTCCGGTCAGAAAACTATTCCCATGAATTAAAAATGAGGTGACCCCACCATAATTATCGATTCCATTATTTGCGACAGACCAGCTCGTTCCACCATCAACCGACTTTATCACACCTCCGCCATCACGGGAACCTGCAAGGACAACCGATCCGTTGCCGGAAATTGCTGTAAAGTTTTGGTAATTCATGGTTTCCATACTGGTAAATTTCCAGCTTTCTCCATTGTCGGATGTTTTCCAGATTCCTTGTGATTCATCGGTGCCGGCATATAAATCACTGCCGATAAATGCCAGGGATGTAATCATCGGCGCATAAGCCGTGAGCCAGATACCATTATCGTAGTAAGACATTCCGTTTTTAACCTGTTGCCAGGAATTTCCATTATCCATGGATCTGAAAACGCCCAGCATCTGATCGCCGGTTCCGGCAAATACAGCCGTTTCACTTGCAGTCAGCGAGTACAGGTAGGTGTCGGTCAGACCTGAATTTACAACTGTCCAGTGTTCTCCGTTGTCTGTCGAACGAAGGATTCCCTCATTGGTGCCTGCAGCAAATATAGTGTTACCGCTTATAGCAAGATGGTTGATCCATTTATCACCATGTGGGAAACCATTGTTTTTTTCAATCCAGGTTAAACCGTTATCGTCAGATCGGTAGATGCCTGAGCCGGTTCCTAAGAACAGACTATTTCCAAAGTTTGCTATCGCACGTATATCAACAGGCAATGAGGAGCTGGAAACAGATGTCCATGATCCGCCATTATCTTCGGATTTATAAAAACCAGGAGATGACAGCCAGAAGAAACCGGTTGCTGCATAGATGTTATTGCCTGATTTTGTCATGCATTTAACATAGCCACCATCAGGGCCTGAGGAAACCCATTGGGCAGACACTTTCTCAATGTTTATACTCAGGTAGAAAATCGTGGCAATAAGGGTTAAAAATTGAAATTTTGTTTTCACTGTCTTAAGTTGTTTGTAGTTAATTACTAAAAGTTTTACAAGAGTCCGGATTTCCTCAATGTGGATTCTCTTCTGACTTGTCAAGCATTTTGTAAACGAGGTGCAAACTTAAAAGTATGCAGCTTTCCCATGAGATCAACATACAACTACCTCCCTTTTACTTATATCTCAATTGTTTTTCATGGATAGGATGAAGTCAGCCAGGATTCAGCTAAGTTTTGTCAGAACTACTGAATCCGGGCCCGACTTATCTGGCTGTGATCAACACCAGTCCTCAAATCATACTGCCTTATTCCGATTATTATAGGCCTTCTTTCCTGCATAAGCAGCAGCCATTGTCAACAAAATTACGGCACCACTTCCTATGGGAGCATTTCCGCCCATAGGTGCATCTCCTTGCTGGTTATGCTGTCCGCCTGCAGGTGGTGGTGGTTGAGCTATCAGGCTTTCTGATGCAAATAATAGAAAGCCGATAAGTAATACTTTTATTGAAAGTGTTTTCATGTTCTTCTTTTTTTGAAAATTATTGAACTATTACTTTTGCCGTTTTTACCGAAGCTCTGCCTTGAAAGCTGATGATATATACACCTGATGGTGAATTTAAAGGGTGACTTTGTAAATCAGATGTATCTGATCTGAAACCCGATAGTTTACGTCCGCGGATGTCATATATGGTAACATCTCCGGGCTCAGGGCTTAACAGGTATAACTGCCCATCGTAAACCCATGCTTTCAAACCATCGGCAGTTCCAGGTTCATCTAGCCCCAATAGAGAAAAGTGAAGCAAAAACCTGTTGACATCATCACCCTCCGATGAACCATATGAGTAGTTTGTTTCAGTTAGATTTACCGTTTCATTGGTTTTCAGGTCTGTAAGATAAACTGCCTGTCCGGGAATATTTTCGGTAAGCTCTATTGAAAACGTTGAACTGCTGTTTTTAACAAATCCCAATGGAATTGATGATGATCCGGCCAACTGTGGCAAGGTGTTAAGTGCAAGTTTATAATCCTGCGAAATACTGTAAAACATTGGTGCCAGCCCTGCCAGGAAATGGCTGTCGTAGTTGTTGTCATAACCCTCTGTGGCACTGCCATCGAAACGGATAATGGTTGATTGGGCCGTTTGACCTTCAGCATCAAAAGCGGTCAGAACTATGCGCTCAGTATTGTTTGCTGATTTGTACCAGGCAAAATTGCTGTGAAGCCTTGCCGATGCAGGAATGGTCAGTGAAGCGTTATTCTGGCTTGCATGAACCATAAAACCGTTCATAGAAGGTATTACCTCATTCGGCAAAACCACTGTATAGGAAGCATTGGCTTCATTCCAGATTTGGGCATTTGCATCCACATTGTTCAGTGCCCAATTGCCATTGTTCCAGCTAATTGCACTGCTGAAAGGGTTTCCCAGCAATTGCCAGCCGGCGTAGGAACTGCTTCCGGTATATGTCAGACCAGTTACATCCAGGTTGGAAGCGTTGATACTTCCTGAAAAGGTTTTGGTATCGGTTGTGTTATTGGCAATCATATATCCGCGGCCGGGAACGAAATTTTCTTCAAACAATCCGTTAAGCCCGCCACCGCTTGCTGTGCGATTTATCCAGGTGTTTGTGGCTTCATCCCATTTGTAGAAATCGCCTGAGCCCGGGGTATGAAAAGCGCTGATGGCCTGACTTGCCACAGGCGAACTTAAAAAATGCCAGCCATCATTTGCATTGCTGTTATGCCCGGCAATGTAGCGTTTTACGTTTGCATTCACAGCGCTATTGGATATGAAAGAACCTGTGCCTGTGGCGTCGCTTTCAATGGTTGTAGTTCCGCCTACTGACAAAGAACCTCCCGCGCCAACTGTAAGTGCGGATCCTGATTTAATGCTCAGATCGCCGTTGACCGTAACAAATGAATTGACCGTTGCAGTGGCATCGGAATTGCCAATGATTAGATTAGAATACGCTCCTCCTGCAGGGACAACGATTATCTGTGCAGAAAGACCTGTATATTCAACGGTATTGGGCTCAGCAGGGCCGAAGTTTATGTCAATAAGCGGATCAAAGTAGCCAGGATTGCTGTCAGGGAAAATCTGCCCACCAAACTTAACAACAGAATTTACACCTTGTACAAAAAAGGTTTCATCAAAGCTGTAACCCAATAAATCACCACCAATTGTCATGCTGCCAGAGTTGGCGCAATAGCTATAGTAGGGGCCCAGGCTTAAATTCCCTGAAACATTGAAAGTTCCACCTGCAAAGTTGGTTATACTCGCACCAGAACCGTTGCCTGAACTTCCCGGCAAACTAACGTTTCCATTTACAATAATATTGGCTCCATTCTCTATTCCAACTCCACCATAAACCGGATTTGTGATTATATCACCATTAATCGTCAGGCTTGCACCGATCTGGGTTTCTATCAGAATCTTTCCATTCATCCCGTTATTACCCGGACTGGCATGCTGGATATTTCCATTGATTGTGAGCTGGCAGTCATTAAGCAATCCGAGCCCATAACTCCTGATGATGATGGTGCAGTTGGTTATCCCGTTGCCCGATAATTCGGTTTTAAAATCATCATAAGCTATAAGGTAACCCGTCCCATTGTGTGTGCCATTGTTGTTGTAGATTGGATTACCTGTGCTGGTTCTGTCAATAGTAAGCAGATAAGTTGCGTTATCAAGTGTTGCTCCGGACTGGATGGTAATGTTAAATACTGTTGCATCCGCATCCAGGGTAACTGTATGACCTGATGAAATAATAATATCATCATAAGGGCCCGGGGCAGCTCCTCCTACCCAGGTTGAACCTGCACTGAAAAAGCCCGATTGTGCAGAGGTTCTTACCACTGCATACAAGGAATTCTGAATGCAAACTGCCAGCAGAAAACTCAAAATCGTAATTGTTTTTTTCATATTTCAACTTAATTAAAGGTTTAACAATCCCCGTTGCTCATGAAATCCAAATGCCGACCAACGGGCTTCAAGATGATTCATTTACCGGATTTTCTTTCCGGATTAACGTTCCCATTCTCCGGCATTTTTCCGGAATTATTTGCTGCCGGTTCAATAAAGTTTAAAAGCAGTTTACGCTGTAATTCAAGCCGCTTGATAAATCTTTCTGTTTCCGCTTCATCTTCATTGACATTGTTAAGCACTACACTATCTGCTATTTCAGATTTGGCCGGCTTATTGTGTTTACGCATCAGACATTCTTGTTATTTTAATGGGACAAAGATCATATCCAAAATCAGCGAAAACAAATATTCTACCCTTACATCGTGTTTAATTGCCCTTAGATGTACCCCTACATTATATACACATTATTGATTATCTGTCTGATCATGAGGATAATACAAAATCATGAATCAACGATTATATTAGTGGGTTCTAGCCGAAAGATAGCCGGGAAACCGGACTTGATTCATAGAAGATGACTGAATTTTTGCATAAAGAGTGACTATTTATGGAGGTGATTTTGGTTATAATCCGTACAGGACAAGCCAGGCCTATCTGAAGGTTTTAACAGGTATATTCCGTTCAGTAAATTGTTTTAGAATAAATCCCTTCAAGACTCAGGAGTAAGTATAGTTATGCTTTATTAATTGATTAAAAAAAAACACATATCCCGGGAAAGCATGGGCAGGGTAAGTCAGTTAATTAAAATGCAGAATTCCGGTAGATAAAATAAAAACCGGGATCAGATTTGAGAAAGGAATGCTACCAGATTTACTTCAAGGTTGGAAATTCCAAGCTTCTTTCTCAGCCTGTACCTGGCATGGTCAATTGTAAGTATTCGCTGACCTGTAAGTTCTGATATGTCTTTTGAAGTCATGTTTAGCCTGAGAAAAGCACAAAGTTTTAGCTCGCTTTGTGTCAGATCTGGAAATCTATGCATTAATTTTTCATAAAAGCCTGTATGTACTTCCTGAAAACGCTGAGAGAACTCCTTAAGCATTTTATCGTCTGCACTATTCCTTAAATCACGACTTATTTTGTTAATTGCATCTTTAGACTCTTCGTTTTTTGCACTTTTACCGACTTGACTCAGTTTGTTTGACAAATCAACAAGTAATTCATTCTTTTTGATCAGGGAAATTAAATTAATGGTCAATTCTTTGTCTTTAAAATTTAATTGTTGTTCGATTGTCTCTTTTTGCAAAAATATATTTCTGGCTTTAATGCGATTTCTTGAGAACAATAAGAGTATTATAATCATCCCAAGTGATAAGCTCAGAATAATAATTAACATAAGACCTTCTTTTCTTTGTCGTGCCAACTGTCGTGATTTGTCTTGTTTCTCAAGATTATACTGAAATTCAAGTTTGTAAATATCCAGTTGATTTTGTTTTTCAATCAAACTATCCTGTGCTCTTCTTTCAATGGATGCATAGTAATATGCTTTAATTGTATCTTCTCTGAAAAGCTGTATTTTATGTAAGAGACCTGCAGAACGCTTAATGTTTTCTCTGGAATCAATTCCAAGACTGATTTTTAAAGCACTGTCGGCATATTTAATGCTCTTATCAGTATCTTTATTTTCTAAATAGAAACTACCAATCAATATCTTACACTCTGCTGCAAGATTTTGATTATTCAATTCTTTAAAAATGGAAAGTGCACTTTGGTAATAGAATAACACACTATCTTTTATATTCAATCTGGAAAAGCAGTTGCCAATATTCATTAAATATATTCCTTTTTGTCGGCTGTCATTTAAACTGGCATTAATTCTAAGTGCTTCTTTATAGTATCCTAAAGCTATCTTATGATCTTTGTAGTATTCTGCATATACGCCTGCAATATTATTGAATTGATATGCCATGCCATGAAGATCGTTTCCGTTTTTTGCAATCTCAAATGACTTTTTTAAATAATCAAGTCCTTTCTCATAATTTCCCTGATTAGAAAAATCTATGCCAATATTGCCTAAAACAATCCCTATTTGATTTGTATCTCCTACTTTCTCATAATAAGAGAGATTTTCAAAATCAAATTTTGCGCTTTTTTCAAAATCACCTATCTCATAGTAGATTAACGACATTAATCCTCTTGCCTTTGCTATTTGCTCATCATTATTTTGCCTGGCAGCTTCATTCAAAGCCATTTCAGCATAGTTGTAGGCGTTTTGGTAGTCGCTGATGCGAATATAACTTCTGCTCAGCTTAATTAAACTTAAGAGAATTTCATTATCAAGTTGATTTCCGCTTGCGAGATCATAAGCTTCATGCGCATATTTTACACTATTCGCCGGATTATTTCCTTCTTCTATTCTGGATAGAGATATTAGTATTTGTATTCTGGATTCAATTTTTTTTTCAAAAAGTAAGGCTTTCGATAAACTATCAAAGTCAGAGAGGTTTTGTGCATTTGTGAGATTTGTAAATCCCCAAAGAAATATTAAAAATAAAAACTTCTGTAAACCCATGCCCAATTTTTAAAAGTTTCAAAGTTCAACTGATTGTCTTGCTCTTTTAAAAAGCTCTGTTTTGCTGAAATGCGAGGGTGTTTTTTGAACGTGTTTCATTTCAGGATTTACAAAGATAGATAATTATATTTTTACAGGTTGTGTTTGTTAAAACATTGATTTGCGTGAGTGTATTTACTAGAAACCTTGCATCGATTGAGTTAATTGTTTTAAGGTTGCAATTGCTTTGCATGCAAACATCGGTAAACTTTCCTTTTCTGCGTTTTCGCGGGATTTCACTTTACAGGCTGTATGTTGTCAATATCCTTAATCTTTCAGGCTAATGTAATTCTTTAACATGATGAACCATTGCTTTTTGTTTTAGTAAAATAGAGTGTCAAAGGTGATGCGGTATGCCATTTTTCCTGTTATACAATTATTGAAAAAAATAATATAATTCCTACATTACTGTGAATAGTACGTATAAAATTATGCCTCTGTTGAGCAGCATTTAACTCCCCTCAGCCTGCCCCTTCTTGCAGGTCGCACCTCAGTCGATTGCTGCTCCCTAATTTGCAAATAATTTAAGATCAATGAATTAAAAGAATTGCAATGCATCAGGTGTTGAAGCAGGATTTTAAGTACTGCTTCGCTTACCGGTGCATTCCCTCTCCAAAACTACCTGATCGGAGTTTTTGCCCGAACAGCAGCGGTGTTTCTTCTCCAACTTTGTTAAGTTTTGTCGGCTATCATTGTAATGCCTGTAAGATCTGCTTTCCCGTTCTTCAGAAATTCATAGGTCATTCGATCCGCCTGGCAGTCAACAAATAGAAGGCGTTTTAAAGTCCTGCATTTAAAAAAAGTGTTTAACAGTGTCGCATTTTTAAAAGTCACTTTGGAGAATGAACAGTATTCAAAAGAACAATCTTCCATTTTGCCTTCGAAAACTACATCCGAAATATCTGAAGAATTAAAAGAAACAGAATTCCACACAGCGCCTTCGATAATGTTGCTTTTAAAAGTCGAGATTTTAAAAGTTGCCCCGGTAAAATCAGTACCCTGGAAATTGCACTTTTTTATGTGACTTGCCGAAAATGCGGCATCTTTTAGCGAGCAGTTTTTAAACAGGTTGTTTACCAGGGTCGAAGCCTGAATCTTACTTCTGCTGATGTCGGAATCAGAGAAGTCGCAGCCATCAACATGATTGGCTTTTAAAGCGAGTTCCGACAATTCAGAGCCTGCAAATCTGCAGTTTTTCATATTGGAAAAACCAAACTTAGCCTGCAGATTTTTCATGCCTGAAAAGTCAGCATTCACCCAATTTCCCATAGACATATCCCAATTGGGTTTTTGTTTCCGGGAGAGTGGTTCATCCGGCGGTTGATTATTCGCTGGTTCACCGCTTGTCATTTTTGTGTCCACCGATTGGAAGTTATCCGAAAAATAGTTCAGATCAACGCCAAAAATTTCAGCAAGGCGGTTTAAAGTTGAAATGTCAGGCATAGATTCGCCGCGCTCCCATTTGCCCACAGCCTGAGCACTGATAGATACCTGCTGTGCAAGTTCTGCTTGTGAAAGATTGGTATTCTTTCGTGCTGTTGCAATTTTATTGCCAACAGATTTTGAGTTAAGCATCATGATTTTGGTTTTAGGTTTTGATGCTGCAAAGTTATTGTACGTCACCTCCATAATGCAAATAAAGTCAGCTATTCTTAGTTGTTTATAAGCTACTCTTGGTTGTATTTGACAACCGAAAGTAGTTTAATTGTGTTTTGATATCTCTTCGCTGAGTCTGCCCACCTTTTCAGCCCATCCTTCGGTATGTTGTATTTTCGATCCTAATCTGCAATTGTCCTTACGGTAATTATAAATTGAATCACTATTGTCCGGTGAAAATAGAAAATTTCCTTGCCACCAAATCTCCAAAACTCCAAATTACACAAAATGAATGAATTAAATTGGTGAATTTTGGTGATTTCGTGTTTTGGTGGCAAATTATAATATTTGAAACTTTCCCCGGACAACAATGAAATTGAATGACAAATTCATAGTTGATTAAAAAGAAGAATTGCAACCGAGGCCGCCTCAGCGGACGAGCTCAGCGAAGCTAAAATCTGCGTTGCAATGAGGTGCGGTTTTTGCCAGCCAGCGTTATAAAATAATAAAGGCCCGTTGAAGGGCCTTTATCGTTAACACCAAAATCTCCCTTAGCGGGAAATACCGTAGAAAACTTCACGAATAATGTCACTGTATGTGTCATTAAATGTGACGAGACACCAGATCTGAAGAAGAATAATTTCTTCCCTGCGCAGCCATCGTTTTGATTTTATCAGCTCTTTCCTGAAAAGATCACGGTTGAAACTGACTTTTTGCAAAATGGTTTTTGTGTACTCCAGCATAGCAATTCAGATTTAAAAGTATGTTGAATTTATATTAGCGCAATCGATTGCAGAGATAACGCAGCAGGGTGTAAATTGTTGTATGCTTTTTGCCGATTTAAGGTAATTTTAATGCAGCTGAAAGCCAGTCAGATAAGTGATTACAGGTCAATTACTTTCTGCAATTGTTGTGGTATAGCTTACCGGATATGCAGCAAAAAAACCAATGCCGCCATTACTGATATTTCCTTTGATGTTTGACGGCGGTCCACTGAAAAGAGGACTCTGAAAACCAGATTGTATCTGCAATTGTGTTACAAATCTGAAGTACTCTTCGGTTATACGTGCACTTTCTATGGCAAGCACATCTCCCGGGTTAACTTTTTGCCGTTCATATGACTGGTTAAGATATCCGATGCCTATGCCGTTTGTGTAATTTCCGTTGTAGAAACGATCGTCGGTAACAAAAACCTTATTCAGCGTGTCGGACAGCAGTTCGCCGTTCTTAAGTACTTTAAACATATAAAAATCAACAGTTAAGGAATCCAGCACATAACAGGTAATTTCGTAAAATCCATCAGGCCCCCAGTCGCTTCTGTGTATTGCTTTTATGGAGTCGAGGGGTGCCGGGAAGTTCATATACGAACTGGCAGTGTAATTGTCATACCCTCCGATGGGTTCTGATAATTTTATATTGAGTGTGTAGTCACGTCCCGGCAAACCATGAAAATCAGTTGGTGTTGCATAGGTTCCTGGTTCTGTTTCGGTAAGTGTGATAAGGTTTGAACCATCGCTAATAGTCAGCTCTGCCCCGCTGACACCGGGCGCTTGTTCAGGAAAAAAGTAGCTGGTTGATCGTGTAAGTCTGATCACATGAGCGGTAGTGTCGGTGGTTATACTTCCTTCCACCACAAGGCGGGTGTAACTATCATCCAGTTCAATGTCAATTTTTTCGGTGCACGATGCCATGATTAATGTTGCAGCAACAATGCCAAAAGCTTTTACAAACAGGGGTTTTATTTTCAGTGTTTTCATTTTGGTCGTGATTTTAGCACATCAGAACTTAAAGTTGTAGGTAATTGAAGGAATAATGCTGAACAGGTAGGTTTTTTCGGCATAAGTAACATATGGATTAACCGGGTCCTGCTGGAAGTTGATGGCCCAGGCATTTTTTCGCCCGTAAGCATTGTAAACCGAAAAATTCCATTCTCCCTGCCATTTTCTGTTTTCCCTGATTTTGTTTTTGTAGGTGAACGAAACATCAAGTCGATGGTAATCGGGCAATCGGTAAGAGTTGCGATCGCTGTAAATGGGAACAATCACATTTCCGATCACAGCGCGGCCAGTCGGGAAAGTTACAGGCGACCCAGTGGAATAAACCCAGTTTGACGATAAAACAGCCCTTTCGGAAAATTCATAATTTATGATCACCGAAATATTGTGTGGTTTTTCGTAGGGAGCACGGTAGCTATTTCCATCATTGATGCCCTCAATCTGCCTTCGGGTTGCTGACAGTGTGTAGCTGATCCAGCCGTTCAGCTTGCCGATGTTCTTCTTAACCATAATTTCCATGCCATACGACCAGCCTTTACCGGTGCGGAGCTCTCCTTCCAGTTTAGGGTTAAGCAGCAATTCAGCATTGTCCTTAAAGTCGATGACATCGTACATGTTTTTGTAATATACCTCTGCAGAAGTTTCATAAGCATTGTCCTTAAAATTCCTGAAGTAACCCACAGCCATCTGATCAGCTTTCTGCGGTTTTACATTCGGACTGCTGGGAAACCATAAATCAAGCGGTGTTCCGGCTGTTGAGTTCTGTGCCAGATGCACATATTGCACCGTGCGCGAATAACTTGCTTTTACCGAGGATGCAGGGTTAATAATGTAGTTAAGTCCGAGACGTGGTTCCGGTGCAATATAGGTGTTGAAGATTTTTCCTTTGGCATATTTTACGGAGTCAATCGCATTAAAATCGGAGTCGTAATTATAAATGGTGGCAGAGCCTGTATTCTGAAACGCCGATAAACGGAGTCCGTATTTGACCATTACTTTACTGCTTATTTTATGCTCATTGCTGATGTAAACGCCATATTCAAGCGCATAGTTCTGCGGAAGCCTGTATTCGGTAAAAAGGCTTTCGCTGCCTGTTCCTTTGGCAAAACCAGGATCGAAAGTGTGTCTGATGCCAAGTGCGCCGAATCGTAAAGTATGATTTGGGTTAATATACCATGTAAAATCACCCTTGAAGCTTTGATTCTGCATTTTCGATTTCCAGATAAAGGAATTTGCATTGCCCTCTGCAGTTCCAAGTTCATAGTCATAGATGCTTTGTATGAGGGTGAAGTTTGAAAATAACTTCTGCGAGAAAAGGTGATTCCACCTCAGTGTGCCGGTTTGATTGCCGAGGCTCATCCGAGCAAATTCATTGCTGAAAACATCGCGGCCAAAATATCCCGAAAGATAAAGCCTGTTCCGGTCATTTATTTTGTGGTTTATTTTGGCGTTCAGGTCATAAAAGTAGAGCACGTTATCGCGGATATCCTCGTTTTTTGCAAAAGGAAGAAACAGGTCAACATAAGTCCGGCGGCCTGCCACCAGAAATGATGTTTTGTCTTCGATTACCGGACCTTCAAGCGTCAGGCGGCTTGAGATGGTTCCAATACCACCGGCGCCGGCAAACTTTTTTGAGTTTCCGTCTTTCATCCTGATGTCGAGTATTGAAGAAAGCCGACCTCCGTAAGATGACGGAATATCACCTTTGTATAAGGTTACGTCCTTGATGGCATCGTTGTTGAATACAGAGAAAAATCCCAGAAGGTGAGAAGCATTGTAAACAATAGCCTCGTCGAGCAGAATCAGATTCTGATCAGGACTTCCGCCTCTGACACTGAATCCGGATGATCCTTCAGAGGTAGATTGAACGCCGGGAAGCAATTGTATGGCTTTAATAATATCTACCTCACCCATAAGCGCAGGTATGCGGTTTATGGTTTTAATATCCATTCTTACAACGCTCATTTCATTTTTACGAATGTTTTCGTCCGGTCTTTCACCGGTGATAACCACTTCGCTGAGCTGCTGCCGAGCCGGCGACATTTCAAAGTTCATCGTAAAGTTTTCGCGCATCTGTATCACCTTATCAATGGGTGAAAAACCGATAAATGAAATGGTGATTTTGTATTCGCCGGGTATCAGACTGAGTGAATAAAAACCATATTGATTGGTGACTGCGCCGGTTTTCAGTTCATGCACATAAATTGTGGCACCAGGCAATTCTTCGCCCGATTCCTTGTCTCTGATGTTTCCGCTGATGGTAAATCTTTTGCCCTCAGCTGTTTCTGGTTCTGTGTCGGCGAAAGCAGTAAAAGCAGGAAGGAGAAGCAATAAGAGTAAGTAAAATGTTTTGTTCATCTTTTAGTTGGTTGTGTTATAGCTGCTTTAGTTTTGTACTTGTCTCAGGAATTAAAGTTTCCCATATGGATGCTGATTGATACCAACAGTCCTGAGAAGTCTTTGTTGTTCAGGCAATTATTTATTGTTCCCTCAGAAGTTGCAGTTGTTCTGCCTGTTCCTCTGACTATACGGTAACCAAGTCCTAAAGTGGTTCTGATAAAAGGAAAAAGTCTGAATCCGGCTTCAGCTTTGGGTATTATTACAAACACTCCATCATTTATTATGTTTTCGCGAAAGTCAAGCCGGTAATCATTTTCTGACAGGCTTATGCTGCCCAGCGCAATTCCCATACCTGCCTGAAGTCTGAAGTTTTCGGTTTTTTGACGGATATATCCGAACATCAGCCCGGCAAAGCCAAAGTTAGTTCTGAGGTTTGAATAGGTGACTGTCTGCCTGTTGCCCAGCGTAAGGCTTAACCGGCCGGTGTTGTGTGAGCCTGCATGTGTTTCCGCGAAAGCTCCGGCAATGAAATTTCTGTTAACAATTATTCCACCGCTGCCGCCTTTGAACAATGCAGGTTTGTTTTTTATTTCGGAAATGCTGAGCGATGGCCCTGCAAATCCCGTAATCCGGGTTTCGTTGCCGGAAAGCAGAAAGCCTGTTTTATTTTCGGTTTGCGACATCCCGAAAAGGGTATAAAGCAGTGCCAGAATCAGCAACAGAATCGGTGTAAAGTTGTTGAGTTTTTTCATAATCAGATGATATTTTGCCGAATAATGCAGCAAAAATAACCTGATGCCATCAGTGAATAGAATGAAAATCGGTGAATGCGGAAATTAGGTTGTTAAATCTATGGTTTAAGAGGTTGAATGGATGTAAGGGAGAACCCGGATCAAACGTCAAAAACGGCATTCAAGCTACCAATGACAGATTGTTCATCTGATCCTTCGACTCCGCTCAGGAGGACATCGTATAGGGCTGATAACGTGTGCATAAAAGAGAATCATTGCTAACCTAACACGAATGTCACACTGAGCGGAGTCGAAGTGTTTAAACGCTTGATTTTACTGTCATAACGGGGATGAAAGGCGGAAACATCATCCTTGTTCATTTTTAGAGAGTTTGAAAGTATTTTTGCACATAATAGTGAGCAGGATCAGCCCTGTCTGCTTGTGGCACAGAGGCAGGCTCATTATGAGAAGTGATTTCGCCCTTTCAGGGCTTTTTCTTGGTTATTACGCTCCGGTAACACAGGGCTTCGCCGCTGTGTTAACAGATTTCGCCCTTTCAGGGCTAAGCATAAAATAAGCCCTGAAAGGGCGAAATACATTAACGATGGGTGAAGCCCATCGTAATGAAACAATCGCCTATTAAAGCCCTGAAAGGGCGAAATACAAAACTTTATGGGGTAATAGAGTAGCAATAGTTACATCAATCTTCCATAGGGATCAAAGTCGAAGCACATTTATAAAAATCAGTTTTTCGCTGATTGCTTTCTCCGTTTGATTTCGCTTCTGATCAGACTCAGCTCGCGGCTGGTTTGCCCGGCTACCGAGGTGTTTTCTTCGGCCCTGCGCAACAGGTAAGGCAGTACTGATTTTACAGGGCCATACGGTATATACTTGGTAACATTGTATCCTGCATTGGCCAGATTAAAACTGATGTGGTCGCTCATGCCGTATAGCTGTGAAAACCAGAAACGATTGTCGTCACGGGAAAAGTTGTTTGCCGCAATGGCTTCGGCAAACAGCAGGTTACTTTTCTCGTTGTGCGAACCGCAGAAAATACTCGCGATATCGGCATTCTCAATTGAAATAAGCAAGGCAGTATTGAAAGCTTCGTCGGTTGCAGCCTTATCGGGATGAATAGGAGAGGGGTATCCTTTTTCAAAAGCACGCAAACGCTCTTTCTCCATGTATGCGCCTCTTACAAATTTCAATCCCAGGTAGAAATTGTCTTCACGGGCTTCTTCAATGCTTCTTTTCAGAAACTCAAGGCGGTCGGCACGATACATCTGAAGTGTGTTGAAAACAATGGCTTTTTCGCGGTTGTAACGTTTCATCATTTCAAGCACAGTATCGTCAACCAGATGCTGATACCAGCTGTCTTCTGCATCAACCATCAGGGGGACATTATACTTATAGGCTTCGTTGCAGAGAATATTCACCCTCGATCTGAAACGGTAATACTCTTTCTCCATCTCTCCTTCAAGTGGTTTGATAGGGTCTGCATGTTCAAACAAATGCTGATTGGCAAAAGCGGTAGGTTTGAAAACAGCAAATGGAATAGCAGGGTTGGTAGCTGCGTTGCGGATAGATTTAAGTGTTTCAAGCATTGTGGCATGAATGCTTTCTTCATCATTGCCGCCTTCAACAGAATAATCAAGAATTGAGTTTACTTTAAAACCTTTGAGTTTGTCAACTGTTAAAATACATTCTTCAATCGTTTCACCTCCAACAAAGTGTTTGTATATGGTAGGTTTAATAATCCAGGCAATCGGAGCCTTGATCCGCAAAGAAATGCTGGTAAAGGCGTTTCCAAGTTTAACCATGAATGGTAGCGAAATGGCTTTAAATAAAAGCAGCGCTCTTCTTAAATCTTTGTTGCTCTTTATCTTAAACGCTATTTCGGTGTTGTTGAGGTTTAGTTCCATGGCTTCAGTTGCTCCCGTTTATTTAAAAATCAAAATTAGTCAATCGGGCAGATAAATTGTTAATCTGAAACAAGATTAACTTTTTTTTTGTCTTATTCATGGAAATTTTAAATAAGTGAATGATTGATGGCAGGTTGTTTTTTGTTTTTCCCCGGACGGCATTATATTTTTTTATATTTTTCACAAAACTTGATGTAAGTTTGCATTATGGCAAAAAAGATTCAAAAATTCAAAATAGCAGGAAGCCCTGTTTATGTCGGGCAGTCAGCACTTGAGGAGCTGAAAGATCACCTCACAGGTGTTTTCTCTAACAAGGAAATTATTTTTGTACTTGCTGACGAAAATACCATCAAGCATTGTTTTCCGGTGCTAACCGGTATAATTCCGCAACTTTCATCTGCCGCTACAATTGTAGTGAGTCCCGGTGAAGAGTTTAAAACGCTTGAAACCTGTGAGCGGGTGTGGAATGAGATGGCTGTTGCCGGAGGCAATCGCAGGTCGTTGCTGATAAACCTTGGCGGTGGCATGATCACCGATCTGGGTGGATTTGCGGCTTCGGTTTTTCACAGGGGAATGGATTATATAAATGTCCCTACTTCGCTTATGGGCATGATCGATGCTTCACTTGGCGGAAAAACAGGAGTTGACCTCTATTCGCTGAAGAATCAGATCGGACTCTTCTCTGCTTCAAAAGGCGTTTATGTGTGGCCGGGATTTTTGTCAACTTTGCCTCATCGTCAGTTGCTCTCAGGATATGCCGAGATGATGAAACATGCACTCATCGCCGATTCCGGTTTCTGGAACCGTTTAATAAAGATTCCAATGGCTGTTATCAGTAACTGGGAAGACCTGATTATTGAATCCATTGAAATAAAGGGCGATGTAGTAAATAAAGATCCCGAGGAAATGAATGTGCGCCGTAAGCTGAATTTCGGACACACCATGGGTCATGCTTTTGAAACCTATTCGCTGCGTCACGACGAAAATCCGCTTACCCATGGCGAAGCCATTGCAATGGGTATGATTTGCGAAGCTTATATTTCTTACCGGACAATCGGTTTCAGTCATGAGCAACGCGATGAAGTTGTCAAACAGATTTTGCTCAATTTTAACCATTATAAGATCCCTACCGAAGCCATTGATGAGCTGGTTGAAATTACCAATTACGACAAGAAAAATGAAAAGGGGCGGCTTATGCTCACACTTCTTAAAACTATCGGCAACTCTGTAGAAGGACAGAAATGCGAAACTGCCCTGGTGAGAGAAGCTTTGTTCAGATTTACCGATTTTGGGCGTTTGGTGGAGTAATTAGTTATCAGAAACGGGAAATATTCCCGATTTTTCAAGTATTTCCATAGATATTGCGATGCGTGCATCCTGATCGGATGGTTTGCGCATGTCAATATTCAGCGCGAAGAACCACGTATCAAGCGGTGTTTCTGCAAACCCTACATACCAGCCGATTGAGTTTTTGATTCTGGCGGCCCATCCTGTTTTTGCAAATAAATGGTGTGTGTCCGTTTGTTTGACCAGCATAAGTTCTTTTACAAGCTTTTGATTTTCACTTTTAAACGGGAGCTGTTCAGCATATAATTTTCGCAGAAACCCTATCTGTTCCACTGGTGAAATGGCAATGTCTCCATCCAGCCAGAACCTGTCAATGTGCGGACCGGTGAGCATATTTCCGTAATTTATTTCCTGCAGCCAGTATTCCATGTTTTCACGCCCAACCCTTCGTGCAATTTCCTGATATACCCAAACTGCAGAGACCCTGAAAGCATCTCTCAGACTTAAATCATTATTCCATACCTGATATCCGTAATCAGTTCCATTCCAGATAAAAATTTCATCAAGCCCCGAAATTACTCCTGTTTCAAGTCCAATCAGTGAATTGGGAATTTTAAATGTGGAAGCCGGAAGAAACCGGGTTTTGGCCCTTTCAGGTTCGTAAATAAAAAAGCTGTCGGCTTTGGTTGAATATAAAACAAAGGTACCGACTGCATCGTGTTTGTCGAAAATGGCCTGCCAGTTTCCGGCGTCAGGCTGTGCTTTAAGTTGATGATTGTGCATCGAAACAAACGCTGCAATGATGAGCAGGAACAAAAATCTGATGCCTGAAATAAAATGAACTGATCCGCGTTTTTTCATGACAAATGGTTAATCACCTGGTTTTAAAGCGACAGGCTAATTTGTAAAAAATCATTGTATTTAACGCAAATATAATGTAGGTTTGTTAAAATTTTCAGATTTTATGGTTGTTGATATTTTTATCCCTTGTTTTATAGACCAGCTCTACCCTGAGACTGGTTACAATATGGTTAAAGTGCTTGAAAAAGCCGGCGTTGATGTCAGGTATAATAAAAACCAGACCTGCTGCGGGCAGATAGCCTATAACAGTGGCTTCTGGGATCATGCCAAATCGATGGGCGAGAAGTTTATCCGCGATTTTATCGACTGTAAATATGTGGTTGCCCCTTCAGCTTCGTGTGTAGGAATGGTGCGGAATTATTACGATGAAATGTTCTACAATTCAGCCCTGCACAATGAATACCGCCTGCTGAAAAAGAATATTTTTGAACTTTCAGACTTTCTTGTAAATGTGATTAAGGTCAGAGATCTAGGTGCAACTTTTAACCATAAAGTAACTTTTCATGACAGCTGCGCCGGATTGAGGGAGTACGGGCTTAAAGATGAAGCCAGGCAATTGCTTGCCAATGTGCGCGGTCTGACACTTGTTGAAATGGAAGACACAACAACCTGTTGCGGATTCGGTGGTACATTTTCGGTGAAAAATGAGGCAATTTCGGTGGCTATGGCTGAATTCAAAGTCAGCCGCGCTATGCAGACCGGCGCAGAATATA
This sequence comes from Bacteroidota bacterium, assembly GCA_009773515.1. Lineage (GTDB taxonomy): Bacteria > Bacteroidota > Bacteroidia > Bacteroidales > Lentimicrobiaceae > Lentimicrobium. Next base: position 83,129 of record WSXX01000024.1, read on the forward strand.
TTGTCTCTACCGATTCTTCATGCCTTATGCATCAGGATGCTTATATCAAAAAACAGAACCTCCCCATCAAAACCATACATCTGGTAGATATTCTCGCCAGTGGCTGGTCAGAGTAACAGTCTCTACATCAGCTCAAGCCATGAAGTTGTGGCATGCAATATTTCTCCCTTTTCACTGATGGTGATGAGCACGGGAAGCGTTTGAACTCCCGCTGCAACAGAAATCTTTTTCAGCTCCTTTTCCGAAATAAAATGTAAAAACCTGTTTTCAGATTTTACTACTGTCATTTCATCTTCACTGTAAATGATTAATATCTGCTTTCCTGCGGTTGAAAGTACGTTGCCCGACATTAGGCCTTTTGTCAGCAGATCGCTCCATTTGCAATCTGCTGCGGCAATCAGCATCAGGGTGGTTGTTCCCTGAAGTTTTACCTTTGTTTTTTCGCCGTTTATATTTTTCAATAAAACGGAAGATGGCATTCCGGCTTTTGTTGCCTTGCTTAAAGTGTTTTTGTTTTCAACTGTCCGGCAGGTACAGCAAGGAAAGGGGATTTCAGAAATCTGTGTAGCTATATTTTTGTAGCCCAATCTTACAAAACCATTGTTCAGGTAGTCATTCATAAATCTGAACATCTTCCCGCAATTTCCGGTTGACGCCAGCAAGCGGAATGAAGCGGTTTTTAAGATATTTTCAATGCTATCAGGATGATTGTGTACCGAAAGTGCAACCGAGAGATAAGCGATTATTTTTGCCGAAACAGCATTCGACCTCAGCAATAAAGTGTCGCTAAATTGAAAATATTCAGGAAACTTTTCAAAAACCCAGAGATTTGCTTTTGCTTTGTTCCACGAAGGATCAGGACGGGGTTCGCGGTCAATTTTTATAAATGCCGAAACCAGCAGACCGGGATATTCGTTGATTAGCTGAGAAGTAAATTCATCTTCCTGATGAATCAGATTGAGGTATTCGTGCTTTGTTTCAGCAAAATAAGCTTTGGTGCTGTCGTAAGAATAAAGCTGTTTGCTGAGCTGATCAATACGCTTCTGACTTTTTACCCTGAACTTCAGATATTGATAATAAACATAGTTTTCAGTGGATTCAGTAACTTTCATGTCGTCGATCAGATGATCGAGACTGGTACTGAACTCAATATTTTCGCGATTGAAAACGAAATCGAGGAAACGCCTGTTGGCAAAGATCAGCCGATATTGTCCTGAAGGTTTTTCAGATTTTATTTTAAAACTGAAATTGCCTTCAAGGTCTGCCGTAACAGAATCAGTGACTTTATTCTGTTCTCCGTAAAATTCCTGCAGGTAAATCTTACTTTCCGGAATCCCTTTAATGGTTCCTTTGAGGTGATAATCAGAAGCATATAACACCTGCCCTGAAACAAACATCAGCAGCAGTATTGTTCTGAAAAGTCCTGATTGCGGCATTTATTCAGGTCTGGTGGTGAATCTCCAGATGTATCCGGGGGTGTAATTTCCGGCTATATCGCGTGCATAAACCTGCCAATAAAAGGTGCGATTTAATCCAAAGCCAGATATTGTTGTGTTAAAAACGGTATTCTGACCAACAATTTCAGAAGTGGTAATTCCGGTTTGTATCGGCTGCATTGATTCAGGGCTACGTCCAATCCACAGGTCGAAGCTGAGCGGGTCGTTTTCCGGATCTGAGCAGGTCCATTTAAAAACAACGGTAGGCTCCATCCATGTTTGCCAGTCAGGAGGTGTCAGGTAAACGGGCAGATCAGGTGGCTGATTGTTCAGATCGGTAACAACCACCACCATTTTACGGATGGAATCTGTCATTCCCTTTGTGTCGCGTACCTGCATCACCGGAAAATACAAGCCACTCTGGCTGTACTGATGTGTGGCAAACTTTACCGTGCTGAATGGAGTATTATAAACTCCGGTATTGTTCATGTCCCACCTGATTTCAAGCACATCAGTCGGGTCCTCCAGATCACTCACAAGGCTGGCATCAAATTGAAACACAGTGTTTACATCGCCGCGGTAAGTGCTGATGGTGTAATTGGCGACAGGAAGGTGATTGGTGGTATTTTGTTCATCTTTTCCGCAGGCAGCAAATATGAATGCTGTCAATGCAAATAAAAGAATCTTTTGGTTTTTAAACATAATGGTTGACGTTGCAGGTTAATATCATACCTTAACGCAGGTTTTGTGGTTTGATTATGCAAATTTACAGATTATAAGGGAATTTCTAATTTCTAATTTCTCTCGTTATCACTTCGCGCTCCCGAGACAAGTAATTTCGGATTTCAGATTGCGGATTGCGGATTGCGGATTGCGGATTTCGGATGAGGTTAAGGTTAAGGTTAAGGTTGAGGATTTCGGATTTCGGACCTCTGACCTCTGACTTCTGATTTCTCTTTTCGGGCCAGAATGTTTATTTTCTGGATTTCAAATCAATCTGAAAGCCTGTTCTTAGTCCTGACCAGTTCGGCCTGACCGGCCGGTTTCCTCCTTGTAATTTCCCCCTGAATGCGCCTCTCTTATAAAAAGCCATAGCAATATCCAGCTCAAATCCACAGAACAGTCCAACATTAAACCGTGGTTGTTCCATCTTAATAATAAAGCCCGGTTCGAAATCGATACCATGTCCAACAAAAAGAGCTGATTCTTTTATTTTCTCTTCTTCAATCTCTATAGATTCTGTTATGATCATGTAAGTCAGGGTAGTTCCGAAGTCGAAATAGGTCTTGATGTTGAACCTGTTGAATTTTTGAAATGGAAATTCTTTGTGTAATCCGGCTTTAATTCCGTTCAGTTTCATGTCAAAATGCCACTTTCCTGAATAGTCGGTCAGGCTGATCCTTCCACCAGTAGTTACATAGCCAATAAACAACGAATTGTCCTCTCCCTGTCTGGGTAGATGTATCATTAATTTGTGGTTGATATATCCCGGGAACTGAGCTGTAATCTTCGCCGGCAATTCACTTTTTGATAAAATTCTTTCCTGTAAGAACGAAAGATTGGTCATTAAATAAGTGCCGTATCCCGGACGGTAATTCAGGCTTACCTGAGCATTTACCCCGGAAAAGCAAAAAAGGAAAAGAGCAATCAGGTTTATGTTTTTCATTTTGCTACCAACTTATCGGAATTTTAAAACCATAGGAAGAAAATAATGTATTTTCGGAATAATAATAATTTGCACTTCTTCCATGAATCGTTTTAAGTTTTACACCGGTTTCATAGTTGTAAAACTCCAGATTATCACTAGAGTAGTCGTAAAGCAATAACAGTTTCTGGGGTGAATACACATCCTCCAGGAAGTGCTTTGCCGCCGGAATTGAAATTATCACCTGGTTGCTACTTACACTTCTGACATCGGCAGAGGTTGAATTTTTGACTTTTATCTTATCCGGCTGCCCGGGTATAAGCTTATACTCTATGGCGGGGAGTGTCCATATTTTTGTGAGAATTCCATTGATTATTTCGTAACAATCGAGGGTTTCATGATATGCGTCAAAATCAAATATATACTTATCGTCCTCAGATAGTGACAAATCATTGAAGCCGGTGAGATTAAGGCTTATTCCCTGAACGAAATTATTATAATCATACATCACAAGTGATCCGGGAATCCTGCTTATTCCAGTGTTTGTCAAAGATAGACTGCTGATAAGTCTATTGAACGCCGGGACAGTAATAATCATAAGTGATGATGGATCAATGTATTCGGTTTTTGAGTCGAAAAACAATTTGTCAAAGTTTGGCGATAAAATGTAATCCGGGTAGTCAACAGGATGAGGCATAACTTTTTCAATCCCGCCTGAAAACGGGCTGTATTTGTACAAATTTGATTCATCCCTGAAAAGGATGTAGCCATTTGCCTGATTTTTCATTACACTTGAAAACTCAATAAACTCTTCACCAACAATGCTTGTGGCAGCCGAATTCAAATTATATACATTTCCGTTATCGACTCTGGCATTTCGGGAAATGACTTTGAGTTCGAACGTTGATTCCTGGCTGAGAATACCAAAATTACCTGATAATGTTGTTGTATTTATATTCAGGATATCAATTGGTGACTGGTTATTAATATATAACACATATTTCACAAATGCTTTCGGATATTTGCATTTATTCCAGCTCAGCTCAACATGATTATCGTATTTCCACTCAGCTTTAAATTCAGGGTACTCATCACTATATACTATTTTCTCACTGCTGGCGGTTTTAAAAATCGGAGATTCAACCCTTACAAAATATTCTGACCACCCTCCTATAAAGGTCGAATCATAGAAATAAGTCCTGTTTCTGTCTGTGACAACTTCAACAACATTGGTGGGGTAGCCTCTTACAGTTTTCACCACTTTGTAGCATCCGAAATTAACCTTCGAATATTTTTCCCATTCAATTTTTACGATGCCACTATCATTAAATATTCTTGTAATCTGCACAGGCGTTGGCGTTGATTTATCAACAACCAGTCTCCAGGATAAATGATAAATAAACCCTTCAGCGCCTAATAAATCGGCCAGACTGCCTGAAGTTGTGCTGGTTACCAATACCACGTTAAGGATGTACTCACCGTCGGTGTAGTCTTTGCAATCGAGATAGAAATCATTTATTTTGTCCTTGTAGGTTGTAATTTCCGTAGTGTCAATAAAAACCCTGACATCATACAACGTTAATCCATCAGTAAGGGTATTACAGCTGAAATGGGTAATGCCGGTAAGGTAATATACGGAATCAGTGGGGCTTAAACTGATATTCAAAGTATTTGGATCTACCGGCGCGACTTCACGGTAATACTCCTCATCCAACGGATATTCGCATGATTGAAACATTAGTATTAACAGCATGAAAGACAATGATTTAATAAGCTTTGTCATTCTTTTATGTTTTGAAGATGGTTATCTGCTTTTGCTATCGGTAAAGAATAAAATATTCTAATGTCAGGCTGATTCAATTTTGTTCAAAAATAGAATATTTTCAATTTAACAGGCAATTATTTGTAAGCATTTTTTTGGGATTGAGATTGAGGTTAAGATTGAGGATACCAGATTTCTGATTTCTGACCTGACTTCTGACCTCTGACTTCTGACCTCCGACCTCTTCAATCTGATATCCTGCTTGCGACTTATTTTAAAAAATCAATTTGCAGATACCATTTTTTTTCTATTTTTACATTTGCTACCATTACTAATTCTGCAAAATTCCTGAATATTTCAGGCTTGACAGGCAGTTAAAAAGATTAAAAATGAAGTTTCCTGTTTTAACATCCCAATTCAGAAAGACATTTATTTTCGCAGTTCTGATCATCTCATTTGTTTCAGCCACTGCTCAGGTTCCAACTGTTCAGGATTGCCTTGGTGCAATACCAGTTTGTACCGATACCTATGTGCAGCCCACGGTTTATGGTGGAACCGGAAATTACCCGAATGAAATAAATGCCGGACAAACCTGCCCGAGAAGTTGTATGAGCGGTGAAACGAACTCAATATGGTACGTAATTTCGGTAAAAACCGGGGGACTGCTTCGTTTTGTAATTTCTCCGGTTGTATCAAACGATGATTATGATTGGGCGGTTTACAACATGAATACCATGGAATGCAGCGACATTTACAACAATGCAATTTTTATGCAATCGAGCTGCAATGCTGCCGGAGGTGCAGGGTATCACGGTTCAACAGGAATCAGCTCTGCCAATGGAGGCACTTCAAATTGCAACAATGGCGGACCCAGCAATAAATGGAACGCTGATCTGCCTGTCAATGCCGGAGATACCTATGTACTATGTGTAAGTAACTGGACAGCAACCTCGTCGGCTGGTTATACACTCGATTTCAGCGCTTCAACTGCTGATATTTTTGACGATGTTCCAGCCACCATTTCACACGTAGAAACCAACATCGGCTGCTCTGGTGCAACCGAACTGTTTTTTGGTTTTACTGAGAACCTTCGCTGCCTTTCTGTAGCACCCGCCGATTTTTTGTTGGTGGGCCCCGATGGAACTGAGCATATTGTTGGAAGTGTTAACGGTGCAGGATGTCAGGCCGGAGGAGATCAGGAGAAGTTCTTTACCATTGGTTTTTACCCACCCATGTATGAAAGTGGTCAGTATGAACTGCGACTGGTTGGAAATGTGACCGACCTTTGCGGCAACAATTCAAATACGCACAGCAAATTTTTTGAAGTTGAACTTGACCCTCTTCCCACGGTGCTTTCAGGGCCCGAAGATCAGATGGTGCCAATTGGCGGGGCTGCTGTATTTCAGGTTGAGACGGTTGGCGATACCAGTTTCAGGTGGCAATACAGAGAAAACTCAACCGCATTCTGGCAATACCTCAGCGAAGGCACTCCTTATACCGGAACCAACACCAATACCTTGACAGTGAGCCCGGCCACATTCGAAATGGGCCAATATCAATTCAGATGCGTAGTAAGCGGAGATTGCCCTCCATCAGCGCAGTCGCCTGCCGCCACACTGTTTGTGGGTGATGCACTTGCAGCTTCAGCTTCGGCAAGTCCCGATGTTATTTGTTTTGGTGACCAAACCCAGCTTACAGTTAATGCTTTTGGCGGTAATGTGCAGCAACCTTATTCTTACGAGTGGTCTGCTCCCGATGGCTGGACAACTAATGAACAAAATCCTTTTGTGGAGCCAGCAGAAACTACCACCTATACTGTCATTGTAAACGATGGTTATAATCCTGTTACATCCCAGGTTACTATTACTGTAAACCCTTTGCCGGTATCTGATGCGGGTGCTGGCCAAACCATAAATCACGGTACGTTTACCCAGCTGCAGGGCGCAACCCTTAGTGGCACCCCTCCATATGAGTATGCATGGCAGCCGGCTGATTCGTTGTGGAATCCTGATATTCAAAGTCCAACAACCCGAAAGTTGCATACCCCCAATCAGTTCAGCCTGGTGGTTACTGACGGGAATGGTTGTATCAGCCAGCCCGACTTTACTACCGTTACGGTTACCGGCGTGCCTTTGGCTGTTAGGTGTGAAGCCAACCCTGGCAGCATCTGCATTGGCGATACCAGCATTATCACAGCCCTGGTCGGCGGAGGCAATTATCCTGAATATTTTTATTCCTGGAAAATAGGAGACAACGAGGTTTCTACCGGTCCCCAACTTTCCGTTACACCACAAATTACCACCACCTATACTATTATGATATCTGACTTATTTAATACTGTTGAAAGTCAGGTTACAGTTGAGGTTAATCCATTGCCTGTAATTAATCTTATTTCACCTGAATTTAACGTTATTGACGGAGTGGTAAATGTTTGTGTGTCCGATACCATAACCATTGATGCCGGTAATCCAGGCTCGCAGTATCTATGGAGTAACGGAAACAATCAACAGAAGATTGATGTACTGTCGTCGGGTATAATTAACGAATACAAGGAATACTGGGTAAGAGTAACCGATGGCATCACGGGGTGCCGGAACACCGACTCTTTACAGATTGCTTTTACTTTCTCATCATGCAGTTATGGAATTGATGAGATTTCATTTGATCAACTGGTTAAGGTATTTCCGAATCCTGCAAAGCGGCACTTCACACTTTCTCTCGACGGGCCTTCCGGGAATTTTGAGGTTCAACTCAGCGATTTAAGTGGGAGAGTGCTTATTCGAAAACAAATCTCCAAAATTCAGACGGGCATACTCAGTTCTGTTGTCAATATTGCCAATTTGAGTCCCGGCACCTATTTTGTAAATGTCGTGTCAGAGAAGGGAACAAAGTTTGAAAAACTTGTGATTCAATAGCTTGTTCTTTTTGTACGGGTTGCTTTTCTGAAAGAGGGTTCCTGGCCATGAGTTCACCTCATTAAAACAACATTGAATTTGCTATTCAATTTTTTAGCTTTTTACGTTTTTTCTTCCTTTAATTATAAATGAACTTCAAATAAGACGGCTTTCGAGGCACTTCATTTGCTTGGGCTAAAGCCCGGAGTGGGATTGAGGTTTTTGTTCTTCCTCCAGCTAAAGCTGGAGGGAATTCAGCAGGAGGGAATTCAGCAGCACGCGTCAGGGGACGCGCGCTAGCGATAGTTAATGTAAAAAGTATATGCTACGAATGCACGAATAGAGAATTTGAAAATCTCAGAGCAGTTTGGAGCGGCATTGCAAATGCCGCTCAGCGAAGCAAGCAGCCAAATACAATTCGCAAATCCCATAAAACAACAAAGGTGCAGTCTCCCGCACCTTTGTTTCATGAAAATGCATCAACTTAGTTCAGCATGGGATCGACGGGCTGCAGTGTGAAATTGATTTCAACACTATCGTCGGAGCCGAGTTTTACCGTTGCTGATGGGGGTACATTGTATCCCGTGGCAAAGCAACCCACAGTATAACTGCCTTCGTGCAGCTCTTCGTGGGCAAAGAAACCATCTTCATCGGTTTCGGTAACTGTGGCATGCTGGGTCAGTGTAACCTGTGCATCTGTAATCGGCTGACCGGTTACTGCATCGGTTACTATGCCGCTGATGTCGGACAGGCCGGGCTTTTCTCCAACCTTGCTGCGGGGTCTGCGTTTCATACGCATGGTGGTGTACAAATTGTACAATTCACCGTGTGTGTTTTTTCGCATTTCCACAAGCCCGTCCAGCTCTTGTGCCAAAAGTTTGTTACACTCAGTCAGCAGGGCATTCAGTTCACGTCTGCCCGATTTGCGCTCGTTGAGCGAAAGACCGGTACCCGAGAGTGTTTGTGAAAACTCCTGAATCTGAATGCCAAACTGCTCCAAAAAAGCAGGCTGATTGCCAAGAGAACCAATCAACACACTGTGAGGTGTGAGCAACTCAACCATATGCAATGCCATTTCGTAAAGCTTATGGTCGGAGGTGCGACCTATTTCTTTATGATAATTTGTGGCAGCATCCATGAGCGCTGTATTGCCTGTTTTGCGTGCGACGGCCATCCCTAACCTGACAGACCGCTGCAGCGATTCAATAAAGCTGTCGCGGCGGCTTGTTCTGTTTTGGTAAACCAGGCTGACCGGCCGGGTGAGGTTCGACACAAGGGCGCTGAACCTGTCGTTGAGGGTTCCTAATGATTCTACTGAAGCCAATGCTTCGCCTTCGAATGCCTCAGAATACTGATTGAGTATCTGGTACAGGGCTTTGTACTTTTTGATTCTGTCTGTCTTGTAACGCATGGCGTTTGTTTTACAGGGTTAAACTATGAAATGCGGTTTGTTGTCAACATAATGTGACAAAAACCAGAAAATATGCTGTGTTTAAAACTGTAAAACCGGAGGGGAGAGTGCCAGGGATGGTTTACCCAGCTTTTTTAATGTTTGCCGCCGACCATCGGGCCTGTAATGATATACAGGCTGCAGGAATGCGTGCGGCGAATAAGTTTCTTTTACTTCCGGAATCTCAATTATACAAACCTCAAAACATGCTTCAAGCAACTCCGACTCAAAGTCGTAAGAGGTGAAGTGTTCATTGGTAAAGGTTACCTTACGCGGCTCGTCTAATTCCGAGCGGCCTATCTTTACCATCACCGAGGTTTGTTTTTCCGGAGTTTTCATTTACAATGATTTTTGCCTTGTTTGATCAGATGACTTTGTGGCCCGGCATATTCTGAATAATTCTGCCGATTCTTCGCAAGTGTTTAGTGCCGGCATGTGGTGATGTGATGGAAACATCGGAGTAGCCTGTGTCATGAATAATGGCTGCATTGTTTACCTGAAACAGAAGCTGTTGTGCTAATGCCGAGGCATCATGCGGATGCAGAATCTGTTTTTCAACCAAAGCTGACAACAGGGTTTGGTATCCCCACACATTAATATTCAGTTCGGTAGCAATGTTGTAAATCACCGGTTCAGTAGCTATCATAACATACCCGCCAAAACTTGACATTGAAATAGCTACGGCATCGTAATATGTTATGCGTTCATTTTCGCCGTATTTTGAGTAGATGAACTTTAGCACACTATGACTTTTTTCATCAAATACCAATTCGCGAAGCGGGTTGCCACCGGAGTCGAACAAGCGTTTGTAGGTTTTAAAATGGTCCGGGCTTTCAAAAGCAAGTGGAGTAGAACAGCACTCAATGCCCGATTTCGAGAGAATGGGCAAAAGCCCGCATTTGTCCAGATCGCGAATAGCCACCTGATCCAACATTAAAGGTTTAGTCATTTGTTAACGTAGTTTTGCATAAGGGTATCAAGGTCAATCTGCGCCAATTCGGCGGCTTTGGTAAGAGATATGCGCCCTTCGCTTATGGCCATTGATATTAGCTGGTCAAAGCGGTCGGGATGGTCGGTAAACTGATTGGTTCCGATGTGTTTTTCGAGTTTGTCTTTTCTGGTGTAATTCAGAAGGGCAATCATCCTGAACTTTGGAAGCACACCCAGATTAACCGAGCGCATAATAAAGGCACTTGCGGAGATTCCGTACCGGTCTTTAATAATGCTCAGTTCGCGCTTCGAAAAATCGGTTCGTTGTGCGCCAATCTTAAGGTTGTAAGTTCGGCGGGGAAGTAAAACGGCACCTGCAAAAGCAGAGCAGAGTTTCTCAATCTGGTTTTCGGCAAGATCCTCGTGGAAATTAAGAACAATATGTCCCAACTCGTGAAGGGCAGTAAACCTGCGCCTTTCCACAGTATCTTCTTTCCGGAGAATAATAAAAGGAATATCCTTCTGAACCGTGGCTGAAAAGCCCTGAAATTTGTCTTCAGCTTCCAGTTCAAGTACTTTTATTCCTTTTTCTTCGAGAAAACTCATGATGGGGCCCAGGGGCTTAAACCCGAGATCCCATTCAACATGAAGATGTTCGGCAAGCTGTTCAACATCTTCCATGTCCTTTACAAGGTTGTTTTTAAGTGGTTTTTCAAAGGTGGTTTGTACACCCAGCAGGTTTTCAAGAATAATGTACCTTTCGGTGAATGCAGCGATTTTTTCACGTATCATGTTTTCTCTTTTTACACCCATGGCATTCTTTCGAAATTCTACCCGGGTAATGCTGGTAGTCATCGGACGGTAGAAATAATCCATTGACTGTTTGAGGGCATTGGCCAGGAGCTGGACATACTCAGGCCGTGGTTCCATAATGCCCCGCTCGTAGCGGGCGATTGCAGTTTTGCTTATTTTCCGGTCCAGAAGACGTACCAGGTCATCTTGTGACAGCCCGGCCTGCTTTCTGGCGGCAAGCAAACGCATTCCAAAAACATTTTCTACTTCCATAATCTTTCTTTCTTTCTTTCTTACTTATTAATAATGTGTTTGAATTTCGGCAAATGTACATTATTTGAACACACTTGTCAAGTGTTTTGTATCTTTTTTTATTAACAAATATTCCAGATAACATCACCAATAACAATATAATGCTGATATTCTGAACTTTACAAAACAAAGAAATTAAAAAATATTTCATAATTTTTGTTGTTAACGACCATTCTATGTGCACACAGTTTTCATTTTTGAACCAATTCACATCTGAATGCATCCTGCCTCTATTATAATAAATGCAACCGCGGGACAAAAAATGCGGTTTTTGGCCATTTTTTTGAAAAATTGTTGAAAAAATCTCACAGAAACCCGAAATGTTCACAGTAAACCCGAACAAGTTCACAGTTACCTCGAACAAGTTTACAGTTGATGCGAACAAGTTCACAGTAACCTCGAACAAGTTCACAGTTGATGCGAACAAGTTCACAGTTGACGTGAACAAGTTCACAGTTACCTTGAACAAGTTCACAGTTGATGCGAACAAGTTCACAGTTGACGTGAACAAGTTCACAGTTACCTCGAACAAGTTCACAGTTGACGCGAACAAGTTCACAGTTGACGTGAACAAGTTCACAGTTACCTCGAACAAGTTCACAGTTCGAACAAGTTCACAGTTGACGTGAACAAGTTCACAGTTACCTCGAACAAGTTCACAGTTACCTCGAACAAGTTTACAGTTGATGCGAACAAGTTCACAGTAACCTCGAACAAGTTCACAGTCGATGCGAACAAGTTCACAGTCGATGCGAACAAGTTCACAGTTACCTCGAAAAAGTTCACAGTCGATGCAATCAAGTTCAGAGGTTTTTGATGAAAAGGAGATTACCTTCGGTGAGCTCACCGCCTTAGGCGGTTCGGTTCCTCACCCTCCTGTTTTTACTGACAAGCCCGTCATTCCGAACGCAACAACGTGGAGAGAGGAATCTGCCAAATTAGTAGCCCGAACTGAACAAACAAGCAACATCCAGCAATAATTCAGACTCCATTTCTATACCATAATATATAGGTGTCTTTTTTATCCAACCAGACCTATATATATAAGGTGTAATTCCGCCTCCGGATTTAAATGCGATTTAAACAGTGTTTGAATGGCGTTTAAATGGTGTTTAAATGGTGTTTAAAAATGTGATATTGCTTGTGTGATTTTAGGATATTTGAAAAGTTGTTATATTTGATGCGAATATTTGATTTGCAATCTCGCTTACATGGGATGGATAAGAGGCAGGTATAGGCGATATTGTAGGAGTGTATACGTTAGCACCAAAAACACAGACCAACATGGAAATAAAAGAAGACATTTTAAGTATAAAAGACCTTTTAGACCTAAAAAGAAATGGAATGCTGACTGTTAATCCCGAATATCAACGTGGAGCAGTTTGGTCAGAAAATCAACAAAAAAAACTCATTGATTCCGTTCTTCGCAGTTATCCACTTCCACTTATCTATTTGCATCACAAGAAAAAAACAGTTGCTGGAATGCAACGGGAAGATTTGGAAATAATTGATGGGCAACAGAGAATAAACGCACTTTATAAATTTGGAGAAGGTGCATTAAAACTTTTCGACCCAATAAAAGACGATAAAACTGCAAGGTTTCCGAACTTCATCAAGCAGATTCCTTGTCCTTGGTCTCATTGCGACTACTTGTCTCTTTCTGATGATTTGAAAAAGAAATTTAATGAAACAAAAATATTTATAGTAAAAATCATCACAGACATTGAAGATGAAGCACGCGACCTTTTTATAAGATTACAAGCTGGACTTCCCCTAAATGCACAAGAGAAAAGAGACGCTTGGCCTGGAGGCTATACGGATTTTGTTTTAAAGTTCGGTGGAAAAAAAGAAATCACTCGCTTTCCTGGTCATGATTTTTTTCAAAAACTTATTGGGACTCCTACCTCTGATAGAGGAACAGTTAGAACACTTTGTGCGCAAATTGGAATGCTTTACTTTGAAGAAGCACATAATGGCAATTGGCAAGACATAGGAACTCAACCGATAGACGATTATTATTACAGGAACCTTGGTTTCGACATCAATTCTCCTCGTGTAACACATTTTGCAAAACTTCTTGACCTGTTGGTTGAATTACTAAATGGAAAAATTGGACCAAAATTAAAAGTACATGAAGCAATTCATCTTGTAATGCTCGCTGACAGTTTGAGTGTAGAGTATACAAGAAGCTGGTATGAAAATTTAGTTAAAGCATTTGAAGACTTTAGAGCTAAAGCATTAATTGACAAGAAAAATAAAAGTGGGGACTATTGGTTTTATTACGGCATTTATACACAAACACAAGCAACTAATGCATCATCAATTGCACAGAGGCACAAATTTTTCCGTGAAAAAATGTTTAGTATTCTGCAACCCGTATTAAAAGACCTAACCAGAGGCTACGGACAAATGGAAAGAGAAATCATTTATTATAGAGAAAATAAAAAATGTGCAGTATGCGACAATGAAATAAAATGGGCTGAACTTGATATTCATCATATAAATGAACATCAGCATGGAGGGCTGACTACTTTAGAGAATGGTGTTCCAGTTCATAAAGATTGCCATCCAAAAGGTCAAAAAGCAATTGACTTTTACGACAAATGGTTATTAAAACAAACGACCTAAATTGCTTTTGCTAATTTAAATTGTATGACATATGCCGCTTACGTACCGACAACAAACCAAGTATAAATACTAAAAAAAACTGCAATGGGACTAAAGTTTTCGTAATTTCACCGGAATATTTTCTGGCTGCAAAATGTGAAGCATACAATCCCTGAAGTGAAAATGATTTACGCCAAAGAAACGACTTAGCGAGATCATAAATATTTTGAATAATTTTTCTGATATTATGGTCAATATCAGTGCTTATTGGAAAATCAAAATGACATAGAAGGGATTGAAAGTGATTTACCTTTTAGCTTCAGAGAAGAAAACAGAGACATCTTAGGTGTTTTAATTCGTGAAATTGCGGAGATTGAATAATGGAGAAAGGGAAACAAAAATATAAGTTGCCAGATGGGTGGATAGTAGTTAAGCTTGAAGATATTTCAAAACAAATTACAGATGGTTCTCATAATCCCCCTCTATCTGTTGATTCAGGCATTCCAATGTTGAGTGCAAGAAATATTGAGAATAATAATTTAACTTTTGATGAAGTACGCTATATAGCACCTGAAGATTTTAAACACGAAAATCAACGAACAAAGATTGAACAAGGAGATGTATTACTCACAATAGTTGCAACAATTGGTAGAGTAGCTGTTGTTTCTAAGAATATTAAATCATCATTTACATTACAAAGAAGTGTCGCTGCCATAAAACCATTAATAAACAGTGAGTTTTTATTGTATTGCCTCCAATCCCCTTTATTTCAAAAACAACTAACTGAAAATGCAAAAGGTACAGCTCAAAAAGGAGTTTATCTAAAAACGCTTCGTGGCCTTGAAATTCCATTAGCTCCATTAGAAGAACAACAAAGAATTGTCTTCAAAATCGAAACACTCTTTAGTGAACTTGACCATGCTAAAAAAGGGTTGCAAATATCAAATCTTAAATTGGAAACTTATAGGCAAGCCCTGTTGAATAAAGCCTTTAATGGTGACCTCAGTAAAAAATGGAGGAATGAAAACCTCGAAGAACGCAATAATTCAGATAAAAAATTACCTATTAATTGGAGAAATCAAAGAATAAATATCTTGACAGATTTTGTTGGTAGTGGCTCAACCCCAAAAGGAGGCAAAAACATCTATAAGGAAGATGGAATACCATTTATTAGAAGTCAAAATATATTAGTTAATCGACTTATTGAAGATGACTTGGTTTTCATTACTCCGGAAATAAACGAAAAAATGAAACGCACTCATACAAAACCTAAAGATGTCCTTTTAAATATAACTGGAGCTTCAATCGGAAGGAGTGCATATATACCTGAGAGTTTAGAAAATGGCAATGTGAACCAACACGTTTGTATAATCAGAGTTAAGCATGAGCTTATTCATTATAAATATTTGACTTTCTATTTAAACTCACCTGAAGCACAATTGAAGATTAAACAAATAAATACAGGTGCGACAAGAGAAGCCTTAACTCTTTCTCAGATAAAAGATTTTGAAATTCCTGTTTGTAATATTCAAGAACAATCAATCATTATTCAAATATTAGAATCGCAATTTACATTAGTCGATAATCTAGTCGATACACTAAATAAAAGCTTTAAAGAAATAGAGTCTCTTAGATATTCAATTTTAAAGAAGGCATATGCCGGCAATCTCGTTGAGCAAGAAATAGCTGACGAACCAGTACAAAAGTTATTGGATATAATTAAGAAGGAAAAGGCAGAATATTTTAAAACCCAGAAAGAAGCTTTTTTGAACAAACCTAAAAGAATTCGTAAAATGGAAACCAATAAAACTGTATGGCAAATCTTAAAGGAAAACAAATCAGCCATGCGTTCCGACAAAGTGTGGACAGATTCAAAGCATAAAGATGATATTGATGCTTTTTATGCAGAAGTTAAGGAATTAGTCGATCTCGGAAAGATTATTGAGGAAAAAAGACAAGGCAAGGTTTCTTACTTAAAAGTTAAATAAGATGCGAATAGACAAAGTACAAATAGAGAATTTCAAAAACTTACAAGGTTTTGAAATCGACTTAGATGAGCGAGAAATGAAAACTGTTTTGCTCGGACAAAATGCTACAGGTAAATCAAATTTCTTTGAAGCAGTTATCTTAATTTTTAAGTATCTCGATTTAAGTACGGATAAAAAAAGAATTTATCCTCCATTTAATTATCAAATTGAGTATCAAATTGGAAGAAAGAACAAGTGTTCTGTAAATATTGATTATAAAAACAGACACTATAACATAAAGGTAAATGGAGATAAAATAAAAAGTTTAAAAACTTTTTTCGCAGAAGAAGGCAAAGCATTGTACCAACCGAAATATGTATTTACGTATTATTCGGGTCTTAGTAATAAATTGAAAGAGTTATTTTGGGATCATCAAAAAAACTTCTATGACAAAATCATCAAACCCGATTTTAAAGAAGAAAAACTTGAGAGTCTTAGGAAGTTGTTTTACGTCCAGTTAGTACATTCATATTTTGTATTGCTGGCATACTTTTCTTTTGAAGAGGAAGAGAAAGAGTCAATTGATTTTCTTTCTAATGTGTTAAACATAATCGATATTGAATCAGTTCTATTTGTGTTAAAAATGCCCGATTGGGCAAAAAACCGTATTAAAGATAATCCTGATGACATTTTTTGGACTGCTGATGGATTGGTTAGGAAGTTCTTAGAAATACTTTGGGTTAACTCTCTTGCCCCGATATATAATCAAGAAAGAATACGAACTGACTTTGATGATTTTGAACCGCAAGATAGATTATATCTCTTTGTAAAAACCAAAGCTTGTTTACAAATAATCTCAAGTTTATATACAAGTAACACTGAGTTTTTTAAGGCCTTAGAAAGTACATATATTTCCAAGTTGATTTCTGAAGTTAGAATAAAAGTAAAAAAGAAGGATGTTGATGGAGGAATTATATTTAAGGAATTAAGCGAAGGAGAACAACAGTTGCTTACCGTTTTAGGATTATTGAAATTTACAAAAGATGAAGATTCTTTAATATTGCTTGATGAACCTGACACTCATCTTAACCCTGTTTGGAAATGGAAATACTTGGAATATTTGGAAAGTGTTGTTAATCGCCCTGAATCAACACAGATTATTATTAATACCCACGACCCTTTAGTAATAGGGAATTTAAGAAAAGAAGAAGTTCGTGTATTTAAAAACGAAAATGGAAAAATAATAGTGGAAGAGCCTGATGTTGACCCAAGAGGATTAGGAGTAGAAGGGATATTAACAAGTGAATTATTTGGACTTCCAACAATTATCGACTCATTCACCAATTCTAAATTTGAAAGACGTAATGAATTACTGCTTAAGCAGCAACAGAAAGAATTAACAGACAAAGATAAACAGGAATTAAATGATTTATTCAATGAACTTGATGAACTCGGTATATCAAAAACATTCAGAGACCCAATGTATCAAAAATTTATTGTTGCATTTAAGGAGAAAAATAAAATCCCAACCAAAGACAGTTATTCAAAAGATGAACTTGAAGAACAAAATAAGTTAGCTTTTGAAATTCTAAAAGAAATTGAAAAGGAGGAAAGCAAATGATTTATATTGACCGGACCGGTTTTGCTCCTGATGTTATTTGGCTAGAAAAGGCAGATAAAATTACTAAGGAACTTATGGTTGCTGATACTAAAGAAAAGAAACACAGAATAATTGATGATAACGAGATTCTTTGGGGAGAGTTGAAGGATGTTCTTATGGAATTATCACACCAAAAATGTTGGTATTCTGAATCAAAGGATACTTTTTCGTATTATCATGTCGACCACTTTAGACCAAAAAAAGTTGCCTTAGATTTAATTAAAAATGATAAAGGCGGATATTGGTGGTTAGCATTTAACTGGACTAATTACAGAGTATGTGGAGCAGTTGGGAATGTGAATAAGCGAGATAAATTCGCAGTTTTTAGGAACAAAGCAAATGAGCCTGATGATGCATGGGAGGATGAAACAATATATTTACTTGACCCATGCTTACAATATGACCCTATCAAACTTACTTTTAATAATAATGGCGAGGCTTGCTCATTGTATCCATCTGGTTTTTATTACCTACAAACTGAATATACAATTACTACACTAAAGCTTAATTATAAAAAGCTGAAGGAGGCAAGAAAAAAAGTTTGGACAGATTGTTCCTTGATAATAAATGAATTATCAAATCTTCTATATGAAGAAAGTAAAAACCAAAGTGCAACAAGAAGGGGTAAAATGGAAATTCTATTTAAACAATTGAAAGAATTTATTAAACCTACTTCAGAATTTTCAGCTACAGCAAGAGCTTGTTTAAAAAGTACCGGAATCGAATGGGCAATTAGTATTGCCGCTTAAAGTCTTTTATTATGACAACACCAAGTAATATAGTACAAAAAGTATGGTCGTTTTGTGACACACTTAGAGATGATGGTCTCGGATATACCGATTATCTTGAGCAACTTACTTATTTGCTTTTTCTTAAGATGGCAGATGAAAATGTAAATGAGTACATTTTACCTAACAATTGTAATTGGCAATATCTTAGGAATACAGGAAAACTTGAAGTCGGTGGTGTCTATGAAGAAATCTTACAAAAACTATCTGAATCAGGTGGTATGTTGGAAAAGATATTCTCTGGAGCTAAAAATAAAATTCATGATACATTAAAACTTCAACGTTTAATAATGTTAATTGATGAAGAAAATTGGACTTCGCAAAATTTTGATGTAAAGGGTGAAATATATGAATCCTTGTTACAAAAAAATGCAGAGAATAGTGGTGCAGGTCAATATTTTACTCCCCGTGCAATAATTGCATCCATGGTAGAATGTATTCAGCCAAAAGAAAAAGATAAAGTATCTGACCCATCATGTGGTACAGGAGGCTTCTTTTTAGGAGTTCTTGACTTTTTTCAAAGACATAATGTAAAAATGTCAAAGCATATTAAGTTTGATATGTTTAAAGGTTGGGAAATTGAACCTTCTACTGCTCGTCTATGTTTAATGAATCTTTTTTTGCATGGAGTTGGAGATTTAAAAGAAACACCCGACATTGAGGTGACAGACAGTTTAAAAAGAGGAAATGAGGGCAAAGTTAAAGATTCGGAGAAGGTAGATATTATTCTTGCCAATCCTCCCTTTGGAATCAGTAGTAGCGATATTCCAACAGTTGATAAAAAGCAATCAGAGAAAGATGGATACTTTCTTCGTGTAGACTTTTGGGTTACAACAAGTAATAAACAATTAGCATTTTTGCAGCATATTGTAGCTATGCTTAACGAAAATGGACGTGCTGCAGTTGTACTTCCAGACAATGTTTTATTTGAAGGTGGTGCAGGCGAAACAATCCGCAAAAAACTTTTGGAAGAAACAGATTTGCATACAATTTTAAGACTTCCAACAGGAATATTCTATGCACAAGGAGTAAAAGCAAATGTTTTATTTTTTGAAAAAAGAAAAACAGATGTTACACCTTTGACAAAGGAAGTTTGGTATTATGATTACCGTACAAACGTAAGACACACACCAAAGAAGAATCCGCTTCGGGTTGAACATCTAAAGGAGTTTGTAGAATGTTATCAAGCTGATGATAGAACAAAACGCATGGAAACCTGGAGTGTCAAAAATGAAGATGGTCGTTGGCGAAAATACAATTACAAGGATTTAATCTCAAGAGATAAAACGAACCTTGATATTTTCTGGTTAAAAGATGATAAGCTAATAGATTTGGATAATCTCCCTGATCCGGAAATATTACTTGACGAGATAATTGATAATATTGAAAGTGCATTAGCAAGTTTCAAATCTATAAAAGAGAACATGGAATGACTAAAAGCTAACCCGTTTGAAGCATGTTATAGAAAATTCAGCTACACAACAGTCGGAAATCATTTGGTTTACTAACAAGGAAACAAAAAAAAATGAGAAATCTTTTAAGACTACACGAAGCAGTTGCAATTGTATTGTTAAGCGAGCCAGACAGAACAGCAACATTTCAAACCATTGCAAATGAGGTTGAAAGGAGAAATCTTTTTCCTGAAAGAAAAGGAGGAATTACTTTAGATGAACAAATTAAATTGCGAACTTCAATTTCATCAAGCAAATATAAACATTGGTTTGAATTTATTAAACCTGATAGAATTAAGCTGAAATGATCCGTTACAAACTCTAACAGCAATAAGTTTAACATTACTATTTTATTTTTTGAGGATATTTGTTCAATCCTTTCAGAAAATTCTGATTTAGTAAATAAGTACTGGCAAAGTTTCTACAAATCAGTCTCTCAAATCTTGAATAAGCATATTCTAACAAGCGATGATGCCTTTAAAAGGGTAGTATATCTCACAGAGTTCAAAACAATTCAACACTTCATTTCTGAAGCTTCAAATGGCGAAGTAAATTTGTGCCTGAGAATTGAGAATGTCCCAAAACTTGAAGAGCCCCCTGATTCAATTAAGAGATGTTGGCAGGTAGCAATATCAGAAAACCATAAAACACATATTGTAACTCTGTGGCGCTTTGCAATAAATATTGACACTAGTGAAATAACCTTTTACTCTGTAGAAGAAAATAAGTGGGTTACTCAGGAATATTGGGAAGAAAATGGATTATTTAATAATTTTAAAGAACGGAATGAATAGATACATGGATTTTAATCAAATTGATTTCAGTTTTCCACTTCTTGAATCTCCCATAAGTCATTGTTGTATAAAAGGTATTTAGAGCTGCTTTAAAAATAACCGGGATTGTAATCCTGGATTCATAAAGTAGACTGTATTATTGTCTTTCAGGAATGATGGAGTTTTGTCTACAACACATGTTGTTTACAATGCTTTTTTATTGCATTTATCTGGATAGTACTGTAATTTCTTATGTTTTTGAAAATATTTTTAACAATTTAAAAGAAATTAGCATTTTTTTTTGGAGGTTAATTTTAATGTTATACATTTGCTCTGAAATTCTGTGGGATCGAGGAAAAATTATTGAAATTTTTTTATTGAGAACATCAGTAATTTGATTAAATATTTTATAAAGTAGATTGCTTTTTTTCTTATAAAACTGAAATTTTGTGTTCATAATCAAATAACTATTAAGGTAACAACCGTTTAATCCTTGCGAAAATGAAATCAAAAATTATTTTTATTTTATTGCCTTTTATCCTGATGAGCATTTCAATGAACTTGCTTGCTCAACAACAAACTGAATCCGCGGGTATTTCACAAAGCGACCAACCTATGCAACAACCAACCTCTGAAGATTCAGAGAATTCGGCCACGCATTTAATTAAATGGATAATCCGGATCAAGTTGACCCCCTAAACCCAGAAATAAACCGGATGTTTTTCTCTGATTATTTTGAAAAATAGCATGACATTCCGGCAGATG
>WSXX01000025.1 GCA_009773515.1 Bacteroidota bacterium
GAATACATGGGTCCAGCGGAAATGCTCAGGGCAAAAGGAGCCAACCTGATAACAAATTCAACACAGTGCCGCAACATTGCAACTGAACTGGGAATACCTGCTGACAGCATTACGCTGCTTCCGGGAGGAGCCCGCAGCACAGCAATGGAAGCGCAGGTAATCAGTAAGTATCTCAAAAGAACCGGAAATATCGATACCTTATTAGTGGTAACATCGCCGGCACACACCCGAAGAGCAGTTATGATTTTCCGAAACACCTTCCGCAAAGCAGGTCTTGATGTGACGGTTATTGCCTGTCCGACACGATACAATTCATTTCAGGGCAAAGGATGGTACAAAAGGAAAGAAGATGTGCAGGCAGTGTTGTTTGAATATCTGAAACTTACGTCATTCATGTTTATCGAGCGATACAGACGACTTGATTAAGCATTAATCAGAGCCTGCTGCAAAACTCCGGCATGAAAGGCGATAAATACATTTAATCCTTGAATCTTTGAATCTTGAATCTTGAATCTTTGAATCCTTGAATCCTTGAATCCGGCTCAAATTTGTCACCCTGAGCGGAGTCGAAGGGTTGAATCCTTGAATCCTTGAATCCTTGAATCTTTGAATCTTTGAATCCTTAAATCTTTGAATCTTTTTGAATATTGCGTTTGTTTCGTTTATTTCGTTTATCTTTGTGATCTGAAACATAATTCAACATGGAAACACTGAACGAAATAAAGAGGCCAAGTAAAGCAGAACAGAAGCAGGCCCTGGAATCCTATACATCTTTAATTGCGGCACTTGACCAATTGAAGACCGATTTAGCAGAAATAGAAATTGAAGAAACCGGAGAAAAGATAAAAGTCCCGAAAAGGGCATTAACGCTATTGGGTAAGATTCTGAAAGCAATGAGTCAGGGGAAACCCATTTCAATAGTACCATTAGCAACAGAAGTTACTACCCAGAGTGCGGCAGAGATACTGAGTTGCTCCCGGCCACATCTGGTAAAACTACTGGAGGAAGGAAAGATACCTTATACCAAAATAGGGAAGCACCGGCGCTTGATGATTGAAGATGTGCTGAAATACAAACAGCAAATGAAAGAAGAGCAAAAACAACACCTGATTGAGCTTATGAATATGGACGAAGATTCTGCTGAGTGAAAAATGAAAAATGAAAAATGAAAAGTGGTAAATTCAAATGAAGAAGGATGAAGGAAAATATTCTTAAGGAAAAAACTTATGTTTTTGCACTGAAAGTTATTGCTGTATATAAGCAGATAATAATTGAGTACAAGGAGTTTGTTTTAAGCAAACAATTTTTGAAATCGGGCACAGCGCCTGGTGCATTGGTTAGAGAGGCTGAGTTTGCTCAATCCAAAGCTGACTTTATATCAAAAATGAGCATTGCTCTAAAAGAAGCCAATGAATGTGACTATTGGATGAATTTGCTTAAAGATTCGGGTTATATTTCCTTGTTGTCATTTAATGAGTTGGAAGCCAGTGTTAAAGAAATTATATACATGTTGATTAGCTCTATTAAAACAGCTAAAACCAATATTTAAGTATAATTTCAAAATCTCTGTTTCACTTCAACTAATCTGATTTTTCATTATTCATCTTTCATTTTTCATTTTATTGACCTGGATGGTGAAACAGCAATAGAAGCTTTTAAAGAGATGGTGTTAAACAAGCGTAATCCTTCAATGGATGAATATGCAGTGTTGAGCCAATTAAAAAACATCGGGCTGACAGATACTACAAATTATCTGCATGCTCTGCTATGACATCAGTCAAATCAATGCCACAATTGCGTGAAATCTGCGAGAATCTTTGAATCCTTTGAATCCTTGAACCGACCGAAGGGAGCTCAGCGAAGCTAATCTTTGAATCTTTACTTCTCACTTTTCTTCGTTATCGCTTCGCGATCCCGAGGCAAGCTATTTTTCACTTTTCACTTAAAGAAGTCAATAGTCTATAGTCTATAGTTAATTTTAGTCAATAGTCGATAGTCCATTTCCTTTAGCCTTTAGAAATTAGAAATTAGTCTTTAGAAATTGGAATCCTTGAATCCTTGAATCCTTGAATCTTTGAATCCTTGAATCCTTGAATCTTTGAATCCTTGAATCCTCAATAATGCACAATAATATTCCTGAATAATGCACAATAATATTCCTTATATTTGCACAATCAGCGTTTATTTTCACCTTTGAATCAAATTTATATCACTAATTATGAGTTACATAAAAAGGATAATAGAAGAAGACTTGTTGGAGAAACTGTCTGCTTCGGGTGCAGTGTTGATAAAAGGGCCAAAATCGTGTGGAAAAACAGCAACAGCTGGTCAATATGCAAAAAGCATGTTAGAAATGGATAGGGACAAACAGGTTCCTGTTATAATGGCAACAAATCCCCGGCTTTTATTGGCAGGTGATACGCCCAGATTAATAGATGAGTGGCAGGTACAACCCGAAATCTGGAATTATGTCAGGCACGAAGTGGACGACCGTAAAGCCAAAGGGCAATTTATTCTTACAGGTTCTGCTAATCCAACTGATGACGCCAGATTGCATAGTGGCGCCGGGCGTTTTACTATAGTACAAATGGACACAATGACCTGGCAGGAATTAGGTTATTCGACCGGAATTGTTAAAGTTTCGGATTTACTGAAAGGGTCTTTCCCAGACTTTTACGATTCAGGGATTTCGCTGGATTTCATAATTGATAAAATGCTGATAGGCGGGTGGCCCTCTTTATTGAATGCAAGCACAAAAAACGCCCTCAAAATGAATCGCGGTTATATTGATTTACTTTGCGAAGTTGATATGAGCAGGGCTTCGGGAGTTAAACGCGACCCCATAAAAGTGCGCAGTTTATTACGGTCAATTGCAAGGAACACAGCCACACTGGTTGATAATAAAACATTAGAGCAAGATGTGAAAACTTCCGATAGAAATGAATTATCGAGAAATACAATATCAGAATATCTTGATGCACTGTCGCGCCTGATGATTATGTACGAACAACCTGCTTTCAATCCGCATATTCGCTCCTCGGCATCGTTGCGTAAATCACCAAAAAAATATTTGTGCGACGCATCTTTGGCGGTTGCAGCATTGGGCCTGGATAAAGAATCGTTGATTAAAGACATAAAATATACAGGGTTTTTGTTTGAGTCATTAGCAACGCACGAGTTAAATGTGTATGCCAAAGCAAATGACGCAAACGTATTTCATTATAATGATTCGTATGGCTTGGAGGTTGACACTATTGTACAGAAACGTAATGGCGATTATGCTGCTTTTGAAATAAAACTCGGTGTAGGATATATTGACGAAGCCGCCGGAAATCTTAAAAAATTTGCTGGAAACATAAATACAGCCAAAATGGATTTACCAAAATCATTAAACATTATTACCGGAACAGGAATGACCTATCGCCGCCCCGACGGAATAAATGTAATTTCGCTGGCTTCGTTGGGCAAATAATAAAGTCGATAGTCGATAGTCGGGTGAAGAAGTCAATAGTCAATTGTCAATAGTCGATAGTCTTTCTGAATTAAGAAGCAATTCCGACCTCTTAATCTTTGAATTGTTTGAATCCTTGAATCTTTGAATCCTTGAATCTTTGAATTTTGAATCTTTGAATCTTTAAATCTCATGTCCAAACCCAAAATCTGGCTCTCCTCCCCTCACATGGGCGGTACCGAACAAAAATACGTAACTGAAGCTTTTGAAACCAACTGGGTTGCCCCTTTAGGTCCCAATGTAAATGGATTTGAAGCAGATCTGCAACGCTACACCGGAATAAGCCATGCCGCAGCATTAAGTTCCGGCACAGCAGCTATACACCTGTCGCTGATTCTACTCGATGTAAAACCCGGCGATATGGTCATCTGCCAGAGCTTTACTTTTTCGGCATCGGCCAACCCCATTGCATATCAGGGCGCAATTCCGGTGTTTATCGACAGCGAACCCGACACCTGGAACATGAGTCCGGAGCAATTGGAGCGTGCCATACTGGCCTGCATAAACGGCGAAGTCATGAACAAAGGAATGAAGATGCCGCCTGCGCTTCCCAAAGCCATAATTCCGGTACATCTTTACGGCGTGCCGGCAAAAATGGATGAAATCATGCAGATAGCCGGCAAATACAACATCCCGGTTATAGAAGATGCTGCTGAAGCATTGGGCTCATCTATAGGCGGGCGCATGTGCGGATCGTTCGGAACGTTTGGCATACTCAGCTTCAACGGCAATAAAATCATAACCACCAGCGGCGGTGGCGCACTGATTTCAAACAACAGTGAGGCTATAGCCAAGGCTCGTTTTCTGGCAACCCAGGCGCGCGACAATGCACCCCATTACCAGCACAGCCACATAGGGTACAACTACCGCATGAGCAACATAGTAGCTGGGATAGGTCGTGGGCAGATGGAAGTACTGGAAGACAGAATAGCAGCGCGGCGTGCCAACTTTGCCAGATATGAAAAATACTTTGCTGAGGTAGCAGAACGTGGCTACCGGGTAAAACTTCAGCCCTGTCAGGCAGATGCATTCTCCAACCGCTGGTTAACAGCGATAACCATTAACCCTGCAGAGAATAAAGGCATCACCCGGGAAACCTTGCGACTGGCCCTGGAAACAGAAAACATAGAATCGCGGCCATTGTGGAAACCCATGCATCTGCAGCCGATATTTGAAGACACCCCATTCTTTGGCGACGGCACATCAGAAAAGCTCTTTGAAGAAGGACTCTGCCTCCCCTCCGGCTCCAACCTCTCCAACGAAGACTTCAAAAGAATCACCGACATTATCGACAGCGTTTTTAAATAAGGTCTACTGAAAAACTACGTTAGGAGTTTCCCTTTAATAACTCCCGTTGCAGCTTGCCCAACCGGGGGTTAATGGATCGTCACCTTCCATTAATGTAAGCCCACTGATTCAGGTAAAAAGAAACCCGCAAACCGTAAAGTAAAACTTAAACAAGTCACCAAACAAACATACCCATGAAGGCACTGGAAAAAATCAAAGCATATATCAAACGCCCTGCTATTCGCCCGCTGGTTGATGTAGCCATATTTGCCATTATCACCATAACATTTCATTACCTGTGGTGGCATGTGCTGGGTTTTTTCAGAGCTACTGACTTCTTCAATTCAGTTGCTGGCTGGCTGGCACAGCAGGTCTATTTTGGCTCATTGTGGTTTAATGTGAACATACTCGGCATGAACATTACCCCTGAGCATCTCACAAATACCCTTTGGTTTCCGGATGTAAACGGATTTATAACCGTAAACGAAAGCTGTTCAGGATTTAAGCAGATGTATCAGATACTATTTCTGTTTATACTGTTTCGCGGCCCCTGGAAACATAAATTGTGGTACATCCCGGCTTCAATGGGAATAATGTTTCTGGTGAACATCTTAAGAATTATACTGCTTTCACTGGTACTGATACACTGGCCTGCACACTGGGATTTCTTCCATATGTGGGTAATGCGTCCGTTCTACTATGTGGTGATTTTTATAGAGTGGGTAGTGTGGGTTGAATACTTCGCAGATTCCAGGGGTAAATCTTTAAACCTATCAAAGGGAGCCCAGCGAATCTAATCTTTAAATCTTTGAATCCTTGAATCCTTGAATCCTTGAATCTTTGAATCTTTGAATCCTTGAATTATTTCACTAAGTTTATTCATTAAATATTCTGTACTGAACAAAAAAGGCTATATTTGTTCAGTATAACACGCGCATATGATTAGAAATATACTAAATCAGCAAAAAGAAGAGCGGAATGTTTTGCTGAACCATGCTTACATTCATCGTATTGACGATGCAACCAAAGCTGATTACTTAAAAACTACGCTCATTAAACTAATAACAGGACCCCGTAGAGCAGGGAAATCTGTATTGGCTTTACAGTTGCTCGAAAATCAGAGTTTTGCCTATCTGAATTTCGATGATGATTTGCTTTTAAAACACTTTGATGAAGATGCAGTTATACAGGGTTTAAATGATGTTTACACTAGATTTGATTATCTTTTGCTGGACGAAATACAAAATCTGCCCGACTGGGAATTGTGGGTGAA
The DNA here is from genome assembly GCA_009773515.1 of Bacteroidota bacterium. GTDB lineage: Bacteria > Bacteroidota > Bacteroidia > Bacteroidales > Lentimicrobiaceae > Lentimicrobium. The sequence goes on from WSXX01000025.1 coordinate 6,072, forward strand.
TAAATTGTATCGCCGGGGTCTGAATCTTGTAATAACGGGATCAAATGCAAACCTGCTCTCGCACGAAATGGCTTCAACCCTTACCGGGCGATATATTCTGATTACAGTTTTGCCTTTTAGCTTCTCCGAAACCATTCGTTACAATAATCAGCTGTTGCCTGATGCGAACAACGCTTCGCCCACCGAAACCGGCCAAATGCTTGGTACTCTTCAAACCTATTTATTCAATGGCGGATTTCCCGAAACGGTTTTGAATCCGGGAATACTTAAAAATTATCTGTCATCACTGTTCGATTCTATCCTGCTTAAAGACATCTTAAAACGATTTCGGGTGAGGCAAACCCAACAACTTTATGATTTGTCAAACTTCTTGTTATCAAATTATACAAATCTTTTTTCCTTTAATCAGATTAAAGAAGCGTTGGATTATAACAGTGTTGCTACGGTTCAAAAATTTATCGGATACCTGGAAGAACCCTATTTGTTTCAGCATATTACCCGCTACCATAACAAAATTAAAAAACAGCAAAAGACAGCGCAGAAAATTTACATAATCGATAATGGATTTATCAAAGCACGTTCGTTTGAATTGTCTCCCAATTATGGCCGCTTACTCGAAAACCTTGTTTTTGTAGAATTACTTCGCAGGGGTTACAAGACGGAATTAGATTTGTTTTATTATCGCACACGAAACGATCGTGAAATTGATTTCGTGCTTCGCAAAGGGCATCAAATAGAGCAATTGGTTCAGGTATGTTATGATATAAATCAACCTAAAACCCTGAAGCGGGAGTTGGATGCGCTTGCAGAAGCCTCAATGGAATTGAATTGCCAAAATCTTTTATTACTAACATGGGATAAAGAAGAGCAAATTCCGGTGAACGATCTGACAATTCATCTGATTCCAACTTACAAATGGCTGATTCATTCTTTGAATCTTTGAACCGACTGTAGAGCCTGTCCCACCTCTTTTGCGGGAAAGCTCAGCGAGGCTAATCTTTGAATCTTGAATCCTTGAATCTTTAAATCTTCATGCTAAAACGCTTCTTCAATCACCGCCCCTGGATACGAATAATAATTATGCTGGTCTATCTGGTCATAGTAACCCTGTTATCGTTGCTACCCACCTCCGACCTGCCAAATATTCCGTTTATTAACGGTCAGGACAAAGCCGTACACATCACCATGTACCTTGGACTTTCATTTCTGGCAAGCTGGAGTCTTGACACCCATGGAAAGCGTAAACCATCCATCCCGTTGATGCTATTGGGCGTGGCAGGCTGGGGCGTACTTATGGAAGTGCTGCAACACCTGATGACCAGCGGCCGCGGGTTGGAATTTATGGATATGATCGCAAATCTTGTCGGTGCAACAGCAGGAATGTTTCTATACATCTACCTCGAAAAGCTGAGAAATGCGGCAAGCCGTTAAATTTGAAGAGAATTGTTTACAATTCTGGAATGCAATTCCAAAATTGCAATTATATCACATGATACAACGAGCACCACAAGGAGGAGGACTTTCCAATTTAGCTGCGGCCCATTACTCCCCTTGTCTCCCACTCTCCTTGTCTCCTTGTCCAAATCCTCGGGAGCGCGTAGCGATAACGAAGCGGTAACGAACATCTGCAAGCTACCCGAACATCATCCCCTTGTCTCCCACTCTCCTTGTCTCCTTGTCCAATCCCGATAGTCTCGGGAGAGAATTTAGAATTTAGAAATTAGAAATTAGAAATTAGAAATTAGAACTTTCTTTAAGTTCGTCTCCCCTACTCCATCTCCACCACCATCTGCACCGTAAGCCTGCTTCTTTGCTCAAGCAGCACCGCGCGCTTATTCACAATCTTATCAATCACCTTTTTGTTATAATAACGGATAGTAACCAACTCAAGATTGCGGTTATACTTCACATTAAAATCACCACTCAGGGCAGTAAAAAGGCGTTTGATCTTATCGGGATGATCATCCACGCAGATGGAGAAACTGATCGCTGAATTCTGCATCATATTGATGCTGATACCCATATGGCTCAGCAATCCGAAAATGGTATGCAGGCCATCCTCAGCAACAAATGAAAAATCTTTTGGAGAAATGGACACCAGCACCTGACCCGGTTTTGAGATAAACGCAGGAATCTGCGACTTGGCATCGGTACTCTGATGAATCAGTGTACCTTCGGCACCGGGATCGGTAAATGACTTCACATACAGCGGAATATTCTTATTCTGCAGGGGTTGCACAGTCTTGGGATGGATTACTGAAGCGCCGAAGTATGCCAGCTCAATGGCATCGCGATACGAAATACGATCGAGTTTCACCACATCTTTGAAGTAACGGGGGTCGGCATTAAAAACACCGGGAACATCTTTCCAGATGATCATTTGTTCGGCATCAAGTGCAAAAGCAAAAACTGCTGCACTGTAATCGGAGCCTTCGCGGCCGAGGGTAACAGGCTGACCTGAAACACTGCTTCCGATAAAACCCTGGGTAATGGTAATAAGTGCTTCCTGATCGGGATTTGAATCGTCGAAAGCGGCAACAATACGCGAAGTTGTTTCTTTCCAGCTCACGCGTGCATTTCTGTTGGCCTCGTTGGTAACGATCACTTTGCGGGCATCCAGCAACTGATTGCGAACACCGGATTGATTAAGATACTCGCTGACAATAGCTGTTGACAGCAATTCGCCACGGGAAACAATCAAATCATAAGCAGCATCATAATATGATGGAGGGGCTGATTGCAGCAGCTGCCGTATTTCGTTCATTATCTGTTTGATCAGCAATTTACCTGAGCCATTGAGCTCCTCGGCAATACTGCGGTGAAACTGCTCAATACCGCTGAGCAACTCAAGCACAGCAACATCCTGATTCACCCAGGCTTCAGTTACTTTTTCGAGCAGATTGGTTGTTTTGCCCATTGCTGAAACAACAACACAGATCTTTTCATCCGGAAACATCGACAAAATAACGCCCACATTCTTAACCGAAGCAGCATCTTTTACGGAAGCTCCGCCAAATTTAAAAACTTTCATCCCATCAATTTTTAAAATGCAAAATTAGTAAATTGTTGAGAACCTGACACAAAAAGGAGCAAGAGTCAGTAAAAGCATTATTCAGCATCATTTTTAATCCGATCGGGTTTCTTTTAACCATCGCTCCCGCGCGTCCCCTGACGCGTGGCTTAGCGCCGCCCAACATAACCTTCCATCGCTCCCGCGCGTCCCCTGACGCGTGGCTTAGCGCCACCCCACATAACCTTCCATCGCTCCCGCGCGTCCCCTGACGCGTGGCTTAGCGCCGCCCTATATAACCTTCCATCGCTCCCGCGCGTCCCCTGACGCGTGGCTTAGCGCCACCCCATATAACCTTCCATCGCTCCCGCGCGTCCCTGACGCGTGGTTTAGCCCCGCCCCTCACTCTTTCACTATCAGCTTAAACCCGATACCATGCACATTAATCAGCTCAACGGTTTCATCATCCTTCAGGTATTTCCTGAGTTTGGCGATATAAACATCCATGCTGCGTGCATTAAAATAGCTATCGTCCTGCCATATTTTGTTCAGGGCATAGCTACGATCAAGCACATCGTTCAGGTTTTCGCACAGCAGTCGAAGCAGTTCATTTTCCTTTGAAGTCAGCCGTATCTCCACACCTTTGCGGGTAAGTGTTTGCCGGTTATAATCGAGGGTAAAGCTACCAATGGTAAAAATCCTGGAACCTTTGGTATCGTGCCCTGATCTGCGCAAAATGGCGCTTATCCGAAGCAGCAGTTCCTCCATGCTGAAAGGTTTGGTAAGATAATCATCGGCGCCGGCCTGAAATCCTTTCAGTTTATCCTCTTCGAGTGACTTGGCAGTTAGAAACAGAATGGGAATACTGCGGTCAACCTGCCTGATTTCGCGGGCGAGGGTAAAGCCATCTTTCACGGGCATCATCACATCCACAATACAGAAATCGAACTGATCCTTCACAAAAAGATCATAAGCTTCCTGGCCGTTCACGCACAGGCGTGGGGCGTAACCTTTGGCTTCGAGGTAAGATTTAAGAATGTTACCCAGATTGCGGTCATCTTCTGCCAGCAATATCCGTACTTTTTCAGTTTCCATGGTATAAAAATTAAAATTTCAAATTCGTGAAAGAACAGGGCAGGGCTAAATTCTGAAGCAGAGATTGTGCCTGCACACCCAGTAAACGTATTGATTTATAATTTGTTATTTCAAAATGATTTTCAATCCTGTGAAGTATTAAACGGCAGCCAGATTCTGAAAACAGAGCCTTTGCCGGGTTCACTTTCCACGCTCACTTCGCCGTGGTGTTTTTCCACGATAAATTTAACATAACTAAGTCCGAGTCCAAAACCTTTAACATTATGCACATCGCCGGTAGGCACGCGGTAAAGTTTATCAAAAATCTTTTTCTGGTTGGCTTTACTGATACCTGTGCCGTTATCGGAAATACTCACCTGAATGCCATCCCGTAAATTATCAGTTTCCACGGAAATAAGCGGCCTTTTCGGGGTGTATTTATTTGCATTATCGAGCAGGTTATTGATCACATTGGTGATGTGCATACGATCAGCAACCACCAGAGGATCGGAAGCATGAGGTTTAAAGGAGATACTGCCATCTCGGATTTCAACCTGTATAGAAATTTTGCGGATAACATCAGCAATCACTTCATGTAAATCAAGCGGTTCATTTCTGAGACTGAGTTGTCCTTTTTCAAGGATGGCTGTCTGAAGAATTTTTTCGGCAAGGACGCCAAGCCGTTTATTTTCCTGACTGATAATATCGATGTAAGAGTGAAGCAGTCCTTCTGTTTTGGGAACATCGGGATCATTAAGCACTTCACAGGCCAGCGACACGGTAGAAATGGGAGTTTTAAACTCGTGGGTCATATTATTGATGAAGTCATTTTTCATCTCCGACAGCTTTTTCTGCCTCAGCATTGCGATAATAACCACAGCAAATGAAATGACGATAAGCAGCATAAGGGCAGCTGAAATAATCAGCATACCACTCATCTGAATCAGCAGGTAGCGGGTTTGCTGAGGGAAGTTAATCACCAGGAAGTCATGCGGAGGGTTGCTGTTTCCGGGAAACACAGGAAAAAACAAACCTTTACTCAGCAGTTGTTCGCGAAGTGCAGGGTCTTTTTCGATAACCATAATATTTCGCGATTGACTCATCACCCCAAAATCATAATCTGCTCTTATGCCTTTGGCTTTAAGGGCCTGAGAAATCAGGGTATCGAGGTAGCCGTAGGTAACCCGGGTCTCGATGTTTGGAATAAACGGAGAATTGAAAATCTCATCAAAAACCTGATTCAGCAGAAAAGCTTTTTTGCGGTTCAATTGACGGGCTCTTTCGCTCAGTTCGTTATTGCCGTTAATCTCTTCATGAGAACCCGGGAAGTCCATTACAGCAGAATCAGATTTTTTCACCATTTTCCACTGATTATCTTCAAACACCTCGTCCCATTGTTGCTGCCGCTGATAATTAAACCCGGAAGTTCCGTCGTTGCGGGGCATCTTACCGGTTTCGCGATAAATCAGATAATCGAGTGAATCAATGGCTTTCAGCAGGTTGGCATACTCGAGGTTTCTTTTTACCTGCTTCGACATTTCCGCTTTTTCAAGACCTTGCATCACATCGTGCATAGCATCGGCAACGCTCCGCTGAAAACTGGTTTCGCGCACCTCAACAGCGCTCCTTACCCAGTATGCCTGAATACCGGTAAGCACAATCAGCGCCAGGCTAACCAGGATGGTAATAAGGAGTATCAGTTTGCGGTTCATAGTTGCAAAGGTAAGTGGGCAAATCGCACAAAGACATGATGGTTAACATCTTTTAACGTTTATTTGGTTTCGTTAACAAGTCACACCTGCCTTGTGATGTAATTTTGTATCAGCATAAAAAACAGTACATATCTGTTTACTCATTGTGTTTTGTTTTATGTGTTGTGTGTGTGTGTGTTTAAATAAATGTTTTCTTAATGTGTTGTGCCCACAAAGTGCAGTTCCTCCCATAGGACTGCACTTTTTGATTAAATAAACTTCCGGATTTTCCCGTCCGAGACGAATCCGTTCCCGCGCGTCCCCTGACGCGTGGCTTAACGCCGCCCTTACCAATCCGTTCCCGCGCGTCCCCTGACGCGTGGTTTAACGCCACCCTGAATAATCTTACTGTATTCCCATACGCTCCCGCGCGTCCCCTGACGCGTGGTTTAACGCCACCCTGAATAATCTTATTGTATTCCCATACACTCCCGCGCGTCCCCTGACGCGTGGTTTAACGCCACCCTGTATAATCTTACTGTATTCCCATACGCTCCCGCGCGTCCCCTGACGCGTGGTTTAACGCCACCCTGAATAATCTTTTTGTATTCCCGCACGCTCCCGCGCGTCCCCTGACGCGTGGTTTAGTGCTTATAACACAATAGCCACTTCAGAAATTAGAAATTTTCTTGTTTTTACGCTTATAACCCTAAAAACTTAAAAAAAATCACTTTTTTTGTGGTTAAACTCCTAAAAAAAATCACGTCCAGTTTAAACAGAGCATATTAGGAAATTTATCAACAAGCCACAATTAAAGACAATAGCCTCTAAGGAGGTTAGAAAATGGAACTTAGAAACCCGCCTGACCGACTAAATCTTTTGTTTGAAACTTTCATGTCTGGGTCAATCGGGCAGGTTAGATATTGGAAATTTCCCTATATCTTTAAGCCCTTATTGAGCGCAACAAAAACCAGGAAAAAGCACAAAAACCAGTGGTTAATTTCATAACCTTAGCTAACCATCAACATAAAAACCGAAACAGTCACCACATAAACCAACCACCATTTTACATGAAAACCCTTATACAGTTTATCAACGAAAAACAAGCAGATTTCCCTTACGCGACCGGCGAATTTACGCGGGTGCTCAACGACATCGGCATCGCAGCCAAGCTGGTCAACAGGGAGATAAACAAAGCCGGGCTTGCCGACATCAACGGATACTTTGGTTCAACCAACATACAGGGCGAAGACCAGAAAAAACTTGATGTATTTGCAAATGATTGCTTTTTGTCGGCCATGAGATATGGCGGCATGGTATGCGCGGTAGCATCAGAAGAAAACGATGAGTTATACACCTACGACAATGCTTTTTCGGAGAAGGGCAAATATGTGGTAGCCATGGACCCGTTGGATGGCTCATCAAACATAGAAGTAAACGTCCCGATAGGCACAATTTTCTCAATATACCGCCGTATAGGTGAATCGGGACCAGGAACGGTTGAAGACCTTTTGCAGCCGGGCAACAAGCAGATTGCGGCCGGGTACATTATTTACGGATCATCAACCATGCTCGTATATTCAACGGGATACGGGGTCAATGGCTTCACACTTGATCCTTCCGTAGGTTTGTTTCTGCTCTCACATCCTGAAATGACAATACCTGAAGGCGGGAACATCTATTCGATCAATGAGGCCAACTACATCTACTTTCATGAGGGCGTAAAAAAATACCTGAAATATTGCCAGGAAGACGACAAAGAGACCAACCGGCCATACACAACGCGATACATTGGCTCGCTGGTAGCTGATTTTCACAGAAATCTGATCAGGGGAGGCATATACATCTATCCCGGCACGAGAAAAAATCCAAATGGCAAGCTCAGGTTATTGTACGAATGCAATCCCATCGCATTTCTGGCTGAACAGGCCGGTGGAAAAGCTTCTACAGGCTTTGAACGCATACTCGACATTCAACCCACTGAACTTCACCAGCGGGTACCTTTCTTTGTCGGCACACGCCACATGGTTGAAAAAGCCGAAGAGCTGATGCGGATGTACTCCGAATAAGCTTCCCATTTCAAACAATGCCGCTCCCGCGCGTCCCCTGAGGCGTGGTTTAACGCCAACCCTAAAAAAACCGCTCCCGCGCGTCCCCTGACGCGTGGTTTAGCGCCGCCCTCCAACAACCTTCCAGGTTTTCTTTCAACCTGGAAGGTTTTAAAATAGCAGCGTCCAACCTGAAAGGTTTAACCCAATCCCGAAAGCCCGAACCCTTTCCCATCCGCTCCCGCGCGTCCCCTGACGCGTGGTTTAGCGCCGCCCCCCAATAACCTTCCAGATTTTCTTTCAACCTGGAAGGTTTAAAAATGAAAACTCTCAAACCGTAATGTCTAAACCAACCCTTTCCCATCCGCTCCCGCGCGTCCCCTGACGCGTGGTTTAGCGCCAACCCTAAAAAACCCGCTCCCGCGCGTCCCCTGACGCGTGGCTTTGCGCCGCCCCCCAGTAACCTTCCAGATTTTCTTTCAACCCGTAAGGTTTAATCCCAATCCATCAACGTTTCAGACAACAGAAAAGGCAGCCCGCTGATATTTAGCCGGGCTGCCTTACTTATATCGGGAATCTTTCCCCGAAACAATCACTTTAAAATGTTCACCATCTAACGCACAATCAGTCGGTGGGTTTCGGAATCACCTTTCGCACTGCGCAGAATCAGGTGATATATCCCCGGCTCAAGGTAAGAAACATCAAGTTTAAACTCATTATCAGCCAGTGGTCTGTTCAAGACTGATCTGCCGGCAAGGTCAGTGAGCGACAAATCTCCGCCTTCAAAACCGGGCTCATGAATCACAACATTAACCCATGATGATGCAGGATTTGGATAAACAGCTGAAGTCCGGGTTTCAGGCTTTTCGACCGAAGTCTGCTGATAAGCAAGAAGAGAAAAGAGTGTATTATCACTTGCAATTTCTGCAATCCCATCGGGAAGCCAACCTTCGGTTATTGCTGAATCCAGGGTATTTACCATAACAAGTTTCGACTGGAAAAGGGTGTCAATACCGATAAACATATAATTGCCGGTTAACTGATCAAAACATGAAGATCCCCCCTGAATAAAAGGATACTGATCAAGTGATGCAATTTCTGTGAATGAGCCCGAAGAGGTATTGACTTCAATGATCTTCCGGGTACTGAAAACGCCATTGGTATCCAGCTCGGTTTTCATTGAAAAAAGTTTATTCAGTGAATTATCGTAATTAAGTCCGGTAAGGTAAAAATACAGATTATCGTCGGTAATGGGTGTTTTAGTCCACGTAAAAGGATTAGCCCTTACCTGCATTGCAAAGAGATTATTAACACCATCACCATCGGGACCGGCATAATACAAAACTCCATCGTTTGAGTTAAAACCGATGGCTTCCACCACAAGTCCGATAATCCCGGGTTCGCTGATTACACCGATAAGGCTGTCGGTTCCATCTTTGATTTCGTATTGTTTAACCAGAATTTGTTCATCAACCACATTCAGTGTATAGATTCTGCCAGTACTCATATCAATTTCGGTGATATTTGACATAAGGGGATAGGGCGAAACTGTCCAGACATTGTCAGAGGTCTGGTAAGAGAGCAGTGAGTTCTGGCCTGAGGCGATGGTATTCAGGTAATAACTTCCGCTGAATGAATTAAAGAGAGAAGAACCAAATAAATATGCTTCGGCGGGGACAGTCACAGAAGAAAGGATTGTTGTGTCACCCGGCTGCCATTCAATGACGTCCAATGAATCGATCGGGTAGTTACTGCGGACACCGACCAGGCTAACCTGAGCAACGGCTGTGATAACAACAAAAAAGGAGAATATCAGTGTGTAAAAAGTTTTCATGGCTTTAGGTTTAATTCATAATAACACACATAAAATCAATTTGTTTCTCAGAATAATTAAAAGCATTGCAAAGGATTAAAACATGACAAAATTCCTCATACAACCTTCAGGTATTTCTGCCATAAGCGGATTAGCTTTCCAGCGCCGCCCCTCAATAACCTTCCAGGTTTTCTTTCAACCTGTAAGGTTTAAAACCACCCATCCGCTCCCGCGCGTCCCCTGACGCGTGGTTCAGCGCCGCCGCCCAGATAACCTTCCAGGTTTTCTTCCAATCTGGAAGGTTTAAAAATGAAAACTCTCAAACCGTAAGGTCTAAACCAACCCTTTTCCATCCGCTCCCGCGCGTCCCCTGACGCGTGGTTTAGCGCCGCCCCCAAATAACCTTCCAGGTTTTCTTCCAACCTGGAAGGTTTAAAACCACCCATCCGCTCCCGCGCGTCCCCTGACGCGTGGTTTAGCGCTGCTTCCCAACAACCTTCCAGGTTTTCTTCCAATCTGTAAGGTTTAAAAATGAAAACTCTCAAACCGTAAGGTCTAAACCAACCCTTTCCCATCCGCTCCCGCGCGTCTCCTGACGCGTGGTTTAACGCCGCCCCCCAAATAACCTTCCAGGTTTTCTTTCAACCTGGAAGGTTTAAAAATGAAAACTCTCAAACCGTAAGGTCTAAACCAACCCTTTCCCATCCGCTCCCGCGCGTCCCCTGACGCGTGGTTTAGCGCCGCCGCCCAAATAACCTTCCGGGTTTTCTTTCAACCTGAAAGGCTTAAAACCACCCATCCGCTCCCGCGCGTCCCCTGACGCGTGGTTTAGCGCTGCTTCCCAACAACCTTCCAGGTTTTCTTTCAACCTGTAAGGTTTAAAACCACCCATCCGCTCCCGCGCGTCCCCTGACGCGTGGTTTAACGCCGCCACCCAAATAACCTTCCAGGTTTTCTTTCAACCTGTAAGGTTTAAAAATGAAAACTCTCAAACCGTAAGGTCTAAACCAACCCTTTCCCATCCGCTCCCGCGCGTCCCCTGACGCGTGGTTCAGCGCCGCCACCCAAATAACCTTCCAGGTTTTCTTCCAATCTGGAAGGTTTAAAAATGAAAACTCTCAAACCGTAAGGTCTAAACCAACCCTTTCCCATCCGCTCCCGCGCGTCCCCTGACGCGTGGTTCAGCGCCGCCGCCCAAATAACCTTCCGGGTTTTCTTTCAACCTGTAAGGCTTAAAACCACCCATCCGCTCCCGCGCGTCCCCTGACGCGTGGTTTAGCGCTGCTTCCCAACAAAAGCCACTTTCACACGTTTGACTACAGAAATTTAAAAATGCTGACGTATCTTTGCACCCATCCAAAACCACAATACCCTTAAAACATGACAAACTTAAAAATCAACATCGACAAGCTGGAAGGATTTGTTACCAGGGAATCTGTATATGCATTTGAGCAGCAGCTGGCACTTCATCAGGGTGCATTGCTGAACAAGACCGGCAAGGGCAACGATTTTCTGGGCTGGATAGGCCTTCCCGATGAAATAGATGATAAAATGCTTGCTTCCATTGAGCAGGATGCCCGTGAAATACGCGAAAAAGCCGACATATATGTTGTAATAGGAATTGGCGGTTCATATCTTGGTGCCCGTGCGGTGATAGAAGCCCTGCAGCACAATTTTTCCGCATTACTCAGCAGTAAAGACCGCAAATCGCCGCTGGTAGTTTATGCCGGAAACAACATTTCGGAGGACTATCTTGCAGATCTTATCGATATACTTGACAAACACGACTATGCCCTTACGGTGATATCCAAATCGGGCACAACCACTGAACCTGCTATTGCTTTCCGGATATTGCGTCGTCATCTCGAAAAAAAATACGGACAGGCTGAAGCCCGCAAACGCATAATAGCCATAACCGACAAAGCAAAAGGTGCGCTCAAAGGGCTGGCTGATGCCGAAGGATACAAAACTTATGTAGTGCCCGACGATGTAGGAGGCCGTTATTCAGTACTTACACCTGTGGGGCTGCTTCCAGTAGCGGTGGCAGGTTTCGACATCCGCAAATTTGTTGAAGGTGCCAGAGCTATGAAACAGTTGGTTACAACAGCAAAAACCATCGACGAAAACCCTGCCTTCAAATATGCTGCAGCGCGCAATGCACTTTACGGATCGGGCAAGCCGGTTGAAATCATGGTCAATTACCAGCCATCGCTCATCTACATCACCGAATGGTGGAAACAGCTCTACGGCGAAAGTGAAGGTAAGCAGAACCGTGGCATATTCCCGGCCGGAGTAAGCTTCACCACAGATCTGCACTCCATGGGGCAATATGTTCAGGAAGGTTTGCGCATTATTTTCGAGACTGTCCTCAGCATTGAAAAACCAAAGCGCGAACTATCAGTTCCTGCCGAAGACGATGATGCAGACGGGCTTAACTTTGTATCAGGAAGAAGAATACACGAAGTAAACCGTCAGGCAGAGTTGGGCACATTGCTCGCTCATGTTGACGGACAGGTTCCCAACATAGTCATCAGCCTGCCCGAAGTAAATGAATACAACCTGGGGCAGCTGCTTTATTTCTATGAATTTGCCTGTGCTCTTTCGGGATATGTGCTCGATGTAAATCCATTTGATCAGCCGGGAGTAGAAGCCTACAAGAAAAACATGTTTGCATTGCTAGGCAAACCGGGCTTCGAAAAGCAAACCGAAGAACTGAGAAAACGCCTGGAATAAGCGTGACACCCACGGGTTTAAAACCATCCGCTCCCGCGCGTCCCCTTACGCGTGGCTTAGCACTGCCCAAAATAACCACCCATCCGCTCCCGCGCGTCCCCTGACGCGTGGCTTAGCGCTGCCCAAAATAACCTTCCATCCGCTCCCGTGCGTCCCCTGACGCGTGGCTTAGCGCTGCCCAAAATAACCACCCATCCGCTTCCGCGCGTCCCCTGACGCGTGATTTAGCGCTGCCCAAAATAACCTTCCATCCGCTCCCGCGCGTCCCCTGACGCGTGGCTTAGCGCTGCCCAAAATAACCACCCATCCGCTCCCGCGCGTCCCCTGACGCGTGGTTTAACGCCGCCCTGAATAATCTTACTGTATTCCCATCCGCTCCCGCGCGTCCCCTGACGCGTGGCTTAGCACTGCCCAAAATAACCACCCATCTGCTCCCGCGCGTTCCCTGACGCGTGGCTTAGCACTGCCCAAAATAACCACCCATCTGCCTCCCGCGCGTCCCCTGACGCGTGGCTTAAACGCTCCCGCGCGTCCCCTGACGCGTGGCTTTACTCTCCCCAACCTATTTACTCTAGTTCCCATACAAAAACCAGCTTTTTTAATACGGCAATTAAAATAATCTGCATCGTTAGAAAAGCAAAAAACACCAATTACGTCAAAACAGCTACGTTTAATAAATAAACCCGTACGTTTAATAGTTAGCTCCATTCAGGCGATTTTGCGTTCGTATATTTGCAGGAAAGTAATAAAAACACACATTGCCATCAGTATGCATGAGTATCTCATAGATGTATTAACAAAGGTCAGTTTCGACAGGATACTTTTCCTGACAGAACTGCGGAAGTCCAGGCGTTGGCTGACTGCTTCAGAGTGGGAAATCCTTTACCAATGGGCTGAAACCAACTATTCTCATTTGCTTGTAAAAGAAGTTACATACTCCTTTGAAACGCGAAAAGAACAATTGGCCTGCTGATATCATTCATATATTTTAGATGTATTCGTTAAGAAAACACAAAAATGGCCGCAGATTGCGGCCATTTTTGCTATTTTTATTATCTTTGTCGGCAAACATGCTTGTCTGACTGAGATTACTTAAACCACAGACTACAATACGCCAAACATTTAACACTATCTATTATGAAAAAAATCCTCCTGATTGTTTCCTGTTTTTTGATACTAAGCACCTATGTTTCTGCTCAGGGTAATTCGGAAAATCTCTTTAAAGACAAAATCGCCATGGGCATTGATGTTTTTAATGATTTAGTGATGGATGCTCCGGCCGACGTAAAATTCCGTGGATTTAATCCCGGGGTGAACATATATGCCATGCACAACTTCCCGATAGGTGAGAGCAACTTTGCATTTGCAGCAGGTCTTGGACTGGGGATGCACAATTTGTTCAGCAACAGCACCTTGCAGGACACTTCCGGCATATCATTCTTCACTAAAATACCTGATAAAGCAGCAAATGAAAACGACCTGGACTACAAAAAAAGCAAACTCAGCCTGACCTATGTGGATATACCTGCCGAACTCAGGTTCAAAACTGAATCTGGTTTCAGAATAGCCATCGGAATAAAAGTAGGATATCTGATCAATGCACACACCAAATACAAAGGCGACGACTTTGAGGATGGTTCAAAAACCAAAATCAAGATCAGCAGCCTGCCAAACATGCAGGTATGGCGATTTGGCCCGAACATGCAGATCGGCTACAAATGGGTAAACCTTACCGCATTCTATTCCTTGTCTAAAGTATTTGAAGAAAATCTGGGTCCCCAGATTTATCCCATATCACTGGGATTGTCGCTGCGCCCCTTCTGATTTTAAAGCAGGGTAATCATACCCAGCATAATCACAACACCCGCAATGTAGCCTGTATAAACCTGGGCTTCGCTGTGGGTGTTTAATTTTAGTCGGGCAAAAGCCACCAATGCCGACAACACGACAAAAGCCACGATCAGGCCCGGAGCATAAATATGCCGGGTGAGCATAAGGCCGATAAATCCACCGGTTACACCTCCGATACCAAGCATATGAATGCTTATCTTCCAGAAAAGGTTAACTAAGGATGCAAAAACAATCAGCATTGAACCTCCCAGTATGAAAAGCAGGAAAATGGAAGGCAGACCGAGGTTGCTGAGCATAAAATAGGTGGCAAAATAGCAGAGGGCGGCAATAATGAAAGGAAAAGTTCTTTCGGTACGCTCAGGAAGCTGCATACTGCTGATTAAACCTCTTTTGAGCATCATCCATATAATTACGGTCGGCAAAATCACAGTGTTTCCAAAAATAAGCGCCAGCAATGCCAGCCTGAGCTTATCGGGCAATATCATTACAAAATAAGTCTGCTGACTGAACAACACCAGCATGGCGAAGGTAGGCATAAGCAGAGGGTGAAGCAGATAGGAAATGAGTCTGGCTGATTTTTCTTCCATAAATGGCGCGTTATTCATTTGAAAGTGCAAAGGTAAGTTATCCTGATTCACTATTTCTGATTACCAGGGCAGCAAAAGATAAGGATCATCTTCAGGATCGGGTTTTTGCTGAAAGATAGTATCCTGATCGTACACTTCGAATCCTGCTTTTTTATAAAGGTGAAGTGCTGCATTATGATCGAGATCACAGGTGTGAAGCCACAGCCTTTGAATGGGCAGTTCCCATGCTTTGGCAATGCACCAGTTAAGAAAAGGCATCCCCAGTTTCCGGCCGGTAAATTCGCAGGTAAGTCCGAAATAAACAATCTCAGTTTCACCCGATCCGCTCAGATTAAACTCAACAAATCCGGCCGGTACACCTTTGCAATACAATACCCAGATTGATGTTTCATCGCTCTCAAGCAAAGCCTGAAGCTCTGCAGCCGGCATCATCAGCCGGTTGTACCATTGATAAGGACGACCAACCGAAGTATATAAATAAAGGTAGAAAGACCTGATCGGCTCTCTGAACTCCATTACAACACAATCATCAGACAAAGGCTGAATATTGGCTTTTTCAGGAGGTTTGTTCATTTGTAACCACCAGGTGGTTGTTGATGTTCCGTTCATAGATCTGCTCATTTACGTATTATTTTCATGGCTTCACGCTGGCTGAGGGGTGAAAGTGAGTGTGATTCCACGAATTGAATTACTGCTTCAGGTTTTGTTTTTGAGTATTCGCGCAAAGCCCAGCCAATGGCTTTTCGGATAAAAAATTCCTTTTCAGAAGCCAGTTGTTCAATAAACCCTGACAATAATCTGAAATCGGTTTCATTTCTGTACTTCAACTGAAAAAGAAGGCATGTGCGCTGAAGCCAGATGTTCCCGGAAGCCATCCACTTTCCGGTAACAGGTAAAATCTCCTGAGGATGCAGCTTAAACCATTCCCCTGCTATGTTGGAAGCAATAAAATCAACGGTATCCCACCAGGATTCGTGGGTTATCATCCACTCAATCAGTACAATGCGCTCAGGCTCTTTCAAAAAGACTTTGCGTGAAGCAATTTCCATGGCTGCGTAATGCAATTCGCGTCCCGGAGTCTGCCACAGTTGCTTAACAAATGCTTCAAGACGGTCAGCATCCGGATATCCATGATTTTGTTTAAACAGCCTGAGTAATTGTTTCCTTTCGGGAGATTTTATGCCCAGAAAACGAAACTGTCCGAGCATATATTTCTCCATAGCCGGCGACAGCGCTGCATTGGCGTTTGAATTAAAAAAGGCAATCAGGTCGTCTGCGCTGGACATTTTATCAATCACTTTATACAAAGGTAAACGCTTCACTGATTTTCCGGAAGTACAAAGGCACTTCAGGATTCCAAAAAATTAATCAATTTACAATCCAATATCGTTTAGTTAAGGAATATTGTCTTCGACTCCGCTCAGACTGACAGTCATCCTGAGCGGAGTCGAAGGATATTTGATTCACTTTTCTACAAATCCGAAGCCTTAACTAAACCACATTGATTTACAATCAGGCATTAATACAATCTCTAATGCATTATTGCGTGATAATCAATTTAATGACTTCACGCCTGCCTTTCCTGTCAATAAATTGCAGAAAGTAATTACCGGCTTTGTATTTTTCAAGGTTTAACGGAGCCATAGCCTGCCCAAGCTGAATCTGCATCTGATGCACTACCCTTCCTGTGGTGTCGATCAGGTAAACATCGCCGCCAGCATGCGCAGTAAAATAAACACTGGTATTTGCACGGGCCGGATTGGGCGAAATTCTGATCATTCTGCCACCTGTAAACACCTTATCGCCGGAGCTTACGACTTCTTCATCCCACACCGCAAGCGTATATTCACCGGGTTGCATCTGAGGCACAAAAATGGTTCCTACATGCCAGGGCCCGGAGCGTGTAAATGGCACAGACTGCCAGTTGTGAGAAGCATCGGGCCGGTAAAGAATAACCAGCGAATCAGCTGCACTGCTGATAAGGGTGTGGTCGAGCGAGCTGCTGCGACTGTAAGAAAATCTACCGGTAGCCAGAAAACCTTCAGGAAAAATTCCGCTTACTGTCCAGTAACGGTAATCGCTGAGCGTGAGACCATACTGTGATGATGCAAGGCTATCGGGAGCAACCCAGTTATGTGCAACCTGAACAATTGCAGAGTCGGCAATGCCTGTGACTTCCATCTTAAAATAGGTATCCGGAAAATCGTAAACTCCAGTGGTATTTATGGTTTTAAAATTACTGTTTACTGCACCGTTGTGCCTTTCAAAGAGATCTACCATCACCAGAACAGGTTTAGTAGCAAGGGTAAAAACTGCTGATCCGGTTTTTCCTGAAAAAGTAATTACGCGGGTTTCAACCTCACGCATTGCATTCATAAACGCCAGTTCTGTGCGGCAATCAGCGGCTAAAATATCGGCACCCTTAAGTTTTTGTTCAACAAACACTTCCACTTCAAAACCGCCAGCTACGGGAGTCACGCTGAATGAATCCACAGAAACATGGTTATAACCGGGGCCGAACACATGAAAATCGAAAAATCCCGTAAGGTCAACACCGGTATGCTGCGAAAGAAAATCGCGCATCTGGTAAGATGAAGCAGGCTGCCAGGCAAATGCCTGAAGGTAAGCTTTCACGCCATCAAAAAAGAGGCTGTCGCCCAGATATCCACGCAGCCCGTGCGTTACCACTCCTCCTTTGTCGTAGATGTGGGTGCCATAAGTAAGATTTTGAGGCATTGGTGACAAAGGCAGATAATCGCCTTCGGTGATATGCGCCATTCGCAGCACTTCGCGGTACAAGCCACGCATATTGTCGCGGGCTGCATTAATCCCGTAGAGATGTTCCCGGTAAAGTGTCTCGCACCAGCGGGCCCAGCCTTCGTTCATCCACATATCGCCATCAGAGGCGCAGGTTACCTTGTTGCCGAACCACATATGCGAAAGTTCGTGTGCATAAAGCCATTCATCGGACAATGAGCCGTTGATGCTGCTATTGGCATATGAAATATTTTCGGCGTGTTCCATCGCTCCGAGCGCGGTGCCGGTAAAACCTATTCTTTGAAAGGGATAGGGCCCGAAAGAAGATTCAAAAATCTGTGTAATGTTGTTCAGATTGGCGAAGCTTCCAGCAACCCGTGCAGTATCCTGCGGACGTACAAACCAGGTAACAGGTATCTGCTGATCCATCCCGGAAACGGTATCGGCAATCATTACATATGGTCCGGAAGCAACCGAAGCCAGGTAGGTAGGAATGCTGCGATCGGATTTCCAGTGAAATTCACGGGTTCCGTCGTTCAGATCAGTAACAGATTGCAGCAATCCGCCACATGCAGCCATATGTGCATTGTCAACCCTGATGTGATAATCATAGAAAGCGCGGTCGATAAAATCATCAACACAGGGGAACCAGGCTTTGCCAAGATTATGAGGAATGGATTGAAAACCAACCCCAAGATTAAATGCATAAGGGTTGTAAAAATGAAATCCGCCCCAGGCTTCGTGAAATGGATTGCCCTGATAAAAAACTGTCAGTTGAAGGGTATCGCCAGCCGAAAACGAAGATTCTGCTGTAATCCTGAGTACATCAGCAGCATGTGAAAAAATCAGGTGTGAACCTGTTTCTGAAAGCACCGAATCTACCTCCAACTGCATAAGGTTCAATGGAATATGTGTAACATTATTCAATTGAGTTGTAAGCCGGATTTCAGCTGATGCTGAAATAAACTCTGAAGCCACCGATGTAAGATCGATGTGCAGCCTGTAATGCACCACATCAACAGTATCGCTTATTAAAGTTTTATTATGTTTTTGAGCAAAAGCCTGTAACCCCAGACCCAGCGAAAGCGTCAAAACAACGAAAAAGCTGAAAAATCTTACTTTCATAAATTGTACGATTGCATTTGATACATAACCTGAAGTGCCGGCTTATCACAATTTTTCGTAAAATTAAACCAATTACTGCAATCAAATCCATAAATTTGAGCAAACTTTGCGTTTAAGCGTTATATACGGTGCATCTGAGTCAGGTGTTCAATAACGTACCTTGTGCTGAGCGAAACCGGACAACCGGGAGTAGCAATTAGTTCTTAGCATCTATTTATCAACAACTTACAATCATGGCATGATCTTTTCTTTGCAGCCGTGATTCAACTGCCTTTAAACAACCAAATGCATTTAGTTTCCGGAAAACAAATCATACAATGAAGAGAAAATCAATATTACTTTTACTTATGGCCGGATTGCTGGCTTCATTCAGTTATGCACAGCAGGCATGGACACTTGAACAGTGCATCAATCACGCCTTTACCAACAACATTCAGATAAAGCAGCAGATGCTTCTGGTAGAAAGTGCCAAAGCTGACCTGCTTCAGTCCAAGGTAGATCTGCTTCCGGGAATAACCGGCAATGCATCACATTCCTATAATTACGGGCAAACCATCGACCGGTACACCAATCAGTTTGCCACCAGCAGGGTTCAGAGCAACAACTTCTACCTGCAAAGTGGGGTGACACTTTTTAACGGGTTTCAGAAAATGAACCTCATCAAACAAAACCAGATAAATCTGATGGCCAGTGAACAGGATGCTGATAAATTCCTGAACGACATCTCTATCAACATAGCCACGTTTTATATGCAGGTTCTTTTTTACAAGGAATTGGTTCAGATAAGAGGAAATCAGTCAGACATAACCCGCCAGCAGATGCAACGTATGCAGAAAATGGTTGATGCCGGAAGTCTTGCTGAAGGAGATTTATTTACCATTGAAGCCCAGCTTGCAGGTGAAGAATCAGCGCTGATAAGTGCAGAAAACGACCTTGAAATCTCTTTGCTTACCCTCAGTCAGCTGCTCGACCTTCCATCCACCGATGGGTTCGATATAGTAGTACCTGAATTAACCATCAGCGATGAGCCTTCAATAACCGGCACACCTGAGCAGGTTTACTCTTATGCCCGCGAACATATGCCTGAAATCAAAGCCGCTGAATTTCGTCTTCAGAGCAGCGAACGCCAGCTTGCAAGAGCAAAAGGTTATTATTATCCTTCGCTCAGTCTCAGCGGAAGCTGGGGAACCGGATACTCAGGAGCCAGTAAGATGCTCGACAGTACCAATTTCACATTAAAAACCATCCCCTGGGGTGATCAGATAAAAGACAACAACAACCAAACCATCGGACTTTACCTTACCATCCCCATCCTCAATGGCTGGCAAACCCGCACAATGGTTGCCAAGTCAAAAATATCGGTCGAAAATTCACGCCTTGAACTTGAGAACCAGCAGTTAATTTTGCGTAAGACCATTCAGCAAGCCTGGGCCGATGCCAGAGCATCTCTGAAAAATTACAAAGCGTCAGAAAAGAAACGGGATGCCACACGTGAAGCTTTCCGCTATGCTGAACAGAAATTTGATGTTGGTGTCATGAATTCCGTTGATTACAACAACGCCAAAAAAGATATGACCAATGCAGAGTCAGAGGTATTACAAAGCAAGTTTGACTACATTTTTAAAACCACAGTTCTTGACTTTTATATGGGCAAACCCCTTTCGCTCAGGAATTAAAAGAATTCAAATCGATTAAACTGCCCGTCCGGATAACAACCGGGCGGTTTTTTAGTTTTTTTTGTTACCCGAAGGCGTTTGCCGGAACTTATTTCTTCAGGATTGTTTATTCCGGTAAACGAGGATCTCCTGATATCCCGGTGAGCTCAGTGTAATAATATTTTAAACCGCAAATCTTACAACAGATCAGGATATTCTTCATAAATTTAACCGTTTTTAGAACTTCAGAAATGAGCAAAAAAATTTTAATCAGAGTTGGTGTTGCTATAGTAATTGTAGCCATTGTTGTTCTGGCCGTTGCCCGCAAAAAAGGGCTGATTGGTGAGGAAGATGCATTAAAAGTTACCACCGAAAAAGCCATGCTGCGTTCCATTATTGAAACGGTTTCAGCCAATGGCAAAATCCAACCTGAAGTAGAGGTTAAAATATCACCGGATGTAAGCGGTGAGATAGTGGAATTGTATGTAAAAGAAGGCGATGAAGTAAAAGCAGGAGATCTGATGGCCAAAATTGACCCTAAGATTTACGCTTCGAACTACGATCGTATGATGGCGGGAGTTAATTCACAGAAAGCTAATCTGGCCAATTCGCGCGCCAGGGTTGCTCAGGTGCAGGCTCAGTTTATCAATGCAAAAGCGAGCTTTGAACGCAGCGACCGTTTGTTTAAGGAAAAAGCCATTTCTGCCTCAGAATTTGATGCTGCACAATCGGCTTTCGAAGTTGCAAAGGCTGAAGTAACCGCAGCCCAGGAGAACGTTAAAGCTGCCGAATTTGCTGTAAAAAGTGCCGAAGCTTCAGTGAAGGAGGCCAGCGAGAATCTTTACAAAACATCCATCTTTGCTCCGGTTTCGGGAACCATAAGCAAACTGAATGTTGAAAAGGGAGAGCGTGTTGCCGGAGCTTCACAGTTTTCGTCGGGAACTGAGATTCTGCGCATCGCCAACCTTGAAGTAATGGAGGTAAACGTCAGCGTAAACGAAAATGACATTGTGCGCATCGCCATCAACGACACCGCGCTGGTTGAAGTTGATTCATACCTGAACCGTAAGTTTAAAGGGATAATCACACAAATTGCAACTTCGGCCAACGTTGTAGGGCTCAGCGCCGATCAGGTAACCAATTTTGATGTAAAAATCAGAATGATCCCGGATTCATACAGCGATCTGAAAGTTAAGGGACAGCCTACCGCATCACCTTTCAGGCCGGGAATGTCAGCCACAGTGGATATTCAGACTGAAACTGCACTGAATATACTCACCGTTCCTATTCAATCGGTTACCACACGTCAGGATACCACTGTTACTGAAGAAAAAGGTCCGGCAAACGCGGGTGATCCGAACGACAAAACCACCAAATCAACCGAAGCCGCCAAGGAGTATGTATTTACCGTAAAAGACGGGGTAGCGAAACTTCAGGAAGTTAAAACTGCCATTCAGGACAATATGTACATACAGATTACTGAAGGACTTTCAGAAGGCGATGAAGTAATCAGCGGCCCGTATCGTGCAATATCCAAGACCCTTAAAGATCAGGACAAAGTAAAAGTGGTTCAGAAGGAAGAGCTTTTCGAGAAGAAATAAGCGCTGATTTCTGTCGTTCCTTATCGTTCAACACTGCCACTTAAGCGGTTTTGAGTTTGAACATAACTGCTTACCTTTGCCGGGCTATGTCAATCATTCTGAATATCGAAACCGCAACACCTGTTTGCAGCATTGCCCTGTCTGACAACAATCAAATTCTGGCACTCAGAGAAACCAGCGAGAAAAACTCACATTCGCAGGTTGTTGCTGTATTTATTGATGAAATGCTGAAAGATTGCGGTTTGAAACCCACCGATCTGGATGCTGTTGCAGTAAGTAAAGGCCCCGGGTCATACACCGGACTGAGAATCGGCGTTTCTACCGCCAAAGGCATTTGTTATGCACTTGGCAAACCCCTGATTTCAGTGGGAACCCTAAAAGCAATGGCTTTCGGCATGGCTCAGAAATTCAAAAATCCCGGAAATCTTCCCGTACTTTTTGCTCCTATGATAGATGCCCGGCGTATGGAAGTCTATACCGCGCTTTACGACCAGAATCTGATGGTTGTGAAGGAAGTATATGCTGCCATTGTTGACAATGACACTTTCAGCGATTTAATCGGGAGTCATATCATTTGTTTTGCCGGAGATGGCGCCGAAAAGTGCAGGGAAACACTCAATCACCCGAATTTCAGGCTACTTGATGATTTCACCGCATCAGCTGCTTATATGAAGGACTTTTCTGCAGAAAAATTCAATGCCGGACAGTTTGAGGATACGGCCTATTTTGAACCTTATTACCTTAAAGATTTTGTAGCGGGGCCACCCAGGGTAAAAGGACTGAAGTAGATTGTTTTAAAGATTGATTGTTTAGTCCTTCGACTGAGCTATCAACGACAGATTGTTCATTATGTCCTTCGACTCCGCTCAGGAGGACATTTTATATGACTGATAACGTGTGCTTTAAATGGAATAAATGCCAACCTAACACGAATGTCACACTGAGCGGAGTCGAAGTGCTTTAACGCTTGAACTAACTGTCATCTCCGCACTATGCTCATTTTTTTTGATCACCAAAATTCACAATTTCATTGTCATCTTCCGGTTAACCTTACCGCTGATGGTTTCAACAAACCTATCAAAAGTAAATACTTTGGCAGGAGCTTCACCCCTGTCGCAAAGCGCTTTTAGTTTATCCAGCAATTGAGCCTTTTCAGCATCACTCATATCCGGAGATTCCAATACAAGCACCGGAATTTCCCCGAATTTTTCATCAGTTACAGCAGTCACAAAAAAGCGCCCTTTAATACATCCGGCTATTTTTCGTTCAACTTCTTCAGGAATTATCTTTTGCCCGCCGCGGTTGATTACATTGTCGAAACGGCTCAGCCAGAGGAATGAAAACTGCCCGGTAAATTTTACAATATCGTTGGTTATAACTGGTTGTTTGCTGATTTTGGGTGCTTCAATCACCAGACAACCACGTTCGTCGCTGCTGAGGTTTATCCCCGGAAGGGCGGTAAAATCATCAGCGTGTAAATCGCCACTGATTCTACGAAGTGCAATGTGGGTGATGGTTTCCGTCATTCCATAAGTAGCATAAACTGAATTCGGCATTACCATAATCCGCTCCTCCAGCGCTCTGCTTATTTCACCACCACCGATGATGAGATTCCCGATCCGCGAAAGCAGTGCAGCCTCTTTTTCATTATTCAGGCTGTTGAAGACCTGTGCAGGAACCATAGCTGCAAAATCTATCTGAGTATCTGCACTTAGCTGTTGAAGCGGGCTTCCTGTTGGTGGAACAAATATCAGATTCATGCGAAAATGCATAGCCCTGACCACCATCATCATTCCTGCAATGGTTTTAGTAGAAAGGCATAACAAAGCTGTTTGACCGGGTTGAAGTCCAAGTATTTTACCGGTTGCTGCTGCCGATTCCAGCATGGCCAGCTTGCTATGGCTTATCAGGCGCGGCTCTCCTGTAGATCCCGATGTATGTACTTCTATGTCAGCCTCTGATGATAACCAGTCAAGGATAAAATTGCCGGGGTCATTCTGCCAGATTTCGTCGCTTTGAGTAAGTGCAACAGCAAACTGCCTGAGTTCTTCAGGCTGATAATATTTACCGCTGATGGTGAGAGAGTCTGGAATTTGCATATCACAAATAGTATTCGATTTCGTTTAGGTAAGAAAATTTGTCTTCGACTCCGCTCAGACTGACAGTCATCCTGAGCGGAGTCGAAGGACTTTATTAATTTTAGTATTCCCACCCAGAGACCTTAACTAAACGAAATTAAATTATTAATCCTGATTGAGACCTGCAAATTTCAGCTGCCAGGGCGTTTCAGGTTTGTAATGTAAAAATCCGTTTTCGACCTGCAATGGCGAAGGAATATTGTTGCTGTAAAGTGAACCCGTTCCCAAACCTTGCGGCAGCGGATTATTCAGGGTTGCCGTCCATTGAGCAATGGCATTCAGTCCTATATTTGATTCCAGTGCCGAAGTCACCCACCAGCCTGCGCCCCGCTCTTCGGCAAGTTTGATCCACTGCTGAGAATTTTCAAACCCACCGAGCAGAGAAGGTTTCAGAATAATGTATTGAGGAAGGATTTTGTCAAGCAGCCTTTTCTTTGCGTCATTACTGAATACACCGATCAATTCCTCATCAAGTGCAACCGGAATGGGTGAATTCCGGCATATTTCCGCCATTAAATCCGGATTTCCGGCTTTGATGGGCTGTTCGATACTGTGGATTGAATAAGCGGCCAGTTTTTCCAGCTTTTTAAATACATCCACAAACTGAAATGCGCCATTGGCATCAATGCGAATCTCAATGCTATCAGAAGGAAAATTCATACGGATATGCCGTATCAGCGCCAGTTCCTCCTCAAAACCAATAGCTCCGACCTTCATTTTAATCACTGAAAATCCTTCACTGATCTTCTCCTCTATTTGCTGCAACATAAATCCGGGATCACCCATCCAAACCAAACCATTGATGGCTATAGGGCTTTCGCCGGATGTAAATTTGCTTTCAAAAAGCAGTCTCCGGCCACCGTTTTTTAAGTCAGTGATTGCAGTGGAAAGCGCAAAAGCCATGGAAGGCCAGTAATTTAACCACTCCTTTTCAGGGAAATTACCTTGATTCAGCATCCCGCACAATTCAAGCAAAGCTGCTTCAAAGCCGGGACGATCATCAAAACTCAGCCCCGGGATAATTCCACATTCGCCAATTCCGGTAATTTCAGGACGCTCAGCATCAGAAATCAATAGAAAAAAACTGTCGCGTGAATGCAGCACTCCGCGTGAAGTACCGGCAGCCTGCCTGAAATGAAGGGTATGTTTATGGTACCTTGCCCTTAACATTGTCAGAACATAAGTGTGGCACCAAAAATAACTACGGTTGCAAAAGTGGCCAGTGCAAGTTTTTTAAGCTGAGGATCGAGTTCAGCAGGTACTTTATTCCGGAATACCACTGCAAGATGTTGCCCAAAAACCGGGACCATCAGCAAAAAGAGAAACTGAAGCGGTGTGTTGTAATGCATTATTGTCCATACTGTAAGTGCAATCAATGCCCCGCAAACGAGCACAGTGTGGTAAACTTTTGCCCATGCACTTCCAATGATGACCACGAGGGTGCGTTTTCCGGAAAGTGCATCGCCTTTGATGTCGCGCATGTTGTTGAGATTAAGCACCGCAGTGCTCAGCAGCCCCGAAGCGGTGGCAGGCAACAGCAGGTCGTATCTGAGGGATGATGTGTGCAGAAAGTAGGTTCCGAGCACGCCGGCAAGTCCGAAAAAGAGAAAAACAAACAAATCACCCAACCCAATGTAGCCATAAGGTTTTGAGCCAGCGGTATATAAAATAGCTGCAGAAAGCGCCATAACGCCCAGCAACAGAAAAACAAGCCAACCCACTGACAAGGTGAAGCCAATGCCCAAACCAATGAGCAGAATACCCGAAATAAGGGCAAGCGCGGAGGTTATGATTACGGCAGTCTTCATTTGACCAAGGCTGATTTCGCCACTTTGCACCGATCGTTTGGGTCCTACCCTATCAGAATTGTCAGCTCCGTTTACCGAATCGCCGTAATCGTTGGCCAGATTGCTGAGCACCTGCAAAAAAAGTGTGGTAAGCAGCGCCATACCGAAAACAGTCCATCTGAAGTTCAGATCATGCCATGCAACAAAACTGCCCATCAGCGAGCTTGAAAATGCCAATGGCAAGGTTCGGGGTCGCGCTGCGTGAAGCCAGGCTTTTATATTGATGTTTGTCATTTACTATTATTGTACGATTGAAAACAAAAAAATCTGCCACCAAGACTCCAGGACACTAAATCACACCAAATATGTTTCAATGGATGGTGAATTTTAGAGTCCCGATCGCTATCGGGATTGCGTTTTACTGGCAAAGCATATAAAGCTGATCTGGCATCATGGGAATTTCGGGAATTTCTGAAAATCGGGTTCCCGTTTTTCGAGAAATGCACGTTTCCCTTCCTGCGCTTCTTCGGTGAGGTAGTAAAGGAGCGTAGCATTTCCGGCCAGTTCCTGAATTCCGGCTTGTCCGTCGAGTTCGGCATTCATGGCAAGTTTGAGCATGCGCAGCGCCAACGGACTGCGTTTCATCATGGTATGGCACCAGTCAACCACTTCATCTTCAAGCTGATCAAAAGGAACAACTTTATTTACAAGTCCCATATCAAGTGCTTCCTGAGCAGAGTATTGCCTGCAGAGAAACCATATTTCACGGGCTTTCTTTTGCCCAACAATACGGGCCAGATATGATGATCCGAAACCGCCATCAAAACTTCCGACTTTAGGTCCGGTTTGACCGAAAATTGCATTTTCTGATGCAATGGAAAGATCGCAGACTACATGAAGCACATGTCCGCCTCCAATGGCATATCCGTTTACCATTGCTACCACCGGCTTGGGTAATGACCGGATAAGCTTTTGTAAATCAAGCACATTCAACCTTGGAATGCCATCTTTCCCTACATAACCGCCATGCCCTTTAATGTTCTGATCGCCGCCACTGCAAAAAGCTTTGTCGCCTTCGCCGGTTATAACCACCACACCAACATTGTCGGCTTCGCGGCTATATTGCATGGCATCAATCATCTCTTTTACAGTATCGGGTGTAAAAGCATTGCGATAGCGGGGCCGGTTGATGGTGATACGGGCAATGCCCTCAAAAAAATCAAATCTGATTTCTTCGTATTCTTTAATTGTTGTCCAGTTTCGTTTGCTTGTCATGATGCAATAAAATTAAAATAATCTTTCAACACGGCTGCGCTGAGTTTGTTCGGGGTGAATATTTCGAGCAGTGCCGGTTTGTTGTTTTCCTGTGTAGCAAAAAATGCCGGAAGTGCCTGTTCCAGCTCTTCCTGGTTGTGTGCCTGACGATAATTCAAATCAAAATTCCTTACAATGCCTTCCGCCTTCAGGTTATGCGCTGTTTCAATAAACGGTTCAAGTTCTTCAAAATTATCGGGGCCGGGAATTACCCTGAAAATGTTTCCACCTCCGTTGTTGATAAGAATGATGCGCAGCTGCGGCGACAGGTTACTGTTCCACAAAGCATTGCTGTCGTAGAAAAATCCCACATCACCGGTAATTACTGTCAGTAGCTGATGGCTGATGGCCGAAGCTCCGGCAGCAGTTGAAACGCAGCCATCAATGCCGCTGGTTCCACGGTTCGACCATGAAATAAACTGAGATGCTTCGTCAAAAAGCTGGGCATATCTAACCGGTGTGCTGTTGCCCAGATGTAAATGGCCGTCAGCCGGCATTTCCCTGAAAAGGGTTTCATAAACACTTAAATCGCTGAACGGCGCAAAACGCATAAATTCCTGATGCTTCGCAGCACACCTGTTACTTCTGTCCATCCAATTTTGTCTGAAGTGACTGTTGTAACTAATTCGCTTTTCGAGCAACTGACCAAGAAAAGTGTGTGTTTGTGCCGGAATGGTAAGTGTAAGCGATTGATAAGTGTCCATGTGGAACTCATCGGTGTCGGCACTAACATGCCAGTGATGCAGTGGCCGCATTTTCCGCAGCAATGCTTTTATCTTCTTCGAAACAACAGCCCCGCCAATGGTAAGCAAAACTGATGGTTTAAGATCTTCCATCTCAACGGCATCCATTGCCTCAATGGTTCTGTCGATACATGAAATTGCGGATTGAATGGTTATATTCGAAGTAGTTTCAGTAAGCAGGGTAACTGATGGATCATCGGCAAGTTGCTCAAGAAAATGATTGATTTCTGCATCCGGAAGCATCTGACCTGCCAGAATCATTTTTGAAGCGGAAGAGTTCCAGATATCTGCAAGGCGCGACATTTCGGTTTCTTCAACCCTGATTGATGTGCCGGCAATTCCTGGCGACCGAGTCTGAACCGCATCAACAGGCCATTCAATGTCATATAAGGGTTCTGATAATGGCAGATTGAGGTGCACGGGTCCTGACGCGGGAAAAAGGGTCCGGTCAATGGCTTCACTTACTGATCTTTCAAAAAACCGGTAATCATCCTGTTCGTTGATGTTGTCAGGCAGGTTGTATGATTTCCTGACATAACCCGAAAATACATTCCGCTGTCTGATGGTCTGACTATCGCCCTGATCAATCCATGCTTCGGGGCGGTCGGCAGTAATAATAAGCAACGGAACCTTCTGGTAAAAAGCTTCAACAATTGCCGGCGCATAGTTTAGTGCTGCCGATCCTGAAGTGCAGAGCAGAGCCACGGGCCGTCTGAGTTGCTGAGCCATTCCCAGCGCATAAAAACCTGCACTTCGCTCATCAGAGATACTGAAAAGACTAAGTCCGGGCTGGCGATTAAAAACTACAATTGCCGGCGCATTGCGCGATCCAGGCGACACCACCACATGTGTGATTCCTTTTCCGGCCATGACCGCTGCCAGCAAATGCAATTGATTATTTTTCATGAAGTGGTATTTCAGATTCCGATGCTAAATTCCGTAATTTTTCGATGGCAGACAAGATGTTCCTGCTTTTCAGTTCAGTTTCTTCCCATTCTGAGGAAGGATCAGAAGCTGCAGTGATTCCTCCGCCTGCATAAATCAGGGTTTTATCTTTAAGCACCTGCAAACAACGCAGGTTCACAAAAAGCGAAGTATTCCCATGATTGTTTACCGGGCCGAGAAAACCGGTGTAATATGAGCGTTTGTAAGTTTCGGTTTCCCGGATAATCTGATAAGCATTCTGCCTTAACCATCCGCAGACAGCCGGGGTAGGATGAAGTATTTCGACCAGCCTGGGAATGGTATCCCCATCAGCAAAAGCATGAAAATCAGTTGATAAGTGGTCAACATTTCCGGCAGTTATTGTGCGGGTTTCAGAAACCCGAATATTGCTGCAACCGGCTTCTGACATGCATTCACCGATAAACCTGCTGACCCATTGCTGTTCTTCTTTTTCTTTCTGCCCCCATTCTTTAGCTTCACCAGATTTTCGTGTGCCGGCAAGAGCAACGGTTGAGACTTTACCTTCGGAAGCATTGAGCAGCAATTCAGGGCTTGCTCCTGCCCAAAGTCCTTGCCCGGGAAAATGCGCGATATAAACGAAAACACGGGGATGACTTTCGCACAAAACCGTAAAAAGTGATGATAATTCTGATCCTGAAAGTTTCTCCGTTTCTATAATCCGCGAGATAACAACTTTTTCTGCTTCACCTGATTTTATCCGCTGAACAGTTTTTTCAATCATTTGGGTATAGGATGCTCTGCTTTCGGGTATAAAAGCTGAACCAGGCAAATCTGAGTCAGCCTTTGGCGCAACCGGAGAAAAAGACTGAAAAACTGTTCCTTTTAAGGTATAACTGTTCCTGAAAAACAAAATAGGTTCATTCCTGAAAAAGGGAGCCATCACAAAACCCTGCCCCTGCTCAAACACTTCTGCAATGGATGAATGCACCGAAAAACTCCCGTCAGAAATCAGGGTAACCGGCTCACTATCACCGGGAAGGCGAAAAGAGGCAAATGGCACTCCGTTACCGATCAGAAAATTCTGAAGATCAGGCAGATGATTGAAGGAGAGATCAGGCGTGCTCATTTTGTGGTTTTTCCAGCACCATAATGGTTAGTCGCGACAGGCAGGTAAGTGCACCGGCATCGTTGTGAATTTTTATTTCCCACACATGCAGCTTCCGCGAACGCATTACGATGGTGGCTTTTCCATGTACATGTCCATCGGTTGCCTTGCGGATATGGTTGGCATTCACCTCAACTCCGACAATTGCATGACTGCTCAAATCGACCAGCGACATTGAACCCATACTTCCCAGAGTTTCGGCCAGGGCAACAGAAGCACCACCATGCAAAAGACCCGCAGGTTGTTTGGTTCGGTGGTCAACAGGCATGCTCCCGCAGAGGTAGTCTTCACCTATTTCGGTAAAAACAATGCCAAGCTGCTCCATAAGAGTTCCTGCAGAGAAAGCATTCATTTCATCAAGCGTCATCCGGGTAAGCATAGTGTAGTTTTTTTGTGAACTAAATAACAATCATCTTATACAATGGTTGTGAGAGTTTGTAAAGTTACAAAGAATCAGGGGATCAGGTGAGTTGCACTTTCTTTGAAAATGGCATCGTTATGCTGATTGCAGATATAGATAAAATGTAAAACGACCAAAGGGAGTATCAGGAAGCCCATTTTCAAATTATCAAATTAGCAAATTAGCAGGTTTTTGCCCCACCTAAAGTTTTAATTTGCTCCCTTTTGAATTTTTCAAGGCCGCTTTCTCCAGATTTTCAACCACCCTGAATTTTACGATTTCTTTAATAAGATCGTAAGGTATGGGCTGATTGTATGGAAACTGTACAGCTCCTTTTGAGCTTTTGTATTTTGCAATTTCCATGGGAAATGCCTGAAGTCCTGATGGTGCCGGGTAGAATCCCAGATGGTGCTTGTTTGCTGCAAAGTGCACAAGATTACCTTGAAGAAAAAAAGTGGGCATGCCGTAACTGATTTTCTCAGTTGCCTCAGGCGCCGAATCCTGAATGGCAGAACGAACTTTACGAAGTATCAACCTGATCTCATCAGGCTGAGCCCCTATATATTCATCAATGGTTTTGAAATCTGTATTCATTATTAAGGAATTTTTAAATACAACCATTAACTGGTCTCTGCACAAATAAACATCCACTTTATACCGAATTTATCGGTAAGGCTGCCATAATAATCACCCCAGAACATATCCTGAAGTTCATGCTCAACAGAACCTCCTTCAGCCAGCGCCCTGAATAATTGTTCGGTTTCTAAACGAGTGTCAGGCTGCAGGTTGATGTACATATTGCTTCCTGAAACCACCTTATACCCCATAGATTCAGGAGCATCGGAACCCATCAGCAAAAAACCACCGGTTATGGGTAAAGTTACATGCATTACGAGATCGAGGTCTGCTTCGGGCAACCCTGACATTTCATCAGATGGGGGAATTTCCCGAAAACGCATAAAGCCCTGATCCAGAAATTCTGTTCCGAAAACGGTTTTATAAAAATTGAAAGCTTTTTCGGCTTCACCGGAAAAATTGAGGTAAACACTTACGCTTGCCATAAATTTTTAGTTTAGGTTAATTTGATTAATGCTTTTTTGGGAAATACAAAAATGCTGAATTTTCTTTGAGGTTTTCATTGACTTTATTTGAAGCACAGGCTTATCCCGACTGACTTTCGCATATGGTTTTAAGCAACTGCAATGCTTTGGGCCAGTGTTCCTGAAAATAAGCTCTGTGCTGAATCATACTATCCATTTCAACGGTGAGCAGGGTTTTACCGTCGATATCAGAAAAGGAGTAATCTTCATTTGCACCTGCCCAACCTTCAACATCTGATCCAGAAGATATTTCTTCACCGTTGCGGATAATCCCAAGGTGTTCAATACCAACAAATCTGCCGCGGATATTCTCACGGATTCGACTGAGCATACCACCTTCATTGCCATCTTTGTCAGTGCCGAGAAAAACAATTTTTGCTCCTTTCTCCCAGGAACCTACAAAGCGCGAAGTTTCATTGAATGCTGAAGTCCACTGCTGATAATGGGTTTCATCAAGCATTATGGTGTAGACCTTAAGTGCGGGTGCATTAATGCTGATTGTAAACTTCAGCCTTTCCATTGAAGCAGATTTTTCAGCATATTTTTTGAAATTGTCAAGAATGGACTGCCACCCTGATTTCTGTAATTCTGCGGAATTCATAGTCTCAGCTTCAAAAGATTCGGTGATTTTGGTTACATCTCCTTCTGAAGCAAATATTATCTGAACAGTTCTGCCGTCGTCGAGGGTATAGTCGATCTGCTTTAGTGGCTCAACCCTGGTGTATTCACCAGAAAATTCGAAACCAGTTGATCCATCCCTGGCTTCCATGCGCGAACGAAACCTCCCGCCTGCACGCAAATCATTTTCTGCTTCAGAGGTGTACCAATCTTCTGATGCATTGTTCCATTGTTCAATATGAAACGGATCTGTCCACAATTTCCAGACTTTCTCAAGCGGACATTTTATAGTGGCTTCTATGGTGATTATATGTTTTTTGTCGGGACTCATTGGTTTAGGTTTGGTTGGTTTTCAGTAAAAGAAGGAACAATTGATCATCGGCACATTTTCTGGCAAAATAGAAAAACGAAGACATCAGAATAACTCTGTTTACAACCTGAAGGAGGATCATAATAATCAGGTAAAATATAACCATCCTTATTGCTGAAAGTTCAGAATATTTTAAGCAAAATGCCCCGGATTTGCTTATTTAGAATTGGCGCCCCGCACAAAAAAAGGCCGCCCCTGATTGGAGACGGCCCGATTAAGATTTAATTCCTGATTTTTACTGCTTCACAAAGCGTTTGATAAATGTTCTGTTTTCAGAAATCACTTCAATCAGATACATTCCACGCTGCAGATCAGCTACATTAACGGATGTTTCGAAAGCCTGACGGCTGAGCAGCTTGCCCTGCAAGTTGTAGATTCGTATTTCCTTTGCAACGGCTCCGCTAAGCATCACATTCAACTGGTTGTCAGATACCGGATTGGGGTAAACAATCAACTCAGCTTCTGCGGTTTCGCCTGATGGATCGGCAAAGTTTTGCGTAGCAGTATTGGAAATTACAACGGTATAATCCTCTACTTCTCCACGTGCAAATATTTCGCAGGAGGTCGGGCTTGCGTTGTATTTCATTGAAACACGCATTCTGGTCGGGCCATTCAGCGCAGTGGTCGGTACAGTAAAGCTTCGGCTGATAGAAGTTGATGTAGTTCTGGTGACATTAACCACCTGTTCACCCGAATCAAGGAAATCGCCATCCTGATTATAGTCAATCCATACACGATAAGCCTCCCTATATCTGGTACCAGCCCATCCCGGGGTAATAATTATTGTATTGGATGTACCTTTCACCAGCGTGGCCGATAAGGTGGTAAAATCAGCATAACCACCATTGTTACCGGAGTTATTGTTGATACTTCCAAGTTGCACCCTTTGGATCCATTCAGCAGTGGAACTGCTACCTCTTGAAGTGCAATAGGTTATGGTATTAACAAGCGTAGTTACATTTACCACATTGCTCGATGGCGAAACATTTCCGGCGGCATCTCTGGCTCTAACCGAGAATGTATAAGCTGTATTTGCTGTTAATCCGGTAACCGAAGCTGTTGTTCCTGTGACTGTCTGAATTACACTGCTTCCCTGATAAACATCGTAGCCGGTTACACCTACATTATCGGTGGAAGCCGTCCATGAAAGGTTTACAGATGTTTGTGTGATGTTTGAAGCAGTAAGATTCAACGGAGCTGTCGGCGCCTGCGTATCAGGTGGTGCAAGTGTAGTTACATTCACCACATTGCTTGATGGCGAAACATTTCCTGCAGCATCTTTTGCAATGACGGAGAATGTGTAAGGTGTACTTGCCGTTAATCCGGTAACCGAAGCAGTTGTTCCTGTGACTGTCTGAATTACACTGCTTCCCTGAAAAACATCATAGCCGGTTACGCCCACATTATCGGTGGAAGCCGTCCATGAAAGGTTTACCGATGTTTGGGTGATGTTTGAAGCCGTGAGGTTAGAAGGAGCGGTCGGAGCCTGTGTATCAGGTCCTGACGCACCAATAATAACCGTATAATCTTCAACTTCGCCATAAGTAAAGGTTTCGCATGCAGTGGGAATGGCATTGTACTTCATAGAAACGCGCATTCTTGTAGAACCTTCCACAGCTCCCGCAGGTATGGTAAATGATCCGCTGACAGGTGTGGTTGTGGTTGCTGCCCGTGTGAAAACCTGCTCTCCGGCATCTGCAAAATCACCGTCTTTGTTATAATCAATCCACACTGAATAGCCTTCTGAATATACTGTTCCTGGCCATGTGGGAGTCACTGTTATAGTATATGACGTCCCTTTTGTAAGATTGGTTGAAATGTTGGTGAAGTTTGAATAGAATTGTGCACCCGAAGGATTGTTGATGGTATTTAACTGCACGCGGCCGATATATTCATCATTTGTATTGGTACTTGCTGATGCGCAATAATTAAGCTGCACTTCAGTAGTTGTGAAGTTGACCGATGCCGTATATGCTGATGTTAAATTATCAGGACATTTGCTTCTTACCTGAACTTCGTATTGGGTTTGAGGTGTTAGACCAGAAAGGTTGGCTGTTGTGCCTGAAACGCTCTGGGTAATCCAGGTTGCAGCACCCACCTGACGATATCTCAGATCATAGGAAGATCCGGCTACAGCGTTCCATGAAATACTTGCCGTTGATGACCCGACACCAACCACTGTTAGCCCGGTTGGGACTTCAGGGTTACAAACAATAGGGGTAGAAGAAACTCCGGTAATAATGAGGCTGTAATTCTGAGCACCACCCGAAAGTGTACCTTTATGGGTTACGGTAACGGTATAAGCTCCGGCAGCACCGGTAACATCAACCCGCTCATATGGATCTTTAACGTTATCGCCACGGTCGTTTGTGTTCACTCCGGTAAGTCTCCAGGGCAAATGATTGGTTGCGCCCTGTGAAACACGCAGGTCGAGGTCGTTCACCAACCTTGCTATGGTTGAATTGGTAGCTGTTGTTGCTGTCCCGGCAGGATCTGTCCACGAAATGGAGGCCATCAGATTATTAATCCCATCAGCATCCACCTGAATGGTATAGGTTTGCCCCTGCATAAGGGTAAGCTCGCTGATAATTGACTGATTTCCGTTTTGCGAAATGGCTTCAGCAGCCCTTTTGGTATTCATCAAACCCCAGCCCCAGATGGCATCGGGCCCTGCAATACCGGCATCATCTGCGGTGTGAAGTGCAAGTCCTTTCAGGGTTGCTGAACGCATATAGCTGCCGTTTACATTATTGGCATGTTGTTGCAACAAAAGCAATGAACCTGCCACATTGGGCGATGCCATGGATGTGCCTGTAATACTTGCATAGGCTGTGTTGCTGCTTTCGTAAGTTGAATAAACCGAGGTTCCGTTTCCGGTGATATCGGGCTTAATCCTGTAATCATCCGTAGGTCCCTGACTGCTTCCGCTGTTGATGGAAACACTGATTAAATTGCCTGCATCATCAATGTTTGCATCCTGGGCATTGGCAACCACCATATTGTTTTTAGATGTTGCATGACCGGTAAGTTTATCGTATTGCGGGAAAGATGGATTTAACGGCGCTGCATTGTAATTTGTTGTTCCGTCGTTGCCGGCAGCTACTACCATCAGATAATAAGGTGCATTGTAATGAAGTGCATCCCAGTCTCTTGAATCGGTGATATAGGCTCCGAAATAATAATCAGATACAAGATCGGAACGATAACCATAGGAATGGTTTGAAATAAGCATTCCGTTGGATGCTGCAGTAGTAGCTTCAGCAAGGTCGTTGTTCCACTCATAACCAACTGCACGGGCCTGAGGGGCCATGCCTTTAGCTGTGGCTACCACTCCCGAAGCAATAATGGTTCCGGTTACGTGAGCTGAATGATAGTTCAGCGTTGTTGTTCCGTCTCCGATGGAGAACCTGTCGGTGCCTCCGGGTCCGTCATACTCCTGATGAGTTGAACGGGCAAGCCCGCCATCCCACACATGGGCAATCATATTTTGCCCGTCGAGGTTATATCCGGTTGAACCGCCAATATTAACGTGATTGGTTCTGGTTGATCTCGCAGCAGCCACATTCATGGTTCTGTAATAGATCAGACTGCCATCAGGATCGATGCGCTGAAGTTCGGCATATCCACCATCTTCAAGTGTCATCTTTACCGGAATGCCTTTTTGCTGTGCATAAAGCATAACTGCCTGCTTTTCCAGGGTGGCTTTTCCCTGAAAGCGGCTTTGCAGGTCACTTAAACTTTGCTGATCATACCTTGAGGTGATTACTTCCTGTTGTTGTCTGGTTTGTCCGAAAGAATTCGAAGCTGCCACAAGAACCAGAGAAAGTACAATTGCTGTCAAACGTAATCTTTTGATCATAGAATTAAATTTAAGTTTAACAATAAGAAAGGGTGGAAAATGCAATGTAAATATATGAAACAAAGGAATTGTTTCGACGGGCGGGATGTAGTTTTGCGAGTTAATTATTAACAACAAAGAAACCGGTTTGTTTCGAAAATGCTGCTGTTGTTAATGATGAAACTATCATATTTATTCAATATTGTCCGGTGAAAATCGAAAATTTCCTTGCCACCAAATCTCCAAAACTCCAAATTACACAAAATGAATGAAATAAATTGGTGAATTTTGGTGATTTCGTGTTTTGGTGGCAAATTTTGTAAAGTAAGGTATTGTTCTTCAACTTTTGCCTATGAGATTCAATATCATTCATTTGTAAAATATTCGAAACTTTCCCCGGACAACGATGATATTTATTAAAGGCAGAGGATATATACTAATAATTAATTGTGAGAGACCATTAATATGTTTCACACCAACACAAGACCACTTTGTAGTGAAGCAAAAAAACAGCAAACCCGGGCTTTTCAGTTCCCGGGCTGCTGCAATTATGCTGATTTGGGGTAATTATACGTTTATTTTGTTTCAGTAACTGTAGGATTCTGGATTTTGATTTTGTCGGCTTTGGTAACTCCTTCAAGCACTTCAACACTTACACCATCGCTTAATCCGGTTTTAATAATCCTTTTTTCGAATGTCTGCGGGCCTGTTTCCACCTCTACCCAGGCTGAGTCACCTTCATATTTTACAAGACTTTCCTGAACGGCCAGCACACTGTCGCGGCGTTCGAGTACGATGTCGGCATTGGCACTGTAACCGGCACGGATAAACAGGTTATCTTTCAATGAAACCGCAGCTCTGATTTCAAACTGAATGGCGCCGTTTTCTTCAACACCTTTTGGTGAAATATGCTCAAGTGCTGCCACAAACTGCTCGGTATCAATGGCACCAACTGTCAGTATCAACTCCATACTTTCATGAAGCTTACCAACTTCTGATTCATCAACCTTTCCTTTGAAGATCATTTCGCCCATATCGGCAATGGTGGCAATGGTGGTTCCATCGTTGAAGGTATTGCTTTCGATCACCGAATTTCCGATTTCAACCGGAACAGTAAGCACCATTCCTGTGATGGTAGATCGAATAATGGTATTGCTCACCGAACCTGCTGTTTTGGTAATTCCTTCGCGGATAAGCTGCAGGTTATTTTCAGCAGCATCAACATCCTGACGGGCTGTTTTCAACGCAACTTCATAATTCTGCAACTCAGCCTGAGCAATTACGCGGCTTTCGTAAAGGGTTTTCTGACGATCGAAGTTGGTGCGTGCATCTTCCAGCGATATTTTTGCACGGTTTAGCCGCGATTCTGCTTCGTTCAGGCTTATCATATTGGGGATGATCCTGACTTTAGCTATCATATCACCAACTTTAACCTTTTGACCGGGCTCAACATAAAGTTCGGATATAATTCCGGAAATCTGGGGTTTTATCTCTATTTCCTTACGGGGAACTACTTTTCCTGTGGCAACAGTCTTTTTTATTATGTTGGTGATTGTAGCGGTAGTAGTTTCAAAAACTACCGGTTTTGCCTGTGATTTGCGGTACAGATAAACAATTGTACCAACAAAAATCACTAAAATTAATACGCCAACGACGATTTTAAGAACCTTTTTCATTGTATGCTATTGTTATGGTTTTTAATTTTGGGTTATTCATACCTGAGGGCATCAATGGGTTTGATGCTCACGGCTTTACGCGCAGGGATAAGGCCCGCTACTGCTCCTGAAATAATGAGTATTGCCAGAGCCATGATGGCCATATTGAAATCGATATTCGGATTCTTGAACATATTGGAATCGCCACCTCCCTGTGAGAGTAACTTATTAACTATTTCGAGAATGATTACACCGATTACCAGTCCGACATATCCGGCAAATGTGGTTAGAAATACAGATTCTGTGATGATCTGCGAAATAATATTCATAGGACTTGCACCCAATGCTCGCTGAATACCGATTTCTTTGGTTCTTTCTTTAACAATAACCAGCATAATGTTGCTGATGCCGATAACACCAGCCAGCAGGGTTCCAATACCAACAATCCAGATCAATCCATTGATTCCTGCAAAAAGGCCGATCATCTGATTGTATTGTTTTTGCATGTTAAAAGACCCTATTGCCTGAGGATCGTCGGGTGAAACAGAGTGTCTGCGTCTGAGCAATGCCGAAGCTTTTTCTTCAACCACCGAAACAGGAATACCAGGCTTTGAAGTAAAAGCAAACCATCCTACCACATCGCCCCAGTTATAAACCCTTTGAAATGTGGTAAGCGGAATAAACACACTCTGTTCTTTTTCGCCTCCAAAATTCACACCTGAATTTTTTGGTTTAAACACGCCAACAACCTGAAAATAAATGCCTTGAATTTGTATATATTGACCAATGGCATCTTCGCCCGGCTTAAACAGAACTTCATAAACCTTGTTTCCGATCACAGCTACTTTTCGTTTTTCTTTCAGATCGGCATGATTGAGAAAACGTCCGTTATCAATCACAACCGGATCGATCAGGTTCCACTCCGGGTAATCTCCCATTACAGAAAATGCACCTGATTTGGTACCACGAACCACATTATTCCCGCCACGAAAACCTCCGCCCTGCGTTCTTGGAGCCAAGTGTTCTATTTCCGGAATTTCGCGACGCAGCGCAGCTATGTCGTCATTTTTAAAATTGTAATTTCTTGCACGGGGAAGTCCTTTATAGGGAACTGTTGTAGGACGCGACCACATGAAAACGCTGTTGGTGGCAAAATCACCAAAATCGCTGGTAACTCCGTTTTTCAGGCCGGTACCTGAGCCAAGCATAATAACCAGCATAAAAATACCCCAGAATACACCAAAAGCCGTAAAGAACGTGCGAAGCTTGTTCTTCTTCAGTGCACTCATTATTTCCTGCCAGCGGTCTAGGTCAAACATTATGTTGTAGTTCTTTGGTTTTTGTTTATTATTTCTGATGTCAGAAGTCGGATGTCTGAGGTCAGATTTCAGAGGTCAGAGGTCGGATGTCAGATTTCGGATTTCGGAGATTTAGAAATTAGAAATTAGAAATTAGAAATTAGAAATTAGTACTTTCCTCCTCCCCTTGTCTCCGTGTCCAATTACCGTCCCTCGTCCCTTTAACCGTCCCTCGTCCCTTTCTAACCTCCCCTTGTCTCCCCATCTCCTTGTCCCCTTGTCCAATTACCGTCCCTCATCCCTTAAAAGCTACTCATCCCTGAGTGCCTCAATCGGCTTAATCGCAGCAGCGCGCCTTGCAGGAATAAACCCTGCCAGTGCACCACTGAAAACCAGCAGTGTAAGTGCATAAAGTGCTACACTGAGATCAACTGACGGTTGAGAGAAAAACTCCGATTCAATCTTACTACCCACAGTTTCGAGCACAACCACACCGAGCACCAGACCAAAATATCCGGCAAACGATGTAATCATCACCGCTTCCTGAAGAATCAGGCTGACAATACTCCAGGGCGTTGCTCCCATTGCTTTTCTGATGCCGATTTCTTTGGTTCTGTCCTTAACCACAATCATCATTATATTGCTGACTCCAACAATTCCGGCAATGATGGTTCCAAATCCGATGATCCATATGAACAGCCTTATACCTGCAAAAAGACGGGTGAATTTCTGAAATTCCTCCAGACTGTTCCAGGTAAAAATTGCCCTTGGATCTTCCGGATCGAATTTGTGCATTGTTGCAAGCTTTGTACGTACTTCCTTTTCTATCTGCTTACTCTCTTCTACTGAAGCCTCTCCAACTGTGATTGCAATGGTATTTATGCGGTTATCGCCCGAAAATACACGTTGCGCCGTTGAAATAGGCAGATAAATTGTTCGCATATTGTCATCACGGCTGTCGTCATCGGTGAATAATCCAACTACTTTGAAGGGCACTCCGTTTACATTTATGTATTTCCCGATGGGATCTTCTCCCTTAAAAAGTGCCTCCTCAACCTGTGTGCTGATTACTGTTACTTTCCGGAATTGGTCAACATCAGGATCGTTGACAAACCGCCCCCTGACGATGGTAATTTGCTCGATATAAGCGTAATCAGGATATACATTTCTGATGTTAAACGTACCGAACTGCTTTTTATAGGACAGTGTATTTGTTCCCCACATATTGTAACGCGATGAGCTCTTATCTATTCCACTTACTGAGGATTTTACAGCATCGTAATCCTCGTTAACGAGCTGTACGTTGCGTCCTGGTTTCATTCCTTTGTATGGCATACTAGTCTGACCACTCCATACCCAAATGGTATTGGTTGCTGATGACTCAAAATTTTTGTTCACACCATTCTGCAATCCGGTGCCAGAGCCCAGCAGAATCATGAGCATAAATATTCCCCATGCCACACTGAAGCCTGTCAGGAATGTCCTGAGTTTGTTCTTCTTGATGGTGCTGAAGATTTCCTGCCACTTATCGGTATCAAACATGGTAAATCTGCAAAGTTTAACGTTTCAATTTCAAAATCCGGAAGTTAATGTATGATAAGCCTATTGTTTCCCGGCGTCATTTGTCATAAGGAATCACCTATGAAAGCACAGGATTTTTTCCATTAAGCACCTCACTTTCTATCAAACCGTCTTTTAGTCGGATAATCCGTTTGGTCATATGGGCAATGTCATTTTCGTGGGTTACAATAAGTATGGTGATGCCTTCCTGATTGATTTCCTTCAGAATCTGCATTACTTCATATGAGGTTGTCGTATCCAGCGCTCCGGTAGGCTCATCGGCAAGAATCACCTTTGGCTTCGAAATAAGGGCACGGGCAATGGCAATACGCTGTTTTTGCCCTCCTGAAAGTTCATTGGGCATATGTTCAGCCCATTCTCTTAAACCCATACGCTCAAGATATTCCATGGCAATGCGGTTGCGCTTTTTGCGGGGAACATTTTGATAATAAAGCGGAAGTGCAACATTTTCAAGTGCATTCTTAAAAGAGATAAGATTGAACGATTGAAAAACAAAGCCGATGTAACGGTTTCGCAAAGCAGCTGCCTTGGTTTCGCTCTGGCTGCGGATAAGGGTATTGTCGAGGTAATAATCACCGACATCGTAATTGTCGAGAATTCCAAGTATGTTGAGCAGCGTAGATTTACCGGAGCCTGAAGATCCCATAATGGATACAAATTCACCGGCTTCAATGTTCAGATCGATGCCTTTGAGCACATGCAGACTGTTTAAGCCGGTTATGTATGATTTGTTGATATTTTTGAGTTTGATCATCAGAAAAAATCATTTTAACAGATTCGGGAAATGTGTTGTAAACAAGTTTCAAACAGGCAAAGCATGAATTATGCCAAATTCATAACTGATTAATATTGTGCAGTTTAAAAACCAAACTACTTTGAAGCACTTGAACAGGTGTTCGGTGTTGAAACATCTTTGTACGTTTCTGTTCGCCTGATTGCAGTTATTTTTTTGACACAAAATTGTGTCAAAAGTTTCAGCCATCAAATAAAAATCAGGTGAACGGCAGTTATAGCACGATGAACCGACAAGCCTGCAGGGTGAAACAAATCAGCTCCCCTGAAATGATGCTTTAGGGGAATACCTGTAAGTGAAAATCGAAAATTTCCTTGCCACTAAATCTCCAAAACTCCAAATTACACAAAATGAATGAATTAAATTGGTGAAATTTGGTGTCCCGATAGCTATCGGGATCGTGTTTTGGTGGCAAATTTTATAAAGTAAGATATTGTTCCTCAACTTTTGTCGAAGAGAGTCAATATCAATCATTTGTAATAATATTCGAAACTTTCCCCTGACAACAATGATACAGAATAAACTTCTGGTAAGTGATAAGGTTTAATAAAAACGCTGATTGGAAAGAATTATTTCCTGATGGAATAAGTTCCCGGATGCAACAAATGCTTTTCTCTTAACAGTTCAAGAATATCCTCGCGTTGGTTGATAAGTTGCTCCACAATAGCCGGATGTTTTTGCTTCAGCATCCAAAGCCTGAACTTACCCCTGAGGCGGAGCAGATGAAGGTAGTGATAGAATGAAATAAATCCGGTAAACACGGCGATAAGCATAGCCAGAATCACAGTCATGAAACTACTGCTGATTAAATAAACTGCTACTGCAGCAAGAATATACCACACCAGAAACATTACAAAACCATAACCATAATGTAAGGAAGCCAGAAACTGCTTATCGCGGACTTTTCGGGCCATAATAACCGGCATTTTGTATGGCAGATAGTTGAACAACATACCAGCCAAATGAAACGGAAAAAGTATAAGAGACATAAGGATTGAGAAGAAAAGACTTCCGGCAACCGGCAGATTCTGCTGGAAAAGTTTTTCGCGTAAGCCATTTTTCTTCAGGGCATTAAAATAAGTCTGCGTTTTCCTTTGCACCTCTGGCATCCATTCAGGATCTTCCAGAACCACGGCATCCACTTTCCCGACAAACTCCTGAGTTTCGTAAAACTGCGCAATTCTTGCCTCATGACCATTCAGATTGTTTTTCGATTCAACCATCTGATCCAGTTTCATGTAAGTCCTGAAATACTGATCCTGCCTCACATCAATCATAAGTTTATGAATGGCAACACTTAGCTTGGCGCGAAGTTGCACAATCGCT
This sequence comes from Bacteroidota bacterium, assembly GCA_009773515.1. GTDB lineage: Bacteria > Bacteroidota > Bacteroidia > Bacteroidales > Lentimicrobiaceae > Lentimicrobium. The sequence goes on from WSXX01000025.1 coordinate 49,049, forward strand.
TTTTGTGGATTTTCCTGATAGAGCGGATAGAATTCTGAAACGGCAATGGGTTTGCCATAAATCAGCAGAAGGTCAGTACCCGCCCTGCTGTAATTCGTGTAATCAATACCTACAGGCACAATCATAATTTCATCACTGAACTTTTCTGATTCAGCTGTAAGAAAAGCCATTCTGCATATACCTTTTTTAAGTGGCTGCAGTTTTTTTATAGGGCTGTGTGTGCCTTCGGGCAGAATGGCAATTGGTAATCCGGCTTTAAGCACACGGGCTGTGTGATGAAAGGTTTCATAATTCTGGTTCATGGTTTCAGCGCCATCGCGTGGGCGAAAAACCGGCAACATCTTTAAAAAATAAAGAATCCCTGCGATAACAGGTTTTTTAAAAATATCGGCTCTTGCCAGAAAAACCACAGGCTTTCCATAGGCAAATAACATAGCCAGAGCGTCCATCAAGGCATTCTGATGATTGGCGGCAAAAATTACTTGTTGCCCTTCGGGAATATTTTCTCTGCCAACAATGATAAATCTCCGGTAAAACAAGTTGAAGAAAAACTTTGCCGATACAGATAATAATTTATAAAATATTGACGCCTTCTCAATGTTTTGTAATCCCATATTTTTTTGATGGATTTTTTATGATGACCAGAAAAAGCAAAGAAATGATTGCTATCAGGAAGTAACCGGCTCAGCTTCTTTGGCGGGCCTTACCCATGACCAGAAAGTAGCAATTCCGAGACCAGAAAGAATATGCCAGATGCCCCACCAGGCTGCTATAAAAGCCATGCCGCCCATATTAAGTTCAGGCGGAAATATCTTGGGATTAAACAGAAGAACAAGTCCAAGCCCCGAGTTCTGAATACCGGTTTCAATTGAAATCGTACGCCGGTCGATGCGGTTGAGGCCAAAAACCGAAGCTGTCAGATAACCCGATATCAAAGCCATTGCGTTGTGTATCAGCACAATAATAAGTATCCAGTTGATGTATTGGATAAAATATCCATAATTATTTCTGAATGCCATTACAACAAATGCCGCAAAAATGATGATTGAGAGGGTTTTGATCGGCTTTTTGATTTTATCCGTCAGGCGGGGAAGTTTCTGTGAAAACAGAATGCCTGCTATTACAGGAATGCCGAGCAGAATAACTACTGTTCTGAACATATCCAGCGGATCAATAACAATTGGCCTGAGAAGCGGAGAGGTGGTAGAGTACAACTTTCCCCAAAAGGCAAAATTAAGTGGTGTAAAGATTAAAGCCAAAACTGTGCCGGCAGCTGTCAAACTCACCGACAAGGCAACATTGGCTTTGGCAACACTCGAAATAAAGTTGGATACATTTCCGCCGGGGCATGAAGCTACAAGCAACATTCCGAATGCTACTGAGGGCGTAATAAAACCACCCAATAGCCACACTGCCAGAAAAGTAACAGCTGGCAATATCAGAAACTGAGCCATCAGCCCTACAATTACTTTGCGGGGGTTTCTTAAAACATCTTTAAACTGCCCCCATTTTATATCAAGGGCAACGCCAAACATGATGAACCCGATTGTGATGTTCATCAAATGAAGGCTGGCCTGACTGAAATTCAGTCTGATGCTATCGAGCAATAACAAATCTTCGTGCATAGGATAGTTTTATTGTTAATTGATGGGTAAAACTAAGAAATTTTACAATATGTTATGCAATGTCGTTTAGTTAAGGTTTCGAATTTTCAGATAAGTGAATCAAATATCCTTCGACTCCCCTTCGACAGGCTCAGGGCAGGCCGCTACCAATGACAGATTTGAATATAATCAAATGCTGATCAAAGTAAAGATCAACCTTAATCACTCTTAATAACCTTAGTAACGAAACTGACCCCAACGATTTTTGAACCTTATTTTCTTCTTAAAAACCTTATAAGGCAAAACATATTAATTCTAACGAAAATAAGGTTAGGAAGAAAAAATAAGGTTGAAGGTGTTTGGTGGGTTGCCTGCTACTAAGGTTTGAAAGGTAAAATAAGGTTGGTCTTGCTCGCATTAAAGTTAAGAAGTGCTTTAAGACTTTCCGCCCCTGAAAAAGGGTAACGATAACGCCTGTCATCTCCGCATTATGCTCAAAATTTTTTGAGTGCAAACTAAGGATGATTGTCAGTCTGAGCGGTTCCGATAGCTATCGGAACGAAGACAATATTCCTTAACTAAACGACATTGATATGTTATGAATGAAATACTTTCTGGCTTTGAAGTAAAAAAAATCCCGGACCAGAAAAAAGGCCCGGGATAAAAAAATATCATTAAAAAAACTACTGACGCGGAGTTTTGGTAAATACAAGTTCTTCAATAAGATTGGTAGCTCCGGCATATTTGTCAATGATGAACATAACGTAGCGTATGTCAACATTAATGGTGCGCTGCAGCTCGGTTTCGAAAGCAATATCGCCGCTCATGGCTTCCCAGTTTCCATCGAAAGCTATTCCGATAAGGTCACCCTTGGCATTGATTACAGGGCTGCCGGAATTGCCGCCGGTAATATCATTGTGGCTAAGGAAATTCACCACCATACGGCCATCTTTATCTGCCCATTTTCCGAAATCTTTTTTCTCATAAAGTTCCTTCAGTTTTGCAGGTACAATAAACTCATCGTTGGTAGGATCTTCCTTTTCAATGATTCCTTCCATGTAGGTAACATAATCAAAATGAACAGCATCGGCAGGGAAATAATCGAGCACCTTGCCATAAGTTACCCTCATGGTTGAATTGGCATCAGGATAATAAACTTTATCGGGATTGGCTTTGCGCAGACCATCAACAAAAAGACGCTGAGCTCTTTTCAGTTTCTCATTTACAGGACCAGTATCTTTATTCTGGGTCATAAATGAGTTGTAGAACGAATTGGTCAGCTTGTAAGACAAGTCCTTTTCAAATACTTTTAAGGATGGTTTGGCAAGAAATGCATTGTATTTCTCAGGGGTTGCAAGTACCGATGTTTCAAAAACCTTTTTTGCAAAGAGTTTGACATCGCCTTTGTATTTTTTGTCAATCAGGTTGTAAATATCAGGCAATGATTCTGCCGGGATATCCTGACGATACATTTCAAGAATTGCGGCGAGAATTTTTTCCTCGGTCTTCGCATTATAATTCTTGAACTGTCCTTCACCCATTGCATAAAACGGTGCCAGTGAAGCCTGAAGTTCTTCGCCCTTTTGTTCACTTTTCAGGATGTTGATAATTCCCTGGGTCTGAAGCGGAAATTGCATCATTTGTGAACCAAAGAGTGCAAGCTGGAAATTCCACAATTTTGAATTGTAGTTTGTTTCAGTGAAAGTAGCATACGAATCTGAAAGATCCTGCAACACTGTTCCGTACTTTTCAACACGGCTTTCATCGGCTTTAACCCATGCATCAAAATGATTTTCGATGGCTTTCTTTTTGTCATAAACATCCAGGCGTTTAAGACCGCGGCTTTCGCCGATTTTATTTTTCCAGAAATTGGCCAGACCCGCATAATTTGACGCATATTTAATGCGAACTTCATCGCTTTTGTCCATATCAGCCTTCATAATTTCAAGAATTGTTCCGGCAACCTTGATAATGGCAGGGTTAATTTCATTGAGCGTTGCCTGAATGCCATGTGAGGTGCGGTAACGGTCGGTGGTACCCGGATAACCCCAGATCATAGCGAAGTCTTCGCGCTCAACACCATCGACTGAAATTTTCAGGAAATGTTTGGGTTTTAAAGGAATATTTTCTTTTGAATATTCAGCAGGTTTACCATCAGGACCTGAATAAATCCTGAGAATACTGAAATCACCGGTATGACGGGGCCACATCCAGTTGTCGGTATCACCACCGAATTTGCCGATTGCTGACGGAGGAGCTCCCACCAGCCTTACATCTTTATAAACCTCATAAACAAAACGGTAGAATTCGTTTCCATTATAAAAACCTTTCACAGAAACCTCATATTTGCCATCGGCTGATTCTTCCTGTTTAAGAATTTCAACAACTTTTGCAATGCTTGCAGATCTTTCACTTTCGGTCATTTCGGGGGTAATCCTTTCCATTACCCGTGAGGTTACATCGTCCATTTTTACCAGAAATGAAGCAGTAAGTCCTTCGTTGGGAAGTTCTTCTTCGTGGCTGCGTGCCCAGAAACCATCGGTAAGGTAATCATGTTCAATTGAACTGTGTTTCTGAATTACATCGTAGGCGCAATGATGATTGGTAAAAAGCAGGCCTTTGGGCGATACCACCTCGGCTGTGCAGAATCCGCCACCAAGGCTTACAATTGCATCTTTCAGACTGGCATTGTTGATGTCGTAAATCTCCTGTGGGGAGAGTTTAAGACCGGCACTCTGCATGTCGGTATAGTTGAGCCTTTCAACAAACATTGGAAGCCACATACCTTCGTCAGGTGGATTTCCTGCACGTAACCCGGCACTCAGGGCTACAAGCATCATCAGGGTAAAAAAGAGTTTTCTCATTTGAATAAAATTGATTATTTGGTTAATGTAAAAAATTCCTGCAGGTGTTAGTAATATGAAAGGAATTGCGGATTATGCCCAAAATCGTGCCATGTAAGCATGTATTTGTAAATCAAATACATGCCTGTTTTACCCAAAGGTTAATAAAACAGGCATGTACGGTTTTGACGCGTGGTTGTACGAAACCGGACAACCAATGAATACTAAAGACCCATCACGCTTTTACCTTGTTCAAATACAATATCAACTGGTATTCCGGCGCCCTTCAGCTTATCGAGGTCGAGTTTGAGCTGAGCAGGGATAACTGATTTGGTAAGAATCAACTCCTTCGATTTATCATAATCTCCATCGCCCTGCAGGATGAGAATCATGCCACCCATACTTTCAACAGCAGCTTTCATGATGTCGAAGTTAACCATATAGGTTCCGTCTGCCTGATGGGTGAAAGCTCCTTTTTCGCTGAAATAACTGAATGTAAGCATGTTGGCTTTGCCATGCGCACTTGCTGCACCGAAACGTACCGAGCGGAAAATACCCGCCATAAAGGTTACATAGTTGTCCATTACTTCGCCTTCATTGAGTTCGCCCATTTCGTAGAGTTTGGTAACCATGTACAATCCGAGAATATCGGCTTTGGCTTCCTCAATGGCTGAGTATTGCTCCTTAAGTGCTTCGCGGACGGTGCCTTTTCCATCAAGGGTATTTTTTATTCCCAGACCGTGGGCTACTTCGTGAAACATGGTGTTGGCGAAAAATGCATCAAACTTTATGTATTTTCTCTGTGAAGGATCAATCAGCACATCAGAAATGGGAACAAGAATCTTGTCGAATTTGGCTTTCATCGCGTTTTTCAGCTGCAGCTTGCGCGATCCTTTTTTCAACTGCACTTCTTCATCGTTCGGAAGGTTTATGGCTATGGTTTTGCTTCCTCCATTGCAGTCGCCGGCGTAGTATATAACTTCGTAGGCATTCAGATCGGCATCTGATCCCGGAACTTCATTCTTATACTTCTGGTCAACGGGCAGTCCTTTCTGAAGATCGGGGAGCAAAGCAGCAAAATGAGTGAGGCGATCGCTCCACTCAACATCTTTAATCAATATAAAAGCTTCCTGAGCTGCTTTATAACCAAACATCGCATCTTCATAATTTTCGATGGGGCCAACCACAAAGTCAATGTTTGAGGTTTTCATATCCATCCATGCAAAATCACTTTCCTGATATTTGTCGGTAAGCAATGCTTCGGCGCGAAGTTCAAGGTATTTTTTCAAACCGGCATCTTCGGCAAGGGCTGCAGCCTGTTTGAGCAAATCAGATGCTTTTTTAACCTGTGTTGCATAAGCCTGATGATACCACACCACCCGCAATGAACTATCTTCGTTGCGGCGGATAAGGGTGTAAAGGCTCGTTTTATCAGGATTATCAAAAGCCTCAAATTCTTCTTTGGTCATATCAGCCGGATAGAAATTTGCGCCAAGCGGTTTAGCTCCGATTCCGGCAATAAAAGGATTGTTGCCATTAAGTCTGTCCCAGGGGCCATAATTGATAAGTGCAAATTGCTTTGCATTTTCGTCTTTAATTCTTGCCAGAAAAGCATCTTTATTGCCAATGGTCTGTTGCCAGAAAATATCATCCATAATGGCTGCTGCATCAAAAAGCAGTGGCAGCATCTGTTTTTCTTTTTCTGAAAGGTGGCTGATATCGGCTGTTAAGGTAACAGGAGCGTAGATTGAGAGGCGCTGTGCCACGTCAGTGTCCTGATCAGATGTAAGGGCTTCTCCCGCAGGAATAACACCCTGATGAGCTTTTTCCATTTCTTCTTCGCTTTTAATACTTTTTCCGCAGCCGGCAAGCATAGCCAGCATTCCGATTACCGCAACAACGGTTGTTACTTTGCGCAACATAATGGTTTCTAATTAAGTGGGTTAATTTCTTTAACGTGGCTAAATTACAGATTTTGCAGTAAGGTATGTAAACAACAGGGAGAATTATTGACAAAAGGGGAAACCAAAGAAAGGGTAATTCTTCAGCCTGCATTATTATAAACTAAAATGAAATTGAAATTGATTTAAAGATCGGGGGCTATTTTTCAGCTTTCCGGCACAAAAAGAGGAAGCAGAAACTTAAAACTACTGCCTTCTCCGGCTTTACTTTCCACTGAAACTGAACCGCCATTTCGCTCAGCAAATTCTTTAACCAGAACCAGGCCCAGACCAGTGCCCCGCTCATTTGCAGTTCCTTTGGTAGATGATCCTTTATTACTGAGGCTGAAAATAGTTTTTAAAATATCATTGCCGATACCAACACCGTGGTCTCTGACCATAATTTCTGCAAAAACACCATTTATTCCTATAAATATTTCGACCAGGCTCCCGGCATAAGAATATTTGATGGCATTGGATATCAGATTCCTAAGCACAACGCGGCACATGTTAATATCAGCAAAAACAACGGTAGAGCTATCTGCCGGAAACGACAATTCTATTTGTTTCGACAAAGCCTGTGCATTGGCCTGAATAATGGTTTCCCGGATCAGGGCTTCGATATAAAAATCCTCAGGATTAGGGCTGGAATTGCCCATTTGACTTTTCCCCCAGGCCAGCAGGTTATCAAGAAGCTGGTAAGTACTTTCGGTGGAGGTAAGAATTTGCTGCACCATCAGTTTACGCTCCTGATCACTAAAATCATCGTATTCATCATTCAGCAATCGCGAAAAACCAAGTATTGAGGTGAATGGACTTCGGAGATCATGCGCAATGATTGAAAAGAACTTATCCTTGGTCAGGTTTGCTTCTTTCAATTCCGTTTCTACCCTCTTTTGCTGTTCTTCAACCAACTTGCGTTTATGGATGTTTCGGGTAACCGCTATAACCTTTCCTGTAGCTTCACCTTTGCTGTCGTACTGAGGCTGGATCATACTTTCGAACCATATCAGATTTCCTTTGGTATCCTCAATGCGGAACGAGACAAGTGCCGGCTTGCTATATCGGGTGAGTTGTCTGCCAATCTGGCGCATAACCAGTCTATCTTCAAAATAAACGAGATTATCTACATCACTTCCGGTAATATTTTCGGGTTTATAACCCAGAATCCCGAGCACGGATGGAGAGACATATTCTACAATCCCATTTAATGAATGTATGGAAATAATATCGTTTGAGTTTTCAGCTATCAGCCTGAACATCTCCTCGCTTCGCCTGAGCGCATCGCGGTGTAATTCAATTTCTGTGATGTCGCGCCCTACAAACTGATAGCCCGAAAGCTGAGAATCTTTATCGAAAAAGGCACGCAATGTCCATTGCACGCGCAAAAAGCCTTTATCACCGGTTGAATACTTCTGATTAAATCCTGTAACAGTTTTATCACCACCCAAAGATTTTAATGCACGCCTTAGCCTGATATAATCGCGTGGGTCAAAAAATGATTTCAGGTCCGAAATTCCGATCGCATTATCGGTCAGATTAAAAAATTTCAGAAATGCTTTGTTGCAGAAAGTAAGAATTTTTTCGGCATTAAATCTGCAGATCAGTTCGGTCTGATCATCAACAACTGTTTGAAAAAGGCTTCGGCTTTCGAGCAATTTTTCCTGAAACTCTTTGGCCTCGGTTATGTCAACAACCACCCCGCTCACACTGCCGGGTTCTTCATCTTCACTTTTAAGGTAATAACCCGACTTTCTAACCCAGCGGGTATTGTCATTTACCAATATTCTGAACTCAAGGTCAAACCATCCGTAATTGGTGGTGATGCGCGACCACATAATCTTAACCCTTTCCCTGTCAGAAGGATGAATTATGGAGTAAAGTTGTTTCAGGCTTATGTCTCCGGGTTCTAATCCGGCAATTTCAAAACACTTTTCGTTCCAGTTGAGCTTGTTGGTTCCTGGATTCCAATCCCAAACACCGGCTTTAAGTGCGCCTAATGCAATTTCATAGCGGGTTTCAACTCTTACGGCATCAATCTGATCGCGCAGGGTAGCAATCAGCTGATCGAGCAATTGCTGATTCTTTTTTTCAAGAGAAGTAATTCGTTCGTCATAAATCTGGTTGAACTGCCCTGAAATTAAATCCTTCTGCACCCGAAGTGCATTAATGTGACTTACATCGCTGACAACACCGAGTATTCCGGCAGGAAGTCCTTTATCATCATGCAGCGGAGTTTTTGTAATTCCCGAAATATGCAGTTTATTGCTCTCCTGAAAAAACCCAGACTCATAAGAAACCACAAGTCCTGTATCAAGAACTTCACGATCGGCTTTGCAGTGTTGTTCTGAAAATTCAGTACCGGTGATTTCGGTAAGGGTTTTTCCGATAACATCGCTGTGCGAAGCCAGCCTGAGCAATTTGATAAACCGTGAATTACAATAGATAAACTTCAGATCAATATCTTTAATAAAAACAGGAACCGGAAAACTTTCAAGCAGGTTTTGAATATTTGAATCTGAACTTTGAATTGCTGAAAATGCAGGAACATCTCTTACGTCAGAAACTACCGGAGTCTCAATATTGTTCATGGATTGCCCGGATTCCACTTTGTTTTCATTCTTGTTTTCTGACCCGGGAATCATAAGACTCTTTTATTTTAAATGTATTAATGTGTAAAATTAAAAATAAATTCCGACTCAACTAAAAAAACCCATCAATTGACTGAAAATATTTGAGCCTGAAAATTAATAAATAATTGCGCACCAATAACTTTTTCAGCAAAAAAGACACCAATTCAACTTGTCAGTTAATTTTTCCGCCTGTCCATTTGGTATTTTTATTGCCTTATATTTGTAGATAATCTGAAATACCATTGAAATGAACAAGCCAAGCAGCAACAGAATCATTCCCATGCTTGCCATAGCATTGCTGATAATGATTTCTGCCTCTGTTATAATTGCCTTTATGGTAAAGCAAAAGCAAAAAAACGAAATATCAACAGCACTTGAAATCCTTCGCGATAGCCGTCAGCCGGTTTTACAGGTAGAAAATACGCTTGAAGCACTTTTTATGGCTGAAAATGAATTCAAGGAATACACACTCAGCTACAACAAAGTTCATTTTGAAAATTACAAACTTCAGATTGCCAGGCTGATGAGTCACCTTGATACCCTTCAAACCATGATAAAACCATTCATGAAGGAGGAAAAAGGAGGTGAAGCAAGCCGTATTATTGAGGAACGTAGCCGCGAAGCAGGTGCTTACATAAAATTAAAGCGTTTGACAGACTCGCTGATGATTATATCAGCAAATATAGAATCCGTTCCATTCGAAGAACCCGACGAGACTTTTACCATCAAGAAATTTACGCCGTCAGCCGGCGGAATAAAGATTGATACCCTTGATTTTCAGCAAACAACCGGATCGAAATCAAAGGGACTATTCGGCAAGATAAAAACCTTTCTTGTTGGCGAAGAGGAACAAAAAACAACCAATGCCAAGGTGATAATCAAAACGGGAGAGCCTCAGCCTGACCCGGCAATTGCAGAGGCAGAAACAGATACAGCGTTCTCATTGTCAAGGTTTGCCGGCGACATCATCAATAAATCAAACTCCTATTATCAGATGCAGCTGCGCAAACAATTGCAGCGCCGAAACGAATTAAGGCAAAGCGAATTGAGATTGGTTCGCCTGAATACAGCATTAATGAATGAAATCCGACAAATTCTTTTTTCGCTGAAAGAGTCTGCATCCCAATCAGAAGGCATTTACCGCTCGCAATCCACATCAGCCATTGTGCGTTCAACCAGCATTTTGCACAATTCAATGATTGTTGCTGTATTTGCGGCATTTCTTCTGGCCATTGCTACAGCTGTGATGATCAGAAAAAATCAGCGACATCAGGCAGAAATCATGGCATCAAAACAAAAAGCCATAAAAGAAGCTGACGAAAAACGCAGATTTCTGGCTTATATGAGCCATGAGTTCCGAACACCGCTTTCATCGGTCATCGGATTTGCAGAGCAACTTGAACAGGCAGGACTCAGCAATGAGCAGATGGAATACCTTTCTGCCATTATTTCATCGTCAGAAATACTGCTCACAACCGTTAACGACATACTTGACCTTTCAAAACTGGAAGCAGGAAAAATGACTTTCCTGAATGAGCCATTCCGGCCTGATCAAACCATCAGACAGGTAATCAAGTCTTTTGAAAGCGCTGCAAAAGAAAAAGGATTGGCCATCAGATATAAACCCATCCCGGGAAACCTGGCACTTTCAGGAGACGAAGTAAGGCTGAAACAAATTCTGAATAATATGGTGAGCAACGCCATTAAATATACAATTAAGGGGCATATTGAAATTCAGGCAGCACTCAAAGAAGAGCAAGCTGGCCGAATCTGGCTGGAAGTAAAAGTTTCTGATTCAGGAATCGGAATTCCGGCAGAAAGTATTGCCGATATTTTTAATGAATATACCAGGGTGCATAGCGAAACTTCGTCGCGCTGGGTAATAGGAACGGGACTTGGCCTGCCGGTTACCAAAAGGCTGATTGACAACCTTGGCGGAAATATTGAAGTGAGCAGCAAAGTCGGCAAAGGTTCAGTATTTGCTTTCAAACTGCCCTACCTTTCGGCCAAAGAAATTGCAGAAACAGCAAAAACACAAAAAACTGTCGCAGATCTATCTGAATCAGGTTTAAAAGTGCTTGTGGCCGACGATAATTTTTTCAATGTACTGCTCCTGAAAACTATTCTCAAACGCACAGGGCTTGATATTGATGTAGCTGAAAACGGATCAGAAGCTTTGGCTAAACTTAAAGAAGGAAATTACAACATGTTGCTCAGCGATATGTATATGCCCGGAATGGATGGAATTGAACTGACGCGTGCATTGAGAGAACATCAGGATAATAACCTCAGCAAAATGCCGGTTATAATGATTACCGGAAATGTTTCGGAAGAAGCAAAAGTTATGATGAACGAAGCAGGCGTTAGCAATTACCTGTTCAAACCTTTTCAGCAAAGCGAACTTTTGAGCCTGATCGGCAAATATGTAGCTTAGGGTCTGCTCAAAAATAATTAAAAGTCATATTGTCAGTGACTTACAGAGTTTATTAAGAACAAAAGTGCATAGTATTAATGAGGTTGTCTCATTTTTCCATGCACTATACAATGAACTGAAGATGCAAAATGCCGTAGGGATTGCCCATCAATAACCCCCAATGCAATTGGGGGTTGTGCAATACGAACCGAAAAACAGAACCCCGGAGTGGGTTCCCCCATGATAAAGGGCAACCCTTACAGGGTTGTTTTGTTTGATGATCCATTAACCCCCGGTTGGGCAAGCCACACCGGGGGTTATTAAAGGGAAACTCCTAACGGAGTTTTTCAGCATATCCTGGCTTAAGCAGGATTCAAAGCAGAAACTACTGCCTGCCGGTATGAAATTCCGATAGGCAGTTTTTCTTTGCCTATTACAACCGAATTGCCCGAAAAAGCAAGGACAAACTTGCGGTTTACGATGTAAGATTTATGAATCCTCAGGAATGATTGTGCCGGCAATTGATTCATAAGGTGATGGGTGGTGGTGGTGGCGAGAATCATTCGTCCGGTATCCGTAAAAACCTTTACATAATTGCCATAGCTTTGTAAATAGGCAATATTACCGGTATCAACAGTTTCGGTGCTTCCACCCAGATTCAGTTCAATTGAATGAGATTGGAATGAAGTTTCAGGCAGTTGCTTTACTTCCTGAAGTGCAACTTTTTCGAATGCACGACCCACCGCTCTGTCGAAGTGTTTTCGGGTAACCGGTTTTACCAGATAATCAACCACATTATAATCGAAACTATTAACAGCATAGGATGCATAAGCAGTTGTAAAAATTACCATAGGCTCAAATTCGAGGGAATCAAGAAGATCAAGCCCGCTCAAACCCGGCAGATTAATATCGAGAAACAGCAGGTCGATGTTTTGAGTTTTCAAAATATGCATGGCTTCTACCGCATCAAATGCACAGGCAGCAACCTCCAGTCGTTCGGTTTCTTCAATGAAACTTTTCAAAACCCACTGTGCGGGCTGCTCATCATCAACAATAAGGCAAACCAGTTTATCAAGGTTGTTTATCATGTTTCTTTCTGATTTTAAACTTATTACAATTCGATTACAAGATCAATTACACTGCTCCCTTTATTTTTGCCGGTGTTTAAGCTATGCCTTCCGGGATATAGCAACTCCAGACGCTTGGAAACCATTTCGAACCCCCTGCTGCTGAAATCTGCGTGAGCCGGACTTGCCGGATTTGAAAAGCTGATGTTTAGGTTCAGTCGTGCGGTATTGGCCGTCAGCTTAACAAGAATGGAAGATCTGCCGTTTAACCCCTGGCTTTGGCGCAGCGATTGTTCAATAAGCGGATGCAGAAGAAAAGGAGGCAGGGTAATTTTTGGCGACTGCATATCGGCTATAAACTCAATGGTGCACCTATCGCCAAGCCTGAGTTTTTCAACGTCCAGGTAATTTCTTATAAACGACTCTTCCTCAGTAATTTCAACAATCTCGCGACCTGAAATTCCCAATTGATAACGCAGCATATCCGAAAGTTTGTAGGTGTAATCAAGCGCAAGATCGCGGTTCACCATAATGGTTGCTGCCACATTGTTAAGGCTGTTGAACAGAAAATGCGGGTTAAGCTGGGTTTTCATAAAATCAAGTTCCATATCTTTCATACTCAAACGGTTGTCGATATTGCTCACCTTGTTTTTATATCTGTTGAGTATCAGGGAAATGGTATAATCTCCGGCAAAATAAACAATCACAAATGCAAGACTTGTCCACTTATTGCTCCAGGCCATTGAAGAGCCCAGCAACCCGCTGCTTATTCTGAGTGTTATCACCCATGACAAAATCAGAATTAAAATTGCCGCCGGAATAAAAAGAAATATTCTCATTTTTGCCGTGGCCTGCTTTTTTAAAAGCTGTTGCGCGAAAAATGATGTTACTGCAAGTACCAAAAGCCAGACAGAAATCAGTGCAAGGTGTTTCAGAGAAAACGCGGGATTCAACCACAATGTGAGAAAGGTGGCCATCAACAAAGCATACATCGGCAAAAACAGAAGCCCGGGGAGGTTATAATCTTTCTTCATGGATCAAAAAGCAGGCTAAATTATTAAATATAAACCATATAAAAGATGCGGGTGAAGCTTAAATGATAAATCAGACTCATCATTTATTATTGCTGATAAAATGTTTATAAAGAAGTCTAAAAGCAAACTCCCTGCCTGATTACAATTATCCGGCAGGGAGTTAACATTTAAACCGCTTGTGATCTCCTGAGAAGAAATCAAAAAATTCCTCTTTTAAAAACCTGGTATTTCAGACATATTGATATCGGCCGGAACTTCAAACTTATCGGCAGGGATGTTTGCGTTTTCTTCAAACTTAACGGCTTCCATAGTTACAGAAGAGTTCTGCATTTTAAGCATAATGCCTTTATAGTACCACATTTTGGTGAGCTGCGGCTCTTCGCTGTCGTCAGCCTGAGTTATTTCAACCACAATGCAATCTCTACCCAGGAATATTTCATTCCCGGTAATCTTTCCACCATCGGCTTCAATCATCTGCCTGAAAGTTACATCATCTTCGGGCATCATAACATCGGTAGGATCATCTTCCAGTTCTCCGTCCTTGCTTTTAAAACCGGTTTTGTCCTTTAGGTTAATGATATAGCTGTATCCATCTTTCATTATCATAAGTGAGTTGTCGGTTTGTTTCTGCCCCATATAATTGCTTTCTGATTCAGAGAAATAGGCATAACGATCATTTTCGGTGTCAACGAACTGAACAGTTTTGGTGACACTTTTTATTTCCGGAGCGTTAACAGTACTTTTATACTCAATCATATAGGTTTTCATACCAGCCATTTCGCCGGCCACTTCACTCATTTTTGAGTCGGGATTGATGTTTGAACCTCCTCCGCAGGATGTAAGCACATAGGCAGCGGCTGCCAAAAACACAACTCCGGTTTTTCTGAACGTTTTCATTTTGTTTGGGTTTAAGGTTAAATGCAAAATAATCTGAATACTATTTTGTATCAAAGGCAATGGTAAGGCTTGCTCCTGCCCGGTTGGTCAGTTTTTCTGCATGTCCTTATAACTTAATTTGTCTGAGAATTCCTTCAAGTTCTGATTTGGTCATTGGCAGTGAAGCAATAATGTACAAAACTGCCTGATATTCGGGCATATTTATAAGGATTGATCTGGAATTGGTTGGAGTGCCGTCATCTTCATGGGTTATGTTTAAATAAACTGCATCATGTCCATCAAGGGTGTACGTATTCTCCACGACCATACCTTCTCCTCCCTGCGACATTTCATAGAACCTGCCTTCATTTTCCATAAAAACCACTATCTGCTCTGTTTCACTTTTTGCAAAGGAGGTTACATAAATACCGTCAGAATTTGCCGACATAAAGAAAGGGAATCCGGGAATGTTCAGCTTTTTGGTTGCAGCTTCAAACCTTTCGAAGCTTAAACCAGGCGGGGTTCCTGGTTCTTCATTGTCTTCATCCTGAAATGCCCCGGCATCTTCAAGCCCATTCAGCAGGTCAGACAATCCGCCCCCTTGCTGAAATTCAATATTCTTCGGTATCTCGAATTTTGAAGCCGGAATGTTGATGTTTTCCTCGAAGCTTGTGGCCATTTCCAAAAGTGTCAGGACTCCGGTCTGGGTAACATCTGATTTGAGCGGAATGCCTTTGTATTGAGAGAACTTTGTAGTGCCCCAGTTAAAAGTCATGCATTTTTTCCCGAGGAAAGTTTCATATCCTGTAATGGTAGCACCCATATCAGTAATAACTTTCCGTTCCATCTGGTGTAATTCTTCGTCTGTTTTCCCCTGGGTCATATTTCTTCCCAATCCGGTTTGAAGGGCGATATCTGATTTAGTTCCGGTATTGGTCAGTAAATCAACCACCCAGATGTCTTTTCCCCGGCGTATTTCAAGTTTATTTTCAGTAGTAGTACTTGTTATGCCAGCCACTGAAACCGTTGAGGTGCTCTGGGTATGGGTGCGCATGAGCATTCCGTAATCATCAAACCAGATTGATTTTGTTCCTGACCAGTTTCCGCCAAGGGTATATTCAATATGACCCGATTTTACAAAAAAGTATTTCCCCTGTTGTTGTCCGAATAAGGCTGTTCCTGAAAGTATAAGGGCAAATATGAGAATCTTGTTTTTCATATCAGTAAATGTATTAGAAATCAGAACTTAACAAATTCCACCCTGCGGTTTTGCGCTTTTCCTTCGGGGGAGTCGTTGGCTGCCATGGGTTTGCTTTCGCCATGTCCCTTAGAGGTTAGGCGGTCTTTGGCTATTCCTGATTCCACAAGTTTATCCATAACCGCTTTGGCGCGGGCTTCTGAAAGTTTCAGGTTTGATGCATCTTCGCCATCGCTGTCGGTGTGGCCTTCAACTGAAAATTTGAGCGCAGGGTTGTCCTGCATCATTTTAACCACATAATTGATGGTGCCCATAGATTCGGCTTTGATGGTGGCTTTGTTCACATCAAATTTAATTCCGGTGGTTACAAATTTGCCATCGGTAAGTACTTTATCATACAGGGGAACAGCACCTTTTGCGATGCGGATATTTTTAATGAAATAGTATCCGGTTTTTTGGCTCGTTGTGCCAATAGTTAATCCGGTAGGGTTTTCTTCAATATTTGGAATGTTGAGCAATCGTGCATCATCCATATAAACTTTCAAGGCTCTTTTATTAAACGAAATTGCAATATGGCGCCAGCGTGCATTTTTATCAATATTTGGACGGCTGGCACCCGGATAAGCACCCTTTATATCAGTAGTACCATATTGAGCTTCATTTGTAGATAGAACAAGCCTTTTTAAAGCTGATTTTTGTTTTTTCGCAGCATAAAAACTTATAAAATAGCGCTGGCTGTAAACTTCTTTTTCGAAATAACAATCAAACTCAATCGTGAACTCATCAGGTAAGTAATCACTCTTGCTGTCATTAAGCAAAGGTGTAATTCCCCCTAAATTTCCAATTTCCCTGAAAAATATTACGTTGGATCCGTCAAAGAAAGCATTTTCAACAACACCACCAGCCAAATCCCATTTGCTGGGAAACTCTCCGTTTTGCTCCCCCTCCTGATTGTCTTCAAAAATAATTTCGGTACCGGGGACAAAATCATATTTTGCCCATTCCAATACAGGTTTTGGTTTTTCAGGTTCCTGAGGTACAGGAACTTCATCTTTCGCCGGTGTTACTTTGTCGTTGGTTGTGCTCTCCTCTGTTTTTGATTCTGATTTGCTGCCTTTATTCTTGTCGTCAGACTTCTTTCCATCATTTTTTTTGTCATTTCCATCGCCTTTTACGGTCTCGTCAATGCCTTCCTCTGTTTTATCAAGCACATTGTCAACACCTTTGTCAATGCGCCGCTCAACACGACGTTCAACATTCCGCTCTGCTTTTTTTACACTGCGGTCAACTACTTTATTCAGATTGATCTGTGAAAATGCCATTCCATTAAGGAAGAACAAGGAAATTAAAAGAAAGAGAAGCTTTTTCATTTTAAAGTTTTGAGTTGATGTTTTAATTTTGAAATATTATCTGACAACCAATACATTGGCAGTTTTTGCAATAAAATCAGCACATAAAAAACAAGGACTGATCTATAATGAACAGCACTGTTAAGTCCTGGTAATAAAAGGTGGAAAGTTTGTTAAGCGGGCTTTTAAAAGATTTTCAGGTCAGCTTTTTACTTAATTATTGAATACGGAAAGGATATATAAAGAATGAAAAATCCTGAACTTTCCCTTTATCGGGGCTAATGAAGAATTTTTTTTGCAAAAATCAGACAAATATTTATTTATTGCAACACAAAAGTAAAAGGCTTAAATAAACCGGAATTAGTCCGCGATCTGTATCTTTGCCGCCGCAAATCAATTGCGGTGAATTTAATGGATGCCATTATAAAAAGAATCTTCCGGAGCATAATGACTGCCTTGCCCAAAGGCGTTAAAACTGCATGGTGGCTGATAAAAATTACCGTTCCCGTTTCGTTTGGGGTTTTGCTGCTTGATTTCTTCGGTGTGCTGAATTATATCGCCGGATATACAGCGCCGGTTTTTAACCTGATCGGACTTCCGGGAGTTTCTGCAGTGGTTTTTATTACCAGCATATTTACCAATATATATTCGGTGGTGGCTGTTCTTGCAATGCTGGGACTGCCTTTGCGCGAAGGCACAATTCTGGCCACCATGTGCCTGATATCGCATGGCTTTCTGATTGAAAGCGCTGTGATGAAACGAACCGGATCTTCAGTAACACGAATGATACTGGTAAGGTTAAGCGGCAGTTTTCTGGTTGCGTGGATGCTCAATATGATTATGCCGGGCGATATGACGCAGGAAGTTCAGGGAATCATTGCTGCACAAACCGACTTTACTGCCGCTTTGGTGCATTGGCTGAAGTCGATATCTGCCACAGTGATAAAAATCCTGATTCTGGTGAATCTGTTGTTGATTTTTCAGCAGATTATGGAAGAATTCGGGTGGATTTCGCTTATAAATAAACCCTTGCGTCCGCTGATGAAGTTGCTTGGTCTTCCGCAAAGTACCACACTCTCATGGGTGGTAGCCAATCTGATAGGGCTGGCTTATGGCTCAGCAATTATGATTGATCAGAAAGAAAAAGGCAAAATGAACAGCAAAGATGCCGACCTGCTGAATCATCATGTTGCCATTTCGCATTCACAACTTGAAGATCCGCTGCTGTTCATTACTCTGGGATATTCGCTTCACTGGCTGATATGGCCAAGGATACTTCTGGCTGTAATTGCTGTTTGGCTGAGAAGAGCCGGACTTAAATATCAGCCTGAAATCGGTAAAAAAGTTGCTGATTCATTTCAAGTCAGGGCTTGACCTCAAATTTTCTGGTCCAGTTCAACCCTTTCAGGGCTGAAGTTACCTATATCATTCGTAGCCGTGGGTTCCGCGAAGAGCTCCACCCACGGTTATTATTATTGAGCACCTTCGGCGCTCTGCACTGTTCCCGAAGGGGGCGAATTTCAAATAACCGTGGGTGTAATGCAATGGAACCCACGGTTGGCGGATGAAACCAGGAAACGCCGTCCCCGAAGGGGGCGAATAAATTTCCTTTCTTACTTACTCAGATACTTTCGCCTCATCCTTCGGTCTGATCCATTTGCTTCTTCAACCGGCTATGCCTTACGCCATAAACAAAAAGTCAGAAACAATTAACCAATAATATACGCACCTGATAATCATTGTATTATATAAATAACAATTGTTATTTGGCATTCCTGAAATTTGCTGAAACACTTAGCCAATGAAAACCTCT
This sequence comes from Bacteroidota bacterium, assembly GCA_009773515.1. GTDB lineage: Bacteria > Bacteroidota > Bacteroidia > Bacteroidales > Lentimicrobiaceae > Lentimicrobium. The sequence goes on from WSXX01000025.1 coordinate 67,819, forward strand.
CTCGCACTTCAATTGCTGAGTTTATTGGTAAGCAGCTCTATCAGCAAGCGGTTTTTATGGTTGGGGTCGGGCAGACTGCCGTAACCATAATAGAGCCCAAAGCTATCTTCGTGATAAGCATGATAGCAGAAAGATATATTATTCAGGTAGGCCAGATCAATGACATCACCTACCCAGTTGAGCCCACCTTTGTTGTTGATAAAGCAATACATACCTGCTCCGAACTCTCCTAGAAACAATGGCAGTTGTCTGGTTTCTGACCACTCCTTATACTTGCCCAGGCGGGATGCCAGCATTTGCTGGTTGCGCGATAATACAGGATCCGGTGTACTCAGAAAATCAATCCGCATCTTACAGGATGAAGCTTCAGCGAGCTGTTCCCCTTTCATCCAGCCGCTGATCTGGTAACTGTAGCCCTGCTTTGGAATAAAGGCAGCAGTATAATTGCTTAGATTGCAGTCTGAATCGGCCCCGCTTATGAAAAGGCTCTGCCCGTTGCTGTGGCCTTCCCAGGCAAGCCCACCCTCACCCGAACCATTGCTGCTCCAATAATACCATCCACCGGGTTCATCCAGCGACAGGCTAATGACATCACGCGTAAAAAAGCCGGCCTGATTGTATTCCTTAATAACAAGGTCATCAAACCAAACAGTTCCGCCAACCTGAGCTCCTACCAATGCCGGTATTGCTATGTTCATTTTCGGGTCACTTATTCTGAACCTGACACCCTCATACCATATCCATGGCGAATTTCCCGACGGAAAAGAAGGGTTGCTGAAAGTTGCTGAATACCAGCTGTGGTTGGTAAATGTAATGATATTGGTATCGGGATAAGCTCCTCCATCACCCAAGCCAGCCCAGTCGAACAACTGATGCGTATAACTGTGCGGCTCATAAAAATGGAACTCAGCCACCTGATTATTATCATTCACCAAAGGGAAATTCAGGTTTTCATCTTCGGCATAATTCCCCTTGATGTAGATCGCTTTTTCAATGAAGAGGATATGTTTCGGGTTAACTTTCCTGATTGAATCGGTGATTCTCTGGGCCAACTGCTGCCATTGCTGAACAGAGGCCGTGGGTACCGGCTCGTTCAGAATTCCCAGACCTGCAATCTGCGGTTCATCAGCATAACGGGCCGCTATGGCTTTCCATAATGCTACCAGCCTGTCCTGATTTACCATGTTGGTCCACAAGGCGTCACCTGTGCCCTGCGACTGATACCCTCCCTGTGGAGCATGCATGTTGAGGATAAGCCTGATGTCATATTTCCGTGCCCAGGCAATATTCTTGTCAATCCAATCCCAGCCGGATTGTTTGTAGGAAAATGGATTGGCATCGCTTTCGAAGGTTCGGTAATTCAGATAAAACCTGATCACATTCATGTTCATGGCCTTTACCCTTGCAAAATCAGCTTCGTTGTGGTGGGTTGCCGGAATCTCCTGATCACTCCACACCTCATTGCCAAATGCCACCCCTTTGAGCAGCACATTTTGCCCGCTTCCGTCAACGATGGTTGTACCGGATGTTTTCAGGAAATCAGGTTCTGCTTTGTTTTCATCAGGCTTTTCCTTTCGGCATCCGGCAATGGCCAGAAACATCACGAATAGAATCAGCGATATATAAAGTTTCATACTTGATTTACAATTATTTGCAACATCAATCTAAACTATTGCTGAGCGTTTTTCAACCGGCTATGCCTTACGCCATAAACAAAATACAGCACAAGGCCAATCAGCAACCAGATTAAAAATCTCAGCCAGTTGGTGATTCCCAATTGAGCCATCAGGTAAAAATTGGCCAGCAAGCCCAAAGCAGGAATCAGTGATAACTCTTTACGGATGGCTATCCAGGTGACTGAAACCGCCACAACCAGAAAAGTAAAATGAGGAATTTTATGCTTCACCAAATCCCACCATGATTCACCGGGCAAGCGATCAAAATTGATGAGTGCCAGCAAATCTTCAGGATCAAGTTCAAGCATCAGTAAAAATATCCCTAACCAGATAAACGGCAGCCAGTATCGGCTGTTCAGGTAAGGTACCCTGAAGCGGGAAGTGCCTCTGCGGCCGAGATTTCCAACCGGAACCTTTCCGCCATCGAGAACAAGAATACCGCCCGAAACAAGCACAAAAGCAAATAATGTTCCGATACTTGTAAGATCGGTTACTTCGGTGAGGTTCATAAAAAGGGTAGGAACGGCAACCAGAACCCCGGTTACGATTGTTGCAAAAGCAGGCGTTTTGTATTTTGGATGCAGCTTTGAGAACACAGGCGGCAACAGTCCATCGCGGCTCATACTCATCCATATACGTGGCTGCCCCATCTGAAAAACAAGCAAAACACTGGCCATTGCAACCACAGCACTCAGCGCAATGATGCCCGATAGCATGGGCAGATTGATCTTTTCAAAAACATAAGCCAGCGGATCGCTTACGCCCAAAAGATGATAACTGACCATTCCTGTGAGAACAAGGCTAATCGCAACGTAAAGCACGGTGGTGATAATCAGCGAATAAATCATTGACCTTGGAAGATCGCGCTGCGGATTTTTACACTCTTCGGCGGTGGTGGAAATCGCATCAAAACCAATGTAGGCAAAGAAAACCCCTGAAACGCCTTTGAGCACGCCGCCAATGCCATTTGGCGCAAACGGGCTCCAGTTTTCGGGATTAACATAAAATGCGCCCACTGCAATCACCATAAGAAGTATGGCCACTTTCAGCAAAACCATGATGTTGCTTGCCCGTTTCGATTCGCGGATACCCCTGTAAACCAGCCAGGTAATAAGCACAACGATGGTAAATGCCGGTAAATCGGCTATCAGGCGAAAGCCACCAATGGAAGGGGCTTGAGTCCATGCACGAAAAGCTTCAGCAAGTTCGCCCGGCAGTTCAGCCATCGGGGTTCCACCCGCCATCAAAGCTGTGGCTTCTCTGAAACCGCGTGAAGCACTCAGGTAGTCAATGGCCATAAAATCAGGCACATGAATGCCAAATCCGGAAAGCAAACCACAAAAATATCCGCTCCATGATATGGCTACGGCTATATTCCCAACGGCATATTCCATAATCAGATCCCAGCCGATAATCCAGGCAACCAGTTCGCCGAAGCTGGCGTATGCGTAAGTATAAGCGCTACCGCTCAGGGGAATCGACGAAGCAAATTGTGCATAACACAAAGCTGAAAATCCGCAGGCTATGGCCGAAAAGACAAACAGCAGCGAAACTGCCGGTCCGCCGGCAGCAGCGGCATTGCCAATGGTGCTGAAAATTCCGGCTCCGATAATGGCTGCGATACCAAAAGAGGTAAGATCGCGCACGCCAAGGTCTTTGCGCATGGAGTGGCCGGCTTCCTGCTCGCGCTGAGCATTGGCCATGATCATTTCAACAGACTTACGGCGAAAAAGGTGGTTGAAGTGCACAGGAAATGGATTGTTTTCAAAACCAAATATAGAACATTTCAGGCTTAGCAAGTAAATCCACAGGTTTTTTTGCGAGAACTGATATAAATCCATTCAATCATATATTACTTTTTGTCATCTTGTTGATTAACTTAAAAGACTTATGATTCAGCGCGTCAGCAGGGCAATTTAACGGAAAAATACAGCTCATTTCATCATTGGATTTAATCATTTATTACACCAACATATGAGAACGAAACTTTACACCTTTCTCCTGCTTGTTTTTGCATCAGTCATGCTGTTTCAGGCCTGTTCAGAAGAAAACACTGAACCCGCATGGCCGAAGGGACAATACAACCAAACGGCTATTCAAAAAATAAGTGGTTTTTTTGAGGTTCGCGAAGATTTGCTGAACAATGCAAACATGAGCCTCAGCCAGTTTATCAGTTTCAGCACCGATTCTGCCTGGAATCTGAGTGAGAGCGACAAACTCAGTCTCAGGCAGGTACGCGATGAAATTAAATTCCCCAACGATTCAAGCCTGTTGCAAAAGGTAATTCCGCTTGAAGATGTGGCGTTGTACATGAACAATACTTACGGCGGAACTGTGGGTGGATTTATTTCCTCAGCCGGCGATGTTAAAAGTCTGCGAAAGCTCAGTGATGTGTACCATGGACTTCGGCTCGACTACTGTGGGAGCAAATTCTCGCCCGAAGGCGGAGGTTACGCAGTATTGCGTTTTACCAGCAATGTTACCAATCACCTTTCGATTCCCTATTGCGAAGAAATGGGTGGAACAAAATCCTACACATGGCCAACTACCGGAAGTGGATTCACTTCTTCCACTTTAGGAAACGGCGGTTTCCCGGAATATGCCTTCAACAATTACTATGCACCAAATCAGGGAGGTGAACTATATGAAATAACTCCGGCCGGGAATGAAATTCTGCGTGCCATATATAATGGCAATAAATGGATTACCATTGAACCTGAAACGGGAAGGACAAAAAGCACTGTGAACCATGAAAACCAGATTCGCAATGGTATTTATGCACGCTTACCTGAGGGAAACATAGTTCCGGTTATCGCATTAAAAGGTGGAAACTGGCAGATCAAACAAGGTGAGCAGACGCGCAATGTTTCAAGTCAGGAGCTTATCTCCATCAGTACTTATGCTGAATACCAGGGCTTTACTTTCCAAGTACGTGGCTGCGACAATATTTATTATTACCTTACTACTACCGATTTTGATGCACAGCAAAACCTTTCATTGAATGTGATTGAGAAGGGAATTTATGGAGCCAGAGTGGATAGGGGGGAAATTGGCAGGGTTTGGGAGAGGGTGAAAAGTGAAGAGTGAAAAGTGCCCTTCGACATGGTTCGACAATGGTTCGATAAAAAACTCACCAACCATAGCTCACCAACCAGCTCAGGGACCAAAAAGTGAAAAGTGCTTGCCTCGGGAGCGCGAAGCGATAACGAGGAAGAGTGAAAAGCTGGATGAGTGTCTGGATTTGTCACGGATTTGATGGCACACAGATCTCGTCTGAGGCCGAGACACGGTGACGCGGATTGAACAGATTTCCACAGATTTATGTTCGTGTTTCAGTAACTACCGCCTACCGGCGGTGATTTGGGCGTTTTTTTCCTTTAGGAGTAACCTTGCAGGTTTTCTTTCAACCAGGAAGGTTTTTGATCTTCTGTTCCGGCATCACCTCATCCGCCCTTTGGGCACCTTCTCCTCAAGGAGAAGGACCTTCTAATAGGCGTCGTTTCGCGGATGTTCTGACACCAGACGATTAGCTTGCGCTTCCGGCGTTTCGGAGTAACCTTCCAGGTTTTCTTTCAACCTGGAAGGTTTTGATCTTCTGTTCCGGCATCACCTCATCCGCCCTTTGGGCACCTTCTCCTCAAGGAGAAGGACCTTCTAATAGGCGTCGTTTCCTGGAAGTCAATTTTAGAAGGTCGCTCCCGCAGATACTGAAAATCTGAGCTCTTCTTTGCGGATATTCTGACACCAGACGATTAGCTTGCGCTTCCGGCGTTTCGGAGTAACCTCGGCAAAGTGGAATTTAGCTTCGCTGAGCTCGTCCGCTTAGGCGGCCTCGGTTGCAATTCCGCTTTCAAGGATTTTCATCGGCATTTATATTTTCTATTTGCGATTTTTGTACTTTTGTGTTATATCAAGGCCTTATGAAAGAGATCGTTTTTATAGTACAAGAATCGCAGGACGGTGGTTATTTCGCCCGGGCTGCAAATCATTCTATCGTTACTCAGGGAGAAACCATGGAAGAACTTCGAAACATGATTTCTGATGCGGTGCGTTGTCATTTTGTTGAAGAAGAAATGCCTACCTATGTTCATCTACATGTTACCCGTGAAGAAACATTTTCTTTATGATACTTCCCCGGAATATTGATGCACAGCAATTAATCAAAGCCCTCCAAAAATACGGTTACCAAGCCACCCGACAAACTGGAAGTCATATCCGGCTTACCACTCACCAAAACGGACAACATCATATCACAATTCCGAATCACGATCCATTAAGGATTGGTACTCTGAATGCCATACTCACTGAGGTAGCACAACATTTAGGTATTTCCAAACAGGAAGTGGCTGAGGGATTGTTTTAATCTAAAATTATTACGTTCATCTATCTCAACTCCAAACATCCGCTTATAGAAAATTTTTATCCACGGATTACGCGGATTTCCACGGATTGAGTTCGTGTTTCAGTAACTACCGCCTACCGGCGGCGATTCAGGCATCACACGGCTAAGCGGAATTTAGCTTCGCTGAGCTCGTCCGCTTAGGCGGCCTCGGTTGTAATTCCGCTTCGATCACCATTGAATTTGTAATTCAATATATTCCGTCGGTTATATGGTGTTTCTACCTCCTTCGGCCATTGCTTGAGTCGCAATTATTTATTTTCTGTCACTCAGGCCGTTAGGCCTCGTATCCGTCCCGTTCATATTATTGATATGTATAGCTATCAGGATCAGGAACGGGACGACTGCCTAAAATTTGACCATAATGCTATTATCAGCAATGATTCAGATTATTTAACAATCACTCTCACAGGTCAATTTTAGAAGGTCGCTCCCGCGGATACTGAAAATCTGAGCTCTTCTTTGCGAATGTTCTATAAGCCACTCCATTATAGTAGTATTCTTTACCGGTAAGATTAAGTACAAAAGTCAAATAGTCGGGACCGGCATTCTAAAAATGGCGTTAAGAAGGCAGGCTACAGATAAATAAAGAAGAAATGCAACCGACAAACTCCGGCGATGCTCAGAAAATTATTGTACATCGGTGCAAAGGAGAGGGAGAATGTAACAACCTCATTTCTTCCTACCAAAATCGTAGCCTGATCTCGTCAGAAAAGAAACAGTATGAACCATTTGACTTTTCTGACGAGACCAATTTTTAGGAAGCCTTGAGTTTTGGTTACCTTTTGGTCAAG
>WSXX01000005.1 GCA_009773515.1 Bacteroidota bacterium
TTAGCAAGCATCGTATAAAATGATTAGGATGTTAATATATTGAACAAACGCTAAAGCTGAGCGGCATTTGCAATGCCGCTCTGAACACTGGATAATTTGCAATTATCCATTAGCTGAAAATATTTATTGAATTATAAATTCAATGATTTTACAAGCGGCATTGCAAACGCCGCTTAGCCAGCATCGTATAATATTGATCAGGATGTAAATAAATTGAACCAACACTAGAGCTGAGCGGCATTTGCAATGCCGCTCTGAACACCGGATAATTTGCAATTATCCATAAGCTGAAAATATTTATTGAAATACAAATTCAATGATGTTACAGGCGGCATTGCAAATGCCGCTTAGCAAGCATCGTATAATATTGATCAGGATGCAAATAAATTGAACCAACGTTAAAGCTGAGCGGCATTTGTAATGCCGCTCTGAACACTGGATAATTCGCAATTATCCATTAGCTGAAAATATTTATTGAATTGCAAATTCAATGATGTTCGAAGCGGCATTGCAAATGCCGCTTAGCCGATCGTACGGCAAAGTAATAAGCATTAGTATGAATTGATCGCCGAACGGTTTTACAAATGACTGCGTATAATATTTAGTACGATGAAAATATATTGAACAAACGCCAAAGCTGAGCGGCATTTGCAATGCCGCTCTGAACACCGGATAATTTGCAATTATCCATTAGCTGAAAATATAATGCCGCTTAGCCGAGGATGTAAATAAATTGAACCAACGTTAAAGCTGAGCGGCATTTGCAATGCCGCTCTGAACAATGGATAATTTGCAATTATCCATTAGCTGAAAATATTTATTGAATTGCAAATTCAATGATGTTCGAAGCGGCATTACAAATGCCGCTTAGCCAGCATTCTATAAAATATATTACGATGAAAATATATTGAACAAACGCCAAAGCTGAGCGGCATTTGCAATGCCGCTCTGAACACCGGATAATTTGCAATTATCCATTAGCTGAAAATATCAAGCGGCATTGCAAATGCCGCTTAGCCGATCGTGCGACAAAGGTATAAGCATAAATAATGATTTGATCGCTAAAAGCTCAGCGAAGCTAGATGCCGCTTAGCCGAGGCAAAATATATACATTAAAGGTGATTTGATCGCTGAAAAACCGATCCTTAATTATCCCTGAAATCCTTTTTGCGGTTCAGTTTCAGATCCTGCAATACGCTGGCCTTTACCTTTATATAAAAATTCCAGCTTTTGTAATACCCTATCGGAATCCAGTTAAAACGCATTTCCCAGCAATGCAGATCACGGTAAACATTCACTGAAGTGTATGACAGTTTATTTGCTTTAAAGTCATAGCCCGATGCCAGAGAAACTTTCCACTTCGGTGTAAGGCTGATATCTCCGTTAAAACCAAATGTCTGCACCACTTCACTCTTAACGGTTTGTGTGGCAGGCATATTTCGTCCGGTGTAATTCAGATTGTACCTGAATCCGAAGTTCCATGGATTGCTCCAGTCGATGTAATTTTGTGGGTTCAACACAAATTCCTCTTGCTCCTGCTTTGCTTCATCTGATTTAGGTGCCGGAGCTTTTGTCTTTTTACCGGAAGCAAAATTATAATCCAGCGAGAAACTCCAGGCGGAATTGTCGCGGCGCAGCAGCCTCCGGTTTTTATCCCATTCAAATTGGTTTATCCTTCGTCCCATTTCAGTAACCACATAAGGGTCCCACACACTTGAATAGGATATCTGCACCTTTTTAAAGAGTGTTGTTCGGGCATTTATACTCACCAGCGCCCATTGCAGAGAATCTTTGGCAAGATCATATGAAGTGCCGATTGAAAAACTCTCAATCAGCATAATTTTTTTTGTTCCGGTTACAGTATCGCTTTTTGATCGGACTTTCATTTCGAGGTTATTGCTGATACTCATGCTCACCCTACCTGAACGCCCATCGGGAGGCGAACCGTAGATGGAAGAAAAGTTAGTACCGTCACCAAAAACTGAATAACGCTGAAAATTTCCGAGGCTATCCACCTGAACTTCTTTGTAATAACCAAACTCAGGTCTCCCGAAATCGGGACGAAGTGAAAATGAAACCGATGGTTTTATGACGTGACGGATTGCCCTTACCGGAGTCCTTTTGAACTGTACCATTCCATAAAGGGTGGTACTCAGCGAAGAGGTAAACCCGAAATCGCGGCCGGCTTTAAATCCGTTAATGGTATCATTTCGCACATAACCCGTCTGGTAAGTGGTATCATCCACCCTAAAACCCTCAACCCATGTTCTCTGCAGACTTTGCGAATACCACCTCTCGGTGAAATCCATTGTATTGCTCATGGTCAGGTGCTTCAGAATTTTAACGCTTGACGAAATCGGCAACTTGTGCTGCATTCCATTGCGGAAAGCATTAAACATGGCCGGTTTAAACAACATGGTATCAATTACCGATACATCATTGCGGGCTGTCATTGAGTAGTTTACACTGATATTGTCATACCATTTGAGGTTGGTGACTTTGCCGGGCCTGCGAAGCGGGTAAAACCGGTTTGCCGACATCGAGATGCTGGGCAGCGAAAGGTTTACCAGCTTTGTTGATGTATTCTGACTGTGGCTCAATGCACCGCTGAACGAGATCTTATCCTTGAAAAAGCTGGTCTGGTAACTGATGCTTGATTGAAAAGTATTCGAGAGCAAATCCTCCGTGGTAGTAGGATTGTATCTGTTATACTGGCTGGAAACAAAGTTTACGTTTGCACTGAAGCGCGACTTCGGTCTAGCCCGTGGGTCCTGACTGTGGGTCCATGCAACCCTGAAATCCCGGTTTTTTTTGAAGCTTTCCGTTTCTCTGATGCCTTCGGTATTTATGGCATAGCTGAAATTGAATGAACCGTTGTATTTATATCGTTTTCGGTAATTAAAAAGCGGTTTTATTGCCCAGCTTCCGCGCGAATAGATATCACCAACCAGGCGCAGTTCCATGTAATCGTTTATGCCGAAGTAATAACCGCCGTTCTCAAGGTAAAATCCACGGCTGGTTGATTCGCCATAAGTTGGAATAATGATACCGGATGTCTGCCCGCGTTTGTTCGGGAACATCCCGAAAGGCAGTACCAGTGGCAAAGGAACATCTTCGATGGTAAGAAATGCAGGCCCTGTAATGATTTTATTGTTTGGAATTACCTTGGCTTTGGTAAATTTTATACTGAAGTGAGGGTGTTCGAGGTTGCAGGTGGTATAACCGCCATGCCTCATATTGCTGATGTTGTCCTGAAGTTTCTTAACTACTTCACCATGAAGATACCCCTCCCCTTCCTTGGTAATTACATTCTTGATAAGACCTTTGGTGGTTCGGAAGTTATAATCAATCTGGTCGGATGAAAAAGACTGATCGCCTTCGATAAATTCTGGCTTGCCGTATGATTTTCCGGCAGAATCGAGCAACGGTCGTGCTTTGAGCATATTAGTGCCAAAATCGATTTCGATAAATGCAGCCTTCTGATGAATTTTATCATATTTAATATCGGCATCGCGATACATAAAAACCTTCTGGCTTTCCAGGTCGAGGCTGATGGAATCGGTGGCACTGTATTCTACCTTGCTTGTAATGGAACTTTTTTTCTTTGGGCGTGTCTGACCTGTTTTAAGTGTATCAGCGATCTTATCTGCATTAAAAACAGAGGTATCAACCACCATCCGGATAGTATCAGGCGTAATCAGGAGAGATGAGTCTGCCTCCTGTGCATAGGCTTTGCCCGGCAAAACCGCAAAACAAAAAAATAAATTCAGGGCAAGCAGAAAGTTAAAAATTAAAACCTGCCTTATTTCAGTAGCGGTGTATTTCAATTAATGTTAAATTTGTCTGTTTTTCATGCCATTTTTCCACAATAATCAGGCTAAAAAGCAGTTCTGATAGTGTGTACAAAAAGCTGATTTACGTAAAGGCCTGTCTTCCAACATTCTGAAGCTGCGAAAAATATCATTTGCCATATTGGAAAACCGTGTCAAAACTAACGAAAATATAGATGGAGTTCAAACGTGCATTTCTCATTTTTATTCTGCTTTCATGCGGAATAATTTTGTTGCCTTCTTTTTCAACAGCTCAGAAGGTGCAAAGGGTTGTTATTGATGCTGGTCACGGCGGCCACGACCCCGGAGCAGTTGGCAAAACAAGCAAAGAAAAAGACATTGTGCTGGCTATTGCTTTAAAAACCGGCAAGCTCATCAATGAAAACCTTAAAGATGTAGAGGTAATCTACACACGCAAGACCGATGTCTTTGTTGAGTTGCACCGCAGAGCCAGAATTGCCAATGAAGCCAAAGCTGATCTGTTTATTTCCATACATTGTAATGCGAATAAATCAACAAGTCCTTTCGGGTCAGAGACTTATGTGATGGGATTGCACCGAAGCGATGCAAATCTTGCAGTTGCCCAGCTCGAAAATGCTTCTATTCTGCTTGAAGAAGATTATCATGTACAATATGAAGGGTTTGACCCAAAATCACCTGAAGGTTATATATTCTTTTCCATGCTTCAGAATGCTTACCTTGATCAGAGTCTGTACCTGGCATCAGGTGTTCAGAAATATTTCAGAGACATTGTAAACTTCTATGACAGAGGCGTTAAACAGGCAGGTTTTCTGTTGCTCTACAAAACCACCATGCCTTCAGTACTCATTGAAGCCGGATTTATCAGCAATGCCAAAGAAGAAAAACTGCTTGCTTCGGAACAGGGACAGAACAACATTGCAAAGTCCATTTATAATGCCATTCGCGATTATAAACTTTCTGTTGAAAAGGGCAATAAACCTTTCCCGGTGGCAGAGGAAATTCTTGCAAAAGATGTAAATGATGATAAATCTGAATCGCAGGAAAAGGACAAGCAACATATAGCGCCCCAGAATGGTACCGATTCCGGAATGGAACAAAATGCTTCGGGTCTGGTATTCAAGGTTCAGTTTATGATCTCAAAAACGCAGATAGCAGCATCTGCCAAACAATTCCAGAATATACCATCGGTTGATCATTACCTGCATCAGGGCATGTATAAATACACCGCAGGAAATGAAACTTCGTTCGACAAAGCACTTAAAGTACGGGCTGAAATGGTCAGCAAAGGGTATAAAGATGCTTTTGTGGTTGCTTTTTTAAATGGAGAACGCATTGACGTGAATAAAGCACGTGAAATGTCAGCCAACTGAAAGATTCTTCAATCCAGCGTCAGGGAAAACCATATCATTGTGTATGATTTGAGTGAGGCCTAGTTACGATGATGTAAATGAACAAGTATGCTTTCATTAAACTTCAGGTCTGTTGTACCAATCTTTTTACTTTTTTCTTACTTTTGTCTCTTTAGGAGGTACTATGAAAATATTCAAACTCTCGCGTGAAGTAAAAGTCGGCATTCTGACAGTGGTGACCATATCAGCCTTTGTATGGAGCTATAATTTCCTTAAGGGCCGTGATGTATTCAGCAGGCAGAGAGTTTTCTATGCAGTTTATGACAATGTTGCCGGCCTGATGACAGCCAACTCCATTACCATCAACGGATTGAATGTTGGGCAGGTGAACAAGATGTATTTTCATCCTGAACACCCTGGCCGTGTGGTTGTGGAAATTTACATGTCGAACAATGTGCCGGTTCCTGTCAATTCTACGGCACGCATTTTTAGTTCCGATCTGCTTGGCACCAGGGGAATTCAGATTATCCCCGGCGATTCCCCGCAAATGGCACAATCAGGTGACACGCTGATTTCGGCGATACAGCTTAGTCTTCAGGACGAAGTAAATGATATGGTGGAACCGATTATGCGCAAAACCGAAAATCTTATCACTTCATTTGATACCGTGCTGAATGTACTCACCGAGATTTTCAATAAAGAAACCCGCGATAATCTGACCGGCACAGTTTTGAGTCTGAGAAATACCATGCAGAATCTGGAAAGTGCGACTCTGGCAGTGGACACGCTGGTTGATGGACAAAAGGTAAGACTGGCAAGGATAATTGCCAATGTGGAGTCTATCAGTACAAACCTGAAGCAAAACAACGACAACCTGAGCCGGATAATCAGCAATGCAGCCATCTTAAGCGATTCTCTGGCGCAAGCCGATGTTGCGGGTATTATAGGCAAAGTAAACAAAGCAGTGCTCGGGCTGAACACCATTGTACAGAAAATCGAACAGGGAGAAGGCTCTTTGGGTCAACTTGTGAACAACGAAAAAATGTACAACGAGCTTGAAACCGCTTCACGCGAGTTGAATCTGCTGCTTGAAGACATGCGTTTGAATCCGGACAGGTATATACACTTCTCAGTATTTGGGCGCAGCCCGAAAAAGAACCAGTATCAGGAACCGGTGAAAGAAGTAGAATAGATATTAATGGAGATTTTGATTCTTCACATTTCACTTTTCACTTTCCACTTTCCACTTTTCACTTAATCCACCTCATCCCCCGTCACAAAAGTGCGACGGGGCAAGCTGCCCTTCGGCACCTTCTCCTCAAGGAGAAGGACTTTCCAATTTAACTTTGTAGCAACTCTTAATATTCTCCTTTTTTAATTACTTCAATCTTTCGTCTTTTTTACTCCTATCAGGTATGAAGAAAACCTGTTTGGAGCATCATTTTTTATTTTTCACTCTTCACTTTTCACTTTCCCCTTGTCCCCATCTCACCTTGTCTCCTTGTCATTCATACTTACCTTCGACTCCCCTTCGACAAGCTCAGGGCAGGCAGCTCAGGCTGACAACCATTTGAAGCATACCTCTAATCATTTGCTCTGCTCCAATTCGTCCCTCGACCCCTCGCCCCACGTCCCTACTTCAGTAACTTAAAATAAACCGCTTCCCACATTTTTAAAGCAACCGGAATAATCTGATCGGGAAAATCATAATCGGGATGATGAAGTGGCGGATGATTTTCTCCTGCTCCGATGCCAAACAAAACAGCTTTGCTTTGCAGTCCGAAATGTGCAAAATCCTCTGACCATCTGAAAGGAAGAATTGCACTGATAAGCGCTGTTCCTGTTTCTTTTGCAGCTTCTGTCACCATTTCTACAGGCTCTTCATGATTGATGGTAGCAGGGAACTCTTCGGTATAACTGATTTCAAAATCCAGTCCTGCACTTTGCGATGCTTTGGCCACCATCTCTTCAGCAAGTTTGCACAAATATTCCATGTCCTCGTTCAGGTAGGCGCGTAGTGTTGCCATAAGCACAGCTTCACCCGGCGAAGTTCCGAACGAAGGCTTTCCCATATTGGCATGAATAAGGGTGAGCATGACAAAATCATTGAACTTTCCAGCATTTCCATTTCTGGTAAGGCCTGGCAGACCAGACATCAACTGAGCCATGACCGATGCAGGGCTTTGTCCTTTTTCAGGTTCGGAGGCATGTGAAGTGCGGCCTTTCAGCTTGATAATCATACCGCTTGAAGCCGCTGCAAAAGTGCCAATCCTAACCACTGCACCTGAAACCGGGAAACCAGGCAGATTATGCATGGCAAAACAATAATCAGGTTTTAACTTATTAAAATCGGGATTTTCAAGAATTGATTTAGCACCCATACCGGTTTCTTCAGCTGGCTGGAATAAAAGAATCAGCTTCCCCTTCTCAGGACGATTTTTGGCAACCTGTGAAGCAAATCCTGCAAGTATGGCTGCATGACCATCATGTCCGCATTTATGCGAAACACCCTGATTGGCAGATGCATAAGGAAGATCGGAAGTTTCATTTATCGGAAGCGCATCAATATCGGCCCTGAACAAAACCGCCGGTCCGGGCTTACCGCTATCAAATACAGCCCACACACCTTTTTCATCTGCACCTTTTTGAAGTAAGTCAGGTTTTAATTCATTTAACAAAGCTGAGATATATAGTGTTGTTTCAGTTTCTGAACCCGAAAGTTCAGGAAACTGATGCAGTTGATGCCTTATTTTAATTATTTCTTCTGCCATTGAAATTGTTTTTTGCAAAGATAAGTACCATATCAACTCAACTCCTGACAGCGTATAGTTTATATGGCGTTTAAATAGGAGATGTTGAAAATCTCAGAAAATGCTGATTGAATTATAAGACCTGGAATAGCAAGGCTGCGGGAATGATTTGGGTTGGAATTAAAACCTTCCAGGTTGAAAGAAAACCAGGAAGGTTGGGTTGGAAGCCTTGCCGCCTTGACGGGAAAACATGGAAGGTTGGAAGCGGGCAGATTTGGCCCGGAAAAACAATCAGATAAACCGGGAAATAATCTCCAGAAGAACTTCCTTTCTTATTGGCTTTGAAATATAATCATCGCAACCAGCTTCCTGACTGCGTTCCCTTTCGCCCATCATTGCAAAAGCAGTCTGTGCAATCACAGGTAATTCCGGCCTGATCTTTTTTATCTCCCGGGTTGCTGTATATCCATCCATAACAGGCAATTCAATGTCCATCAGAACCATATGGATTGACGGATCATTTTTAGTCATTTCAATGGCTTTAATTCCATTGGTGGCCCTGATCACCTTACCGTTAAGTTTTCCGAGCAGAGAACTGATATAAAAATAGTTGGTATCAACATCTTCAACAACAAGGAAACATTTTCCTGTCAGATCGAGCTTAGGCTGAGGTGTTTCATCTGACTCCTGCGCTGCATTCAACCGATGCCGTCCAAACCTTAACGGAATTGTGAACCAGAAGGTAGAGCCTTCGCCGGGAAAGGAGTCGAGCCACATTCTGCCACCAAGCATTTCAACCAGATTTTTGGATATGGTCAATCCCAAACCTGTACCTGACAAATTGCGCGAAGCAGCTTCTTTTACCTGACCGAAACGTTCAAAAATCAATCGCTGATGATCTGCAGGAATACCAATTCCCGAATCACGGACGTAAAACTCAATCTTATCTCCTTTGATACGGTAACCGATTTCGACAAAACCTTCATCGGTAAACTTAATGGCATTCCCAACCAGATTGGTAATTATTTGCCTGAGCCTGACAGGGTCGGTGTACACTGCAAAATCGGTGTCAGAATTTCCCGGCTGAACATAAAGTGTCAGGTGATCTTTGCGTAACCGGCTCAGTTCGCGATTAAACGAAATTTCAAAATCCGCAAACAACTCATTGAGGTAACAATCGGAATAAATTATCTTTAGCTGTCCTGCTTCAATCCTTGAGATATCAATAATGTCATTGATGAGCCGCAGAAGGTTGTCGCCACTTTTAATAATAACATCCAGAAAACGGTCTTTCTCATCTATTTTAAGTTCACGATCCTGAAGCATTTCGGCAAAACCAATGATTGCATTCATCGGGGTTCTGATTTCATGCGACATATTGGAAAGAAAAAGGCTTTTCAAACGATCAGATTCTTCGGCTTTTTGTTTTGCCAGTTGAAGCGATTCTTCAGCTTTGAGCCTGAAAGCGTACAAGGCAAACATATTGATAAACCGCTGCACCACACCTTCCATTTCTTTGGTATAATCATTTTTAGCCCCGGCCAGAATAATCAGCCCGGCATATTCATTGTTGATAAACGCAGGAACACTAAGCAATTTATCTACAGTCATTTCGCCACGGGTAACACAGGGAATCTTAAGCTTTATGCCTGATTCGTTTATACGCTCGGGATGTTGACTTTTCAACAAAGTATCAATCAGACTTTCCGGGCTTTCATCTTTTTGCTCATGTTTTTTAACGCGCTTCGACAGGTTACCATCATCCTTATCTTCATAACAATAGAGAAATGAGCCTTGCTCAACAGAAGAAGGAGTAATAAGAATTGAAAAATCGCTGCCTGTAAAAAGTCTGGAATAATACTGAACCATGTTAGCAACCCTTTCAGGTTTAACATCATCCTTCAAAAGTTCCAGACCAATTATTGCCAGACTTTGATTTATGCTTAGTTCATTTTTTAGCTGCAATTCAGCATTTTTACCTTCAGTAATATCGGTAACCATACCTTCCAGCCGAATCAGATTCCCGATCTGATCAAAAACACCTCTGCCTTGTTCCAGCACCCATTTTGTAATACCATTTTTAGTTACAATGCGGTATTCAACTTTGTAAGGCCTCTGCCTGCTGATAGCATTCTGTATTTCATTCCATACACTTTTACGGTCTGCTTCAAGCATCAGATCTCCAAAGTGAATTTTTTTATTGTTTATAAGTTCTTTGGCGCTGAATCCCGTTAACTTTTTACAGCCCGGACTCACATATTCCATTGTCCAGTTGGCTTCATTCAAACATCTGAAAGCCATACCCGGAAGATTATTCAGCAGGTTATTCAGTGCCGACTGATATTCACTGATTTCGATTTCTGTTCGCTTCCTTTCTGTGATATCTATGGAGTACTGAATTATATACTGCATACTTCCATGACTATTAAAAACCGGATAAGCGAATACCTCGTGAATACGATTTTCGCCGGTTTTACTTACAAATTCGTGTTCAATCCTGACTGGTGTTGTTGATGAATTTACCATACTTAATGCGCAGGAACCGGGATTTCCTATACAATTTTCGGGCTTCTCGTTCATAAAACAATGAACAAATTCCAATGTACTCTCAAATTTTATTGCAGCCAGATTTTTCAGTAAAGGTTTATGGGTAACTGCTTCAGTTACATAAAAAGGATGTGGAAGAGAATCAATAATTGTTCTCAGAAAACCATTTTCAGCATATGTTTGCGTAAATTCCTGAAAATCAGAAGCAAGTAATGTCTTTTCATCAGACATGGTTGAAATACCCAGCCCGATGCCAATGGTTTCAGTTGTTTGGCTGCTGATCGGAATAACCTGAAACAAGTAATAAACCTCTGAATGGAGTATAATTGAGGAAATATCTATTTTTAAGTGACGCGCAGAAACTGCTGATTGCCCGGAAATACTGAGTGCACCTGACAAATTTTTGACCAACTTCAGCAATTCTTCTGCACTTCCGGCATTTCTGAATATTATGAAATCCTGCATCGACTTTCCGCAGGCTGAATCTGAATTATTTGACAAAAGAAGATCACCAGCCTTATTTGACCGGAGGATTATAAGGTTGCTATCTGTCAGGAAACACGCCTGATTGAGAAAATTAAACGCTATATTTAATAACTCATCTGACAACCCTGGTGGGTTGTCGGACGAAGATCTGACCTCCATATCATTCGGCAGAGGGTTATCTTCTCTAATGTATTTCTTTGAATCAGCCATGTTTTCTTTACGGTATTAAACCTCTATTAAAGAGTTAAGTATAAACAACCAATAATGCATTCAGAAGTTAAGAAACATCATTCTGGTTAACCATTTTTAACAGCAGTTATGGCAGATGACTCGCCAGGCTGAAGTCAGCTCTTTTTTGAGCTACCGTTAAGCAAGACTGCCATTTTCCTCAGCAATTCCTTTGGATTGATTGGTTTTGCAACAAAGTCGTCGAATCCGGAATTAAACACCCTTTCTCTGTCATCAACAGAAGCAAAAGCCGTTTGAGCAATAACCGGAATCATGGGATTAATCTTTTTGATCAGCGCAGTTGCTTCAAATCCATCCATAACCGGCAACTGTATATCCATCAGCACAAGGTCTATTTCGGATGAACTTTTAAAAATCTCGACAGCCTGAAAACCATCGCCGGCAAAAATCAGGTCGATGTTACTTTTTGAAAGCAAGGACTTAAGGTAAATCGCATTGGGAATTTTATCCTCAACAATTAAAACCTTCTTACCGCCAAAATTAAAGACTTCGGGGGTTGAGGTTAACTGATTTTGTCCTTTTGGCAAAATACCTGATTTAATTAATGGAATAGTGACAAAAAAATCAGAACCTTTTCCCAATACCGATTTAACACCGGTTGATCCTCCTGATGCTTCAATAATGCGTTTTACAATTGCCAAACCTAAGCCGGCACCACCAAACTTACGGGTGAAGGGATCTTCAATCTGACGGAATGATTCAAAAATAAAAGCAGTTTTATCATGTGGAATACCTATTCCGGTATCTTTTACATGAATTGAAATCATTGGTTCGCCACTAACAGTGTCATGGATAAGCGAAGCTACCAATTCAATGGAACCGTGGTCGGTAAATTTAATCGCATTATGAATGAGATTGATGAGCACCTGACGTAACCTGAGCCGGTCGGCAATAATTGAACTTACATGACGGGGATCAGGCAGCATCAGACTGGTGGTAATTGAGGTATTTTTTAACTTAAGCCGGAGATCTGACACCAGATACAAATAGATATCATTCATAAACTCAGCCAGATCAAAAGCCTGAGGATTCAGCCTGAGCGTTTCACTTTCAAGTTTTGAAAGATCAATAATATCATTGATCAGATTAAGTAACACTTCACCATTAGAGGCAATCATTTCAAAATACTCCTTACGTTCATCCTCGGTGGTTGAATACTCCTGCATCAGACTTACAAAACCAAGAATTGCATTCATGGGGGTCCGTATTTCGTGCGAAACGTTTGCCAGAAATGCGGTTTTCAATCGTTCTGATTCTTCTGCTTTCTCCTTGGCTTTCAATAGCTTGAACTGGCTCAGCTTGTGTTCGGAAAAATCGCGGATAACAGCAACCATCATAAGCTGAGTACCAAACATGAATGATGAAAGAGACAACTCAATAGGAAAGGTAGCGCCGTCAGCTTTTAATCCGAGCAGTTCATAGTTTTGCCTTATTTCCGGCTTTGAAAATTTTCCGGATTGCTTTGACATGGCGAACTTCAGTTTCTCGCTGTTTTCGTCACTGGCAAATAAATCCATCAAACTGAGTTTATAGGACTCATCGGTGTTATACCCGAACAGTTTATTAAAAGCTTCGTTGTAATAATCGATTGTACCGTCCTGGTTAATGAGAAGTATGCCATCGTGGGCATTGGAAGCAATCATTTCAAATTTGAGTTGAAACTCGCTTAGTGCTTTTTCAGTATTTAACTGCCTTGTAATATCCAGCGCAGCAAACGTAATGCCCATAGCCAGGTTGTCGGCTTCGATGGGTGCTGAGCTTATCAGAACATCAAGTATGCTTCCGTCTTTATGCCTGAACCGGCTCACCATTAATCCGATACCCTCTCTTTCGAGCATGGCATACTTTTCTGTTCCAACCTTAATATATTCTTCCTCGCCCGGGTATAGAATACGAGTGCTCTGACCAACCAGTTCACTTTGATCATAGCCCAACATTGAGCACATCCGATCGTTGACCATAACGATTTCGCGGTTTGTAACAACGCCGATTCCAGCAGGTGAGGCCTGAAAAATACTGTTTATCTTTTTTTCATTTTCCTGAAGCTGGTTTATTGCTTTTGTCCGCAATGAAATATCAATAAATGCCGATTTAACACCTTTTCCTGAATCATCGCGCGAACTGATAAACTGAAGGTAAATGGGATTTATATTTGATTTCTGATTCTTTAAACAAAGCTCCGTTGTAACCTTTTCGTCGGTTTGATGAACATGACGCAGATGAAAATAATATGCATCCTGATAATCAGGATGAATAAATTTAGAAATAGGCTGGCCGATAATCAGATGCCTTTCAATGCCTAGCAATTCAGCTCCTGTCAGATTTATCTCCCTAATATAATCACTTTCGTCAGTGGTGAGATAGCCGATAGGAGCAAAATCAAACAAGGAAGTATATCTTGATGTTGAACTCTCAAGATCAGCATAAACACGTTGCATTTCCTCATTCTGAGTCTCAAGTTCAATCTGGTAAATCTGAAGCTCTTCAATTAAATGCTCAATGTTTCCAGGATCATATGCCTGAAATCCAGGCATTTGTCTTTGCCTGAGCATTTTTTCAGCTTTCTCACGTAAACTTCTGCTCTTTTCACTTGAAGACATAGAATTCTATTTTTTTATTTTCTTCTTCTGGCATTCAGAAGTAATATCAGTAAACATAAAAACCAGACCGGCTAATTCAGCCTGCAGATCAAAGATGGGGACACCTTTTAGGCTCAACAGTTTTTCACTGTCATTCATCGTTTTATATTTTAGCGTTCCGCGGTAACCATCACCCGGATCGGCAAGTATTTCCTGCAAAGGCATGCGCAGAATTGGCATAACCGAACCTTTGTTTTCTCTGCTGATCCATTTTATTGAATCAAAGTGTTTCCCAACAAATTCCGCGGTATTTAAACCGAGCAGCTCACCCATTGCCTTGTTGGCATAACTGATAATTCCTTCCAGATTAATAATTATCTGACCGATCGGACTTATATCAAGTGAACGCAGCAAAAGATCTCTTTCAGATCTTATCCGCTCCTCAAGCCGCTTCCTTTCTGTGATGTCAATAAGAGTCAGCACAACGCCATCAACAGCATTCTCAACTGTTCGGTAAGTCAGCATGCGAAGCAGATACCAATTGCCAGCTTTATCCTGAACTTCAACTTCACGGGGAACCAGCGTTTGAAGTATCTTTTCAATATCCTGCTGAAAATCATCGTAAATCAGATTGTGCGAAATATGAAATACCGGCCGCCCTAAATCCATTTCCATAACATTGATGGTTTTGACAATGGCAGGCGTGTATCTCCTGATTCTAAGAAACTTATCGAGGAAGATTGTTCCTATGTTAGTATTTTTCAGCAAATTATTCATATCGTTGGAGAGTTGTGTCAACTCTTCAATTTTATTCTGATACTCTGAATTTACTGTATATAGCTCTTCATTCACCGACTGCAACTCTTCATTGGTTGATTGCAATTCTTCGTTGGAAGCAATCAGTTCTTCATTGGTCGATTGAAGTTCTTCATTGGATGTTTCAAGCTCTTCAATGGTTGCCTGCAGGTTTTCACGGGTAAACTGCAGTTCACGTTCAAGCTCGCTGAAACGTTCATTGTAGTGGGTTTTCAGATCAAAATTATCTACTTTAACCGTTTCCGCTTCATTAACCTGCTTTTCAATAAAAGTTACAAGAAAATAGAGGTTTTTACCACGTCCCTCCTCTATATATCTGCATCCGATGTCGATATAAGTAAGCACGCCACCGAGATTTATTTGTACTTCTCTGAATGTCAGCTCTTTTTTCTCCTTGGAAACCTTGTGCAACAAACTTCCCAGTACAACTGAGATTTCAGGAAGCACCATTTTAAGGATATTCAGGTTGGCTCTGCCCTGTGGAATCCGCAAAAACCTGTTAACATCCTTAAATGCATGAATCAGATCAAACCTGCTATCAAGCAAAACACCCGGAGGCAAAAATCCGGCAACAATCTCCTCGTAAATATTTTCCACTCTAAATCCTTCACTCACTGAAATTGAAGGACTTTCAGGTCTGTTCTTATAGCGGTTTTCGCGCAGCGAGGTAATGGTATTGTGAAAAGTATATTGAGCCGGTAAGCGGTATCCTTCCTTTATCCTGTAAACTTTCCATTTAGAACTGATGGTTGAATAACCTTCGGCAATATCGCCCAGCGTTTCGCTGCTGCCCAGAAACAAATTGCCGGTCTGAATAAGTGCATAATAAAACATTGCCATTATTCTGCGCTGCATTGCCGCATTAAGATAAATAAGCATATTGCGGCAAACGATGAGGTCAAGTTTTGTAAATGGAGGATCTTTAAGGATGTTGTGTGAAGCAAAAATCACCATGCGGCGAATCCGCTCATTGACGATGTAACTACTCTCACGCTTAACAAAATACATCTTCAGCCTTTCCGGAAGTACATCTGAAATTATGCTTTCAGGGTAAATTCCGGCACTCGCAAATTCAATAGATTCACTGTCAAGATCAGTAGCAAAAACCTTAACATCAAGATCGAGTTTGTGCTCATCCATATATTCCCTGAAAAGAATAGCCAGCGAATAAGCCTCTTCGCCGGTTGAGCAGCCAACACTCCATATTCTTATTCGACCGTTGACCTCTTTGCTCTTAAAAATTTCAGGAATCACTTTTTCGCGCAAAACATTAAATGAATCCTGATCGCGAAAAAACTGTGTTACACCTATCAGCAGTTCTTTGTAGAGGATTCTGGCTTCATTCGGCGACTGTGCGAGGTAAGAAATATAATTTTCAATTTTACTTATCTGATTGATACTGATGCGTTTCTCAAGTCGCCTGATGATTGTTGCCGGTTTATAATATGAAAAATCAACACCTACTTTTTCTCTGACTATTTTGAGAATTTTAGCCAGAATATCCTCATCCTTTGAGATAATATTATCAATCCGGCCGGTTTTGTTTATGTATGGATGCTTGACGTATTTTACCAGTTCTTCCGGCATTTTATCGGGCGACAAAATATAGTCAACCAAACCGGTTGCAATTGAGCTCCGGGGCATACCATCAAACTTGGCGCTCTGATCATCCTGCACCATTACCATTCCACCCGCTTCTTTAATGGCTCTTATACCAAGCGTTCCGTCAGAACCTGTTCCTGAAAGTATGATTCCGATCGAATCTTTACCTTTATCCTGAGCCAAAGACCTTAAAAAAATGTCGATAGGAAGGTTTAGCCCCCGATTGGTATCCTGCTCCGTCAGAAAGAGTTTTCCATGGAACATAGTCATGTTTTTCTTTGGTGGTATCAGGTAAATTGAATTCGGTTCAACCTGAATCCCATCCTCAGCTCTGTAGATTTCCATGGTGGTGTAGCGCGAAAGCAACTCACTCATCAGACTCTTGTAATCAGGTGATAAATGCTGAACCACAATAAAGGCTACACCGCTGTCAATAGGCATATTTCTGAAAAAGATCTCCAATGCCTCAAGCCCGCCTGCCGATGCTCCGATTCCAACACAAATAAGTCGTTTATCTTCCGGCAACCCAAGGTTAACTGTCAACACCTTATCTGACAAATCATCTTTAACCAGGCGCTTTGTCTTTTTAATTCGCCCGTTACTTGTTAAAGGCTTCTCTTTTTTGGTAACCATAGTTAATTTTTTTTTATTTTGACTTCCAGGCTAATGAGCTGTTGCGATTTAATAACAACAAAAAGGTTGAAATTGTTAGCACTATTCAATAATTTTCATATTTAGGTTGTTGAATATATTCATACCAGTATTTGCGGGACAAAAAAGCGCATATGCTGTTATTTTGCAAACAGTAAAACGACGAAGGTTTCAGCAAGTGTTTTATATCCGGCAAGACCAGCAATCAGTTTATTATCAATATCTTCATCAGCAAAATAAAACCTTTACATTGCAAACGGACAAGCTTAACCAGTTATAATACATACATTGGTGTTGAATTTATATAATTAAAAAGCTGGTTTTGAAAAATCAGGCAAACTTCACAACTGCTTTTTTATAAAATCATGCTAAATTTGCGCCCGAAAAGATTTCGTTTTACAATCAGACAATACAATATACCATGGGAAGAGCATTTGAATTCCGCAAAGCACGAAAAATGAAACGCTGGGGCAATATGGCCAGGGTATTTACCCGCCTCGGAAAAGACATTGAAATAGCTGTTAAAGCCGGCGGTCCCGATCCAGCCATGAATCCGAAGCTTCGTTTGCTTATTCAGAATGCCCGAAGCGAGAACATGCCCAAAGAGAATGTTGAACGTGCCATAAAAAGGGCAGTTTCAAAAGATTCAACCGACTACAAAGAAGTGGTTTACGAAGGTTATGGCCCTCACGGAATTGCTGTGGTGGTTGAAACTGCCACCGACAACCCAACCCGCACCGTAGGCAATGTGCGCAGTTACTTCACCCGCAACGGAGGCAGTCTGGGAACCATGGGAATGCTCGATTTCCTGTTTGAACGCAAATGCTCTTTTAAGGTTGCCATGAAGGAAGGCATTGAAATTGAAGACCTTGAACTCGAAATGATTGATTACGGAGTTGAAGAGATTTTTGTGGATGAAGGCGAAATACATATTTATTCAGAATTTACCAGCTTCGGCCCGATTCAGAAATATCTTGAGGAAAATCACTTCGAAATCAGAAGTTTTGCCTTTGAAAGGATACCCAACGATACCAAAGCCCTCACACCTGAACAGCAGGCTGATTTCGATAAAATGCTGGAACGTATGGATGATGATGAGGATATCACCAATGTGTTTCATAATATAAAGTAGGGATTGGATTGAAGCACGAGTTAACTGAGGCACTGAGGCAAGCGTTGATTGAGGCACGCGACGACTGAGGCACGCGACGACTGAGGCACGCGTCGGGGGACGCGCGCCAGCGTCGGGGGACGCGCGCCAACGTCAGGGGACGCGCGCCAACGTCACGACGTGCGCCAGCGATGCGCGTATAAAAGATGGGCGTCGAATTAGTTTTATTTCAGTCTGTCAAACGCATGTTTCATTTGATTTAATGCTTTTTCAACTACTGATCGTGGACAGGCAAGGTTTATGCGCATAAAACCTTCACCGCCCGGACCGAATTGTTTGCCTGCATTTAAACCCAGCCCTGCCTCATTTACCATAAATTCCATAAGTTGGGTATCGGTCATGCCGGTTTCCCGGAAATCGAGCCACGCTATATAAGTTGCTTCAGGGCGCATTACTTTGACCATTGGCAGATTTTCGCCTGCAAAGTTTATCAGATGACTGATGTTTCCATCGATGTAAACAAGCATCTCATCAAGCCATTGATCTCCATGCGAATAGGCTGCTTCGGCAGCTATATTGCCGAACAGATTGCCCATTTCAACATGCAGGGATTCAATCACACCTTTAAACTTTTTCATCAATACAGGATTGCTGATGACAACGGAGGCAGTTGACAATCCGGCGAGGTTAAAGGTTTTGCTCGGTGCAACCAGGGTAATGGTCTGTGCTGCGATTTCGGGTGAAATGGCAGCCAAAACAGTGTGTTTGTAACCAATATTCACCAAATCACTGTGAATCTCGTCCGACACCATCAAAACATTATATTTCAAACAAATACCAGCCATTTTCTCCAGTTCATCTCTGGTCCATGCAGTTCCTCCCGGATTTTGCGGATTACAAAGCATCAGCACAGATGCACCTTCGCGACACAACTGCTCAAGGTTTTCAAAGTCCATCTGATACCTGCCATTTTTCAAAATCAAAGGATTGTAAACCAGTTTGCGGCCATGTTTTTTCACTGCATCGAAAAAAGGAAAATAGACCGGCGGTTGAACAATAATTCTGTCGCGGCGACGGGTAAACGCCAGTGTACACATATTCAGGGCAGGCACAATTCCCGGTGAAAATGTGATCCAATCCTGTTTAACATCCCATTTATGCCTTCTGGACAGCCAGTTAATAAGCGCAGAAAAATAGGAATCAGTTCTTATTGAATAACCCAGAATTTCATGCGATGCCCTTTTAAGGATGGCTTCCATTACAAAATCAGGTGTTCGGAAATCCATATCGGCAACCCACATGGGCAGCACAGATTCATTTTTGAAAAACATTTCCCGCAAATCGTATTTCACGCTGGCAGTATTGCTTCTATCAATTATTTCGTTGAAGTTATATGACATAATGGGTTTTTAAAGTCTGAGAAAATCAAATCACGATCCCTCCCGCAAAAATAGTTAATGACAAATAGAAACGTGGTAATACATACAGAGTTTTTAATTTTATCCCTCTTTTTGGTTTTATAAAGGATTTTTATAACGGAAGAGTTTCTTTTCTGCCTTTGGAATTCAAGATATGTTTATAATACTATTTTTTTCATTTTCAATGAGATGACCGATGGAAAGGCGTATTTTTGCAGAACGTCATGATTGCCCTTTTCATGGGAAATTCCAAAAATATGCCACGCAAATCACTTGATTTATCAAAAGCACCTCCCGAGACCACAACCGTTTGTATTCTAAAGCAGGCAGATCCTCAGGGTTTTACCATTTATCCATACCTGTGTACTGTCAATCCCAGCGGTTACCTTGCAGCCAAAGGACGAATATCAGAAGATGAGCAAATCAACCCGGAAACAGGTCATGACGCAGGGGCCCAGATAGCGACTCTGGCGAATTCCATCGAAATGCAGGCGCTGGTAAAACGATTCGCTTCCGGAAAAACCAAATCGGGCAACTTCTCAAAAGAAATTGACAAAGATTATATGAAATCAGTGGTGATGCCATTTATTGACAACACGCTTTCAGAAATCATAAAACTTATCATCGCCAATAACATACAGGTTTACAAACACGAAACACTTCCAAACCTATACAGCAACGAGCAGGTAGTTATTGAACCGATACCTGCAAGTGCCCGGCTCAGATTTACCCGCACCGACGAAGGAACCAGTTACACCCTGAGTGCGTTTATGGGAAACCGGCAGATAGACCTGATGAAACCCGGCAATGCCATCATTACCCGGGAACCCTGCTTATTGCTTCATGAAAAACACCTTTTATTCTTTGACTCTGAAATTGATGGAAATCTGCTGAGTCCCTTCCTGAAAAAGCAATCCATTGAAATACCCAAACGTATTGAAAAAGACTATTTCGGTAAATTTATCCGGAAACTTGTCAACCGAAGTGAAATAGAGGCAGATGGATTCAAAGTTGAAAACATCAACCCAATACCTGTGGCTGTTGTTACGCCCGACATCGACTGGCAGGGCAAACCTGTTCTGCTGCTTTCGTTTGCGTATGGCGATAAAAGCATACAACCCTCCAACCCCAATAAATCCATCACCTCAATGTATGCGGATAAAGATGGATTTGTTTTTTCGCGCCTGAAACGCGAAATGAGCTGGGAAAAGGAGATGCAGAAAAAGCTGAAAAGCTTCGGACTTGCACATAGTGTGGCAACCTATAAACTTCCGGGAGAAAGCAGTGCTTCATTTCTGGAGCTGATCGACTGGCTGATTATAAATCAAACTGACCTGGCAGAAGCCGGCTTCAAAATAAGCCAGCATCCGGAAAGGGGATTTATTCTTGCAAAAAGTACAGTCAGAACCAATATCCGCAGCACCAATGACTGGTTCGATCTGAATGCAACAGTCGAAGCAGGCAGCTATTCTTTTCCGTTTTTCAGACTAAGGGAAAATATCCTGAACGGCGACAGAGAATACATTTTGCCCTCGGGCGAAATTTTTCTGATTCCCGAACCATGGATGGCAGAATACGCTGAGTTGATGCTGTTTGCTGAAGGCGTTGGTGATAAACCGCGCATCAGAAAGCATCATTTTATGCTGCTGAAGCCGTTTCAGTTTCCTGAAGCTGAAGAACTCGCGGCAATCGTTCATCCTGACTTATCTTCACCTCTTCCCGAATTGCAGAATGTTTCCCTGCGGCCCTATCAGATTTTTGGCTATCGCCGGATTTCAGGGCTTTTCAGCAAAAACTTCGGGAGTATTCTGGCCGATGACATGGGTCTTGGAAAAACCTTACAGGCAATTGCGGTGCTTGCTGATTTGTATCCCCAAACTGAAGAAGTTCAGATTCCTGAAACAAATCCTGAAAAACAATCAGGGCCCGGATTACAACTCGACATTTTTTCGGCAATGGCGCCAGAGTCTGACGTTGCGATTTCGGATTCCAAAGCAATATCCGTGGCTTCAAAAGCAGCCAGCCTGATTGTTATGCCTGCTTCGCTCATACACAACTGGTATTATGAGCTCAAAAGATTTGCGCCCTGGATAAGAATCCACGTCTATACCGGACCAAACCGTAAGATCAATCAGCCCATGCTGAAGCGCGCAAATGTTATTCTTACCACGTATGGCACACTCCGCAACGACATTGAAAAACTTGAAACATTTAACTTTACTGTTGCTTTGCTCGATGAAAGTCAGCAGATAAAAAATCCGGGGTCATCAACCGCCAAAGCAGCATTCAGGATAAAATGCAAAAACCGTCTTGCTATGAGCGGCACCCCTGTCGAAAACAGCTTATCGGATTTATGGTCGCAGATGCAGTTTGCAAATCCAGGAATGCTCGGAAGCCTGAAAACATTCCAAACGGAGTTTGTCAATCCATCGCGAAAGCAAATAAGACAGGATGCCACAGAAAAGCTGAAACTGATGATTTCACCTTTTATCATCAGACGTACAAAAGCTGAAGTAGCTCCTGAATTACCACCGGTAAGCGAATCAATAGCCTGGTGCACAATGACCGACCAGCAGCAAAAGCTTTATGAAACAGAAAAATCAGGCATAAGAAATACCCTGCTGAGTCAATTGGCTTCCGGCGAACAAAATATTACTGCCACATTGGTACTCAAAGCTTTGATGAAACTAAGGCAGATCGCATGCCACCCATCACTGGCAGGTTATGATGACAATAACAGCAGCGGAAAATTTGAAGATGCAACCGAGAAACTGGAAACCCTGATTGCTGAAAATCATAAAGTTCTGATATTTTCTTCATTTGTAAAACATCTTGATCTTTACGAAAACTGGTGTCAGGAAAATGAAATAAAATACTCGAAACTCATTGGCTCGACCACAAACCGCGAAGAAGTTGTAAATTCATTTAAAGAAAAAGATGATATTCAGGTATTCCTCATTTCGTTGAAAGCAGGAGGCGTCGGACTAAACCTTCAGGAAGCTGGTTATGTATTTCTGCTCGATCCATGGTGGAATCCTGCGTCTGAGAGTCAGGCCATCAGCAGGGCACACCGAATTGGTCAGGACAAAAATGTGTTTGTTTACCGGTTTATTTCTTCCGGAACGGTTGAAGAAAAAATCATCAGACTACAGGATAAAAAGCGCAAACTTGCCGATAGTGTGATTCAATCCGAAGAATTTCTGGCCAATCTGAGCACTGAGGAAATCAGTGAATTGTTTGAATAAAAATCAATTGAAAATGAGGTTCTGAATTTGACAGATTTCTTTACTTTGCGTCTATGCGACTTTGCGTGATTCTTAAACTGACTGAACAATAAAAAGTATCCATCCCCATCAAAAAAGAGCCCCAAAAACCCTGAAAAAAAATTCCTGATTTTCATGGCTTAATTCCAAGTCTTTGTTTACTTTCACCACCTGAAATGCAAGGCATTTTTATGCAAAATTATTTTCATAATCGGAACCTGACCACAACCTCCAGAAACACTACAAGACACTCAGGAACAAAGTGTTATCCATTATTTCCCGAAACAGATGTAGTATTTTTTGAAGTGGGGAAACCTTTCTGGTTTTTGCCTGGCCGGAGTCATTTCACGAAGAAATTGAATGCTGATGCAATCGATTTCTGAAAACAAAAGACAAAGTAAAAAGAAATGAACGGAAAAAGTGCCCGGAATTTTTTAGAATTACTGTTGTCCGATTAAAAGTTAAAAAAAGAGAATGCCACAAAGAAACCAAGACACTAAGCCTGCCTGCCTTCCGGCGAAACAGGGTTGGTGGCAAAAAAAACAACCAACTGAATCAAACAAAAACAACATAAACAGGAACTTAATTAAAACAACCTGAAATGAGCAACACCATTTTGACAGCCACCTCTGAAAAAGTACTTTTCAGCCAGACTGATGTAGAAGAACTGATGCATCGCTTTCATTATTCCGATGAAACAAAAGCCATTATCCGAGAAGAAGATCTGCTGCCAACCGGCGTATTGAGTCGTTTGCATGCCACATTTCCACAGCATTCGGGCATGCGTGAAAAGGAAGAGTTTCATTTCAACGACAAAAAACACTACACCGGATTAAACGGCTTCAGAGAAATCAATGCCATTCTTGAAGAAAACGGCATCCACATCGGACATCTGGAAGAACGCGAACTGTTCATTCATGTTTACCGTTTCATGGCAACAAAACATGTACTGAATACAATTAAATGGGCAAATTTTGAAAAGGATTCTGTTTTTCAGCTCGTTTTTCCTCAACCGGGTATGATTCGCCCCGATGTTGCAAAAGCCTATCTGAGTGCATCTTCAGAAGAGGAAAAAATGAAGATTGTGAAAGATTACATGAAGGAAACCAATCCCCATGATGGCAAACAGCAGATCAACAAACCTACTTTCATCAATACCGAAGGCGAGGCAGTAGTGGTTGAAGGCAGTCAGCATAAATATCCGCAATGCCAGCTGATTTTCGATGTTCAAACCCAGAATTGTTTTGCTTTCTGCAATTATTGTTTCCGTCATGCACAGGTGCGTGGAGATGAGGATATGTTTGTGCAAAAAGACATCACTCAGATTCATGATTATCTGAAACAGCACAAAGAAGTAAGTGATGTGCTGATAACCGGTGGAGATGCCGGATACATCAGTGCCGATCGCTTTGAAAGCTACATTACACCTATTATCGAAGATCCTGAACTAGGCCATATCAAGACCATCCGACTGGGAACCCGCGTGCTGACTTTCAATCCCGAACTGGTGATTATGCCATCTTACAACAAGATGCTCAGTTTGTTTCAGAAGTTGTACGACAATGGAATACAACTTGTTTTCATGTCGCATTTCTCCACCCCGCGCGAATTGATGAATCCCAGCACCGTAGCTGCAATCCGCAGGCTTAAAGCGCATGGAGCAACAGTAAAAAGTCAGAGCCCCATCATGAACCACATCAGTCTGTTCTCCGATGAAAACGGCGAAGTGGATGTTGACCGCTCAGCACAGAGCTGGATCGACCTCGGCAACCTACTGGCTATGCTGGGCGTGGGATTCCACTCCATGTACTGCGCCCGACCAACCGGCGAACATCATTACTTCACACAGCCATTGGCCAAAATCAATGAAGTGTTCAGTAAAGTTTACAGGTCGCTTTCATCTATCAATCGCCCATCAAGGTATATCACCATGACTTCTTCGGCAGGTAAAATTTCGTTGCTGGGAACTGTTGATCTCCACGGTGAAAAACTGTTTGCCCTTAAGTTCAATGAAGCCCGCAATATGGAATGGATGGATAAGGTTTACCTTGCTAAATACGATGACCATGAAAATACCATTGCAAATCTGAAGCCTTTTGGAGCTGACCAACACTTTTTTGAGGAAGAATTGCATGCCATTGAGTCACACCTGGAGTCATCCATTGAGACTACCCGCAAAAAATAGTTGACCTTAAAACTCAGACATGATCAACAAAGTAGCAAAAACAGCCGCTGAAGCTGTAGCTGACATTTTTGACGGGGCCACAATAATGATCAGTGGATTCGGAGAAGCCGGCAGCCCGATTGAA
The DNA here is from genome assembly GCA_009773515.1 of Bacteroidota bacterium. Taxonomy (GTDB): domain Bacteria; phylum Bacteroidota; class Bacteroidia; order Bacteroidales; family Lentimicrobiaceae; genus Lentimicrobium. The sequence continues at coordinate 24,943 of WSXX01000005.1, forward strand.
CTTATTCATGCCCTTATCGACCACGGCGCTAAAAACCTTACCGTTGTAAGCAACAACACCGGCAACGGTCACATTGGTCTGGCAGCGCTTATCGAAAATAAGCAGGTAAAAAAAATGATCTGCTCTTTTCCAAGGACAGCCAATTCAATCGTTTTTCCTGAACTTTATCGTCAGGGCGAAATTGAACTTGAGCTGGTTCCTCAGGGAACACTTGCTGAGCGCATCAGAGCCGGGGGCGCAGGAGTTCCGGCCTTCTTCACCCCTACTTCTGTAAATACACCGTTGGCTGAAGGAAAAGAAACCCGCATTTTTGATGGCAAACCCTATGTGATGGAATTCGGAATTAAAGCCGATTTTGCTCTGGTAAAATGCAAAACTGCCGACCGCTACGGAAATCTGTTGTTTAATAAAACAGCCCGTAATTTTGGTCCGGTGATGTGTATGGCGGCTAAATCAGCCATTGTACAGGCTTCGGAAATCGTTGAGATCGGCAGTATTGATCCTGAAATAGTGGTCACACCCGGAATATTCGTAAAAAAAGTAGTTGAAATTACCAACCCTGTCAGCGAAAATCAACTGATCAGGGAGAACAGGAGGTACCCATGGTAGCAGAAATCAAAGGCTGGAACCGCGAACAAATGGCACAGAAAATTGCCGGCGATATCCCCGATGGAGCATATGTAAACCTGGGCATCGGTCTTCCGGAGCTGGTTGCCAATTACATTCCCGAAGGCAGAGAAGTAATTTTCCATACCGAAAACGGATTGCTTGGCGTTGGCCCTTCACCAGCTAAAGAAGATGAAGACGACGAACTGATCAATGCCGGCAAAAAACCGGTTACCGCAATAAAAGGAGCATGTTTTTTTCATCATGCCGATAGCTTTGCAATGATTCGCGGCGGACACATCGACATTTGTGTGCTTGGCGCCTTTCAGGTATCAGAAAACGGTGATCTTGCCAATTGGTCAACCGGTGAGCCGGGTGCAATTCCTGCGGTTGGCGGTGCAATGGATCTGGTGGAAGGTGTAAAAACCATTATCATCTTTACCCAACATACGACCAAAAACGGCGAACCTAAAATTGTAAAGGAATGTACCTATCCCCTTACCGGGAAAGGAGTAGTCAGCCATATTTACACCGATTATGCCGTAATTGATGTCACCGATAACGGAATGTTTGTGCGGGAAATGGCCCCCGGAATTGATTTTGAATTCCTGAAAAGCTGCACAGAAGCAGAACTGAAACAATATTAAACCAACCAATCAAAAATATCTACAAGCCATGTCAATACAGCATAATGAATTGATAAAAGCCAAAGAAACCGAGGAAGAACTTTATAAAAAAGCCTGCGAAGTTATGCCGGGCGGCATCAGCCGAAATGTGGTGTTTCGCAAGCCTCACCCTTTTTATGTTTCTGAAGCAGCCGGCTGCTATGTAACCGACATTAACGGAGTAAAAAAGGTTGACTTTGCCAACAATATCGCTTCACTTATTCATGGTCACGCTCATCCGGCCATTGTGGAGGCTGTCTGCAACCAGATAAAAAAAGGTACCGCTTATACCATAGGCACCGAAATTGAAATTGAGCATGCTAAATTACTGTGCGACAGGGTTCCCGGATTCGACAAAATCCGTTTCATGAACTCAGGAACAGAAGCGGTAATGGCAATGATCAAAGCAGCCCGCGCCTTTACCGGCAAACCTAAAATTGCAAAAGCCGAAGGCGGTTACCACGGAAGTTTCGATACCGCTGAAGTAAGCCAGAGTGCATCACCAGCAACCTGGGGCGACATCAACAGCCCGAACAGCGTGCCGCATGTACCCGGAACCCCGCAAGGCGTTCTCGACAATGTTGTGATTTATCCTTACAATGACATTGAGCGTACAATCAGCATACTGAACCGCAACGCTGCTGATATTGCCTGTGTTATCATTGATCCCGTTCCGCATCGCATCGGCATGGTTCAGGCTACCCCTGAATTTGTGGAAGCAATTTACAACTGGACACGACAAAACAATGCATTGCTTTGCTTTGATGAGGTAATCTGTTTCAGGGTAGCCTATGAAGGTGCTCAATCCAATTACAAGGTGAAACCCGATCTTACATCGCTCGGAAAAATTATTGGCGGTGGATTCCCCATCGGCGCATTTGCCGGAAGAAAAGACATCATGGACATACTTGATCCGGGTGGAAGTGACTACAGATTCCCGCTTTCAGGAACATTCTCGGCCAATCCGGTTTCTATGACTGCAGGAAAAGTTGCTATGGAAATGCTCAACCGCGAAGCCATGGACAAACTGAACAGCAATTCTCAGATCGCCATCAACCAGATTTACGAAGCAGGTAGGCTTGCAGGAATTCCACTAAGCATCACCGGAAAAGGATCAATGTTTAAAGTCCATTTCAGGGAAACTGCACCCACAACCTACCGCGATTGTTATGAAGATGCACACACAAAAAAGATCATGAACCTTTTCCTCGAGAAAATGTACGAAGAGAATGTAATTATGATCAACTCATGTTCTTGTGTACTCTCTACAGTAGTTACCCAGACAGAAATTGATATGCTGAGTGAGGCTATGCTGAAGAGTTTCAAACATATTAAACCTCATCTGGAAGTTTAATCAGGGTCTGCTTAAAAATATTAAGAGCCATATTTTCAGCGACTTACAGAGTTAATTAAGAACAAAAGTGCATAGTATTAATGAGGTTGTCACATTTTTCCATGCACTATATAATGAACTGAAGATGCAAAATCCCGCAGGGATTGCCCATCAATAACCCCCAATGCAATTGGGGGTCGTGCAATACGAACTGAAAAACAGAACCCTGTAAGGGTTCCCCCATGATAAAGGGCAACCCTTACAGGGTTGTTTTGTTTGATGATCCATTAACCCCCGGTTGGGCAAGCCGCACCGGGGGTTATTAAAGGGAAACTCCTAACGGAGTTTTTTAGCATATCTTAATTAGTTGACCAATAGTAAAAAATGTTTGTCACACTGAGCGGAGATGAAACAGTGTACACTCTAAGCGAATGTCACACTGAGCGGTTCCGATAGCTATTGGAACGAAGTAATTTAACACCTTTTTTTAAAGTTATATCCCACTATGAAAGAAGTATTTATCTGCGATGCAATACGCACACCAGTTGGCCGCTACGGCGGATCGCTGGCCTCTGTCAGAACTGACGATCTGGCTGCCCTGCCCATCAAAGCCATTCTGGAGCGTAATCCCGGCATCGACCCTGCATTGATCGACGATGTGATTTTTGGTTGTGCCAATCAGGCTGGCGAAGACAACCGCAACGTGGCGCGTATGGCTGTGCTTCTTGCAGGTCTGCCTTACGAAGTTCCGGGGGTAACCGTAAATCGCCTTTGCGGATCAGGAATGGAAGCCATTGGTGCTGCAGCCCGCGCCATCAAAGCAGGCGAAGCAGAACTGATTATTGCCGGAGGTGTTGAGAGCATGACCCGCGCTCCTTTTGTCATGGGAAAAGCTACCGAAGCCTTTGCCCGGCAGAATGAAATTTATGACACCACCATCGGATGGCGTTTTGTGAATAAAAAACTTGCACAGCTCTATGGCGTGGATTCTATGATAGAAACTGCCGAAAATCTGGCTCAGGAGATGAACATCAGCCGCGAAGATCAGGATCTTTTTGCGTATCGCAGTCAGATGAAAACGAAGGAAGCAAAAGAGAAAGGTCTCTTCAACAGTGAAATCATTCCTGTCGCAATTCCTGTGGCAAAATCAGAACCTGTTATTTTCAGTGAAGACGAATATCCAAGACTTACTCCGCTTGATAAACTGGCTGCATTGAAAGTAATCACCCGCCCCGGAGGAACCATTACTGCCGCAAATGCTTCAGGTGTGAATGATGGTGCTGCTGCATTGATTATTGCTTCTGCTGAAGCTGTTAAAAAATACAACCTCAAACCACTTGCCCGCGTTATTGCCATGCAGAGTGCGGGTGTTCCTCCCCGAATTATGGGAATCGGGCCGGTGCCGGCTACTCAAAAATTACTGAAACTTACCGGACTTTCTCTTGGCGATTTTGATGTGATTGAACTGAACGAAGCCTTTGCTGCGCAATCTCTTGCCTGCACCCGCCAACTGGGACTTGCCGATGATGATCCGCGCATAAATCCGATGGGTGGAGCCATTGCCATTGGTCATCCGCTGGGAATGAGCGGTGCGCGTATTGTAACTACAGCAGTTCACCAGCTTCAGCAAAATAAGTCTGGCAAAGCACTGTGCACAATGTGTATTGGTGTTGGACAAGGGATTGCTATAGCTATTGAAAGGGTTTAGGTTAGTAGAGTACAATTTCACCCATTGTTAATGTATTTCGCCCTTTCAGAGCTTAATTTTATGTTCAGCCCTGAAAGGGCGAAATATGTTAACACAGTGGCGAAGCCCTGTGATATCAAAGTGTCATAACGAAAAAAAGCCCTGAAAGGGCGCAATAACTTCTCACGATGAGCCTGCCTGTGTGCCATGGCAAACAGGGTTGATCCTGCTCAGTAGAATGACACACTTAGCATTCCGATGGCTGAGGGAACAAAGTGTTTTAAACATTTAAACTCCTGATGTAATCTTTTTCCTTTTTCTTCGTCTAAAAATTTACACATCCCCGAATCCTTCCGGGGATTTGTTTGTTTTAATTAGTTAACCACATTTCCTAACCAATTCCAACACATATGAAAACAATCCTGTTACTTCTTTTAACCATGACACTGACCTTTGCAGGCTTGCAGACTTCAGCTCAAACAAGCCAGATGCCTCCCCTGCTCGACCGTGAGCTCTTCTTCGACAATCCGGAAATATCCGGCGGACAACTATCACCTGACGGAGCTTTTATCTCATTTGTAAAACCTTTGAACGGGGTAATGAACATCTGGGTAAAAAAACTGGATGAACCCTTTGAAGCTGCACGACCACTCACCGCTGACACAAAGCGCCCGATCCGTTCCTATTTCTGGTCGAGAGACGGAAAGTATATTTTATATGTTCAGGACAAAGGCGGAGATGAAAACTTCAACATATACGCAGTAAATCCGGCTGAGAATCCACAGCCAGGCGCTGAAGTTCCGCTCAACCGCGACCTTACCAACCTTACAGGGGTCAGGGTTCAGATATATGCCGTTCCAAAAACCGATCCTGATGCCATTTACATCGGACTGAACGACCGCGACCCGGCCTGGCACGACCTTTACAAAATGAAACTTTCTACCGGAGAGCGCACGCTTATTCGTCAGAATTCTGCTGAAGACCGCATTACCGGATGGATTTTTGACTGGGACGACAACCTGAGAATGGCCAGTCGCTCCAATATGGATGGCAGCAACGATCTGCTCAGGGTTGATGAAAACGGGTTCACCCCGATTTATTCAACCAATGTTTTTGAATCAGCCTATCCTGCTGGCTTTCATAAAGATAACCAACGGGTTTATCTTGTTACCAACAAGGGCGACAATGTGGATCTCACCCGCTTGATTCTATTTGACCTGAAATCACTGAAAGAAGAGTTTATTGAAGACGATCCGCTGAAACGCGTTGATCTTGGTGATGTTGCTTTTTCGGATGTAAGACGCGAAATACTTTTCACTACCTACGAAGATGATCGCACCCGATATAACTGGAATGACAAAGAATTTGAGGCTGACTATAAACTGATTGAAGAGCGGCTTCCGGGTGTTGAACCTTACTTCGCCCGCACCACTGCCGATGAGCGCTTCTGGATTATTGGTTCATACAGCGATGTTGATCCGGGAACTACTTACCTTTTTGATCGTGAGACCAAAAAACTAACTTTCCAGTATCGTCCGCGCCCGAATATTCCTGTTGATCAAATGGCAAACATGCAGGCCATTCGCTACAAATCTTCTGATGGGCTTGAAATTCCGGCATTCCTGACATTGCCTAAAGGCGTGGAAGCAAAAAATCTTCCTTTGATTGTTATGCCTCACGGCGGTCCATGGGCGCGAAGCGGATGGGGATTTAATTCCTATGCACAGTTTCTGGCAAACCGCGGTTATGCGGTGCTTGATCCCAACTTCAGGGCATCCACAGGTTATGGAAAAAGTTTTGTAAATGCAGGAAACAATCAATGGGGCCGCAAAATGCAGGATGACATTACCTGGGGCGTTAAATACCTGATTGATCAGGGAATTGTGGATGCCAAAAAGGTCGCAATTATGGGTGGATCTTATGGCGGATATGCAACACTGGCTGGCCTTGCATTTACTCCTGATGTATATGCATGTGGCGTTTCTATTGTTGGTCCGTCAAATCTGATCACACTGTTAAACTCAATTCCGCCTTACTGGGAATCCATACGCAAGGTATTTCATGTACGCATGGGCGACCCATCCACACCGGAAGGACTGGAAGATCTGAAAAAGATGTCACCGCTTTTCTCCGCTGATAAAATCACATCGCCTTTGCTGGTGGTTCAGGGAGCCAACGATCCCCGGGTAAAACAGCACGAATCTGACCAGATTGTAGTTGCTTTGCGCGATCGTGGTTTTGCTGTTGAATACATAGTTGCACCCGATGAAGGCCATGGCTTTGCCAACCCTGTAAATAATATGGCTATGCTGGCTGCTACCGAGAAGTTCCTGGCCAAACATCTGGGTGGCCGGTATCAGGAAAGTATGAAACCCGATGTTGCTGCCAGATTACCGAAAATTACCGTTGATCCGAAGACCGTAGTTTTGCAGGAGGTGGAGAAATAAAGAAAACCAAGCGTCTGCTTTAAAACAACAACGCCCGGGAGTGATTCCGGGCGTTGTTGGTACATGACAAATGAAACTTTTGATCAGGGCACTAACTCTTCTTACAAACAATTTGTGTTGCCGAAATGCCGGATCACATTGAATTAACCGGATTTTACTTAATTCCAGGAAAAATAGTTGTTTATTTCATTACATTCGTATTGGCATTGCCATCTCACCGTTTCAGAAATCAAGTTTTGGTAAAAACTCATCAGCCAGAATCAGTCAGAACACCTTTTTTACAACCTCACCAAATGAAATACAGCGAGCCGGATCATTTCGAAACGCATCACCAGAGTCTTCGTTTCTATAATGCACTTGGACTTCCGGTTCTGAAAAAAGCAATCATGGCTACCATCGGAAAATTTGTGCTTCAGGTAAACCCACGCGAGAAAATGCCCTCATATTTTATCGGGCATCCATTCAGTGTTGAATCCATGAATTTAACAATAAAATGGCTGTATTTCAATGAAATTGTTCATTCGGGCCTCATTGTTGTCTGTGCCGCTTTAGGGCAATTCTTTTGGACAAAAGGCTATTCTGGGGGCGTTGTTTTTATGGCTCTCTCAATATTACTTAATATGGCCCTAGCACTTATGCAGCGCATGAACCGCATAAGAATAAAGCGGACCATGGAAGCCCTGAAAAAAAGGAAACATTGAATCCCGGTCTGCAATCCCCTGTGAAGTTGGGATAAATTAACAAAAACAACAATATTGAAAATCTATTACCACAATATAAGATTCAATCAAAGAAAAAATCATGAACACAAGCAACAAAAATGAACCGGTTGTCGTATTTGCGGGCAATACATGGCAGGCCGGATTGCTCAAAAGCCTACTGGAGAATGCAGAAATAGAAGCATTTTTGAAAGATGAAGTCATTGGAACCTTAAATCCGTGGTGGACAGCTTCTGGTGGTGTGGGTTCGGTTAAAGTGGTGGTTGATTCGGCAAATTATGATAAGGCAATGCTTGTCGTTGAAGAGTTTGAAAAAAATCTGAAACAAGAGGAAAATACTGACCCCAACTACTACAACGAGCCAGAAACAGATGCTTAGACCTTCCCGGGAAAGATTACTTTCGTGTTTTCAGATACTTGTTTATTGTAAAATGCCTTGCCAGCAGGTTCTCCCCCGGTGCCTGAGCGCAGTCGGAGGCTGAGGGGGAGTTAGAGTGGGTACTCATATAGGGAAGTTATTTTAATAAAAATTTACACTATTGTCCGGTGAAAATTGAAAAGATTTTTGCCACCAAATCTCCAAGACTCCAAAATACACAAAATGAATTAATTAAATTGGTGCTTTTTGGTGATTTAGTGCATTGGTGGCATATTTAATAACGTAAAGTACTGTTCTGCAACTTTTGCCAAAGAGCAACAATATCAGTTATTTGGAATATTATTTGAAACTTTTCCCGGACAACAATGAAAAACTTATTAAACAATTATGCAAAATAAAATTGAAACTGCCAGACTCATCATCTCAGATGCAACGCTGGATGAATGTGATGAACTTCAGTCCATCTGCGAAAGCTGGGATGATAAAAAGCTGATGGAAGGTGATGATTTTGATCCGGGCTTTATAAAAAAATGTCTGACAGTTGGCGATCTTCCTCCCCTACCCGATGCTACTAAGGATAATTACAGACTTAAGTCAATCAGGCTTAAAGAATCTGAAAAACTGATTGGTTTTACTGATTTGTACTTCGGTTACCCTGATAAAGACACCGCCTGGATAAGCATCTTTATGATTTCAAAAGACTATCGCAAAAGCGGCTATGCACAGGAAGCCATTGAGTCTGTTTTTACTGAATGCACCAGAGATAATTTTAAAAACATCGGCATCGGGGTTTTTCTGAAAAACTGGCGGGGATTAAGGTTCTGGACAAAAGCTGGCTTCACAGAAGTACATGGAATCTCAGGTGATGCGGATTACAGCGAAAATACATTTGCATTTATCAGGCTTATGAAAAGATTATAATCTGCTTCATTTCACTGATCTATAATCCCTGACATTGAACAAGGCTGCAAAATGAATGTTTAAACAGGTAACCAAACGGAATACCCTTCTGTAAAAACAAAATAACAGTTTTTCTGCGCTTATGGCTGACCAATCCGCAACCAATGTTTACTTCCCGCACAAGGCAGTGTGCTGCTGTCCTTTTTCGGATAAACGGAAGATTTTTGCTTTGCGGCGTTGAGAAACCATTAACATAGCGCAACAAAACAGCAAATGCCCTTCCGTAAAAAACGAGAGGGCATTTTTTGTGACACATTTTTTAAATCGTGACTAAAACAACCAAAAGAAAGGAAATATAAACACATGGCACATCCTGTTTTTGCAAACAACTCCAGGTTCGTCAAACTATCTTTCGACAGAAAACTTCTGTGTAATTGGGCAGATGAATTGTTTGAATGGCTTTTTTGCATTCATCCGGCTTACACCGATGAAAATACCTTTATCTACAAGGAAATTGAATTGAAACAAAAGCTCACTGAGTTTATTGATCAGACAAATCAATGCAATGTCAGCCCCGAGGTATTTATTGAACCGTTTTTCAATCAGTTGCCCCGGATTCATGCCATGTTAAGGGATGATCTGGAAGCTTTTTTCAGATTTGATCCTGCGGCAGCTTCAATTGATGAGGTTTTATATGCCTATCCCGGGTTTTACGCAATTTCCATTCATCGGCTGGCCCATGAACTGAACCGCCTGAATGTGCCGCTTATTCCCCGGCTTTTGTCGGAATATTCTCACTATAAAACCGGAATTGATATCCATCCTGCTGCATCCATCGGTGAGCGTTTTCTTATTGATCATGGAACCGGTGTGGTCATCGGCGAAACCTGTGTTATTGGAAACGATGTAAAAATTTATCAGGGAGTTACCCTTGGAGCCTTAAGTGTGACAAGGGAAAGTGCAGATACCAAAAGGCATCCGGCCATCGGAAACAGGGTGGTCATTTATGCCAATGCAACCATTCTTGGCGGAAATACAGTAATCGGAGATGATTCAATTATCGGTGGAAATGTCTGGATCACACATTCAATTCCACCTCAATCGCTGGTGTTTCACAAAAGTGAAATCGTCATCAAAAACAACTCCGTTTTTCCGGAACCGCTGAACTTTGTCATTTAACAAAAACTCAAAATCATGAAAGCAAACAACATTCTTGAAACCATAGGAAATACGCCACACGTCAGAATCAATAAGCTGTTTGGCACTTCGCATAACGTCTGGATCAAACTTGAACGCAACAATCCCGGCAACAGCATCAAAGATCGTATTGCGTTTGCAATGGTTGAGGATGCCGAAAAAAGAGGCATTCTGACCAAAGACAGCACCATCATTGAACCTACTTCCGGCAATACCGGAATTGGTCTTGCCCTGGTTGCTGCAGTTAAAGGTTATAAACTGCTTCTTGTTATGCCGGAATCGATGAGCATTGAACGCCGCAAGTTAATGGCGGTTTATGGTGCTCAGCTTGAACTGACGCCCCGCGAAAAAGGCATGAAAGGTGCCATCGAAAGAGCAACCGAGCTGGTGCAAACCACCCCCAATGCCTGGATGCCGCAGCAATTCAACAATCAGGCAAACGCTGAAATTCACCGGAAAACAACCGCGCTGGAGATATTATCTGATTTTCCGGATGGACTTGATTACATCATTACCGGCGTTGGAACCGGAGGACACATTTCAGGCGTTGCTGAAGTGCTGAAACCAAAATTTCCCCGATTAAAAGTTTTTGCTGTTGAGCCGGAACTTTCGCCTGTGTTGAGTGGCGGTGCTCCCGGGCCTCATCCCATTCAGGGTATCGGCGCCGGATTTGTGCCTCAGATTTACAGAAACGATCTGATAGATGGTGTTATTCAGGTTGGAAAAGAGGAAGCATTTGAATACGCCCGAAAAATCGCTTCGCAGGAAGGAATTTTTGTTGGAATTTCAACCGGTGCTTCTCTGGCTGCTGTCGCGAAAAAATTACCGGAAATTCCTGATGGCGCTAATATTCTGACATTTAACTACGATACCGGAGAAAGGTATCTTTCGGTGGAAGGCCTTTTTATCTGAAGGGTATTGATTATAAATGTCTGGTCTTCCTGGCTAATTCCGTTTGATAACCTTCAAGATCAATTGAAAGTTTTCCAATAAGATTTTTTGCTGAACCTGTTTTTTGTCGAACCAAAGAAACTTATGCAGATATTTGCATATGAATTTTCAGCCCTCGTTCTTTCCCGGAAATGGCTATCAGATTTCGGGGAAACACATTAAATCCATTAAGCAATGAAAAAAATAATCTTTGCATTGATTATATTGAGTATCGGCTTTCAGGGATGTTACAAAGAGATTGTTTATGAAGACAATCCGTTTCTGGTAAGAACCAGAACGCTGGATTATCAGAGCCTTATAATGTCGAATTCCAGTTTATTTTTGGGCGACACCCTGAAAATTGAAGCCAAAGCAAGCGGCGATTCTCTGCAGTATCTGTGGTCATCTACAGGTGGAATTCTGACCTTTAGTAAAGGAACCGCATTTTTTACTGCCGATTCCTCAAAGCTATACACCATCAGTTGTCAGATTACTGACAAATACGGCAATTCAATGGAAAAATCTTCGGATGTTCAGGTATCTACTGAACTTATTTTCTCAGGAATTGAAAGTATGGATGTAATTATTCCGGTAAATCACACCACACAATTCACAGCCTTGGTTTCTGGTGAAGGTCTTACTTACAATTGGTCTGCATCGGGTGGAACTATGATGTTCGACAACCACATTGCTCTTTTTTATGCTCAGGATACCGGTATTTATAAACTGAACTGCGTGGTTACCGACAAGTACGGTGTTTCGGAAACCAAAGTTATATCAATTGAAGTTGCCGAAAGTTTCATTTACAAAAGCCTCACAGCAACCCAATTGCAGATTGATGCCGGTCAGTACACCGAAATTACAGCCGATGTGCTGGGCGCTGATCTCACCTACACCTGGAAATCAAATCCTCCCGGAAGTATTGTCGGCGAAGGAAACATTGTTTTGTTTACCATTTGCCATGCCGATACGTTTGAGGTATCCTGTCAGGTAACAGACCGTTTTGGCAATAGCGAAACCAAATCCGTTTTGATTAAAGTTGTTCTGTAAATGACAAAGTCGTTTCTTGTATTGCTTGGAGCACTTCTGATACATGGTTTCGCTGGTGCCCAGTGTTGTTCCATGGGAAATCCGATTGTTGGAATGTCCCCCACCGCTGACAACTTCAAAGGCAGGTTAAGTGTAAACCTTTATTACAAACAAGGCTATAACGAAACCTATTTCCGGAATAACATAAAACTGGTCAATTATGGAATCTACAATTTTTCGGGATACGATTTTGCCGGTCTTTCTGTTTCCTATGGGGTAAATTCCCGCTTGCTGATTGAGCACGAAACCGGATACTACCCGCGTAAAGAAGTCAATTTTGCCGATCCCGATCTTGAAGCACTCGCCAAAAATGGATACGGACTTTCCAACGGATTGCTTTCATTCAGATATTCAGTCATTCAGCCGAAGGACAAAAAAGCAGGTGTTATGTTGGGGGCTGGTGTTAAATATCCTTTCAAAACTGAAAAATTAAGTCTGGCAAATGTTGAACTTCCCATGGAGCTTCAGCCATCTACCAATGCATGGGGATTGATTGGTCAGTTCTTTGTTACCAAAGAAACCGCTTTCAAACAGAATTTCTCTTTTGCACACCGCTCTGAAATCAACTTCCGGAACAAGTACAATTACAAATACGGCAGTCTGCATACCACCGCTTTTACTTTATCAGGAAAATTATTCCGCAACTTTCATTCTGCTATCACCCTCCGCAATGAACTGAAAATGAGCGACGACACCAAAACCGGCGCCAGACTTGCTTCGCAGGGCAGTAATGTGGTTATCCTAAACCCTAAATTAGATTACAGACTACCAATGGATTTTGGTATTTATGTTTTTGCTGATCTCCCGGTTTATAAGTACTATTTTGGCGAACAAATCAGCATGCAATATGCGTTTGGCATTGGCTTGACCAAATCTTTCCAGTTGAAAAGACAAATCAATCCAGCCACAATTACAACAGATTCTTAATTCCGGCATGGGCCTGATACACCTGAACTGACTGTTTCGGCAAGAAACTGCAGCATCTCCTTTCGCTTACTTGCTTACCACATCAACATTTGCCCCAAGTTCAGAAATGGTAAACCATACCATATAAGGTTGATTTGAGTGATCAACCCTGTGAATGGTCAGCAAAAAGTTTTTTCCGTTGATGTTATGAAGGTTGGAGCCCCGCTGATAAATCTCGCTGCTGACGATGGTTTGATCCCCGTCCATTATCTGGTAATAGGTGGTTTCATCATCAAACAACACCGGCATTATCTGATAAGGAAACCACGAAAGTGCAGTGGTTCTGGATTGCAGCGCCCTTCCGGTCATAAAAACCTGACTCTGTTCCAGCACCATCTCTATCTGACCTTCAAATGCTTTTGTGACCTTTTCGGTATTCAGGCTGCCCAGCAAATTGTTTTCATGTCCTTTAACAAAGACATTAAACCGGTTATCGGTGATCACGAAATCAAGATCAAGGTTACCGGGAAGTTTATTTTCGGCAAGTTCATAATCAAATTTAGGGAAACCGAGCCGGATGGGCTGAAGTGTACCTTTATCAACTGCCATCCACTTTTCGTAATGCGGGAGTGTGATTTCGTCGATGCTGGGCTTACTTTGTTTCTCCAGAATCGGATTGATAAAATAGATAAACGCGAACAGAAAAGCAGCACTTCCGGTAAGTTTAAAAACGGGTGTAGAAAACATGCTGTTGCTGATGCCTCCCAAAAACTTATAAAACAGCGCGGTAATGGAAACCCCTAAAAAAATCAGCAGCACTATAGGCCTGAGGTTAAGCTGAAAAACCTCCACCACAAGTGTTACCAGCAGGCCAAATACAATCAGCCCAAGTATAACTTTGGCTTCCAGATCAAATTTATTGTTTTCCATACCCTGAACTGATTAGATAATAATTTAATAAAAACCATTAAAGCGCGCCGGCACCGTAAAAATCAGGTTTTCTTCCGTTGCCGGAAAGCCATTTAATTTACATTACCGGATAAATTACCTGATGATAAACAAAGGTAAATGGATTTTGTCAGATAAACACGAAGCCGGGAATATATTGGATGGGAGAAGCAGCGGAAATCAGTTGTTCAACTTTGAACGATATTTGAGGCTTTCATGACCTGAATATTATAACTTAAAACAAACTTTACACATCATCAATTGTTATTTGATACACCCGGAAAAGTAAACTTCTCCTCCCTCCTAGTTTCTCTACCTAGCCCGGCAGAACGAATTACCTGACATTAAGCAAACCTCAAAACCAAGGCTTTATGAAGCTAACTACCTGGAATATTGAGCACCTGAAAAAGCCATTGCTTAGTCCGCAGACTCCTGCAAACAGAGTAAGGTTACTCAGCATCTCAGATCAGATTTTTCAGATGGACTCCGATATACTTTGTATTCTGGAAGCGCCCGGCGACATTTTACTGATGCAAAACTGGATCAACCTTCCCCGTGAAGCAGGTGGACTGAACGGGAAATACAAAATCGCTGTGATTCCAGGCACTCAGGAGGTGCTGGATACAAACCCGGCCAATGTGCGAAAAGCACTGCAAAGTCTCTATTTGATGCAAGGCAACGACCTTACCGGCGATCAGTGGATATGGTTCCTGATAAAAGAACCGCTGTTTCACGAATCATCAGCATATGTGCAAAGCCCCAAAATATGGCAAGGCATGACAGGCCGCAAAAACTGGGCGGTGAACTACTGGGGAAGCTATGAATCTACTGCAGCCGATCACTGGCGCCATCCACAAACACTTGTGTTAAAGTTAGGCAAGTTTACCATCGAAATTATTGGCTTGCATCTGAAAAGCAAAGTCAATATGCAACCGGCTTTTGACACCAATGGCAAGCTTTCGCACGCTTATGTAAACGAAGCGCTGAGAGCCCGTGTAAGGCTGGCCACCGAAGCATATGATGTAAGAATGTACATTGAGCAACGTTTCCACCAGGAACGCAAACCTTTTATTATGGTATGCGGCGATATGAACGATGGCCCCGGCCGGGAATTTTTCGAAAGGCAGTTTCTCTTTTTCGACCTGATTTCAAACATTCAGGGCGATGTATTTTTCTCAAGCCGTTTTCTGAATCATGCCTTGTTCGATTTTGAAGAGCACCTCAGGTGGACCACTGAATTTAACGATAAAATAGAGATCTGGGCACAGTCAAATTTCCAGTATTACAAAGAAATGCCATCCGGAATCGACATGACACAGCGGCAACTGATCGATCATATACTTTTTACCCAGGCATTTACGGGGCGAACCACAGGCCCCAAGGTCAAATCGCAGGCCGGTTTTATTGAGCACACCATTCATGAAAAAATAAACTCCATATTGCCGGCTTCCCGCAAAACCAGCGACCACCGTCCGGTATCGGTAGAAATAACTCTTTAGCCTTAATAAACAAAATCAGGTATTTACGGGTTGATTAAAAACGGCAAACTTTAGCTGAAGGTTCCAGTAAGGTAAAGCAACAAGGACAAACAAAAAAACACACTTCATACTTTAAAGGTGGCCCGGATAAATATAACATCCGCTTACAGACACGGGGAAGCTGAAAGGTGTAACTTTGCGCGGAATCGGAGGGATTTGCCGGATTGTTAATCATGGCTCAGAAAAAGAAAACACCTGCCCGGGGCAATTAAATTTCAAACAAACACATGAAAAGCATGCCATATACGCTGACGATCAACCATGAACTAAAGTTTGTGCATTATGCACATAAAGGAAAAATATCGAGAGATGAGATTGGAGAAGCATGGAAAGAATTGTTGGGTATGAAAGAATTCAGGGAATTAAAATACAATTTATTATCAGATTACAGAGGAGGATCATTTCAGTTCAACGCTTCTGAACTTGATGTTATCGATAACTTTCTGGATTCCATAAAAACCATTTTAAAAGGGAAAAGAAATGCTGTAATAGTTGATAATCCATCAGAGGCCGCCATTTCGTTTCTGTTTGAACATCACAAAAACAAAGAAATTAAATTTCATGTAAAAACTTTCAGTACAGAAAGTGCCGCGTTCAGATTTCTGTATTAAACAATCGGCCTGAAATGCCGGCAAAGAAAGTGCAGGCCGGATTTATTGAGCAACCCATTCCTGAAAAAACAAACGCGCTGCTGCCTGTTTCCCGCAAAATAAGTGACACCCGTCAGTTAACGGCAGAAACCTCTCACCAGCCTTGATAAACAAAATCAGGTATTTACGGTTTGTTTTAAAACCGCAAACTGTAAATAAAGCTGTACCGAATGGAAAATGATCTGGAAGGCATACTTGATATATCGCAAAGTCTGATTGATTCTCTCACCGCATGGTCAGAAACAGCCACCTGGTTTATAGTGGCGGCTTTTGTTCTATCGGCGGCTTTGTTTATTTCCTACAGGGCACGTAAGCGCATACTTTTTGGTGAATGGATAAACCGTTATGATTCCGGACAAACAGAACTTGGCAAAAGTATAGCAGATTTATTGTTGTTTAAACTCAGGTACATCAAGCGAACCCACGAGTTGTCGAGCGCGAAGATCAGTTTGTGGAATACTTTTGAGGATATTCCGAGTTTCCGTCAGAATCTTGACAAGGAAATCGACCTTCTGGCTTCAGTACAACTGGGAAATTACGGAAAACTCATTTCCGGCACCTTCACTTTCCTGTTCAGGTTATTTCCATTGTTTATAAAGCCGGCATCGCTGAGCGGAAACATCAGCCTTTTCGGTGAAAAAAAGACCATCATTCACATATCTCTCGAAAATTACAGTCCCCGGAAATGGTTTAAACACGAAAACCTTTTGTGGGAAAAAGAGATTCCTGAGAAGAATAATGAAGACATCCCTGAGATGAATCAAGAAGACATTCCTGAGGTTATTGAAGAGATGGCTTACCGGATCTACATAGACCTTACGGGAGGTGATCTGTTCAAATCATGGCAATGTTTTATGTATTTTACCAAAGGCCTGAGAAGTTATCTCAATTACACCGAACTTAAACGCGGCAGTGACCTGGAAGATGCCGAAGAACAATACCTTAAGGCTTTGGAATACGAGGAGACCAATCCCGTGGTGAAATACAACCTTGGGGTGCTTAAATATTATCAATACCAGAACCATCTGAACGATGAGGCCATTCTTTGTTTCAGGCAAGCGCTCAACTGCAACGACCGCAATCTGAGGGCAAGGGCATCGAGTGCAATGGCGAATGCGCTTGGCCAGAAATACTCAAGGTATAAAACCGGCAAACCAAACTCCCTCGACACCATAAAAGAAGCTGTTGAGTATGCCGAAAGATCAGTGGCTTTAAACAAAAAGCTTGATTCAGCTTATAAAGCGCTGGCTTACACCTACCATCAGCTTGGCGAAGCACTTGCAGCCAGAGAAGGCAACAACCCGGATGTAATCACCGACCCTGATCATCGGTCAACCGAACTCAGGACACTGGCGATACAACAATACAAAAGAACCCTGAAGATTAACAGAAAACATTTTATGGCAAGTAACAACCTTGCCAATCTCTATCTTGAGTGGGCGATACAACTGCGGGGACAGTCAACAGAACACTCCTGGTTCACCACCTTAAAATACCGTTTTACAGAATATTACACGCAAAAGCTTATTATTGACAGAACCTATTTCCTGAAAAAAGCGGCTTATTACTGCGAAGAGGCACTAAAGGTAAATCCATCATACCAGTTTGCTTTCGACAACCTTGGCAATGTATGGTATGAGCGGAAAGATTACAATAAAGCTTATTCAGCTTATCAGAATGCACTTCTTTACGCACCACTATACGCAGAAGCACACAATGATCTGGCCATGCTTTTTCTGGTGAAAGAATATGAGGGAAACGACCGTGAGAAAGCATTTGAACAGCACAAAGAGGCACTTTTATGTGTAAAAGACGAGCTGAAACGCAAAGAAAAACTTATCACCATCTTTAAAAACAGGATGAAAGAACTAAAGATTCCTTTGGAGGAATATCCGGCGCAGGATTGATCTGAGTTGTTGATGAAGACAGATTTTTTGTAACAAGTCTGATAAATACGGAAGATTGCCTATATCCAAACGGTATCGGCTATTCTATGACAGACCTCGCCAACTATAAACAAACAGACAATGAAATTAACAACACTCTTATTTATTAGCATTCTGTCCATATTGACATCCTGCAATGGGCATACCTCTAATCCAAAAAAAAACGCTGACCAGTTTAAAGACCCATTTGTAAAGGGCGACACCGTAAAAGAACTTGGAAATAACATAATGCTTATTTATCAAGACAAGAAAAATAACTACTGGTTTGGAAGTTGGGTAGATGGTTTGTATCGTTATGATGGAAAGACTATCCTTCACTTTACAACGAAAGACGGCTTGCTAAGTAATAGAATTGATGATATTAAAGAAGATAAATATGGCAATATTTATTTCAATAACAGTGGAGAAATAGTCAAATTCGATGGGCAAAATTTCATCACAGTCAGCCCGACAAGTAATTCGGATAGCGAATGGAAGTTAGAGCCTGATGACTTGTGGTTCAAGAGTTACCAGGATTCGGGGTTTGTTTATCGTTATGATGGAAAATATTTGCACCGTCTTAAATTTCCTGAAACCAAAGAAGGTAATGACTATTTTGCAAAATTCCCCAATGTGAATTATAGTCCTTATGACGTATACAACATTTATAAAGACAGCAAAGGGAATGTTTGGTTTGGTACAGCTTCGCTGGGTGTATGCCTATATAACGGAATAACGTTCACCTGGCTTTCTGAAAAAGAATTGGAGTTTGATGTTGAAACCGCATTTGGCATTCGTTCAATAATTGAAGACAGCAATGGCAAGTTTTGGTTCAGCAACTCGCTGCATCGCTTCAATGTTTACGGACAAGACAGCACAACTAATTACTTAAAAGAAAAAGGAATAGGTAGCTTAGATGGAAAGAAAGACGGAGATTTAGTTGCTATTATCTCTATGGAAAAAGATAATAATAACTTATGGATGGCAACATACAACAAAGGGGTCTCGCGTTATAACGGTCAACAAATAACACATTACCCTGTAAAATATAATGGCAAAGACATTACCGTGTTTTCTATTTACAAAGACAACAATGGTGAGTTATGGCTTGGCACACACGAAAACGGAGCATATAAATTCAATGGCAAGGCGTTTGAAAAATTTAAACCATATTGACCGAAAGAAGAACAGCCGATAATCGGGTAGCCCGCTCCGCCAGTAGTTACCTGATGGAATGCAGCCCGATGAATGGTCCGAATATTTGAAAAGATCTTGTATTTGATGCGAAGATCTGGTTTGTTGATGAAAACAGATGGCTTGATAACAAGTGGGAAAAATACGTGATAATGCTTATATGTAATCATTATCGGTCAGCATAAAAGACGACACAACAAACAAGAATTAAAAAAGAAATGACAGCGGCAGACTTCCTAACAATAAGGACAGAAAGACTCTTACTAAGACAGTTTGTTGATAGTGACTTATAGAACGTTTACAAAGGACTTTCAGACCCTGAAATCATAAAATATTACGGAGTAAGTTACAAGACACTTGAAGACACAGAAAAACAGATGCAATTTTTTGCAGACTTAGAAAAAGAGGGAAAAGTAATCTGGCGGGCAGTTTGCTCATTTGACAATAAAACTTTTTACGGATCAGGCGGACTAAACAGTTTAAGCAAAAAACACAAAAAAGCAGAAATAGGATTTTGGCTTTTGACAGAGTTTTGGGGACAAGGTATAATGACAGAAGTAATGCCGATAATTTGCAATTACGGTTTTGAAAACTTAGGACTACATAGAATTGAAGGACTTGTTGAAACAGACAATTTTAACTGCAAAAACGCTATGAAAAAACTTGACTTCACGCACGAAGGGACAATGACAGATTGGGAAATAAAAAACGAAAAATTTATAAGTTTGGACATTTACGCTAAACTTAAAAGCAAATGACAAAAAACAAAAAACTTGAAAATTATGAATAAACAAAGCAATTACTTTTTTCTTGCAGGACTTTTCTTTGTGGTATTCCTTGTAATGGAATTTACTGAAATTTATGGCGACTCAGGTTGGTTCAAAGCATTTCTGATAATTCTATCCGTGACTTTTTTGATAAGCGGAATTGCCAACAGAATGAAGAAAAACAATGACAACGAGCAGACATAAAACAGAATGCCGAACCGATAACAGGCGTTTGGCAAACATTTAAAAAGAAACATATGAAAGTAATACTAATTTACATTTTCACACTGTTAATTGGGTTAGGTAATATTTTTGGACAAGAATATAGCCTTTATTCCAATGATAAACTTTCCATTGAATCTGAATACCTTCAGGAAACTATTGACTTAAACTTACATTTACCTGAAACACAAGCCTTTTCGGCAAATACTACTAAATATCCTATCACAATCATTTTCGATAGTCAGCACGAAAGAACTTATCCTTTAATAATTAATTCAATTGATTTACTAACCAGTGAAACACAAATCCCCGAATCAATAATCATTGGAGTGCCATTCAATTTTCAGAACAGACTATATCTTACTTCAAGCCAAAAACGTGGAAATGATTCTCTTTCAGGTATTGAACGAATGGAGTTGTTCTTATTTAATGAACTTATACCTCAACTTCAGAATAAATACAAAGGAAATGGCTACATCTCTTTTATAGGACACTCCAGAACTGCATTTTTAGTGAATTATCTTGCATTCAAAAGACCGGATCAAATCAATCTTGCAGTTTCATTAAGTGGTTTTTTTAATGATGCCCCTCTATCATTAAATACTTTTCACAACTTCCTGGCAGACGGTTCTAATTTTCCTTATAAATTTAGTTACTACTATACGGCAGGGACGAGTTTAGAAGAGTCGACATATTTAGTTCAATACAGAAATCTTGATAGCTTAATGAGGAAGAAATCAATTTCTGAAAATGTAAAAGTTTTATTTTCAATAACCCCTAATGCGAACCATATTACAAATTATTGGGTTTCATTACCACCAATTTTAATTGATGCATTTTCATCATATAATTCGATCTTAGACAGTTGGTTTCACGATGAGTCAAAAGCAGAGAGTATTGATAATCCATTACAACAATTTGAAATGGATTTGGAACAAGCGGGTAAATCTATTGGAGTAAATCTTAACCCAAATTTGACTCATATATTTTCACTCGCTTCGCATTACGCAAATAAAGAAGACTATTTGACTGCAATCAAATTCTTTGAACTCGGGTTAGACTATTTTCCAGAGTACCTTGAATTATATGTTGAAATCATTGAGCTTTATAAAGTCTTGCACAACACAGAAAAAATAAGTTCTTACAAAGGCGTACTTCGTGAAAAATCAATGAATAGTTTGTATCTGACTGAAGCAGAGAAACAGGAAGTAATTGAATATCTTGATAAAAAGTAAACGTTTGGTAATCGGGTAGATGGCGCCGCCAGTAGGTAGCTGATGGGGTGCGCCTCTGCCTGAATGCCATCATGCAGGCAGGTCCCAAACTCACGAATTCCGGAATTAAGATGTGGGGGAATTTTCTCATTAAATCTTGCCAGCAAATTGGAAGGCCGGTAATGGCTGGATATTTAAAAGATTATTATATTTTAGTGTTGCCTAAGTCAGATTTACCAGCAATATTGCTTATTAGCCACTCGTTGCCAACTATTTTTAAGAAAAGTCTGACGTAAATATCAAAATTCAAATATTTGTACTTATATTTGTACTCCATAATGTACAAAATATTTAATACCATGTTAACAACAACAATTTCCGATTTCAGAAAAGACATCAAACGGTATCTTGACCGTGTAACCGAGAACTTTGAAACCCTTATAATTAACAGAGGCAAAGACAGCGGTGTGGTTATTATGTCGTTGGACGAATATAATTCGCTGAATGCTACATATCATGAGCTGACATCCAAGGCAAATGAGAAAAGATTAGATTCAGCCATTGAAAAATTAGGAAGAGGCTCATCCTTTCAGAAAGACATTATTGAAGAATGATATACATTTTTGTTGATGAGTCCTGGGAGGATTATTTGTATTGGCAAAAGAACGATAAGAAAATCTTGTCCAAAATAAATGACTTGTTGAAAGATATTTCACGAACTCCTTTTTCTGGTTTAGGAAAACCAGAACCGCTGAAGCATAAATATAAAGGATATTGGTCGCGTAGAATTGATGGCGAACACAGATTGATCTACAGAGTGAAAAACGAGGAAATACTTATTGCCAAATGCAGATTTCATTATGACTGAAGTTGAATAAAAACAGTAGCCTTCGAGTAGCCCGCTTCGCCAGTAGTTAGGGGACGAAGTACAAGCTGATGAATGGCCTGGATATTTAAAAAGTATTATATTTGAGGCGAAAAGCTGATTTGTAATTTTTGCTCACCAGGGGTGGATAGTTGTCAGATATACGCGATGTTGCGGATATGCACTCGGTTGGGGGTCATTGAGAGGGAAGACTATTCAAAAAATAACGGACAGAAAGGTTACACTTTACAAATAGAAGCAATAGAAAATGTAATCGGGCAAACGGCATTAAAATTTCAGAGGTTCAAAGATAGGCTAACACATAATTTCTTTTTGTAAATTTGGAGTTACAGAAAACAATATGGCAAAAGGAAGGATATTACAAGTTAATGAATCAACTATAGCGGTGATTCATCAAAATGAAACCGATTATATCAGCTTAACAGATATGACGGCTACTTTTAAGGAAGGTAGCGGATTAATCGGCAAATGGATCACCAATAAAAATACTTTAGAGTATTTGGGTGTTTGGGAGAAAATAAACAACCCCGATTTTAATTACCCCGAATTCGGGGTAATTGGACAAGAATCAGGCATAAACAGGTTCATAATGTCTGTGGGGCAATGGATTGATAGAACAAAAGCTGTTGGTATGCTTGTAAAAGCAGGACGTTATGGAGGAACCTATGCTCATAAAGATATCGCATTTCACTTTGCAATGTGGTTAAGTCCTGAATTTCAGATATATCTTATCAACGAGTTTCAACGTCTGAAAGATGAAGAAAACAACCGCCTGAAATTAGAATGGAGCTTTCAACGAACATTAGCAAAAGTAAACTACCAAATTCATACTGACTCAATTAAGGCAAATCTTATTCCGAATGAGATAACAAAACAACAAGCTAATTTTGTTTATGCCAACGAAGCCGACTTACTAAACGTTGCTCTTTTTGGAATTGCGGCAAAAGAATGGCGGGACAAAAATTCCGACAAAAGCGGGAATATCAGGGATTATGCGACATTGGAACAGTTGATTGTGTTAAGCAATTTGGAAAGTATTAACGCTTTACTCATCGGACAAAGCTCTCCGCAAAACGAACGACTTATTCAACTCAATAAGGTGGCTATTGTTCAAATGAAATCCCTAACTGATAGTAATGCTATGAAGAAACTAAAATAAAACAGGCTAAACAACAACGACCGCTATGCGGGTAGGCAGCGCGGCTAGTATCTCACTTACGGAGAACGCCTCTCAACCAAGCCATCCCCGCTGAAGTTCATTGAGCCTTTTGGTAAGATCGTGAATACAAAGCCCGACGAATGGTCCAGGTATTTAAAAGTTGTTATATTTGATGCGAGTATCTGGTTTGTTTTTGGTTTTTATGGGAAGACAAGTCAGATATAAGCTCAGTGTTTCATAAATTCAAACTTTAGCTATTCTATGAAAACTTTAAGTCATTAAACCCATGAAAAAGCTTATCCTTATTATACTAATTCATCTATTTTTTTTATTCAATTCTGGGTTTGCTCAGGATTTCTGGGAGGTTATTGAACTACCTGATGGTATTGATCTATGGGATGTTAAAACGAATTCCAGTAATGATCTGTTCATTGGGACAAATAGAGGTGTACTTTGCAGACGGCATGATGAAATAAACTGGGACACTTTGTTATACACAAGCAATGAAGGCATTAATGCTCTATTTATAGATGAATCGGATCACATTTTTGCAGGAAGCAGAAAACTTTACTATTCTGCTAATAATGGGCACACTTGGACACCGTTATTTGAATCTTCAGTATTCGGGATTACCAGTATTTTCAGAAATTCGGTTGGTGCAGTTTATATTGGACTATGGGGTGGAATCTATAAATGCGACACTATTGGCGCTGACTTTATACCTGTATTGACTTTTAATAATTCAGAAGTCGTTAATTCCATTATTGAAGATACTATAACCGGTGTCATGTTTTGTGGAACAATCAATTATTTCTCCGGCGGCGGCATATACATTTCCACTGATGGTGGGAATAACTGGGTGCAGGATGGACTAACGGGGCATTTCGTTTCATCACTGGCTTTAAATTCAACGGGAGATTTATTTGCTGGCACCAGAGGCGGTGATTTTGGAACCGGAGGTGTATTCAAAATGCCTTATGGACAAACAGAATGGATTCAGTTAAATAATCAGGAATTTGTTACCTCACAGGTTATTAATTCAGAGAATGAGATCTTTATCGGATGTTCCGATTTATCAGGCAATGGTGGTGTGCGTTATTCTGCAGATAATGGTATCACATGGGAATCTAGAATTGAAGGAATGGGAGGAAAGGATATCGAAAAGCTTTCTATTAGCGAAGATGGATATGTGTATGCCGTAGCCCGCAACTCAGATGAACAGCTTTTCAAAAGTATAGGATCAACAGTTACACATGTCAAAAGTAATAGATTTGACAGTAACATTTCAATGTTCAACTACCCAAATCCTTTTACCAATGAAACAACAATCTTTTTTTCCAAACCCATTGCTGCCAGTAATGCGCTTATGCTTTCTGTATATAATTCATGTGGCATGAAAGTATGGGAACAAAGCATTACCATTAATCATAGCATCATTCAACATATCCGGTTAAAAGGTGAACATTTGCAAAAAGGCGTTTACTTATATACAGTATCTGACGAAGTCACTCGACTTTGCGGAAAAATGGTCGTTTATTAAAAAGCTACTAACCGATTTAAAGAACAATGTAACTAAAAAAATAGTGCAACCCCTACTGCCGTAAGGCTGGCTGCCAAACATAAGGCTGGTTTGGTGTCTTTGAGGCCTTGTTGCTTTAGCAATAAAATCAGTTAACTGTAACCCCGGTTAATTGTTATATCATTGTACAATCATCGGCAATTATCAGGCAAATCAACCCTGCCTCATGCCTTTCCACATTTTTGTGTAATTTTGTAACTTACATCCAGCCTTTCAGGGCATTAACCATTATGAACCGGTTATTCCGAATAATCCTGCTTTTACTGCTTCTCTCCGCCATTTCATGCCGGGAGAAAGCTCAGCATGTTATGCCGGAACCGATTCAAAACACAGGCGTTCAACCGATGGATGAATTCAATGAACCGCTTGTTCTGCTTTTGTATCCCGATCAAAAAAGGGCTGACAGCCTGAAACAGCAAATGGGTATCGAAAATTTCTATGCCAGCTCTGACGAAAACAGCATTCATTATCAGGAACTTCGCAAAGTACTTTCGGAATCGGGTATAAAAGTTGTTTCGGGTGAAAGTTTAAGATACCGTTTCATCTCTGACAATGGCGCCATCACCGAAACCGATCTCAGCCGGATTGGTTCTCCCTGGCAGGTTATTATTTTTAATGGAACCGACAGTCCGGTTCTGGTTTCCCCGGATAAAGCTGCGGGGAAGCTGAAAGAGTTTTTTCCTGAGGTTAAAACTGAGAAACAAACAATTCGCGTCAAAAGGCCAAAGAAAAATGAGGCTTCGGCCCCTACCCCATCTCTTGGTGAATTTGAACGAGATGATTCCGGGGCACTGGCTGATCTTCCGGCACAAAAAGAAACCATTATCAGACTTATCATACCTGCCGGACAACAAGCCCCTGCTGATCGCGATGAAACCTCAGGAATTCATGTGATTAACAGTTACATAAGTCCGCACCGCCGTTTCTGGCTGATGTTCGACAATGATCTTTTCTCCAACACCGACCGTTATTACACCAATGGCGTGGTGCTCGGATATTCAGCTCCGGGCATGGTAAACATTCCGGCAAACAAACTGATGTTTTCGCTCAGGCGCAACAGCGTTGTTCATGCTTCAATCAGTCTGCATCATGCCATGTTTACGCCTTTCACCACCAAAACACCTCCGGTTCTGGTTGACGACAGACCTTATGCATCCTCGCTGTTTCTGCGTTACAGCCAGACATCAGATGATGCACTTTCGGGCATAAGACTCGCTTCATCCATTGATGCCGGGGTAATCGGCGATGCCGCGCTCGGAAGATATTTCCAGAAATCGGTTCATGCCACCGTACCTACCAACGACGAACCCTTGGGCTGGGAAACGCAGATCAGAAACGACCTGGTATTGAATTACTCTGTCAACTTACAGAAACAGTTGTTGAAAAGCACAAATGCGGAGATTTATGCGCATGGCGATGCAACGCTGGGCACATTGCATACGCGGGCTGGCATGGGAATTAATGCCATTGCCGGACTATTTGCTCCGGGACTCACCAATTTACCAAAGGATTACAGCGACTTGCAAAAAGTTCAGCGGGATTGGCAATATGGCATCCGCGGAGGATTAGAATTCAGGTTGATTGGTTATGATGCGACGCTTCAGGGTGGGATTTTCAACAAAGAAAATATCTATGCATTAAAACCCGAGGAGATTGAACGAATGGTAGCCGCAATGCATCTGGGTATTTTTGCACGTTACAGAAAGCTGGGAATCAGCATTTCTCAGTATTACCTCAGCCCTGAATTTAAAGAGGGAAAACAACATTTGTGGGGGCAGATCGGATTGGAGTATGGATGGTAAAAAAAGTCCTTCGACTCCGCTCAGGATGACATCGAATAGGATTGATAACGTGTACAATAAAGAGAATCAATTCTGATTTAACACGAATGTCACGCTGAGTCCCGCACGTGCGGGAAAGTGTTTAAACGCTTAACGACAAATTTTCTTAATTAATCGTCATTGAATCATGTTACCCGAATACATCAAATACCTTTTGTTAAGTGCTTCGATTTTTCTGGGAGGGAAAACCGAAGAAAATCCGTTGCCTGAACCCTTGTACGCACCGGATTCAACAGCCATCACCCTGATTTTTGCCGGTGACATCATGCAGCACGGTCCGCAGATTACCGCAGCATGGAATAAAACAGACTCTGCATACAATTATCACCCATGTTTCAGTTATGTGAAACCCATTGTTAGCTCATTCGACTTTGCCATTGCCAACCTTGAAGTTACCCTTGCCGGGAAACCTTTTACCGGATACCCGCAATTCAGCGCACCCGACGAACTGGCCGTTGCTGCCCGTGATGCAGGTTTTGAAATTCTGGTCACAGCCAACAACCACTCCTGCGACCGGGGAAATGCCGGCTTGCTCCGTACAATCGATGTACTCGACAGCCTTGGCATCCACCGCACGGGAACCTTCCGCGACAGCAACGATCTACTGATGAATCACCCGCTGATACTTTCAAAAAACGACATTACTTTCGCACTTTACAATTACACTTATGGCACCAATGGATTGCCGTTTTATGCTCCGGCCATTGTAAATCTGATAGATACAACCCGTATAATCAGCGATATTAAGGCAGCGAAAAGCACAGAAGTTGATTTTGTGATTGTTTATTTTCACTGGGGAAATGAATATCAGTCGCATGCCTCACCAACTCAGATAAAACTTGCAGAATTGTGCCGCAGATTTGGCGCCGATGTTGTGATCGGTTCACATCCGCATGTATTGCAGCCAATGGTTTATAGTCCTCCCTCAGATAGTTTGCCTGGCGGACATCTTGTTGTTTATTCGCTTGGTAATTATGTTTCAAATCAACGCGACCGCTACCGCGACGGCGGTGCCATGATCAGCTTTACCCTTACGAAAACATGGAATAAAAAAACGGTAATTGACCCGGAGGTTCACCTGACGTGGGTTTATACACCTTATGAAAAGGGTGTGAAACAGTATTATATACTTCCGGTCAATCAGTTTGAAAACTACACCTTGATGGATGGCGGATCGTTATCCAAACTCAGGCAGTTTGCGAAAGATTCGAGGGAGTTGTTTGGGCTATAGTTTTCCTGAGTTTGCAATCAAAACAAATTGAGGATAATGCGGAGATGACAGCAGATCAAGCGTTTAGACACTTCGACTCCGCTCAGTGTGACATTCGTGTTAGGGGAGCATTGTTTCATTTAATAAACTCATATTCAACCCTGTACGATGTCCTCCTGAGCGGAGTCGAAGGATAAGACGAACAATCTGTCATTGGTAGCGAAGTAGAAGCACAAAACGATTATTTTAAAACAATCTGTCATTGCCAAAGCTAATTCCCCGCAGCCTTATCCTTTGCCTCCTGAACAATCTTATCTGATTCCTGCCGGGCTTTAGCCATAACATTATCGGCTTGTTTCTGCGCTTCAGCAACTATATTGTCAGCCTGCTTGTTTCCTTGCTTTCGCGTTTCTTCGGCACCTTTCCTGGCAGCAATTTCAGCGATCATGCCACTCTTTTTGCCCTCTGCAATCAATTGATCAGCGCGTTTATCCGATTCAGCTTTAACGCTGGCAGCCGATTCTCTGGCTATTCGCATAATTTCATCTGATTGCTTCTGTGCTTCGTCCAATAACTTTTGTGCACGAAGATTGGCTTCCTCTATGTATTTGCCAGCCTCTTCGCGCACCTTGGCAACCGCCTCTTCCTTTTTCTCCTGAATGGTTTCGGTAATTTGCTTTTTCATGTCATCTATAACGTTCGAAGCCATACCTTTAAGATCGGTTGAAACTTTCGGATCTCTCACCGTTCCTGTTATAAGCACAGCAATCGGCACAACATCACCAACACTGAAATTTGCTCCCTTTTTGTTGGCTTCACTCACCAGATTATTAAGTACATTGTTGGCTGCTCCACCAAACTCACTGCGGGGAATGGAAAGTTGCATGACATACTCCATGGTTTCATCAAATGAATTCCAACCCGAAATATTGGCTTTGGTCTTGCCAACAGCAGTTTCGAAGGGTTTCACAAACACCTTTCCATCAATAACTTCAAAGGATAAATTCACCTTTTCAATCACCCACTCTTTCAACTTATCCATCTTCAAAGCATCAGCAATTTTGTTGAAACTTTTGACATTGCTGAAAGTAAGCATCTGAGATCTGAGATTTCCATCGCCCATGATGGAGCTGAAAACCGGCATCATATTCCCATCCAGATCGGTTTTCAGGCTGAGTTGTGTACTGATATTCCCTTTTGCCAGACCTGCGATCGGAGCCAGTTTCTGCATGGTGTTGAAAGTCGTGAATGCTTTCTGCACATCCACATCATTAATATCCAACACGAAATCTACAACTGGTTTATCCGGAACTACTGTCGAGTAACTTCCATTGATACCAATGGCTCCATCAAGGGTGTTCATGTTGATATTTTCAAGCTTTAGTTTTTGATCCTTAACCAAAAGCCGGCCTTTGACATTCCGGAGGTCCATATTGTCATAAAGCACCTGAGCAAATGTGGCATTCATCGCGAAATCAATTCCTTTGGGAATTTCTATAACCGCCATGGAAGAAGTATCCGAAACGCCACTGTTTTCAGACGTTTCAGGCATGAAGTCGTTAACATTAAAATAAGTTGAACTCAGCTCCATTGTACCTTTCAGATCGCCTTTACTGAAAAAGTAAGCCATCGGATTATCCAGATTACCGCTGGCCGAAAGGTCGTTTTTCCCGATCTTAGCTTTTAAAACAGGCACGGCTGCCAGCGCAGGAGAAAGATTCAGTTGAGCTTCGCTAACCGTTAGTCCTTCGGGTAAAGAGGATGTTTTATAAACAACATTTGTTGCGATTATTCTACCTTCTGCAGCAAACTGATCATATTGTTTCTGATCAACGGCCGATAATTTTCCTTTGGCCATAATATCGGCATCAAGCAACCCTGAAATCTGGTCACCTTCTTCAAGCGGGTAAAACTTTCCAACATCAGCCAGGTTAATTTTGCCTGTGATTTTGGTATCAATAAACGGATCACTCACCGGCGTACTGACATACAACCTGACATCCACCGGGTTTTTCGCCATCTCAAAATGCAGTTGTTTAACATCAATAATGGTAGCATCCGGATCGCCGGAAGCATTGGAAACAGCGGCATTCATAGAAATATTTTCAACAGACTCCGGCAGATCAGGATATTTAAACATTGCATCAGCGATTAAAATATCAAGTCCGAATCCAGGCATGGAATTGTCGCTGTAAAGCCCTTTCACAAAGCCCTTGAACGAAAGACTCCCTTTGGCTTGTACCGATTCAAAATCCTTTGCATAAACAGCCGGAATCATAGAAAGGAAGCTTTTGAAATCATTTTTTATGGCTTCAAACTTTATATCCATATCGTAACCCTGCTCAGGCATGGCAAAAAAGCCTGAAGCAAGCAGATCGAGTTCGTTGATTTTCAGCACAGCATCAGGAAATGTAAATTTCCAGGCAATCAGGTCAGCCCCGATTTTTGATGTCAGATTGCCGGTTGCTTTGTTAAGATAGCGAATCCCCTCATAATCGGCAGTTAATTCACCTATTGAAGTCTCTGTTATAAGATCGGTGTAATCGGCTGTTAAATCACCGCTCAACTCATGATTCACCTGTCTGGCAACGACAAGGGTATTGAGACTGGCATCGTCATAAATGATGGTTCCGTTTTTGATGAGAAGACTCCGCAGCGCAGCGCGGAAAGGTGTTTCAGTTTCTTCTGCTGCGACAGTCACTGTATCGGTGGAGGCTTTAACAATATCCCAATTGTAACGACCATCAGCCAGCACTTTGAACTTAAAGGCAGGATCATCCATTCTCACCGATTTAATTTCATACTGATCACCGCTGAAAACGCTCATCAGATTTAAAGTTAGCTGTAGTTTTGGAATATGTGCCAGTGTATCCATCTCAAAATCACCAATTCCCACAAGCGAGAGTTGCTTCATCCTGACAGAGAAATCCGGGAAGCTCCGGATAAGCGAAAGACTGACACCTTCAAAATTGAGACGGGCATTCAGGCTTTTGTTGGCTTCAGTTTTTACGGCTTCGATAATCCGTCCTTTAAATACAAACGGCAGGACGATAATGGCTAAAAGCAACACCACCAATACAATGGCTGAAATTTTGACAGTTTTTTTCATAATCTTGATTTTATTCAGAAATTCGAGATGAAAGATATGCAGAAATTGGCGTCCTCAAAGGCTTGTTTTTTATAAATAACAGCGGTAAATGTGAAAAGTTGTTAATTAAAGAGGTTAAAATGAACAGATGATCTGATTCGGTCAAACTCAATTTTCATCTACCAGATTACCATGCAAAAAAAAACCGCCGGTATGTCCGGCGGTCTGAATTTGTTATTGATTGGTTTCGCGAAGCATCTTCAGTTTTGCTTCAAGCAGCTGAAGTTCTTCTTTCGCCTTATCAATTTTCTTTTCAAATTCCTGTTTCAGCAGGTTGGCAGTTTTTGATTTTGCAAAAAAGCCGATGTTGTTTTCCCAGGTTTTAATTTCATCCTGCAATTGCTGGATTTTACCCTGAACAAAGTTGCGTTCTTTACTGATCACTCTGCCTGCATCCGGTGAATCTTTGGCCATCTTGTCAACGCGGCTGCGATAATTTGAGGCTCCCATCGAAATGCTTTCCATTTTCAGCTTTTCGAAGTGCTTGTTGATGATTGCCCTGAAATCAGCTTGCAGTTTTTCTTTTTCCTTGATGGGAACGTGACCGATCTCCATCCATTGACGCTGCATGTCTTTAAGCGCTTCCACAGCTTCATTACGGTTTTCACCTACTTCAAATGCTTTGGCTTTTTCGATCAGTTCAAGTTTGAGTTTCATATTTTCACCTTCGTGACCCGAAACGTTCTTGAAATATTCATTTTTTGATGCAAAGAACTCATCGCAGGCAGCTCTGAATCGTTTCCAGATTTTATCGCTTTGTTTGCGTGGCACCGGGCCGATATTTTTCCACTCGTTCTGCATATTGATCAGTTCGCGGGTGGTGTTTCGCCAATCATTGCTGGCGCGTAATGCTTCAGCCTGAACACACAAATCGAGTTTCAGGTTGTAATTGTGCATCTGCTGATCTTTCAGCTTGTTGTAGAATTCTTTTTTTGCATTGAAGAAAACATCAAGCGAATTTTTGAAGCGTGCCCATATTTCGTTGTTCTGCTTTTTGGGAGCAGGACCGAGGGATTTCCATATCTGGAGTAGTTCGGTTACCTGATTTGTAGCATCCTGATATGCTTTAATTGAGTCATATTCAGTGGCAATTATCTGTTCAGCTTTTTCGCAAAGTATGGTTTTGGCTGCAAGATTTTGCTCAAGGCCTTCCTGCATTTCGTTGTAATACTCGCGGCGGCGCTCGTTGATTTTTTCAGTTGCACTGCGGAATCTGTCCCAAAGTTCATCTTTTTTATCCTGAGGAACCGGACCAATCTCTTTCCACTCTTCGTGATATTGCTGCAGATTCTTGAAAGACTTTATAATGGAAGTTTCAAGCAACAACTCTTCTGCTTTACCACAGAGTTGCATTTTGGCTTCAAGGTTCTTCTTAAGATCGAGGTCTTTAAGCTCTTTATTTATTTTTACCTTATCGAAGAATTTCTCAACCAGAAAATGATAGTTCTGCCAAAGCGTATTTACCTCAGTTTTCGGAACCATTCCAATGGATTTCCAGCTATCCTGAAGTATCTTAAACTCGTCGTAAGTTTTTTTGAGGGTTTCTTCTGAACTGATGAGCGCCTTTAATTCTTCCAGAATTTTGGTCTTGGCTTCGAGATTCCGGGTTTTTACTTTTTCCTGTTCCTCGTTGAATCTGAATTTATTGTGCTTATAAATCTGGAATGCAGCTTTAAATTTTTCCTCAACTTCATCATCAGGAATTACCGGAGTTTCTGTTTTCTCAGGAGCTTCAGTATTCTCAGGTGTTTCAGTACCTTCAACCTCTGCTTCGGGCTCTCCGGCAGACGCTGCAAGTTTCTGATATGCTTCGTGTTTAAATTCTTTGTTAAGTTTCAGAAATGCAACCTTAATTCTGGCAACATCTCCTTTAATCTTAACCACATCATCCTCTTTAACCAATTCTTCAAGCCTTGCAACCAGCTCTTCGCGGGTCATTCCTTCAAAGTCTGAAAGGTTTTCTTCCTCTGCCTCTTCTTCCTGATCATCAGACTCATCGTCATCGCTGCTTTCGCTGATTGAATCAGAATGGTCTTCCAATGAAACTTCAGTACTTTCAACTTCAGCCGATACCTCAGCCTCTGTCTGTTCAACTGTTTCAACGGTTTCGGTGCTTTCGGCAGTAACTTCTGCTGCAGGCTCTGCAATTTCCGTCTCCTCCACAGGAAGAGATTCTTCTGTTTCAACCTCTGCGGCTACTGCTTCTTCTGCAACATCAGCGGCTTCAGCAATTACTTCAGGTTCCTCAATTATTTCAGGAACTTCAGGCAGCTCAGCTTCTTCAATTTCAGGAATAGTAACTACTTCCGGTTCCTCAATAACTTCAGGAACTTCGGGGAGCTCAGCTTCTTCAATTTCAGGAATAATCTCCTGAGATGGCTCTTCTGAAACAGGGTTCTCAGTTGAAGGTTCTTCGGCAACAGCCTCTGGCTCTGCAGAAATGTTTGAATTGGTTTCGGCCATCTCTTCAGATGGAACGGAATTCTGCTCCTGAGTTGAATTAATTTCTTCAGGCGTCAGATCGGATTGTGGTTTGGTTTCCATGAAGGATTCAAATGAATGATTAATACTGTTTAAAACTACGCATTCCAACTGAAGCCGACAACAATGAAGCTTTTCGGAAAACTTTCTGATAAAGAAGGTTGGAGGGAAAAGTCACAGAAGGTGGAAGTCAGTGGCAGGATTTTTAACTGGATATTTTTCAGTTGTTTGGGTTCTCAATTTTAAATTGGATTGCAAAAATAATAATTATTGTTTGTAATTTCAGGTAATCTGTCAATTCATTTGTGTTAATAATTGGCCAATATGACTTCCTGATCCGTTAACAACTCAATATCAACCCTATACGATTGTTTACACCAGCATTGCATCACATAGTAATTCTGTTAAAAAACCTGATTATTCAGAAATCAGCGTCAGAAAGGCCGTTTATTGAAGATAAGGTATCCAAATTTCAGAAAGAATGAATATGGGTTATCTTCTCCGTAAAAGTAATTAAGATTAAGGCTAACAGGTCCGATAGGAGAATGGTAAACCAATGCTGTTGAACCCATTCCATAGAAATATATGTCGTTAGCCCGCAGCGCTCTACGGGTAAGGTAATCCTGTTGTATGGCGTTTAGCGGGAGAAAAACATGAGCCTCCAGTCTGAAATCTATATTTTTATGCAGCTCAATTACATTTTTTGATCCCACTGCAACAAATCGGTTAGCCCTGAACTGAGGCATAAAACGTACAATTGCCTCAGGAAAAGGTTGATATGCTTTTGCTGCTAGTATACTTGAAGTGTAGTTTGAAAAATACTCCTGAGATGAAAAAAATGCCTGAGCGAAAACGCCGAAACTAACCGGTGAAATACGTTTAAAATAATTCTCGTATGTCACATTCACCTGAACCCAGGTGTGATCATTTATCAGGCTGGTCTTAAATGGAGCCGTGCTTCCGGGTGT
Organism: Bacteroidota bacterium; assembly: GCA_009773515.1. Lineage (GTDB taxonomy): Bacteria > Bacteroidota > Bacteroidia > Bacteroidales > Lentimicrobiaceae > Lentimicrobium. The sequence goes on from WSXX01000005.1 coordinate 59,531, forward strand.
AAAAATCTCACGGCCGGTAACCAACCTCGATTCTGCACTTAGCCGGACTCCACGACTGGCATATTCTTTTCGGTTTAATGAATTAATCTCAAGGCTGATTCCGGGAGAAAAGAAATTAAATCCGGTTCTGTCGAGTGTATCAATTCTGGTGTAATAATTTGTTTGAAAATAGTCGTCGCGGTTTCTGCCAATTACCATATCTATAGAAATGATTCCATTATTTTTCATTGGCAAACCGCCCGATAGAGTGAAAAAACGCTCTCTTTCAACCAGAAAAAACGGATCTTCATCTTCAAAGAAATAGGTATTGGTTTTGAAGTAGTTAAATTTATTGAAGGTAAAACGGGCTTTAAGAAAAAATGGTTTACTTCCCGGAATGTCCATACGGCCTTCAATCATTGAAGAATTGTAAAACCTGCCGAAATAAGCATTTATATTGGCCTGCCAGGCAAACCGTGTCCAGTAATTATACTGAAGCTTTAGAAACAATTCGTTTACCGAACTGGAGGTAACTGCTCCACCGATGCCGGTTACCAGCTGATTTTCACGCTGAATATCAAGAATCAGATCAAAAAGTCCGGTGGCAGTATCATAGCGCATCTGCGGGTATATGTGTTCAATCTTATCTTCTGCAATAAGCTTGAAATATTCGGGCTTAATCAAAGCCAGCGGAGTTCCGGCATTACCCGGATCATCATTTACGTAAGATTGCAATGGTGTTCGCGTTTTAACACCCAGTAGCCGGTTTACATATTCATACTGCCCGCTTTTCAGACCGGTAATCTCCAGATCTCCAACCAGTAATGGCGGTTTGCTGCTAACGTATTCTTCACGTTTTTCCCGGATTTGTTCCTGGCTTACATTATCAACCACAAACTCCCTTATATAAGGCAATGATCTTAATGCCATTACATATCCTGAATCAATAAAAGCAGATGTATTGCTGAAGTCAATCACATTTACCTCGCGCAGATTTGGCCGTATGATCACGCCGTTTTCACAATGCACTGCGTACTCTTGCTTTTGCATGAGCATATTCTGCAGCTGAGAAACAATATTATCATCTTCAGGTTCCTGATAATTGGCGGCCACCTGGCTTCCGATGATGATGTCCGGAAAGAAATCATCATACATCACATCTGTCGGGAAATTGTTATACATCCCTCCGTCGAAAAGCAATTTACCATCTATACGAATCGGCCGGAAAAAGAACGGGAAAGTCATTGAAGCTCTGATTGCACTGCCCAGATCGCCTTTGCGAAGCACTATCGCTTCTCCACGTGAAATATCAGAGGCCATGCAACGAAACGGAACCATGAGACTGTCAAAATTATAACTGGCAGCGGCACCGGCACTGGCGAAGATTTCGAGAAATGCAAAATCCATCAGAATCGGAGAAACAATATTTGTGGGGAAAAACGGTGTAAATACCGAATCAATTCTAAACTTAAACTCTGCCCATGAGGCGTCCGGCATCGGTTTCTTGAATAAATAGCTGTACTTTGCATCCACATCTCCCGAAACCCATCCTGCAAATTCCTCAGACCTGACGATTTCCTCCATCTCATCGGGTGAATAACCCGTGGCATATAAAGCCCCGATTATTGCACCCATTGAGGTGCCTGTTATATAGTCAATAGGAATGCCATTTTCTTCAAGCGCCCTGATAACCCCGATATGAGCTACTCCTTTCGCTCCTCCGCCACTCAGCACCAGCCCGACCTTCTGGGCTTTAAGTATACCCGAAGAAATAAAAATCAAGAAAAAAGCTAGCAGTGCAAACCGGATTTTCATACTTAAAAGGAATAACAAGCAACGAATTGTATATTATACAAAAGTAAAGCTGCGGATATTCACTTTAACGAATCCCGCAGCTTATTGTTATAAATTTATGTTAAATTTTATCCAGTCCCTGTTTCAGGTCATCTATCAGGTCTTCAACATCCTCAATTCCTACTGAAAATCTCACCAGGCCTTCTGTTATTCCGGCTCGTAATCTGTCGTCGGACTTCATTTTTGAATGTGTCATTGAAGCCGGATGCTGAATCAGAGATTCAACACCGCCAAGCGAAACAGCAAGAATTGCCAGTTGCACTTCATTCATGAGAATTTTCCCTGCTTCAAGTCCTCCTTTGAGTTCGAAACTTATCATCGAACCAAACCCTTTCATCTGGGTTTTGGCAAGTTCATGCTGCGGATGCGATTCAAGACCGGGATACTTTACCCATTCTACCTTTGGATGTGCTTCAAGAAAGTGTGCAATCTCCATGGCACTTTGCTGAGCCCTTTCAACCCTGATTCCAAGTGTTCTTACTCCCCTGATCACCATATACGCCTGATGGGGATCCATATTGCAACCCATTGCAACCATCATGCTCCTGAGTTTCTTACCCAGTTCTTTGTCTTTGGTAATAATCATTCCGGCAACAATATCGGCATGTCCGTTCAGAAACTTTGTCATTGAATGAAATACCGCATCAGCGCCGAACTCAATAGGTCGCTGCAGGTATGGGCTGCAAAAGGTGTTGTCAACAATAAGAAGAGCTCCATGTTGATGAGCCAGTTCTGCACATGCTTTCAGGTCAGTAATTTCAATGGTCGGATTGGCTGGTGTTTCAATAAAGAGCATTTTTGTATTTGGTTTGAATGCAGCCTTTATTGCTGAAATGTCAGCAGTATTTACATAAGTTGACTCCACACCAAATCTGGCCCAATGTTGCTCCATCACAACACGTGAAGGCCCGTAAACAGCTTCCGAACTAATCATATGGTCACCCTGACTCAGCAAAGCCATATAGAGGGTGTTTACTGCAGCCATTCCCGAACTGGTGGCAATTCCTTCAGCACCTCCTTCAAGATCTGCCACAAGTGTCTCCAGTGCGTGAATTGTAGGATTGCCTATTCGTGTATAAATGTAACCGTCGTCTTCGCCCGAGAAACATTTTGCCCCATGGTCGGCATTCTCAAATATAAAAGTTGATGTCTGATAAATCGGAACAGTAGCACTGCCCAATGGATTATCAAATTCTCCGCCATGTACCATTCGGGAATTAAATCCCAGTTTGTTTTTTTTCATGATGTATTTACTTTAATCGCTTGAATTTCTATTAAAAACTGAATCTTATCAAGGTTTCACCGGATGATGTTCGCGTATCAGCATATTTCCGCACGACGGGCAAATAAAGCTTCTGCAAGGCACTCCAGCCTGATGCGACACCTTAAGATCACATCCCGGACAAACACAAAAACCCGTCTGATGCACTGCCGGACGAGGCAACAAATCATTGCCTGATTGATGATTGCCTTTTTTTACCTGTTTAAAATCAGCACTTCTGCATACAGGACAACTTGCCGGCTTTTCGCCTGATGATGGGCTGAAAGAGGAATTGCAGTCGTTACACCTGTACCATGGCTCATCAAATATTACATTCCCGCCCTCGATGTTCAGTGTCAGACCTTCTACAAGTACTTTTGCCATTTTTTGCCTTGCCATGTCATATATCCGTGAAAATGTCGGCCGCGAAACTTCCATTGATCCGGCAGCTTCATGTTGCGATAAATTTTCATAGTCGGCAAGGCGCAAAGCTTCAAATTCCTCGTAAAGCAGAGAAATACTATCCACTATACCTTTGGATGAGCCAAATGGGATGTAACCTGAAACAAGCGGTGGCCTGAATATCCTGCGGCTTATGCGGGGACGTGGCATAATTTTCTGCTTTTGACGCGAGATGCAAAGTTATGAGCAAATGTTCAAATAGCAAACATTTTGCACAAATTATTGAAAAACAGACGTGAACCTTTAGCAGGGTTCATTACTTATTCTTTTTCAGTTTAAACGAAAAGTTGTCGAAAATTGTGGCTTTGCGCGTGTGCTTGAAAATACCTTCGTTGATTGCTTTTACATCTTCTATGGTATAGAATGCATTGGGATTAAACCTGTTTATTATTGAAACCACATTCTCAATATCCTTACGTTTGATGATGGTAAACACAATGTCAACCTCTCCTTTGCTGCCCTCTGCATTAACAGATGTAACCCCGTAGTTACTTTCTCTCAGATAAGCTATCAGTTCGCTGGTATCTTTTTTAGGGATAATCCGCACGAGAACATTTCCGATTGAAAGTTTCTCTTCAATCACCATTCCTATGTAGTTTCCCATAGCAAAACCTCCGCCATAAGCTATATATGCCAGCACATTGTCAAGGTGCTTCATTATCTGGCTAACAGCAATCAGCCAGATAATTACCTCAAAGAAACCGAGGAACGGAGCCAGGAACTTCTGTCCTTTTGATAAAAAAATCAAGCGGAGTGTTCCGATGGTCTGATCGCTGATTCTTGCAAGAAAAATCAGTAACGGAAGAATAAACCATGCAAAAACAGCAGAGTCAGTATCAAAAAATAAGGAAATATCCATGAGATTGTTTTTTTTACAAAATTACCTATATTCGGTCACAATTGGCTGCATAAACGACCTATTTATTCGGATCCGAAAAATTATAGTTACACAGCAATCAACAGCAATGATCTTTACTATCTTTGAATGAATATTTCAAACCCCCTATGGAAAAAGAAAAAGAAAAAGAAAGTACGCCGGTTTTATCAATAGCTGACTGGTTAATAACCATCTTCATATTGATCATTCCATTTGTAAATCTGATTATGCTACTGGTATGGTCATTCTGGAAATCTACAAATCAAAACAAATCGAATTTCAGCAAAGCTTTGCTGTTATGGTTTTTGATTTTTTCGTTGCTTTTGATCATTCTCTTTGCAATTTCAGGAATAACCATTTTCGGATTAATGGGCGATAGTCCCGACTTCATAGACAACCCGGTTTACTAAAAAACAAGCGCAAAAAAAGGGAGCTTCCTGAATTATTCAGGTGCTCCCTTTTAAAAAATACCATTAAATAATGTTATGCCTGTGCTGTCGGGCCGCCCATGGTAAAAGGCATATTCGATTCGCTTTCTTTGATGGGGCCATGTACTGCCTCATATTTCGAAATATTATCGCGAAGTGCACCCATCAGCCTTTTGGCATGCTGAGGCGTAAGAATTATCCTTGATTTAACTTTGGCTTTTGGCACTCCCGGCATCATTTTTACAAAATCAATAATAAATTCTGCATTGGAGTGTGTAATAATTGCCAGATTGGAATAAATCCCTTCAGCAGTTTCGTCACTCAACTCAATGTTGATCTGGTTCTGTTTGTTGTCATTCATGGCAATTTCCTTTCAAAATATCCGGTTAAAAAATATAAGGGCGACAAGCAGTTACCGGCCTGTCGCCCTTGAATGTCCTGTTTAAAGGTTAAAGTTCATCCGCTTTTGAAGCTATGAGTTTTGCATACTCATCCTGTGAGCCTACAATAAGATCATCGTATTCACGAAGTCCGGTTCCTGCAGGAATCAGGTGGCCTACAATAACATTTTCTTTCAGTCCTAACAAGCTATCGCTCTTTGCATTGATAGATGCAACAGTAAGTACCTTGGTAGTTTCCTGGAAGGATGCTGCTGAAATAAAGCTCTTGGTTTGCAGCGAAGCCCTGGTAATTCCCTGAAGTACCTGTTTAGCGGTTGCAGGTTGCGAATCACGTGCTTCAACAAGCTTAAGGTCTCTGCGTTTCAGCATTGAGTTCTCATCGCGAAGTTTACGTGCGGTAACAATCTGTCCGGGTTTCAGGTTGGTAGAGTCTCCTGTGTTGATGACTATCTTTTTACCGAAAATCCAGTCATTTTCATCATGGAAGTCAATCTTGTTGACCAATTCACCTTCGAGGAACTTGGTATCTCCGGGATCTGCAACATCAACCTTGCGCATCATCTGGCGAACAATTACCTCGTAATGTTTATCATTGATCTTTACTCCCTGCAGGCGGTAAACTTCCTGAACCTCGTTCACAATATATTCCTGAACTTTCATAGGTCCTTTAATCGCAAGAATATCACTTGGAGTCATAGCACCTTCTGAAAGCGGCGTACCAGCTTTTACGTAGTCATTCTCCTGAGCAAGAATCTGTTTTGAAGTAGGAATAAGATAACTCTTTTCTTCACCGGTTTTTGAAGTAATGATGACTTCACGGTTACCTCTCTTCAGTTTTTTGCCAAAGGATACAACGCCATCAATTTCAGCAACTACAGCAGGATCGGATGGATTACGGGCTTCAAACAATTCGGTTACCCTTGGAAGACCTCCTGTGATATCGCCGGATTTACCAACGGCACGAGGAATCTTTACAAGAATTTCTCCGGCTTTTATCTTACGACCTTCTTCCACAATAATATGAGATCCTACAGGAATATCATAAACTCTAAGGTCAGAGCCATCGGTGGTTACGATACGGATACTTGGGTTTTTGGTTTTCTGACGCGATTCGATGATAACCTTATCGTGATAACCGGTCTGTTCATCTGATTCAACCCTGAAAGTGGTTCCTTCAATAATATTGTCAAAAACAACCTTTCCGGCAACTTCCGATAAAATAACAGCATTGTATGGATCCCAGTCACTAACCAGGCTTCCTTTTGCTACTTCTTCTCCTTGCCTGAAATAGAGGTTTGCTCCGTAAGGAATGTGTGCGGATGCAAGTACAATTCCAGTCTTTTTATCAACAATACGCATTTCTGCTGAACGACCTATTACGATGTCGTATTTCTTGCCTTCTGCATTTTCGTATTCAACAAACCTGAGTTCGTCAATTTCAAGAATACCATCATATTTGGCTTCAATACGCGATGAAACGGAGATGTTGGATGCAGTACCCCCAACGTGGAAAGTACGAAGTGTAAGCTGTGTTCCCGGCTCACCAATCGACTGAGCAGCAATAACACCAACAGCTTCACCTTTCTGAACCATACGACCGGTAGCAAGGTTACGGCCATAACACTTGGCACAAACACCTTTTTTAGATTCACAAGTCAATACTGACCTGATTTCAACTGCTTCAATCGGTGAATCATCAATTATCCGGCTGATATCCTCGGTAAGTTCATCACCTGCAGCAACAATAAGGTCGCCGGTTTGAGGGTGATAAATATCATGTAGCGTAACACGACCAAGAATTCTGTCGTACAGAGTTTCAACAACTTCCTCATTTTTCTTGAGTGCAGTGGTTGTTAATCCGCGCAATGTTCCGCAATCGGGCTCTGTAATAACCACATCCTGAGCAACGTCAACCAACCTACGTGTAAGGTAACCGGCATCTGCAGTTTTCAACGCAGTATCGGCAAGACCTTTACGGGCTCCGTGAGTTGAAATAAAGTACTCGAGAACCGAAAGACCTTCTTTAAAGTTCGAAAGAATCGGATTTTCGATAATCTCACCGCCGGTTGCCCCTGATTTCTGAGGTTTGGCCATCAGACCCCTCATACCTGAGAGCTGACGGATCTGCTCTTTAGAACCGCGGGCTCCTGAGTCAAGCATCATATACACTGAATTGAAGCCCTGCCTGTCTTTGGTAAGGTTCTCCATTACAGTATAAGTCAAGCGTGAGTTGGTATGTGTCCAGATATCAATAATCTGATTGTAGCGCTCATTGTTGGTTATGAATCCCATGTTATAGTTGGCCATAACTTCATCAACTTCCTCATTGGCCTGACTAACAAGTTCTTCTTTAACATCAGGAACCATTACATCGCTGAGCGTAAATGATAATCCGCCTTTGAAAGCCATGGTATAACCAAGATCTTTGATATCATCGAGGAAACGGGCTGTTTTGGCAGTTCCGGTTTCTTTAACAATTCCTCCGATAATATCACGAAGTGCTTTTTTTGTCAGCAGCTGATTGATGTATCCATATTCAACAGGAACTACCTGATTAAACAAGACGCGTCCAACTGTTGTCTCAATAAGTTTATTGACAGTTACACCATATTCGTTGACAGGAATCCTGACTTTTATGTATGCGTGAAGATCAGCAACACGCTCATTGTAAGCGATAATCACCTCTTCAGGTGAATAGAATGTCATACCCTCTCCTTTAACAGGATTTTCAGGGATAGACTGACGGCCTTTGGTCATGTAATAAAGACCCAAAACCATGTCCTGTGAAGGAACGGTAATAGGTGCTCCGTTGGCCGGATTAAGAATATTGTGTGAAGCAAGCATCAGAAGCTGTGCTTCGAGAACTGCTGCATTTCCCAGAGGAACGTGAACCGCCATCTGGTCACCGTCGAAGTCGGCATTAAAAGCGGTACAAACCAAAGGATGGAGCTGAATGGCTTTTCCTTCTATAAGTTTTGGCTGAAACGCCTGAATACCAAGCCTGTGAAGAGTTGGCGCACGGTTAAGCATTACCGGATGTCCTTTCAGAATACTCTCAAGAATATCCCAGACAACAGGATCTTTACGGTCAACTATTTTTTTGGCTGATTTTACAGTTTTTACAATTCCACGCTCAAGCATCTTGCGGATAATGAATGGCTTGAACAACTCAGAAGCCATATCTTTTGGAATTCCGCATTCGTTGAGTTTGAGTTCGGGTCCAACTACAATAACCGAACGACCTGAGTAGTCAACACGTTTACCCAACAGGTTCTGACGGAAGCGGCCTTGTTTCCCTTTCAAACTATCACTCAATGACTTAAGTGCTCTGTTTGATTCGGTTTTTACTGAGTTTGCTTTACGTGAATTGTCGAACAATGAATCCACAGCTTCCTGAAGCATGCGCTTTTCATTACGCATAATCACATCAGGAGCTTTAATCTCGATAAGTCTTTTCAGACGGTTGTTGCGGATAATAACCCTTCTGTATAAATCGTTAAGGTCACTGGTTGCAAAGCGGCCTCCATCAAGCGGCACCAACGGCCTGAGTTCAGGTGGAATAACTGGAACAACCTTGACAATCATCCATTCAGGACGATTCTCAATCCGGAGCTGAGCATCGCGGAAAGCTTCAAAAACCTGAAGACGTTTCAATGCATCAGCTTTACGCTGTTGCGAAGTTTCAGTATTTGCTTTATGCCTTAATTCATACGATTCGTGATCCAGATCAAGACCTTTCAGCAGGTCGAACAAAGCATCTGCTCCCATTTTGGAAACAAATTTCTGAGGATCAGAATCATCAAGATACTGATTTTCACGCGGGAGCATATCCAATACTTCAAAATATTGCTCTTCGGTGAGTAAGGCCATTTTTTCAACCTTAACATCTTCTTTCAGCATAACGCCATCCATCACACCTGGTTGTACCACAACGTAGCGCTCATAATAAATGATGGAGTCAAGCTTTTTGGTATTCTGATTCAGAAGCGCGCCGATTTTATTCGGAAGTGACCTGAAATACCAGATGTGTGCAACGGGAACAACAAGCTGAATATGACCCATACGTTCGCGACGTACCTTTTTCTCGGTAACTTCAACACCGCAACGGTCACAAACAATACCCTTGTAACGAATTCTTTTGTATTTTCCGCAATGACATTCCCAATCTTTTACAGGCCCGAATATACGCTCGCAAAACAAACCGTCACGTTCAGGTTTGTAGGTGCGATAGTTTATGGTTTCGGGTTTTAAAACCTCACCACTCGAGCGTTCGAGAATCATCTCGGGTGAAGCAAGGCTTATGGTAATTTTGGAAAAATTGCTGGAAATTGTGCTGTCTTTTCTGAAAGCCATATACTGTTTTCTAAATTTTTACACTTGAATGAACTACCGGAAAATGCACTCCGGTATATCAGTATTAAGATATACCGGGTGCGGAATTATCCGTAACGATTAATCGAATGTTATGTTCAGGCCAAGACCACGAAGTTCATGAACCAATACATTGAATGATTCCGGAATTCCGGGAATTGGCATGTTATCGCCTTTTACAATGGCTTCGTAAGCCTTTGCACGGCCCATAACATCATCAGATTTAACAGTAAGTATTTCCTGAAGGATATGTGATGCCCCGAAAGCTTCGAGTGCCCAAACCTCCATTTCACCAAAACGCTGACCTCCGAACTGAGCTTTACCTCCCAGTGGTTGCTGGGTAATGAGTGAGTAAGGTCCAATTGAACGGGCATGCATTTTATCGTCAACCATATGATGAAGTTTCAGCATATAGATATACCCGACTGTTGCTGCCTGATCAAAACGTTCTCCTGTGCCACCGTCGTGCAGATAAACTCTGCCGTTTTCAGGTAAGCCAGCCTCATTCATGTAAGCATTGATCTTATCATGTGATGCTCCGTCAAAAATCGGGGTTGCGAAATTCATACCAAGTTTCTTGCCTGCCCATCCGAGTACAGTTTCGTAAATCTGTCCAAGGTTCATACGCGAAGGCACACCCAAAGGATTAAGTACAATATCAACCGGGGTTCCATCGGCAAGGAAAGGCATATCTTCTTCACGAACAATACGGGCAACAATACCCTTATTACCGTGACGACCCGCCATTTTATCTCCTACTTTGAGCTTGCGTTTCTTGGCAACGTAAACCTTAGCCATCTGCACAATACCATTGGGGAGATCATCTCCAACAGTTGCAACAAATTTCCGGCGGTTATATACACCAAGAATCTCTTTGTACTTGATAATGTAGTTATTTATCAGGGTTTTGATCAGATCATTCACGTCCTTGTCGGTGGTCCACCTGCTTGGATTAACGTTGATATAATCAATGCCCATGAGCATTTTTTGAGTAAACTTGATCTTTTTGGGAACAATCTCCTCTTTGAAGTTATTGTAAACTCCCTGCGAAGTTTTGCCGGAAACCAGAACGGTTAATTTATCAACCAGTTTGGTTTTAAGTTCCTGAGTGTTCTTTGCGAATTCATCTTCAAGAACCTTTACGGTGTCTTTCTCTTTGGCTTTAACCTTACGGTCTTTGATCATCCTTGAGAAGAGCTTTTTATCCAGAACAACACCTTTCATTGATGGAGGTGCTTTTAACGAAGCATCTTTTACATCACCTGCTTTATCGCCGAAAATAGCACGCAGCAGTTTTTCTTCCGGTGTCGGATCGCTTTCGCCCTTCGGAGTAATTTTTCCAATAAGAATATCACCTTCATTAACTTCAGCACCAATCCTGATCAAACCATTTTCATCAAGGTCCTTGGTGGCTTCGGTACTTACGTTAGGAATGTCGTTTGTAAGTTCTTCAACTCCGCGTTTGGTATCGCGAACCTCTAGTACAAACTCCTCTATATGAATAGAAGTAAAGATATCCTCTTTTACTACCTTTTCAGAAATTACAATAGCATCTTCAAAATTATATCCTTTCCAGGGCATAAATGCTACCATAAGGTTACGTCCAAGTGCAAGATCGCCCATGCTGGTTCCATAACCTTCACATAGCACCTGACCTTTTTTAACCCTGTCGCCTTTGCGGACAATAGGACGAAGGTTCATGCAGGTTCCCTGATTGGTACGGGTGAACTTGGTGAGCGGATAATGATGAATATCATCGTCGAAGCTAACAAGTTTCTCATCTTCAAGGCGGGTATGACGAACAATAATTTCTCTTGCGTCAACATACTCAACAAGTCCGTCAGATTCAGCAGTTACAAGCACGCGGCTGTCAAATGCCACACTTTTCTCAATACCGGTTCCAACAATTGGAGATTCCGGATTAAGTAAGGGCACAGCCTGACGCATCATGTTTGAGCCCATGAGTGCACGATTGGCATCATCATGCTCAAGAAATGGGATCAAAGAAGCAGCTATCGAAGCAATCTGATTAGGAGCTATATCGATAAGGTCAACCTTCTCTTTTTCAACTATCGGATAGTCGGCCAGATAACGTACTTTGATCTTATCATTGATAAAATGTCCCTTATCATCCATAGGCGTTGTCGCCTGAGCAATGATTTTGTTTTCCTCTTCTTCGGCACTCAGGTAAATTGGTTTTTCATTCAGATCGACCTTACCATCAATAACCTGTTTGTAAGGAGTCTCAATAAAACCAAGCCTGTTTATTTTAGCATAAACGCACAACGAAGAAATCAGTCCGATATTCGGACCTTCAGGAGTTTCAATGGTACACAAACGGCCATAGTGAGTATAGTGAACGTCACGAACTTCAAATCCTGCACGTTCACGTGACAAACCACCAGGTCCCAATGCTGAAACCCTGCGCTTGTGAGTTAACTCAGCCAGTGGATTTGTCTGATCCATAAACTGGGAAAGCTGATTGGTTCCGAAGAATGAATTGATAACCGATGAAAGTGTTTTGGCATTAATCAGATCGGTTGGGGTGAAAACCTCATTATCCCTGACATTCATTCTTTCGCGGATGGTACGTGCCATACGGGCAAGACCAACCCCAAACTGGTTGTATAATTGTTCTCCCACAGTCCTGATTCTACGATTGCTCAAGTGATCGATATCATCGACCTCAGTGCGGAGATTGATCAGACTGATGAGATATTTAATAATAGAAATGATGTCTTCTTTGGTAAGAACGCGGGTATCAACCTGTGTTTCCAGATTCAGTTTTTTGTTGATCCGGTAACGTCCTACATCTCCGAGATCATATCTCTTATCGGAGAAGAAGAGTTTCTCAATAATACCACGAGCGGTTTCTTCATCAGGAGGCTCTGCATTACGCAACTGCCGGTATATAAATTCCACAGCCTCTTTTTCAGAGTTTGCGGTATCTTTCTGAAGCGTGTTAAAAATAATGGAATAATCGATGTTATCGGGGTCATCTTTGTGAAGAAGAACAGTTTTTGCACCTGACTCCACAATGAGATCAATGTGGTGGTTTTCAAGAACAGTTTCACGGTCAATGATAACCTCTGTACGTTCGATTGAAACAACTTCTCCGGTATCTTCATCAACAAAGTCTTCAATCCAGTTTTTCAGAACCCTTGCAGCAAGGCGGGCCCCCACAACTTTTTTAAGTCCGGCTTTTGATACTTTAACTTCTTCAGCCAGGTTGAATATTTCAAGAATATCCTTATCGGTTTCATAACCGATGGCACGAAGCAAAGTAGTAACCGGTAATTTTTTCTTACGGTCAATGTACGCGTACATCACATTGTTGATGTCGGTAGTAAACTCCATCCAGGAACCTTTAAAAGGAATAATTCTGGCGGAGAATAACTGTGAGCCGTTGGCATGATAGCTTGTTCCGAAGAAAACACCAGGAGACCTGTGCAACTGAGAAACAACCACCCTTTCAGCGCCATTAACCACAAAAGTACCTTTTGGGGTCATGTAAGGAATCATACCGAGGTACACATCCTGAATTATGGTTTCAAAATCCTCATGCTCCGGGTCGGTACAATACAACTTCAGCTTGGCTTTGAGTGGGACACTGTAAGTTAGGCCCCTTTCGATACACTCCGCAATTGAATAGCGGGGAGGATCAATAAAATAATCGAGAAACTCCAGAACAAAGTTGTTTCTCGCATCAGTAATCGGAAAGTTTTCAGCAAAAACTTTAAATAAACCTTCCGACGCCCTGTTTTCGGGGTTGGTTTCCAATTGGAAAAAATCCTGAAATGACTTGATCTGTATATCAAGAAAATCAGGATAGTCGGTTTGAATTTTGGAAGTTGCGAAACTTATTCTTTCTATTTTTTTTGAAGCCAAGGTCGTAAAATTTAAAAGTAAAAACTATGAATAAATTAAACAATTAATCCCGATCATCATAATCGGGAAACAGCAAATACTGTACCTATGCATACGCATAGGTACAGGATCTGCATGTATAATTGCAAAATCAGCTGCATTTACTTATTTTACTTCAACCTCAGCACCAGCTTCTTCAAGTGATTTTTTCAGTGCTTCGGCCTCGTCTTTCGAAATGCCTTCTTTCAGTGCTTTAGGAGCTGCGTCAACAAGCTCTTTTGCTTCTTTAAGTCCAAGGCTGGTAAGCTCTTTTACAAGCTTAACAACTGCAAGTTTAGCCTGTCCTGCTGATTTGAGGATTACGTCAAACTGAGTTTGTTCTTCAACTACTGCAGCTTCGCCTGCGCCGGCTCCGGCCATCATTACAGGTGCTGCGGCTGCTGGCTCGATTCCATATTCGTCTTTGAGAATCTGGGCGAGTTCGTTAACTTCTTTAACAGTCAGGTTAACCAATTGTTCTGCAAAAGCTTTTAAGTCTGCCATTTTTATTGATGTTTAAATTGTTTTTACAAAGAAATTTATTTGTTTTTTTTGATCGTTTTCTTCCTAATGAAGCAAGGTTATCTCTCTGAGAGAGTTTTGAGAACTCCGCAAATGGTATGGCCGCCTGACTGTAATGCTGAAACAACATTAATTGCAGGTGATTTAAGGGCCAGAATAATATCTGCGATAAGTTCATTTTTCGACTTGATGCTGACAAGCATGTCAAGGTTCTGATCACCAACAAATGACATTTCCTCTACATAAGCTCCCTTAAGTAATGGTTTGGCACTTGTTTTTCTGAACTCTTTGATCAACTTGGCAGGCCCACTGTTTTCCTCCGATAACATGATCGAAGTAGCTCCTTTAAGAGAGCCATAAAGTCCGGAAAAATCCTTATCGGTTCTTTCCATTGCTTTACGCAACAGTGTATTTTTAACTACGATCAACTTTACATCCTTTTTGAAGCACAACCTTCTCAATTTACTGGTAACTTCAACATTTAAGTCAGAGATATCAGTAATATAAACAGTGTTGTATTTCTGTAACTGCTCAGTCAGGGTGTCGATAAGTTGACTTTTTTCTTCTTTTCTCATGATAATTTTTGTTTACGAGGAAAGTTCCACAAATTAACTTATACGTTGATTGATTTTTGTTCGACACGGATACCCGGACCCATAGTACTTGACATGAACAAAGATTTCATATAAGTACCTTTTGCAGCAGTAGGTTTCAGTTTAATGATGGTGTTGAGAAGTTCTCTTGCATTTTCCAGAAGTTTCTCATCGTCAAATGAGGTCTTTCCGACAGCAGCATGAATGATTCCGTATTTGTCAACTTTGAAATCTATCTTACCTGCTTTCGCTTCCTGAACTGCTTTTCCAACCTCCATTGTAACTGTACCTGTCTTTGGATTAGGCATAAGTCCACGAGGGCCAAGGATTTTTCCAAGTGCACCTACTTTGGGCATTACACTAGGCATAGTGATAATCACGTCTACATCCGTCCAACCTTCCTTTATTTTCTGAATATATTCATCCAGTCCATAAAAATCAGCTCCGGCAGCTTTGGCTTCTTCTTCCTTATCGGGAGTACATAAAACCAATACTCTGACAGTTTTTCCGGTACCATGGGGCAGCATAACAGTACCCCTTACCATTTGATTAGCTTTACGAGGATCAACGCCCAAGCGGACATCAACATCAACAGAACTATCAAACTTGGTATTCGAAATTTGCTTAACGATTTTTATGGCTTCAGTCAGGGTGAAGGTGGCGTTCTTATCGAACTTTGCCAGAGCCTCTTTCCTTTTTTTTGTTAATTTAGCCATTTCGCGCCTTGTTAAATTTTGTTATTCAAAAGTAAACCCTGCAACCGCAGCGTTACTGTTTTCAGTCATTTGCAAAAGGTGGGGTTCCCGATACGGTCAATCCCATACTTCTTGCTGTTCCGGCAACCATGCGCATTGCTGATTCAATAGTGAAAGCATTTAAATCCACCATTTTTATCTCAGCAATTTCCTTAACCTGATCCCATGTAACTGATCCAACTTTTTTACGGTTGGGTTCCGCGGAACCGCTTTTAAGTTTGGTAGCATCTAACAACTGAACTGCAACAGGCGGGGTCTTGATGATGAAATCAAAGGACTTGTCTTTGTAAACAGTTATAATAACCGGCAGGATTTTTCCTGGCTGGTCTTGCGTACGCGCATTAAACTGTTTACAAAATTCCATGATGTTCACACCCTTGGATCCCAGTGCAGGGCCTACAGGAGGAGAAGGATTAGCTGCTGCTCCTTTTATCTGCAGTTTAATTAAACCGCTTACTTCTTTTGCCATTTGATGTGTAAACTTAGTGAGTTAATTGACTACACTTCCCGTTATTAATCTTTCTCTACCTGCATAAATCCGAGCTCAAGCGGAGTTTTACGACCAAAAATTTTGACCATAACTTTCAACTTTTTCTTTTCCTCGTTTATCTCTTCGATAATTCCGGTAAAGCTGTTGAACGGTCCGTCGATTACGGTTACGGTTTCGCCGACGATAAACGGAACACTGACTTCTTCGCCCTGTTCTGTCAATTCATCAACTTTACCTAATATGCGGTTAACTTCGGCAGGACGCAGGGGAACGGGTTCTCCCTTGGATCCTAAAAAGCCTAAAACTCCAGGCACACTTTTGATTATGTGTGGAATTTCACCAGTCAGAAGAGCTTCAATCAGTACATATCCCGGAAGATAATTCCGTTCTTTACTGACTTTCTTTCCTTTACGCACCTGATACACCTTTTCGGTGGGAATCAGGACTTGTGATATATAGTCACTCAATCCAAGGCGGCTGATTTCACTTTCAAGGTAAATTTTTACCTTTTTCTCATTTCCGCTAATGGCCCGGATTACGTACCATTTTTTTTCTTGATCGACCATACAGAATGACGTAATTGATAAGATTGAATATCAAACAACTGATATTAAAAAATAGAGAAAGTGGTTACCACTTAGAACAGCAGGTAGAACCGTTCTAAAATAGTTTGGAAAGACATATCCATCAAATAAACGACAAACGCGATTATGAGGGAAGCGATGGATACTACTATTGCACTGTTCTGGAGTTCACTCCAGGTTGGCCAGGAGGTTTTATTGATCAACTCGTCGTAACTTTCGTTGATATAATCCTGAATTTTTGTCTTTGCCATTTAACCATTATTTTGATTGCACGGGAGGAGAGACTCGAACTCCCAACCAACGGTTTTGGAGACCGCTACTCTACCAATTGAGCTACACCCGTTTGAGAAACTTCCAACAGAGATTTTCTCCGCCAAATTATTATTTAATATGGCAGAAATAAAGGTATTCTGCAGAATAATTACAGGATACCTTTATTTCTGATTGAAATTCTTAGTCCAGAATTTCAGTAACCTGACCTGCACCTACAGTACGACCACCTTCACGAATAGCGAAGCGAAGGTTTTTCTGCATAGCAATCGGAGCAATCAGTTTAACATTTACTGAAAGGTTGTCACCAGGCATAACCATTTCAACTCCCTCTGGAAGATGAACTTCTCCGGTTACGTCAGTGGTTCTGAAATAGAACTGAGGACGATACCTGTTGTGGAAAGGAGTGTGGCGTCCACCTTCTTCTTTCTTCAAAATATAAACCTCAGCTTTAAAGTCTTTGTGAGGAGTAATTGAACCTGGTTTGGCAATTACCATACCACGGCGGATAGAATCTTTGTCGATACCACGGAGCAGAAGACCTGCGTTATCACCAGCTTCACCTCTGTCAAGAATCTTACGGAACATTTCTACTCCGGTAACAACTGATTTCAGTCTGTCGGCGTCAAGTCCGATAATGTCAACAGGATCTCCGGTATTGATAACTCCGGTTTCGATACGACCAGTTGCAACTGTTCCACGACCTGTAATTGAGAATACGTCCTCAACAGGCATAAGGAAAGGTTTGTCAACGTCGCGTGGAGGAAGTGGAATCCAGTTATCAACTGCATCCATCAATTCCATAACTTTAGCAACCCATGATGGCTCTTTGTTAAGTCCACCAAGTGCTGAACCCTGAATAACAGGTGAGTTGTCTCCATCAAATCCGTAGAATGTGAGGAGATCGCGGATTTCCATCTCAACGAGTTCAAGAAGTTCCGGATCATCAACAAGGTCAACCTTGTTCATGAAAACTACCAGACGGGGAACACCAACCTGACGAGCAAGAAGGATGTGCTCGCGGGTTTGTGGCATAGGACCATCAGTAGCAGCAACAACGAGAATAGCGCCGTCCATCTGGGCAGCTCCTGTAACCATGTTTTTAACATAGTCAGCGTGACCTGGACAGTCAACGTGAGCATAG
This sequence comes from Bacteroidota bacterium, assembly GCA_009773515.1. GTDB lineage: Bacteria > Bacteroidota > Bacteroidia > Bacteroidales > Lentimicrobiaceae > Lentimicrobium. Next base: position 77,428 of record WSXX01000005.1, read on the forward strand.
TGACGGTTTGCGGTCTGATACTCGATGTGAGCGGTATTAATGGTAATACCCCTTTCTTTTTCTTCCGGAGCATTATCGATTGAATCAAATGACCGGTATTCCGATAACCCTGCATCTGCAAGGATGAGAGTGATTGCAGCGGTTAAGGTGGTCTTACCATGGTCAACGTGACCAATGGTACCTACGTTAACGTGCGGTTTCGAACGATCGAATTTTTCTTTTGCCATATTAAATAATTGTTAATAATTGTAAACTGTTGAACTTACAGTCAGTCAGATAAAAAAAATCTGAGCCAATGACGAGAGTTGAACTCGTGACCCCTTCCTTACCAAGGAAGTGCTCTACCACTGAGCTACATCGGCTTTTATTTTGCCAGAATAACCAATAGTGCGGGTGATTCTGAATTGTTTGAGCGGAAGACGGGGCTCGAACCCGCCACCTATAGCTTGGAAGGCTATCGCTCTACCAAATGAGCTACTTCCGCGGATTACAACATTCATTTTTACTGAGTATTGTAATTATTGTGTGGGGGGAGGAGGATTCGAACCTCCGAAGGCTGTGCCAACAGATTTACAGTCTGCCCCATTTGACCGCTCTGGTATCCCCCCGCATTTTTGATTTTCAACATTTAAAGAACTGAGCCGATGGAGGGATTCGAACCCCCGACCAGCTGATTACAAATCAGCTGCTCTGGCCAACTGAGCTACATCGGCATTGTACCGTAACAGCAAACTGTTTTTTTTGCTCTTTAATCCCTTACCGCTAAGGTTTGATATTTACCCGAAATATACCCTATTGACCGGCTATCGATGAACTAAATTCTATCTGAAAAAAAGCAGCCCTTTCTTTTCAAAAAGGACTGCAAAAATACTAACTATTTTGACACGAACAAATACTTTCTGATTTTTTTTTATCAGAATGAAAAAATTTATTTCTGGAACCTGCCTTTATGCTTGTCTAACTGCTTGCGTAGCGCATCAACAGCGTTATCTGTAGCTTCCTCAAATGTCTTGCTTTGCTTCTTTGCAAAGAGGTCATTACCCTTAATCAGCAACCTGATCTCTGCTATTTTGTTGTCAGGAGTCTCAACATTATCAATTTTCAGCGTTACTTCACTCCCAAGTATGCCATCGTAAACACCTGAAAGTTTATCTACCTTTTCGTTGATAAAATCTTCAAGCTTCTTGTCGGTTTTGAACTTTACAGAATTGATGTTTACATTCATAGTTACCTCCTTGTTTTATGCCCGTGGATGGGCTAGTTTATAGATAGATTTCAATTTCTCAACACTCACATGTGTGTAAACCTGGGTAGCAGCCAGACTTGAATGACCCAGTAACTCTTTGATTGCATTAAGGTCAGCACCTTCATTCAGCATATGTGTGGCAAAAGTATGCCTGAGCACATGCGGACTTTTTCGGCCCCGGACTCCTGCTTCTCCGAGATAACGGGTGACCCTTCGGTATATAAACACAGAATAAGCCTTTTTTCCTTTATCGGTTACAATTATCTCCGGAATGCCTGATTTAACAATGGTTTCCCGCTCTTTAAGGTATTCATCAATGATATGCAGCAGCTGAACAGTTACCGGAATTATGCGCTGTTTATTGCGCTTACCGGTAACTTTTATGGTTAGGGATGATCGGTTAATGTCAGATAATCTAAGATTGATTAACTCAGATAACCGGATACCAGTTGAATAAAAAAGCTCAAGTATCAACAGATCACGCCTGACATCAAAAGCAATTGGTGAAGAATCGGTTTCAGGGTGAAGTACTTTCTGCATCTCAGCTTTTGACGCTGAAACAGGCAAACGCAACGGAACTTTCAACGAAACAATACGTGCTGCAGGGTTTGCTTGCAGTTTGTTTTCCCGAACCAGAAAATTAAAATAGGCTTTAATTGCAGAAAGCTTTCGGTTGATGCTGCGGTGGGAATGGCCCGAATCGACCATTGATGCCAGCCATGAACGAATCACAGCTTGTGTTACTTCTCCCGCATTCTCAATTTCATAACCAGATTTCAGATAGCTGTCAAACTGATCAAGATCAGACTTATATGCACTGATCGTGTGGGCAGAATATCGCTTAACAAAATGCAGGTTATTGTAGAAAGAGTCGAGAGTCATAGTAATGAAAAAGAAGAAAACCTTGTTTCTGAATAACGTCTAAAAGTAGCACATTATTTCAGAAAAACAAAGCTTTCTTCCTTAAATCGCAATTAAAAAAATGCGAATTAAATATCCTGTTCCTGCTGCATTTGTTGCACGTAAATGGCATGCAACCTCTGCTCACGGTTAATTACCGAAGGTTTGGTAAATTTCTGTCTCGCGCGGAGTTCTTTAACAACGCCTGTTTTCTCGAACTTTCTCTTGAGTTTCTTCAAGGCACGGTCGATATTTTCGCCTTCTTTAACGGGAACGATAATCATACGAAATACTCTCTTTCTGTTAATTGTTAATTAAACACTTTGTTTAAGGGGTGCAAAGATAGAACTAATTTTTAATCCGTCAAAATTCTAACTCACTTTTTTTCAAAGATTTCTCTTCAGATATTCCTCAATCATTGTAAACAGGTGCATACGGGTGTTTCCGCCATAGATACCATGATTACGGTTGGTGTAAATCATCTGATCAAATTGTTTGCCCGCCTGAACCAACCTTTCTGAAAACTCCATTGTATTCTGGACATGCACATTATCATCAGCAGCTCCATGAATCAGGAATAATTTACCCTGTAGTTTGTCGGCAAAAAACAAAGGTGAGTTTTGATCATATCCTTCAGGGTTATCCTGGGGTTTGCGCATAAACCTTTCGGTGTAGATATTGTCGTAGTATCTCCAGCTTGTAACAGGCGCCACTGCAATTCCCACACTGAAAATTCCGTCACCTTTTACCATGCATGACGATGAGATAAATCCGCCATAGCTCCAACCCCAGATACCGATTCTTCCTGCATCAACGTAAGGCAGAGATGATGCATGCTTTGCAGTTTCAATCTGATCGATGGTTTCGTATTTGCCCAATTGAAGATAAGTTACTTTGCGGAAAGCTTCTCCTCTGCCACCTGTGCCTCGCGGATCGACACACATAACTATATAGCCCTGCGAAGCAATATATTCATCGAAACCAAATGACCAATCATCGGTAACCTGCTGAGAATTAGGTCCGCTGTATTGATTCATCAGTACCGGATATTTTTTTGAAGGATCAAAATCAGGAGGATAAATTACAAATCCATTGAGGGTTATTCCTTCACTTGTTGTAAAAGTGAAGAATTCCTTTAAACGTGGGTTGTATTCTTTAAGCTTTTCGGTGAGTTTCTGATTGTCCTCAAGTACCCTGATTTTTTTACCAGCAGCATCATATAGGGTATATATAACCGGATTCACAGCAGATGACCATTTATGGATGTAATATTTATAGGTACTGCTGAATTCAGCGCTGTGTGTGCCATTTCCTGAAGTTAGCATTTTTGATTTACCATCCATATCAACTGTATAAATTTCGCGGCCGAGCGGAGAAAGACCTGCAGCCTGATAATAAAACTGCTTTCCTTTGGGATCAAAACCGTAAAACTCTGTAATGTCATACTCGCCTGAAGTTAACTGCCTGACAAGGTTGCCATCCATCCCGAAAAGGTAAAGATGCGACCAACCATCGCGCTCGCTTGTCATAACAAAGTGTTTGCCATCAGGTAAAAAGGTGATGTTATCATAGTTTCCTTCGTCGAGATAATATTTATTTGTCTCCTTAAACATTACCTCTGATTTACCTGTGGAAACATTAACTTTCAGAATCTCAAGTTCATTCTGTAAACGGTTGAGTCGAAGTACAGCCAAAACGGAAGGATCGTGGGTGAACCTGATTCGGGGAATATACTGATCTTTTTCAGGACCGACATTCACACGTATGGTATTGCCGGATTCAAGACTATAAATATGAACAGTAACAATTGAGTTATCCTCCCCTGCTTTGGGATATTTGAATTGTGAATTTGCAGGATAAAGCGCGTTTTCATCTAATGCCGGATTTTGCCCCTGAAACATGGTCATGCCGAACATTTTCACATTGCGTTCATCAAACTTCATGTAGGCGAGCCTTTTACCATCGGGGGACCATTCAAAAGCCTGGTTGAATGAAAACTCTTCCTCATAAACCCAATCGGGTGCGCCATTGATTATTTCATTGAACTTACCATCGGTTGTGATTGCCTGCTCTTTGCCAGTGGTTAAATCAACAATAAAAATGTTGTTGTCCCTGACAAAAGCAATCTTCGAACCATCGGGCGAGAAAGTAGCCAGTTGCTGCATTCCTTTGACTGAGAGAGGAGTAAACTCTTTACTCTTTATATCATAAATAAAGTAATTGGCTTTGAAAGACCTGCGATAAAGCGGTTCGTAGTCGGATTGAATCAAAACCTTGCTTTCGTTGGCACTGAATTCATAATCAACAACCATTTTCACCTTATCATCTTCAAACTGCTCAAGATCAAGAATATCGGCTACTTTTTGGCCGGTTTTATAGCTGAATTTTTCAATTTTCTGATAGTCAGAACTCAAAGTAGTGTAGTGGAGTCCGTCGTTCATTGAACGTATGCCATAAACCGATGCTGATGCAAATACACGTTTTTTTAAAAGGTCTTCGAGTGTGAATGGTTTGGATTCAGATTGGGCGAAAGCCAATGATGACAATGAAATCGCCAGCAGTAAAAATAAAGCAGTTTTTTTCATGAGTGTTAAAGTGCTATGTTTAAGAATTGAGTTAACGTAAAACAGCTAACCAACGCCAAAGATAAAAAGACAATCTGATTCCAAACATTTGGAGGCGCAAATTTGGAGATTTCATTAAATTTGAAAAAGAAAAATTGGAATATTGGAGAATTTACTACTTTTGCACTCCCCGGGATGTTAGCTCAGTTGGTTTAGAGCATCGCCTTGACAGGGCGGGGGTCACTGGTTCGAATCCAGTACATCCCACTAATAAAGCACATTACCCACCAGAACAAGCACTTGCGCAAAACTGCAAAGTGCTTTTTTTATTTCCGGACAAAGCCCCTCTATCCTAAAACAGGAGAAGTAATTATTTAGCAATGTGTTGATTAAAAAAATCAGATATCCGCTAATGGTTCTCAAATATTTTACTCCATTTCTTCCTGTTGGTCCAAATCCATACCAGGGATGCTGAAGTTGCTAAAACGCCGGCAAACCATAGAAACAGAAATTCAGGTTTTACAGTTTTGTAGAAAACTGTCGCCAGATTTCCAATGATTAACCATTGAAAAACATAAAAAGCAGTTACCTGCCTGCCGGCCCAGCTAAGGAAGCGGAAAACAAAATTTTCAGTTCCAACTAACTGCATCAGCTTGCTAAAAAAAAGTGCAATCAGTGAGATAAAAATCAATGCCCATCCAAAGAAGAGCGGTCCGTGGTGGTAATAAGCCGGGAGATCTGATGAGACATTAAATCCATATCCGAAAAGAACTATCACTAATGCCGATGCAACCAAAAGAAATGCAGGACGAGCAAAGAATTTTTCAGATTCTTCTTTATTTTCAGCATAAATAAATCCGGCAGCTGCGCCTGAAAGTGGATAAGCCAGCCAAGGGAAAAGCGGAAAATAGCTCCACCATTCGTTGCTGTGAAAATAGGCGGTAAAAAAACTTAAAATCTTGCTGTTTCCCTGATAATAAGGCAAAACTACAGGCAAGGTTGCAACAATTAACGCCATGACAAGGAGAGGAATGGGTCGCTTTTTGGTAAAGAATACAGTTGTCGCAAGAACAATAAGTGACAAACCAGCCAAAAAGAAAATATCCACCCCAAAAATATAAGGCAATGGATCGGTGTCAAGATCTCCTTTAAAAATTCTAAAAAACAGGTTAAGGTTTAAACCCATATTTAGCAGGAATCCAAAAATTATCAACTGCACTCCTCTGCGAAAACGTGAAAGGGAGGTTCCTGGAATAAAGGTAAAAAAGAATCCCATCACCACCATAAACAAAGGAGCTGCAGGAACTCCGCCCAGAAATAGCGAAATTCTTCCAGCCAGGCTGCTATAAAAATCTTCGGTAGCAAACAATTCAGTAATGTGTACCTGAATCATAAGCACAACCGCCAATCCTTTCAGCACATCGGGAAGTACCAGCCTTTTGCCCGCCATATCACAATGTAATTTTAAAAGAGTGCAAACTTAGTATATAGTTCTTTCCGGCAGAGGCGGGTCAAACAATCTTATACAATTATCTTGTAATCCTGTAATTCATGCTGAACCGGGCAACATAAATTTGCGCATTCGTTCAGGGCACTTTAAAAAATCCAGTTTTCTGCATTTAAAATCCTCTGAACGACAATTAATTAATCATAACAAAAGAATCGCTCCGGAGACATTCCGGAAACCTTAAAAAGACTTTCTCTAAGATGAAAAAACTAACTATTGCAACAATTCTGCTGCTTCCATTTCTGGCTTTTGGACAAATAAATCTTGAAAGCACCTACAATTATTCAGGATCTTATACCAACCTGCGCTCTTCAGGTGATAAATTCTTTATCATGGATGTTGCCAGCAGCCAGTGCAGGATTTACAACACCAATCACAGTATCTGGAAAACAATCAATCTGAGTGTACCTTCGGGCAATTATCTTTACGACATCAAGCATGTAAGTGAGAACCTGTTTACCAACGACAATACGCTTTGTCTCGCTTATGTCTATTATTATTACGATGAAGTGAATCAGTTTTATACATTCAACGCCAGAATCATTAAGGAAAACGGAACTGAGCTGCTTTTCATTCCCGGATGCCAGTATCTGAACGTGGCGAATACATCAACATCGGGAACAAAACTTGTAGCATACAGTTACGATTATTCACAAACCATTTATACCATAACAACCCGTGTTTACAGCCTTCCGGGAACAATTACTTCAACGGCAGAAGGTGAAACTGGATTGCCGGTACTGTCAGATCTTCCGGCGTTTCCAAACCCGGCTTCCACACAGGTAACCATTCCATACACATTGCCCGCAGGTTCGGCACCAGCAATTCTCAGACTGATAAATCAGTCAGGACAGATCGTAAAGGAAACTACAATTTTACCCGAAAACAACAAATTTATATTAAATGTGCAGGGAATGAAGGCAGGAGTTTATGTCTATCGGATTGAGGCTGCTTCAGGTTCACACACTGGTAAAATTGTTGTTAACTGAAGCATTTTTCAGGAAGGAAAGAGGTATTCATCCTTCTTCAGGAAAAATATAAGTCAGAAGAATACTGTTGATTTGGGAATTAGTAAGTTGAGACCTTGACCGCTTGGGGCGGGAAAACCAGGTCAATTTGAAATTTAAAAGTGAATAAGAAGACCTGACAAGTTGGAAGAAAACTTGTTAGGTCACTCCGGAATATTGTTCGAAATTGGTGGATTAAACAAGAAGACCTAACAAGTTGAAAGAAAACTTGTTAGGTCAATTCGGAATAAGTTGAAAGCCTGTCCGCCCTAGGCGGAAAAAGCTGTCAAATCATTTTTTGCTAAAACCTGTAAGGATTTTCCAGATTCTGCTCTGTGCCATCACTCAGGTGAACTTTCAGCTGATGTTCATTTAACTGGTTTATAATTTCATCTTTACCGGTTATTTCCGAAACATAAACCAGGCTGAGCACAAAACCGCTATCAGACGGGATGATCTCAAATTTTATTACACCTCTGTTATTGCTGATGTGGCTGAGCAGATACCAGGGCATATCGGACAATGCAGGATCGGCAGCTATGGCAAAAGGAAGCAACAGGCTGTCGGTCTGGGTGGCATTGTATTTATCAAAGCCGTTGAACGTCATTGAAACCGGCTCATACATTTTTTTCAGATAATTACTGAGGCTCAAGCCCTCTTTAGATTCGACCGAGGCAACTTTAAAACCGGTACTTGCTTCTCTCTGCTCTCCGCTGGACTCCCATTTTACTTTCTTTTCTTCAATCAATCCGGAAATTTCGCTGGCAGATACCAATGTTGAGTCGAAATAAATAAAGGTATGCACCGGTTCGCCAAACATAGTTTCAAAAGCAAGGATTCCGGGCATCTGTGATGCTTTGATTTCCAGTAGTCCGGCATCTGAAGGATCGAAGAATTTATCCACAGCAAATTCGGCAACAGAGATTCTGCTTATATTTTCATTTGGTGTGGCAATTATCCGGGTAACCGGAGTAAACATAAATTCTTTTATTGCTATTTCGCTGGTAATTGAAGGATCGAAGTAGATTTTTACGCTGTAGTCAGAAACAAAAGCTTCAACCCCCAAAACACCAGGGAGTTCTTTCATATGATTGGCAAAAGACATGGAACTGCCAAAACATTTCACATTTTTCAAGCCAGATTGCTGGTAAATACTGGCTTCGCTCATTTGTTCACTTGTTCCCCATTTGAGGCTGATGGTTGGAATTTCGGTTATGGAGGCAAATGCAAGTCCCAAAGCAACCAGTGCAACGGTTGCGGCCGCGGGCAACCAATTGATTTTTCTTTTGCTGAACTGGAGGGTTTCCGGTTCGGGACAGCTTGTTACACAATCACCGCAAAGGTGGCAATCGATGTGCTGAACTTTTGGAATATCAGAAATTTTTATTGCCATTGGGCAGACTTTGTCGCAAATACGGCAAGAAGTGCAGGTATCGGCATTGCGTGTAACCTTAACAACGGGGAATATTCCGAATTTCAGGCGGGTAGTTTCAAGAATCACACCTGCCAGACAAAGAGCACCAAGTAACCAAATCCAACCGATTGAAAGTCCGAAACCCAAAGTTAAAAGCGCATAAACAGCTACAATTCCAAGAAATACAAAACCAAAACTAAAGATATTTGATGCGGCGCTCAGCGGACAGATGTATTTGCACCAAAACTGCCTTACAAAAAATGAACCCGGGATTGCAAGCAGCAGAGCCATCACAGCATATCCCATCACAACATCGGAGCTAAAACCTGAGAACAGCGCATAATATGGATCAAATTTTTTGCAGAAAAGTTCGCTGCTGCTGATTGAAAAGTAAAAGGTTATAAAGAGAATGGCATATTTTAAAACCCTGAGTAAACGATCGGCAATTCCGGTAATCACAAAATTCATTTTAAAGCGTTTGCCTTGCCAGCCCAGCCATTCAGTGAAAGTACCGATGGGACAGATATAACTGCAGAACAACTTACTGAACAGAAAAACTCCGGCCAGTAATGCTATGCCCATTGAAATCTGGGTTGTAGTCATTGAGCAAGCCAATGAATTGTTAGCCAGAAATGATGATAAAGCCTGCAATCCGCCAAACGGGCAATAAGCCTCAAAGTCAGCAACATACGACTTATCAATAAATGGACGGATTACCATGTATAAAAGTAATCCAAGGATTGTCCATTGAAGTGCAAGCCTGTAGAAATTTCTTTTTTTTGCTTTTGCCATGACCTTACAGAAATAAAATTATAAAGTTCAAAAATATGAACTTAAAAAAGTCATAAAACACGAAATGCTTATTCATATTGATTTTAAACAACGTCGTATTTTAAAACCCCGGCTTAGAAATGAAAATTGATTAAGTTTGCCAAATAAAGAAATGATTATGGTTGTCAGATTATTGTCTTCAGTTTTTCCTTTTCTCTTATTCATGCTTTATGCGTTTTCGCATCAGGCATTAGCTCAGAACCAGGAAAAAAAGGCGGAGGAGTTCAGAATAATGTTTTACAATGTTGAAAATCTTTTTGATCCGTTTGACGACACCTTAAAGAACGATGCAGAATTCCTTCCGGGAGGAATACGTGGATGGACCTGGAAAAAATTTGAGAAAAAGTTACAGAATACTTCAAAAGTTATTATCAGCACAGGAGGCTGGCGTCCGCCGGAAATAATTGGTTTTTGTGAAGTTGAGAACAGGTTTTCGCTGATTCAGCTTTTAAAGCGAACACCACTTGAACGATTCGGGTATCAGATAGTGCATGAAGAATCAAATGATTTCAGGGGAATTGATGTAGCTCTCATTTACCGGCCCGACAAGTTTAAAAAGCTTTATCACAAGGCAATACCCGTAGTTTTTGAAGGAGATACCGCAGCTACAACACGCGACATATTGTATGTAAAGGGCCTTGCCGGGACTGACACTCTGCATGTATTTATAAATCACTGGCCATCAAAATACGGGGGAGCAACAGCCACAATTTCACGACGCAGAGATGCAGCAGTCGCACTTCGCCAGGTGGTAGATTCTCTGAATGCAGCTGTTGCCAACCCGCTGATTGTAATTACCGGTGACTTTAATGACACGCCGGAGGATGAAAGTGTGTTGGTTCATCTTGGTGCGCAACTGGAAGAACCTGTCGCTGAGGGACATTTTCTGTTCAACCTGATGGGGGCTTATATGGGGAAATGGGATACCGGCACACATAAATTCAGGGAAGAATGGAGCATAATCGATCAGTTTATAGTTTCATCTGCTCTGCTTAAAAAGACTGAAGGATTAAAATTATCAGAAAAAAAAGCTGAAATCGTCAGGTTTCCATTTCTAATAGAAGAAGACAGAACCCACAACGGAACAAAACCTTACCGGACTTTTAACGGAATGCGATACCAGGGAGGTTTCAGTGACCATTTGCCGATTTTACTGCATATGGAGTATTGAAATTTTAGTGGCAAATAATGCGGAGCTGGCAAGATCAGAAGTCGGAAAAATATCTGTTTATAACTTCACCACTAAAGCACCTTCATCCATCACTGAATAAAAAGGCACTTTCAATTTCTCAAAATCTTCTTTCCAGGTCTGCATTCGTCGAAATGAACTTGAAGCATCAATAACGAAAACTGCACCCGGAAAAGCAGCAACAAGTTCCTTTGCATTTACGCGCGGATTTGCACGAAGTATCACATAGTCAACTATAATCTGACTATCACCTTCGGGCATTTGCGATCTGCCGGAAACCAAAGCAATGCGCTTCTCTCCTGCCAAAAGAAACCCTCTGTAAAGCCGGGCATTTTTATAAGTTGCAATTGAATCGGATAAATCAATCAGCGTTCTGCTTTTTAAACCATTTCGGGTGCTATAGCCTTCGAGCGGATAGCTGAGTTTTGCGGGCGTATTTTTAAGCGCCGAATCTGCAAACAGGAAATGATTACGACCTTCCACAAAACTAATTGCGGAGTGATTCCGGATGCTATGTACAATAAATTCTTTCCGGCTTGCACGTTCATATTGGCTGTAGCTGAAATCAATACTTAAAACAATCAACACAGCTGCAGCCAGTCTGAAGTACCAGACCTTCCGGTTCATATACCATGCAAACAGCAGCAGAATCAAAAAATAAAAAAGCAAAGTTGCCTGCCCTGAGAGATAAATTCCACGAACAACAGCCCCGGGAAGACCTTCGATAAATCCAACTGCAAAGTTCAGGAACTTAAATTCCCAAACAAGCAGCCACCCGGCAATTTCTGACACAAAAGGTATTTTGACCAGGAGCATAAAAGCCAGACCTGAATAAATCAGAATTCCGGACAACGGAATAACAATAATGTTTGTAATAAGAAAATAATTCGGAAACTGGCTGAAGTACATGATGGAAATTGGTCCGGTGGCAATCTGCGCAGCCATTGAAACTGAAATAATATCCCAGAAATACTTTTTAAATTTATTACGGGGAAGGTAAAGCTTTTGAATATGTGGCTGAAATATCACAATACCAAGTACTGCTGAATAGGACAATTGGAATCCCAGATCAAAAATTATCGCAGGATTATACAACAACAAAAGAAACGCAGAAGCTGAGATTGAATTGATAATGTGTGATTTACGATTCAGTGCTCCGCCGATGGTTACCAGTGAGAACATCAGAGATGCGCGCATTACCGAAGGTGCCAGACCGGTAATGAGCGCATAAAACCAGATCACAAGTAATATCAGCACGGGCCTTAACCATAAAGCCCGTTTTCTTTTCTTTAGAAAGAAGAAAAGCTTATCAGCCAACACGAAGATGATGCCTACATGTAATCCTGATACACATAAAATGTGCATTGCCCCTGATCCGGAAAACTCTTTTCGCTGATCAGGATCGAGTAAATCGTCGTAACCAATAAGGAGGGCAGTCGCAACAGCATACTCACGTCCTTCCATTCCTGTTTCTCTGAAGAGTTCAAGAAACCCATTTCTGATGCGATAAGCAAAAGCTTGAAAAAAATTACCTCCGGCATCTTCTTTAATCTCATACCTGCCCGTTTTTAAAAAAATCTGGTGGTAAATACCTTTATTTGCAAGATAAGCTGCAAAGTCAAACTCTCCGGGATTCTTTGGGCCAGGCACTTGGGTTGGGTGTTCTGTAAATGTAATTCTGTCGCCATAACGAATAGTTTTTGCCGTTGAATCCTTCGAGGCATAAACCATAATTCTGCCGCTTACCTGCTGAATCTGATTATCACTTTTAATAACATCAGGCTTTAATGTAAACCTTAAAGAGTTAGCTCTCTCGGAAGGCTCGTCAACAACAATGCCTGAAATTACGGAGGTTTCGGGAGTGAGGTATTTTGAAAAATGGTTTCTGTGATTAATCTCCTTATGTAATCCGGCAAGCAGAAAACCTGAAATTATCAGAAATGAGTTAAGAAGCAATCCATAAATCCAACGACCTGAATAGGCTGATTTCTCAGGGAGGAAACGATATAGCGGAAGAAAAACCAAAGGAACAAAAACCGCCCATAGCGGGAGAGTAAGCTTATCGCCCGAAATTTTATAAATGATAATGCCGGCAATCAGCGGAATTACCAACCTGACAAACGGATATCTGGTCCAGGTTTTCAAGGATACATTACATAATAAGAGTTTACACTATACTATATTTCACTGCAATCAGCGAATAAAATCAATGGTTTTCAGGCAATATAACTGTGGCAACTAAATTGATTAATTAAACTGCATTCAAATTACCTGATTTTTCATGCTTCACTTAAAATATTTGCCAAAAAAGCGCAATGGATTAAATTTTAAACAGTTATTTTTTTTTAAATCATTGCGCCTGGGCAGATAAACACTCTGGTATTATTCTGACTTATTGATCAAAAATTTATTCGGGTAAGAGTCAATAAAAATAGAAAATCTAATCCGATTCTGCAAAAAAGCAAACAGAAATTATTTGCAGTATTGTTCCAACATCGAAGCTGCCATTTTATGTCCAAGCCCTGCAGCAGTTTTCCAGTCGTTGCATGCCTCTGACTGCTTGTTTAATCGTTGATACGAGAAAGCCCGGTTATAATGGGCATCGGCATTTGAGGGTTGCAGGGCAATAACTTTACTGTAATCTTCGGCAGCTTCGGCAAATCTTTGCAGCATAAACCGGCTGTTTCCGCGATTGATATATGCCTGACTGTATTTTACATCAATCTCCAGCGCACGGGTAAACATGATATCTGCTTCTTCAAAGTTTTTAATTGATGCCAGTGAAGTACCTTTATTGAACCATGCAAGCGCATGCTGAGGAACAGCTTTTGTAACAATACCGTAAGTTTCGATTGCCTCCTGATGTTTTCCCATTGCTGCAAGTACAACACCTTTATAGTTTACAGCATCATAATAGTCAGGCACTCTGGCAAGGGTAGTATCGAAGTCAGCAAGAGCTTCCTGAAATCGTTTTTGTTCCAGATACATTTGTCCGCGGTAATAATAATATGGTGCCTGCGATGGACGGATCTGAATTGCTTTCGCAAAATCAACATCTGCGCCGGCATAATCCTTTAATTCCCATTTGGCTTTCCCGCGATAAAAATAGGCATCCGGATTTCTCTCATGAACCTCAATGGATTTTGTAAATTCCACAATTGCACCTTTCAGGTCACCAGATGAAGCAAGTTTTATTCCCTTACGCCTTTCTTCAGCGCCTTTTCCTTTGAATGTGATCGTATTGTATAACTCTTCTTTTTGACTGGTGGGCGTCTGAAGTGATGGTTTATTATCTTCAATGCTCCCAATCATTGGAATCTGATCAAATCCATCTGACACACCTGTAACTTTAGCAGTATCAGGCAATAAGCCAGATATTGTATCGGGCTGAGCTGTGGCTTCGGCAGATGAAGACTCATTTCTGCTGGTGCATGCCTGCAATGAAAATATCAGAACCAGAACTGTAAGAAAAAAAGAGAGTACTAATTTCATAAAAATAAAATTTTGAAGCAAAGGTAAGTAAAAAGCCCTGACTGCTGAAGGCCTGCAATTGAGAGATTACCGACAAATTTATAAGATTTCAGCGTTTGAATGATTCGTTGTTTGAATATTTTAACACAAAAATCCCGGTCATTTATTGAATTCTTTTTCTCACAAAACCAAAAACAGATGCAGCAGCTCGACGCGACGCACCATCACCACCCAGAATTTCACGCAATTCAGCATAATTCCGGTTGATCAGTTCTCTTGTTGATGCATCATTCAATATAAGATTCAGTTCATTTGTGAGATTAACGGTATTCAACTCATTTTGAATAAGTTCCTTAACAACAGGTCTGTCCATTATCAGATTGACCAGTGAGATATATTTCACTTTTATCACCCTTTTAGCAATCTGATAAGAGATATTTCCACCTTTATAACAAACCACTTCAGGAGTGCCGATCAGCGCAGTTTCGAGTGTTGCAGTTCCTGAAGTAACCAATGCTGCCTTTGCTTGTTTCAACAGATCATAAGTGCGACCCGATATCACAGGAATGGAATTATTGCCTGCGATTTTATGATAGAATTCGTCGCAATGCGAAGCAACTCCGGCAATTACGAATTTTACATCAGGGAAATTCAATGCGGCTTTTGCCATTTCAGGAAGTACTTTCTGTATTTCCTGTTTGCGGCTTCCTGGCAGAAGTGCTACGATTGGCTTTTTTTCATCCGGAAAAACCGGGCTGAAATTATTAATGCCCAATGCATCAAGCAATGGATGTCCATGAAATTCAACATTCATCCCATGACGGGCATAAAAATCTTTTTCGAAAGGCAGAATCACAATCATTTTATCGACCACCTTGCGGATGATTTTTACACGGGATTGCTTCCATGCCCATACCTGTGGTGAGATATAATAAATTACAGGAATCCCTTTTTCATGGAGAAACTCAGCAATTTTAAGGTTAAAACCAGGGTAATCAACCAGAATAACAGCATCAGGTTGAAAATCAAGAATATCTTTTTTGCAGAATGACAGATTACGGAGAATGGTTTTTAAATTCAGTATTACTTCCAGAAATCCCATAAATGCAAGATCGCTGTAGTGTTTAACAATAACACCACCCTGCTCCTGCATGAGATTGCCGCCCCAGCAACGAAACTCCATTTTTGTATCGAGTAGATTTAACTCCCTCATCAGATTTGAGGCATGAAGATCACCCGAAGCTTCTCCGGCAATAATATAGAGCTTCATATCAGGAATTAATAGAAATAGATGCTGAATGGTTTACCATCGATAAAGACGAAGTAAAGAATGACGAAAAGAAACACGATCACCAACGCGCCTCCACCGGCTTTTGTGAACTTAAGTTTTCGCATATACCATCGCATGAGTAAAATTCCCGGGGCAAAGGCAATAAGCAATAATTTGTTTTCAGGCTGGTATTGCGAAAAAAGCCTGTAAATCCATGGTCCGCCAAAAATTACCAGTGCTGATGCGCCCAAAGTCACAAGCAAAGTGGCCAGAAGACCGATAAAAAAGTTGTCGTTTTTCCACATAATGGTTAAAGTGCTCAAAATTAACAGCCTGTCAATTATTAAAACTTAATTCAGGCCTTCAGTTTCCCAATCTCTGAGCAAAGGTATAGTTTTATGCGATGTGAGATCGAAATGCAAAGGCACAACAGCAACATAATTATTGCGTAATGCCCATTCGTCGGTATCTTCAGCTTCATCGCGGTTGCGAAAAACTCCGGTCAGCCAGAAATAATCGCGCAAATGAGGATCCTGTCGCTGGTCAAATTTCTCATCCCAATAAGCCATGGCTTGTCGCGCAATCTTAATGCCTTTGATGGGGGAACCATTTACCGAAGGTATATTTACATTGAGGCAGGTGTATTCAGGAAGTCCGTTTTTTAATACATTTTCAGCAATGGACTGTATATAGGGACTGCATTTACTGAAATCGGCGTTGTATGCATAGTCGTCGAGCGAGAAACCTATGGAAGGAATATTTTCCATTGCACCTTCAATAACTGCAGCCATGGTACCTGAGTAAAGCACATTTACTGAAGCATTTGAACCGTGATTTATACCTGAAACAACAAGATCGGGCTTGCGACCCAAAATTGCCTTGTGGCCAAGCTTTACACAATCAGCCGGAGTGCCGTTGCATGAATACTCCGTGTAGCCTTCTTCCGATTTTATTTTATGAACCCTTAAAGGCGTTGAGATGGTAACTGCATGTCCCATTCCCGACATTGGCTTATCAGGAGCAATCACCAGAACTTCGCCCATATTACGCATAACAGAAATCAAAGTCCGCAATCCGGGCGCAAAAATCCCGTCATCGTTGGTTATCAGAATCAATGGTTTAGTCATTATTGTTGAGATATTAGAAGCTGAAGCAGATTATTAAATTCAATAAAAACATCCGGGAGGTTTTATTCGCGAAATACTTTCTGAACCTAATATATATAACCCCTTCAATATTAAAAAGTTCAGTCCTTTGGGTGGCCTTGCTGATTGTCAAAATTAGTAAGTCCGGCAGTAACAATAAACTTCATGACTTCAGCCGGTGGTGCGTTTATTGGTGTGATATTTTCGACAGGAACAATAAAGAGGTTGCCTGAAAAGTTGTAAGAATGAGGCAAATAAACGGCAACTTTCCCACCTGAAATACCCAGGTTGCGCAAATCGCGCTGGGTAACAAACCCCATTTTTTCAAGGTTTGAATCATGACTCACTTTCACCAGCACGGGTTCGGTGAAGCGCTTTTCTTTCCCGACAAATGCCGACATAAAATCTTTGATGGAAGAATAAATCACCTTAACCAGCGGCGCCTGACTGATGAGCTTATCGAAATAATAAAGCAATGGTTTAAAAATGATCGATGAACCCAGAAATCCTATCAGTGTAACGAAGAAAAAAATAACAAGAATTCCAAGCCCTGGAATATTGAACCCAAGAATCCTCACAATAATTCCGGTAAGAATTCCATCCACAAAGTTGAATGAAACCACCAGAATATAAACAGTTAATGCCAAAGGTGCTATGAAAAGCATTCCCTGCAGAAACCAGGCAAATATTTGTTTACGGTTGAGATACTTCTTCATAAAAAACAGATAACATCCTTTACAATCAAGCTGAAATTAAGGATTTTTGAATTGAATACAAAGGTAAGCAATAAGGTGTTTCTCTTTCAGAGGGTGCTGATTAAAAGAAGATGTTTAACTGAAAGTTAATGCAATGCGTTTGAGTGTGGGAATAAACGCATACTTTAACCTAGATCTGAATCATTTTACAAATTCCAGCAACTCACAATAAAGGCGTTGCACCGGCAAACCCATCACATTAAAGTAAGAACCTTCAATGCGTTCAACGCCAACATAGCCGATCCATTCCTGAATGCCATAAGCTCCGGCTTTATCCAACGGCTTATATTTTTCAACATAATAGCGTATTTCGTCCATGCCAAGCTTCCGGAAATGGACGTCGGTACTTACATAAAACGAATGAAATTTATCGGATGTTCGTAAGCAAACACCGGTATAAACAGTATGCACATTGCCTGAAAGTTTTGCAATCATTTGAATTGCGTCTTCTTCATCTTCAGGTTTACCTATACATTCTCCATTGAGCCACACAATTGTATCTGCTGTAATCAACAAAGCGTTTTCAGGAAGTTCGTCAAAACTGAATGCTTCAGCTTTTTTACGACTTACATGGAGGGCAATTTCTTCGCGTTGAAGATGAGGTGGATAAAACTCGTCGGTGGACTTTACCTGAACTTCAAATTCCAGACCTATCTCTTTGAGTAATGACAGCCTTCTGGGCGATTGAGATGCCAGAATAAAATGATAACCGGAATTATTTAAATCGATCATACTTTGAGTTTACAACAAATGAAGTGAGAAATCTGAAACCATCGCTACTGCTATGTCTGCACTCTTTAATGACTTCAGGATGAAAAACATATTGATTAAAGCAGAAATGCCAGCGGCAACATACTTAAAATTCCTAAGAGCATCAGCAGCTTTAACAATAGGCTCAGATGACCGAAATCACTTTTTGATTGTGCTGTATGTATTTTGAAAAGCAGAAAAACCAAAGGCACTGCAACAGTTATAATCAGGTAAAAAGCCACGGCGATGAATGATGTATTGATTAGCCACCAGATAGCAACACCTAATAGAGAAAGTGTAACTATGGCCAGATACATCACGAGGATTCTGGCAGCAGCTGTGCCATAAACAACCGGAAATGTCAGACAACCGGCCTGCGCATCACCCAGTATATCTTCAGCATCTTTAACAACTTCCCTGATTAAACTCACCATAAAAGCAAAAACAGCATAAGCAGCGAATAATTTTGTGATGAGTGCCATACTTCCCTGCACTGCAACAAAAGTTTCGGGAAGACTTCTGAGTGCCAGAAATTCAAACAGCCAAACCAGACCGATCACCAGTGCTGATAGCAGTGCAACAACAAAATTTCCCCATAAAACCATTCTCTTATACCTCACAGAGTAGAGCCAGAGAAGAATCGCCGTCATAGGAAAAATAAAACCCAACCTGAGCGAACCACATTTCCATGCAACATAAAAGCCGCATAAAGATGCAATTACATTAAAAACTGTGTGAAGAAGTATGGCTTTCCGTCTGTGAAAAAAGCGTCCTATTACAAGTTTGTCGGGTTTATTCAGACGATCAGTTCTCAAATCGAAGTAATCGTTGATAATATAGCCTGCAGCTGCAATAAGTATTACCGTAAAAACCAGAAGCGCGAACGTAAGATTATCGATTGCAGGCATATAACCCACATTTCCGTATATCGGAATCAACACTGCATGGCGCAGCAGATACATGGTGATCATTATCACCATAAGGTTTGCCCACCTGATTAAACGAAAAAAAGGCAATAGTTTGTTGTTCAGAAAATCATCCATCAGGTGTTGAAATATTTACCAGTGAAATGCATTTCCGTTCATCCATTTGCCCTGTACCTTCATCACCTGCTCAATTACATCGCGCACGCAGCCTTCACCTCCGTTAAAGTGAGAAATATACCGGCTGATGTTTCGTATCTCTACAGAAGCATCGGCAGGGCAAACGGGCATTCCCACCTTCTGCATTACCTGATAATCAGGAATGTCGTCACCCATGTAAAGCACTTCTTCGGGCTTCAGATTATGGGTTTTGAGATACTCTTCAAAAACTTCCATTTTGTTTTCAACGCCCAAAAAAACATCGGTAAGTTTAAGTGCATTGCAGCGGTGACGCATCGACTCGGAATAACCACCCGAAATTACAGCAACACGATAGCCACTTTTTATGGCCAGTTGCAGCGCATAACCATCCTTTACAAAACCCGTCCGAAGCTGATCGCCGGTATTTGTAATCAGTATTACGCCGTTTGTAAGCACGCCATCGTAGTCAAAAATAAATGTTTTGATACCCGTCAGGTCTTCCTTGTAATTGTTCATAATCAGCAAAATTGTTATTTGTTTCCGGATTCTGACCTGCTCACCCATCTGGCAATGCTATCGCTGATCTGCAGATAAACAGGTTTGAGTTCCGGAAATTTTTCAAGTAATTCAAGATGAAAATCCATGGTCTGGTAATCTCCTCTGACAGCAGGACCTGTTTGCAGCATCCCGGGATGCACTCCGCCCAGACGGTTTGCAGTTTCGCGGATCAGAGGCAGCAGAATGTCTGTCTTAATACCTTCTTTCTCCAGTATATCCGCAGAAAGCGCATACATATGGTTGGAAAAATTACAGGCAAAAACAGCAGCAAGATGAACAATGGCTCTTTGCTGAGAATCCAGCAAACGCACATCACCTGAAATAAGCGATGCCAGTTGACTGAGTTTTAAAGCCAATCCATTATTGTGAGCTTCAATACAAAAAGGCACTTCTTTTATAACAGGCTGACTGAAGCGACTGAACGACTGAAGCGGATAAAAGACTCCGGCTTCGGCAAATAGATTGCTAAGCACCGAAAGTGGCTGAGATCCTGAAGTATGAGCAACCATTCCGTTGAAATTACCATTGCGTTTCAGTTCAGAAGCAAATTCAGGTATAACCTTATCGGGAAGGGCAATCAGTAAAAGCTGAGCATCATTATTAAGCATCCGGATATCATTAACCGGAATTGCGCCTGTTACAGATGCAAGCGAAGAAGCATGCTCAGGATTGCGGCTGTATATGTTTACAATCTTCACTCCAGCAGCAAACAAAGCCGGAGCAAGGTGTATTGCCACGTTCCCTGATCCGGCTATTGAAATCCTCTCGATCATTTCCATATACTTTCAAAAAAGGTTCAAGTTTACAGCTTCTGAAATTAATCTACTGCCTGCCTTGCCTTTACAGCCCTTCGCCAAACGCCGATGGTTAACCCCAGAAACATTATTATAGAACCTACCCACACAATAATAATCCATGGGAAGTACAAAACCTTGACCACTATAAACTCAAGCTGCTTTTCAAATAAACCAATATTAATTGTTTTGTCCTTGGCAGTAACCCCTTCGAACCTGAGCCTCATTCCTCCCAGTTCAGCAACTCCGCTCTCGGCATAATCACCGGTAACTTTATAGGTCAAAGGATAAGCTTTGTCTTTTTCGAGGCTATCAATAGATCTCATCATTGCAGTAATTTCGAGTTCTCTGGCATCCTGACTCATTCCTGTCACAAAAAGAGTGTCGAAGATTACGCGGGTTTTTCCCACAATGAGTGTATCGCCCATTGTTACTTCTTTACTTTCAGAAAAAACAAATCCGTCGGGCATGCGCTTTGCAGGGTCTTCTGCAAAGGTAATGTACATATACACATCACCCTTAAGCATATTCCTGGTGTCTGGATTGTGCACATTGCCCATCATTGAGTTGTATTTGATAGAAGGGAAAAGAGAGAATTTCTTATACAACTCTCCGTTTTCGGCCTTTTGAAGAAAATCTACCTGATGAAAAGCATCATTTGCCTCTGTCCGGCTTCCAAGGTAAGTTACATAATAATTGCCCAGAGGCTTAACCTGATCTTTAAACAGCATCATATTATCGCCACCACCGGCCATACCTGGAACACCTTCATTGGAAAGAACTTCAGTTTTAGAAAAAGTAAGCAAAACTCCAAGCAGAAAAATACTAAAACCAACGTGTGTTACACCTGCTGCTACATTTGATCTTCCAGCGACAAACCTGAACAGGTAGGCGACGGAAGTTAAAATAGCAAACACAATGCTGAAAAGGAAAATCCCATTTACCACACTCATACTGGTGTCATACAGAAATCCGGCTATTGCAATAATAAGAGCAAGAACCAATGGATATAGGATATTCCTGAAGAAAGATTTACTATCGTTTTTACCATAGCTGACATATTGCCCGATTCCAAGAATTATTGCTATCATAATAGCAAAAGGTGTTTGCCAGGTATTGTAAAAGTTAACAACATCAACCGGAGGAGCCATACTGGTGCCAAAAACTTTATTAATTACCGGAACCGAGGTTGTGCTAATAACCTGAAAAGCTGCCAGCAATATTACAATGGCGCCGTACATCATTAAAAACTCTCGCGTGAACAGTTCAGGCAATTCATTCGCCTTCAGCCACTTGCGACTTTTTACGAGCAGAATCACAGGGACAATAATTGTAAGGGCTGTAAAGAGGATCAATTGAAAACTCCGCCCATCATCACCAAAAGCATGAACAGAGGTTTCGCCCAATACACCCGAACGGGTAAGGTAACTGGCATAAACAACTGTTACAAAGCCAAGGAAAGTAAAAATGTAAGTTCCCAGATAGTATTTGTCACGCTTATAAGCCAGAAGCATAAAATGCAGGGCTGCAATAAGCACCATCCATGGAATAAGCGATGCATTTTCTACTGGATCCCATGCCCAGAAGCCTCCAAAAGTAAGTGATTGGTAAGCCCAGGCTCCACCCATAAGCAGTCCGATACCCAGCAAACCAATGGCCATAGAAATCCAGGGCAACACAGGTTTTAGCCAATACCGCTTATCACCCTGAATAAGCGATGCAATGGCAAAAGCATAAGGAAATATAGCGGTGGCATAACCCATAAACAAAAGTGGTGGATGAATAACCATCCAGGGGTTCTCTAATAATGGGTTCAATCCATTTCCATCACGGATAAAACTCAGATAGTTTGGATTACTGAAAAACTCATTCGACATATTTTCCGGCACCTGCCTCAGAAGTATAAAAGGATCACTCCCTATGGATACTCCAAAAATATGCACTCCCAATACCATTGACATGAGGATAATCTCAGTAACTACCACTACAGACATAACTCCTCCTTCGAGTTTACGCGCAGTGAGCATAGCACCAATTCCAAACAATGCTATAAATATAGCCCAAAGCAGAAAACTACCCTCCTGCCCTGCCCAGAAACTTGAGATTATATATTTATCCGGCATAAGGGAAGAGGAATGCTTAAAAACATAAGCAAACTCAAAATAATGATTTATAATGAGATAGAACAACAAAACCCCTACTCCAACAACAGAAAAGGTCTGTATCAGATAAAACAACCGGCCCAACCCACGATTACGAAGATCAGGCTTAACCTGAGTTTTCAGCGTTTTTGAATAGAAAAAAAGAGAAAACAATCCGGCAATCAGTGAAAGGTAGGTCAAAATCCTTCCCATTATAGCAGGTGTCAGGTGTTCTCCAACATATGCAACTTCATTCATAAGTAGATATTTATCAGTGTTTAAGGTTCAAAGCAACAGGTTTTCTGTTGCCGTTTTACAAAGAATCAAATCAAGCCACTAAAATACAATAGTTTCATTTGTTTTTAAGTAAGAAAAAAATCATCTTTGTATGCTTCTGCAAAAAAGCCTGAAATTAGCGGGTTATCTATCATAAACTTCATTGCTGACGAATGAAAACAGAAATCCGGATTGTAAATAGCAGGAAATTATTTTCTGATTTTATACATCTCCCTGCTTTAATCCATAAAGATCACAAAGGATGGCTACCCCCAGTATATGCGGATGAAAAGAAATTTTTTGACCCAAAGTTCAACTTCTCTTTCAGCTATTGCGACACTGTTATGGCGCTTGCATTCAGAGATGGAATTGTCTGCGGCCGGATTATGGGGATAATACATCACAAGTATAATGAGCTAAAACAGGAGAAAACAGCACGTTTTGGTTTCTTTGAATGTTACAATGAGTCTGAAACAGCCAATGCATTACTAAAGTATATCGAAGAATGGGCACTTGAAAAGGGCATGAATCAGGTTGCAGGCCCTTACGGGTTTTCCGATAAAGACCCTCAGGGCTTTATGATTGAAGGGTTTTACGATATTCCATTGCTAAGTGCTTCATGCAATCTGCCCTATATTGTTGAATTAACTGAAAACTACGGGTATTCAAAATTCATTGATTGCCTGACTTATCGCTTCAATATCGATGTTGTGCTACCCGACATTTATCAACGGGTGCAACAACGGGTGATGAATAATCACAGGTATCAGATACTTGAATTTACCAGTAAAAAACAGCTGAAGCCTTTTGTTATTCCTATTCTGAAACTTATAAATGAAACATATCACCACCTCTTTGGCTTTTTTCCGCTAAATAAGGAAGAGATGAAAGAATTTGCAAACCGTTATATGCCCGTGCTCAACCCAAAACATGTAAAGGTTGTGATGCTTCAGAAAGAGGTAGTTGCATTTGTAATTGGACTGGCCAATATGTCAGAAGGCATAATCAAAGCCAAAGGAAAATTACTTCCTTTCGGATGGTATCATATAATCAGATCAATAAACCATGCTACCCAGCTTGATTTAATGCTTGGGGCAGTCAAAAAAGAGCATCAGGGACTTGGACTTGAAATCGCCATGGGGTTGCATCTTCTGGAATCTGCAAAAAAGACCGGAATGAAAACCATTGAAACACATCTGATTCTTGAAACTAACACCCGAATGAAAGCTGTAATTGAAAAGTTAGATGCACCGATAGTAAAACGGTTCAGGGTTTACAGGAAAACTATAGCTTAGTATTGAACGAAAGGTTTTCCTGAAAAACAGACCTAACCAGAGATCAACCTCCGAAAACCACTTTGTACATAAATAATTTATTACCATATACAACCCTGAGGAAATATACCCCGGGTGTGATCGAATTGCCATTCCCGATTTCGCCATTCCAATAACAGGTATTAACCCCTTGCGGCAAAGTATCATCAACCAGTTCGGCAACACGTTTGCCAGTGAGGTCGTAAACAGATATGTTTATAAAACTGCTTTCCGGCAATTCAAAGCTGATATTGAGTCTGTCAACAAAAGGATTAGGAAAGGCTCTGAATTTCAGATTTACCAGAAGATTTTCATCAAGACCCACATTTAAAGGGCTATAGTTTAAGACCATATTTTTAAAATTAGTCTCATCAGGAACAACAATAGACACAACTTCAGCGCCTTTGCTGAATGCAACTTTAGTAAACGGGCCTGCAGCACCCCCGACAGCAGAATTTCGTTCCGTAAACTCAACCCACATTTCGTACTGTCCGTCAGGTACAAGATTTCCCAAAGCATCACGACAATCCCAGGCAATGGTATGAAGCTGATGATTCTGCAAGGTGGCGCCGGTTATCGCATTCACGCTGTTGTTGCCTGAAGATGACACCCATTTAACCAGATGTTGCTTACGTACACCAGCCATTACTTTTCGCGAAACAACAAAATTGCCTTGGCTGTCTTTTACCCATATTGCAAGCACATTCCGAGGGGAATATGCAGCATTATTTGTAACCGTAAGCACAGAAAAACTAAGTGAGCCGTCGGTAAATTCATTTTGAGCCGGAACTTGTGCCATAGCACTTAATGAATAAACTGAGAAAAGAAACAGCGCAATCAACCTGAAGAGTTTCATTTTTGATGTTTTGAGTTATTTATAAAACAGTGTTAATTAAACATTCACTATATCCGGCAATATTTCAGAAAAAATCCCCGGCTTAATTGAAAAACCGGGGATTCCTAAAAAGAAATTTAATGAATTACTTAGCGTATTTAAAATCCTTACCCAGATAACGGGCAGAGGTACCAAGAATTTCTTCGATGCGAAGCAGTTGATTATACTTTGCTATTCTATCAGTGCGGCTTGCTGATCCGGTTTTGATAAGTCCGGTATTCAGAGCAACGGCAAGATCAGCAATAGTGGTATCTTCGGTTTCGCCTGAACGATGACTCATAACAGCAGTGTAGCCATTGCGGTAAGCAAGATTTACAGCATCAATGGTTTCAGTAAGTGTGCCAATCTGGTTTACTTTCACCAGAATTGAATTGGCAACGCCCTTATCAATACCCATCTGCAAGCGTTTTGAATTGGTAACAAATAAATCGTCACCCACCAGCTGAATTTTGTTTCCCATCACATCAGTCATAAGTTTCCAGCCATCCCAGTCGTCTTCGGCCATTCCATCCTCAATCGAAATAATGGGGTATTTATCCACCCATGATTTCCAATAATCTACCATTTGTGAAGGAGTCAGCTTGTCGCCGGTTGATTTTTTCAGATGATAAACTTTTTCATCCTCAAGCCAGTATTCAGAAGAAGCAGGATCAAGAGAGATAAAAATATCTACTCCGGGTTTGTAACCGGCTTTTTCAATAGCCTGAAGAATAACAGTAATAGCCTCTTCATTTGATTTCAGGTTTGGAGCAAAACCACCTTCATCACCAACATTTGTAGAATAACCGGCATTTTTCAGAACCGATTTCAGGTTATGAAAAACTTCAGCACCCATACGAAGTGCTTCTGAGAAATTGGGGGCGCCAACGGGCATAATCATAAACTCTTGAAAATCAATAGCATTATCTGCATGTGATCCACCGTTTATGATATTCATCATTGGAATCGGAAGTGTATTGGCATTTACACCGCCAATGTACCTGAAGAGGAACTGATTTGATTCCTGAGCTGCTGCATTTGCAACAGCAAGGGAAACACCCAGAATAGCATTTGCGCCGAGGTTCGATTTATTTGGAGTTCCATCAATCTCAATCATTCTGCGATCAATTTCATTCTGTTCAGACACAAGGTATCCTTTTAGTTCTTCGGCAAGAACTTTATTTACATTCTGAACAGCTTTCAGTACGCTTTTACCAAGGTAAATATTTTTATCACCATCGCGAAGTTCAGCTGCTTCATGAATTCCGGTTGAAGCACCTGATGGAACAGCTGCGCGTCCCATAATACCGTTGGTTGTGTAAACATCCACTTCAATGGTGGGATTGCCGCGTGAGTCAAGAATCTGACGGGCAAAAATGTTAGCTATTGAACTCATCTTTTTTTGATTTAGTTATTATTGGGTTAACTTAGGTTCATTAAAATAAAGTGATCAGAAAAGAAGGAAATCCATAAACAGACAAAATGAGGACAAAGTGAAATCACTTTACCCTCATTTGACAGATTGTAATTTCACTATTCTTTGGTTTCAGTCTTCTCAGAGTTTTCTCCTTCAGTCGGTTTTTCAACGACTTCAGCGTCTTCAACTGATGCAACTACAGTTTGTATAGGTTTAGCGGCAACTTCAGCTTTAGGCTTAATTGCACGACTTCTGCGTGTTGTTTTAGCTTTTGGAGCTTCTTTTGCTGCAAGCATGTTTTCGTTGAAGTCCACCAACTCCATCATACACATTTCAGCATTGTCACCCAAACGGTTTCCGGTTTTTAGAATTCTGGTGTAACCTCCCGGACGATTGGCCACTTTAACAGAAACCTCGCGAAATAAAGCGATAACTGCTTCTTTATTTTGCAGATAACTGAAAGCCGTGCGGCGTGAGTGGGTAGTATCGTCTTTTGAGCGTGTAATGAGTGGTTCAACATATCCTCTGAGTGCTTTTGCTTTAGCAAGAGTGGTGTTGATCCTTTTATGGAGGATAAGCGACGCAGCCATATTCGAAAGCATGGCTTTGCGGTGGGCGCTTGTCCTTCCAAGGTGATTGACTTTCTTTCCGTGTCTCATTTCAATTAATCCTTATCAAGTTTATATTTTGCAATGTTCATCCCGAATTCAAGGTTCTTCGATTTTACGAGTTCTTCGAGCTCTGTAAGTGATTTTTTACCAAAATTACGGAATTTCAAAAGGTCATTTTTATTGTATGAAACCAATTCTCCAAGGGTTTCAACATCTGCAGCTTTCAGGCAGTTAAGTGCACGAACTGATAAGTCCATGTCAACCAGTTTGGTTTTCAACAGTTGCCTGATGTGCAATGAAGTTTCATCAAATTCTTCGGTTACAGCTTTCTCTTCAGTATCAATTGTAATTTTCTCATCAGAGAAAAGCATAAAGTGATGAATAAGAATCCTGGCTGATTCTTTTAAAGCCTCTTTCGGATTTATTGAACCATCTGTAACAATCTCCAGAATGAGTTTTTCGTAGTCGGTTTTTTGTTCAACGCGGAAATTCTCAATCGTATATTTAACGTTTTTAATCGGGGTGTGGATAGAGTCAATAGCGATTGTTCCAATAGGAGCATTGGGTTGTTTATTTTCCTCAGCCGGCACATATCCACGACCTTTATCAATAGTAAGCTCAATGGTCAGTTTGACCGAAGGCTCCATATGACAAATCTCAATTTCAGGGTTTAAAACCTGAAATACAGACAGGTATTTATTAATATCACCAGCATGAAACACATCCTGACCCGAAATAACCATTCTGATTTTCTCACTGGTTTCAGCTTCGAGTAACCTTTTGAACCTGACTCTTTTAAGATTCAGAACGATATCGGTAACATCTTCAACAACTCCTTTTATTGAAGAGAATTCCATATCAACACCTTCAATTTTCACTGAAGTGATGGCATAGCCTTCCAACGAAGACAAAAGAATCCTTCTGAGTGCGTTGCCGATTGTAATACCGAATCCTGGTTCAAGAGGCCTGAATTCAAATATGCCTTTTGAATCATCAGCTTCGATCATGATCACCTTTTCAGGTTTTTGAAATGCTAATATTGCCATATACTCTTCCTCTTGTGTAATGAATAAAAAAAATGCAAAAACCTTATTTAGAGTACAACTCTACGATAAGTTGCTCCTTAATGTTCTCGGGAATATCCTCACGTGAAGGCAGAGTAACCAGCTTTCCTGACAACAATGTGCTGTCCCATTCAAGCCATGGATAAGTATTCCGTTTCGAAGCTAAAGCATTTTGAATAACTTCCAATGATTTTGACTTCTCTCTGACCGAAATAACATCACCTGTTTTAACTTCGTAAGAAGGCACATTAACAACTGAGCCATTTACCATGATATGACGATGAGAAACCAATTGACGAGCAGCACTTCTTGAAGGAGCTATTCCAAGACGATACACCAGATTGTCTAATCTGGATTCGATAAGTTGTAACAGAACTTCACCGGTAATACCTTTTTTACGGCTGGCTTTGTGGAAAACATTTTTAAACTGTTTCTCAAGAATACCGTAGGTATATTTGGCTTTCTGCTTCTCCTGAAGCTGAGTTCCGTATTCTGAAAGTTTTTTGCGCCTCTTCGAGTTACCGTGCATACCGGGAGCGTAGTTCTTTTTTTCGAAATACTTGTCCGGTCCGTAAATCGGATCCTTGAATTTGCGGGCAATTTTGGTTTTTGGACCTATGTACCTGGCCATAATTACTTGTTATTTTATTGTCAATTTATTTTGCAACTTGCTCCTGGCTTAACTTCACCATCCTGCATTGAAAATTCCGGAGACTATACCCTACGTCTTTTAGGAGGGCGACAACCATTGTGCGGAAGTGGTGTAACATCCATAATTTCAGTTACTTCAATACCTGAAGCATGAATAGTACGAATTGCTGATTCTCTTCCGGAACCTGGTCCTTTAACAAACACTTTCACTTTGCGCAAACCCATATCAAATGCAACTTTCGCGCATTCAGTAGCAGCCATCTGTGCAGCATACGGAGTGTTCTTTTTAGAACCTCTGAATCCCATCTTTCCGGCTGAGGCCCAGCTGATAACCTGGCCCGAGTTGTTGGTAAGTGAAATGATGATATTGTTGAACGAGGCGGCTACATAAGCGCGTCCGATCGGATCAACTTTTACGACTTTTTTCTTTGATGTTTTAGCAGTTTTTGCCATAACAATTTTTTTTCGACAAAATTCTTTATGTTATTTTAAGCAGCAAGGCTGGAATTCCAGCTCTTAACCTTTAGTTGCTTTCTTCTTGTTGGCAACAGTTTTCTTCCTTCCCTTACGGGTACGGGCATTATTTTTCGTACTCTGACCACGCAACGGAAGTCCAAGACGATGCCTTACGCCACGATAACAGCCAATATCCATCAATCGCTTAATGTTTGTCTGAACTTCTGAACGCAATGCACCTTCAACCTTAAACTGGTCGCCGATAATTGTACGAATAGCATTTTGCTCATCGTCATCCCAGTCCTGAACTTTCTTGCTAAGATCAACACCGGCGGTTTGCAAAATCTTCTGGGCGGTGCTCCGACCTATTCCGTAGATATAGGTCAGCCCGATCTCGCCTCTTTTGTTTTTAGGTATATCAATACCAGCAATACGTGCCATATATTGTTTTGTTGTTTGTTAAACTGGGTTATCCTTGTCTTTGCTTGAACTTAGGGTTCTTTTTGTTGATAATGTACAATCTCCCTTTTCGTCTGACGATTTTACAGTCAGGTGTCCGCTTCTTGACAGATGCTCTTACTTTCATTTTACAAGATGGTTTTTTTATTTGTATCTGAAAATTATTCTTCCTTTGGTCAGGTCATAAGGTGACATTTCAAGCTTCACTTTATCACCAGGCAAAATTTTGATGTAGTGCATTCTCATCTTGCCCGAAATATGGGCAGTAATGATATGTCCATTCTCAAGCTCAACACGAAACATTGCGTTTCCAAGTGACTCAGTCACTGTTCCGTCCTGTTCTATCGAAATCTGTTTTGCCATTTATTCAAAAATTAGTTTATTGACTCAAGTACTTTTTCAATTTCATCAAAAGATGAAAGAATTTCGGTTTTTCCTTCTCTTACAGCAATTGCATGTTCATAATGTGCAGATGGTTTACCGTCAGCTGTTCTGATGGTCCATCCATCCTTGTCCTGGTTAACCTGTCTGCGCCCGAGATTTATCATGGGCTCTATACAAATTACCAGTCCATTCTGCAACATGCTCCCTACCCCGCGCCTTCCATAATTTGGTATTTCAGGCTTCTCATGCAAATGTCGTCCTAAACCATGTCCAACAAGATCACGTACAACTGAGTAACCAAAACCTTCAACATAGGTCTGTATTTCAAACCCTATATCTCCTACCCTTTTCCCGGCCTGCGCAGCGTTTATGCCGATATACAAAGACTCTTTTGTCCGTTTCATCAACATAAGCACTTCTTCACTCACGTTTCCTACTGCAAAAGTATATGCTGAATCACCGTAAAATCCGTTAAGAATTACACCACAGTCAACAGATACCAGATCTCCATCCTGCAATATTTGTTTACCGGGAATTCCATGCACCACAACATCATTTACTGACACACATAAAGTTCCCGGAAAACCTCCGTATCCTTTAAACCCTGGTACAGCTTTATGATCTCTGATAAAAGTTTCAGCTATCTTGTCAAGCTCAAGTGTAGTAACACCAGGTTTAATATGCCTTGCAACTTCAGCAAGTGTTTTACCAACAAGTAAAGAACTTATCCGTATTAATTCAATCTCTTCGTCAGTCTTGTAATAGATCATCTTGTCAGCAAACAATTCTGTCAATTGAACTCTTAGCCCATGTTAATTGATGAGCGACCTTTTATGCGACCTGATTTTGTCAGACCATCATAATGTCTCATCAACAAGTGACTTTCAATTTGCTGCAGTGTATCCAGAACCACACCTACCAGAATAAGCAGTGATGTGCCTCCGAAAAATTGTGCAAACTGACCAGTAACACCCATCATAGAAACCAAAGCAGGCATAATCGCAACAAAGGCAAGGAACATTGAACCAGGCAAAGTTATGCGTGACATAATCTGATCAATGAACTCAGCAGTTTTTTTACCTGGTTTAACACCCGGAATAAAACCATTATTCTTCTTCATATCTTCCGCCATCTGATTCGGATTGATGGTAATGGCAGTGTAGAAATAAGTGAAGACGATAATCATTAAAGCGAATACAAAATTATACCAGAAACCGTTAACATTGGTGAAAGCAGCAGCAAATCCTGATAATGTTTCTGATTCAGCAAATCCGGCGAGCGTCAGAGGCAAAAACATAATTGCCTGGGCAAAGATGATTGGCATAACACCGGCAGCATTAACTTTCAGTGGGATATATTGTCTGACCCCTCCATATTGTTTGTTTCCAACAATTCGTTTGGCATATTGAACTGGTATTCGCCGGGTTCCTTGAACAAGTAAGATACTTATAAGGATAACTGCAATAAGAACCGCAAGTTCTACGATAAAAATCACAAGTCCACCACCTTTCTGCTCCATACGTGAAACAAGTTCACCGAAGAGTGCAAATGGAAGGTTCGCAATTATACCAATCATAATAATCATCGAAATACCATTACCAATTCCCTTGTCGGTGATTCTTTCTCCAAGCCACATAACAAACAGAGTACCAGAGATAAGAATCAAAACAGAAGATACCCAGAAAAATGTTGTAGGTGAGGTAATTGCAGGATCAAATGGAGTGATGGCTTCTGCGGGTAATTGTGAAATAAGATTCGCAATATAACCCGGAGCCTGAAAACCAGTAATCAGCACGGTAAGGTATCTGGTAATCTGGTTGATTTTCTTACGTCCGCTTTCGCCTTCTTTCTGTAGTTTCTGGAAATATGGGATAGCCATACCAAGCAGCTGAATAACAATAGATGCCGAGATGTAAGGCATGATTCCCAATGCAAAGATTGAAGCATTTGAGAAAGCTCCCCCCGAAAACATATTGAGAAGACCAAGCAATCCACTACTCGTCTGGTTTTGAAGATTGGCCAGCTGGCTTGGATCGACACCAGGCAGAACAACATAAGAGCCTAATCTGTAAAGTAGAATTATACCAATGGTATAACCAATACGTTTACGAAGATCTTCGATCTTATAGATGTTCTTTATAGTCTGAATGAAACGTTTCATCTATTATTTAGAGTTTGATAGCCTGACCACCTGTTGATTCAATAGCCTTAACAGCAGAAGCTGAGAAAGCATGAGCTGTAACATCTACTTTAGCAGTTAATTCGCCACGACCAAGAATTTTCACCTTGTCATTTTTAGAAATGTAACCGTGTTCGATCAGCATATTAACATCAATAACTTCAACCTTAAGGTTAGCAACCAATTGCTGAATGATATCAATATTGAGGCTACGATACTCAACCCGGTTAATATTCCGGAAACCATATTTAGGCACACGTCTGTAAAGGGGCATTTGACCACCTTCAAAACCGAACTTTCTGCTGTAACCCGACCGTGACTTCGCACCTTTATGACCACGGGTTGAAGTACCTCCACGGCCAGAACCCTGACCACGGCCAATTCTTTTGCAGTTTTTGGTAGACCCCGCTGCCGGTTTAAGATTACTTAAATCCATAATATTTTTACAATTAGTGTTGTGTACGTTTAGATTTCTTCAACTTTTACGAGGTGGTTGACTTTTGCAATCATACCTTCAATCTGAGGTGTTGCAACCACTTCAATAGGCCTGTTCATTTTCTTAATGCCTAAGGCTTTAAGAGTCAGTTTCTGGCGCTCTGGCTGTTTGATGCCACTCTTTATCTGGGTAACTTTTAGCTTTTTCATATTGTCAGCAGCATTAACCGTTAAAAACTTTGTTCAGGTCAATCCCACGTAATTGAGCAATTGTATGTGCATCACGCATTTTAACAAGGGCATCAATGGTTGCTTTTACAACACTGTGAGGATTGGAAGAACCTTTTGACTTTGCCAGAACGTCCTTAACACCAACACTTTCAAGTACAGCACGCATAGCTCCACCTGCAATAACACCGGTACCTGCAGAAGCTGGCTTGAGAAAAACAAGTGCTCCACCATATTTACCGAGTTGTTCGTGAGGAATTGTACCTTTTTGAACCGGAACCTTTACCAGATTCTTTTTGGCATCATCAACACCTTTAGCAATAGCAGCGGTAACCTCTTTGGCTTTACCCAATCCGTAACCAACAACTCCATTTTCGTTTCCAACTACAACAATAGCTGAAAAACTAAAGGTACGACCTCCTTTGGTTACCTTGGTAACCCTCTGGATACTTACCAGCCTGTCCTTGAATTCAATCTCGCTGGACTTAACTCTTTTTATGTTTGCGTTTGTCATATCCATTAAAATTTAAGGCCTCCTTCCCTTGCTGCTTCAGCCAGGGATTTGATTCTACCATGATACAGGTAACCGTTACGATCGAAAACTACTTTTTCGATTCCAGCTTCCAGTGCGCGCTGTGCAATCAGTTTACCAACTTCCTTCGCCTGCTCAATTTTGGCCATAGCAGTTCCTGCAACTTCAGGAACACGTGATGACGCAGAAACAAGGGTTTTGCCTTCAAGATCATTAATGATCTGAGCATATATCTGTTTGTTGCTCCTGAATACTGTCAACCTTGGCTGCTCAGCAGTGCCGGAAATCAACTTCCGGATTCTGAGTTTAATCCTGTGTCTACTGTATTCTTTTCTGTTTTTGATAGCCATCCTTATCTGAGGAATTTTTTTTCGGTCACCCGAAAAGGTTGTTATTAACGATTTTTACTTATCAGATGCAGATTTACCTGCTTTCTTCTTCACAATCTCACCCATGAACCTGATACCTTTTCCTTTGTATGGTTCGGGTTTGCGCAACGAACGAATCTTGGCAGCAACCTGTCCAAGGAGCTGACGATCGTGCGATTTTAAAGTAATGGTAGGGTTCTTTCCCCTTTCGGTTAAAGTCTCTACACTAACTTCAGCAGGCATTTCAAAGAAGATGTTATGAGAATAACCTAAAGCCAGTTCCAATGTATTTGCAACAGCTGAGGCTTTGTATCCAACACCTACCAATTCCTGAACAACAGTAAAACCTTCGGAAACACCTTTAATCATATTGGCAAGCAGTGATCTGTAAAGACCATGTTTTGACCTGGCTTCCTGAGTTTCATCTATTCTTCCAACCTGTAAATGGCTTCCTTCTATGTTAACTGTCAACAAATGTGACATCTGCTGAGTAAGTTTTCCTAATTTACCTTCAACGGTAACAAGATTCGAATCAGATACGGTGATTTTAACACCGGCTGGAATCTCAATAGGCATTTTTCCAATTCTTGACATTATAAATCTCCTCTCAATTAGCTAATGTAACACAATACCTCACCGCCAATCTGAAGGGTTTTGGCTTCTTTGTCAGTCATCAACCCTTTGTTGGTTGATAAGATGGCAATTCCCAAGCCGTTTAAAACCCTTGGAAGCTCATCAGCACCAACATAGCGACGCAGTCCGGGCTTACTGATTCTTTCAAGTTTAGAGATCGCAGAAACCTTGGAAATCGGATGATATTTCAACGCGATTTTAATGATTCCAGGGATAGTCTCATCCTCGAATTTGTAATTTAATATATAACCCTTCTCAAATAAGATTTTGGTTATCTCCTTTTTCATGTTTGAAGTAGGAATTTCCACTATCCTGTGGTTGGCCATCACGGCGTTCCTCACGCGGGTCAGATAATCTGCAATAGGATCTGTTACCATTTTATCCTCGAGTATTTCGTTTGTTCACTTAATTTAATTACCAGCTGGCTTTCTTAACTCCCGGAATCAGACCATCAAGGGCCATAAAACGGAAATTTATACGTGAAATACCAAACTGACGCATGTAGCCTTTAGGACGGCCTGTTAATTTGCAACGATTGTGCAGACGCACCGGAGAAGCATTCTTCGGCAACTTCTGAAGTCCGATAAAATCACCGGCTTCTTTAAGTTCAGCGCGTTTGGCTGCGTATTTTGCAACAAGGCGCTCTCTTTTGCGCTCGCGTGCCTTCATTGATTCCTTTGCCATATCGTTATTTCTGATTTTTGAATGGTAAACCAAATTCTTTTAACAGTGCCAGGCACTCGTTGTCATTGCGGGCGGTAGTTACAAAGGTAATATCCATACCATTGATTTTTGATACCTTATCAATAAGAATCTCCGGGAAAATAATCTGCTCGGTTACTCCTAATGTGTAGTTTCCACGACCATCAAATCCTTTTTCATTGATTCCACGAAAATCTCTGATACGTGGTATAGCCACTGATACAAGACGATCAAGAAATTCATACATCCGGTCTCCACGAAGGGTTACCCTGACTCCGATAGGCATACCTTTGCGGAGTTTAAAGTTGGAAATGTCTTTCTTCGACTTAGTCGCAACAGCCTTTTGTCCTGACAATGCAGTCAGTTCATTAATTCCTGCTTCGATTAATTTTTTGTCAGCGATAGCAGTTCCAAGACCCTGATTGATGCTTATTTTAAGCAAACGGGGAA
Source organism: Bacteroidota bacterium (assembly GCA_009773515.1). Lineage (GTDB taxonomy): Bacteria > Bacteroidota > Bacteroidia > Bacteroidales > Lentimicrobiaceae > Lentimicrobium. Next base: position 113,066 of record WSXX01000005.1, read on the forward strand.
CCTGCATCACAGTTTTATACTGAAATTTTTCAGTAAGGGCGGGTACAACTTCTGCCCTGTATTTATCTCTTAAGCGTGGTGTATAGTTCATTACTTAATTACCTCCCCCGACTTTTTAGAATAACGGACTGATTTATTGGTTTTGGCATCAAGCTTTCTGCCAACACGTGTAGGTTTGCCGGTATTGTCAACAACCATAAGGTTGGAAACGTGAATACCTGCTTCTTTTTTCTCAATACCACCCTGTGCATTTTTTGCATTGGGTTTGGTATGTTTGGAAATCAGGTTTACGCCTTCCACAATGGCTTTCTGTTTTTCAACATCCACCTCAAGGACTTTTCCCTGCTTCCCTTTCGAGTCGCCGGCTATAACCTTAACGGTATCGCCTTTTTTTATGCTCAGTTTTGTGCTCATATTATGCCTGACACTTTACAGCACCTCTGGTGCCAATGAAACAATTTTCATGTATTGTTTTTCACGCAACTCTCTGGCTACAGGACCAAAAATACGGGTTCCTGACATTTCACCAGCTGCGTTGAGCAATACAACTGCATTATCATCAAAACGGATGTATGAACCATCGTTGCGACGAATCTCTTTTTTTGTACGGACAACCACTGCCTTTACAACTGTACCTTTCTTAATGTTTCCTGAAGGAATGGCATTTTTTACAGTCACAACAATTTTGTCGCCGATTGAGGCATATTTCTTACGTGTACCACCCAACACCCGGATGCAAAGAACTTCTTTGGCTCCACTGTTATCGGCAACTGCAAGTCTTGATTCCTGTTGTATCATAATTACTTGGCCTTTTCAATGATTTCGACTAATCTCCAGCACTTGTTTTTGCTCAGCGGACGGGTTTCTGCAATGCGCACGGTATCACCGATGGTACATTCATTATTTTCGTCGTGTGCGGCAAATTTGGAGGTTTTTTTCACAAACTTTCCATATTTGGGATGCTTTTCGCGGCGTTCAATCTGAACGACTATCGATTTCTGCATTTTGTTGCTTACAACAACCCCAATTCTTTCTTTTCTCAGATTTCTGGTTTCCATTGCTTTTCCGGTTATTTGTTGTTAACGGTAGCCTTACCCTGAGCCGCAACTGCTTCATTGGCTTTGCGATTATGCAATTCAGTAAGCATGCGGGCGATGGTCCTGCGGTAACTTTTTATTTTATTGGGGTTCTCGAGAGGTGAAACAGCATGGTTCAGCTTGAGCTTGGTTAGCTGTTTACGCTCTTCCTCGAGCCTTTCAATAATCTCGGCTGTTGAAAGCTCTCTTATGACTTCTTGTTTCATCGTGCGTTATATTGATTCTTCAACGTAATCTCTTCTTACCACAAACTTTGTGGCTACAGGAAGTTTCTGTGCACCAAGGCGAAGTGCTTCTTTTGCAACTTCTTCAGATACTCCTTCTGCTTCAAACAACAGGCGACCCGGGCTAATACGTGCCACGAAATACTCAGGAGCTCCTTTTCCTTTACCCATACGAACTTCTGCAGGTTTTTTGGTAACAGGTTTATCCGGGAATATGCGGATCCAGATTTGACCTTCACGTTTCATGAAACGGCTGATTGCCTGACGGGCTGCTTCGATCTGCCTTCCGGTTATCCACGCTTCTTCCAGGGTTTTGATGCCGAATGATCCGAATGAAAGCTCTGCACCACGCTTGGTGTTGCCTTTCATTCTGCCTTTCTGCATTTTCCTGTATTTGGTTTTCTTTGGCTGTAACATTATTATCGGGTATTGAACGTGTTTTACTCGTTATTTGACAAATTATTTCTTACCGCGGTTACGGTTTCCAGCTCTTGGAGGCCTTCCGCCACCCGGACGCTGCGGCATAGATTTCTCACGTGGATTTCCAGCTGCTACACTTTCGGTTGAAGGTGTAAGGTCAACTTTTCCGTAAATCTCACCTTTGCAAATCCACACTTTTATACCAATTCTGCCGTATGTTGTATGAGCTTCTGCGATTGCATAGTCAATATCAGCGCGCAAAGTATGAAGTGGAGTACGGCCTTCCTTAATCATTTCGCGACGTGCCATTTCAGCACCTGCCAAACGACCGGAGATAAGTACCTTAATTCCTTCTGCTCCAATACGCATAGTAGAGGCTATTGCAGTTTTGATGGCGCGACGGTATGAAATCCTGCCTTCAATCTGGCGTGCAATTGCATTGGCCACAATTACTGCATCCATTTCAGGACGTTTAATCTCAGAAATATTGATCTGAATCTCCTTTTTGGTGATCTTCTTCAACTCTTCCTTGAGTTTGTCCACTTCCTGTCCACCTTTACCAATAATGATACCCGGACGGGCAGTATGTATAGTAACGGTAACCAATTTAAGTGTACGCTCAATTACAATTTTCGAAACACCGGCTTTGGATAAACGGGCATTCAGATACTTGCGGATATGTACGTCTTCAACAAGTTTGTGCTCGAATTTCTTACCACCATACCAGTTGGAGTCCCAACCTCTGATGATGCCTAACCTGTTACCTATTGGATTTGTCTTTTGTCCCATTCAACAAATGATTAATTGGTTGTTTAAAGCCTGCTTTGCAGTAAATCTATTTTTCTTCAGTTATCATGTTATCGATCAGCAACGTTACATGATTTGAACGTTTGCGGATTCTGTGTGCACGTCCCTGAGGAGCTGTGCGAATGCGTTTTAATTGTCGGCCACCGTCAACACCTACCTCTTTAATATACAAGCTGGTGTCTTCGATGCGAACGCCTTCATTTTTTGCCTGCCAGTTGGCAAGTGCAGATAAAAGCAGTTTGTGAAGTCTGGTGCTTGCATCCTGAGGCGAATGCTTCAGAACATGTAATGCATGCTCAACTTTCATACCCCGGATCATATCAGCGATCAGACGCATTTTTCTGGGCGATGTAGGACAATTTCTGAGCGTTGCAAAAGATACGCTCTTCTTTGCTTCCTTATTCTGCTCAGCTTTAATATGTTTTCGTGCTCCCATTGTTAAATCCTTCTTTATTTTTTACCTTTATCTTTACTTCCGGCGTGTCCCCTGAATATACGTGTAGGTGAAAACTCTCCGAGTTTGTGGCCTACCATGTTTTCAGTAACATATACCGGAATGAACTTGTTCCCGTTGTGGACAGCGATAGTCTGGCCGACAAAGTCAGGAGATATCATTGAAGCACGTGACCAGGTTTTGATTACAACCTTTTTGTTTGTGCTGATGGCATCCAGTACTTTTTTCTCTAGTTTGTACTCGATATATGGACCTTTTTTTAGCGAACGGCTCATGTTTAATGCTGGTTAAGGGTCAATTACTTTTTCCTTCTTTCGATGATGTATTTATTCGAAGCTTTCTTCGGATAACGGGTCTTGTATCCCTTTGCAGGTAGTCCCTTGCGTGATCTCGGATGTCCTCCGGTTGCACGTCCTTCTCCACCACCCATCGGGTGATCTACAGGGTTCATTACTACAGCGCGAACGCGTGGTCTGCGACCCATCCAGCGTGTGCGGCCGGCTTTTCCAGATACTTCAAGGTTATGTTCTGTATTGGAAACATTTCCTATGGTAGCTTTGCATGTTTGTAATATCATGCGGGTTTCGCCTGAAGGCAGCTTAATAACAGCAAACTTTCCGTCGCGGGACATCAATTGTGCTGATGAACCTGCACTGCGTGCCATTTTTGCACCCTGACCTGGTCTGAGTTCAATGTTGTGAATCACAGTTCCGAAAGGAATTTCACTCAGGTAAAGTGTATTTCCAACATCTGGTTGTGCACCTTTGCCACAGATTACTTCCTGGCCAACTTTCAGACCATTGGGAGCTACTATGTAACGTTTCTCACCATCAGCATAATAAAGCAAAGCAATACGTGCAGTACGATTTGGATCGTATTCAATGGTTTTTACTGTTGCCGGAATGTTTTCCTTGTCTCTTTTGAAGTCGATTAAACGATACTTCTGCTTGTGACCACCACCAATAGACCTCATGGTCATCTTTCCGGTGTTGTTTCGGCCTCCAGAGTTCTTCATCGGCTGCAATAAGCTCTTTTCAGGACCTTTTGCAGTTATGTCATCCAGCGCACTTACAACTTTGAAGCGCTGACTTGATGTTGTCGGTTTGAATTTTTTTAAAGCCATTATCTTTAAATATTGCTATAAAAATCAATTGTTTCACCCTCAGCTAATGTTACAATAGCCTTCTTGTACGAATTTGCTCTTCCTTTAACCATCCCGGTTTTGGTAAACCTTGATTTGTTTTTTCCAGCATAATTCATCGTATTCACTTCGGTAACTGATACACCGTAAATGTCTTCAATAGCTTTCTTGATCTGAAGCTTATTGGCGTCTTTTTGAACGATAAACCCGAAGCGTTTAAGCTTTTCGCCTAAGGCTGTCATCTTTTCCGTAACTACCGGCTTTATTATGATACCCATCGTTTTTTGTGTTAATGGTTCTTATCTCAGCGCTGTGAGCGTGATTATTAATTCGCAAAGGTTTTCTCAATTTCGGAAACTGAACTCTCGAGAATTATCAGGTTGTTAGCCTTGAGAATTTCATAAGTGTTTAGATCACAGGCTCTTATAACCTTAGTGCGCTTCAGATTTCGGGAGGACAAATATAGTGTATTATTACTTTCGCCCAACACCATAAGTGTCTTTTTTTCTGAAAGTTGCAAATTGCTCAGCATCTCTGTAAACAGCTTGGTTTTTGGTTTCTCAAATTCGAAATCTTCAATAACCACAATACTGTTCTCACGAGCTTTATAAGTTAAAGCTGACAAACGTGCAAGCTGTTTGAGCTTTTTGTTGAGTTTGAAACTGTAGTCGCGGGGCTGTGGGCCAAAAACTCTGGCTCCGCCACGTAACAGAGGTGATTTGATACTTCCTGCACGTGCACCACCGGTACCTTTTTGTTTTTTCAACTTCCTGGTACTTCCTGAAACCGTTGATTTCTCTTTTGAGCTATGAGTACCCTGACGCTGATTGGCCAGATACTGCTTGGTGTCAAGATAAATGGCATGATCGTTGGGGTCGATTCCAAACACCGTGTCATCGAGGGATATAGTCCGATTGGTCTTCTCCCCTTTAATGTTATAAATTGTTAGCTCCATCTTTCAAGAATTACATATGATCCGTTTGATCCGGGAACCGAACCTTTAACTACTACAAGATTTTTATCCTTTATGATCTTTACAATCTGAAGGTTAATGGTTTTAATCCTCTTGTTACCCATTTGACCTGCCATGCGGATACCTTTGAAAACCCTTGAAGGCCATGAAGATGCTCCGACTGATCCAGGTGCACGCAATCTGTTGTGCTGACCGTGAGTTGCTCCTCCGACACCAGCAAATCCATGACGTTTAACTACACCCTGAAATCCTTTTCCTTTGGATGTGCCAACAACATCGACAAACTCGCCTTCAATGAATACATCCACTAAAACCTGCTCGCCAAATTGTTTGCGATGACCGGCTTCAAAACGGGTGAATTCAACAAGCTTCCGTTTGGGTGTTACTCCAGCTTTGGCAAAGTGACCAAGCTCACCTTTGGTGGTATGCTTTTCTTTTTTATCATCAAAAGCAAGCTGAATAGCATCATAACCATCAACTTCTTTGGTTTTGATTTGGGTGACGTAGCATGGACCGGCTTCAATAACCGTGCAGGGAATATTCTTGCCATTGGCATCGAATATGCTTGTCATCCCAATTTTTTTTCCTATAATTCCTGACATTGCAGTATCATGTTAATTTAATGATTCTTTTTTGCGAAGTTTCAAAAACGTCTGTACGTGTTTTGAAGTTAGACTTTGATCTCAACTTCTACACCACTTGGCAACTCAAGTTTCATGAGTGCGTCAATGGTTTTACTTGTTGTACTGTAGATATCAAGAAGGCGCTTGTAAGAACTCAATTCGAACTGCTCTCTCGATTTCTTGTTGACAAAGGTTGACCTCAACACGGTGAAAATTTTCTTATTGGTTGGTAAGGGTATAGGCCCGTTAACAACTGCACCTGTGGATTTCACGGTCTTCACGATCTTTTCGGCAGATTTATCAACCAGATTGTGATCGTACGATTTCAGTTTTATTCTGATCCTTTGGCTCACTTTATTTAGGTTTTGATGTAAATTCTTTTTTTATTTAACCAGATAGCCTCTTAACTTTAAGATGACATCATCTGTAAGCGATGCAGGCAACTCAGCATAGTGCGAAAATTCCAGACTTGAGCTACCCCTGCCGGATGTAATGGTACGTAACGTGGTTACATATCCGAACATTTCAGCCATTGGCACATGTGCTTTAACAACCTGGTAACGATTCCGCGATTCTATTCCTTCAACATTCGCCCGACGCTTGTTCAAATCGCTGGAGATATCTCCTACATATTCGTCAGGACAATTTACTTCCAGTTTCATGATTGGCTCAAGCAGAACATTACGACCTGTTTTTGCAGCTTCTCTGAAAGCAACTTTTGCACAAATTTCAAAAGCAAGAGAGTCGGAATCTACATTATGGTATGAACCATCAAGTAATTTGATTTTCAGACTTTCGAGCGAGAATCCGGCAAGTACACCGTTTTGCATGGCAATACGGAAACCCTTTTCAATAGCCGGAATATATTCTTTTGGGATGTTTCCACCCTTAACTTCATTAATAAACTGTAATCCTCGTACCCCTTCATCAGCAGGGCTCATTTCAAACAGAATATCGGCAAATCGTCCGCGTCCACCGGTTTGTTTCTTGTAAACTTCGCGATGCTGTACAGTACTTGCAAATGCTTCTTTGTAAGCAACCTGTGGATTACCTTTACTGATCTCAATTTTAAACTCACGTTTCAATCTGTCAGCAATGATATCAAGGTGCAATTCGCCCATTCCACTGATTACTGTTTGGCCGGTTTCGTTATCAACTCTAACTGTAAAAGTTGGATCTTCTTCAGCAAGCTTATTCAATGCCTGATCAAGTTTATCAACATCATCCTGAGTTTTTGGCTCAACAGCTGTGCTGATAACTGGTTCGGGAAATACAATATTCTCAAGAATTATGGGATGTTTTTCATCACACAATGTATTGCCTGTTCTCACTTCCTTGAAGCCCACAACTGCAGCAATATCTCCGGCTTCAATCTGCTGAAGTGGAAGCTGCTTGTTTGCATGCATCTGGAAAATACGTGAAATTCTTTCCTTTTTACCGGTAGCGGTATTCAGGACATAGCTTCCTGAGGTAAGTGTACCTGAATAAACTTTAACAAAAGCCAATCTTCCAACAAAAGGATCAGTAGCTATTTTGAATGCCAAAGCTGAAAATGGTTCACCTGGATCGGGATGTCTGACTTCCTCGTTCCCTGTGCTGGGATTAACACCCATGATTGATTCAATTTCAGCAGGATTTGGAAGGTATGAAATGATTGCGTCGAGCAATGGCTGAACGCCTTTGTTTTTAAATGATGCGCCACATAATACGGGAGTAATTCTGTGCTCAATTGTAGCTTTACGAATTACAGCACGCATTTCATCAGGAGTGATGGAATTGTGGTCAGCCATAAACTTCTCGAAAAGTGATTCGTCTTCTTCGGCAACACCTTCGATAAGTTTGAGTCTGTATTCTTCAACAACCTCAACAAGATCAGCAGGTACATCCTGTTCAGTAAAGATTAATCCCTGAGAATCGTTATCCCAAACAATGGCTTTGTTGGTAACCAGATCCACAACACCGGTAAAAGTATCTTCTTCACCAATGGGAATCTGCAAAGGAATTGGATTTGCGCCTAGCTTCTCTTTCATCTGGTTAATTACACCAAAAAAATCAGCGCCTGACCTATCCATTTTATTTACAAAACTGATGCGGGGTACATTGTATTTATCAGCTTGTTTCCAGACTGTTTCGCTTTGTGGTTCAACACCACCAACAGCACAGAACAATGCAACAGCACCATCAAGAACCCTGAGTGAACGTTCTACCTCAACGGTAAAATCTACGTGCCCGGGAGTATCGATAATATTAATTTTAAATTGTTCACCACGGCAATCCCAGAAAACTGAAGTTGCAGCTGAAGTAATGGTAATACCTCTTTCCTGTTCCTGGATCATCCAGTCCATAGTAGCGGTACCTTCATGAACTTCACCTAACTTATAGCTATTGCCGGTATAATACAAAATCCGCTCAGTCGTCGTGGTTTTACCCGCGTCGATGTGCGCCATGATGCCGATGTTGCGTGTATGTGCTAATTTGCCGTACATCAGATTTTGTATTCTTGTGGTTTGGTTTAAATTAAAAATTAATTTTTAGAAGCGGAAGTGAGAGAATGCCTTGTTGGCGTCGGCCATACGGTGGGTATCTTCTTTCTTCTTGAAAGCAGCTCCTTCTTCTTTGTAAGCTGCCATGATTTCACCGGCGAGTTTTGCACTCATGGTTTTTTCGTGGCGTCTGCGTGAATAAAGAATCAGATTCTTCATTCCTATTGAGCTTTTGCGACCAGGGCGGATTTCTGAAGGAATCTGAAAGGTAGCACCACCAATACGGCGGCTGCGAACCTCAACATTAGGAGTTACATTATTCAATCCTTTTTTCCAGATTTCCAGACCATCTTCGCCGGTTTTCTCAGAAACTACTGCAATGGCATCGTAAAATATCTGGAAAGCCAGGTTCTTCTTCCCGGTGTACATCAGATTATTAACGAATTTAGTCACGAGTACATCATTGAACTTCGGGTCAGGAAGAATGATTCTCTTTTTGGGTTTTGATTTCCTCATTGCTTTATACTTTGACTTTTACCTGTAGTCAGATTTATTTCTTACCTTTTCCTTTTACTGGTGCAGCTGCAACTTTACCGCCTTTTGGACGTTTGGTTCCATATTTTGACCTGCGTTGGTTTCTGCCATCAACTCCTGAAGTATCAAGTGCTCCGCGAATGATGTGATACCTTACGCCAGGAAGGTCTTTAACCCTGCCACCACGAATCATTACAATTGAGTGCTCTTGAAGGTTATGTCCTTCGCCCGGAATATAGGCATTTACCTCTTTGCCGTTGGTAAGCCTTACCCTGGCAACTTTACGCATGGCTGAATTGGGTTTCTTTGGTGTGGTGGTATAAACCCTCACACAAACACCCCTTCGCTGCGGGCAAGAATCCAGAGCCGGTGATTTACTCTTCTCGGTTAACTTGTTACGTCCTTTACGAACCAATTGCGAAATTGTAGGCATATCAATACTTTTAATTTGATTTGTTGTTACTCGGCTACCCTTTTTTTTGGGGACTGCAAAAGTACACCATTATTTTAAATTTACAATAGGCTGAACAAAAATTATTTACAGTTTTTTCAACACATTGCTTTCAAACATGAAAGTGCTGAAAAATGAAATAATCCAGTCGCCGGGATTGAAATTCTGAAATATCTGAAGGGAAATGGTAAGGGAAGACATATTTAGCCTTTGAAGGCTGAAAGACTAACCAATGCTCCTTTTTTAAAGTTGCCTTAGCGGCAGTTAGCATCAATTGAAACCTATGTTGTCTTACTTTATCAGGTTTCCCGGATTATAAAAATCTCAGAAAAATTTTGCTTTTCAGGGGTTTAATCAGTAAACGTTCCCCTCAAATGCGGCTGCAAAAGTACACATTTATTTCACTGGTGCAACTTTTTCTTAAATAATTTTTGCAATTATTTGAAATTATTGATAACAAGCTCGTTCTGAAGTAAATCGGGCATATAATGAAATTACAACAATTCGCGCAGCCGCTTGTATCCTTCTGCACTTGCTTTGAGTTTTGCGCCGCACTTCAGCACTACCAGATGGGTATCCTTCCCATAAAGATCAACTGACACTATCTGACTGACATTTACTATATGACTGCGATGAATGCGGATAAATCCGTTTTTGGGGAGATGTGCTTCAAAATACTTCATTGTCTTTTCTTTAAGATGATTACCCTGTGAAGAATAAATCATCACATAGTCATCCTGTGCTTCAACATAAAATATTGTATCAGTTGGAATTACAACAATACGCGACCCAAGCCGGGCCACAACACGGTCAATTTCCACCACAGACTTTTCCAGCTGATGTCTAAGGTCTTCGACGGGTTGTTGCGCCAATGTTTGTTTTTCAGCAATTCGGGCTACAGCGCGATCAACTGCTTGCTGAAAACGGGAAGCCGAAAATGGTTTTAATAAATAATCGACTGCATTCATCTCAAAAGCTTTGATGGCAAACTCATCATAAGCAGTTGTAAATATGATGTGCGGAGGATCATTTATCAGCTCCAGCAATTCGAAACCGGTAATCTTCGGCATCTGAATATCAAGAAATATCAGATCAGGGTTAATCTCCTGAATGGCTTTAAGGGCATCAAAACCATTTTCGCATTCACCTGCGATTTCAATGTTGCTGAATGCAGCCAGATAATGTTTAACCAGCTCTCTTGCCGGTGGCTCATCATCAATGATCAGTACCTTTACTTTTTCCATATTGAGGTATGCTGAGTTTTACTTCAAAAATTCCATTGTTTTTTATTACCTGCACCAGATCACTGATGCCGTAGATCATTCTGAGTCTTTTTATGACATTGCTCAGACCAGTTCCGGTGCCATTCTTGCCTGAAGCTGATTGATCGTAGTTATTGGAAATACTCACAATCAGCCGCTGACCTTCGATAAAGACTTCTATGCGAACAATCGAATCGCCAGGGGTATCATAAATACCATGTTTAACTGAGTTTTCTACAAGTGGCTGCAGAATCATAGGCGGTATCGGCCATTGGTCTGCTTCATTCTGAATAATTTCTTCAACCACCAGCCTGTTTCCAAATCTCACTTTTTCAATTTCAAGATATAACCTTAAATGGTGAAGTTCCTGTTTTAAAGTACTGAACCTTTCATTGGTAAAACTGAGGGAGTAGCGCATAAAATCAGAAAGATTAATCACCATCTCCTGGGCTTTTGCAGGATTTGTAATGGTAAGTGAACTGATAGAATTGAGTGCATTAAAAAGGAAGTGTGGTTTGATCTGGGCTCGCAAAGAGTTAAGTTCACTTTCGTGAAGCAGCACCTGAAGCGACTCTTCCCGAACCCTTCGTTCCGCAAGATTCTGGTAATTGATCACAAGGTAGAAAACAACAACAAGTATAATATATAGGAGTATGCCGGCAATCAGTCTGACAATAAGTGTCTGATTCATCTGATTCATATAAACTTCATCATTGCCCGAAATAAACCCCATGATGTAATAACCTGAACCAAACCATATAAGCAGTGTAACAGCGCTGATGGTAAGATGCCGGATAATTATTTCCTGACGGTTTACGCTCTCAAAATCGGAGAACTTAACCAGAAACCAGAGCCCGATGCCAAGGATTCCAAGAATTGTATTGAAAACAAGGGCTTCGGCAACCGCAAGAGAAAGTTTTATATCAAGCTGCAGACTTAAAATCAGAAAATGTATTGCAGCTATCAAAAAGAACAAGCCTAAATAGACCGGCAATAATTTAGTAAGATTGTACTTTGCAAACATGGCAGTTTATTTACCTGATTAATAACTTTTCAGCTCTCCGCCTCCAAATATGGCTACGCCTTCAATTATCAGGGTTTTATTGTGATCTACGTTAAGGTTGTGTCTTTTATCAGCAAATCCGCCAAAAACATTTACAATCTCCATTTTTACATTCCAGTCATTGGGTACAATTAAAGTTGTTCCTCCGAAAACTGCAACCAGCTCTATCTTGTTTACTCCAGGAGCCAGCTGACATTGTGTAAGATCAAGTTTTGAACCTCCAAAAACTGCAATTATTTCGCCTCCTTTAAAGTTCGTGGAGTGTAAAATACGTTCACTTCCTCCAAAAACAGAAGCTTCTTCAATAACATCTCCATCAGAGCCGGATACTCTGGTTTTATTGCGGCGAAATCTGGTTAACATAGGACATGACGCATTTGAGAAAATCAAAAAGACACCAACTATAATTATAATCACAGGCCAGAAAAAGGTAAACAGGTTAAATGACAGATCGTAATATCTGTCGATCAGGAATGCCCCGCCGATAGCCAGGAACAAAAGCCCCCATGAGATTTTGCGCTCGGCCACATTAATTATTCCTATAGCAACCAGCAACATAGGCCACGAGAAAATTACACGCCAGGTCTGCTGATCAATAACCTGCATATTCCTGAGCATATATAATAATCCAAATGCAACAATCATTAAACCGATCACCATAGTTTTGGCAGGGTTACGTTGCTGATGATGCTTTTTCATGAAATTTTCTTCTTTGTTATAAGTTTCCATCTTTGTCAAGGTTTAAAGTTTTTAATTCGTTTAGTGCTGCAAATTTAGCATCATCTGAATCAAAGCAGATTGATGAAATCGGTAAACTACGGAAATATACCGGCAAACGCAGAAAAAAAGACATAAAAAAAACCGGGGTTTACCAGGCCCCGGTCCAACACATTACTCACCAAAAAACCAGGAGAATTTCTCCCGATAATATTTTCTACATGTCTGCGTCAGGCAGATCAGGCAAACCATTTAAATTATCGAGGTAACGTTTGATATTGAACGCTTCCCCAAATTTCATCAATCGGAATAATTCGACGTGAACTACCATTGATATAAGTCGTTTTGCTTCCAGTTCGGTAAATGAATCATCAAGCAATCTTTTGTAAGTAAGCGCAGTTTCAGGAGGATCGCTTTGACGAATCTGCTTATCGATTATTTGTTCGATAACCAGACCTATGCTGTCTCCTCTTTTAGAATAGTTGAACATAGTAGTTTCAGATTTAATTTATCCCGAAGTGTTCAACATAATAATCTCCGTGGCGCAGAAAAGTAATGTACCCAAACACAATTTAGAACACATCTAAATAAGAACTTTCTGAATAAAAAGCAATCGCCAACTGCTTAATAAGATATCTGTTACAGCTCCATCAGCGGGTTCCTGAAAAAGCTTTATGCATAGATTGATATTAGGCAGGAAATCAGAAAGAATCGCTAATTTTGCCGTCAAATAAATTTTAGGGTGTCTGAATTACTTAATCAGCTGAATGAAGCACAGCAACAAGCTGTAAAAAATATCGACGGACCTGTAATGGTAATTGCCGGAGCCGGCTCTGGCAAAACAAGAGTTTTGACATACCGTATCGCTTATATGTTAAGCAAAGGTGTTGATCCTTTCAATGTGCTGGCGCTTACTTTTACCAATAAAGCTGCCCGCGAAATGAAGGAGCGCATTACCGCACTTATCGGCAATGAAGCCCGTAATGTGTGGATGGGGACTTTTCACTCCATTTTTGCAAGAATCCTTAGGGTTGAAGGCCATTTTCTGGGATATCCCTCAAGTTTTACGATTTACGATACTGATGACTCAAAGAATCTGATCAAAAACATACTGCGGGATCTTAGTCTTGACCCTAAATTATATGTACCGGGTGCTGTTTTATCAAGAATATCATCGGCAAAATCAAATCTGGTTTCAGCTGAAGAATATGGCAGTAATGCAGAAATTCTTGAGCAGGACCGCATAAGCAACAGACCGCGAATCGGTGAAATATTCCTTCATTATAAAACCCGCTGTTTCAGAGCTGCAGCTATGGATTTTGACGATTTGCTCTACAATACCAATCTGCTGCTGCGCGATTTTCCGGAAGTACTTTTCAAATATCAGCAAAAGTTCAGATACATTCTGGTTGATGAGTATCAGGATACAAATTATGCACAGTACCTCATCGTTAAAAAACTTGCTGCACGAACCGAAAACTTATGCGTTGTTGGTGATGATGCACAGAGTATTTATGCCTTCAGAGGTGCAAATATTCAGAACATACTGAATTTTAAGAAAGATTACAGCGATTCTAAAACTTATAAGCTTGAGCAGAATTACAGATCAACCAAAGTTATTGTAAACGCTGCAAACAGTGTTATTGCACGAAACAAGGAACAGATAAAGAAGGAAGTCTGGACTGACAATGATGAAGGATTTCCAATCCGGATAATCAAGGCATCATCTGATGTAGATGAAGGTTCAAAAATTGCAGATTCAATTTTTGAAACAAAGATGAATCATCAGTTACAGAACAGCGATTTCGCCATTTTGTACCGAACAAACGCTCAATCCAGAGCCATTGAAGAATCGCTGCGCCGCATGAATATACCCTACAGAATATACGGTGGGCTTTCATTTTACAAAAGGAAAGAGATAAAGGATCTGCTGGCATACTTCAGGTTGGTGGTAAATCCGAAAGACGATGAAGCATTCAACCGTATTATCAACTATCCTGCCCGTGGCATAGGTAAAACAACACTTGAGAAGATAGAACTGGCTTCGTTACAGCACAAAATAAGTCTTTTTGAAACAGCTTCATCGCCAGCGCATTACCTGCAAGGAATAAATGTCGGCACACTTACCCGTATTGAGGAATTTTCAAATATGATTGCAATGTTCCATCATCAGGTAACTAAAATTAATGCCTATGAGCTGGGAACAAAAATAGCACGCCAATCCACACTTTTGAAAGAACTTGCTTCAGATGACACCGATGAAGGCGTAATGAGGATGCAAAATACTGAAGAACTGCTCAATGCACTCAAGGACTTCTCAGAAAAGGAACAGACACTTTTTCCGAATGAAGAAACCGGGGAACTTACGGCAACAGAAGTAACGCGGACACTAGATCTCTTTCTTCAGGAAATCTCACTACTTACCGATGCCGATAACGACGATGAGGACGACAACAACAAAGTTGTGCTGATGACCATACATGCGGCCAAAGGTCTTGAGTTTCCCTACGTATATGTAGCCGGGATGGAGGAGAATCTTTTCCCTTCGATGATGGCAATCAACACTCGGTCAGAAATTGAAGAAGAGCGGCGACTTTTCTACGTTGCCCTTACCAGAGCCGAGAAACAGGTCACTCTTTCGTATGCCGAAACCCGGTATCGCTGGGGAAATATGACAATGAATGAACCCAGCCGGTTTCTTGACGATATAGATGAATCGTTTCTTGAACAGACAACGCGCAGGGTTTCTCAGAAAGACTTTCCGGGGCAGCCCATCATGAAAAAGGCACCTGTTTTTGTAAAGAAACCTTTGTCAAAAATTGATAGTTCTGATAAGCAGGCTGAAACTGCGCCATCAACGCCACCGGAACTAATTCAGCCGGGTGCACAGGTAGAACATGAACGCTTTGGCCGGGGCAAAGTAATTTCTGTTGAAGGAACAGGGCCAAATATAAAAGCCACTGTATTTTTTAATGCGGTAGGTCAGAAGCAATTGCTTTTAAAATTTGCAAAATTGCGATTGATTGGTTGAATTTTTTGTATCTTTGCAGCGTAAATAAATCCCATCTTACTATTTCCGGTTTATTTTCCAAGTTTTCAGATCAATAGCAGCTGGATCAAATGGCTAACCCTCCACTTATTACTGCAGATTGATTCTTCCTTACACAACTTCTTCTTACAAGAGAATTCATATTTAACAAAAAATATATGGACTATAACAGCACCCGTGAAAAGCTCATTATTCCCGAGTACGGACGCAATGTTCAACAAATGGCTGCTTACGTGGTAAGCGTTGAGGATCGTGAAAAACGGACCAATCTGGCAAAAGTTCTCATAGGTGTGATGACTCAGCTTCACCCCGAAAACCGCGACACAGCTGATTACAAGCAAAAGTTGTGGGACCATCTTCACATTATTTCCGGCTTTAAACTGGATGTTGACGGTCCTTTTCCATGCCCTTCGCCCGACATTATTGAGAAAAAGCCACAGCCGGTTCCTTATCCTCAGGAAGCCATACGCTTCAGGCCTTATGGCAAAAACATTGAAAAGATCATTGACAAAGCCTGTGCTTTTGAAGATGGTCCTGAAAAAGACGCTTTGGTTAAAAACATTGCCAACCACCTCAAAAAATCTTACCTCAACTGGAATCGCGATTCGGTAAACGACGAACTGATTACAGGACATCTGGCAGAATTGAGTCATGGCAAGCTTAAATTGAGTGACGATGCACGTCTGGCTCACACCAACGATTTGCTGCGCAACAACACTCCGGCTGCTCCGGCAGTCCCTCAAAACAACAGAAGGAAAAAATTTAATCCGAAAAATGACAAGAATAGTCACTATCGTGACATGCGAAACCGCAAAAAGAATTAACTTTCCAGCCTTTTAAATCACTGGATCAATTCTTTTATTTTACCATTTATGGGTTCATTTATAATCAAAGGCGGAAAAAAGCTTCAGGGAGAAATTATTCCTCAAGGTGCCAAAAACGAAGCTCTTCAGATTCTCTGCGCTACACTTCTCACTTCAGAAACCATCACCATACACAACATC
Source organism: Bacteroidota bacterium (assembly GCA_009773515.1). Taxonomy (GTDB): domain Bacteria; phylum Bacteroidota; class Bacteroidia; order Bacteroidales; family Lentimicrobiaceae; genus Lentimicrobium. The sequence continues at coordinate 129,368 of WSXX01000005.1, forward strand.
CCCAACATCAGGGATGTGAATCAGCTTATTGAGCTTTTGAGTGATATGGGTGTTGAAGTAAATGCTTTGGGAAAAGGCAGCTATACATTCAGGGCAGATCAGATAAATCTGGATTACCTGAAAACAACAGAATTCAGAAAAAAAGGGGCCGGGTTACGGGGATCAATAATGATACTCGGACCGTTGCTGGCCAGATTTGGAAAGGGATACATTCCTCATCCCGGCGGCGATAAAATTGGTCGTCGCAGACTCGACACTCATTTTATAGGTTTGCAGAATCTGGGTGCCAGATTTGAATCGGAAGGAACAAATACTTTTTACAGTATTGATGCAACAGAGCTGAAAGGTTGTTATATGCTTCTTGATGAAGCATCCGTTACCGGAACTGCAAATGTTGTAATGGCTGCAGTACTCGCCAAAGGAACAACCACCGTTTTTAATGCTGCATGTGAACCTTATCTGGTTCAGCTTTGCCGGATGCTCAACAGAATGGGCGCTAAAATTTCGGGCATTGGCTCAAATCTGCTGAGTATCGAAGGTGTAACTTCTTTGTCAGGAACTGAACATACCCTTCTGCCTGACATGATTGAAATCGGAAGTTTTATCGGACTGGCAGCAATGACAGGCTCCGAAATCACCATAAAAAATGTACAGTACAAAGAACTGGGCGTTATCCCTGACGTTTTCAGAAAGCTGGGAATTAAACTTGAACTGATTGGTGATGATATTTTTGTTCCGGCTCAGGAAAGTTATGAAGTTGAAACCTTTATGGATGGCTCAATACTAACCATAAGTGATGCTCCCTGGCCAGGATTTACGCCAGACCTTATCAGCATTGCCCTGGTAGTTGCAACGCAAGCCAAAGGAAGTGTGCTGATGCATCAGAAAATGTTTGAAAGCCGTCTCTTTTTTGTTGATAAACTCATAGATATGGGAGCCCAGATCATACTGTGCGATCCTCACCGCGCTTCAGTAATCGGGCTTAACCATCAGGTTTCGCTGCGGGGCATAACCATGTCATCGCCCGATATCAGGGCCGGAGTAGCTTTGCTGATTGCAGCATTGTCAGCCAAAGGGAAAAGTCAGATTGACAATATAGAACAAATCGACCGCGGATATCAGGATATTGACGGGCGACTCAGGGCGCTGGGTGCTGACATTGAAAGGATTGACAATTAAATTACACATCAGCTTCATTGTCTTCAGGGAATCATCATTCCTGAGCTAAAAGTATTTATTTAATGTATTGCCGGCTGTCTGTTAATCCTGCAGTTGGTACCCCGTTCATCTTAATTGAAGAAAGAACAATCTTGCGAAATGGCATTTCTGTAATAGACACGCCACGCACAACTGAAATTCCTGAAAAAAGAACACAAAAACTGTCAATTTGTCGTTTACTTGCTGAATGGCAAGCAATTTGTTGAAAGGCGGCAGACGATAACAGACACAATACTGTACTGAAAACCAATAAATAAAATGGGAAAAAGCGGCAAAAGTAAGGAACAGCCCAAAGATGCAGATTTGCATGAAGCGCAGAACGAATTGCATGAAACAGAATCCAATGGTGAAAACACCGGTTCCGGCAATTCTTCGGAAAACACTATTGAAGAATCAGAAAATGGCAATAATCAGAAATACAACGAACTTAATGATAAGTACCTGAGGTTATATTCTGATTTTGACAATTACCGCAAGAGAGTTATCAAGGAAAAAGTTGAGCTCAGCAAAACAGCATCTGAGGAAGTGATTTCCGGACTTTTATCGGTACTTGATGATTTTGAACGTGCAATCGGAGCTTTGGGAAACAATGACGAAGACCCTGTTAAGCAAGGCATCTTACTGATTTACAATAAGTTTAAAAACACACTTACTCAGAAGGGCCTGACCGAAACAGACGCTATGGGAAAAGATTTTGATACTGATTTTCACGAAGCGATTGCCAATATCCCTGCGCCTTCTGAAGCACTGAAAAACAAAATACTTGATGTAACCCAAAAAGGTTATACACTGAATGGCAAAGTAATACGTTTTGCCAAAGTAGTGGTAGGCATCTGATAAATTAAAAAGCTAAAGCTTATAAAGTGGCAAAAAAAGATTATTACGAGATATTGGGCGTTTCGCGCAATGCCGGAGAACCTGAGATTAAAAAGGCTTACCGGCAAATGGCATTGAAGTACCATCCTGACAAAAACCCTGACGACAAACAGGCAGAGGAAAGGTTTAAGGAGGCGGCTGAAGCTTATGAAGTGCTGAGCAACTCAGAAAAACGTGCCAGATACGACCAATACGGCCATGAAGGAATGAAAGGCATGCCGGGCGGCGGATATGGCGGCGGAATGTCGATGGATGACATTTTCAGTCAGTTCGGAGATATTTTCGGAGGTGCATTCGGAGGTGGATTTGGTTTTTCGGGCGGAAACAACAGACGAAGGGTAAATAAAGGCACCAACCTGCGGGTAAAAGTGCGCCTTACCCTTGAAGAAATTGCCAAAGGCGTTGAAAAGAAAATCAAGGTCAATAAGTTGGTAAGTTGCTCAACCTGTCATGGAACTGGCGCTGCCGGCGGATCATCACATTCAACTTGCCAGCACTGCCATGGAACCGGACAGATTACCCGGGTTACGAATACATTTCTTGGCCAGATGCAGACCAGTTCCACTTGTCCTTATTGTAATGGTGAAGGCCAGACAATCACAAATAAATGCACCACCTGCGCCGGAAGCGGCACTGCCAAAGGAGAAGAGGTAATCAGTCTGAACATTCCGGCAGGTGTTTCTGAAGGAATTCAGCTTTCGGTTGGTGGCAAAGGAAATGCTGCTCCCCGCGGAGGCATACCCGGCGATCTGATTGTACAGATTGAGGAAATTCCTCACGATGAGCTTATCCGGGAAGGTGTTAATATTCTATACGAACATTACATCAGTTTTCCTGAAGCAGCCCTCGGCACCTCCATCGAAATTCCAACCATCGAAGGAAAAGTCAGAATCAAAATCGAACCTGGAACACAGGGAGGAAAAGTACTCCGACTTAAAGGTAAAGGTATTCCATCGCTGAATGGATACGGTCGTGGAGACCAATTGATCAACATTAATGTATGGACTCCACGGAATCTTAGCCGTCAGGAAACGGAAACCCTTCAGAATCTCATGAATTCAGAAAACTTCAAACCCAATCCGGGTTCAAAAGACAGATCCTTCTTTGACAGGATGAAAGAATATTTTCAGTAATTTTGCTTGAAGATGTTCAATTTAAAACGGGCGGTTTCTTTTGTGAGGTAGCGCCCGTTTTTAGTTAATCACCTGATTTGTTGAATTTTCAAAAAATAATTATGAGCTATTTTACTGCCAGAAACATTACCAAAAGGTACGCAGCACACCTTGCCCTCGACAATGTGAGCATTGAAGTACCTGAGCAGAGCATATTCGGACTTCTGGGCCCCAATGGCGCAGGCAAAACATCGCTGATCAGAATTATAAACCAGATCACAGGCCCTGATGAAGGTGAAGTTTTTATCGGAAACGAAAAACTTGCACCTCACCATGTTGATAAAATTGGCTATTTACCTGAAGAAAGAGGACTTTACAAAAAGATGAAAGTCGGCGAACAGGCAATGTATCTGGCTCAATTAAAAGGGGTTAGCAAATCTGATGCGCAGAAAAGACTGAAATACTGGTTTGAGAAGTTCGAAATTCAAGCCTGGTGGAACAAGAAAGTTGAAGAACTTTCGAAAGGTATGCAGCAAAAAGTTCAGTTTATTGTAACCATCATTCATGAACCTACATTGCTGATTTTCGATGAGCCTTTCAGCGGATTTGATCCTATTAATGTCAACCTGCTGAAAGACGAAATTCTTAACCTTAAGAAAAAAGGCGCTACCATTATATTCTCTACCCACAATATGGCCTCGGTTGAAGAGCTTTGCGACAATATTGCATTGCTTAACAAATCAAAAAAAATACTTGAAGGCAAGGTTAAGGACATAAAAACTACCTTCAAAACAAACACTTACGCCATTGATTTTGATGGCTATACCGGAACAGCATTGTCATTACTCCCCAATGGCTTCACATTGCTAAGCGAAACCAACCAGGATGATATGCGACAAATGGTTGTCGGACTTCCCGTGAAGGCTTCTCAGAATGAGTTACTCACTGCCGTGATGCCGCACGTGAACATTCATGCTTTCAAAGAGATTGTTCCTACCATGAATGAAATCTTCATTAAAACGGTAAACGAATCAGGTAATTTTTCAGAAAATATTTAACTCAAGCACCAATGAATAAAATTATACTCGTAATTCAACGCGAATATCTGTCAAGGGTTAAGAAAAAAACATTCATTGTAATGACCATTCTTGGCCCGATACTTATGGCTGCGCTGTTTATCGTGCCTGTTTTTCTTTCGCAGATGTCAGATGAAGTCAAGCAGGTTGACATCCTGGATGAAACCGGTTGGTTCGTAAATAAGTTTGAAGATTCCGAAAGGTTCAAATTCAACAATGTTTTCACCGACCTTGAAACAGCCAAGAACAAGCTTTCGGACAACAAGGGGTATGCATTGGTTTATATTCCCAAGCCCGATGTAAGTGTTCCTTCTACCGCTATGATTTTCAGCGAAAAGCAGGTAAGCATTGATCTGAAAGGATACATTCGGAGCATAATGAGCAAGGAAGTAGAAAATCAGAAGCTTGGCGCTGAAATTATTAAAGAAATCAGGAAAGTTAATCCTGATTTTGATCCTGCGAACCCTGAAAGCAGCAACGCCGGGAATGTAGTAAGCGAAGAGATTCTGAAAAATATAAAAACCAATATCATACTCACTTCCATTAGAATGGGTGAAGCCGGCAAGGAAGAGAAAAGCTTCACTGAGGTTAGTATGGCTGTAGGAATGTTTGCCGGAATACTGATCTATTTCTTCATATTTCTGTTTGGTTCCCAGGTAATGCGTGGTGTTATCGAAGAAAAAGTCAGCAGAATTGTTGAAGTGATTGTTTCATCAGTGAAGCCTTTTCAGTTGATGATGGGTAAAATAATCGGCGTTGGATTGGTCGGACTTACCCAGTTTCTGCTGTGGGTTGTTTTTACCATGGTGATTGTAGGCGTTTTTCAGCAGGTAATGCCGGGCAAGCTCCAAAAACAGCAAACTGTTGAGAGCTTTAATCCCGGCACACGGATTCCTTCAGGCACTGAATCAGCGCAGGCAATAGAAAACATAGAAGCTCAGGGCAGCATGGATAAACTGATAGAAGCAGTTCATACCATCAATTTCGGAGTGATGATTTTTTCGTTTCTGTTTTATTTTCTTGGAGGTTATCTTCTGTATGGAGCCATGTTTGCAGCCATTGGAGCAGCGGTTGACAATGAAACCGACACCCAGCAATTTATGATGCCGGTAACAATACCGCTTATCCTAGCCATTGTAGTTTCTCAGTTTGTTATCAATAACCCCGAAGGCCCTGTTGCTTTCTGGTTCTCGATTATACCATTTACCTCTCCGATTGTAATGATGGTAAGAATCCCGTTTGGTGTTCCCGGGTGGGAAATTGCACTGTCAATGGTTTTGCTGGTTATAACTTTTGTCGGAGCCGTTTGGATGGCCGGAAGAATATACCGAACCGGAATTCTGATGTACGGAAAAAAAGTCAGCTGGGGCGAATTGTACAAGTGGCTTTTTTATAAAGCCTGATTTTGAAGCTGAAGTTGCGAATTGTTACTTCGCAACCAACACCTCGCCTTCGCAAAGATGAATAATGCATTTTAAATACTGAAATATGGCACGCATATTAGTAATTGACGACGAAAGAAGCATCAGAAGTACGCTGAAGGAAATTCTGGAATATGAAGGCTACCAGATGGATGAAGCTCCTGACGGGCCAACAGCACTTGAACTGGCCGCTAAAGAAAAGTACGATGTTGTGCTATGCGACATAAAGATGCCGCTTATGGATGGCATTGAAGTGCTTGATAAGTTGTTGATTATGAACGACACGCCGGTAGTAATGATCTCCGGACACGGAAATATTGAAACCGCTGTTGATGCCATAAAAAGAGGTGCTTACGATTACATTGCCAAACCACTTGACCTCAACCGATTACTTATCACCATCAGAAATGCGATGGAAAAAGGCAGCCTGATCAAAGAGACCCGTGTTCTGAAACGCAAAGTCAGCAAGACTTACGAAATGATAGGACAATCAGAGCCGATTCAGCAAATAAGAACCATGATCGAACGGGTTGCCCCTACCGATGCACGTGTACTTATCACCGGAAGTAATGGAACAGGCAAAGAGCTTGTTGCACGGTGGTTGCACGAATTGAGCAACCGTGCTGAAGGTCCGTTTATTGAGGTAAATTGTGCTGCGATCCCAGGCGAATTAATCGAAAGTGTGCTTTTCGGACATGAAAAGGGATCGTTCACATCAGCGATTAAACAGCGCAAAGGCGATTTTGAACAAGCCAGCGGAGGCACATTGTTTCTTGATGAAATCGGAGATATGAGCCTGGCTGCTCAGGCTAAGGTGTTGCGTGCACTGCAGGAAAACAAGATTATGCGGGTAGGTGGTGAAAAAGATATTCCTGTTGATGTTAGAATTATTGCTGCTACCAACAAAAATATTGTTGATGAAATTGAGAAACGGAATTTCAGGGAAGATTTATATCACCGGCTCAGTGTGATTCTGATTCATGTACCAACGTTAAATGATCGGGCCGAAGACATTCCCCTACTTGCCAATTATTTTCTTACTGAAATCTGCGAAACACAAGGTAAACCACTCCTCACTTTCGACGATGAAGCATTGCTTGCATTGCAAAACATTACATGGACCGGAAATATCCGGGAGCTCAGAAATGTTGTGGAACGACTGGCTATTTTGTGCGACAAGATAATCACAGCCGAAGATGTTGAACTTTATGCACGTCCTTTAAAGAAATAATTTCAGGAAGGCGTTTTAAGATACTTTCTGAGGGTAATCATCAATTCTTCCGGGTTAAATGGTTTTGAAACAAAATCATCAATGCCGGCTTCACTAATTCTTACCTTCACTTCATGTTTTGACGTTGCCGACAAAGCAATAACCGGAATAGAAGAAATAACTGCGGAATCAAACAATCTGATTCTGCGGGTGGTTTCATAGCCGTCCATATCAGGCATTTGCAAATCCATCAGCACAAGTTGATGATTCCCGGATTGCAGTTTATTAATAGCTTCATTCCCATCATGGGCAACATCAACCACCAGATTCCAGTTTTCGATGAATTTTTTGGCTATGATGGCATTGATTTTATTATCCTCAACCAATAAAATATGCTGTCCTTCGAATCTGAAAACATCTGAATCCGCGAGAATTTCTTTATCATCATTGCGTATATCAGCTTCTTCGACACTCAGCATAAATGAGAATACTGATCCTTCGCCCGGCGAACTGACCAAAGTCATCCTGCGACCAAACATGTCAAGCAATTTATGTGTGATTGCGAGTCCGAGGCCTGTACCTCCGAACCTGCGGGAAGTATCGCTGGAAGCCTGAGTAAAAGACTCGAAAATACTTTCGTGCATTTCTGCAGGTATGCCAATTCCTGAATCGGAAACACTGAACTTTATTTCCAAATGTTTGCTTTCTCTGCGTGCAAGACTTATTTCAATAAGAACTCCTCCTTTTTCAGTAAATTTAATAGCGTTGCTCACAAGGTTATTCAGTATCTGAGAAATACGCAATGGGTCGCTGACTATAAAAAGCGGCAGATTTTCATCATAAATAAGCTCAAGATCAATTCCTTTGCTGCTGGCCGCATGCAGCATTGAACTTCTGATGCCTTCAGCAAGATTCTTAAGATTGAAATCGATGGATTCAATATAAAGTTTACCGGCTTCCATTTTGTTGAGATCAAGAACATCATTAATAAGATTGAGCAGACTTTCGGCCGAGAATCTGAGAATTTTCAGATCTTCAAGTTGCTCTGGCCTGGGGTTCTCTCTCATCAGCAGATGAGTTATACCAATTACAGCATTCAGAGGGGTTCTTATTTCATGACTAACAACCGACAGAAACTGTGTTTTAGCCAATACAGCTTCATCAGCAAGGTTTTTAGCAATTTCCAACTCAGAATACTTAAGATTAAGTGCTTCATTTTTCTGAATAATCTGATCGCGCTGTGCTTCAATTTTATCGCGTTGAAGTTTGATTTCACCGGTTCGTTGTGTAATTACCTTCTCCAGATTTTCGTTATTTTTTCTGAGTTTTCGCGAATAAAGCAACAGACCAGTCCAAAAAAGGGCAAGAGAAGCCAGAACCAATAACGAAATAACCCACCATCTTTCGTACCATATCCTTAATACTTTCAATTCGAGCACCATAGGATCGCTGTAAATATAATTACCTGCCCGTCGTGCACGGATTTTTATTTTATAGTCGCCGGGGTTCATACCTGCAAGCATTACAACGCCATCAGCATTTACCGGCACCCAGGTAGTATCAATGCCTTCAATCCATTGCTGGTAAACCAGTTGGCGCGAAGGATATTCAGAAGATGCAATTCTCAGATTGACAAAACCTTTATTGGTAATTTCCAGTTTACCGGAAATAGTTTCGTCAACCCTTATGTTATTAACGATGAGAGACTGAATGTTTGGCTGCAATGTTTTTCGGGGAAGTGAAAGCTGCTTTGAAACTGCAGCTCCTGCAAGTGTCCCAACCCATAATCTATTTTGCCGATCAACCAATAAACCTCTGTATGCTATGGTTTTGGAAGGTAATCCGGCTCGTTGGTCAAAGGTAACAAGGTCTCCGTTTTTGTATCGGTGAAGACCTTTGTTGTTGGCAAACCACAGGAAGCCCAAGGAGTCAATTGCCAGTGCTTTTACTGAATTATCCGTATAAATTCCAAGATCTGCTCTGCTGAAGTTTCCTTTTTCGATTCGGATAAGGCCAAAGGAAGTACCCAACCAGATATCTTCGGTTTTGGGATCAATGGCAATGTCATTTACGTTGATATCAATGTTTCGTTGAAACTTGACTTCTTCGCTCAGATTGACAAACCTGTCATTTGCAGCAAAATAAACTGAAATATAAGCTGAATCGGTCATTCCACCGCTATAAAGAAGCCCTTCAGATGAAACGGCCAGCGAAATGGATCGTGACAACAATCCTTGCTTCCTGCCGTAAAGTTTCACATTAAAATCGGGCGTAATCCTTATAAGTTCTTCATTTGCATCCTGGCATGCCCATATACTTCCGTCTTCAGCTCTCACAAGTTTAAATACTGCTTTCCCTGATTTGCTGAAATCGAATTTTTTCAGCGTTTTTCCAGATTTATTAAGCATACAAATGCCACCTTCGGCATCAGAAACCCAGAAACCTTCATCAACCGGAAGTATTTGCAGCAAAAAAGCTTTTGAAGAAAATAATGCCCTCGCATTAGATTCAAGGCCGGAATCAGCCTTAAACACAGATTTTCCATCGGTAAAATAAACAAAACCCTTATCATCGGTAGCCAATGACTGAATATAATTATTGCTGAGATCTACAAATGGATGGCCAAACAAGGTTTCCTGCATCAGAATTATTCCAGCATCAGAAGCAATCCATATATCATCATCTTTATCAATATAAATATGTGTTACATCCTTTTCAGGATATTCCTGGATATTTGTCAATAACAGTTTACCTGATTTATCTTTTATGATCTGAAAAAGGCCTGCCGACCAGGTACCAGCAAACAAATAACCTTTACCAGTGCGGGCAAAGGATGAGATTTCAACATTACTGATCATCATCATTTCCGAAAACAAACCTTCCGGAGTAACTTTCATTTCAAATAAACCTTCGCGGGAAGCAATAAGAATACGACCCGGGGCAGACTGGCTTACTGCATGAATTCCGGAAAACTTCACAGAAACTGGTAATGGTTTAAACTCGTTAAGCAAATCATCATACAAGAAAACAAGACCTGTTTCAGAAAAAGCGAAAAAATTTCCGATACCATCATCAGTAAAAGAAAATGACCTGTTGTAATTGTTGGTTGAAACTCCTTCGCCCATATCATAGCTTATGAATTTTTCATCACTATAGCGATAAACGCGGATATTGTCAGAAACCCAGAGCCTTTCTTTAAAGTCTTTATAAAACACCTTTGGGAACCACATTGCCGTATCAGAAAGGTGTACACTTCCCCTTGCGATGGTTTCTATTTTAAAATTACCATTTAAATCATTAATTCGGCTGATGCCCATATCTGTAGTCAGAAGCAGGTCGTTTTCATTAACGGTAATTATACTTTTGCCGTAAGGTCCGGGCAATTCATCTCTGAACAATCTGAATTCACGGCCGTCGTAACGGATAAGACCATCGTCACATGCAGCCCATAATACACCGTTTTCATCTCTGACAACAGATTTAATGAGAGGAGCAGGTAAACCTTCATCTTCTCCATATCTGATAAACCGGAAAGTCTGAGCAACCAGCAGATCTGACAGAATGATTAATAGAATAATCAGAATAAAACGCCTGTTTAACTTCATAAAAAAGTCTAATTATCCGGTTTTAAAGATGCCAGAATGATAAATAAGAAAACAACGTCTAAAGATACGTGTAATCTGTTAATATTATAGCTATTTTTGCAGAATGTAATCGGGGCTGCCCGGTTTTGACAGCAGAGAAGTGGTACTGTAAGCATGTCGGGCGTTGCAAGAGTGGCCCGTTAATCCCAACTTGCACAGCCTCTAAACGGCACAGATTATAATTACGCGTTAGCCGCTTAATCAAGGATTAGGCCGCTTTCTGCTCCCCGGGAAGCTTTGCGTGGCTGCGTTTCGGTAAGAGCATCACAAATGCTGCGATAAGACAGGTAAGGTCCTGGTGCCTGTTCGAAAACCAAAAGGAATAAGATGATGGTTGGGTTGTTTTCTCCCTGCCTTTGTCCGACAACCAACTGAAAAATAAGCATGTAGAAAGCTTTATTGCTGTCTGTTTGGACGCGGGTTCGATTCCCGCCAGCTCCACGAAAAATCCCGCAAGTTTTTAACTTGCGGGATTTTAATTTCAGGGGGTTTCTTCTCACTGTTGGGCTTGATATGCAGGTTTATCGCTGAATAAAAAAACTATAAATCGGCAGTAAAATCAAAATACTCCCAGAATATAGGTAAAAAATCTCAGTTTTTCAATCCCGCCAGCTCCACGAAAAATCCCGGAACTTTTTAACTTGCGGGGTTTTTTATTTTCAATGGGCGTTTCTTTTAAAAAAAATCCCCTACTTTCACGCAGTAAAAAAAATCGTCAAGGATGCCACTTACCTATCATTCCTACCTTAAAATTGAGGAACTATTGGCTCTTCAGCAATTCCGCTCACCCGAAGAGCATGATGAGATGCTGTTTATTGTCATCCATCAGGCTTATGAACTCTGGTTTAAGCAGATGTTGCATGAGCTGGATTATATCTCAAATATAATGGAGCAGCAGGAAGATATACAAACTGCTTTTCACAGCATGAAGCGGGTACTTACCATTTTAAAAGTGCTTGTGCATCAGGTAGATATTCTTGAAACCATGACACCGCTGGAATTTCTGTCGTTCCGCGATTACCTGGAAACTGCAAGTGGATTTCAATCTTATCAATGGCGTGAACTTGAATTTAAGCTGGGGCTGAAGTCGGAAATTCACATTTACCGTTTCCCTGAAGGAACGGACATCCGCAAAAAATTACAACAAAGGTTTGATGCCCCTTCCCTCTGGCATAATTTTATGGTTTCGCTCAAATTGACGGGTTATGATATTCCGGCAGACGTTCTGAACCGTCCGCATAATTCAAGCACCACCCCATCAGAAGAAGTGCAGCAGATTTTGCTTCAGATATACAAAACGAATGCTCCGCTTGCGGGGTTTTGCGAACTGTTGGTTGATCTGGATGAGGGCATTCAGGAATGGCGTTACCGTCATGTAAAAATGGTGGAGAGAACCATTGGGTACAAAAAAGGAACAGGAGGTTCGGCCGGCGTAGATTATCTGAAAAAGTCATTATTTACCCCACTTTTCCCCGATTTGTGGGAGATAAGATCCTCTTTTTCGAAATGAGCTATAACCTGAACGATATAACCGGCCATCCGAATAAACTGGCCACACATTATTCCGCTTTTAATGTTGGTAAGCGATTGTTGTTAACCGGCCACTCACATCAGGCATGGCCCGATGTGGCAATGGAAGGCATTAAAAAATCATGGGAAGATGCCGCCCTGTTGGTGGATGAAAAATGGGGAAAAGCATTTGGGAAGGCACAGGAAGTCCGTGATGGCTTTTCAAGTTTGCTTGAAGATACAAATGGGTACATAGCCCTTGGAGCCAACACCCATGAACTGTTGATCCGTTTTCTTTCAGCGCTTGATTTGCGCAAACGTCCAGGAATTATCACCACCGATGGTGAGTTTCACACCATCCGGCGACAGATGTTGCGCTTATCGGAGGAAGGTATTGAGGTTGTGCGGGTTGCATCTTATCCTGTTGAAAATGTTGCAGATCAGATTATCTCACAGATCAACGACAAAACTGCCGCGGTGCTGGTTTCTTCTGTTTTCTTTGAAACAGGGCTGATAAATCCCGGACTTACCGCAATTACGGAGAAGTGTGCCATTCATGGAACGGAATTGGTTATTGACACTTACCACTCTTTGAATGTGGCTCCTTTTTCGGTGAGTAAACTGAAATTGCAAAAAGCTTTCATCATTGGCGGAGGTTATAAATATTGCCAATTGGGTGAAGGAAATTGTTTTCTCCGGTTTCCCGATGACTTTGAAGGAAGGCCGGTTATTACAGGATGGTTCAGTGAGTTTAGTCTGCTTGGTGAAAAGAAAACCAGTCAGATAGCTTACGGCCAGCGCGAAGACCTTTTTGCAGGCTCCACCTACGATCCTGTGAGCCATTACCGTGCTGCTGAAGTATTCCGCTTTTTCGGGGAGCATGAACTTACGCCGGAGTTTCTTCGCGAAGTCAGCCTGCATCAGGTGGAGTTACTGGCTGAATCGTTCCGGAAGCTTGATTTACCAGAAAAGATTATCAACCTTGACAAAGAAATCAAGCCTGATCAAAGGGCAGGATTTCTGGTTCTTCGTACCGAGAAAGCTTCAGAAATCAACGCCGAATTAGCCAAAGCTGGTGTATTGACCGATTACCGCGGCACTTCGCTGCGTTTTGGCCCTGCGCCATATTTATCTGACAAACAATTGACAGATGCTATGGGCATTCTAGGCGAAGTGGTGAAAAAATTATAATGGATTCAATCAGAATCCTCTGCCGAACATTTCCCAGAATTTAACTTCCAACCCTGCCCAACGCTGCAGTGTTGCACCCGAAAAATCGCTGCTGTAATTTGTAAGCAATGTTTTTGCTTCGTCAACCTTTTTATCTTCGAGAAGTTTTTTGGCTTTCAGCTCAAGGGCGGGCATTTCGAGTCGTGCTTTTTCTTCGAAACTCAACACATTCTCAAGCATTATTTTTTTTGTTTTTCCCCAGCTTACTGTGGCAAGTTTATTGGCTTTGCGATATCCCCACAAAGCGGCATCTTCGCGGTAAGATTTTTGCCCGCAAACTTCCCATTTTAAAGGCACCATAGTAATTCCGGCATAAATAGGAACACGCGGGCTTTCGCCCGGGTTGTCAAATGAAAACCATGAAATGGCGCCAATTTCGTTTGGCAACCAACCGCGCAGCTGTGTGATGTGAGAATAAGAACACCACGCCACAGAAACAGTACGCTGAAAATCAATAGTTCCGGGAGCGATATAATTTAAGGTATTGCGCATATCGGTTGTAAGCCATGGATTTGCAACAGGACTTATGATGGTATCCTGACCAATTTCTTTCTTGTTTTTGTCGAAATTCTTCTTAATCATTTTAACGCGCTGTGTCATGTCATATGCACTTCCTTCGTATGTTGCGCGGTAAAGTTCATTTAGCATTTCAACACTTATTTTCTGTTCAGGTTTAACCGAAAAAGGAAGTTCATCCATGTCCATACTCAGGTTGAGTGAAGGAGCCAGGGCATTCAGCACAAAAAATTCCCTGATTTTAAAAGGTTTCTCTGCTTTGGCATATGCTTTCCAGAATTTAAATGGTTCCACACCATCCCACAATCCAAATTCAAGGGCAACCTCTTTAACATTGGCGCTGGCCATAAAAAAGTCGGGTTTATTGAGATCAATGATTCCGATGCGGGCAATATTTGCAGAAATTCCAACATGATCATCAGGAATGCGCTGAGCAGCCCAAACACCACCTATTCGATTCTTTCCTTCACCAAGAATTTCCATTTGCCACACTTCACGGGTATCGGCAATGGTGATACACTCACCCAAATCGCCATAACCATATTCCTTAATCAGATCACCAATAAGTTTGATGGCATCGCGGGCATTATCGCAGCGTTGCAGGGCAACACGCTGAAGTTCCTCAATTAGAAACATTCCGTTTTTATTTACCAGCGTATCCGGACCCACAAAAGTTGTTTCGCCCATTGCGAGTTGTTTCTCATTGAGCGACGGATAAGCGGTGTTCAGGTAAGCATAAGTATATTTTACCTGCGGAATGCGGCCTGCAACGGTGACTTTGCGCATATCGTCGGGTGTTTCGGTATGAAGGGTCCCTTTATATACGATATGACTTGCTGTATCGGCATGTTCGGCAGCTTTTTCCATACGAAGCCAGGTGCGGTAGTTGCCATCGCAGGTGTGCGCAGTAATTACGGAGCCATCGACCGTTGCATTTTTACCAACCATAATGCTGGTGCAGCTTTCGCCAAAGTAAGGATCACCGGGTAAAACCTGAGCAAATGCTGAGATTTGAATTAAAATAAGGCAAACTGAAAGAAGTAATCTGAATTTCATGGGAGTGAAGATGAGATAATTTTTGCGGTAAATGTAGAAAGATTTTGGGAAATTATCCCTCAAAAGCAAACCAGGCAAAAGCATTGCAATTTATAAGAAGGTAAGGGTAATTTTTTCATTTTTCTGTCGGAAAGTCAGGGTAATTATTGGCATAATCTGTCGGAAAGTCAGGGTAATTTTACATGAATTCCGTCGGAAAGTCAGGGTAACCAAATGATCATCCCGTTTCATGGCTTCACATCGGAGAATAGTATATACCTTTGCTCTAAATTAACTCCATCCCATGACGGCAAACGAAAACATCAATACGCTGCTTTTAAAACTTACCGAAAGTTTTGATTCTTCAACGCTTATAAAACTCACACTCAGCAATAAACGAAACAAAACCGGTGAAGTAAATAATGTTTTTATCAAACCTGTAGTGATAAAAGGGCAGGCAATGCTTTCGTTTGTTTTCAGGTATGCTACAAAGGATATGACAAAAAACTTTGGGATTGAAGAAGCAAAAGAGCAGATTGAAGACCATTTGAAAGAGCATTTTTTTAATGCTGATCTGTTTACATCTAAGGCAGATTATGCATTGCTCAGCAACAAAAAGGGCAACAGCAAACTGCTGAAGAAAGCAGCCACTTCCACTGAATTGCCTTTGTACCGTCATGACAATATTAAAAAACGCTTGATAAATCCCGAAAACAACATCTATCTGCGTGAACTTGGCGTGATAACCGCTGAATGGAAGGTAAGATCAGATATGCAGGACAAGTTCAAACAGATTAATCATTATGTTGAATTGGTAGATGATGTCCTGAAAACAGCCAGACTCCCTGAGAATTTTCTGATTGCCGATATGGGTTCAGGAAAAGGATACCTCACTTTCGCGCTGTATGACCATCTGAAAAACACCACTCCCCTGCCCTTCCGTATGATTGGTGTGGAGCTCAGGCCGGCATTGGTCAACAGCTGTAATGAGATTGCCGCTGCATCAGGATTTGAATCATTGAGTTTTGTTCCCGGGTCAATTGAAGAAGCAGCAATGCCAGAAATCAATGTGCTGATTGCCCTTCATGCCTGCGATACAGCCACCGACGAAGCCATTTACCGCGGAATATCAGCCAAGGCAGAAGTAATTATGGTGGCACCTTGCTGTCACAAACAAATCCGGAAACAGATAAATCCTGAGAATGTACTTGGTGAAATCACCCGCCACGGCATTTTTGAAGAACGTCAGTCAGAAACGGTTACAGATACAATCAGGGCATTGATTCTAGAAGCATATAGTTACAAAACCAGTGTAATTGAGTTTATTGCAACCGAACATACGCCCAAAAATGTAATGATAACCGCTGTCAGAAAAACAGATAACTCCGTTGCTGATCCATTGGTTTTAAAAAGAATTGAAGCTTTAAAAACCATGTTTGGAATTGAGTTTCATCACCTTGAGAAACTATTGGGCATTTAGCAAGTGGATAATAGGTATAAATAGAAAAAGCGGGAGAATCTCCCGCTTTTTCTATTTAAAAGTAAATGACAAAGGCCAATTACTTAACAATCATTTTCTTTGTAACTCTTTCGTTTCCAGCGGTAACAACATAACTGTAAACACCTGATTTCAGTGATGATGCGTTGATGCTGAGGATGTGTGATCCGGCACCAAGACGGCGCTCAGCTACTTCAAGAACATTCTGTCCCAGAAGATTGTAAACTTTCAGGCTTACACCTGCAGGTGATGAAAGCGAAACAACAACTTCCGATGAACCATTGAACGGATTGGGATAGTTTTGTGAAACCAGCAATCTGCCAGCTGGCACTTCGGTATCGTTGCTTCCTAAAAGAATAAAGTCAGATTCATCGAAATAAACACCTGACAAATACTGGTGAGTTAATGGATTATCCTGAGTTGCTCCTGGAACTGAAGTAGAAACCGGAATGTGATATTTCGATCCGTTCTGAATAACCATATCAGAAACATGCAACCAGAAGTTCTCACCCCAGTATTCTGAAAGTTCAGTAACATTCACAGGCAAAGTATAGAGGTTACTGGTAACATCGTAACCCCAGGTAAATACATCAGGCTGCTGATTGGTTTCAAAATTAATGCCCCATGAAGCAGGATCTGTATCACCCCAGGTAACAAAAACTTTTGATCCATCTGAAGTGCGGCTCATCTGAATGCGCTGATCCCATCCCATTCCAAATGGATTGGTATCGTCAACAACTTCGGTTCTAACTGAGTCAACAAAAATGGCATTCCATGTACCGTCTCCATTCATAAAAACATCAAAAATCAACACTGGCTCTTCGGTGTAAAAATAGCTGAGAGAGTCAGGATGAACTGAATTTGTACTTCTTACAATTCCTGCAATGTGAAGGTTTCCATGGATATCAACAGTAGCACCGTTGTTGCGATTACCACCTACCCATTTATTGTACCAACGTGGAACAACAAGATCGAGATCGGCACGGGTAGGGTAAAGATTTTCTTTAAAAGTGTTGATTTCTGAAAAATTGAAAGGTTCAGTTTTTTCCCATGTTTCGCCATTATCGGTAGTTTTATACACAACAGGCCATTCCAGACCGTATGGGCTATAATCAGGATCAGCATCTACTGCAGTTCCAAGAAGGTAACCAACAGAACCATCAGGTGAAAAAACCAGACTGCTGGCATCAATGCGTCCATCTTCAAGCAAAGCAGGCTGAACCTGTACGATTGGTTCCCAGTCAAACTGGCTGGTTTCAGCATTAAAAGCACCGTTCAAAACTTCCCAGCCAGCGCTTAAATAGCTGGCCGATGTTCCGTTCAAACGTTGTGATGCCACATGTGCATGACCATTTTTAGTTACGTTCAAACCAATATTTAAATGGTTGATGTAAATATTTGGCTCGTTGTTCTGATAGGTGAGGTTCTTGTTCTGTCCATCAAGTTTTACACTGCCGAAGAACTGTCCTTTCCATCCCGCTGCATCGGTAAAAGGGCCTGAAACAATTGCAACCATGTTTGCAGGATTGGTATTGCCTGCCGGATTATAAACTACGGTGCTGGGATACCTGAAATTAAATCCAGTTTCAGGAGTGATTACATAGTTTGACCATGTTGCACTTTCATTGGCGCCCCATGCAACCTTAATGTCGTTTCCTGTTGCACCAAGCGGTCCACCGGCACGGTTACCGAAGAAAACCATTCCAGCTTCAGGTTGTGCAGAAACAACGCGCTGCTCATAGCTGAAAATTCCGAAAACGTTTGATGAAGATGCAATGTTGGTTTTGAGCAAATCACCGCTCCTGTTGTAGATTTCACCACCGGTGTAGGTACTCTGAACGGCGGTTTCATTGGTGTGATTGATTCCCTGGTCAATCGGGCGCACTTCTGCTTTCCTGATGTTTGAAAGGTTGCGTTGTTGGGCACCGGCCAAAAGACCAACGCTCAGCGCGAGGCTGAGTAGTAAGGTTTTTTTCATTGGAGATTAGTTTAAATGAGTAAAAATGAGTAAAAAAGTGAGGTCAGTATGATCTCCGTTGACAAAGGTAGAAATTTCTTTCGTACCAGAAAATGAAAAATAAAAAAAAGAAGAATACGATAAACAAGGGTTTATTAAGCATGCCATGGCGTTTAAACAATATTCGCATTCTCCCGCAATAACATTCATTTAATATTATAATCAATTCAAAAACAGATATTCTAAATCTGTACGCTATTTGCCTTTGCTTCAAATACTTCCATCTTGATCAGAAACTTTCAAAATAAACAACAAATAATTTAAAATGGAAGAATTTATCTTATTTTTGCAATTGATTGCTAACGGCATCATGGCTTAATTCCATTTTCGGATTTATGGAAACACCCGTTTATATTCCTACCCTGACCAAAACATACAGACGCTTGTTCGAGTGCCTGATGTTCTATAATTAGATAGTTCCAGCAGATTTGCTTTTATTGATATTTATATCTGGGCAAATCTGCAGTGAAATTCTTTTCCTACCAATTCTCCGATATCTTTTATTTTTGAAATCAGGACTTCCATGTTTGAAAAACCCGATAATCCATCCGGCATTGCTGAAAAGTCAGCACAACCCTTACCCGGCATGAATGAGCGCATTCAAAGACTCCGCAAACTAAGTGTTGAAACCGAACCATCACTTTCTATTGAGCGGGCATTGCACGAAACTGCCTTCTACAAAGAAAATTATGGCAAATACTCCATTCCTGTATTGCGGGCTTTGAATTTCCTTGATCACTGCCAAAGAAAAACCATATACATCGGCAAAGATGAATTGATTGTGGGAGAACGTGGTCCAAAACCTAAAAGTGTTCCCACTTTTCCTGAATTGACCTGCCACAGTGTTGAAGATTTTCATGTATTGAATACGCGGGAAATGCAGCGTTATACCATCAGTCAGAACGATATTGACCTTTATGAAAAGGAAGTAATCCCCTACTGGCAAGGAAAAACTCAGCGCGAACGCATATTCAGCCATGTGCCCGATACATGGCGTGCGGCTTATGAGGCCGGCTTGTTTACTGAGTTTATGGAACAGCGTGCGCCCGGACATACTGCCCTTGACGGGAAAATCTACCACAAAGGCATGCTTGATTTCAAAAATGAGATTTTAGCCAACCTGTCAGCACTTGATTTCCTGAACGACCCGGAAGCAACTGATAAAGCTGAGCAATGGAAAGCAATGGCAATATCATGCGATGCAGTTGTAGTTTTTGCTGAACGTCATGCTGAACTTGCTGAGAAGCTGGCTTCAGCAGAAAGTGATCCGAAAAGAGCTGCTGAATTGTTGAAAATCGCTGAAATTTGTCGTTGGGTTCCGGCGCATGCACCACGAAATTATTGGGAAGCCATACAAATGTACTGGTTTGTCCATTTGGGAACCATTACCGAGCTGAATGGTTGGGATGCAATGAATCCTGGTCATTTTGACCAGCACTTAACTCCTTTTTATGAAAAAGAAATTCAGTCAGGAACACTTACGCGTGAGGAAGCCAAAGAGCTGATTTCCTGTTTCTGGATTAAAGTGAACAACCATCCTGCACCACCAAAAGTGGGAATTACTGCAAGGGAAAGCGGCACCTACAATGATTTTACAAACATCAACATCGGCGGTTTAAAAAGTGATGGCAGCGACGGAAGCAGCGAAGTTTCATACATTATGCTGGAAGTAGCCGAAGAATTGCACATTTTACAGCCGGGAAATTCGGTGCACATAAGTGCTAAAACACCTGATAAATTCCTTCAGGCTGCAATACGAGTCATCAGACAGGGTCACGGTTTCCCATCGGTTTTTAATCCTGATATTTATATTCAGGAAATGCTTCGACAGGGAAAATCGCAACCTGATGCACAGGAAGGCGGATGCAGCGGTTGTATTGAAGTCGGGGCTTTCGGCAAAGAAGCTTATCTGCTTACCGGATACCTGAATTTGCCGAAGATTCTTGAAATCACACTCAACAACGGCATAGATCCGTTGAGCGGAAAAACGGCCGGAATACAAACCGGAGATCCGCTTGATTTCAAAACTTATGAAGAACTTTATCATGCTTTTGTCAAACAACTCCAATATGTGGTTGACCTGAAAATGCGTGTCAGCAATTACATCGATCGCATGTTTGCGAAATATGCTCCGGCTCCATTTCTTTCGGTGGTAATAGATGATTGCATCAGCAACGGACGCGACTATTACGATGCCGGACCTCGATATAACACCAGTTACATTCAGTGTTGCGGACTTGGAACAATTACCGATAGTTTTTCGGCGCTTAAAAAACATGTTTTTGAGGACAGAACCTTCAGTATGGAGAGGGTCATCAAGGCATTGAAAATGAACTTTGAAGGCGAAGAAGTCCTGCGTCAGACCATCATCAACCGGACACCTTTTTTTGGCAATGACGATGATTTTGCAGACGATATTGCGACAAGAATTTACAATGATCTGTTTGAGACAATAGACGGCAAACCAAACATCAAGCCAGGCGGAAAATATCATTTTAACATGCTTTCCACTACCTGCCATGTTTATTTCGGAAAAGTACTGGGTGCAACACCCAACGGACGCTTTTCGGGAAAATCTATTTCAGACGGAACCTCACCTTCACATGGAGCCGACACTCACGGGCCTTCTGCAGTGGTGAAATCACTTACGAAATTTGATCATGTAAAATCGGGCGGAACGCTTTTAAACCAGCGCTTTCTGCCGGGTCTTCTGCGCAAAGAGGAAGACCTTAAAAAACTGGGTCATCTGATCCGCAGTTACTTTACGCTTGGCGGTCATCATATTCAGTTTAATGTAGTTGACACCGCTACTTTGCAGGCGGCTCAGGCCAATCCTGAAGATTACAGGGATTTGATGGTAAGAATGGCCGGTTACAGCGATTATTTTAACGATATGAACGCTGATCTTCAACAGGAAGTGATGGAAAGGACGGTAGGGAAGTTCTAATATCTAATTTCTAATATCTAATTTCTAATTTCTAAATGTGGATTGTGGATTGTGGATTGCGGATTTCGGATTTCGGATTTCGGATTGTGGATTGCAACCTACTACTCCTACTTCCTACATCCTACTTCTTACATCCTACATCCTACTTTAAAAAGAATCCAATAAAAACAACACTCCGAACATGCCCACCAGCCTGGTTTTCGACATCAAACGCTACGCCATCAATGATGGTCCGGGCATACGTGTTGTCATTTTTTTCAAAGGATGTAATCTTAACTGTGCATGGTGTCATAATCCGGAAAGCATTTCAGCAAAAGCCGGAAAAATGTACACGCAGTCAAAGTGCATCAGATGCGAAAGTTGCGTGATGGCCTGTGAACAAGATGCCATTTCGCTTTCGGCGGATGGTATTGTCATTGATCAGCAACGCTGCGTCATGTGTGGAAAGTGCTGCGAAGCCTGTCCGTCGATGGCTTTGGAGATGTCGGGCAAAGTAATGTCGGTTGATGAAATCATTCAAATCATTGAGAAAGAACGTATATTTTTTGAACAATCAGGTGGCGGAGTTACCTTTTCAGGCGGAGAGCCGCTTCTTCATTCTGAATTATTGATTAAACTGCTCGAAGAATGCGGCAAACGGGGAATTCACCGGACTGTGGATACAGCGGGAAATGTCAGGGAAGAAACTTTACTGGAAGTTGCAAAACAAACCGATCTTTTTCTTTTTGATCTGAAAATGATGGATTCGGCACTTCACAAGCTGTGGACCGGATCAGATAACACGTTGATACTTCAAAACCTTAAAAAACTGGCTGAAACCGGTGCCGGAATAATCATACGCATTCCATTGATTGGCGGAGTGAATGATACTGACGAAAATATTGAGCAAACTGCACGATTTATATCAGAACTTGCAGGAGACAGTAAAGAAGTCCAGCTGTTGCCCTATCACAACATTGCCCGGCATAAGTTCCAGAAACTCGGCATAAAAGATAAATCTGAAAAACTCAGGGAACCTGATAAAGAAGCGCTGACCTCTGCAATTGAAAAATTCAGGAAATATGGAATAAAGGCGGGAATAGGCGGGTAAAAGAAAAGAAAACCCTGACAGGGTTAATATCCTGTCAGGGTCTTGAAACTATTTTGCAAAAAAGCTGATTATAAACAAAACTGCAAGCACATACATAACCGGTGTAACTTCACGATGCTTCCCTGTAAAGACTTTGAGCAGCACATATGACAGCATTCCAAAAACAATACCTTCGGCAATTGAATAGCTTAAAGGCATCATAATGATGGTAAAGAAGGCCGGAATAGCTTCGGTAAAATCGTTCAGATCAATTTTCAGAATTGGTGACATCATAAACAAACCTACCAGAAACAGCACGGGAGCTGTGGCTGCCGCGGGAATCATCAGAAAGAGCGGAGCAAGAAACAAAGCCAGCAAAAACAGTCCTGCCACCGAAAGCGCAGTCAAGCCGGTGCGGCCACCTTCGGCAACTCCTGAAGCACTTTCAACATAAGTTGTAACTGTACTAGTTCCAAGCATTGCACCGGCAGTAGTTCCGATTGCATCAGCAAAAAGCGCTTCTTTTGCTCTTGGCACTTTACCTTCGGGGCTCAACATTCCGGCTTTATCGCTCACGCCAACAAGGGTTCCGACTGTATCAAACATATCTACAAACAGAAAAGTAAATACCACCACCAGCATATCGAGTGTGAAGATATTATGGAACTCAAACTGAAGAAAAATCGGCGCAATCGAAGGTGGTAGTGAAACCAGACTTCCATCAGGGAATACAGTCACCCCAAACGGAATACCAATAAGGGTAGCAGCAAAGATTCCGATCAGCAAAGCACCTTTTACTTTTCTTGCGAGAAGCACACCGGTAATAATTACGCCCAGCAGAGCAACAATTACAGTATGAGTTTTAATAGAACCCAAACCCACCAGCACGGCATCGTTGTTCACAATTACACCTGCGTTCTGAAGTCCGATAAAGGCAATAAACAATCCGATTCCCGCAGAAACGGCATGTTTCATATTCATGGGAATGCTGTTGATAATCAGCTCCCTGATGTTAAATGCAGTGAGAAGTATAAAGATAATACCTTCAATAAAAACAGCGGTAAGTGCGAATTGCCACGAATGACCCATCCCCAAAACAACTGTAAATGCAAAGAATGCATTCAGTCCCATTCCCGGGGCCAATGCAAAAGGTAGTTTGGCATAAAGCGCCATAACCAGGGTAGCAACCAAAGCTGACAATGCAGTTGCTGTAAACAGCGCATTCCGGTCCATGCCGGTAGCACTGAGAATAGAAGGATTCACGGCAAGAATATAAGCCATGGTCATAAAAGTTGTAAGACCGGCCAATACCTCGGTGCGGATGGTGGTTTTGTTTTCCGCTAATCTGAAGAATTTTTCAAACATCGTTTCTTGTTTTTAGGTTTTGATCAGAAAGTCCACTTTGCGCCAATGGTTGGGTTAACAGCAACCCCTTTTACTCCTCCGAAGTTGCTTCCGATTTCAATTTCGGTTCCGAGAGAAATGTTTTCAGTGAAGTTGTACCAAAGCTGAGGTTCAGTGAGGAACACAAATTTGGTTTCTTCAATACTCTCGCCATCGACGAATACATTGTCCTCTCTCCAGAAGTCGGCAAAACCGCTGAAAGTTATTTTTTTATTAAGCATGTGCATATACCACACACCGGTAAGCTGGAAGGCTGCATCGTGTTTGTCGCGGATATTCTTGTACAACACCTGAATGGTAAAACCTTTCGAAAAATCGGCATTGTTGTAGATGTAATCCACCCCGGCAAGCCATGCGCCATTGATCTGATAGGCACCATTAAAAGGATCTGCTTTAAACTGACCAAAGCCGCCGTTGTACTCAGCATGAAATGCAAACGGGGTTTTACCTATGTTAATGGCACGGGCAATTTCCCAGTAAGCCATGTTTACGCCCTTAAGATCATTTACATTATAATCCATATCCACAAAGAAAAATGTAGAACCCCATTTGTCGGGTTTAAACATTTCAACAGTAGTTGTAGGAAATTTCCGATCTTTCCCGAAATCGTAATGAAGTTGAACATTCTGGGCAATTATACCCGTCATTAAAAATGACAAAATTACAAGCAAGTAACTCTTTTTCATAGTTTTACCGGTTTTGATTAAAAGTTTCACCGGCAAATATAAATTAACAATTGTTATTCAAAAAAACTGCTGAAAGGAGCCAGGAATTATTGATTTTTTACAATCGCCTGTTTTACTGAACTTTAACCTATGTTATTCGTTTATTGAGTTCCAAATTGTTCATAATATGTTAAAAAATATCTTCAATACCTCCCATTCAGGTTTAACGGATGCGGGACTTTTAATACTCAGGTTGGCGGTTGGTATTCTGATGCTGACTCATGGAATTCCCAAACTTCTGAATTTCAGCCAGCTTGTTGAAGCAGGAACATTTCTTCCGGTCCTTGGCAGTGCAACGCTAGGACTTTCACTTGCAATATTTGCAGAAGTTTTGATGTCGCTGTTTCTGATTGCCGGACTTTTTACCAGAATCGCTACCTTGCCTCTGATTGTCACCATGCTTGTAGCCGCTTTTGTTGCCCATGCCGGCGATCCGTTCTCTTCAAAAGAGCCTGCATTGCTCTACTTGTTCCCGTATATTGCAATTTTGTTGGCGGGACCAGGGAAATATTCTTTGGACAATGTGATTGGGAGGATGAGGAAGTAGCGGGATATCCGTAAAGATAATTCTGAGATATTCTACAATCCTTTCAACTCCTCAAAATAATCATGCTGCAAATCTTCGTGAAGGCCAGATATTGCTTTGCTGATTTTTAGCAGTTGATTTTTGTATAAATTGCTGAGGGAAGTAACTGACTGGTAATGAATTCCTGAAGATTTAAGTTCTGTGCAGAAAAATATCAGAAGTTCTGCTTCCGTTTGCTTTGAACCGGAATATCTGATGAATTTGTTGATATTTTTAAGTATTTTCCGGATGCTCTTCCGGGCAAAATAGAGGTGAGTTATGTTGATTTCCCTGAATTGCAACGCAACATCATCTTTAACACTTTTGATATAACCGGCTTCATCGCCCGATTCAAACAGCAGATAGGTCAGCAATTCCTTATTTTCGGTTTTATACCGTGCCAGTCTTACACATAATTTCAGCAGTTCCTTTTGCGGGAGAGTGCTAAGTTCGTGTTTGATAATGGCAAGGGAAGCTGCTTTCATATTACCGGCCTTTCCTCAGCGGAGTGAGCAGGTATTCCAACCCGTTGAGTTTGATTTCATAAATTGTCTGAAGTAACATCCCCAGCTTACCTTCAGGGAAACCTTTCCGTTGAAACCATTCAAGGTATGAAACCGGTAGATTGCAAAGAACAGTCCCTTTGTATTTGCCGAAAGGCATTTTCATTTCTACAAGTTGTAGCAAGAGTTGAGAATCGGGTTCCATGATTTCAAATAATGTTAGAGGTCAGAGGTCAGAGGTCAGAGATCAATTACAAGCCGTTTTTCAGGTAATCATCGGTGTTCAAAACTTTTGCGTATGGCTTGAAAGTGGCAAGGGTTGAATAATGCACATCCTCCGCCTTTATCACTTTATCGCCAAACTTCAGATCTTTGGTGGCACAGGCATCACCAATTACAGTGCATGAAAAGCCAAAATCAGCAGCTGCGCGGGTTACTGCCTCCAGGCACATATGGGTTTGCATTCCGCACAAAACCAGTGAATCAATCTGATTTGTCTTCAGGTATTCATACAGATCAGTATTCAGAAAACTGTTCACTTCGTTTTTTACGATAACTTTTTCACTGTCAAGAGGTTTTACATTTTCATGGATGTCGCTCTGCGGACCTTCTCCATGCTTCACATGTACAACTAAATTTCCCTTTTCTCTGAAGCTGGAAAGCAATTTTGCCGCATTCTCACTGGCAGGCAAAGGATCAACCAATGCCGATGATCCTCCTTCGAAATAGAAATACTGAATATCAATCAGCAACAAAGCTGTTTTTCCGGTTTGTCCGAAGGCCACATTAGCCAGCATGAAAAAAGCTAAAACAAGCATCTTTAGAAACGCGGATTTCGTTTTCATATCAATAAGTAATAAAAAACATTGACATTGCTATATCTCTACCTTTAGAACCAAAGACTCCAAAGGTTTCAACGAAATCTTAACTTTCCCTTTTCCTCCTGCAACCACAAGATCCGGGACTTCAACACCGTACAATTGATCGGCAAGTTTATAATTACCATCTTTAAGTTTCCACTTACTGATCAGATCGGCAGGTATCTGCAGCTCATATTCATCTGTAACCCAGTCTTTAAAATTGACCAGCACCAGCAGATGTTCATTTTCTGACCAGCGGGCAAATGAAAAACCTTTTTCGTAATAACCCTGGCTGTTGGCACGATTATACGAATGAAGCTCCTGATAATTGCCCATAAGTGCTGAACTTTTCAGGGTAAAATTGAGCAGCCTTTTGTAAAAATCGCGAAGATCTTTTTCTTCATTACTCAACTGACCGCCATCAAAGGCACCGCCATTCATCCAGCGCTGATGGGCGGGAACACCCCAATAATCGAATATTGTGGTGCGGGAAGTGCTTCCGAAACCTGCATCACCTTCACCGGGTTCGCCAACTTCCTGTCCAAAATAAATCATGGTTGGCGCGGTGCTGATGGTTGCGCTCAGAACCATGGCCGGTTTGCCTTTTACTGCATTTCCTGCAAAAGGCGGACTTGGCAGGCGCTGCTCATCATGATTTTCGAGAAAATGCAGCATATGATGTTCGATATCAGCAAGTCCCGCCTGAATTGCAACAAGGTTATCCGCTGAACCGTGTCCCTGAATTATGTTTTTCAGGGTATCGTAAAGCTCCACTTTGTCGTAGAGGTAGTCCATTTTTCCAAGGTGGAGATATGCGCGATACATTGCAGGATTGTAAACTTCGGCAAGTAAAAAAGCATCAGGATTAGCATTTTTAATGGCAGAATTCATATAACTCCAGAACTCAACCGGAACCATTTCGGCCATATCGAAGCGAAAACCATCCACCCCGAAATCAATCCAGTAAAGCGCAATATCACGGAATTTCTTCCAGCTGTCGGGTACATCTTTATCAAGCCAGAAAGTAAAATGATCGGCATGTGATTTTACATCAAATCCAGCAGGCAGGGTATCAAAATCTTTGCTTCCGTCAGGGCGGACGCCATAATTGATCTTCACGGTTTCGTACCAGTCATAAAAATCAGGTTGCGCCATACGCGATCCGTTGCCGGTCCACTTTGCCGGATTTTCATCAAATGTGCCATCTGCCATAGGATGGGCTTCACCTCCGAGAGGTTTATAGCCGTCACGAGGAGCAGGCACTTTAAAAGCCTGGCCTGGAATATAATAGAAGTTATTGTTGCGTGCATACTCCACAGAAGTATCGTCTGATGCTCCAAAATCGGAAACGCCTTCAGGATTGGAAAGAGATTTATAACCTCTGGCGACGTGGTTAGGCACAATGTCAATAATTACTTTCATGCCATGTTTGTGTGTGCGATCAACCAAAGCTTTAAACTCTTCAAGCCTTTTGGCGGGATCAACCGCCAGATCAGGATTTACATTATAATAATCTTTGACAGCATAGGGTGAACCTGCGCGACCTTTCACTACATCCGGATCATCGTTTGAAATTCCGTAAGCGGTGTAATCGCGGATTACTGCATGATGCGGCACGCCGGTGTACCAGATGTGAGACACACCCAGCGCTTTGATTTCTTCCAATGCCTTGTCGGTAAAATCATTGAACTTGCCTACCCCGTTCTGTTCTAGCGTTCCCCAGGGTTTGTTGGTGGTGTTGGTGTTTCCGAACAGTCGGGTAAACACCTGATATACGACTACTTTCTGATTATTTTCCATATTTTCTGTGGGTTGTTTTTCGGGAGTTCCTTTACAGGAAACCATAGCAAGCGGTAATAGAACCGCCAATATCCATCCGAATGCCTTCATGATTTTCAGTTTATAATGATTGTGGGTCAAAGGTAGTAAATTAGGCAATAATCTTTATGCAAGTCAGGGTTTGACCAATTAAAAACATGCTTTTGCAAAAACAAGGTAATTTCAAGTCAATCCCCGGCTATCAATGAATCATGTAGTCAGGGCTTGACTAAATGAAAACAAGCGTTTTGCAAATCAATTTAATTAAGTCAAACCCTGCTTATCTTATAGTTCCATTTTAAATTTTACACCCGTTCTCACCCATAAACCCGGCTGAGGAACATTGGCATGATCCATAACTTTTGTATCAAGCAGGTTGGAAGCTTCAGCAAAAACCTGAAATCTGCCGAGATTGTAGAATGCTTTTGCATCGGCAAGAAGAGTGGTTTTGTAAGGAATTTCATCGCCGGAAGCGCCGTTGATAAAAGGCTGATAGCCACCATCTCTGTCCTGAACTGACAGCTTCAGGTCTAAACCGCTGTGCTTGGTAATGCGCATTCCGAACTTTACATCAAGTTTATGACGCAGATTATCAAGCACGTAAAGTGAAGTAAATCCGTCACTTTGTTTGTCAGAATCCAGCCATGTATAATGGATTCCGGCATAACGGAAAATCCGGTTGATTCCGGTTTTCGAAAAATCAACATCCATACCGGCTTCAAAACCGGTAATATTAACCGAAGTAAGGTTCAGGCTTTTCCACTTTTCATCATCCGGGAATTTCACCCAATCGATCATGTCTTTGCCCCATCTCCTGTAAACTGCAACATCAAAAGCAACAATGCCGATTTTTGATTTCAAGCCTGTTTCCAGCGATATCGCTTCTTCCGGTTTAAGTTCCGGATTACCGAGATTGGTTGGTCCGGCGTAAAACAGGTCGGTAAAAGTCGGCAAACGCAGGGTACGGTTTGCTGTGGTGTACCACCTCATATTTTCATGAAACTGCCATCCGAGATCGATGCCGGGATAAAAACTTATGCCTTCGGGAAGTGCAGGATTAATATGAGCCAGCAATCCTCCTGAAACGGAAAACGTTTCGAAATAATATGAGTGTTCAGCCATAAAGCTCAAACTCTGCCGCAGATACGAACGCGTAAATTCACCGTTTTTCTCACCCGGTACCGGTTTTGAACTGACCATCAGATCGCCCAGAACATTGCTGTAAATATGTTCAATCCGGAAGTCAGTACCAAGGGATGTTTTGCCCAGTTTTCCTGAAGTCATCCAGTTGAGCGAACCTCCGGCAATGTCGGTCATGTGAAAATTGAGACCGGCATACCATTCCGGGGCATTGTCTCTGAAGAGTTCGAAACGGTCATGATGTCTGCGCCAGTATACCAATGGTTTGAGGTTAATTTTTCCGGAAGGCAAAAACTTAATGGAAACAAACTCTGCACGGGTTTCCTCAAACTGATCGGGATACCTTGGTGTGTAAAAACTATTTGCTCCAAAAGCCCTGGCAGAGTAGCCAGCCTGAACATCAAAAGAAGCATCTCCCACAGGAATCATCACCCTGTAAAAAAGATTTCCGTTTTTAAAATCTGTGTTTTCAATGTAACCATCGCTTCGTATCCCGCTTGCCGAAAACTGATGATCAACTTTTCCTGTGCTGACCGAAGCATTTGCTGCTGCCTGAATAAATCCGAATTGTCCTGCACTCAGCGAAGCGGATGCCTCCTGCTTTCCGGGCTCAGCGGTAATAATGTTGATGGCACCATTAAAAGCATTGGGTCCGAAAATACGGGCACCCGGTCCCTGAAGCACCTCAACTCTTTCAATTGACGAAAGGTCAACCGGCAGATTCAGGTTGTGATGACCGGTCTGGGGGTCGGTAAGGTTGACCCCGTTTAATAAAATCAATGTCTGATCGAAAGTTCCTCCCCGGATGCTGATGTCGGCCTGCATCCCGAACGCCCCGCGCTGCCTTATGTCCACACCGCGCAAATGTTCGAGCAGGCCAGCCAGGTCGCTGGCGGGAGCTTGCTCTATTTCGGCACGTGTAATCACCTGCACCACCCTCATCAACTGCGACTGCACCACGGGGGTGCGTTGTGCGCTGACAACAACTTCACTGAGATCAATCTCCCGATCGGTTGTAATGGTGCGGCTGCTGTCGGGTTGCTCCTGACTATGGCCGGGCAACACGAGAATGGAACACGACAGACTGAGTACACCATTGCGGATGCTACGTCCGATGCTGCTGAACACCGCATATGATGTGCGGGCCCAGCGGCTGAAACGAAGCACACCTGATGTGTTCTTCTGTTGTTTTTCCATAATTTGTTTTAGTTATTTGAGGGCGCAAAGGTAGGTAAGTTTGAGGTTTATTTCAGAATTGAAGGAAAAATGAATGACCAGTTAATGGTGTTTTAGGCAAATAGAATATTTGATGTGCTGGTAAATTAAGTCTGGAATATTCGCCCCCTTCGGGGACGTTGTTTCATCATTGTGTTCGCTGTCCGTGGGTTCCATTAGCATTCCACCCACGGTTATTTGAAATTCGCCCCCTTCGGGGACGTGCAGAGCGCCGAAGGTGCTCAATGTCAATAACCGTGGGTGGAGCTCTTTGCGGAACCCACGGTGAGCAAGGAAACATGTAACTTCAGCCCCAAAGGGAAGCACGGTGCAGAGCGCCGAAGGTGCTTGTATCAATAACAGTGGGTGGAGCTGTTCGCG
This sequence comes from Bacteroidota bacterium, assembly GCA_009773515.1. Taxonomy (GTDB): domain Bacteria; phylum Bacteroidota; class Bacteroidia; order Bacteroidales; family Lentimicrobiaceae; genus Lentimicrobium. The sequence goes on from WSXX01000005.1 coordinate 160,357, forward strand.
GAACACAAGATGAGAGAGGATATTTATTCGCCCCCTTCGGGGACACCGTTTCATCATCTGTTCGCTTTCCGTGGGTTCCATTTCATTCCACCCACGGTTATTTAAAATTCGCCCCCTTCGGGGACGTGCCAGAGCGCCGAAGGTGCTCAATATCAAAATATGATGAAAATAACCCTAAGAATCGATATAAAATTTAGCCAGACAAATATTCTATAACACTATTGTCCGGTGAAAATCGAAAATTTCCTTGCCACCAAATCTCCAAAACTCCAAATTACACAAAATGAATGAATTAAATTGGTGAAATTTGGTGATTTCGTGTTTTGGTGGCAAATCTTGTAAAGTAAGGTATTGTTCTACAACTTTTACCTATAAGACTCAATATCAATCATTTGTAATAATATTCGAAACTTTCCCCGGACAACAATGATTCTAAAAGCCAGCATTCCCATAATCATTAACTTTACTTTTTCAAAACAGGAAACAATGAATCTCTTCAAAGCTCTCTTTTTCAGCATATTGATTGGCATCTCAACGAACAATCATGCGCAGGTAACATTTATTGCCACCTCCATTCCGGCAAATACACCGGAAGATGACAACTTATACATTGCCGGCGATTTTACCGCCTGGAATCCGGGATCACCTGAATTTATGATGCAAAAAAACGCTGAAGGTAACTGGAATATTACCCTTCCCGAAAGGCCGCAAGGAACAGTTATCAAATATAAATTTACCCGTGGAAGCTGGACAACAGTCGAAAAAGGGCCTTCAGGCGAGGAGATTCCTGACCGCAGCTTTACTTTTGGGAATGGCGAAACTGTGAACGTTACCATTCATCAGTGGGCCGATGGTGGTTCAGGTGGCGGCTCAACCGCAGCAGCCAATGTGCAGGTGATGGATAACAACTTCTTCATGCCGCAACTGAACCGCAGCCGCAGAATCTGGATTTACCTGCCTCCCGGTTATGAAACCACAACTGTGCAATACCCGGTGCTTTATATGCACGATGGACAGAACCTTTTTGATGTTGAAACTGCTTTTTCGGGAGAATGGGAGGTGGATGAAACCCTAAACTCTCTTGCTGAAGATGGCGTCACAGTTCCCATTGTTGTGGGTATTGACAACGGTGGAGCATACCGGATTGCAGAATACACACCCTGGACTAATCCACAATATGGTGGTGGTGATGGCGATGCATATGCCCGGTTTATTGTTGAAACGCTCAAACCTTACATCGATCAGAACTTCAGAACTTTACCATCCAGAGAATACACCGGCATCATGGGAAGTTCGCTGGGTGGATTGATTTCACATTATACCGCCATAAAATATCAGGAAGTCTTCAGCAAAGCAGGTATTTTCTCTCCATCTTACTGGTTTTCGAATGAAGTGTGGAACTTTGCCAGCGAAAATGAAAAACGTGAAAACATGAGGTTGTATCAGCTTTGCGGCACCAATGAAGGAGCCGGAGTCACAGAAAATATGCTGAGAATGAGCGACTCACTGATCAGCAAAGGATTTCTTGCTTCAGAAATCAACAACAAAATAGTTCAGGGCGGACAACATAATGAAGCATTGTGGAGGACAAATTTCAGGGAAGCTTTTCTGTGGCTTTTTGTTGAAGGCTCAGCATCCACCGAAATCAAATCCCCTACTAAACCTTTGATTTGTTCACCAAATCCTGCAAAGGACTTTTTCAGGATTGATAATCTGGATACTTCAAACGCCGACATTCTCATTATTTCAGATACTGCCGGTCGCGAAGTACTCCGCAAAGAAAGCAATCTGAACGAAACTGTAAATATCCGCCACCTCAAATCCGGAACTTACATCATCAGATTATTTACCAAAACGGGCATTCACGAAGGTAAGCTGGTCAGGATTGATTGATATACAAAACAAAATCCTTAAGTCTTCGGTTAAGCCGAAAATAAACCCAATGGCAATAATTCTCAAGGTTTTCAGTTAACAATGCGGGTTAATCCTATCTTTGCACCAGTTATTTTATCCTGCTCATGCGCTATTTCACGCTGATTGTCTTTACATTGTTTATTGCTGTAAAAAGCATCTACGCGCAAGCTCCTGAAAAAGGAAGCGACTTTAAGCTTTCGCCGGATACTGCTTCCGTTTTCTTTGTTACCATTGATCAGCGGTGGCCGGGCTCAGCAATTCAGAAAATGAACGATACCCTTCTGACAGGATTTCAGTTTTATGATCCGGTAGTCGGAAAAACAAATCTGAATGCTGTGAACGGAAACATCGGACTGGCATATAAGAGCCTCATTTTTGATCCTTCTGCGAATAACGGATTCAGGTTCGCGCCTTCGGTGGTAAACAATTACCTGCTCAGGAACGACAACATCAGATACTATCAGAGTTTTGCGCCTTACTCCAACGTTGCCTATTCCTTTGGTGCCGGCAAAGAACAGCTTTTCAGTGTCACACACAGTCAGAATATAGCGCGCGGCCTGAGTCTGGGCGTTGATCTTCGCATCATCAACTCCCTGGGCAATTACCTCCGACAGAAATCCGACAATTCATCCGTTGCTTTTCAGGGTCAGTTTATTACCGACAATGAACGTTATGCTGTGCTGTTCAATTACCGCAGCAACCGTTACAAATGGCGCGAAAACGGAGGCATTAAGTATGATTCTCTTTTCACAGATAACGAGGAACCTGAACGCAACCGCATCGCAATAAATCTGGAATCAGCAGATAATCTTATTAAAGAAAGCGGGGTATTTCTGCAGCAGTATTATTACTTTGGCCGTAATCCGCGAAAAGCAAAAGTGATTGCTGAGGAAGCTGAGACTACTTTAATCATTGAAAATAAAGAAGAAGTGGTTGGTGAAGCTGATACTACTTTTATCTCTGTAAATAAAGAAGTGGCTGGTAAAGCTGATACTACGCTAATCTCTGAAAACAAAGTCGCAATCCCGGTTCCTGATGCTGAGCTGCCCGGGCGGTTGTTTTACAATCCGGAACGCAGCGATTTTTTAAGGCACACCTTTACTTATACCCGCAATGCACTTTTGTACACCGACGGAAAACCGCTTTCGGGTTTCTATCCTGAGATTTTTATCGACTCTGTTAAAACTTTTGATTCAATCTATCATCATGAGTTTTCCAATGAATTTGTGTTTGAAGGCGGAATAGGTCGCGCAAAAGGAAGTTCAAAAGCCATATTACTGAGGGCGGGCATAGAGCACACTTTCGGGATTTACAAAAACGGATTTAATGCAGAAAGGAATGATTCCATTACCCGTAAATTCAACAGGGTAACAACTTTTGCCTACCTTTCGGCAAATGCTTTTGGCATTGCCAAAGCCGAGGGAAAAGTTTGGGTAACCAACGGAGCTCCGTTCAACGGCGACAAAGGCGTTGCGGCAATGCTTACACTGCCTGCTTCCGACAATTCCACATCATGGGGAAATCTCACCGCATCACTCGGTGTTGATGCACTGCAACCCGATTACATTTTTCAGTATCACCACTCCAACCATTACAGTTGGGAAAACAGTTTCGGACAACAAACCATCCTTAGCGGGAAAGTGATGTATGCCCGAAAATACCTGAAAGCCGGATTCAATTTTTACACCCTCGACGGATATGTGTATTTTGATCAGAATGCAAAACCTGTCAGAGAAAATGCAGCTTTCAGTGTAAGTCAGTTGTATGGACTTGCCGAAATCAAACTGGGACATTTTGACATCCACGCTTTCGCGACCTGGCAAAATGTTACGAACGCTGAAGTTCTCCGGCTTCCTGAACTGGCCGGAAGAGTATCAGCCTATTATTCAGTTGCTCTCTTCAAACGCGCGCTGTACCTGCAAACCGGATTATCGCTGATGTACAATACTGCATTTTACGGCGATGCATATATGCCTGCACTCCGCTCCTATTATGTACAAAATGAGGTAAAAACCGGAAGTTACCCTTATGTGGATGGCTTTATAAATTTCAGGGTTAAAAGGGCCAGGATGTTTCTTGTAATGAAACACCTCAACAGCGGATTTTCAGGATACAATTATATAATGGTACCCTCCTATCCGATGGCTGACCGCGGTTTCCGTTTTGGAGTATCGTGGAACTTCTTTGATTAATTCTTGCTTTTATCGTCACACGAAAATCAGCACAAATGAAAAATCTGTTTATTACAATGTCCGTTCTTTTGGCAACAATAAGCATGAATGCACAAAATCCACAAAACGAAGGCTCTTTTAAAGGAAATGTAATCCGCTCAGTATCTATGGACTACCTTTTATACCTGCCGGAAAACTTTAATGCAGACCCAGAGGCAACATTTCCGCTGCTCGTTTTTCTTCACGGTTCAGGTGAGCGTGGCAATGACCTTGAAAAAGTAAAAGTTCATGGTCCTCCGAGGTTGATAGCAGAAGGCAGGAATTTCCCCTTTATCGTGCTTTCTCCCCAATGCCCCGACCATGTTGACTGGGACACAGAAACAATTTATGCCCTGATAAAACATGTGGCATCGCGCTACAGGGTAGATGAAAAGCGCGTTTACCTTACAGGACTAAGCATGGGTGGCTGGGCAACCTGGGATCTGGCAATGGCTTATCCCGGATATTTTGCCGCCATCGCTCCTGTTTGCGGCCCCGTAAACAGAAACTATCCGGCAAGGGTAAAAGAAATTACACATCTGCCGGTTTGGGCTTTTCATGGTGCAATGGACGATGTAGTGCCAATAACTTCAGCTGCCAGAATGATCAAACTTTTGCAGGATAACGGAAATCCAGCCAGATTTACAATCTATCCGGATGCCAACCACGACAGCTGGACAGAAACCTACAACAATCCTGAACTTTACGAATGGTTTCTTCAGCAAAAACTGAAATAAACAATTCCATTCCACAACAAAAAGACGCCCGGCAGATTTTTGGAAATCTCCGGGTGTTGTCTTTTAAAATAAATATTACAATCAGAAAGTATATCTGATTGAAAGGGCAACGCCATCGCCCCACCAGTGATTGTCGCCGATAAGATTGAACGCAGGTTTCCAGTCAAGTCCAACGTTGAAAGGCACTTCGGTGAAAGTGTATTCCAGGCCTGCAATAAAATCGACGCCAACAACGGCAAAATTACCATCGCGGCGGTCGTTATCCCTCCAGTAATAATACTTATTGTCCCAGAATCCGATATGACCGCCCAGTCCAAGAAAGTAATCCAGATTTCTGGCTCCTTTGATTGGCTTCTGCCATTCATACAATCCGGTAACGACAAAGCCCCGCCAGCGAAAGGATGCGATCCCTTCAATGGCATTTGAGCCCGAAACAAAATGTTTGACTGTGATCCCGTTAAAATACCCAAGCCGGGCACCTACCGCAGTTGAGTAGCTTTGTGCCTGAGCAAAACCGAACATTGCCATAAATAACAATGAAATGAAAATGATTTTTATTTTCATAGAACTATGATTTTAGAAGTGAAACGTTCAAAGAGCCGGAAATACAAAATGTGTACCAAACAGAAGTCTATAACTACATTCTAACAATACCCCTTGGTTATATGTTACGCTTGTTATTAGAATTTTCATTTAATTTTCAGCTGGCACTTTATCGATAATTAAAGAATCCAATCCTGGCAGGTTCAATAGATATACAATGCAGCAAAAAAAACTCCGGAGTAATCATACCCCGGAGCTTAATTTTTTATTGAAGTATTTACAAGAAACTACACATCAATCTTCGCATACTTTGCATTTTTCTCAATAAAATCGCGTCGTGGAGGAACTTCATCGCCCATAAGCATTGAGAAAATACGATCGGCTTCTGTTCCGTTGTCGATGGTAACCTGACGGAGTGTTCTGAACTCGGGATTCATGGTAGTCAGCCATAGCTGCTCTGCGTTCATTTCTCCCAAACCTTTATAACGCTGAATGTGAACATTGCTTTCTTTTCCGTTTTTCGTAAATTCAGCAACTGTTGCAACGCGTTCTTCTTCATCCCAGCAATAACGCTCATCTTTGCCTTTTTTTATCAGGTAAAGCGGCGGAGTGGCGATATAGACATACCCGTTTTCAATAAGTTCCTTCATATATCTGAAAAAGAAAGTAAGAATAAGGGTTGCGATATGGCTTCCGTCGATATCAGCATCGGTCATAATCACTACCTTATGATACCGGAGTTTTGCAAGGTTCAGCGCTTTGCTGTCTTCTTCGGTTCCGATTGAAACGCCAAGTGCAGTAAATATGTTCTTGATTTCCTCATTTTCGAAGATCTTATGCAGCATTGCTTTCTCAACATTGAGGATTTTTCCACGGAGAGGCAGAATAGCCTGAAACTTGCGGTCGCGGCCCTGCTTGGCAGTACCACCCGCGGAATCTCCCTCCACCAGGTATATTTCGCAAAGTGCAGGATCTTTTTCGCTGCAATCGGCAAGCTTGCCAGGAAGGCCAGAGCCTGTCAGAACGCTTTTGCGCTGCACCAGTTCACGTGCCTTGCGGGCAGCATGGCGGGCTGTAGCAGCAAGAATTACCTTATTGACAATGGTACGGGCTTCTTTTGGATTTTCCTCCAGATAATAGCTTAAAAGTTCAGCAACCAGCGCATCAACGGCACCGGCAACTTCATTATTTCCAAGTTTGGTTTTTGTCTGACCTTCGAACTGAGGTTCCTGAACCTTAACTGAGATAATTGCGGTCAGGCCTTCACGGAAGTCATCGCCACTGATATCAAATTTCAGTTTCGACAACATTCCTGACTTATCAGCATAAGATTTGAGGGTACGGGTAAGCGCACGCCTGAAACCGGCCAGGTGGGTTCCACCTTCGTGTGTATTGATGTTATTGACGTAAGAGTGAATATTTTCGCTGAACGAAGTATTGTACTGCATGGAGATCTCCACCGGAATATCGTTCTTTTCACCTTCGATATAAATGGGCTCAGGCATCAGCTTTTCGCGCATTCCATCGAGGTATTCAATAAAATCGCGGAGACCATTCTCTGAATAGAAAGAATGAAACAGAAAATTACCATTTTCATCTTCTTCCCGTTCATCGGTTAATGTCAACCGTATGCCTTTATTCAGGTAAGCCAGTTCGCGCAAACGTGAGCTTAAGATTTCTGAATCAAAAACAGTAAGGGTAAAAATAGAATCATCGGGTCTGAAAAACACCCTGGTTCCTGTATTATCAGTAGTTCCGGCTTCCCTTACCGAGTATTGGGGCTTGCCGATGCAATACTCCTGCTCGTAGATTTTACCATCGCGTGAAACTGTGACTATCAGCTGAGAAGAAAGTGCATTAACACATGACACCCCTACGCCGTGTAAACCTCCGGAGACTTTATAAGAACCTTTATCGAATTTTCCACCGGCATGAAGAACCGTCATAACAACCTCTAGGGCTGACCGCTGCTCTTTCTCATGCATGTCCACAGGAATTCCCCTGCCGTTGTCAGAAACGGTTATAGAGTTATCTTTATGAATGATAACATCAATTTCGTTGCAATAACCGGCCAGCGCTTCATCAATAGAGTTATCAACTACCTCATAAACAAGGTGGTGTAATCCACGTGAGCCTGTATCGCCAATATACATAGAAGGGCGCTTGCGAACTGCCTCAAGACCTTCAAGTACCTGTATGTTGTCAGCTGTGTAATTTCCGTTTCCATTGCCATTTCCGTTACCATTGCCATTGGCTGTGATACCGTCATTTAATTCACTCATATTCAATAAATTAATAAATTTAATTCAACAAGCAAAGGTAACCTTTTTATCCATAACTTTTACAAAAAAAAGGAGCATTTTCTGTGTGTTAGTTATCAACAAAAATGAGCATTTTGTTAGTTATTCTATCATCAAACTGAATGTCGTCAATGCACACTCCACCATTGCCGTTATGATACAGCAATTGAGAATGAAATCAGTGTTAAGGAATCAGAAAGTAAAATCCTGAAAAAGAAGAAGTCAGGTATAGAAAAAACAGTTTCAGCGGTTGCAGATCATCAGAAAGAGTAAGACAAACCACCCATCACTGTGAAACGATAGCCCGGATAATTGTACCACAGGTAATTTCTGGTGCCAAGCAGGTTATTCAGGTTGAGAAATGCTGCGAGTGAGCGGGTATATCTGTATTCAAGACCCATACCGAGATCAACATACCCTTTGAGTGTTTCTGCCGAAACCGAGCCCACTTCATTCTCCAGACGGGCATATTGTTTCGAAAAATATTTCACATCAGCAGAAACTATCAGTTTATCACCAATATTGTAATATGCTTCTCCTCCGATGGTGGAAGCCGGTTTGTGCCAGGGATGAAGTTCTGATTTCATACTCCATTTTTCAAATGAAGCAAAGGCTTTTACCCTGATCTTCTCAGCGGAATGAAACTCAGCTTCAAACCTTCCGGCAAGCAGATCTGCATCATCATAAATCAGGGTAAACCTGTTGAAAGGCTCCTGTGAAAAATCATTGACGAAAAAATATGCATTTTCGATGGTTGAAGCTTTGAATGAAGCAGAAAGATTTATATGATTTCCTGCTCTTGCCCTTGCCTGAGCGTAAAAAGCAAAGCGCTCCCGGGTGTATTGCAGCGGCAGAATAGATTGTACAAACGGATTGAGGTCAGACAATTCATCAAAACCATGCCTTCTTAGTCCTCCGGTTATTCCGGCTTTTACAGTAAGGGCATCTTCAATAACCCGCATCTGAGCTTCGGCAAACGGAAAAAGATAAGCTTTTGAAAGGGTATCGCCTTTGAAAGTAATGTCGAGGCCCAGACGGAAAGCATACATTTCGAACTCAGTCCCTATAAAGGGTCTGATGCTCACCAGGGTATTGTTTTGTTTCAGGGTTGAATCTTTGTAGCCGGTAAACGAAATATCTGTTTCAATACCAAGTTGCTGATAATCGGTAAAACTAAAGAGTTCGAAGCGTTTATCAGCACTTCCGTTAATCGCAATCCTGTTTTCGCGGGTTTCAAAGCGATCAGAAACGTTGTTAAAAGCCAATCCGATTTTATGGTTCAGATTGTCCTTATCGGAATAAACCGATTTAAAATCAACGGCAGCATTCAGGCGGTTAAATCGTTGTTTAAGATCATCATCTGCAATAAAAAAGTCAAATTCTTCGGGTTTGAAACCGTAATGATGAACCACATTTCGCCTGTATCCAAGCTGACCTGAAAGGGTATGATTATCCATAAACCGCTGCCCCTGAAGTTCGACAAGGTTTAGGCTGTTTTTGCTGATTGCATAATCTTTAATCTCTCCGCTTGATGAAAGATGTTTTACATGCACACCAAGTCCGTAGGTTTTTGACCTGAGGGTATTTGCCCACAATTCAAGGTAAGGCGAGGTGTAATTTCCGAAACCGGCACGGGCATAATTCCGGTATAGTTTTTTCTGGGGTTCACCCACAAGTTTTACCGATGGAATGGTTTCAGGTGTGAGGACAGGTTTCATCTGAACCGGCACAATTCTGTAGGTCATTTCAGGCAGTTTTACCTCAGTTTCGGATGCTGAAGGATTGATAACAATCTTATTTGATTCCGGAATTGACGGCTCGTAGGCGCCAACCACAGTGACCTGTTCGTTGAGTACCTGAGCAAAGGTGAGGGATGCAGGAAGAATAAACAGAAGTGCGACAAAAAACACAATCCTGATCGGGCTTATATGATGTTTTAAATTCATTATCAGTTCTTTTTAAAAGTAAAACTACTTGATTATTATGCCTTCATCGTCATCGAATGAACTGCCGGCTTGCGGTTTCGAGGCACCTGCTTTATTAAGTATCTCCAGTTTTTGCCGGGCAAGCTGACGCAGGTCTTCACCATCGTAATTATCGATAATGCTCTGCAGAGTCTGCCGGGCCTGAAACTCATTTCCTGTTGCCAGATAAACATCAGCAAGCAGAATAAACGATTTGGCTACCCAGTAATCATACGAAGCATAATCGCCCGAAAGCGTGAAGATGTGCTTTTCAGAAGTTTTGTAATCTTTCAATCTGTAGGCTGACAGCGCAAGTCCGTAGAGTGCTTCGGCGGCCATTTCGCCACGAGCGAGTTTCAGCGTTTGCTCAAAAGAACTCTTTGCCATTTCATAACGTTGAAGTTCAAGCGAGGAATTTCCCATGGCAAGATGAGTTTCAGCTGCAATATCCGGTGTAAGCCTGTCGGTGGCAAGCAAGCGCTGCCCCTGCTGAATGGCAATGCCATGATTGCCGAGCCTTGAATTATTCCGCATCTGACCAAGATATGCAAGATGGAGGTTGTCAGGATTTTCGGCATTGTCCTCAAGCTTCTCATACATGGCCAGCGATTTTGCATAATCCTTGTTCCGGTATAGAATATCTGCTGCTTTCAGCGCAGAATTTTCGGTAAATCTGTTTCTGGGGAGGTTAAGGATGTGGTTATAACTGCTCAGCGCTTCTTCATATCTGCCGGCGCGTGAATCGCAGTCAGCCTTATAGAAATGAGCATTTACCGAGAACATTCCATTGGGGAACCTTTCAAGATATGAGGCAAAGTCAGGCGCAGCTTTCTGGCAATCACCAGCCATATAACGGTTCTCAATGGCCTGATAAGTCAGCGAATCCTGTTCCGAACGTGAGACATTGGCAAAAGGAATATCGGCCGCATATTTCACGTAAGCATCTACCTGGTTCATATCCACATAAATATTGCGGATAATGGCCAGACCTTCGCGTGCTTCGGGTGTGGCAGGATAATCTTTTACCACTTTTTTAAGCACTTCAAGCGCCCGGGATTCGCGGTTGGTGTTGTAATAAATAAGTCCGGAACTGAGGAGCGCCCTTTTCACCAGACTGCTGTTCGGATGGTCGGTCACCAGTTTCTGAAAAGTCTGAAGTGCATCTTCATTTCTTCCCAGCGAAAGTTGTGCCTGAGCAAGCTCTATACGGGCATCGTCGTTGTATTGCGATCTGGGGTAATCAGCCACCAATCGCTGCATGGCAGTTACCTTTCCGCTCACATTTCCTGAAACACCCGTTGCCAGTGCCTTTTGGTACAGAGCATAATCTATATCGGCTCCTCTTGCGTTTATTACCTGATCATAGGCAGCCACTGCTTCATTGTACTGTTTGAGCATAAAGTGGCAATCGGCAAGCCTGAGGCGTGCATCGTTCAGCATTTTCTGATCAGACGGGCGTGACTCAACAAACTTTGCAAATTCAATTCGGGCTTCGCTGTATTTCTTCTGTTTAAAACGTGCGTAGCCAAGGTTATAGGCTACCGACGCGAATGATGGGTGCTTTGCAGCGCCGGGCAGATTCACAAAAGCACGGTATTGGGTAACTGCCTGATCGTATTGCCCCGATCTGTAGTATGATTCAGCCATCCAATAGGTTGCACCGGCTGTGATGGTGGCATCTACCTTATTTTCAAGTGATTTCCTGAACATTGAGATGGCATCCGCATGTTGATTGTCGGCAAAAAGTTCCAGTGCCCTGAAATAGGAAATCTTCTGATAAATCTCATTCTGACGACTATCCCGCTTTTTCACATTCTCAAAAGTAGCCAGTGCTTCGCGGTAGTTTTTGGTTACCAGATAAAGGTTTGCCAGATAAGTGTAAGCTTCTTCGCGGCGCGCAGATTTCGGGTACTCTTCGAGATATTGCTGCAGCGCTTTAATCGCCTCATTGTATGGATTGTAAGAAAGCTCAATGGAGAGTTTGGCATAATTGAAGAGCGCGTCTTCGGCTATGGCTGTCCGCATAGGAAATTTCCATGCCGAAAGGAATGAATTAGAGGCAAACTGTTTCTGATCACTTTTCAGGTAACTGTCGCCAAGGTGATAATAGGCATTCTGCGAAAGCGAATCCTCGGGACCTGCTGCCTGCTGAAATTCAGGAATTGCTTTGGCATAATCTCCGGTAATGTAGTATGAATAGCCAAGCACATAACTTTCCTCACGGGTGACTTTGTTTCGGTTGACCTTTCTGTATTCTTCAAGCAAACCAATTGCTTCCTTGTAGTTTCCTTCGCGGTAATTAACATCGGCCACCAGGCGCAGTATCTCGTTGGTGCGTTTGTTGCGCGATCCTTTCAGAAATGGCTGAGCCATAGCCATCATTTCATCGTGTCGCCCCTGCATGTAATAAATCTGAATGATGTAATAGGGAACCACCGATTTGAATGTCGGATCATCCTTTATCCTCTCGAAATCGCGCAAAGCGGTCTCGTACAATCCTTTTTCATAAAGTATGTGGGCGTAATAATAGGTTGCCGGTCCGGTATATCGTGTCTGCTGATCTTTGATGGTTGAAAACGCATCGAGCGCCTGATCGGTATCTCCTTTTTTCAGGTAACAATATCCTTTTTTAAAGGTCAGTTCGGCTTTCTCTTCTTTATTCAGACCAAAACGTTCAACTTTATTATATGCATCCAGTGCACTGCTGAAGCTGTTGTTGCGGAAATAGAGATTGGCAAGCCTGAACCAGGTATGATTGGTACGGGTATTTTCGGGGTACTTCGCAAGATATTCTTTCAGAAGCACTGCTGCATCGCCATGCTGAAGTTCGGATGCTGATGCTGAAATATAATAATCCTTTTCGGCATCAAACGCAATCATCAGATCAGACTCTGGCTGCAATCGTGAAAAAAGATTGCGTGAGGCTCCATACTTTTCTTTTACAAAAAGGTCGCCGGCAGTACTTTCATAGTTGCCCGGCACATTACTGACCGGGGTTTGCTGGGCATTAGCACCAGTGTAAAAAACTGAAAACAAAAGCAGTAAAAGGGCAAAATGTATTTTTATCATGCTGTTGATGATTTAAACTGTAAAATTACTCAGGACATCACTGCAAATCCGCTTTTACATTGCGAATTTATCAACAACCTGTATTTGAAAACTATTGGTGCAATAACGAAATACATGGCGGGTTATTATGCCGGAATTATCTGGTCAAGCACTGAAAAATCCGAAAAATGAATTAAGGGAATTTTAAAACTGAGCTTGCTCCGGAAAGTCGGAAAAGAAGATTTGCCACCAAAGCTCCAAAACACCAAATTACACATACTATTGTATATCAATGTATTAAAATTGACGAGTTTTAGTGGTTTCGTGGCTTGGTGGCAATAATTCAGTATTCTGAGTGGACTCAAACTTAATGATTCACCACAATTTTCTGCACCTGCATCTGACCAGAATCAGAGATAAATCGTGCAAAATAAATGCCATTTGAAAGTGAAGGAAGTCCGATTTGCCGCGAAAAGACGCCCGGGCTTTGTGTTTTTCTTAAAAGCATTGAGCCGTTCAGACTGTAAAGTTGAAATTCGCCACCCTGAAGATCGGGGGTATTCAAAACAATTGACCGGCCACTTTCAGCCTGGAAAATGCTGATGTTATTTTCATTGGCAATATTCTCTGCATAAACAGCGCTGAAATCAACCGAAAGGTCATCAATCCAGAGCACGCTTCCCTGAACCGGTGAACCAGTGAGAAGGTTTGATGAGAAGAATAAGATATTCATGGTATCAGGTTCGGCTGTAATCAGGTAATCGATTGGCACGGTAAACGTTTGCCAATCGGGATTTTGCCCGCCTATGGTCAGGTAGGAAAGTGCAATGGTATCACGCGAAGTCCCGTTCCACCGCGATAGTCCGATACCCATAATGCATGAATCACCTGCTGCCGGAAGGTAGCGGAACCAGCCATGAAGTACGCTGGGATATCCTGAAACAGGAATACCGCCATCAACTGTACCGGTTTGATTTACAATATCGAGGGTAATTGTGCCAAGAGAAATAATGCCTGGCAAGGTAACCGGGCCTACAATAAAAACGTTTTGGGTAATGGTTTCGAGTTTTACACAGGAAGTTCCGTCGTGAGGATTTGTAACATCGCGGGTAACCGGTGTAAAAACTGTTCCCAGAATGGTTTGATTGATGGAGTTCCAGTCATCGGGCTCTCCTCCTGACCAGTTTTCGAAACCGGGATTTGGAATTGGATTCTGCGCCAGCAATGTCAAAGGCAGCAGAAAAAGAGCTATGAAAAAGGATTGCATTAAGTTTTTGTGGTAGTTGTTTTTACGCATACGGGCAGGTGAATGATTAACGTAACAAAAGTACGATTTTTCCGGCATTCTGCGATAGAGTTATAAGGAAAAGCGGACACAGGCAGAATCTATATTTATGAGAAAATCACATCAACCGTAATTACATAAAACACGAATTCCCGCCATAGCGGGAATTCGCGAAAACGGTGCCGTGCAACGCTGTAAGCGGGGTTCTGTTTCTGCCGAAGCAGAATTTCTGTCATTTATCTAGGCCTGAAGTTGCCTTCAGGCTCAAACGACCTACCCCCCGGAAAGGAGCGGGCAGCCCCCTGTTTTGCCTTGCGGCAGAACCTTCCGGTATATTTGGTCTTTCAACCCATAAGGTTTACCCGCTCAGATTGTCACCAACCTGAACCGTGGGCTCTTACCCCACATTTTCACCCTTATCTTGTCACGAAAAATCGCGACGAGACGGTTATTTTCTGTGGCACTTGCTGTTTCCGCCGACCGCGGAACCTTCCCGTTAGGAAGTATGGCGCCCTGTGTTGCCCCGACTTTCCTCTTCCTTTCTGCAAAAAGAAGCGACAGAACACGTTGCTGTTTCCGTTAAGAGACCTAAGTTGGGGCAAAGATATAAAAGAATTGGATACCAAATCAATAGGAAGGATTTTTGGTTTTGGGAGGTGGCGAAACTTTTATATTGCAGCTTTTGGCAGACACGCCAACCTCTGACAGGGTGTTACTACCTGACAAGAAGTTACGTGTATCAAGTCTGATCGAGCCTCTTTGATGGGTTCGTAACCCTGGCACGATAACCCCTGACAGGGTTTTACTCTACCTGACCGGAGGTTCGCGGGTATCGGTCTGATCGCCCTTCATGAAGGGTTCGTAACCCTGTCAGGGGTCGCCAATAATCAGGAATTGCGGTGAATTATAATTTCCACTGCACCATTTCCATACTTTGCAAACGGAGCTGTACGGAACTCAACATTATCATAATCAGCAAGTGCTGCGATTATGGCTGATTTTAGCGTGCCGTTACCTATGCCATGTATAAAAACAACTTTGTAATAGTTGTTGCTTATAGCACTATCGAGCATTCTGGAAAAATAATCAAGCTGATAACGCAGAATCTCACTGTTGCTCATTTCTGCATATTGTTCTTTGAGCTCCGAGATATGAAGATCAACTTCTGCTTCGCGAAATCCAATTTTGTGAACATCGATAAATGCAGGCGGAGCAATGGCCGAAACTTTCTGTTTTACTGCCGGATCAACTCCTTTCAGTGCCTCTTCGCCTTCAATAATCATTTGCCCTGCAATATCACCCAGCAAAACCACCAATGCCTTTTGCCCTACCAATCTGAAATCCTGATAGTTGCTTTCCTTGTAAAACCTTACCGGCTTAACCTTAAACGAAGCATGGAGCGGGGCCAGAACTTCACCGGATTCCTCACGATGGAACAAAGCCTGAACAATGCCTTCTGACCAGCCTTCAATGTCATCCCTGTCTATGGTTTCGAGGATTATTTTAGAAAAGGGAGGAATTACGTCATAATCAACGCCCGAATAGGTCTCTGTTTGCTCACGCAGCAAAAAACTGTATAAAACATCGTTTCGGGTATTGTTTATAAGGTAGATATCTACTTTTCCGGTGATCAGTATTTTCTGATCCTGAGGAATATAAATAATAAACAAGCCTTCAGGGTTGGCAACGCCCGACTGACGATACAGCGGACTTACCCGTTCCGGATCTGATTCATCGTTTTGGTCGAACCGCGATGAATTTGCAGGCTGGGCTACATCCTGGTTTGCAGCAGAAGCAGCCGGTACTTCCAAATTCATATGTCTGTCAAAAAACCTGCCTGCCATTCCGGCAGGCTCAATTTTAATGAGATCCGAAGCCAGTACAGGAAGGTCAAAACCTTCCTCTATGGCTACATTTACCATATTGTTACTCAAAATCCGGGTTACTATGCCACCCCCTTTTTCGTTTAAAAAACGAACCTTATCACCTACTTTTAATTCCATTCCGATAGTCGTTAGATCACAAAGCTGATAATGAACAGCTTGCACAAAGTTAATTACATTTTACCCCGAATGCAAATGTAAGTTTTTTATACAGATAAAGCAGATTAATGCTGCCTCACTTAAAAAAGGATTGTTTATTGCTTGATAATTAAACCATTGGCATTTCAGCTATAAAGGCATGGCATACCTTGAAGTCCGGTTCTTTCTTTTAGAAATGCAAAACATTAATGTGTAACCTCTTAAATATCAAAACTAAAGCAAAAAAGGCACAGATTTTAATCAGGGTTAATAACTTTAATATGTACTTTTATAAACTAAACAGCCACTACCAAAAATGACTTTAAAAAGCTTTCCGGCAGCCCTGATCTTTGTTATGGTATTTCTGTTTTCATGCGGAGATAAAGGACCTCATCCTGTCAGTCACAATCCCACTCCTTACGAGCTTCAGATACCAAAATATTTTCCCACTCAACTTAACATCCCTGACAACAATCCATTGACTGTTGAAGGCATTGAACTGGGACGCTATCTCTTTTATGATGGAAGGCTATCGGGACGTACCCACTTCGACTCATTGATGAGTTGCGGCAGTTGTCATGTGCAATCACGCAATTTTGAGCCCGGTATTGACCATCCGATTTTTCAGGGCGGACGCACCTTTGGCCTCAGTGGAACTCCCACGCCCCATGTTACGCTTCCACTGATTAATCTTGTGTGGAATCAGAATGGCTACCTGTGGAATGGAATGATTCATGAATCCAATTCCAATCCATCGCGCCGCCGGCTCGAAGATTTGGTATGGATGGGCGTGGTGGCTCCCCACGAAATGAATGGCGACACCAACCGCACCAAAGCCCTTATTCAGCAAACTCCGGGTTATGCCGATCTGTTCTTCAACGCATTCGGCTCAACCAAAGTAACGATGGAAAATATCAGCAGAGCCATTGCTCAGTTTGTAAGAACATTTGTTTCGGCAAATTCGAAATTCGACCGTTATATGCGCGGAGAAGTGCAACTATCCCAGCAGGAAATCAATGGCTTTATCCTTTTCACCACCGAAGAAGGCGCCGATTGTTTCCATTGCCATGGAAGCAGCGGAAACCCGCTTTTTACCACAAATCTGTTTTACAACAACGGCAAAGACACTGAATTTAACGACCCGCGCGACCGCTTTGCCATTTCGGGCGATGAATTTGATAAGGGAGCATACAAAGCCACAACGCTCCGCAACATCGCTTTTGGCGGACCATACATGCACGACGGCCGTTTTCAGACACTTGACGAAGTAATTGATTTCTATTCGCACGATGTAAAGATGTCGCCCTGGGTAAATCCATTGATGCACCACGTTGCAGAGAGCGGAGTACAGCTTACTCCGGTTGAAAAAGCTGAACTTAAAGCCTTTATCCTTTCATTGCAGGACGACGAATTTCTTGCGAATCCAAAGTTCGGGCCACCTGCCATTTTTCCGGATGGCTCAACGTATGAGCAGATTGCCGGTAAGTTTGCTGGTGTGAGGTGAGATGGTTGATAGATCTTCCCACTACAGATTGAAAATTGATAGTCCTCCGTTCCGATAGCTATCGGAACCGCTACCAATGACAGATTGTTCGTCCGATCCTTCGACTCCGCTCAGGAGGACATCGTATAGAATTGATAATTAGTGCATTAAGATGATACAGTGTACACTACAAACGAATGTCACACTGAGCGGAGTCGAAGTGTTTAAACGCTTGATTTAACTGTCATCTCCGCAATTACGCTCAATTTTTTGGGGATTCAACTCGGGATAACAATCTTTCTCCTTCTATAGCAGCAATTTATTCCTATTTACTTGCATTGTGTCATTAAATTGTCTATTTTTACCGCTATAACAGAAATTAAATCATGATAGAACCTGAATTATTGGCAAATATTCTAAGAAAGCACCGGAAAGCTGCCGGCCTGAGTCAACTTCAGCTGGCTCAACTGGCAGGTATTGGCAAGACCGCTGTTTTTGAGCTGGAAAAAGGAAAGGAAACAGTGCAGCTTGATACTTTACGAAAAGTATTGGCAGTGCTCAACATCAAAGTAATTCTCACGAGTCAGCTCATGAAAAAAATAACCGATGATACGGAAAGCTAAAGTATTTGTGTCTGATAACGAAGCAGGTGCATTGTATGAACTGAAGTTTGGCAGCGCATACAAGTTTATTTATCTGGAAAATTACATAGGATTGCCTGCATCTGTCACCATGCCCACAACTCAAAGAATCTATGAGTTCGGGACATTTCCTCCCTTTTTTGACGGTCTGCTGCCAGAGGGACATCAACTGGAAGGCTTGCTCAAGACCGGCAAGATCGACAGGAATGATATGTTCTCCCAACTGATTGCTGTCGGCGATGACCTTGTTGGAAACGTTACGGTTAAAGAAGCCTTTGATTATGATTCCGAAAATGACCTAACTACAGGGGAGGATCAGTCATGAACCGATGTCCAATTTCGTATGAGCCTTGTGGCGATGATTTATACAGCGCCAGGGGGATGCGGCTTATTTCCCCTTCTCTGAAAGGTCTTTCGCTGCTTAAATATTCATCCGAAGAACTGAGAAACGAAGCCTATCTCAGGGCAGCGAAAATGTCAATTCAGGGCGTACAACCGAAACTAAGTACTGTGCTGAATATAAAAATGGGTTGTTTCGATATTGTGGATAAATATGGTCGTTATATTCTGAAGCCACAACATCATATATTTCCAGAACTCCCGCAGAATGAGGATCTCACCATGCGATTGGCCGCAACCACCGGAATAAAAGTTCCTTTGCATGGCATGGTTTATTCCAGGGACCTCACGCTGACGTATTTTATCAAACGATTCGACCGCAAGGGACAAAAAGATAAGATTCCGGTTGAAGATTTTGCTCAGCTTGCCGGAATGAGCCGCGAAACCAAGTACAATTATACCATGGAAAAGCTGGTGAAACTGATCGATCAATTCTGCACATTTCCAGCCATAGAGAAAGCCAGACTATTTAAACTGGTGATCTTCAATTACCTTACGGGAAACGAAGACATGCATCTGAAGAACTTTTCCATCATTGTGCAAAATGGCAAAACCGAACTTTCACCGGGCTACGACCTTCTGAATTCAACAATAGTACTTCAAGGAAATGCTGAAGAGATTGCATTATCAATTTCCGGAAAGAAACGAAACCTTAATGCCGCTTTGCTGATCAATTATTTTGGTAAAGAACGCTGCTCTCTTCCGGATAAAGTAATTGACAATATTTTAAACGATTTTAAAACTCAACTTCCTCACTGGCCTCAAATGATAGAGAACAGTTTTTTGTCGTTTGAAATGCAGGAAAAGTATAAAAAGTTATTGGAGAAGAGAATGAAGGTGCTTGGGTTGTAAAGGACAGATTGTTCGTTTTGTCCTTCGTACTGATAGCTATCGGAACTGCTACCAATGACAGATTGTTCGTCCGATCCTTCGACTCCGCTCAGGATGACATCGTATAGGGCTGAATATGTGTTTATTAAATGAAGCAATGCTGACCTAACACGAATGTCACACTGAGTCGAAGTGTTTTTGATACAGTTTCCACCTGTCATCTCCGCATTATGCTCAAATATTTTTGAGTGCAAACTCAGGATGACTTCGTATTCAATTGATAATGAATTTATTAAAGTACAACAATGCTATTAAAACACCAATGTCACACTGAGCAGTTCCGATAGCTATCGGAACGAAGTGCTTTATTTATTTTGTTTTCTCAACACATCACCCTACCTCTTCCCAATCATCGTCAGCAATTCAAGATCAAAGGTTAGTCCGAAGTAAGGCTTTATTTTCCATTCTTTTGTGGTGGGGATAGCAATTCCGGCATCCAGCCGATCGCCAACATTAAACCCTTCCTTCAGTGCTTCGTATTCGCGCACATTGGCACCCAGGTTGACATGCAGCACATCAAACAGCTTGAAGTTGGGTCCAAGATAAAAGTTCTTGAAAAGATTGTTTCCGCCGAAACCCAGGAAAAATCCAACATCATAAGTCAGTGCGGCATTGGGTTTTGAAAGGTCTTTCAGCATAAAACTTGCGCCGGTCACAAAATCAAATTCTATGTTGCTGGTATTTTTATTTGTGATCACATAAATCCCCGGATTATTCGCATCCTTTGGCGCCAAAGCGAAATCAGGAGTGCGGTAGTTTTTGATGGCAAATCCCTGCACCACACGCGTTTTCTTCTTTTTATTGGTGACGTTGGCATATCGCCCTTCACAATCTTTCAGCTTGAGTTCGGTGTATTTAAGCTGTTCGCCGGTTTTCACCAGACTCTTTTCTGCTTCGGTAAGTGTTGTGCGCAAGGTATCGATGCGGCGATCGGCCATATCCTTATCCGAGATAATTTTCTGAATTTCACTGTTACGGGTGAGTATATCGCGGTTCTTTTCATCAATGCTGAGCTGCAGAAGTCCGATTTCGCGCTCTTTGCCATCGAGTCGCGAATCTTTTGCCGAAATCTGCCCTTCAAGCTTCACCTTATCAATCATGCTGCTGTTGATTGCATCTTTGTAAAGTTGTTCTTTTTCGGTAAACAGTTGCTCCTTTTCTTTCTGAATGCGCAATTGCTCTTCCAGAAAATTATTTTTTGAATGTAATTCCGCCCCCAGTTCAATAATTTTGAGGTTCAGTGCTTCATTCAGCGGAACCAGTTCACTTTCACGCTGTTTCAGGCGTTCAAGTTCACCCGAGAGTGATTTTATCTGACGGTAAACAGAATCAAGCTTTTGTGCCTGATCAGCGACCTTGTTTCTCTCCTCGTTGAGCATATAGCGCATGGTTGCCAGACTATCCACCATTGGCAAAGGCTTTTCGCTTTCAGCAGCTGAAGTTGACTGGGCATGGATCTGCGAATTGATCGCCATCACAAAAAACACGGCAAACAAAATGATAAAATGTTGATTTTTAATCATATGCTTTGATTTGTAAAGTAATATTCCGTGCACACCACTTTCACGGGATTTATCCGTGAAAGTGGCGATACAGGAAAAAAGGATTTAATCAGACTACTACTTAAACGCAGGTTTCATTCCTAAATTGTACATGGTGAATGCCCAAATATCAGTGGCTTCATCAATCATTTTCGAAATGGGCTTTCCGGCTCCGTGGCCTGCATTGGTTTCGATGCGGATCAGGGCTGGTTTATTGCAATCCTGATGCTCCTGAAGCGTGGCAGCAAACTTGAAGGAGTGCGCTGGCACTACCCTGTCGTCGTGATCAGCGGTGGTTACCAGCGTTGCGGGATAGCAGGTACCGGCTTTGAGATTATGCAGCGGAGAATATCCGAGCAGATATTTAAACTCAGTAGAATCTTCGCTTGAACCGTAATCTTCAGTCCAGGCCCAGCCGATGGTGAATTTATGAAAGCGTAGCATATCCATCACACCCACGGCAGGAAGCGCAACTGCAAACAAATCGGGGCGCTGTGTCATACATGCACCCACAAGCAAACCACCGTTTGATCCACCGGCAATGGCAATTTTCTCAGGTTTGGTGTATTTTTCGGCAATCAGATATTCTGCGGCAGCGATAAAATCATCAAACACATTCTGCTTCTGCAATTTGGTGCCAGCCCTGTGCCATGCTTCGCCATATTCGCCGCCACCACGAAGATTGGGCACTGCAAAAACTCCGCCCTGCTCAATAAAAAGCAGACGACTAACGCTGAAAGTCGGTGTGAGGCTAACGTTAAACCCGCCATATCCGTAAAGGTAAACCGGATTGTTGCCATCAAGCTTCAGCCCTGCTTTGTGAACGATAAACATAGGAACTCTGGTTCCATCCTTGCTGGTGTAAAAAATCTGCTTCGATTCATAAAGTGAAGGATCGAAATCAATTTCTGACTGATAAAGTACTTCGGCGCGGTTTGCTGCAATGTCGTAAGAAAACACTGTGGATGGGTAAATAAAGGAAGTGTATGAGAAAAATGCTTCGTTTTCTTCCTTGTTTCCTTCAAAACCGGAAATGGTACCGGGGCCTGGAAGTTCAATTTCGTGAAGCAGCGAACCATCCATTTTATGCACAAATGCTTTGCTGGCCGCATCTTTCATGTAATGTGAAATTATCATACCACCGGCAACTTCAGCCGATTTCAGCACCTCTTCCTTTTCAGGAATGATGGTTTTCCAATTGGCTGAGGCCGGAGCATTCAAGTCCACTTCCACCAGCTTATACTTTGGTGCAGCATCATTGGTAAGCAGATAAAACTTCTCGTCCTGATTGCTGATGAAAGAATAATCGAAGCGGAAGCCATCGGCAATTTTCACAAAATCAGAATTAGCCTTGTTAAGATCCTTCACATACAATGCATTGCCACTGGTGCTTTCTGTTTCGTAAAGCACGAGAAAACTACCATCTTCTGTAGCAGCAACTTCGTAGCCACGCAGCGGATAATTCCGGTTTTCATAAATGAGTTCATCCTTTTCCTGAGGATCGCCGATGTTGTGATAATAAACTTTTTTGTACTCGTTTTTCGACGACAGCGCGCCTCCATCTGCAGGTTTATCGTAGCGGCCATAGTAGAATCCGTTTTCACGCCATGAAATGCCAGAGAATTTCACCCATTCCAGCTTATCGGTAAGCTGCTTGCCGGTGGCCGTTTCCATCACATAAATTTCGTTCCAGTCAGAACCTGCTTTTGAAATGGCATACGCAAAATATTTTCCGTCTTTCGAAACGGAATAAGTTCCCAATGAAGTAGTTCCATCGGCAGAAAGCTTGTTGGGATCAAGAAAAACGCGGGCTTCACCTTTCAGTGAATCCTGAATGTACAGAACACTCTGATTCTGAATGCCATCATTTTTGAAGAAGAAATAATAACCGCCTTTTTTGAAAGGAACACCATAACGCGGATAATTCCACAAAGCAGTCAGGCGTTCGCGGATCTGATCGCGGTAAGGGATTTTTGCGAGATACGCATCGGTAACTTCATTCTGGGCAGTAACCCAGGCAGCAGTTTCGGCTGAATTGTCGTCTTCTAGCCAACGGTAAGGATCAGCAACCTCGGTTCCGAAATACACATCAACAGTATCGGTTTTGAGGGTTTCGGGATAGGTGATCTTTTCTTCTTTTGGTTTGCAACTGCTCATCATAAGGATAGCGGGGATTAGGAAAATCAGAAAGTTTCTCATGCCATTGATTTTTAGGGTGTTATTATGAGTAGGTAAAATGATCAGTCGGCTTCGGGTGTCAAAATTAGTAAATTATGATTAATGAGATGCATTGCAGATTGCACTTGTCAACACCTCATCCCCCGTCACAAAAGTGCGACGGGGCAAGCTGCCCGTTGGGCACCTTCTCCTGCCTTCGACGAAAAGCTCAGGTACCACAAGGAGAAGGACGTGCTAACGGGCATTTGTTATTCATTTATTGCAAAATTTTGTGTTTTATTTCCTAAACCCGAAAAGAAGAATAAATACAAGAAGACCTAACAAGTTGAAAAAAGAAAACTTGTTAGGTCATATCCTAATTTTTAAATGCCAGAATTTAGAATTTAGAAATTAGAAATTAGAAAATAGAAATTAGTCCCGATAGCTAACGGGATTAGAAATTAGAAATTAGAAATTAGAAATTCTTTTGGGTATATTTGCTTTGCATAAATCACCTGTCAATGAAGGACATTATTTTATCTGTTGTTGATTCTCTGGATGGCGAGAATCCAGAGTTGTATCCTTATCTACCTTATATTCTTCAGGATTTTACCGAAATTGGAGCAGATCCCGAAGTAATGGTTCAACTTACCAAAAAGCATATTCCTGCCGGATTTCTTCAGATTGCCGACCTTGGCTGTGGTAAAGGTGCAATATCGGTAGCTATGGCCAAAGAATTCGATTGCAATGTAACAGGCATCGATGCCATGCCCGATTTTATTGAGTCGGCAAAAGAATTTGCTATAAAAGAGGAAGTTTCAGAAAAATGCAAATTCTTCACCGGCGACATCAGAACTGAAATTTTATCGCTTAAAGGTTTTGATCTTGTGGTACTTGGTGCCATCGGAAATGTGTTGGGTAATGTCGGGGAAACCCTGACGAAAGTGCAGAAAATTCTGAACCCGGATGGATATGTGTTGCTCGACGACGCGTGGTCGAAGCAGGCAGAAAACAGGGAGGATAACATCTTCCCCACTGAAACAGCATATTTTTCAATGATTGCTGATGCCGGGTTCAATGTTGTTGAAATGGATGTTGCAGATATGGCTGACCATTCAGGTCAGGAAAATATTATGATGGGCTGTATGCAAACGCGCTGTGATGAACTCGCTGTGCAACACCCGCAACTAAGTCATATTTTTAACCAATATATTCAAAATCAGCAACTTGAATTTAACATGATGAAGTTTGATCTCACCTGTGCCACTTTACTTCTGACAAGAAATTCATGAAATTACGCAGATGGACATACCGGATTTTTATCCTCCTGATTTTAAGTTCCAGTTTCCTGTTGATATCTGTTTTCATTGATGCATTTTCCCAATCAGACAAAAAACCAGCGAAAACCGGTCACGAAAAAACTTTTGAGTTTTTTGTTTTACAGGCTGGATGGCACACCGGATTTGTGTTGCGCACCAAAGACGTTTCGCCCGAAGATTGGCCCGAAGTGGTGAATTACCAACGCTATACTTTTGTTGATATTGGTTGGGGCGACGAACTGTTTTATCAGGATGAAGGAAATTCACCGGCATTGGCAGTCAGAGCAGCACTTATTCCCACGTCGAGTGTTATTCATATTGTGCCGTTTAACGTTCATCCCTTAAAGTTATATGGTGGTGAAACCTATCTGAAAAGAATTGATGCCACTTCTGCAGAGTTCTCAGCTTTGTGCCACATTATCTCCTCAAGCTTTAAAAGGGACAAAAATGGCAATCTGATCAAAAGTCAGGTCAAGAAAAATTCATCCAATTTTTTCGAAGCCAAAGGGAAGTATCATATTTTCAACACCTGTAATACCTGGGTGGTGAGATGTTTGAAGGAAGCAGGTTACGATGTGAATCCGGCTGGGGTTATTACACAGCAACAGTTGATCAAAGCACTGGAGAATATGCCGGTATGAGGACAGAGGTCGCTTGTCTCGGGAGCCTGCCCGACTGCGCCAGGCAGGCAGGCGCGAAGCGATAACGAGAGAAATTAGAAATTAGAAATTAGAAATTGTAAATGTTTTTCCTCTCCAATTCCATTGTTTTGATTTATTTTGCACCAAATTCAACCTGCCATGGAAAAGAAGATAAAATCAATTGAGCTATACCGAACCAATGTAGTGCTTTCCGATCCGGATGATGAAGGATCACTGAAAGAAGAAATACTTGCAACCCGCACTTTGTATGATGAATCGGGAAATGAAACCGAGAGAATTACTTTCTCCTCTTCGGGAGATGCCGAAGAGCGCGTAATCACCCGATACTCCAACGGAAATCCCACCGAAGAAATTCTGGAGCTCGAAGGTGAAGTTGCGGAGCGCACCACCCGTGAATTTAATGAGTCGGGTATGCTGATACGCGAATTTCGTCATTACCAGGAAGGCGAGCCTGATCAGATTACCTACACCTATGAAAACGGACGACCAAGCCTTAAACTCACCACCGATAGCGATGGCGAAGAAGGGGAAAAATACCGCTGGATTTACAATGGCGATAAACTTGAAAGAGAAGAGTTTTATAATGAATATGGTGATGCCGAGCTGGTGAAAAATCATATTTATTCAGAAGAAGGCAAACTTTCTGAAACCGAAGAACTTCGCTACAGCGATGGTGAACAGCACCGCAGCGTTTTCATTTTCGATGAAAAAGGAAATTTGGTTCAGGAAAAACGCTACAATACCAAAGGAAACCTTATTGCCCGCACCACAGTTACCCTCGACGACAACAACCGCATTTCAGCAACCGAGGAAGAAACCATGCTTGGAAAAACCAGATCGGAATTTTCGTACGACGAGCGTGGCAATAATATATTGTTGGAAGAAAAGGCTGCCGATGGCGAAACAATTACCACCATTGAACGGCAGTTTGATGCTAATGGGAGGGTTATTGGCACCGAAGTGGTGATGAAAGCTGCGATGAACCGACCGGGACAGCATTATACCTTGAGGTATGCGTATGGGTTTTGGGAGTGAGGTCAGAGGGCAGAGGGCAGAGGTCGGAGGTCAGAGGTCAGAAATCAGAGGTCAGAGGGTGGATGTCGGAAATCCGAAATGAACAATCTGATCCTGAGAAATCAGAAATTGGAAATTGCCCGGTTAAGCGGAATTTAGCTTCAGCGTTTTTCTCGTTTCAGAATAAATTTCAATGTTCTGTTAAGCGGGTTGCGCCACGCGTCAGGGGACGCGCGGAAACAGTCCGAGAAAAAACTATCAGGGCTGGAAATATTAGAAATTGGAAATTAGAAATTAGAAATTAGAAATTAGAAACTATCCACCTTGTAATATTCTCGGCTAAGCGAAATTTAGCTTCAGCGTTTTTCTCGTTTCAGAATAAACTTCAATGTTCGGTTAAGCGGGTTGCGCCACGCGTCAGGGGACGCGCGGAAACAGTCCGGGGAAAAACTATCAGGGCTGGAAATATTAGAAATTGGAAATTAGAAATTAGAAATTAGAAATTAGAAACTATCCTCCTTGTAATATTCTCGGCTAAGCGGAATTTAGCTTCAGCGTTTTTCTCGTTTCAGAATAAACTTCAATGTTCGGTTTAGCGGGTTGCGCCACGCGTCAGGGGACGAGCGGAAACAGTTCGGGGAAAAACTATCAGGGCTGAAATTAAAGCCCGACGGCGCAAGTCTTGTCAGGTCAATTTATTATTCAATTCTGTCGTTCTCTCCGCCATATAAAAACAAGAAGACCTCACAAGTTGGAAGAAAACTTGTTAG
>WSXX01000026.1 GCA_009773515.1 Bacteroidota bacterium
TTCCTCTTATGAAGTATTTGTTGACTCGGTAAGTGCAGGCATAGTGAACAGTCCGGCACTTTCAATTGCCCTTTCAGGACTTACTCCAGGCACAACATATCAGTTGGCAGTTACTGCCACAGACGAAGCCGGTAATACTTCAGCTTACAGCAACCCGCTTGAAGTTACCACAGAAGCACCTGACACCACACCGCCTTCGGTTCCTGAAAATCTGATTGCAACCGACATTTCAAAAAACACACTTACGCTAAACTGGAACCCTTCATCAGATAATATAGAAGTAACCGGATATGAGATATATCAGGATCACATAAGCATTGGCCAAACCACTAACCAGTCACTATCCTTTCCGGCAAGTGGTCTCAGCGCTGCCACAACATACGCATTCTCAGTTGTTGCTTTTGATGCTGCAGGAAATACATCCGCATTTAGCGACACCCTGCTGATAACAACACTCGATGTGATAGTTTACACAGATTTAAATGCCAACAACATCAATGTGGACTGGACAGCCCGCGATCTTCATATTGCCGGCACAGTTGGCATTCAGACACAGCCCGACTCTGTCTATTTGCTTTCGGTTAACGGCGCCATTCGTGCCAAAGAAATAGTAGTTGAGACCGGATGGGCAGACTTTGTTTTTGAAGAAGGATACCCGCTTCCTGCACTCAGTGAAGTAGAAGAGCACATCAGAAAACATGGACACCTCAAAGACATACCATCTGCAGCTGACATTGCCCGCGACGGGACCAATCTGGGCGATATTAGTGTTAAGCTGCTGCAAAAGATAGAAGAACTGACCCTTTATTCCATTGAACTTGAAAAGAGGTTGCAGAAACTTGAAGCAGAAAACTCTTCCCTGAAAAAAAACAAACGGAAAAAGAAGACCAACCATTGAAAAAAAGAAGCAGTTATACTTCGAATATTAACGATTTATCAATTGGTTGACTTTAAAAACAACAAACATGGCACGATTAATAACACTTCTGATTTTACTTATAAGTTCAGTATCATTACATAGCCAGAGTATCCGTAAAAATTACACAGAAATGACCGGATATGAAAAAGCTGCACTTGTAAACGGATTCTTCGAACTCCGAAACAATGGAGATTTGATAAATGACCTGTCGCAATTTCACAATGACTTCTTTAATTTTGATAATACTTTCGATCCGACAAGGCTTGACATACATTTTAACTTACCGGATGAACCTGAGAGAGATATTTTTTGCGCCTGGCACCGCAGACAAATGTTTGAAATGGAACAGGCATTGCAACATATCGATCCACTTATCAGCCTGCCTTTCTGGAATTCAACCATTGATCAATCGCCTGCTTCACCGCTTTGGGATCAGAACTTTATGGGGCAATTCAATGCTGCCTGGGGATTAAACAGAAATCTTGGGGCAACCGGAGTTCTGCCAAGTCCGCAAGATCTTACCAACGTTCAATCGATAACTGACTTTCTGGTTTACTCCAACACCCTGGAAAGGGGTGTAGTTCATGCCGGTGCACACCGTTGGACTGGTGGCATTATGTCAGGGCCACCTTCACCACGAGATCCTATCTTTTATCTTCATCACACCTTTATTGATAAAGTATGGCAGGAATGGCAGGAAGTGAACCAGACATCGTCATTCATCATTACCTCCATGCTCCGGTACGATGGCACATACAGTTTCAACGGACAACTTCTTCCACTTGTGAACCCTAACGACATTGTAGATTCCAGGTCATTGGGTGTGTTTTATGCAGATAATCAACAGGTTGTGATGGACTATTATACAGTCAGTAACACATACCAGACTCCTGAAACTTTCTTTTATCAGTATAATATTGAAGTCTGTGATAATTTTGTCATTCCACAGGAAAAAGAAAGCCAGATTATTTCAGCGAACAGAATTGTTCTGAAACCGGGCTTCCATGCAGCAAATGGTTCAAAATTCCATGCCAGAATCGATGAAGAAACAACATCTGCATCATCGCAGCAACTGCTTGCATCAGCTCCTCCTGCTTACAATACCAAACAATTTGAGCAGATTGATTATCAGAAAAATGTTTACGCTGATTTATCAGAAAACAGAGAAGAAGTAAAATATAAGGTTCACCCTAATCCCTTTGTCGGTGCTTTAGAATTGAACCTTGAAGGCAATGCAGAAAGAATTGACATCTGGATCAGCGACATCAGGGGCATTGAACTAAGGAGAACTTCGGCAGGCAATACTTCGCGGATTGCCCTAAGCGGTTTGGAAAATCTTGCCCCTGGTATGTACATCATTAATATACAGGTAAATGGAGGCAGGATAATGGGCGAAAAAATAATAAAAAGATAAAAGCCGGCAGGAATGTGAGTTTGTCTCAAAAAACTTCACACTTTTTTTATCATATCGGAATTATTCACGATTAAATATTCTTACTTTTGCACCTCAGAACCCAACAAGTCCTTTCGGGATGTAGCGCAGCCTGGTAGCGTGCTTCGTTCGGGACGAAGAGGTCGCAAGTTCGAATCTTGTCATCCCGACCATATTATTCAAAGCCTGCTTGTTATTTTCAGGCAGGTTTTTTGCCACAATAATCAGCCTTGGCTGGTCAGAATTGCAGAGATTTTAACCATTAAAAAAAGCCACTTTAGCTCAGTCGGTAGAGCAGCGCATTCGTAATGCGCGGGTCGGGGGTTCGAGTCCCCTGAGTGGCTCAAAAGCCGGGTAATTCCGGCTTTCTGCATTTATAAACCTTATGCAGCCCGCTTCTCTGGAAACACAAGCGATGCTATAATACTGACAGCCAGTATCCCAACGATAACATACAAGGAATGAGCCGTTGTAAAACCAACATCTTTCAACCAGGTATGCGCAAGCATTTTTATCCCGATAAAAACCAGCAGCACAGCCAAACCAGTTTTCAGGTAACGGAAAATATCAATAATATTTACCACCATAAAGAAGAGTGCCCTGAGCCCAAGAATGGCGAATATATTGGAAAAGAATACTATATACGGATCTTTGGTTACAGCAAAAATAGCTGGAATGGAATCCACCGCGAAAATCAGATCAGTAAATTCAATCACCATCAGTACAATAAATAATGGGGTGATAAATAACTTCCCTTCACTACGCACAAAAAAGTAATGCCTGACAAAAACCGGATAAACCGGCAGGTATTTTGAAGCAAACTTAACGACAGGGTGATTGGCTGCGTCAATTTTATCTTTCTGATTGCGGGTGATAAACATTTTGATTCCGGTAAAAACCAAAAGCCCTCCGAAGAGATAAAGCACCCATTCAAATTGCTGAATGATGGCAGAGGCTGAAAAAATAAAAACAAATCTGAAAATGATGGCTGCTAGAATACCATAGAACAATACCCGTCGATAATAGCGGGATTCAACCCCAAAAGCGAAGAACACCATGACCATTACAAAAATATTATCGACTGATAGCGCTTTTTCAATCAGGTATCCCGTCAAAAATTCCAGCGCCAGATTGTTCTTATAAACCCTCAATGCGGCTTCGTAATCCAATCCATCAATTTTTACAGGATGGCTGAATTTCTGAATCAGTGCCTGAATATCAGCAACAGTGCCCTGATTTCCGAGATGAATCCATTCTCCGTGGGTCAGTAGCAGAACATAAAACCCGAGTGAAAGTCCGATCCACAGCAATGTCCAGAACAAAGCTTCCTTGAAAGGTATTATATGATTCCTGCGATCAAAAACACCCAGATCGAGCAGAAGCACTCCGGTAATAACTGAAATAAAGACAGAGAAAAAAAGTAGTTCGTTCGGGTTCATGATCTGGTTAAAAAATAACTGCAAATTTAACCTTTATGTAAGTCAGAGACAGCTTATTATTTATAAACATTATATGTTACAGAATTGACCAAAGAAAATTCTTAACACTGGAAAAAACTTTCTAATTTTGAACACTTTTTTATCCGTAATCTACGAAAAACACAAAAACCACTCTTGCTGTAATTACATCAGGAATCACTCATAAAAACTTAATAATTCCATGTCAAGTTTCACTGAATTAAACCCGAATCCGCTGGTTCAATACCTGAACAAGCCTGCTGAAGAATTTACAAAAGCTGATCTTGTAAAATATGTTGAAGACCACAACATTGAAATGATTAATTTCAGATACACAGGAGGAGATGGCAGGCTAAAATCTTTAAACTTTGTAATCAGTTCGCGCGAGCACCTGAACAGCATCCTTTCCACCGGCGAGCGCGTGGATGGCTCTAGTTTATTTCCATTTATTGAAGCCGGATCAAGCGACCTTTATGTTGTGCCCCGCTACCGCACAGCTTTTGTCAATCCTTTTTCAGAAGTCCCGGCATTAGACATTCTTTGCTCTTATTACAACAAAGACGGAGAACCACTGGAAAGCTCACCTGAGTACATTCTGCGCAAAGCCCACAAAGCATTAAAAGAACAAACAGGGCTCACATTTCATGTAATGGGAGAACTTGAATATTACATTATCAGCGAAGAAGAAGATATTTTCAGGGCTGTTGATCAGAAAGGTTATCACGAATCATTTCCATTCGCAAAATGGGAATTTCTCCGCCTCGAAGCCATGACAGCAATGGCAAAAGCAGGCTGTCTCATAAAATATGGACACTCCGAAGTCGGAAATTTTTCGCAGGATGGAAAACTTTACGAGCAAAATGAGATTGAGTTTATGCCAACCAATCTCGAAGAAGCTGCTGATCAGCTGGTTATCGCCAAATGGATACTCAGATCACTCTCCTATAAATACGGTGTAACTGTAACATTTTCACCAAAAATTACCGTAGGCAAAGCTGGCAGCGGCTTGCACGTTCATACCAAACTTGTAAAAGATGGCAAGAATCAAATGGTTGAAAACGGAAAACTGAGCGATACGGCCAAAAGAGCAATAGCCGGTTATCTTGACCTGGCTCCATCTCTTACTGCTTTCGGGAATACCAATCCAACTTCATATTTCAGGCTGGTTCCACATCAGGAAGCTCCTACCAACATTTGCTGGGGCGACCGCAACCGAAGTGTACTTGTTAGGGTTCCCCTGGGATGGACAAAAGGTAACTCGATGATTTATCATGCAAATCCGATTGAAAAACCAAACGGAGATGATCTTACCCAGCTTCAGACAGTTGAATTCCGTTGCCCGGACGGATCTGCAGATATTTACCTGCTTCTCGCCGGACTTACAGTTGCCGCACGTCATGGACTTGAAATGGAAAATGCACTTGAAGCTGCTAAGGAAACCTATGTTGATGTTAATATCTTTGATGATAAACACAAAGAACGTTTGTCACAATTAAACAAATTGCCGGTATCATGCTGGGAATCAGCAAATATGCTTGAACAGCAAGCTGATATCTATCTTAAATATGATGTTTTCTCAAAAGGGGTAATTGACGGTATTGCCAAAAAACTGAGAAACTACAAGGATGAGCACCTAAGGGATGATATTCACTGCAAAAAAGAGAAAATCATGACCTTGGTAGAAAAATATTTCCATTGCGGATAAAGATTCAGATTTATCAGATTCGGTCAAACCCTTCAGTTTTTAGTTTCTGAAGGGTTTTTCTTTGTTTTGCTGAAACGAATCAGTTTACGACCCAGATAAACCCTTCTTAACCAGAGGGGCAAAACAATTGCACCGATAATCAGGTAAGGGTAATAGCTCACTACTCTCCATGTAAGGGCTACAAGGGTGGTGAGATCACCTGAAGAACCGGCAATAAATTCACGAAGAAATATCGGAAAGAAATATTCAGCGATTCCGCTACCGCCAGGCGTAGGACTAATGAGCATAATCACCCACATCATAAGCTGACGGGCATAAATGAGCATATTATCACCTAAACTTATAGGTCCAATAAATGCCATAATTAAAAAATTCACTACCCAAAATCTTGCTGTCCACGAAAATACGGTTGAGCCAAAAGCTTTTGCCCAAAAGCCAGCTGATTTTCCACGAAGTTCTGCTGAAGTAATAATAACCTGATCACCGGTGGTATTGGCTCCTTCGCGAAATTTGCGCAAAGGCTTCAGCGAGGTAATTTTTAAAAGTAGCCACTTAAAACCTCCCGGATTGATAAAAATGCCATATGCTATCAAAAGTGTCAGAAATACAATAACCGAATATCCTATAAAAAAGACATTCATGGTGCTGAAAGTGCTTCCGGCAATCAGAATCTCAGGCCCTGCCACTGAAGCCCGGCTATATCCTGCTACCAGAAATATAATAGGAACCGTTACAATGTAGAACAATTCATCAAGCATGGCGGTAACCACAACAATTGCAGTGGATCGGCCAATACCTAGTTTCTCCTTGGTAAGAATAAAAATAGCAATGGCTGAACCGCCAACAACCGAAGGCGTAACGCTTGAAGCAAACTCCCACAGCATAATAATATCGAACGACTTCCTCCAGCTAAACGCTTTACCGGTAAGTAACCTGATGCGGTACATATAGGCCACATCGCGCACTATCATCATCATAAAGGCAAGAAAAAAGTACAGAACCGAGTACCATCTCCAGTTGATTGTTGCAAGGTCACTTTTGGTAAGATCACTGATTATCATGTAAATAATCACAATCATCCCAAGAATTACCGGAATTATTATCCTGCGGAAAGCAAATATATTTAGAATTTTACGCTGTTGACTGGGCATACTGAGTGTTGATGAACTTTACGAAATTAATAAAAAACAAGGATACAGACATTAAATTCCTGCTATTTATCTTCTGACAACCAACCATCATAATTCCTGTCTGAATAAAAGACCTATAAATATGCCATTATGTCAGCTAGTCTAAAAAAAGCCAGCCATTTTGTCGCCTTTTAAGAGATTTATTCAAATGGAATAAAACTTGAAGACAAGGAATCAAACAAAAATCAAAAACCACTAAAACAAGGAGGACCTTAAAATGACAATGATCCGCTTTCACAATCATCCTGCCATGGGCAATGTTATGGAAAATTTCTTCAACAATCCAACCCGCTCTAACCACTCTGCCTCTACTCCGGCCAATATTTACGAAAATGATAATTCGTTCGTAATTGAGTTGGCTGTACCCGGTTACAGCAAAGAAGATTTCAGCATTACCCTGGATCAGCAAATACTTAAAATCTCTGCAGAAGCAAAACAACACCAGATAAATGATGAGAAGTTTTTGCGCAAAGAATTTGGGTTTAACGCAATAAACAGAAGTTTTGTATTGCCAAAAACCATCGACACTGATAGCATCTCTGCCGATTTCAATAATGGAATTCTGAGCATCCGGCTTCCATTGATGAAGGATGCCAACATTAAAAAAGAGATAGCAATTTCATAATCATTCCAACTGAAATGAAATGCCGCAAGCAATTATGTTTGCGGCATTTTTTATTCCTGCGGGTCAACTACAATGGGAATAAAAATCACGACATTTGCTGACCGGAATCTACTCGATTATGCTATCAACTGCGGGTCGTGCGCATGCTGCACTTTTGTTTTCAGGAATATTATTCGGCGCCAATTATTGGATTGCCAAAGGACTTATGCCTGCCTTCATGCAGCCTATGCAGATCATTTTCTACAGGGGGCTGATTACTGTTCTGCTTTTCTACTTTTTTTCACTCTTCTCAGGAAATCAGAAAATTGAAAAAGGCGACATGGCAAAACTCGCCCTTTGCGGATTACTTGGTGTGGCAGTAAATCAGGTGTTTTTCTTCACAGGATTAAATTACACCAGCCCGGTTGACACTGCCTTGATTCATGCCGGCAGTCCGCTTATGGTTTTGGGATTCTCCGCCTGGGTAAATAAAGAAAAAGCCGGATATATGAAAATAGCCGGGATACTGCTGGGAGGCACTGGTGCAATTATGCTTGTGTTGCAGGGCTACAGCGGAAGTGCCGGAAGCAATCATTTACTGGGAAATCTTCTGATTTTTATCAATATTCTTGCTTATAGCCTTTACCTTGTGCTCGTTAAACCACTGATGCAAAAATACAATGCCATTACAGTTTTAAAATGGGTATTTGCTTTCGGGTTTCTGATGGTTTTACCTTTTTCCATCACTGAAGCCCATACCGTTAATTGGAGCACATTCACATTGAATGCCTGGATATCAATAGTGTATATTATTGTTGGCACAACCTTTCTCACCTATCTCCTCACTACATTTTCGTTACGCACGCTCAGCGCAGGCACAGCAGGATATTACATTTATATGCAGCCATTTATAGCTTCCTTTATCGGAATTATATTTTACGACGAAAAAATCACGTTAATCAAAGTATCAGCGGCTGTTGTAGTTTTTGCGGGAGTATTTATGGTATTGCGTCCCGAAGTTAAAAAAGGTGCCGGAAAGGGGTTAAAAGCCATCCCATAATTTTCTCAAAAAGCGGGCGGGTTCTCCAGGTATCATAATTAAAAGGAATACACATACTTAAAGTCTGATCGATATGCGCCCTCAACTGAGAAACAATTTCATTGTTCCGCCCAAACAACATAATTTCATGCTGATACCTGAAACTTCGGTAATCGAAATTTGACGATCCGATTGCAAATATTTCATCATCAACCAACACGCATTTTGAGTGCAGGTTATCAGGTGTAAAATAGTGGACTTTAATTTTGTTTTTATGGTAAAACTCCATGTATTTCCCCCGCAGAAAATCGACAGACCTGACATCTGAATGCAAAGGCATAATCACATTTACATCAACACCACGCCGGGCGGCAAGCATCATCAGCTTCCGAAGCTTATATCCGGGAAGAAAGTAGGGGGTTTCTATAAAAATTCCGCGTTTTGCCTTCCTGAAAATCACCTCATACCTTTTCTTGATCAGCTGCCGGTAGATTGAAGGCAAATCCTGAACAATTTCAAAATCACCATTGGTTATTGTTTTCTTAAAGGCAAACTTATTGAAAATGTACTTCCGGTAAATACGGTATGAATCGTAGAATGTTTTTTTTAAATCATGCACAACAGGCCCTTCCAACCGCAACACAAGTTCGCGCCATTTCACTGAATATGCTGTGATGTTGGCCGAGCCCAGAAAAGCAACCCTATCATCAACAACAAGGAGTTTACGATGGTTTCGGCGATGATTTTTAGTAAAGAAATCAACAAAGAATTTGATTTTTTTAAAATACCTGACTTCACCGCCATTCATTGTGATCATATTGAAAAATGAAGCCGGCACATCAGTTCCCCATGAATCGAGAAGCAATTTCACTTTAATACCTTCTTTGCATCTGGCGGCAAGTGCATCTCTGAAGCGCCGGCCAGCCTCATCATTATTGAAGCGATATACTTCGAGCAAAATACTTTCTTTGGCCAAAGCAATATCGGCAAGCATAGCTTCCTGAAAAAGCACAGAATTACTGTATAATGTGGATTTATGCAGATCGGACCAGTTCACTTCTTCCTGAGTCTAGTTAATGGTGTTCTCTGCAAAAATACCAAATACCTCAGCAAATAAACCAGCGTGAAAATAAAAATGAAAGATCTTTTGCCGAACAGCCTTTAATAAATCACTAAATCAGCCGCGGCTTGGCTTTCCGGAGACTTGCTTAAATGTATTAATTGTTTCATTTATCTCTCTGCCGGCTTTTTCAGAAAAACCGCGCCCACTAAAATGGCGCCGGGCAACTGATTCAATCATAACATTTACACCTGCGAAAGTATTTGTTATTCCAACATTGATAACATTCTTCAACGGGATAGACATTGATTTATAGGAAACTGAAAAAAAACGTTTTCGCCTCAAGGTGATAAACACATCATCAATTTCAATAATATCGCGGGAAAACAATTTTCCGCCATGCAAGATACTGGACTTAAATCTTATAGTACGATCATGATTCATCACAAACAATCTTAATCTTGAAATCTTTTAACACACAGACTACTGAAATCCTTTCTGCCATTTATACAGGCTGAATGCTGCTCATATAATGCTGCTAATTCGGCATCTGTTAATGATCTGACATATCCAAAAAACTGCTTTGTTGAGAGACTTTTTTTTAATGCCATTGTAGGACACGAAGGAATAGGCTCCCCGAACGGACATTCTATCATTGCTCCCAACAGAAAGATAACCATATAATTTCTATCCATTGAGAAGCCCCATTCGGATTAAACAAATTGCTGCTTATAATCAGCAATAATATGACAAAACTGAGTTAAAAGGCACTTAAATGAACAATCGTACGGGTTTATTTAGTAAACGTATGCAAAATAGCCCATAAGTGTATCTTTTTTCAGAGAGTTTTTAAAATTTTTAACAGTTCATTGCGCTTTCGAAATGAAACCGGCACTTCAGTATTATCCTTCAAAACGCAAAAAAGTTCGTCTTTTTTAAATCGCTTCAAAAAATTCATATTTATCATGTGCGAATGGTGCACTCGGAAAAAGTTGCGTTCTTCAAGAACATCAGCAAACTCTTTTATGGACTTTGAAACCATAATTTTTTCGCCCTCATTCAAATAAAATCGGGTGTAGTTGCTATCAGACTCGCACCTTATTATTTCATCGGCATCAACAATATGTATTGCCTCCGCGGTTTTCAAGACTATCTTTTTATTCTCCGCCCGCATCGGCTTCATATAGTCATTCAGCATTTGCTTCAGATTGTCATTAATATTCTCTGAATTAATAGTTATTGACACCTTTGAAACGGCAGTTTTTAATTCGTCGGGGTCAACCGGCTTGGTAATATAATCTATTGCATTAAATTTAAAGGCTTTAATGGCATATTCTTCGTACGCAGTTATAAAAATCAACTTGAAGTCAATTGGCAACAACTGTCTTAAAAGATCGAATCCTGAACCATCGGGCATTTTAATATCTAAAAATACAAGATCTGGATTCAGACTTCGGATGGCTTTTACGCCTGATTTCACATCTTCACCTTCTCCAACAACTTCAACTTCACTGCAATATAGTTTTAACATTTCACGAAGGGTTTCGCGCGATCTGATTTCATCATCAATAATTACGGCTCTGGTCATGTTAATTATTTAAAAAGTAGAAAAATGGTTTTCCTTTACAGGGAAGTAAAATTAGTAAATAACTTTCATTCCTGAACCAAAAGCACACCTGTACCTGACTTATTTGCAGTTTTGTATTTTTGAGTTACCTGAATTTTCTTATAACAGGTCAACTAAATCAGTATTCTGAAGTATTCCGGTTCAATTCATCCGGATAAAATCAATTGAAGCAATATTTTTATAGGTGAAGAATTTAAGACCCTTGCATCTAAAAAACGTATTTTTGTCAGCTAAAGAAAAAATCTATGCTTAAGTCCATGACCGGTTTCGGTAAATCATCAGTTTCATTAAAGGGCAAAACAATAACCTTTGAGATCCGATCGCTCAACAGCAAACAACTCGACCTGAATATGCGCCTGCCATCAATGCTCCGCGACCTGGAGCCCGAAATCAGAAGGATGGTGAACATTGCAGCCGAAAGAGGAAAAATAGAGATTAATGCTTCAGTTGATATTACCAATGGCGAATTACCGGCGGCTATTAACAAACCGCTCGCAATCGCCTATTACCGTGAACTTCAAGCTCTTGCCGAAGAATTGAATGCATCCTCAGCCGATCTGCTTTCCATTGTTATGAAGATGCCTGAAATAAGTAAAAGTTCCCGCGAAGAAATTTCTGACGAAGATCATACAGCAATAATTTCAACTGTCAGCGAAGCGCTGGTTCTTTTCGACGAATTCAGGAAACACGAGGGAATGCTCCTTGAAAATGACTTTTCGGAAAGAATCAATACAATATTAAGGTGCCTTGAAGAGGTTAACCCATTTGAAGAGCAACGGAATATACAAATGCGTGAAAAGTTAAAAACCAGCTTCTCAGGCTTTAACGAGAACAACACTTTCGACACCAACCGTTTTGAGCAGGAAATCATCTACTATCTCGAAAAACTTGACATTACCGAAGAGAAAGTCCGTTTACGCAAACATTGCGATTATTTTCTCGAAACATTGAACGAAGAAGGAGCCAATGGACGCAAATTGTCATTCGTTTCTCAGGAAATCGGTCGTGAAATAAATACCCTCGGTTCAAAAGCCAGTGAAGCCAATATTCAAAAGATTGTGGTTCGGATGAAAGATGAACTGGAAAAAATAAAAGAACAGCTTGCCAATATTCTTTAGTGATGAACCGAAACAGCAAGGGTAAATTAATCATTGTGTCAGCGCCATCAGGAGCCGGAAAAACCACACTGGTAAAACATCTTTTAAACAGTAGTCTTAATCTCGGATTTTCTGTTTCTGCAACCAGCCGCCCTAAAAGAACCGGAGAAACTGACGGAAAAGACTATTTTTTTCTCACCACGGAGGACTTCCGCGAAAAGATAAAAAACGGTGATCTCCTGGAATGGGAAGAGGTTTATGAAGGCAGTTATTACGGAACATTAAAAACAGAAGTAGAAAAGTTGCTTTTTGCAGGAAAAAATGTTATATTTGACGTTGATGTCGTAGGCGGACTAAACATTAAAAAAATATACGGAAAACGAGCATTATCAGTGTTTATCAGCCCACCTTCAATTGAGGTACTTGAACTTCGTTTGACCAATCGCGGTACAGACAGTGCTGCAACCATCGCCCACAGAATGGAAAAAGCCCGGTGGGAACTAGACTTTGCTCCTCAGTTTGATCTCATATTGATTAACGACAACCTTGAAGCAGCCAAACAACTGCTCCTCGATAAGGTAAAAGAGTTTACAGCGTGCTAAATACAAACTGTGATGCAAAAAAATGAAGTAGTTCTTATGTTCTCCGACATTCGCGGATACTCGAGATTGCTCGAGCTTGATGAGCAGGAGGCATTGGAAATACTTTCGAAACACAACGAAATATCGCAGCAACTCATCAGCGAATACAATGGCAACCTGATTAAAAGGCTGGATGATTCAATCCTGGCTACTTTCCCTTCGGTAAATGATGCATTTTTATGTGCAACTGATTTTCAGGCCAGAATCAAAGAATTTAACCTGAACCGGAAAAAGCCCAAAAGATTATTGGTAAGCATTGGTCTTCATAAAGGCGAAGCAGAATTTCGCTTCAATACCCTTGCTGGTGAGCAGGTAAACATTACCGCACGCCTGCAGTCGATGGCAGAGCCAGGCGCTATTTGTATGTCAGGATGTTTTTATTCGGCCATAAGCCGGATGATTGAACCCAAGGTGATTGAATACCGCGATGTTTCAATTGAAAATCTTGAAGGCAGTCATAATGTTTACAAAACCCTGTCAATTTATCCCACTGAGTTCAAAGCCGAAAGACCTGTTATACATCAAAGATCAGATTTCAGATACCGCATTAAGGACATTGAGCACATCAAGGGAACAGGTTCTTCATTTTTGGGCACTACACTTGTTGCATTAACCGGCTTATCAACATTTATTTTCTTAATTGCGGGGTTACAATCACAGCAATCCCAAGACAGTGCAATGGTGCTGATCGGTGCATGGTTTACTGCACCGGCTACTTATTTTGCATTAATACCGGCTTCACTGTTTTTTGCCGCACTTTATGCCCGCCGCAAAATGCGGGCAGTTTTCGAAGACATACGCGATGTGGATAGAATCCTTGCGTACATTATGGCACAGCTGGGCTACCGGCAGCCGATATACCAAAAAGGATTCCTGTTGTTCAGGCCTGAACCCGGAAACTACTTTATTCTGGGAATGAGAAAATTCAGAGCCCGGGTTGATGGAAATACCATAATTCTTCAAGGTCCATATCTTTACATGTCCCGATTGATCAAGATGCTGAAAAACTATGAACAAACCGGCAAAACAGAAATCAGTTAAACCTACCGGACTCTTCTTCGGATCATTTAATCCCATTCACAACGGCCATCTTTGTATTGCCGAGTATATGGTTGAATTTGGCGAGTTGGAAGAAGTGTGGTTTATTGTATCTCCCCTCAACCCTTTAAAAGATAAATCAACCCTTCTTTCCGATCAGTATCGCCTTGACATGGTAGAAGCTGCCATAAAAGATGATGAACGTTTCAGGGTGCTGGATATTGAATTCAGGATGCCGCGCCCTTCATATACCATTGATACACTTACCCGCCTTTCAGAATTACACCCAAACCGTCAGTTTGTATTGATTGCCGGCACCGATGTATTGCCATCCTTTCACAAATGGAAAAATTATGAACAATTGCTTGATCAATACCAGTTTATAATTTATCCCCGGCATGGCGATGAGAACCACCCATTGCTGAGCCATCCATCTGTAAAACTGCTCAATTCGCCCCGCATTGAAATTTCTGCCAGCTTTATCCGTGATGCCATAAAAAACGAAAAAGGCATCAGGTACTTCATTCCTGAAAAAGTACGTGAGATGATTGAAAAAATGGGGTTTTACAAAAGGTAGGTTCTTCGGAAAAAGTCGCGCAATGCCGGAAATATCTTCTCCGGGGCTTCAAGAAATCCCATATGTCCTACCTTATCGAGCAACATCACCTGTACATTTCGTGCCATCATTGCCTGAGCCATTACTTTATTGTAAGGCATGCGACTGTCGCTGCGACCGATCACAAAGTAGAGCGGAATTTCGGTTTCTATCAGAAAATCAAGGCTGCCTGTGCGTAATCGCATCCCTTCAAGAGAAGCAACAATCGACTTTGCTGAAGTAGAGGCTGCCCGGTTGCGCATTATCTGTATCTTTTCAGCCAACCTTTCACGGTTTTCTTCAGCAAACAAATCAGGAATAAACTGGTGAATAAAGCTGGAATGATCCTGCATGACCACATTGATCATACGACCACGGTTTTCTTTGGCTTTATCATCATCAGGCGCTGCATGGGAGTGAAACAACACCAGCCCTTTAATCCTGCCGCTGTAACGCGAGGCTAAATCAAGCGCCACATAACCACCCATGCTGTGGCCGCACACCACAAACTGTTCAATTCCGATATCATCGGCAACAGCAATTACCGCATCAGCCATTTCTGACATTGAATGCACCTCCCCCATCAGGCCGCTGCGACCGTGTCCGGGAAGATCAACACTCAGTATGCTGAACTCCTTTTCCAGTTCAGAAGTTAAATCATTCCATATTTCAAGCGACTCCATAAAGCCGTGAAGAAATATCAGCCATGGCCCGGTGCCCGACCTGCGGTAATGCACTGGAGTTTCGCGAAAGAGAAAAAAATCGTTCATCATTTTATAATTTAAAAACCGCTGATCAGCTGCCAGGCCAACCAGCGGATATCAAAACTGTGATTAATCCCAATAAGAAGACAAGTTACTTTGCCATTATTGCCTCAATATCAGCAACTGTTTTCGGAATTGGTTTCCCAAGAACGCGGTTACCGGTTTCGGTTACAAGCACATCGTCTTCGATGCGGATTCCACCAAAATCCTTATAAGTCTCAACTTTATCGTAATTGATAAATTCAATAAATTTTCCTTCGGCTTTCCACTGATCGATCAGCGCGGGAATGAAATAAATTCCGGGCTCAACCGTGAGTACAAATCCGGGTTGCAAGCGGCGGCCCAGGCGGAGAAATGCAGTTCCGAACTGTTTTGAACGCACAGTTTCGTCATCATAACCTACAAAGTTTTCGCCCAGATTTTCCATATCATGCACATCCATACCCATCATATGACCAAGTCCGTGAGGGAAAAACAGCGCATGTGCACCGGCAGCAACTGCGGCATCGGTATCACCTTTCATCAGACCGGCATTTTTCAGCCCTTCGGCTACTGCTTTGGCAGCAATCATATGAACTTCACGATAAGGAATGCCTGGCTTGATGGCTTCGATGGCTTTCATGTTGGCGTTAAGCACGATTTCATAAATCTCTTTCTGTCGGGGGCTAAACTTTCCTCCAACCGGAACGGTTCGGGTAATATCGCTTGAATAAAGTGTTTTTTCTGATTCGCATCCGGAATCGACCACCAGCATACGGCCTTCAACCAGTGTATTTCCATGATAATGATTGTGCAGCGTTTGCCCGTCCATACTCAGGATAACAGGAAAAGAAACCGGACCTGCATTGGCCAATGCAACACCTTCGATGGTACCGGCAATCTCTTGCTCAACAATACCCGGATGTGCCATTTTCATGGCAGTGGTATGCATCAGGTAAGCAACATCTACCATTTTTTCAATTTCAACAATTTCTTCGGCCGATTTAATGCTGCGAAGTTTCACCACGCCACGAATCAGTTCTTCAGAAGCAGCAGCTTTCAACCCGGCGGGAGCAATACCCAGCAAATCGGAAAGCATAATTTTGGTTTCACCCCGGTATGGAGGAAGAAAATGAACTTTACGGCCATTGGAAACCGCTTCTTTTACATAAGATTCAAAATCAGCAAGGGGCGAGGTATTTTTGACTCCAACAAGAGCTCCCCGGTCAACCATTGAGGGCTGAGGACCCATCCAGATGATGTCATCCATATCCACATCGTTGCCAAACAGAATTTCTGAACGATTGTCAAAATCAATGATACCGGCCAGATCGGGTTGATTTAACCCGAAAAAATAGCTGAAAGTACTGTCCTGCCTGAAATGGTAAGTATTTGCAGGATAATTGAAAGAGGCTTCCACATTTCCCGGGAAAATGGCTATGCCTGATTTTACTTCAGCACGAAGCGCATTGCGACGTCCTGAATAGGTTTCTGGTTTGAACATATAAATGAGATTTTAAATTTCCGCGTTCGAAGATTGACTTACAAAAGTAGCATTTTAAGGCTAACCGGAGCAAAACATTGCAATCAGCTACTCCCCTTTAACGGGAAATAATTGTTACTTTGCCATCAATGCCTCAATGTCATCCGGTTCAATAGGAATATGTGCCATTAGATCTATTGGCTCCGTATCGACAAGAATATCGTTTTCGAGCCGGATGCCAAAACCTTCCTCAGGAATGTAAATCGCCGGTTCGCAACTAAGCACCATTCCCTTTCGCAACGGATATTGTTTGCTACCAACATCGTGCACATCAAGACCCATAAAATGGGACGTTCCATGCATATAGTACTTGAAAAACAAGGGGTTTGCAGGATCCTGATTCTCAACATCTTTGCGGGTAAATAAACCAAGCCCGATCAGTTCAGCTTCAATGAATTTACATACTTCGGCATGATACTTATCGATGGTAGTACCGGGAACCAGCATTTTTGAAGCTTTGCGGAGCACACGCAATACAGCTTCATAAACCTGGCGCTGCCTTGGCGTGAACTTGCCATTAACCGGGATGGTGCGTGAACAATCGCCGGCATAATTTGCGTATTCGGCACCAAAATCGAGCAACAGTAAATCCCCGTCTTTGCATTCCTGATCATTCTGATTGTAATGAAGAATACAATTGTTCTCACCTGAAGCTACAATTGGCGGGTATGCGTGCCCTGAAGCTCCGTTGCGTATAAACTCATGGGCAATTTCCGCTTCCACTTCATACTCTTTAACTCCGGGTTTAACAAAATTAAGAATACGCCCGAAAGCATCTCCCGTGATTTCGCAAGCACGTTCAATTAACTTTATTTCTTCTGCATCTTTTACAATACGCAGATCGGTAAGCAATGGAGCCAACCTTTCAAATGAATGCAAAGGATAATCCATACGGAGTTTTTGCATAAAACGGAGATCGCGAGAAGGCACATCCGTTGTGAACCGCGGGTTTTCATTCTGATTAAGGTAAACAAAATCAGCACGGGCCATCAGATCGCGAAAAGTGCTTTCGAAATCATCGAGCCATTTCACAGTTTTTACGCCCGAAATCTCAGTAACCTGCTCAAGGTTGTATTTATGTCCGTACCATGTAACCATCTGGTCGTTGGTTTTAACTGTAAATACAATCTCCCGCATAGCCTCAACAGGATGATTGGGGAATAAAGTGAGTATGCATTTTTCCTGATCGAGGCCGGTAAGGTAAAACATATCGCTGTGCTGCCTGAAAGGGAAGCATTGGTCACCGTTACGGGGCATTTCGTCATTAGAATG
Organism: Bacteroidota bacterium; assembly: GCA_009773515.1. GTDB lineage: Bacteria > Bacteroidota > Bacteroidia > Bacteroidales > Lentimicrobiaceae > Lentimicrobium. The sequence goes on from WSXX01000026.1 coordinate 17,963, forward strand.
AATGACAGCCAATGCATTGGGCTTTAGTTTCTTTTCAAGCCGCTCTCTGTTTTTGCCAAACAGAAGGGGATTAATGGGTAGATAGCGCATTAGTTTACTATTTAGAAAGATTATTTTTTATTAACAGAGCTTGCATTTAGCCTGATAATGGCTAAATTTGTTTGCGCATATATCGAATTGTGTCAATATATGACAAGGGAACAAATATAATAACATAATTGTTGCCGGAATAAAAAGCATTTTAATTTTCTGTTAACTATAATCCATAAAAAACATGGCATTGAAGTACTCATCCATCACAAAAAAGGTCATTATGGCGCTGGCTGGACTTTTCCTGATCAGTTTCCTTGTTGTGCACCTTGGCATTAACCTCTTGATCCTTAAGAATGACAACCGGGAATCATTCAACTTTGCGGCCCATTTTATGGTCACAAATCCAGTCATTCAAAGTATGCAATGGATACTTTTCGGAGGTTTTATTCTTCACATCCTTCTTGGAATTGCGCTGCAAATCCAGAACTGGATGGCCCGCCCGCAACGATACAAAGTTGAAGGCTTTTCGCATACTTCGTTTTTCTCCAAATACATGATACACACAGGAGCAATTGTTTTTGCTTTCCTGATTTTACATCTGATCAACTTCTTTTTTAAAGCGAAGTTCGGTGATATTCCGCACATTATGATCAACGGACAGGAATATGAGGACATGGGTATTCTGGTAATTGAGAAATTCAAAGAACTGCCTTATGTGCTTATGTATGTTGTATGGCTGCTGTTCCTTGGTTTCCACCTTGATCATGCATTTCATTCAGCATTGCAATCGCTGGGGCTTAATCACAGCAAATACACTCCGGTTGCTTTCGGTTTAAGCAGAGCTCTGGCAATATTGATTGCCGGTGGGTTCATTCTTATTCCGGTTCTGATTTACATTAGTTAATTATTTACTGATCAAAAAAGTATTTCCGAAATGGCCGAATTAAACTCAAAAATACCCAAGGGGCAACTAGCCGAGAAATGGAACAACTATAAAGCACACACCAATCTGGTGAATCCTGCCAATAAACGCAGGCTTGAAGTGATTGTAGTTGGAACCGGACTTGCCGGCGCATCAGCCGCAGCAAGTCTGGCTGAACTGGGCTTTAAAGTAAAAAATTACTGTTACCAGGACAGCCCTCGCCGCGCTCACAGCATTGCAGCACAGGGAGGTATCAACGCAGCCAAAAATTACCAGAATGACGGCGACAGCGTTTATCGCCTGTTTTATGACACCATCAAAGGTGGCGATTACCGTTCACGCGAAGCCAATGTATACCGGTTGGCCGAAGTAAGTAATTCCATCATTGATCAATGTGTAGCGCAAGGCGTTCCGTTTGCCCGCGAATATGGCGGATTGCTCGACAATCGTTCATTCGGAGGCGCACAGGTCTCACGAACCTTTTATGCCCGTGGACAAACCGGACAGCAATTGCTTCTGGGAGCCTACAGTGCATTGAGCCGTCAGGTAAAAAAAGGCAATGTAGAACTTTTTACCCGTCATGAAATGCTTGATGTGGTGCTGGTTGAAGGTCGTGCCCGCGGAATTATTGTTCGTGACATGATTTCAGGAGCCATTGAGCGGCATGCTGCTCATGCAGTGGTGCTTGCCACTGGTGGTTATGGAAACGTATTCTTCCTTTCGACCAATGCCATGGGTTCAAATGCGACTGCCGTATGGAAAGCTTACAAACGTGGCGCATTTTTCGGCAACCCGAGCTTCACACAGATTCATCCGACCTGCATTCCGGTGCATGGAGATTTCCAATCGAAACTGACGCTTATGAGCGAAAGTCTCAGAAATGATGGTCGTATCTGGGTGCCAAAAAATAAGGAAGACGCAGAAAAAATAAGACATGGAAAACTCCAGCCAACACAACTGGCTGAAGAAGACAGAGATTACTACCTCGAACGCAGATATCCGGCGTTTGGAAATCTGGTGCCACGCGATGTGGCTTCACGTGCTGCCAAAGAACGTTGCGATGCCGGATACGGTGTCGGGGAAACCGGACTTGCTGTTTACCTTGACTTCAGCGATTCAATCAACCGCCTTGGCAAAAACGTTATTGAAGCCCGTTATGGAAATCTCTTTCAGATGTATGAAAAAATCGTTGACGAGAATCCATATAAAACCCCGATGATGATTTACCCGGCGGTGCATTACACCATGGGTGGTCTTTGGGTTGATTATGAACTGATGACCACCGTTCCCGGATTATTTGCCATTGGAGAAGCTAATTTCAGCGATCACGGCGCCAACCGCCTGGGAGCATCTGCATTGATGCAGGGATTGGCTGACGGCTACTTCGTGCTGCCATACACCATTCAGAATTATCTTTCTGACCAGATCAGGGTGCCGAACTTTTCACCCGACCTGCCTGAATTTTTGCGCACAGAGACAGAAGCTAAAGCCAGACTTCAAAAACTGATGGATGTTAAAGGCAATCAAACTGTTGACAGTTTCCATAAACGGCTTGGTCACTTTATGTGGGAATATGTTGGCATGGGTCGAAATGCCGAAGGCTTAAAGAAGGCCATCACTGAAATAGCCAAATTACGCGAAGAATTCTGGAAAGATGTAAAAATCCCCGGAGAGCTTAATGAGATCAATCCCGAACTTGAAAAAGCAGGCCGTGTTGCCGATTTTCTTGAACTCGGAGAACTTATGGCCCGCGATGCACTTGATCGTAAGGAATCATGCGGCGGTCACTTCCGTGAAGAATATCAGACACCTGAAGGCGAAGCATTGCGCGACGACCAGAATCTGATGTTTGTTTCGGCATGGGAATTCACCGGCGAAAATAAGGAACCCATAATGAACAAAGAGCCGCTCGATTACGAGTTTGTGGAAGTTAAACAGAGGAATTACAAGTAAAAACCACAGAGCATGAACCTAACACTCAAAATATGGCGTCAGAAAAACGCCACCAGCAAAGGCAAATTCGTTACTTACAAAGTAAATGATATCTCGCCCAACAGTTCGTTTCTTGAAATGATGGATATTCTCAATGAGTCAATAGTACTTAAAGGAGAAGATCCGGTAGCATTCGATCATGATTGCCGCGAAGGAATCTGTGGCGCCTGCAGCATGTATATCAACGGCCGCCCGCATGGACCCGACAAAGCCATCACCACCTGCCAGTTGCATATGCGCCGGTTTAAGGATGGTGAAACCATCGTAATTGAACCATGGCGGGCACGTCCATTCCCGGTGCTGAAAGATCTGATTGTTGACAGAACATCTTTCGACAAAATCATACAGGCTGGTGGATATATTTCAGTAAATACAGGCGGTATTCCTGATGCAAACGCTATACCGATTCCAAAAGTAGATTCAGACCTTTCGATGGATGCCGCTTCGTGTATTGGATGTGGCGCATGTGTGGCTGCATGTAAAAATGCTTCAGCCATGCTATTTGTTTCGGCCAAAGTTTCGCAGTTTGCTTTACTTCCTCAGGGAAAAATTGAGGCCGCTGAGCGCGTACACAATATGGTCGCAGAAATGGACCGCCTCGGTTTTGGCAATTGCACCAATACCGGAGCCTGCGAAGCTGAGTGCCCAAAAGAGATTTCAATTTCGAACATTGCGCGTTTAAACCGGGAATTTCTTTGCTCCAAAATCGGTGCACCAAAGGTAAAAGAAGAGACCGGTGGATTCTGATTCACATGCCTGAATAACAGGATTTTTAATTCCAGACACTGATGTTATCCTACATAAGCATGCTGCTCACTGCCTTTTTGGTGGTGGGCAGTTTTGGTCAGATTAGCTCTCAGAATCCGGCAAAAAGCACGGCTTCAAGGGGCGTTGAACGTTCCCTTCAGAAAGGAATGGACTTCCCTGATTTTCCCCAACTGGAGAGCAATAAGATAAACCGATCCATCACACTTCCCGCAGTAGTTGATAACTCAACGCAACCTTACCTTCGTCCGATATTCGCTCAATCGGGTGCTTCCTGCGGACAATCAGCATCAGTGGCTTATAATTTTTGCTACGAAATCAACAGACTCAGGCAAATTCCATCTGACACAATTTCAAACACCTACCCTGATCATTTCACCTGGAACTTCATGAACGCTACGTTTCCGTATTATGGTGAAGGGGTCAGCTATTTCCAAACCTTTGACATTCTCTACGATGCCGGAAATCCTACCGAAGAGGTTTATGGGCCAATCACAATGGATGATTCTTATTTCTGGATGAGTGGCTATGAAAAATATCTTTCGGCCATGTATAACCGGATTTCCGGAGCAAACTCAATACATGTCGGAACTCCTCAGGGCCTGGAAATACTTAAACACTGGTTGCACAACCATCTTGACGGTTCCGAAGTGGGAGGAGTGGCAAACTTCTATGCAGGAATATCCTACATTTCACACCTTCCACCGAATTCGCCGGAGGCAGGCAAATCAGTAATTACAACATGGTTGCCAAACGCAAGTCACGCCATGACTATTGTTGGCTATAATGACTCCATACGATTTGACAGTAATGGCGACGGTATGTTTACCAATCACCTCGATATTAACAACGATGGTGTAGTTGATATGAGAGACTGGGAAATTGGTGGGCTGAAATTTGCAAACTCCTATGGCGATTATTGGGGAAACGACGGCTTTGCCTATTTGATGTATTCCACATTGGCCATGCCTTACGGGTTTGGAGGCATATGGAATAATTCGGCACATGTAATTTATCCTGACACGGCCTATAAGCCAAAACTTACCCTTAGAGCAAAAATAAAACACAATAAAAGAGGCCGATTGAAATTGTCGGCTGGCGTAAGCCCTGACACCAGTAATTATTACCCCTCACATATTGTTGAATTCCCAATATTCAACCACCAGGGCGGTGATTTCAATATGACCGGAAATCCTCTGGCAGCCGGGCAAACCCTTGAGCTGGGACTGGATATTACTTCACTGCTTTCACACTTTGAACCAGGGACTCCTGCCCGTGTTTTTCTGGTAGTTGATGAAAAAGATGCGGACAATAAAGGAAATGGAGAAATTCAGGAATTTGAAATATTCTGCCACGCTGAAAATGGCGAAGTTACTTCATATTCATCCACAGATACACCTACCGGCGTTGCAAACAACAGCAGGACACTGGTATCGGCAGCAGTTGATTTGTGTGGCAACCCTCCTCAATTACAGGTTGAAGAATTGGTTGCTGTAACTCCCGGGCAAACTATTAATCTTGAAGCTTCTGTTGAAGGCGGACAAGCTCCTTATCAATGGAAATTGCGCCAGGTTTATTACACTTCCGACAGCTTGTCCGATTATCCCGGGCCTCAGGGAGAAGAAATTGTACCTACCAACAATACTGGCGGATATGCAGCAGTAAACCTGCCATTCAGCTTCTCTTTTTATGGAAATGTGTATGATACGGTGTATATGCATACCGATGGATACATAATGTTCTCCCGAAGTGACATGCCTTATACTTATCTTCTTAATGAAGACCATTATATGCGCAGCATAACTGCAATTTCTCCGTTTATGCACAGCGAACTGGGGCTTTTTAAACCTTCTGATTACCTCATGCATGAGACTGATGGAACAAAAGTCAGGTTTTACTGGAAATTGTCGAAAAATGCAAGCGGAGGCTCAGTTATGTTTGCTGTTGAACTTACCTCTGAAGGTTTGATCAGATATCATTATGGAGAGAATACCCTTGAAGAAATAATACCGGTGATTGGCATCAGCCCGGGAACAGAGCGCAAATACATGAAATCGTCGCGCAGCCAGTGGATGCCGGCAAACGGTGAAATCAGGAGTTTTATCCCTGCTTTGCCTTATGGTGCGGCAACACTTACCGGTGAAGGGCAGATTTCCATCAGCACTCCGGAAAACTTTACTGCCGGAGAATTTATTCTGGCCGTTGAGGATTCAGACAGACTGACTGATGAAAAAACTGTTACAATAAGTTCAGGAATAAGAATAGAAACTGAACTGAAAAACGGGCTGAAAGTGCTTTTGCCGGGTCAATTGGCGCCTTTGGTTGTGAAAGTTACCAACTCAGGCCAGCAAAACATTACCAATGCTGCACTTAAGTTGAATCCGGGATTTATAAATACTGTAATTCAAGGAGGAGTTGTATCAGGTATTGATTTGCCGGCTGGTGAATCACGCATTTTCGATGGTAATTTTTCGCTGCTTGCCCCTGACACAGCCACAATTGCTCAGGATTTATCTGTTGCAGGGGTTTTCAGTTCCGGCCAAAACGTTTTGACCAGCAGGCGGATTTTCCGGTTGGCAGTTCCGGGCCTAACTGTTAATCCTCCCGTGGTGATTGACAATAACAATGCAGTAGCTGATCCCGGGGAAGAGGTTACCCTGAGTTTCAACATCATCAATACCGGAGAGGTTGATGCCGGCAATGTGGAATGCAGTGTAGCAGTCAACAGCCCTTATGGCATAATCAACAGCGAATTGCCACTGCACCCCGGCTATTTAAAAGCCCTGAAACAGATAAACGTCAGGGTTAAACTTAAACTCAATGATTCGGCTCCGCATGGCAAGCTGCTGAATGTGCAGATTCTGGTAAACTCTGAATCAGCCGGACAGTTTCAGGGAAACTTTCCAATTACAATCGGAAATCCTGATATTCTGGTTATTGATAAAGACAAAAACCATAATTCTTCCGTCCATATTGCTGCTGCCATCAGAAATTTAAACATAGCCTGCGATCAAATTGAGGAAATTGATACCCTGGTGAATAAATACTCAACCGTTTTCCTTTCGCTGGGCTTCTTCATGCAGAATCATCGGATTACCACTTACGAAGACAGTTTATTGGTGGAATTTCTAAATAAAGGGGGCAAACTGTATCTTGAAGGAGGCGCTTTCTTTAAGCAGGATCCGGTTACTGAATTACGTGGAAAATTAGGTGTAACAGGCCTGACCCAGGCATGGGTAAAACCTGCTGACACTTTGCTTGGTGCTTCAGGCACTCCTGTTCAGGAATTTAAAATTGATTATCGCGGAGACGCAGTACGGGGTGAAAACCTTATTGCTGTAGAGCCAGCAGAAACGTGGATGAGCGATAAAAATTCAGGTCTTAACTTTGTTGTGGCGCTGGATTCCGGCAATTACAAAACCATTGCTTCCACAGTTGAATTCGGAGGATTTTTTATGTTCGACAGCCCCGGCCGGCCAGAGCTTATGAGCCGGTATCTTAATTTTCTTGATTATCCGACTGAACCTCTTTGTGTTACTTTTCTGCCTTCAGCCCGACAGATATGCCCTGGAAACACCATTTCTTTCAAAGCGGCATACAGTAAACTTCCTGCAACCTGGAACTGGTCATTTCCGGGAGGTACTCCTGATACATGGAACGGGCCGCAACCTGAAATACAATATAAAACTGCCGGCACATATGATGTTAGTCTAACAGTAAGTGAAGGAACTGAAAGCAATACTTTTTTCATTGAAAATATGATAACCGTAAATGAGTGCCTTGGAATACAAGAAGTTGATACTCACCGGTTGAAAATATATCCGAATCCTGCAAGTGATAAACTAACGATTGAATCAGAATCAATCATTGGTCTGGCTGAAATCAGCATGCTGGATTCCAAAGGAATGGAAGTATTCAGACAGGTTATTCAATCAGACAACCACAGCCTTAGCGTGTCACTTCCACAGCTAAAAGCCGGATTTTACATTCTGATGTTAAACTGCGACAACAAAATCACCTGGTCGAAACTCATCATTCAATGAAGATCAATTGTATAAAAACCCTTAATTTCGCAGTTCAATCCAATACCCTCAGATGAAGTTCAGCGATATTATTGGCAGAGAAGAGATTAAAGAGCGATTAAGGCGTTCGGTAAAGGAGAACAGGGTTAGTCATGCACAGTTGTTTCTTGGACCTGAGGGTTCAGGCAAACTTGCACTTGCGCTCGCCTATGCACAATACATCAATTGCACCCGGCGCACTCCGGTTGATTCGTGTGGTGAGTGCCCATCCTGCACAAAATACGGGAAACTTGTCCACCCTGACCTTCACTTTGTCTATCCTGTGGCAAAGACCAAAGAAATTGATGACAAACCCCTCAGCAAACTCTTTATCACATATTGGAGAGACCTTGTAATTAAGAAAAAGGCGGTTTTTAACCAACATGACTGGCATGAGCACATTGGCCTTGAAAACAAACAAGGTATAATCAATGCCGAGGATTGCAACGAAATCATCAGGACTCTGAGTTATAAATCTTATGAATCGGAATACAAAGTGGTGATAATGTGGATGGTGGAAAAGTTATTTCATGCCGCTGCGCCCAAAATTCTTAAAATACTGGAAGAGCCACCCGAAAAAACACTTTTTATTCTGATTGCTGAAAAGCCAGAACTTATTCTGCCCACCATTCTTTCAAGAACGCAGTTGGTTAAATTTAACAGGTTAGCTGATGAGGAGCTATCAGCAGCTTTGATATTTCACACTTCATGCACTCCAGAAGAATCCGGTAAAATCAAATACATTGCAGATGGAAATCTGACTGTAGCCATCAAAATAATTGAATCTGGAGAATCGGATCAATTGAATTTTGAAACATTCAGAACCTGGATGAGGCTTTGCTTTAAAAGGGATTTTGCAGAAATATTCAGGTTAACCAATGATTTCAGTAAGTTGGGCCGCGAAAATCAGAAACGTTTTTTTAATTATTGCCTGAAAGCTACCCGTTTTTGTTTGCTTAACCGCTTCGACAACACCGATCAGATACGTTCGGAAGGAGATGAATTGAAATTTATCCGCGACTTTTCACCATTTATAAATCCTGCAAATGCGGGTTTACTTAATGAGGCTTTCAATCAAGCGTACTATCATATTGAAAGAAACGGGACACCAAACATTATCTTTTTAGATCTGTCGATCAACGTAATGCGCTGGCTGAAAATGAAGTAACCTTATTTTTCCTTTTTCTCTTTAACGATCAAATAAACATCTTCATCGTCTTTCTTCATTATATACTTTTCGCGGCCGAATTTTTCGAGGGAAACGGTATCTGACATTAATTCATGCATTGAAATGCTGTCTCTTTTGATTTCATCAAGATAAAAATCCTTCTGTACCCTTTTTTCTGTAAGTATCTGTCCCAGACGAACCTGAGAGATAAAGTTGTTCCGGTCGAAAAAGGTGAGCCAAACCAGAAAAGCGGTTACGACCAGAACGTACTTATTACGAAAAAAAGGAGGAATTTTTTGCCACATAATTTCTGAGAATATCTTCTACAAAAGTAGCAAATTGACGAAGCTCAATCAAATAAAAATTGAGCACAATTATAGGCAGAGCCAAAAAAAATTACCTGAAAAGGTCTGAGATATTGATCTGACTTTCGTACAAATGAATAACATCATCAAGCTTAACAAGAATAACCTTATCAATTCGGTTGGTGGTCTGGTGATACCAGATTTCTACAAACAGATTTTCAAGCTTATAAAGCCTGATCACATAGTAAACATGTATCCTGTCAAGTAATTCAGCACCACGCCCGAGTACTGTGGTTACCTGTTCAGGAACAGGCATTTTTTGAAATTCAAGTTCTGTAATCATGATTCCTGACAAATAATTAAAGGCGTGAAACTTCAATACTGTATTTCTCTTTCAGATAACTGAGGCGATCAATATTGGTTTTTTTATCGAAAATACGCACCAGCTCAATGACACCTTTTTTGTTGTAAACGCCTGCCTGAGCTGCATCGTAAACCTTATGCTCCCAGTTGTTTCGGATAGAAATGCTGATTCGCTCAAACTGATCCCACGGCATATATTTATCCACAACCAGATAATAGGTATCTGCCATCTCTGTGTCTTTGTATATTCCGCTGGCCATTTTATCAAGTATCATATACTTGCGAATGGAAATCAGACTGATATAAGGCTTAACTGAACGGCTGGCCAGAAAATCAATGCCGTTTTTGCTGTATTGTTCAATAATCTGCGGAAGCATGCCATAATCATTCATGTTAATACGAATACAGCCGGTAATTGCATTTTGCAGCTCAAGCCATCCCATCACAGCATCAAAATTCAGTCCTGTTTCATTCTTGATTCTTACTGTTGTACGGATAAAATCATCCATATCGTCCAAACCTCTGTTTTTGATTACTGCAAAAACTGAACGTGGCTTTTGTTCTTCTTCATTCATTGGAATATGAAAATGGTCGTAAAAACCCGGGAACGGATCTAAATCCTCCAATATCAATTCACTGAATTTGTAATCTGATGCCAGGGTGGCAACTTTTTCCTTTTTTAATACAAAGCCAAGTGATTCAATCCGCTGTTGATTCTCCATAGAACAGTTTTTTTTGATTAACCCGAATTTAACATACAGGCACTAAGTTAACTGCTCATATAACAGTAAAACCAGAAAAATGTTAAACAAAATAAAATAGTTCTGCAAATTGTGGGTTGAAATATTTCCCTTCTGCAATTTGCGATCTGAAAACAGGCATTTCCACTTAAAAAAAGCGGTATTTTAATAAGCTGGAGCGGAAAGTATTAAATTTGTCAAAAATATATTCCTGTGAAACTTTCCGGCATTAAATCTCAAATTCCCAATACGCTTACACTCCTTAATCTTATGCTTGGCTCTGCAGCCATAATTCATGTGATGACGGGCGATCTGAAACTAGCTGCGATTTTGGTAGCCATAGCAGCAATTTGCGATTTTTTTGATGGATTTGTTGCAAGATTATTGAATGTGAAGTCAGAAATGGGCAAGGAACTCGATTCACTTGCCGACGTGGTTTCATTTGGAGTGGCACCTTCCGTTTTCCTTTATACTGCCATTAAAGCCAATCCTGATCCGGGAATGTTCGCAGGAATGCTAGATACAATCGCTTATGCTGCTTTACTTATCGGTGCATTTTCGGGTTATCGGCTGGCTAAATTTAATCTGGACAAAAGACAAACAGATTCATTTCTGGGTCTTCCCACGCCAGCCAATGCTATTTTCATTATATCGGTTTCATTGCTTGGCACTGAGGTACTCTCTTCAAATTCCGGATTTATCTATCAGGTATCTTCAAACATATGGTTTCAGCTCTTAATAATACCCGTAAGTTGCTGGTTGCTGATTTCCGAAATCCCGCTGTTTGCACTGAAATTTAATAAAGGATTTGGATTTAATGCCAATCGTGCAAGGTATATTTTTCTGCTTTTCAGCATGTTAAATATTGTGCTTTTCGGCTGGGCAGGGCTTCCGCTTGTAATTATCCTTTATATAGCTATATCGCTAACAATCAAACGTTAAACATTTTTTTAAAAATTTATAGTGTTAGTAAAGTAATTTAATTAATTTTGCGATCTACCCTTGCTTAAACGACAAAGCTGTTAAATTAATTGATGAAGAAACTACTTAAAGTAGCATTAGTTTTACTGTTTGCCTTTTTAAATACTGGCAATTCCGTTCAGATTTCAAGTGCGAATCACAACGAAAGTGAGATTCTTACTGAATTTGAATCCCTTGAACTTACCAAAATAATTGAGTCAAAATTATTGCGAAACCTCGATTCGGTTGCTGAGCTATACGCCATACAAAAAGGTTTCAGCGGCAATATTCTGGTGGCTATTGATGGCTTTAATGTTTTTGAAAAATCAGTAAGGTATTCCGATCCCATAAAAAAGTCTCCGCTTTCAACATCCAGTATTTTTCAATTGGCTTCGGTAAGCAAACAATTTACAGCTGCAGCCATTTTACTTCTCAAATCAGACAATCGCCTGGAGCTTGACGATGATCTGAGAAAATATATACCAGAACTGCCTTATAAGAATATAACCATCAGGCATCTGTTGCACCATACCGCCGGGCTGCCTAATTACATGTATCTGGTTGACAAATACTGGACGAAAGAACAGCATCCTGACAATGATGACGTTATTGATTTGATGGCTAAGTATAAATTGCCGGTTTTTTTTCAGGCCGGATCTAAATTTGACTACTCCAACACAGGATATGTTATGCTGGCTTCGGTGGTTGAAAGGGTTTCAGGAATGAGCCTGAATGAATTTCTTCAACGAAGGATATTCAACCCTCTGGGGATGAGAAACACTTATGTTTACAGCTCTGCTGATACGAATATTACACGCCGGCAGACGGATGGGTTTCGCGCGCTCAAACAAGGATATTCCCGCATAGAGGAAACCAAAAACAATGGCCCTGTTGGCGATAAAGGCGTGTGTTCCACCGCCGGAGATTTATTTCTATGGGATCAGGCACTCTACAACGGATCTCCATTGCCATTTGAACTTATTGAAGAAGCATTTTTGCCAACAAAAACAAAAACCGGCAAAGAAGTGGCTTATGGCTATGGCTTCAGGCTGAGGTCAGCAAATGAGCAACCGGTAGTATACCACAATGGCGTTTGGGAAGGTTTTCGTACAAATTTTCACCGTTATCCCACTTCAAGAAACACCATCATTGTGCTGAACAATACCAGCACACGTGTAAACCACGAACTGGTCAGGCAAATTGAATTTCTGATAAACAGCCAACCGCCTCACGATTACACAAAGATGATTATCAATATTTCGATTGAGGAGGGATTAACAGCAGCCATAGAATCAATTGAAGAATTGAGAAAAACCTATGCTGATGCAAGTTTCAACTTCCGAACTATAATGAATGCTGCAGATTTTCTTGAGCAATCAGGTAAACCCACTAAAGCTGCTGAACTGAAATCACTTGTTGCACTGCTGACAAGCAGCTAATCCCGAATAAACCTTGCCTGATCAAGGACCTTTCTATTTTCTAAGTTCGAAGTTTTTTCCCAGATAAACATTTCTTACCTGTTCATCGGCTGCAAGTTCTTCGGCTGAGCCTGATTTCAATACCGAACCTTCAAACAACAGGTAGGCACGATCGGTTATGGTGAGGGTTTCATGCACATTGTGATCGGTAATAAGTATTCCGATGTTTTTATCGCGCAGTTTGGAAACAATATTCTGAATATCCTCAACAGCAATAGGATCAACACCTGCAAATGGCTCATCAAGCAAAATAAACTTTGGATCAACAGCCAGTGCTCTGGCTATTTCAGTTCTTCTGCGTTCGCCACCAGATAGTTGAATTCCCATACTTTTTCTCACATGAACCAAACCAAATTCCGACAACAAAGATTCCAGCCGTTCTTTTTGATCAGCTTTGCTCAGTTTTGTAAATTCAAGAACCGCTTTGATATTATCCTCAACACTGAGACTTCTGAAAACTGACGCTTCCTGAGCAAGGTAACCAATTCCCAGCTGAGCCCGTTTATACATGGGCAGGTCAGTAATTTCAACATTTTCAAGAAACACTTTGCCCGACAAAGGTTTTATGAGGCCAACAATCATGTAAAATGATGTGGTTTTGCCTGCTCCGTTCGGCCCAAGCAATCCAACAATTTCGCCTTGCTTTACTTCAACACTCACCTGGTTAACCACGGTGCGGTTCCTGTATTTTTTTACAAGGTTTTCGGTTCTTAATATCATTGATTCACCCATAACGGCAAAATTAGTGTTTTTAAAAGTCTAACTGCATCGAAACCATTACCCCGAACTTTTTAATATCAGGATGATCGTAATAACTCAACCTCCAGACAGCGTCAACCCTGAAAATTCTGAAAATATTTTCAATGCCGAGACCAGCTTCAAAATAAGGCTTACTAATGGTGTAAGTTCCTTTGGGGAGCAGAGAATAAGCCAGATTTTTACTGCTGACATTGCCGATAACACCCTTTACCTGCGCAACTTCTCTCCATTTTAATTTCCTAAGCAAAGGAACTTTATTAAGAAATACACCCACAAAATGATGGGTGTAATAGAAAGTAAGATACTGATCGCTCACAAATTCATAATAATTCATCAGGTTAAAAGCCGATTCATCAAAAATATAGGTCTCGTTTCCTGGATGAATTTTCAGGAAAGGATAAGGCACTTCACCCCATATCTTCCCTGCCTCAATATAATACCGCGACCAGCCCCACGACAACACATTGAACCAATGCCGCACTGAGACATTAAGTTTATGATACTCAAAATCACTTCTGAAAACTCCGGGCATGCCATAGGTATAATTGAGCTCAAGAACCGGGTATTTCCCCCCAAGACTTACCCGCTCAAACTCACCCATAACAAAACGTTCCTGAAAAGAAACACGGGTATTCAGGCTTATCTCAGTAGTGCGAAGCACATGAGTTTGTGTCAGGCAGCCGCTATTACAAAACAGGCTGAATGGAACCCTGCCTGTACTCCATATGCCCAGACGTGAGAAAGTAATTGAATTTGAAAACCCGTTAAACCATTCATGCTCGTAAGATCCCTGATACTTTTCAACCAACGACATTTTATCAGCAGGGTTTCTCCGAAACAGCGAAGCCAGCAGAAAATCTTCACGAAAAGCATTCTGACTCTGCCCGAGCTGCTCAATATCATAATTTAGGTTGGCTTTAAGAACGCGCCTTGGATTTTTGTCGAGCATATACATAAATCCGGTGCCATATTTAATCTGCTTATCGTTAAGCCCGTATGCGGCAAATCCTTCGAGCATCAGCTTGGTGCTGAAAGCATTGCTTGTACGCCCGCTGAGTCTGAAGCGGTGACCTTCCAACTGGTTAAAGCTATAGGTTGACATGTACGGGCCCCATTCCATTTTGCCTTTTACATAATAACCCGAAACTACCATTTGTATTATATCGATCCAGGTATTAAAAACCGGCAAGGTTTTCAGCGTATCAATCATCTGATAAATATCTGATTCTCTGTTGGTCAGACTCTCATGCCGCGATTCCGTCCAATACTGTTCATCTTTATTGCCTGCGTCATCATCAATTATGGTAACAACAGGAGTATTGTAAAACTCCTTTTCTTTCGGCTGATTGATGACAAAGTTTTTATAGCTGGAAGTTTTGGTGCCGAAGAAGCCAATATTTTTTGCCGAATCACGCGAAGTAACATTAAAATCACTCACCAGCTTATCTCTTGTCAGCATCCAGTTCTTTCCATCAATCAAAGTAAATTCCTGTTGAATAACAAGATCGTTGATAAAGTTAATGTTTGCATCTTCGGCTATCTGTATCTCAAATTGCTTTACGGCGTAAGTTGTGTCGTGAATCCACATATTGCCAACAAAAGTAAATTCCTGTTTACGCCGTGGCTTAAATGCCAGTTTATAACACCATTGGCCATTTATTGAAGCACTGTCAACCAGATAATACCGGTATGACAAAAGTCCAGCCCCGGAAACGGGACTGATAAAGTTTTTATAGAACAGGGTGATATAATTATCATAAATATTTACCTGTTGTATCATATCGCCCATAAGTTGCGAAATGCTTGAATTGTCAATTCCTGAGACCCTGGAAGCCTTAATAACTTCGCGTCTTGCTTTCGGGTTTGATCGATAATAAACATCTGATACAGTCTCAGAGAGAAAAACCGGCAGATAAGTTTTTCCTGAGATTGATGAAGTATCAACATAATCGAAGATAAATTCAAATGGTTTGAGAATTTTCCGGTTTTTGAATTTCTCGGTTATATTATTTGCATCAAAAGCTATTTTGGTGTAGGCTTCATACTGGGTATAATCGAGTTTGTCGCTGTTGTGCAGTGGTTTGTTTGCGATAACCTTTCGAAGCAGAATTTCGGCAGGGTTTTCACCGGCTCTGATAACGACTTCCGAAAGGCTGATCTGATCAGGAGTAAGCTGGAAATTTACCTCCTGAAACTTATTACGTTGAATAAGCTTAACTGCTGAAATATAGCCAACCGAAGAAACCGCCACAGAATCAGCTGCTTGCCGCGATTCAAGAGAATAAAAACCATTTAAATCAGTTGTGGTGCCAATGGTGGTGCCTTTAAAATAAACATTCACAAAGGGCATCGCTTCGCCGGTTACACCATCGGTTACCTTGCCTCTTACCTTTGTTATCTGGGCAGAAGCAGAGGCATATAAAAACATCATCAAAAGCAATAAAATCCCCTTGGTCAGAGGGGATTTTATCAGAGATATAGTGCTGGTATTCTGCTTCATTGTATTTCCGGCTGCTAAACAAATACAGTGAAACTCAGGAGTTCAGGTCATCCCAGAACTCAATTGCCCGGCGTGTGTGTGGAATAACAATTGTACCTCCAACAAGATTGGCAATTCCCATAACTTCCATCAGTTCAGATTCACTCATTCCGGTTTCATGACATTTTATCAGGTGGTATTTTACACAATCGTCACATCTTAAAACCAAAGAAGCAACCAAACCAAGCATTTCTTTTGTTTTTACCGATAGCTCTCCTTCGAGGTAAGCATTGGTATCGACATTAAAAATTCGCTTAATTACTTTGTTGTTATCAGCGGAGAGAATCCGGTCGTTCATCAATTGCCGGTATTCGTTAAAAGCATCAAGTTTTGATCCCATATTTAAGCAGTAAAGTTCAGTGTTCAGAAAATTAAATTTCAAATAATTCCTTCTTTCAGGATATCGTGAAGATGCACCACACCGGCATAATCTCCATTATCGAGCACCAGAATCTGGGTAATGTTATTTTTCCGCATAATATCCAAGGCATCAGCAATAAGAATGTCGGCATTTATTGTGAGTGGATCGCGGGTCATGATGTCGAATGCAGTAAGATTCTCGATTGGTGTTTCGCGGTGCAACATACGCCTGATGTCACCATCAGTAATAATGCCTACCAGCTTTCCTTCTTTTAAAACAGCAGTGGCCCCCAATCTTTTTGATGAAATTTCGAGCAAGACAGAACGCATATCATCATTGGCCTGTACTTCTGGTTTTTCATTATTTGTGTAAAGATCTGATACCCGCAGATAAAGTCTTTTTCCCAGGGCTCCGCCCGGATGATATCTGGCAAAATCTTCGCGTGTAAAACCGCGACATTCTAGCAAAGCCACAGCAAGTGCATCTCCCATAACGAGTTGTGCTGTAGTGCTGGCAGTAGGTGCCAGATTATTAGGACATGCCTCTCTGTTGACTGTTGCATTTAAAATATAATCAGCATTGCGCGCCAGATACGAATCGGTATTGCCTACCAATCCTATCAGTTTGTTGCCCATAAGTTTCAGCAATGGAACAAGCACCTTAATTTCAGGAGTATCACCACTTTTCGAAAGGCAGATAATTACATCCTCATTCCTGATCATTCCCAGGTCGCCGTGAATTGCATCAGCAGCATGCATAAAAGATGCCGGAGTGCCCGTGCTGTTGAAAGTACTCACCAGTTTGGCTGCAATGTTTGCACTTTTTCCTATTCCGGTAACAATTACACGCCCGTTTGAATTAAGAATTACATCAACACAGGCATAAAAATCATTGGTCAGATAATTTACCAGCTGACCTATGGCAGTAGCTTCTTCGTTTATGGTGCGAAGTGCAATCTGCATAATTTGCTCCGGAGTATTCATTTGCATTGCGATTGTTGATATAAGTATCCGCAAAGATACAACTAATTTATTCGGACTATAAACCGGCTTCAGGTGCAGTCGTTATTCAACTGTTGCGCCGGGTGAACTGGCCTGTGTCCGGATTTTCAATAAAATTTCGCAATGCTAACTGTTAATATGTGTTAATGACTGGTTAAAATTGAAAATTTTTGCACATCTCCGGCATTTTTTAATTAACTTTACACAAATCAAAGGCTAAAATTATCAGGTAGCTAAAAATAATCCGGAAGTTTTCAGGCAATAGAAATATTGCTCATCAATTGAGGATTATTTGAAACCCGGCAAATCTGATTTTATTCTACCCTTGATTTTTAAAAGAAATACCTGAGTTTTGTTTGACCAGCAGATTGATTTAAACCTTGTCGGTTTGATAACATGAGGGAGATTTTTTTAAGAAAAAGTGTGCAAAAGAATTGCAAAAAAACAGATTTTTAGAAAGTTGCGTTTTTGAATTGTTTTTTTTAGAAATTTGCACTCCTTTTGATTTGGGCTCAAACTTTGCTTAGGGATGAAGCAAAAAATTCAACAAAGCCTGATCAACAGTGAAACAACTGCATTTCTTTTTGAAATGAGTTATGCTTATAATTGAGGGTGGCAGTGGTGAGAATATGGTATGACATGATTTTTCTGCTTCAATCCTGAAGTCAGTTAAGTTCAAAAGTGTTAACTTTAACCTAAAAAAGTCTTGCATTTGAGACATTTTGTGGTTTTATCAAGAAATTCTTTTTTTTTCCTGAAAGAAGAGTTAAATTTGTTTTAAAGAAGTATCGCCGGGAAAAAACCGGGAAACGAAAATATAGCCAACATGAAGAAAGTGGATGATTATTCGCTTAATGAATTATTAAAGAAGATTTTTGGATTTGATTCCTTCAAAGGGAACCAGGAGCCTATTATAAAGAACCTGCTCGATGGCAAAGATACTTTTGTAATTATGCCTACCGGAGGTGGTAAATCAATGTGTTATCAACTGCCTGCAATTACCAGTCCGGGTACAGCCATAATAATATCTCCGCTGATTGCATTGATGAAAAACCAGGTAGATGCCATCCGAAATTTCGGAGCAGAGCAGGGTATCGCCCATTTTTTGAATTCATCACTGACAAAAGCCGAAATTACTGACGTAAGAAGAGACCTTACCACGGGCAAAACCAAGCTTTTATATGTTGCTCCTGAATCTCTTACCAAAGAAGAAAATGTTCAGTTTTTTCAGGAAATCGACATCTCGTTTTTTGCCATAGATGAAGCCCACTGTATTTCAGAATGGGGGCACGATTTCAGGCCTGAATACCGTCGTTTGCGACCAATTATTGAAGCAATTGGCAAAAAAGTGCCTATTATTGCGCTCACCGCCACTGCTACTCCAAAAGTGCAGCAGGATATTCAAAAGAACCTGAATATGGTTGATGCATCACTTTTTATCTCTTCATTCAACAGGCCAAACCTGTATTATGAAGTAAGACCAAAAGGTGATGAACCCATTAAGGACATCATTAAATACATAAAATCTCAGGCCGGGAAATCTGGAATTATCTACTGCCTCAGCCGTAAAAAAGTTGAAGAGATAGCCGAAAGCCTTCAGGTAAACGGAATCAAAGCACTGCCCTACCATGCGGGCCTCGACTCTGCAACCCGGGTTACCAATCAGGATAAATTCCTGATGGAAGAAATTGATGTTATTGTTGCAACCATCGCCTTTGGAATGGGAATCGACAAGCCTGATGTCAGGTATGTGATTCATCACGATATGCCAAAGAGCCTTGAAGGATACTATCAGGAAACCGGTCGGTCAGGTCGCGATGATGGCGAAGGAAATTGTATTGCATTTTACAGCTACGACGATATTCAGAAACTTGAAAAGTTCAATAAAAACAAATCAGTTGCTGAGCAGGAAATAGCCGGTCAGTTGTTGCTCGAAACAGTTGCCTATGCTGAATCTTCGGTTTGCCGAAGAAAACAATTGCTGCACTATTTTGGCGAAGTTTACAATCAGGATAATTGCGGAAGTTGTGATAATTGCCTGCACCCGCGTTCAAAATTTGAAGGTAAAGATGCTGTTGAACTTGTATTGGAAACAGTACTTGCAGTTAAACAGCTTTTTAAAGCCAAACACATCATCAGTGTAATAACCGGAAAAGTTTCGGCCAACAATAAATCATTCAAGCATAACCAGCTTGAAGTGTTTGGCAAAGGATCGGAACATGATGAGAAGTACTGGAATGCCGTAATCAGGCAAATGCTGATTGAACGCCTGCTTGCAAAGGATATTGAGAATTACGGGCTGCTGAAGATTACGCCCGAAGGAACAAAATTCCTGAAAAAGCCTTATTCCATTCTGCTCACCCGCGATCATGACTATGAAAACACTGAAGATGATGATTTCTTCGCCGGTGGTGGTGCCAAAACCAGCACAGCCGATAAGAATCTCTTTTCAATGCTCAAAGATCTGAGGAAAGAGATTTCGAGAAAAGAAAACCTGCCTCCTTTTGTTATTTTCCAGGATCCTTCGCTCGAAGACATGGCCATCCAATATCCGATCTCATTCGATGAACTGAAGCAGATAACGGGTGTTGGCGCCGGAAAAGCACAAAAATATGGCAAACCATTTCTTGAACTGATAAAAACCTATGTTGAGGAAAATGAGATTATCAGACCCATGGATATGGTAGTCAAATCGGTAGTCAATAAGTCCGGCCTCAAGGTTTATATCATTCAGAACATCGATAGAAAAATTTCACTCGAAGATCTGGCCTTTGCCAAAAGTATGACAATCAGCGAATTGCTGACCGAAGTAGAAAGAATTGTTGCTTCAGGGACTAAACTTGATCTCACTTATTATGTGAATGAATATGTTGACCCCTATCATCAGGAAGAAATTTACGATTATTTCCGTGAAGCAGAAAGCGACTCTATTGAACATGCGCTCAGAGAACTGGGAGAAGATGAATTTAATGAGGAAGAGATTCGCCTGATGAGGATAAAATTTATGTCAGATCTGGGCAATTAATCCGATGCATGCCGATATTTTAAGCGAGGCACAGGCTGTTATGGCTTTTGCCTCGCTTTTTTCACTTAATTTTGCGCTCTGAAATTTCAATTTTAAATAAAACAGATCATGCAGGAAGAAAACGCCACCCAAATCAGTGAAACAACCGTTAAGCCTAAATCCAATAACAATACGGTACTCACAATCATCAACGCAGTGCTGCTTATTGGATTAATAATTCTTTATTTTATTGTTCTTAAGCCAGGCAATAAAAGTGAAGTTGACAATTCAGCCATTCAGCAAAAACTCTCTTCAGGAAGCATATCTGTTGCCTATGTGAACAGCGACAGCATTCTGGCGCACTATGATCTGGTAAAATCGATGAGAACTTCGCTCGAATCAAAATCCTCTGCACTTGAGAGTGAACTGAAAAGAAAACAGGCTACTTTCGAAAAAGATGCAGCCTATTTTCAGGAACAGGTAAATAAACAAACCATTTCTGAGTCTTCGGCACAGGAGATTTACACACAACTTATGGCAGAGCAGCAAAAGCTTTATGAGCTCAGAGAAAAATATTCAGCAGAAATTGCCCGTCAGGAATACGATCTTAACCTGGTTTTGATTGATAGTCTTAATAATTTCCTGTCAAGGTATAACAAAACAGTGAATTATGATTACATATTGTCTTACACCAGAGGGGGCAATATTCTGGTAGCCAATGATTCTCTTGATATCACCAACAGTGTATTAAAACTGATAAATCAGGAATTTACCACTTCAAAATCAGATAAATAAGCTAAGGCGATGAAGAGGATTTCAGCAATTGCCGGACTTATCCTGTTTCTGCTTACCATAAGCCCGGGGTGCAACAGGTCAGCAAAACATGCTGACGGCGCAGAAGTTATTCCCCGCGATATGATGGTCAGGATTATGACGGACATTGAGATTACGGAAGCCTCATTGCGATTCCTTCAGTCAAAAGTAAATAAGGATAGCCTCAATAAAATCTCAGAACAAGCCTTTGATTCGCTTTACAGTTTTCACAAAATAACTCCCGCACAGTTCAACAAAAACCTTGATATGTATCAGGAAGATCTGGCTGATTTTGAAAAGATGATGGATGAGGTAATGCTCGCAATCACAAAAGCAAAAGACAGTCTGAGCAACACTCCTGAAATAAAGACTGATACCGTTGTAATTGTGAAGAAATAATTTCAATTTACGATTCAAAAACCGGAATTTAACCGGGTCAGAAATCAAAAGAAAATGCCGGAAACTGGAATTTCAGTTTCCGGCATTTTTACATTTAAGAATCTGACTTATATCTATTTGGTTGCCACCGCAGTAAATGATTCCATATCGCTGCCTGCAATGATGGTATATTCCCAGTTCATGGTACTCAGGTCCGACATTGTGCCTGAACCACTTACCTGAAACCCAGTTGTAATTTCCTGTGAAGGAACTGTTATTCTATTGTTGGTAACAATACCGTATGCAGAATACGACCCTCCAACATTTGCAAAATTTCTTAGCAAAACCTGTGCAGTATTTCCCGGGTCGTAGGAAATGGTAACTGTATAATTAATTGCATCAACACCACGGCTTATCTTAGTTTCATCAAATCGCCAGGTACCGATAAATTTATCACGATCATCATCTGAATCCGGATCAAGATCTCCTTCAGGGACACATGAAACCATGATTCCGAGAAGGAATGCAAATAGTGCAAAAGATTTTAAATACCTGGCATACATAACTTTAAAATTTAAAGTGAAATTTTTATGACCATTTTTATTACCAGCTGTAAAGGTAATCAATTCAGTAATTAACAAATATTGATCCAATCTATTATTTCCTGAAAATTTAAGAAACCATAAGCTGAATTATGATCACCGTCAAAACACGAACTAAAGATATTACTGTGAAAGAACTTCAGACAGCAAATCGCAAATCAGAAAACTTAAGTACAAAATTTTTCAGGTAATTGCCTTACGGTTATTTATCAGATCAGGAACTGTGATTTAAATTAGTCAAACCCAGACTTACGGATTTCAGGTCTTATAATTCATCCTTCTGATGAAAAAGTAAAAATGTTGAATAATTCATATAAGATTTTAACTTTGCCTTAAAACTAACGACAAATTCATATGCGTAACCTGATCGATTTGCTTGATGTTGCAGTTGAGAAATTTCCCGACAATACATATCTTCATGAAAAAAGGGGAAGTGAATGGCATCAGCGCACCTATACACAAACCAGGGAAAAAGTTCATGCATTCGGTGCCGGCCTTCTGAAGCTCGGCGTTGAATACGGTGATCGTATTGCATTACTCTCCGAAGGTCGCGACAGTTGGATTATTTCGGAACTTGGATTGCTTTGCACCGGTTGTTGCAGTGTACCCCTGTCGGTAAAACTTACACCTGCCGAAATTTCATTCCGCATCAAACACAGCGGAGCTAAAGTTGCCATCGTTTCTGAAAACCAGTTGTATAAAATCAAGGAGATTCAGCAGGAATTAACTGAGCTTGAACATATCATATTGCTCGACAAAACATCGGTAAAACAAAGTGGCGATTATTACTTTGAAGACATCTGTGAAGAAGGTGCCGCTATTATGAAGTCAAATCCCGATGTCCTCCGGGAAACCATCAATAAATTACAACCTGAAACCATTGCAAATATAACTTACACCTCGGGTACAACAGCTGATCCGAAGGGGGTTATGATATCTCACGGAAATTACATTTCAAACGTAGAGCAATCGCTTACGCTAATGGAAATCCCTGACAATTACCGCACACTTGCAATTCTTCCCTGGGATCATTGCTTTGCACACACAGCATGTTTGTATTGTTTTATTGCAAAAGGCGCATCGGTTGCTTCAGTTCAGGCAGGAAAAACCGCCAACGAAACCCTGAAAAACATTCCGATAAATATTAAAGAAATTAAGCCCAATCTGTTGATGAGTGTGCCGGCTTTGTCAAAAAATTTCCGCAAAAACATTGAATCTGGCATCGCAAAAAAAGGTAAAATCGCGGTTACACTTTTCAATGCAGGCATTAAGGTTGCTTACGCATACAATGGCATCGGAATAAATCAGGGAAAAGGGTTCAGGGCTTTGCTCAAGCCTTTGGTCTTGCTTTTCGACAAGATACTTTTCAGTAAAATACGTGAGGGATTTGGGGGAGAGTTGAAGTTTTTTATAGGCGGAGGAGCATTGCTTGATGCTGAACTTCAGCGCTTTTTTCTTGCCATCGGAATCCCGGTTTGTCAGGGATATGGACTTTCAGAAGCATCGCCGGTAATTTCGTCAAATTCAGTCAAAAACCTGAAAATAGGAACATCGGGCAAACTCGTAAAACCTCTTGAACTGAAAATATGCGATCCCGATGGAAATGAATTACCCAAAGGTCAATCCGGTGAAATTGTAATCAAAGGTGGAAACGTAATGATGGGATATTGGAAAAACCCTGAATCAACTGCAGAAACCATCAAAAATGGCTGGCTCTACACCGGCGACCTTGGCTATATGGATAACGATGATTACCTGGTAGTTAAAGGAAGGTTTAAGAGTCTGCTGATAGGCAGTGATGGTGAGAAATTCAGTCCGGAAGGAATAGAAGAAGCATTGATTGACAACTCTGCGCTGATTGACCAATGTATGCTTCACAATAATCAGGATCCATATACAGTTGGGTTGATTGTTCCAAACACAGCTGAATTGAAACGCCTTATCAAAAAACAGGGTTTTGAACCTTCAACCGAAGATGGGCTGGAGGCCGGCATCAGCATAATCGCCCATGAAATTGAATCATACTTTGGCAAGGGCAAACATTCAGGAATTTTCCCTGAAAGGTGGCTCCCGGCGTGCTTTGTAATTTTACCAGAAGCATTTACCGAGAAAAACCATATGGTAAACTCAACCTTAAAAATGGTTCGGGGCAAAATCAATGAAAGCTATATTTCTACCTTCGCTTTCTTATATACGCCCGCTGCAAAAAATCCGGTCAACGCTGTAAACAAAGACAATCTGCGAAAGCTATTTTCAACAACCGAATAAGTTGCCCTGCAACCTCCGGCATCTACTTATTAAAATATGTTAATTCCAGAATCTAACCAATCGTTTGACCGCGAAAAATCGCTTACTTTTTATATTTTTGCGGCATGCTAGCGCAATTCAAACAATATATTTCGGATTATCATCTTTTTGATGAAAATGATCCGGTTCTCATTGCTGTAAGTGGAGGTGTTGACTCGATGGTTATGGCTGAGCTTTTTCACCGTGCAGGATACAATTTCGCCATTGCTCACTGCAATTTCGGGCTCAGAGGTTCAGAGTCGAATCTTGATGAAAAATTTGTAGCCTCCATGGCTGAATCTTATGGTGTAAAATTTCACGTTAATCACTTTAAAACACGTGAATATGCCGGTTTTAACAAGATTTCGGTGCAAATGGCTGCACGCACCCTCAGGTATGAATGGTTTGATGAGCTGATTGCTGCTGAAGGATATAAATCTGTTGCAACGGCACACCACCTTGACGATCAGATAGAAACATTTTTTATCAATATCCTCCGGGGTACCGGCATCAGCGGACTTCACGGCATAATGCCTAACCGCCGTCAGGTGGTACACCCTATGATGTTTGCTTTCAGGAGAGACATAGAAGAATTTGCCGGGGATGAAGCCATTGGTTATCGCGAAGACAGCTCGAACCGATCCTCAAAATATGTGAGAAACAAACTCAGGAATGACCTTATGCCACTTCTGGCAGAAATCAATCCCGAATTCAGGAAGACCATCACTTTTACTGTGAGCAGAATGCGCGAAACTGAAATGCTGCTCAATCATTATCTGGAAAGCATCCGCAAGAAAGTTGAGACGATTGAGGGTGGAGTAATTTCACTCAACATTGCGGAATTATCATTGCTAAAACCTTGTGATGCTTATCTTTACGAGATTCTGCAACCATATGGCTTCAACAGAAGTGTTTCTGATGAAGTTGCTTATGGTCTTGAAGAACTTTCCGGAAAACAATTCTTTTCACCAACTCACCGCCTGATAAAAGACCGCGATTTCTTATTGATCACAGAGCTTGGCCCGGCCGGCAGTCAGCCGATAGGCGAAATTTTGATTGAGCAAGGCATTACAGAAATGAAAAAACCTGTTCAACTCAGGTTTACCACCTTCAAAAATCTCCCCGGCACAAGAATCAACAAAAGCGGATCAATTGCCATGCTTGATGCAGATAAAATTACATGGCCACTGAGTTTGCGTAAATGGAATGAAGGAGACACTTTCGTTCCCTTTGGCATGACCAACAGTAAAAAACTCAGCGATTTCTTTATCGATAACAAATTCTCAATAGTTGAAAAAGAAAATGCCTGGCTCCTGATTTCAGGAAATAAAATAGCATGGCTGGTAGGCCACCGTATTGGTAATCCATTCAGAATAACTTCTGAAACTGAAACCATCCTTCAGATTGAGCAGCTGGACTAAATTGTAAATAATTGGTTTAATCAACATAAATACCCAATAAATGAAACATCATCCTAAACTCCTTCTGGCAGTTTTGCTGATCGGGATTCAGTCCTTCACTTTCTCTTACGGGCAGATTCTGAAACCTGTAAAATGGAGTTTCAGCACAAAACAGATTTCACCGGCAGAAGTACAATTGGTTCTCACCGCAACCATTGACCCAACATGGCATTTGTACTCGCAGGACATCCCGCCCGATGGACCGGTTCCAACTTCATTTACTTTTGAGAAAAGTGCTGATTACAAGCTTATCGGTAAAGTAAAAGAACCAAAAGCCAAAGAAGAGTTCGACAAAAACTTTGATATGGTGGTTAAGTATTTTGCCGATAAAGCGGTATTTACTCAAAATATTGAAGTTTTAACTGATAAAGATTTCCAGATTAAAGGATTTCTTGAATTTATGTGTTGCGACGACGGGAGGTGCTTGCCTCCTGATGAAGTAGATTTTACCTTCAAGATAAAAGGCAATCCCGACATTGCAAAGACTGCTGAACCCGTGCCTGGAGAAACCACTGCCAGTGTAGCCGAAGTACAGGATACAGTAGCCCTGCCAGTTGCTGCATCTTCCGATACTGTGGCAGGCACGCTAAACACAGCAGAAGCAATTGATACTGCAGCCGAAAAAGAAGATAAGTCATCATTGTGGACATTGTTTTTCTTTGCATTTCTTGCCGGTCTCGCCGCCATTCTCACTCCCTGTGTATTCCCTATGATACCCATGACGGTGACATTTTTCCTGAAAGAAAAAGATAAAGTAAAAGCCAAATTTCAGGCACTTTCCTATGGTGTTTCTATTATTCTGATTTACACTTTAATCGGAACAGTGGTTGCCATTACGCTTGGTGCAAATTTTGCAAATTTCCTGAGTACACACTGGATTCCGAATGTATTCTTTTTCCTGATTTTTATGTTTTTTGCCGCTTCGTTTCTGGGAATGTTCGAAATTACACTTCCCAGCTGGCTGATCAACAAATCAGATTCTCAGGCCGACAGAGGTGGAATTATCGGAGCATTTTTCATGGCTTTTACACTGGTACTTGTTTCTTTTTCGTGTACCGGACCAATCGTAGGAGCCATTCTGGTGGCCTCGGCCAGTGGAGAAATACTGGAACCCATTATCGGAATGCTCGGATTCTCGCTCGCGTTTGCACTGCCATTTACACTGTTTGCCTTCTTCCCCCGCTGGCTGAACAGTATGCCAAAATCAGGCGGATGGCTCAATTCTGTTAAAGTTGTACTTGGATTTATTGAACTGGCGCTTGGGCTGAAATTCCTCAGCATTGCCGATCAGACTTATCATTGGGGCATTCTCGACCGCGAGGTTTACCTTGCCTTCTGGATCATTATATTTACCCTCATGGGACTCTACCTTTTGGGCAAGCTCAAATTTGCGCACGACAGCGATTTAAAGTTCATCAGTGTGCCGCGGCTTTCCATGGCAATTGTCACTTTTGCTTTTGTGATTTATATGATTCCCGGAATGTTCGGTGCTCCGCTTCAGGTCTTGTCGGGATATCTTCCACCACAGGCAACCCACGATTTTGACCTGAATAAAATTGTGAGGGATAATGTTCAGGTATTTGGCTCAGGCGGAGGAACCACCGAAAAACCTTCAAGCCTATGCGATAAACCCAAACATGGTGAATTGCTTCACCTGCCTCATGGACTTGAAGGTTATTTCGATTATGAACAAGGTCTTGCTTGTGCAGCACAGGTAAATAAACCGGTTTTTATTGACTTTACCGGCCACGGGTGTGTAAATTGCCGCGAAATGGAAGCACGCGTCTGGGCTGATCCAAGGGTTTTGAAAAAGCTACGCGAAGAATTTATTATTGTGGCCCTGTATGTTGATGACAAAACCACACTTCCTGAATCGGAATGGATTACTTCTACCTACGACGGAAAAGTAAAGAAAACCATCGGAAAGAAATATGCCGATTTCCAGATCAGTAAGTTTAACGTCAATGCACAACCCTATTACGTGTTGCTTGATACCAAAGGAAATGTGATGGTTCCACCGTTGGCTTACGATCTTGATGTTGAGAATTTTCTCGATTTCCTCGACAGAGGCCTGAAAGAGTTTAAGGAAAGACAATAAATTAATAATTGATCCATGATTCGCTGATGTCAGGGCTTGACTTGATATTTGTTAGTTTCAACAAAATGCTTGTTTTCAATTAGTCAAACCCTGATTTTCTGATTTTGGGCTGATCTTTTAAAAGGCTACCGGGAAAGGTGGCCTTTTTTAATTTTAAGAAGCATTCTGAAAATGTCAAAAATCAGATATGCACAAAACAGCATGTATTTAAAATCTTTGTTGTAATTTCACCCCGAAAAAAATTCCCGGATGAAAAAAATATACCTCCTTCTCCTGCTTTCTTTCTGCATTACCGGCTTTGCCCATGCTCAGCCATTTGTAAATATATATTCTGCACTTGAAGGAATTGGACGCGGTTCAGTGCTTTTTGCCGATTTCGACAACGACAATGATCTTGATCTTTTTATTGCAGGTCAGGATAGTAATTACAATCCGTTTGCAGGAATTTATCTGAATGAAGGCGGAAGTTTTGTTTATACAGAAAGTGGAATCGCAGGTTTGGAGAACTGCGCTGCAGCAACTGCAGATTATGATCTTGACGGATTAATGGATATAGTAATTACCGGTGCTGATTTCGATGGGAATAAAACAGTTTTGTACCGGAATACAGGCAATGGGCAATTTGTGGCAATGCCGGTAAACTTATATCCTATAGGAGCAGGCGGCGATCTGGCCTGGGGTGATTTTAACAACGACGGTTATCCTGATCTTGTAATTTCAGGAAACTGGAATACCAAGCTTTATGCAAACAACGGCGATGGCACTTTTTCGGCTGAAGAAGCCGGTCTTATCGGCATGAATTCCCCTTCGCTTGCCTGGGGTGACTGCGACAACGACGGAGACCTGGATTTATTGATGGTTGGAGATGACGGATCTGTTGGAGAAACATACATCTACCTGAATGACAATGGTATATTTAACAGACTGGAAGCTCAGATTGAAGGAGCTGTCGGCGGTGATGCGCAGTGGGGTGATTTTGACAATGATGGAAATCTTGACATACTTATCACAGGAAAAGATGCCTCTTTAACTCCGGTCTCATATGTTTACAGGAACAATGGTGACAACACTTTCAGTTTTGCAAATGCCGGTTTGGTGGGCACCGCGCTTGGCCCGGCCAACTGGATAGACTACGACAATGACGGAGATCTTGATATTATGCTTTCAGGGCAAAATGCCGGTTGCGGAAACGCTTCCACTCGCTTGTATGCAAACAATGGTGTTGGCGATTTCAGTGAATTTCCAGCAGGATTGTCATTTGTAGAAAGAGCAGCTTCGGCCTGGGGAGATTTTGACAACGATGGCGACTACGATCTGGTACTTACCGGAATTTCGGGATCACATATCACAAAACTTTACCGTAATGACCTGAATACTTCTTCGTTTCAGCAAAATACACCTCCAACAATCCCTCAGAACTTATACACCTATGTTTTGGGTGGATATGCTGTAATCAGCTGGGAAAGATCGACAGATGTGCAATCGCCATCAGAATCAATTACTTATAATGTAATGATGGGCAGTGCTTCCGGCAGCATTGACAAAATCAGCCCTATGGCAAATCCGGTGAACGGTCAGAGATATATTTCAGCAATCGGGAACACCGGTCAGAATGATTTTATGGTTTTCCGAAACCTCGCTCCCGGAGATTATTATTTCAGGGTGCAGGCCATTGACCAGGCCTATGCCGGATCAGATTTTTCAGAGGAAGGCAGTTTCACCATTCTGGGAACATCCACAGAAAATATCCAGCCCAAAGAGGAATGGCTGAGTATTTCGGGAAACATGCTTCAACTCAGTGGATTCAAAACAGTTGTTAACAGAATTGTAATCAGCAGCATTGACGGGAAAATATTACTTGACAAATACAAACCAGGAAGCGATATTGAGATTCCTTTGTCAGGATATACATCAGGCGTTTATGTGATCAGGGTTTATATTGAAGATGATTTATTTGTCAGGAAGTTTCTGAAGTAAGTTCATTCACTGAAATTCAGCTGCATTTACATTTTTTCTTTCCCCTCTCATCGTCAGCTTATTGCTGGCTATTTCAATGAACCATTTTAATGGCGAAAATGTTATTGTCACACAGGCAATAGCTCAGCCATTTTAAAATGATTAACGGCTGCACGCTGAACCTATGTTTAACTGAGTAATGCAGGCAAAACTCCACAAAACCAATTCACTGAATCTGATCTGACATGAAATCAATATTTTACCTGATCCTCTTCCTGCTCACCTATTCAGCAGTCAGGGCACAAAGCATCAAAATCAAGGAGCCGGTTCAGTTTCTGGCGCTGGGTGATTCATACACCATCGGCCAAAGTGTGGCTGTGAACGAACGCTGGCCTGAACAGTTTTTTGATGAACTTACCCGCCTCAGTTATAGTGTGGCAGAGTTGAAAATAATCGCACAAACCGGCTGGCGCACCGACAACCTGAAAAATGCAATCAACCAGCAAATGCCGTTGAATGGCTATAATCTGGTTTCGCTGCTGATTGGAGTTAACAATCAATATCAGGGAGGGAACATTCAAACCTATGCAAAAGAGTTCGAAGAACTTCTTAATCAGGCCATTGCGCTTGCCGGATATGACCGATCGCACGTTTTTGTACTTTCAATACCCGATTATGCTTACACTCCTTTCGGAAACGGGAATCCGAACATCAGCATTCAGATAGATCAGTTCAACAACATAAACCGCACTATTACTGAGAATTACAATGTTAAATACATCGATATCACACCAATATCAAGAAATGGACTGACTATGCCCGCACTGGTTGCCAGCGACGGACTACATCCTTCTGGTCTGATGTATTCATTGTGGGTTGAGGAAATTATCCGCCACATTGAAAGAGAATTGAGCATTGATGAATTCCCGGATCCAAACAAAAGCATAACCTTCACGCTTTCAGACCGGCAGCTGACATTCAGCTCAATTTCCCAGGCTTCTGAAATTCATATTTTCAATGCTGCCGGGGTTTTGGTGAGAAAAAGAAATCAGCCTGAAAATTCCTCAGCTACCATAAACCTTAATGATCTTGCTGCCGGCATCTATTTTGTCAGGATAATTACAGAAAGTAGTCAGGCATTCAGCTGGAAGATAATGTTGATCTGAAATACTGATAGTGCAAAAAAAACCTGCCGGAGCATAAAATCCGGCAGGTTTTTTTTTAATAAAAGTTCAGACTTTACGATTCAAGTCTTGCACCTGGATTTCGCTATTCGCAATAGAACTTATAGAAATACGGAATGGTTTCAATTCCTTTGTAGAAGTTGAAAAGCGGATAATTTTCATTGGGTGAGTGAATGGCATCAGACTCAAGTCCGAATCCCATAAGGATGGATTTCACGCCCAAAACGCGTTCAAACGTTGAAATAATCGGAATACTTCCGCCACTGCGAACGGGAACCGGTTTTTTGCCGAAAGTAGTTTCATAAGCCTTGCTTGCTGCGCGATAAGCTTTTGTATCGGTTGGCGAAACATAACCCTGACCACCATGAAGGTTGGTAACTTTCACTTTAACTGAAGGAGGAGCCAGTTTCATAAAATGCGCTTCAAACAGATTTGAGATTTCAAGATGATCCTGGTGAGGAACCAAACGCATAGATATTTTGGCATAAGCTTTTGACGGAAGCACTGTTTTTGCGCCTTCGCCGGTATATCCACCCCAGATTCCGCAAACATCAAGCGTTGGCCTGATTCCTGTGCGTTCCATGGTTGAAAATCCGGTTTCGCCCGAAACTTCAGCAACATCAATGGCTGCTTTGTAGTCATCAAGGTTGAAAGGAGCTTTGGCCATTTCTGCACGCTCTTCGGCGGAAAGTTCAAGTACCTTGTCGTAAAAACCAGCTACAGTTATGCGGTTTTGCTCATCGGTGAGAGAAGCAATCATTTTCGACAAAACATTGATGGGGTTGGCAACAGCACCACCAAACAAGCCTGAGTGAAGGTCGCGGTTTGGTCCGGTTACCTCAACTTCGAGATAAGCCAATCCACGCAAACCTACAGTAATAGATGGAATATCAGGGGCAATCATTCCTGTATCTGAAACCAGGATTATGTCGGCCTTTAGCATATCTTTATGATCAACGCAGAATTTCTCGAGATTGGGAGATCCGATTTCTTCTTCGCCTTCAATCATAAATTTAATATTACACGGCAAAGTACCAGTCTGCACCATCGCTTCAAAAGCCTTGGCATGCATAAAAGCCTGACCTTTGTCATCATCGGCACCACGGGCAAAAATTTTCCCATCACGGATTTCCGGCTCAAACGGAGGTGAAGTCCACAAGTTGAGCGGATCAACCGGCATTACATCATAATGACCATAAACCAGAACAGTTGGTTTTGCCGGATCAATTATTTTTTCGCCATATACTACCGGATTACCAGCTGTAGCGATAATTTCCACTTTATCGGCACCGGCTTTAAGGATGGTATCTTTCCAATACTCAGCGGCCCTTAACATATCGGGCTTGTGATCAGTAATTGAACTGATTGAAGGAATACGGATAAGTCCAAAAAGCTCATCCAGGAAACGTTGTTTGTTCGTTTCGAGATAGGTGTTTAGTTTTTCCATTGTTATTTATTGTGTTTGAAATTTTGGGGTTCAGGGCATAAAGATAGAAAAAAGAACTTTCAGGGGTGGACAGCGGCATGGACTTTAACCAATTTTAACTATTTTTCATTTTGGAAAACTTGCAGAAAACAGGATTTTTACTAATCCTTACATCAAGATCAAAATCGCAAAAGGGAATCACCGGTGCCGGAAATTATTTAACCAATTAATGTTAGAGTAAATTGTATTTTATTCAGAGAAACCACAAATCCGCAGATATGGCGCTGATTTGTAGAAAGATTTATATTTCCTTCGAAATAGAGATAGATTTTCACACTGCGTTAATCCATCTTTCAGGCTTGGTTCCCGGCCAAGTTCATAACAATTTTCAAAATCTTTTCCAAATTAAGTTCAGCGTTTTAAAAAATATTTAACTTTGTGATTCAGGGATTTCCCGATTATTTCCGGCCTGAAATGGTTTTCTCTTGTCCGGAATCTCTTATAACGACAAATAACCGCAGCATAATGAACAATAATTCTACTCAGGTGGGTAGCAGGGTATTTATGCATAATACCACGCTGTTTACATTGCGTTTTGCGATTCTCAGTCTGTTTCTGGCTCTGTTTTCAATGGAGGGAAAAGCACAATTACCTCCTGCTGAATTCACAATTCAATCAGGATTAATGACTCCTGAAGAATATGTTCGTAACATTCTGATCGGACCAGGGGTTGAGGTATCAAATATTGTTTTTACCGGGAATGAGGAAGCGATTGGCAATTTTTTCGGAGAATCAGATATAGGAATTGAAGCTGGGCTTATTCTTTCCTCAGGCGAAGTTTTAGAGGCAAAGGGAAGTGGATCACAACAAGCGAGCTTCAATATGTTTGCTGTGGGAGATGATGACCTGAGAACCGTTGCCAGAAAATGCGGAGATGGAATTACGACCAATCCATCCAATGATGCTGCAGTACTTGAGTTTGACTTTGTCCCCCAATCCACTTTTGTTGAATTTCGTTATGTTTTTGGATCTGAAGAATATCCGGAATTTGTTGGCGAAGATTTCAATGATGCATTTGGTTTTTTTATCAGTGGCCCTGGCATTGACGGTTTCAATCAGTACTCAAGCAATGCCAGAAATATTGCTTTGGTTCCAAATACCTTCGGCGAACTGGTTTGTATAAACAGTGTAAATCATCTTTCCAACAGCCTATACTATGTAAATAACTCCAATGGAAGCTATATTAAATACGATGGCTTTACGCATGTCTTTACAGCCCGATCTCCTGTTGTACCCTGCAGCACCTATCACATTAAATTATCCATTTCCGACATACTTGACCGTGCATATGATTCCGGTGTTTTTCTTGAAGCAAACAGCTTTTCAAGTGTTGGGGTGGCTTCTGCTTTGTCATTTACCCATGCGGCTGTAGATACTGCGGTTGAAAACTGCAATAGTGCCTCACTTGAATTCCGGCTCAGCACAAGGGCATTTGTTGATTTTACTTTACATTATGAAATTGCCGGAAGCGCTGAAAATGGAGTCGATTATGAATGGATTGCCGATAGTGTGGTAATCCCTTCAGGGGATTCAACAGCAACAATCTCCATTATCCCGATAACCGATGATATTCCTGAATCTACTAAGGTTGTTGAAATCATTTTTAACACTTCGCTTTGCGAGGTAATGCTTGATACCGCCAGAATCTGGATCAAAGACTACCCTGAATTTTTCCTTAATCAAAGTGCTGCCCAGTCAATAGAGTGCGGACAAACATCTTTTATACGCGCCGGTGCAAACGGAGGCATAGAACCCTGGGAATATTTCTGGGATAGCGGAAATCCGGCCGACACGACCGATATTATTCAGGTCTCTCCCCTGTTTTCTACCACCTATACCGTGCAGGTTCTGGATGTTTGCGGGAATCTGGTTGAAGAATCTGTTTTTGTGGAAGTCAGGGGTCCAATTGCTGAAATTAATGCAGGGCCCGAAGTAAATATCTGCTTGAACGACAACATTGACCTTACCGTTGACGGAGGTACCAGCTGGTTATGGAGTACCGGCGAAACAACACAAACCATAAACGTTGCACCCATAGCAAATACTACTTACTCAGTTACTGTTACAGATGATTGCGGAAACACTGACTATACCGAAATACTGGTTACTGTAGGGCAACCTTTTGCTGATGCAGGTGTTTACGATGGCATTTGTGTGGGCCAGTCAATTGAACTTACTGCAAATGACACTCCAAATGGCAGTTGGGTATGGACTGATATGCTCAGCGGGGAAGTACAAAACGGCCGGATCGTAACATTTACCCCGGCAACTTCGAGGCAGTTTTGTGTAGCGGTTACCGATAATTGCGGGAATACTGTAACTGACTGCACCGATGTTGAAGTATTTCAGCTTTCAGCAGATGCAGGAACAGACCAGGTGATTTGTGCAGGTGATCAGGCAACTCTTTCGGGAAGCTCATCAACCGGAAGCGGCTTATACACCTGGACGGATGGGACAAACACCTATACCGGACAAATGGTAACAGTTTATCCGCTTGTAACAACAGAATATACACTTACGGTTACCGATGGTTGTGAAGCCACAGCAATTGTGAACATAAATGTAAATCCGCTTCCAGTGGTTACTGCAGTACCCTCTGCTTCAGCTATTTGCCCTGATGAAAGTGTTAGCCTTAATGCAGGAGGTGCATTGAACTACGTATGGACTTCGCTGCCTGCCGACCCTACCATGAGCAATCCTTTGCTTGGAGATATAACTGCCACTCCTGCAGGAACTACACTTTATACCGTTACCGGAACCGACATTAATAACTGTGTAAATACTGCTGTGGTCGGCGTAACAGTCAAAGAAAGAATGTTTGCTGATTTTATAACTTCACGGCCAGCGGTTTGCGAAGGCGATGAGCTAACACTTACTTACACCGGAAACGGTCAAAGCTATGCAACTTACACCTGGGACTTTGATGGCGGCACAACTTCCGGAAACGGACAAGGCCCGCATTCAGTGAGTTGGAATAATGCCGGCACAAAAAATATCACACTTACAGTTACACAATTAAATTGTGCCAGCGAGCAGGTGCAGCTTAGTGTTGATGTAAATGCAATGCCACAGGCTGATTTTACAGCAGGAATAGCTTCTGGCTGCATCCCGCTTGAAGTTACATTTACTGATGCTTCACAAAATTCAGTTCCCGGCACCACTTACGAGTGGAATTTCGGAAGTGCCGGAACAGGCAGCGGCAACTCTGTGGTTCAGTCTTTCGCGCAAAGCGGAAAATATGATGTACAACTTATAGTTACCAATCCCGGAGGTTGCATTGATCAGAAAACAACGCCGCAAATGGTTGATGCATGGCCATTGCCGGTTGCAGGATTTGATGCAAATCCGGAAACAGCAAGTATGAAAAATCCGGTTATCGGCTTTCTTAGTACTTCTGCAGGCGATAGCCTTACTTATTTGTGGAATATGGGCGACGGAACAACTTACACTGATCCTCAGTTTACACATTCTTACGCCGACAGCGGTTTCTACCAGACAATTCTTCTGGTGGAAAATGAATTCGGCTGTACCGATATTTTCGAAAAAACCATTTTCATTAGTCCCAGATATATGCTCAGGATTCCGAATGCATTTACACCAAACGGCGACGGACTGAATGATGCATTCACCATTGCAGGTAACGGTGTCAAGGAATTCAGCATAAATATTTACAATCGCTGGGGTGCACTGGTGTACTTTTCAAACAATATCGAAGCAAGCTGGGATGGCAAGGTTTCAGGAAATCCGGCTTTACCTGGCTCATACATTTACAAAGTCTTTTTCAAGGACGAAAATGATGAGGTTTCTGAATATAGCGGAAGTTTCTTCCTGATGCGATAATGTACTTTTCTCCGCTATTTGTCTAACTTTGCAGGCTAAACCATACTGCAGGATCATGACAAAAATAAGGGTGGCCATCAACGGATTTGGCCGGATCGGACGCATTACCTACAGGGCACTGCTTGAAAAGAAAAACATACAGGTAGTTGCCATCAACGACCTTACTGATCCGGCTACCCTCGCTCACCTTCTCAAATATGATTCAGTCCATGGAAATTTTCCGGGCGAAGTCACGCATGGATCTGACTTTCTGATGGTGAAAGGCAAAAAGGTTAAAGTTTTTGCACAGGCTGAACCCGGCCAAATTGATTGGGGCAAGCTGGCCATTGATGTCGTAATAGAATCCACCGGAAAGTTTACCGACAAGGCTTCAGCCATGAAGCATGTAGAAGCCGGTGCCCGAAAAGTGATCATCTCTGCCCCTGCCAAAACCGATCACGATGATGTTAAATATGTTGTACTTGGTATAAATGATCATATCATTGAAAAAGACGATGTTATAATCTCAAACGCTTCATGTACAACCAATTGCGTAGCACCTATGATTAAGGTGCTCGATGATTTGTGGGGAGTTGAGAAAGGTTTTATCACCACCGTACATTCCTACACCCGCGATCAGAATCTTATTGATGCACCACACACCGACCTGCGACGCGCCAGATCAGCTGCTTACAGCATAATCCCCACCACTACAGGAGCAGCCAAAGCAGCTACAAAAATATTTCCTCATCTGAAAAAGAACCTCGGTGGAGCCGGAATCCGCGTACCGGTTCCTGACGGATCGCTCACCGACCTTACCTGCACCCTGAAGCATTCAACAAGCATTGAAGAGATCAATGCAGCTTTTAAGGAGGCTGCAAATGGTTACCTGAAAGGAATTATGGAATACACCGAAGATCCGATTGTTTCTATAGATATTGTCGGAAATCCGCATTCAGCTATTTTTGATGCAGGCCTTACCGCGGTGCTTGGCGATAAAAACAAACTTGTGAAAATTGTGGCATGGTACGACAACGAATGTGGCTATGCCCACAGGCTTGCAGATTTGGTGGAGAAGTTTTCATAACCGGGAAAGCGGGAAGGAAACAAGAATATTTGAACCACATAGAAACATAGAACACATAGTTTTATTTTCTATTTACCAATGTGCCAATGTGGTAAAAAAAAAGAAAAATTTGAACCACATAGAAACACAGAACACATAGTTTTATTCTCTATGTGGCCTATGTGCCTATGTGGTAAAAAAAGAAAAAAAGTGAATCACATAGAAACACAGAACACAATAGTCTAAAATTCTATGTGACCTAAGTGCCTATGTGGTAAAAAAAAGTGAACCAGGATTAAGTCCCTTTCAGATATGCATAAATCTCTTCCTGCGATCTGATTTTGGGTATTTTGTCTGTGTCCTTGTATTGGTTTGGAATGATATGATTTACCCATCTGGCCTTTGTATTGTCCTTCAGCTGAATAAGTAACATGGTTTTCAGTTCCTGCTGAAGTTTCGGGTCGTTAACCGGACAAGCAACTTCAACACGATTGTCGAGGTTACGCACCATCCAATCGGCCGATGAAATGTAATACTTTTCGTCACCACTATTATTAAACACAAAAACCCTGGAGTGCT
Organism: Bacteroidota bacterium; assembly: GCA_009773515.1. Classification (GTDB taxonomy): domain Bacteria; phylum Bacteroidota; class Bacteroidia; order Bacteroidales; family Lentimicrobiaceae; genus Lentimicrobium. Next base: position 56,141 of record WSXX01000026.1, read on the forward strand.
CCAGAAATTTATCAACGATACTAATCACCTCAATATTTTCGCTTAATCCTTTCACTCCCGGTGTTAATGTGCAGGTTCCGCGGCAGATAATCCTCACTTTCACACCTGCTTTACCCGCCTGATAGAGTTTTTTGACGATTTTATCATCCACCAGGTTATTCAGTTTAATAATGCACCATGCTTCTTTACCACTATCTGCATTTTTAATCTCGTTGTTGATCATTCGGGTAAAAAAGTTGCGCATATGAAATGGGGCAACTATCAGGCTTTTGAACTTTGGCGGATTGTACTTGCTTTCGATCAGTTGAAAAACTGCATTTACATCATTGGTAATGGATTGATCTGCAGTAAGGAGACTATCATCGGCATAAATTCTTGCTGTTGCTTCGTTAAAATTTCCGGTTCCAACATTTGCATAATAAACATTCTTTAGACCTTCTTTACGCCTGATAAGCAACAATTTGCAATGCACTTTAAATCCGGGGATTCCCTGAATCAGCTTCACCCCTTCTTCCTGAAGTTTTTCAGCCCAGAAAATATTGGCTTCTTCATCAAAACGGGCCTGAAGCTCCATAAAAACAGTTACTGATTTCCCATTTCTGGCAGCATTAATAAGTGCATTTACTACTTTTGATTCTTTCGCAACCCGATAAAGTGTCATTTTTATTGATCTCACCTGAGGATCGATGGAAGCTTCGCGCAACAGATCTATAATGTATTGAAACGACTGGTAAGGATAGTGAATCATGATATCCTGATGCCTTAGTGTGCTCAGGATGCTCTCATTTCGGGGTAGCTTTCGGTGTTCCAGTGGTTTTCCCGGAGGAAACAGCAGATCAGGACGACCAACATCCGGAAAGGACATAAAATCCTTGAAATTATGATAACGTCCGCTTTTTGACAATGTATCAGTTTCTGAAATATCCAGTTTATTTTTCAGAATGCTCAATAATTCAGCCGGCATGGTTTTATCGTAAATAAACCTTACGGGAGCGCCAAGTTTTCGTTGCTTCAGACTCTCGCTCATAATTTCAAGAAAACTTTTGGATACATCGTTGTCTATATCAAGCTCAGCATCACGGGTAAACTTAAAAGTATATGCGTTGAAAGTGTCGTACCCGAACATCGAGAACACCTCGTTAAGGCAATACCTGATAACATCGTCGAGCAGAATGATATATTTTTTGTGATTGTCAGAAGGCAGAATTACAAACCTTGACAATGGCTTTGACGGAACCCTGATCACAGCAAATTGCTGAACTGCATTTCCTGAAGCAGATTCCAGTTTTAAAGCCAGATAAATTGATTTATCAACCAGCGATGATGATTTCAGATTATTCATCATAATGGGAAACAGCAACGAACGCACATGATCGTTGAAGTATCTTCTTACAAATTCGCCCTGGCTGACTGTAAGTTCTTTTTCGTTTACAATCAGAATGTCTTCATGTGCCAGATCTCTGACTATGCCTCTGAAAATGCGTGAAAAATCTTTTTGCTGCTCTTTGTCGATTCTGTTGATTTCCTTCAGTATGCGACGGGTATTAAACCCAACTTCATCTTTCTGACCATAGTCGCTTAACCGACTCAATGTGGCAACCCTTACCCTGAAAAATTCATCCAGATTATTGGAAAAAATCCCAAGAAATTTAATCCGCTCTATTAAAGGGGTTGATTGATCGGCAGCTTCCTGCAAAACTCTTGCATTAAACTCAAGCCAACTGGTTTCGCGGTTAACAATAAATTTTGAAATTCTGGTCATAACACCTTAAAGGTACTGAAAAGTTGTGAAATGGGGGCTGTAAATTCTTTGATAATCGATAATCTGGTAAAAAAAGTGTTATTTGAACATTTTCGGATAAACCAATAAAGTAACCTTACCGCCTGAAATCGGAATATTCTCCCATTTGTCGGTCGCAAAAACAATACTCACTATGCCTGAGGTTGGCAGATAATCAATTTTCTCTTTCAGAAAAAAGTTGGCAAAATTGGTGATTGCCGGATTGTGCCCGACAATTAGCGTATGAGTAATTTTTTCGGGTAAATCAAAACAATGATCGTAATAACTATCAGCATCAGCAGTGTACAAAAGTTTCTCCACCCTTACAAACTCATTATCAATGCCAAAGGCATGCGCCATAATTCCTGCGGTTTCAGTTGCCCGCAAAGCATTACTGGTGATAATGTATTCCGGCTTAAAATCTTTGTCTTTTAAGTGATCAACAATCAATCGGGTGCGACTCAGTCCTTTCTGAATCAAAGGCCTGTCAAGGTCATTAAGACCTGCATCTTTCCATGATGATTTTGCATGGCGCATCAGGGTAATGGTTTTCATAACCGCAAAGTATTAATGGCACTATTGAACTTCATCAAAATTAGATAAATTACAAAAATGAAGACGCCTGTGCAATCATTTTAACAATTAATTAATATAACCTGCAAAGTTGTTAAATGTTGGTTACTGACTCATATTAATCAAGCATTCGCATTCAGCACACATGCTGAAATCTGCGTTGAAATTTAATGGCAGATATTTCGTAATTTTGGGATTGAATTAAATAAATTTCCTTTGACTCCACTACCAAATTACAGATTGTTCGTTTTATCCTTCGACTCCGCTCAGGAGGACATCGTATAGAATTGATAATTTGTGCATTAAGATGAAACAGTGTACTCTCTAAACGGATGTCACACTGAGCGGAGTCGAAGTGTTTAATCGCTTGATTTAACTGTAATCTCCTCATTGTGCTCATTTTTTTTTGAGTTTCAACTCAGGAGGACTGTCAGTCTGATCGGAGTTAATGACAATTTTTCCTGACCAGACCACATTATATTGTATTTTCTTTTTGAGGTTCGGATGTATGGGTAATGATGAGCAGGTATCGCATGCGCGACAGGTGTTTTCACTCTTCGAAATTACGGAGAGTATTTCACGTATGTTTCGCAAACACTATGCTTCTCCTTACTGGATTAAGGCAGAGATTTCCAAACTGAACCTTTATCCGCACAGCGGGCATTGTTACCCCGATCTGGTTGACCGTGTTGATGGCAAAGTAAAATCGCAGGTCAGAGGTATCATCTGGCGCGATGATCTTTTCGAAATAACACGAAGGTTCGAAAATGTCACCCGTGAACCTTTACGGGAAGGGATCAATATAATGTTTCAGGCTTATGTAAAGTTTTCGTCGGAATATGGGCTTTCGCTTCAGATCATTGACATTGAGCCGCTCTTTACCCTTGGAGAACTGGCAAAAGAAAAAATGGAAACCATTGCCCGTTTGAAAGATGAAGGAATTTTCAATCTCAACAGGGTACTTGAAATGCCGCTTTTACCGCAGCGGCTGGCAATAATATCGGCCAATACCAGCAAGGGTTACAGCGATCTTATGGTTACCCTGAACGGAAATCAGTATGGATATAAGTTCCACACCCGGCTGTTTCATGCTGTGCTGCAGGGCGAAGGAGCCATAGAATCTATCAGGAAGCAGTTGCTGGTAATCAAAGATTTACGCCAGCAGTTTGATGCGGTACTTATCATTCGGGGAGGTGGCGACGAAATAGGTATGGCTTGTTATGACAGTTATATTCTATCCCGTGAAGTAGCAAGTTTTCCGTTACCGGTAATTTCAGGCATAGGCCATTCAACCAACGAAACTGTGGTTGAAATGGTTGCCAGCATCAATAAAATCACACCTACGGATGTTGCTTACTTCCTTATCGGATGTTTCCGCACCTTTCACGAAAGGATTGAAGCTGCGGCACATATGCTTGAACTTGCATCAAAAGTAATTCTGGACACCAATGAAAACCGTTTCAGAATTTTAAGTCAGGATTTTTCATCAGCCAGTCAGATTTACATCAATCAACAGCATCAGGAATTAAGCTTTACTGCAATGTCGATACGCGACTCGGTAAATGCTGCCGTTTTTAATCATCGGATAGCTTTGAGCAGATACGAAACTACTACACAATCCGGCCCAGGCAGAATTATCGCGCAATTTGCAAACATCCTGAAGGAAAAGGAAAAGCTGCTGATGTTTCACAATGGTCATCTTTTTAAGAAACACTCCACTTCCATCGATCATATCGAAAACAAAGTACGTCTTCTTGATCCTGTAAATGTGCTGAAACGGGGATTCTCCATTACAAGATTCAACGGCAAAGCTTTGGTACCCGGAATTAATCCCGCTGCCGGAGATAAACTTGAAACTGAAACCCTTACCGGAAAAATTCATAGTATTGTTACTGAAAATCAAACCAAATGAGCAAAAATATCAATTACACCGAAGCCATTGTAGAACTTGAAGGCATTGTTTCAGATATTGAAAATGCTTCTATCGGCGTGGATGAGTTATCGGAAAAGGTTAAGAGAGCCGCTGAACTGATAAAATTCTGCAGAAGCAAACTGACTTCTACAGAAAAGGAGGTAAATTCAATTCTCAGCAGCCTGAGTACCGAAGAAAAGACTGACGAAAGTTAATCTGGAAATAAAACTGAAATTAACCTGAAAATTCATAAAGCCGGAATGATTAAACTGAAGGGGAAGAGGAAGAGTTACAGTTCAATCCGCAACCTGGTTGTGGTTGGAGGCGCTGCATTGTTGTTATGGATTATTTTTAATGCAGGAAAACACATGAGTAATCTCCCTGCATCCCCGCTTATTGACGCCCAATATGAAAGTCTGGTGCCAAGGTTGTTGCAAGGTATAAACATGCACCACCCTTTATCGGTTTTGATTCTGCAAATACTTGTGATTATTCTTGCTTCCAGGATTCTTGGATGGTTAATGTCGTTGATCAATCAGCCAACTGTAATCGGTGAGATTATCGCAGGAATCGCACTCGGGCCTTCCTTACTGGGACTTTACTTTCCGGAAGTCACCAATTTCATTTTCCCTTTGGAATCCCTGGGCAACATCGAATTTCTGAGTCAGATCGGGTTAATTCTGTTCATGTTCATTATTGGAATGGAGCTGGACATCAACATGTTGAAACAACGGGCAAGTTCAGCAGTTTTTATAAGCAATGTCAGCATTGTGGTTCCTTTTGTGATGGGGGCCGGACTTGCGTTGTATCTTTTTGATGATTTTGCACCGGTGGGAACCCGGTTTTTACCTTTTGCAATGTTTATGGGAATTGCGCTGAGTATTACTGCTTTTCCGGTGTTGGCCCGAATTGTTCAGGAGCGCGGAATAACGCGCACCCCATTGGGCATGACAGCAATCACCTGTGCGGCTATAAACGACATTACAGCATGGGGAATCCTGGCGCTCGTTGTAGCCATTGCCAATGCCGGAGCCATTGAAGGAGCGCTCTTTACAATATTGTTATCTGTTGTCTATATAACTGTCATGCTTTTAGTTATCAGACCTTTACTGAATAAAATTGCCCATAAATATACAGTCCGCGAAACCATCAGCAAGGCAGTAGTTGCGCTGGTTCTCAGCACCATGCTTATATCAGCCTGGATTACTGAAGTGATAGGAATTCATGCACTTTTTGGTGCATTTATGGCAGGCGTTATCATTCCCGACAACGCCCGCTTTAAACAGATTATGTCGGAGAAAATTGAAGATGTCAGTCTTGTACTTCTGCTTCCGCTCTTTTTTGTTTATACCGGACTTCGCACGCAGATTGGTTTGCTGAATGAACCCGGACTTTGGGCAATAGCACTTCTGGTGATAGCAGTTGCCGTAATCGGGAAGTTTGCCGGAAGTGCCATTGCTTCGCGCTTAACCGGACAAACCTGGAAAGACAGCCTAATGATAGGTGCGCTGATGAACACCCGCGGACTGATTGAGTTGGTTGCTTTGAATATTGGTTATGACATTGGCGTGCTTTCGCCCGAAATTTTCACAATTCTGGTGATTGTTGCTCTTGTCACTACCTTTATGACAGGACCATTGATGGCACTTATTAACCTGTTAATTCCTTCGGTTGAAGCCAAAACAACAGTAACCGGCGCACTGAAAGTACTGGTAGCTTTTGGCCCACCTGAGGCCGGCGGAAAACTTACTTTACTGGTCAATTCTTTGTTTGGAGGAACAAAAAAGACTTTACAAATCTCCGCTCTTCATCTTACACCAAATACTGAAATTTCGAGGGAAAATGCCAAACGTTATGAAGAAGAAGCATTTGGATATGTAAAAAAGGTAACCGCTGATCAAGGCATTGAGGTAAAAACCATTTACCGTACCGCAGAAAATGTATCGCTTGAGATCATTAAAACTGCAAACCGCGGCAAATACGACTTGCTGGTGGTAGGAAGTTCCCGTCCGCTACTTAGTCAGGATGAAACCGGCGGAAAAGCCCGCTATTTCTTTGATAAAGCACAGTGTGATGTTGGTTTGTTTATTGGCAAAGAACAGAATGAAATCCGCAATATCCTGATAATAACAGAATCAGGTGAAGAAAGTGATCTTTATGGAATGGCGGAATTGTTAAATCCTTCGTTCAGGATTGATACTGCCTGTTTGCTTCCACCTTCAGTGCCAATTAATGAAACGGCTGTTTACAAATTTAAGCAGATTTTGCCTGATGAAGCAAATCAGAATTATTCAGCATACGACCTGATAATCTCCACACTGGATTGTTACCGCGATCAACGCGATGCCGGTGCTGCATGGGTGGACGGGAAAACCTCGATTCTGCTGATGAGCCAGCGGGGAAAGTAGGTTGTTGTGGAATGCCGGTGAAATGAAATCCCGATATCGGGATTCCGCTTAAAGAGACTCACTTTCAGCCCTTTACTTTCTCGTAACCGGGATGGTAAATAAAGATCAACGAGCCCTCTTTTACGGTGTTGATAAATTCTTCGGTAATTTCGGGTGGAATAGCAGGGCAACCCTGACTGCGGCCAAGCCTGCCATTTTGTTTGATAAATGATTCCGTTACATAGTCTGCCCCATGTACCACAATGGCTCGTTTCCATGCATTGTCGTTGATATTCTTTTCCAATCCTTTCAGGCGAAGCGAATTGCCGTGTTTACCAACATAAACATGATCGGTAAGATAAAATCCAAGGCTGCTTTGATATGATTGCGGAATGTTGGAAAAACTCTGTGCTACATCACTACCGGTATTCCGGCCATGAGCGACAAGAGAATTGAAAAGTATTTCGCCCGTTTCAAGATTGATTGTCCACAATCGTTTTGCGGTGCTTGGCAGCGAAAAATCAATCAGCGTTACAATACTGCTCTTTGCCAAAGGCAAAAATCCCGGCACTCTTTCCTTGAAACTCCGGATAAGCCCCGGGCTTAAATTGTAAGCCAGCGCTGGAAGATTAAACGCATCAAACCTGCTGAATGCAACTTCAGGTTCATCAGCAATGCTTACCGGCATATAGGAATGCAGCACCAGAATTGCAGTTAAAAAAAAGACTTTCAATACTTTAGAAAAGCTATTGTTTTTAATAAATCCCATTAATTCCCCTTTAGGTTTGCAAACCTCGGCATTAAAACAACACAAAATCCACCTTTTATGATTTTTTTTGATTTCTATCTTTCAGGTTTTTCTTTCAGTGCTTTCAGCATTTCTTTATCCCGGTCATATATATCGCTTCGGTAATGAATTTTTCCGGCAGCAGTTCCCCAGGCAGTAAGATAATAGATATAAACCCCAACCGGAGATTTGAGCACAACTGTTCGCTCTGATCCGGAGTTCATAGCCTGACGAATGCGCTCAGGAGTCCAGTCAGGCATATCGGCCAACAGCAATTCAGCAAGTTCAAAAGGTTTTTCAATGCGAATACATCCGGAACTGAAAGTACGTTCATCGCGCTTAAAAAGCTCACGCGACGGCGTATCGTGCAGATAAACGTTGTGTTTATTGGGAAACATAAACTTTACCTTTCCCAAGGCATTCGATGCACCCGGCGTCTGGCGAATTGTATAACGCATTCCGTCTCTGCGCCAGTTAACAGTTGAAGGATCAACAGCTTTGCCTTTCGAATCAAACACTTTCATGTTTTTACCTGCAAGATATCTGATGTTTTTACTGACTTCGGGAATAACATCCTGCCGCTGAATGGTTGGCGGTACTGTCCATGAAGGACTCATTACCAGATAAGTAATTTTTGAGTTGAATACCGGGGTTTCACGGTAATTTTTACCTACAATGGTGCGCATGGTAATCAGCGTATCAGATCCGCGGAAAGCGCCCAGCGTATAATCAGCAATATTTACCATTACATACAAAGGTTCCAGAGAATCAGGCATCCAACGCATGCGCTCCATATTCACATATAACTGATTTATACGCTCTTTAACCGGCATATTCAAGGCTTTCAGTGTGTTTTTGCCGATTGCACCATCGGTGTTAAACCCAAAAAGTTCCTGTAGTTTTTTTATGCCTTCAACAGCCTTCTCATCATATTTATAGATATTATCGAGCGTATCAGACTGATACAGCCCCAGAAATTCCAGCTTCTTCTTGATGTCAGCGATATAATCAGCTGAATCGCCGGGCTTTACAGAAAGTTGTTTTTGTGGAACCTGAACTGAAAAATCGCCCTCAAGCATCAGATGCAGTCTTTTGGCTTCACTTACCATTGCCCTATAACCCGGATGAGGCGGGTAAAAATTACGGAATCCGCTTTCCACACTTTCACTTTCAATGATTTCTTTCAGATGTTTATCAAAAGGAAGGTCTGGTTTATTGCGACGGATTCCCCATAAAGCTTCGAGACTCTCCGGATCAATTTTGCCGTGATACAAATGAGAAGCAAGTATGAAGTAAGCATCGCTCAGAAGAAGATCGAGGTTGGCAAGATAATTCCCGTTAAAAACGAGTGAGCTGTCTTTTGTGATTTCATTATACAAGCCGGAGATTATGGCTAAATGATAATGATCGGGCACAAGACCATGAAATTCAACACTTTCGATGTAGCGCAACATCTGCTGTACCTTGCCGAGCGAGTCGGGATGAGTTATCCACATAGGCATAAAACTGCTTTCGATGTATTGGCCCGGAAGCAAAACCGAAGAATAAAGATCTACATCTAACGCCCTAAAACGATCACCCGGCTGACGACTTTCAATCACTTCACGAATCAGATCAGCAGCAGAAATTCTTGCTTCAGCAAACCGGGCAGCTTTTACTTTGCGCAGACTATCAAGGCGGATGGCTTCATAATCAACCGGTATTTCAGGTTTTTTACGGCCGTCGCAAGCCGCCAAAAACAGGATAGAAATTACAATAACAAGATATCGCATTATACTTTTTTTTACAAAAGTAGTTTATTCGTTTGAAAATCTGGAAACCATGTAAATTCTGCAAAAAGAGAATAAGATTATTTCAGGATTGACAAAATAATGAATTTTGAGGAGTGACAAATTGCGAAAAGAATAATAAACTGATAGATTTCAATACTCAAACAATGAAAACAAGGTGAATGTTAAAAGCGCATTTTTTTTGAGAGGACTACCTGAAAAATGGATACTTTTACTTTTGAATCTGCCAGCTAATATCCAACATTATGAAAAGACTCATCTTTAGCTTTATTCTGATCACAGCCACTGCCGTTGTTTGTGCTCAGACAGTACTAAACTTTCAGACTCACGCCATCTCAGCAGGCACTACCAATACCATGAAACTCGCGGCTTATATGGAGCCGGGTGTATCGGGAAACAATGCAATATGGAATTTCACAAAACTTGAACTCACCGGAAATTTTGAAGGCACCTCGGAATATTCAGGCAACCACAAACATTCGTCAGTATTTAATATGGCGAATGTTGCAGTGGAAGAGTTCGGCAATTTTTTCTTTTTCGAAGTCAACGAATCAGCAATATTACAGCATGGTTTTCTTTCAAAAGACGGATCAACAATGATTGTTTATGAAAATCCGTTTGAGAAGTTGAAATTTCCGTTTGCTTTTGGCGATGCATTCAGCGGCAATTACAGTGGATCAATATCGAGCGGTTGCAGCAATGGCACCATAACCGGACAGTATGCGGTACAAGCTGACGGACATGGTTCTCTTATGCTTCCCGGAGATGTTTCGTACGACAATGTGCTACGCGTTAAAGAGACAAAAAGCTACGTTCAGAATGTGAATGATTCAGCTACGCATGTTGAAATTGTTACACATCGCTGGTACATCGCTGATAATACCTACCCAATTCTTACGCTCATTAGCAAAAGCTTCCGCTACGCCAACAATACCACCGGAAATTCAACACAGGCGGCCTACAATCCGGCTATGCTTTTGAAGCCCGGGTCTAATTTTGCTGTCAATAGCACCGCCCGTCTTTTAAATTTCAATGTTTTTCCAAATCCATCAACCGATGTCTTTAACATTGAGTTCACGCTGGAAAAAGAATCGGATGTTAACCTGACACTTTTTGACATAAATGGCCGTGCAGTGCAGGAAATATTGCAATCCAGATTAGAAAAAGGAAAGTACAACCACTCTATTTCGGCCAGAGAAACCGGCATTCCACATGGGGTGTATTTATTGAAGCTTATTGTGAATGGATCTGAATCGAGCATGAAGGTTGTAAGACAATAAAATTATCAATTTCCAATGTCTAATTTCTAATTTCTAATTTCGGATGATTGTCGTTTTGTGCTTCGACTCCGCTCAGCATGACATTGTAAATAATTGATTGCGAATGCATTAATAAGCAGGAACGCTGACCTACATGAATGTCACACTGAGCGGAGTCGAAGTGTCTAAACGCTTGATTACTTGTCACATTCGCATTATTCTGGCATTTGATATTGGAATGACTTTAGGAAGAGGAAAAACATTCGGGAGAGCCTGAGATAGTGACATAGCCACCATTTCAAGCTCTCCCGAACCAATAAACTTCTCCTTAAACCTGAATTTTCCAGGAAACTACCAGGCAAAAAGTGGAAATTCACTCATCATGTCATTTACCTTATCGCGTACAGCATCAATTACGGTTTCATCTTCGATATTGCTCAGTACTTCGTCGATCAGATCAACAATCACACCCATATGTTCTTCTTTCAGTCCGCGTGAAGTTACGGCTGGTGTTCCAACTCGAATTCCTGAAGTTGTAAAGGGTGAACGGCTATCAAACGGAACCATATTCTTATTGATGGTAATGTCGGCTTTAACGAGGGTATTCTCAGCCACTTTACCGGTAAGTTCAGGGAATTTGGAGCGCAGATCGATAAGCATCAGGTGATTATCGGTACCACCGGAAATTACATGGTAACCTTTGGCCACAAAAGCCTGTGCCATTACCTGTGCATTTTTCTTCACCTGAATGATGTATTCCATAAACTCATCGCTGAGTGCTTCGCCAAATGCAACTGCTTTTGATGCAATAACATGCTCCAGCGGACCACCCTGAATGCCGGGGAATACGGCAGAGTCAAGCAGTGCCGACATCATTTTGGTTTCACCTTTCGGAGTTTTTAATCCCCATGGGTTTTCAAAATCCTTACCCATGATAATCAGACCGCCACGTGGACCACGAAGCGTTTTGTGTGTTGTGGTGGTAACAATATGGCAATAAGGAACCGGATCGTTGAGCAATCCGCGGGCAATCATACCGGCAGGATGCGCAATGTCAGCAAGCAGTATAGCTCCGACTTTATCGGCAATTTCGCGCATGCGTTTGTAATCCCAGTCACGTGAATAAGCTGAAGCACCGGCGATGATAAGTTTAGGGTTAGTTTCCAGAGCAACCGCTTCCATCTTATCGTAATTGATCATTCCGGTTTCTTCCTCAACACCGTAAGCAACGGGTTTGTATAGAATTCCTGATGAATTTACAGGCGAACCATGCGAAAGGTGACCTCCATGAGCAAGATTAAGTCCCATAAAAGTATCACCGGGTTTCAGCACTGTCATCAGCACAGCCATATTGGCCTGAGCACCTGAATGAGGTTGTACATTGGCCCACTCAGCTCCGAATAAAGCCTTTGCACGATCAATGGCCAATTGCTCGGTCTGATCAACTATCTGACAGCCTCCGTAATAACGCTTGCCGGGATAACCTTCTGCGTATTTATTAGTAAGCACTGAGCCCATGGCGTCGAGTACCTGCTGACTGACAAAATTTTCAGAAGCAATCAGCTCAATGCCATGCATCTGGCGTTCCTTTTCCTGCTTGATGAGGTCAAAAACCTGTTTGTCTTTTTTCATGATGGGTAGATATTTTATATGGTTGATTTTCCGGCATATGAATCGCGGGATTGCTCCCGGAAACGATGCAAAGGTATAAAAAGTAATTCACCACCAAAGAAGGCGGTTACTTTTCGCAAATAAAGAAATAAACAGCTAAAGAATATCCTAGAATTTGCAATTCTATATTTTCGGTCGCAAGTTGAACCAAATTTATATAACATGAAACACTTTGGATTTTTATTTTCGGTTATTATGATAATGATGGCAATTGTATTCAATAGTTGCAATAAAGACGATTCTGTTCCATCCGAAAGGAAAAAATGCGCCTGGGTTGCCGGCAGTATAGACAATACAGGCTACGGCATGATTCTTTATTCGGATGATGGTGGCGAAAACTGGGAAAGGCAGGGAGAAGGTAATCCTTCATTGCTGGGGATCGATGTCGAGGACATTTGGGCAGTGGACGAGCAAACCGTTTGGGCTATCGGCACCAAAAATGTTATTCTGAAAACCCTGGATGGCGGAAAGAACTGGGTTCAGGTCCTGGCACCTGCAAATAATCCGGGTACGCAGCTGAGCTCTATTTGTATCGTGAACCAAACCAATATATGGATCAGTGGTTCTGGCGGAACCGTTTATAGCTCAACTGATAACGGAAATACGTGGACCAGGTTTGACCCAACCTTTTTTAACAGCCATTTTATACAAGGAATATGGGCAATCACTCCTCAGAAAGTTTATGTTGCGGGCAATGACCAGGAAAGAGGATATATTTTCTGTACAACAGACGGTGGAGCCACATGGGATTCGATTTCTCCCTCAGCTGATTATAACAGGCATTCATGGATTGGCGTTACTTCTAACAAAAACACAATTGTTATCTATGGCAGAGCTTCACACTACATTGCCAGTACCGATGGAGGAATAACCTGGAAAAATGATTCAGTGCCAACAGGAGGCGGGGCCGATATTAATGACCTGATGATGCTGAACCCGGAAACATGGTGGGGAGCTTTTGATTATAACCAATTCTATCTGACCAATGACGGGGGATCTGTCTGGATTCGGCAGCTAACAGTCAATAACACTATGTTTATGTTTGGTATCGATGCATGGGACAGCCAGTTTGCATTGGCTGTCTCACGCAACTCAGGAATGCCGCTGCGCGGATTTATCCTGAAAACCGTGAACGGGGGAACAAACTGGGAAGTCAAACAGAGCTACAGTAGCCGTTTAAGCAAAATAACCTTCATCAAACAGTAAGTTGGATGTCCCTTCCTTTCCGGTACGGTTGATACACCGGAAATAACCGGAGACGATAATTTGAACTATTACGAATTTTAATAAGTTGAAGATCAACAATTAATAATAAAAATGAGCGGATTCCGAAAAGCCTTACGAGTAGGAAAAATAAAAAAACTGTGTAACATGAAAAACATTCCAGGCTTATTAAGTACATTTTTTGTGATGCTATTCTTAAGTGCATTTGCATCATGCGACAAGTCAGATCCAAAAGACAATGAAATTGACCCTTTTAGCAATGGCGGTAATGAACGGAACATGATCGTTGTTATAAGTGATTTGCATCTCGGCGCAGACCTTGATTATGCCGAATGCAAGGCTAACCTCCCTTCTCTTGAAAAATTGCTTAAACAGATACAGGCAGCTCCGAATGTTAAAGAACTTGTTATCGCGGGAGACCTTCTGGATGAATGGTTTGTGCCAGCTCCCATAGATACATATCAGGGAAAAGATCAGGCTGATTTTGTACAGCGCATTGCGACAGCCAACAAAGGCGTATTTGATGTAATGAACAGTATCATTCAGGAAGGGAAAATTCTTGTTACTTATGTGCCCGGAAATCATGATTTAACAATTACAGCAGCAAATATTGAAAGTGTTCTTCCGGGGATAAACCAGGCACGGGATGCCGCGCTGGGTTTAGGAACTTATTCCCCTGTTGACTATCCTGCAATAGCTATTGAGCATGGTCACCGCTACAATTTTTTCTGTGCACCTGACCCGATTTCAAATCAGGATATTGCTCCCGGTACGATAATGCCTCCCGGTTACTTTTTTACAAGAATAGCTGCACTCCATGTGATACAAAATAACTCAATACCGGCAGATACCTTACCCGTTGTTACCGAAAATATTTCGGGAGATGAAAGTCAGGATTTATTATTTAAATATTGGAATACCTGGGAAATGACAGCAGATTTGTTCCCATTAACAAACAGATTTGATGAGAATATTATTGCAACAAATGTAAATGGATTCACGGGTACGTATTCAGTTAACGATCTTGTTCCTTATCAATCATCTGCAGGCGGAATGATTGATGTGAATCTCTATAATGGAATTCAGGATAATTGGGAGGCAAGGCAAACGCTCAATAATACACCAATTCATACTACAACCGCCGAAGCAATCGATTCTGTTAATTCAGCTACTTATACCGACTATCTGGCAAAATTGCAGTACTTTCTGAACCCTGACTCAGATAAAAGAATTATTGTATTTGGTCATACGCATGTACCTAAAATGGTTGCATCTGAAAGTTTTGACAATAAGAAGTGTATCTATGTGAATTCAGGAACATGGATTGATCACAATCATGGTAAAACCACAATGAATTTTGTAGTCATCACCCCACAGAGCGCTGATGTTACTTCTCAAACTCTGGTAAAACTTTATAATTTTGAGAATGAAGTTGTAACAAAAATGGCTGAAAACTCATTGCGTTATTAGCGGGAAGCAAGTGTATTCTAAGTGACCATATTTGTATGAAAATCTTTAGAATTTGCGATAAAATTCTATTGATTGGATTAATAACCTTGGGTAATCGATTAGCCCGCTCCGTCAGCAGTTAACTGACGGAGCGCGGCTTTTTTAGCTGCTGATCAGCTGTGGCGGATTTCTCCTAAAAAAAATGTTATCTATATATTCCTCACCCGAAAAATCGGATTCGGAATGAAGGCTTGTTCGGCATAGTGAGAGGGATGCGTCTACCTCCTTCGGCCAAGGCTTGAGTCGCAATTATTTATTCTCAGTCACTCAGGCCGTTGGGCCTCGTATTGTTTCGGCTCTCGCTCAACAAACACTGCTCAACGACTGCCTAAAATTTGACCAGAATGTATTTGATGTAATTGCATTCAGAATCTTAAAAAGCGTTCTGGAAGTCAATTTTAGAAGGTCGTTTCCACAGATACTGAAGATTTGAGCTCTTCTTTGCGGATGTTCTATAAGCCACTCCATTATAGTTATAGTTTTGATTGACTCTTCAGCCATTTCTATTGCTCTAAACTAGCTTAAATGCATGGTCATATCATTGCAAACCAACCTGATATTTATGCAAAGCGTTCCGACAGTGACACATAGTCATCTGACAGTTGTGCATAGCGTTCTGACAACGACACATAGTCATCTGACAGCCGTGCATAGCGTACTGACAATG
>WSXX01000027.1 GCA_009773515.1 Bacteroidota bacterium
GGCCTACTTTGCTCCGGAATGGGTGGCCTACTTTAGTCCGGAATGGGTGGCCTACTTTGCTCCGGAACGGTGGCATACTATAGTCCGGATTATTCACTAGCCACCTAATGTTTTTTAAACAAAGTTATAATCTTATCAATATTTTGATCAATAATTTTCATTTCTCAAAAATACTAACTTTTTATTCTTAAGGAAACTTATCAGTCAAACCGAAAAATAACCTGCCTGCCGGACTACAACCTTCTGAAAAATTACTATTTCCGGCCTTTGATTATTTTGCTGATTGAGTATACTTTGTTATTCAATTCCAATAAGTTGAATGTTTTTTATATTTGAATAATTCCAGAATCCGTTTTTTATACCAATCCTGAAATGTCTTATCCTTAACATCCTTTATTAAGATTGTCTTCCACGTGCTAATGGTTAGGTTTGGATTGTTTGTCCTGGAGAGTTTTAATAGCGGACTTTAATCGCCGGTAGTTTTCCTTAATTTACCGTTAGACTATCTCCGTTTAATCCTAATGCCGCTTTTTTATCAGTCAACAAACTCATTGCCTTTTCACTTAAGTATGCGTTATATTCATAAGAACTACCTTCATATTTATATTTGAATTTCTTAAAGTACCTTCTTGTTTTTGAGATTATAAAATCCGACCATTTTACAAAATCAGCATTTTTCTCAATCCATTGAAGATTATCAACAAATTTAGGCTGAAAATATAATCTGCCTCTATGTAAATAATTTTCCCAAGTTATACAACGGTCAAAATCCAATACAGGGCTTGAATTATTGTCAATCAGCCAACAATTAAATTTTTCAATAAAGTGAAACCTAATATCTTTCAAATCCTGCTTTCGGATTAAATGCACCCTACTTCCCTCTTTTATGTGGTCCCGAATCAAAGTATCGTCAATTATCGTAGGATTCTCCGTTTTATGATAATAGGACAAAAAACAAATGTCGTCAAACGATTTTAAAAAACTATTAAAGTCATTTTGGTCATCAGGATGCAAGAAAAAATTGATCTGTCTACCCATTTATGCTTTGTCTTTTAAAATATAGGCAATGTGCAAAAATATGCTATTGCTTATATATTCACTTAAGTATCTGCCCAAGTTTGCAAAGCAAATATAACAAGCTTTCAAATATAAAGCCCATCCTGCGATCTTTTAATTTTGATTGCTGAATAATACTTTTATTGAGCGTAATACTTTGTTAATCAACATTCATCTCAATATTAACTTGTATCTTTCCGTCATCATCTTTAGTCTTCGAAGTTGTCCTTCTTGTATCAGGTTGCAGGTTTCCTTTAACAATCTGAATCACATCATTATGAAGTTTCTCATAATCAATGTCCTTCTTATAAGTAAATGAATAAAGTGTGCCACTGATTTCATCAGTTGCAGTGTCCAGTCTTTTATCCATTACGTAATCAAAATGTTTGGTATCACCATGAAACATAAGAACATGCAACCTATAAAGCTGGTCTTTATCTGTACCGTCGGGATTTGTACTGTATACATAATAAACAACTTTTGTAAAACTCGAAGAAAATCTATCCTTTGGTAGTTCCGCGAACCATTCGTAACCCCAAATATTTTTATCGTCAAGCTTAAAATAATCAAAATTGAAATATTCATTTAATCCATCAGGAAGATTATTCTTTTTGTAAGCTTTATAAAGTAAACTCTTGTATTCCTGACCTTTCTTATAATTACCAAGTCCAAAATAAGAGACAACAATATTTTTTATCATAAAGTACTCTTTCTCTGCAAATTCACTATCAAATCTTTTTACACCTTTTTTAATCAACTCCAAAGCCTCTAATCCATAATCCAATGAACTCTCAAAATTTTCATTTGCGCGACTCTCGGATTCGAGATAAGATACAATTGCTGTCAAATACAATAAGTTATAATCATATAAAGTGTCTGATTCAGGAATTTTTGTTTCAAGTTCTTTTAGTTTTAAATATCCCGAATCAATCTGATTATTTTGAATCAAACTGTCAGCATAATAAAACTCTTCATAAATATTTGTTTGCCCAAATATTAATAAAGGAGTTAGTGTAAGCATTAGAAATAGTTTTCTCATATTTTCAACTTTTAGGGTGGTTCTTTTTGGTAAGTTCAATGGCTGGAGATTTTTATTTCCGGCCAGAACAATTTTTATATTTTAGACTAAAACTATTTGTGGGCTTTCATTTATTCAATGCCATCTGTAAACGGCCGATTTTAAGGGGTCAATATTTTTAAACTCGTTAAAGTTCTTGTGTTTGTTGTTTTCCCACCAGTCGAAATAAGCTTTTGCGGCAATTTGATGTGATTCAATGGAATAATCTAAACTCAATTCATTCGAAACTCTGAGTGTCAGAATCGGATTCTGAGAAGGGAATCTCATAATCAAATACTCACTTTGACTTGCCACAGCTCTGATCGATTCAACTGTCCATAAAACATACATGCCCAATGTGCACTCTGGTGCATATAAGGATGAAATTCCATTGTGTGGGAAATTGGTAATAATCTGAGTTTCGTTCCGGTATTCAAGCAATGCCGGAATGTCTTGATATGTAAAAGCAGGCAAATTCAAGGAGTCGTATTGGTTCGCTTTCAGCAGTTCAATATATCTCTCCACGCTGAGTTCGGCTTTTGCTTCAGATTCACTTTTCTTACAGCTTATTAAAGCTGTAAGTGAAATTAAAACTAAGAATAATTTCAAGGTTTTCATAGTTTGTAGGATTGGTCTGGGGATTGTAAAGTTACAATTGTTTTACCTTCCATCAAGCTCAATTTTCTTAATATCTGCAACTTTTATTGGCTTAATCGGGATATTAAAGATTGCTGATTTACTGCCAATAATCATACTATCCTGCAGAGAGGCTGTCACAAAATAGAAAGTCTGTCTGGTATTATCATTTTTTGTAATCCGAATGCCTGACTGCAGTGAAGTGCCCAAGATCACTTCTTTGCCATTTTTATCAGTAGCTTTTATCTGCGTTTTTCCAACTTCGGGTTTGCCTTTTTCCAGCGCACTTTGTAAATTGTTTGTTGTTGTAATATAGGTAGCACAACCTGTCAATATTGCTGTAAAAACCATGGCAATTATGAACTTTTTCATAGTGTGGAAATTATCGGATTAAAGATTTCTTTTACGGCTACTTTTGTTTCCCTCTGACCTCCTTTACATAATCTTTAATGGAATTTAAAAACTCCTCCGACAACTGATACGCAACAAATGGATGCTCGGGTAGAATTATTTCATATAAAATGAATTCATTTACCAGATCCTTTTCAACAGCCATGTCTAAAGCTTTAAATTCAGGAAACTTTTTTAGCTTCTTCTTATCAAAAGAAACCATTAAACCCAATAAACACTCCCTAACTTCTGTCGTTGAAAAAGAACCATCTTTAATTCCCATGGACTCTTTATAACCAGGTTCGTATCTCCAAACAGCTTTAGCCATTGCATAACCCAACCAATTTTCGTTAAACGAAATTTTTACTTTATCAATTCCAACACTATCAATAATCATTTGAGGATTAAAAGTCCAATCATCAGCGTTTAACTTTTTTAGCTTATAAATGGTGTTAAACGAATTTTTAATTCTTGCATTATTGCGATTTAAAATCATTGCAAGTGTGATTTCATCAACTGCTTTATCAATTTCACCTTGTGTCTTGTATGCATCAGCTAAAAACCAATGAGCCATATAATCAATATAATTCAAGTTGATTGTCTTATTATACCATTCAATGGCTTTATCAAAATCACCTTCAATACCATAAGTCTGACCAATGTACGTCATAACTTTGTAATATGATGAATCCTCCTTAAGTGCTGCTAAATACATTTCTCTGGCGAGAGAAAATTTCTTATCCTGAAAATATTTTTCTGCTTTTTCAACATATACATAAGCGCTACTGTCAATTTTATACTCGTAAGTCGAAATGCTGCTGTCGTCAATAACTCTGTAATAGAAATTATAATTTAAGTTGTTGGTTCTATCCTCTGGTAGAATCTCCTCTTCCAGAATTTCCAACTCGTATAAAATTCGGGATTCTTCCATTATTTTAATAATTTCAGCGGGTGTATGTAACTTCTGCCCAAATCCGGATAAAAATCCAAATACAAAGATTCCCAAAGTCAATAATCGTTTTTTCATAAGACAGTTTTTAAGGTTATCAGTTTAGTTTCATTCTATGCTGCAAATTGCAATTATGCACAACGGTTATATATGCGTACTATTGTAATGTCTTTGGCCTGAATTCGCTCACTGCATGCACAATTACCAATTCAAGCTTGCCAAGCAAATATAAAAACCTTTTTAAATATCAAAGCCATCTCTCGGACTTTTTACATTTTTAAATTTGGTTGCGAGTTTTGATATTAGTCGTCTCATTTTCTCTTAATTAATATTTACCGACATTATTTTACTTCTCTTTTTCTCAGCAGTTCTATTTCAATATTCCAGTCATTTTTCGCTCTGTCCAAAAGATCTTTGATTTTATTTTTGGATTCGGCGATTTCAAATTGAGTAGCATCCGGACTCAAAGGAGGTGGCAGTGTGTAGCAACCTACACAAATTGGTTTTATTTCACTTCGGGATGCCAGACATTGTGAAATATCGATATACTCAGCTTCACGATAGTCAGCATAGATAATCCATTTTGATTTGTCCGAAGGGAATTGTGAACAGCTATCAAAAGATTTTCCTTTTATCAATTTGGTTTTAGTTTCTCCTTTAAATACTTCAATTATTTGGAATGTATAAGAGTAGTCTGAGGTGTCAGATTCAATTAATTCACCAAGGAAAACCAATTCTGAATTATTAAAACTAAATAACCTCAAACTATCCAATTGTCCTAAATCTTTACAATCACAGCAATAAGCCTGACCAGAGATAAAGATTATTGTTACGATCAATATTTTTTTGAGTAGTCTCATATTTTTACTTTTTTGCACCAAGAAGCAACAATTTTCAATAAATGTGCAATCTTTCTATTTTTAACCTTGCGCCCGTGAGAGTTTAGCCTTTAGCACTCGTTTTTATTATCCAAGTAATATGTTTCCTTCTGTATCTTTCTTTGGTCCGAAAAACCCATAGTTTGGAAACATTTTTTTTCCTAAATAGAATGAAAGTCCACAGATTGATACAACCAGAACAACATCAATAATTCCATAAATTCCAGATTCTCCAATATTGCCTATTGATTTAAAGATGCTGGCAATTGCAAGCATTCCTAAAATGTTATAAATGTATCCTTTAAATTTCGACACTTCTATCGCAAACCAAATTGTCAAAAACGGAAGTACAAATGCAATTGGAATAAGTAATGGTGAAAGTGTAGAAAATAAAACTATCCCAACCAGAATTTTAGCAATAATGGTTAATGCAAGCAGTCCGAGCAACAAATTGTTTAATGTCTTATACTTTTCTTTGGTCTGTGGATCTATTGTAGAAGCAATTAAAACAGAAATTGAAGTTTTGTCATAGTACTGTTCTGATAATTCATTTAGTATTTCTTGTCTTGGTGTATTGACCTGAATTCTGTCTTTAATTGTCTTTAAAGCTTCCTTTTTGTTTAGGCTTTTCTTTGTCATGGATTTTTTTTTAAAATGTGTGCCAACAGGTTGCAGCTATGTCCAGTAGCCGTTTTGTGGGGTTCTTCACTGTCCAAAGGTACAAAAGGCATTACTTATTCAAAATCATCAAAGTTTCCCGTCCAATTTGGCCATATCAAATCCTTCCATCTATTCTCTCTTACATATCTATTCCATGCTGTGTAGTATGTACTAATTTGATAGGAGCTATGTGGAATATATTGCTCATCATAGACTATATGTATATCCAGATTTATCTTTTCGTCGTTGTTGCTAAATATTAAGTCAAGACCTGAAATTAACAATACATCATAATTGTTGAACTTGTAATAATAGATGTTTTTATCTGTAGTAAATCCATACCAACCATTAGTAAAGTATTTCCTATTTGCTAATGTAATCATGAAATTATAACTGGGAGTGACTGAATCAAGCGGAAAATTTGTTTTAAAGTCATTAACAGCATATATCGAATCGAATACACTCTTCGGAACTTCCGGTTGTCTGATACTTGGGTAAATTGCAACAATAATAAAAAAATCTTTTTCGGGAATTATATTCAAGTTTTCTAATACTTCAAAATGTCTGTTTAATGCTGCTAAAAGAGGATCATTTAGTTGAGTTATTACTACTGAATTAAATTTAAAATCATGGTGATAAACTTGACTTTTAATATCAAAAGTGTTGAATAGAAGAAGAATCAATAATATTTTAACCTTCATTGTTTTAATTTAGAAATGCTGCCCTTTAATATGTTTGCAAACGAGAGGATATCCGAACTTTTGAGTATATATCCCACCTGAATTCAAAAATTACTCCGCAATGATCAGTTCATGTTTGTAAGCAAATATAGAAAGATTTTAAAAACCCTAGCCATTCATTGGGCTTTTTCTATTACGAAATTTATATTCATTGCTCAATAATTAAAGTTTGTGCTATTTGGTGTTTTGGAGCTCTGGTGGCTAAAAAACGTCAAACATTTCATTGCACGCCGCTTTCCCAAACCACCACACACAAACAATTGTAACCTGCCATTGTTATCCAAGGCGCAATTGTAGTAAATTTGCAAATTATAAACGGTCTGATGGCCGAAAAACCTCTTTAAATGAATAAGCCTCTCCTACTGCTGTCACTCTTTGCTTTTATAATTCTTTCAGCGTGCAATACTGTCAGAAGCCCTGAAAATGAAGCAAAAATAATTACAGTCAGCATCCTTCCTCAAAAAACCATTCTTGAGCATATTGCCGGTGATAAGTTTCAGGTTAACGTATTGATTCCGGAAGAGGGCAATCATGAAACTTATGAACCAACTGCCCGGCAGATGGCAGAAACCGGCAAATCCATTGCTTATTTTAAACTGGGGCATCTCGATTTTGAAGTCAACTGGCTGGATAAGCTGGTGCAGAATTATCCCGATATGAAAGTTGTAAATACTGCGAACCGTCTGGATCTTATTGTTGGTGAAGAGATTGTTCATGGCGATCATGTTCATGCCGGTGGCGTTGACCCGCACATCTGGTTATCGGTTTCAACAGTCAGGGTGCAGGCTGAAAATATGACCAAAGGATTGATTGAGCTTGATCCCGAAAATACCAGCTTTTTTGAAGCCAACTTAACACGTTTTGCAGCCAGTCTCGATTCACTTGATCAGCAGATCAGAGAAATTCTTGCAACTTCCGAAACACGCAGTTTTATGATTTATCATCCATCGCTGGGATACTTTGCCCGTGATTATGATCTGGAGCAGATTGCCATTGAACAGGAAGGCAAAGAGCCAAGTCCGGCATATATGAAACAATTGATTGACATTGCCGCTGAGAAAAATATAGGTACAATTTTCGTTTCAAGTCAGTTTAACAAACAAAGTGCATTGACCATTGCCGGCCAGATAAATGCAAAGGTTGAAGAATTCAATCCCATCAGCCCCGACTGGCATAACAATATGCTTTCAATTGCCAGGCAAATTGCCGGTTCATCCCGTTAAATCCCACATCCGCCGATGTCAGAAATAGTTGAAATACGCAATGCAAGTGTCGGTTACAGCGACGATGTTGTTTTACGAAACATCAATCTGAGCATAGTTGATCAGGACTATATCGGTGTAATCGGGCCGAACGGCGGAGGCAAAACCACACTGGTAAAACTTATTCTCGGCCTTCTGCAGCCCATGCAGGGAGAAGTAATTTATCACAGCAACAATAAAGAAAACCTGATTGGCTATCTGCCACAGGTAAGCCAGACAGACCGTAGTTTTCCCATCACGGTAAGTGAAGTGGTGCTTTCGGGATTGATGTCGTCCAAAGGTGGCCACGGAAATTTTAACCGCAGCGATAAATTGCGGGCGGGTGAAATTCTGGAAATGATGGGAATAATTCACCTGAAGAACAAAAGTATTGGTGAACTATCAGGCGGACAGATGCAACGTGCATTTCTGGGAAGAGCCATCATTTCGGAACCACGATTGCTGATACTTGACGAACCAAATACCTTTGTTGACAATAAATTTGAGCATGACCTTTACGAACTGCTCCGCCAACTGAACCATAAAATGGCGATTATGATGGTATCGCACGATGTAGGCACCATTACAAGTTATGTAAAAACCATAGCATGTGTAAACCGCAACCTGCATTATCACCCATCCAACATCATCACACAGAGCCAGTTAACAGCCTATAATTGCCCGATTCAACTTATTACCCACGGCGATGTACCTCACACCGTGCTGGGCGAACATCACCACCACGACCATAAACATGACTGAAAGTATTTTTCATCTTTTTGAATATGAGTTCTTCCGGAATGCGGTTTTTGCCGCACTTCTGGCCAGCCTTACCTGTGGCGTTGTGGGTAGCTACATTGTGGCCAAACGCATGGTCTTTATAAGTGGCGGAATCACACATGCATCGTTCGGCGGAATTGGAATTGCCTATTATCTGGGGCTTAATCCTGTGCTGGGAGCTGCGGTTTTCAGCATACTCTCAGCGCTGGGCATTGAGTACGTTTCAGGTAAAACGAATGTGCGCGAAGATTCTGCCATTGGTATATTGTGGTCTTTCGGCATGGCGCTGGGAATTATTTTTGTTTTTATGACGCCCGGTTATGCACCAAACCTTATGTCGTACCTTTTCGGAAGTATCCTTACCGTTGGTCGCACGGATCTCTGGCTGATGGTTGCGCTGAGTGCGGTGATCCTCATTTTCTTCATCCGTTTTTATCACATCATACTTTTTATCGCGTTTGATGAAGAATATGCACGTTCCCACCGCATAGCAGTAAATCTTTTCAAATACATAATTATCAGTCTGGTTGCACTTACCATTGTGTTGAACATCAGGGTGGTGGGCATAATTCTGGTCATTTCATTTCTTACCATCCCGCAGTCAACAGCCAATCTTTTCACCAACAACCTCCGGCAAATGATGGTGTATTCCACATTAATCGGCATTGCTGGTTCTTTATCAGGAATTTACATTTCCTATTTTATGAACATTCCTTCGGGTGCCACCATAATTTTTGCTTTTGTGGTGATCTTCGGAATTGCAAAAGCAGTTCAGGTGGGAATGATTAAAGCGGGGATAAGGAAGAAAATGAAAAGTGAAGAGTGAAAAATAAAGGATAATTAAGATCACAGGGGAAAACTGGATCGGCGTCAAAAACACTTCGACTCCGCTCAGTGTGACATTCGTATTGAGTAGCGCAATTTAATTTAATAAATTCATTATCAATTAAATACGATGTCATCCTGAGCGGAGTCGAAGGACATTTATTCAAATCTATTTCAAATTTCTCAAATCTTAACTAATCGACATTTAATTAGAAATTAGATATTGGAAATTAGATATTGGCTCTTACAGTCCTATTTTCGAATAATCTTTCAGTTTATAAACCACAACCCCGGTGTTTTCGTAACCCCCTGAAGGCGTTTTGTAAAACCTGAAATTACCGCTGAGCATTGGGTTATTGATATCGGGAAGGCATGTTAAGAAGTCTGGCCCGAAATTATACATGGCTTCAAGAAAATAGCGGGTAATATCGTAACCCAGATAGGCATATCGTTCCAATTCAGGCTCACCTTCGTATCGTTTTCTGAACTCAGCAATATAATTTATTGCCTTTTCAGATCTGTAATCGACAAACCAGGGAGAAAAAAAGTGGGCCTCCAGATTCTGTAAATAACTGAAATCCATTTCTATCTCCTCCCAATCGGTAAGACCTACTACAACAATATTATACTTCTCGCGAACATCATTCAATCGCCTGAGCAATGCAGGAATAAGTGCTTTATCGGAAGTGAGCATAAAAATGACATTGGTTTTGCCAGGCACCAAAGTCTTGATAAGTCCGGACTCATATCCCTGACTGTAAACCACTTCATGAATGCGGCCAGGATTTTCTATAGTTTTGCTCAACGCAGACTGGAACACAGCTGCCATGCTGTTGTTTTCGGCATGGTTTCGGCGCATGATTGTAAAATTGGCTTCGGGATATTCTGAAGCAATTTTTTGCGCTGCATTGCTATAAGTACTCCATCCTGAAGGCTGCATTTTTATAACAAAAGGATTTGCTTCAATAATTTCGCTGCGTTCCGACAATGGGTTAACAATCGGTATTTTATATTCCATTGCAAATGCTGAAACAAGTTCGAAACTGTTAGCAAAAAATGGTCCGATAATCAGATCCATTTCGCGGATAGCCTGCCCGGATAGCACACGACGGGTTTTGGTAAGACTGCTTCCGGCATCTGTATCAAAAGCATGAATCTTAATATTTGCACCAATTCCGGCAACATCTTCGGCGGCAATCAATGCACCTTCGTAAAACTGAATAAAATCCAGAGACCGAAAATCAGAAGGCAACTTCAAAGATGAAGGATCGGATACGCTGATGCTATCGGCATAATCCAGTTGAAACGGAATCATCAATGCTACATTAAACACCTGTGAATGAGGCTTTAAAATGCAAAGCGATGACTTAACCGGCTCAATGGCTTCCTGATGGACATCGCGCCCCTGAATAATTTTATTTTCAGGCTCAGGTGCAACAACTGTCTTTTTTACAGGAATGCGGATTACATCATTTTTACTGAGTGTTCCGCCTAAACCCGGATTTGCATAAAGAATATCCTTAATATCAACATTATACAATTTAGAAATACTGTAAAGTGTTTCTTTGCGCTTGATTTTATGAAGAATAAAATCTCCGGAATCCTGAATCTGCTCCACCGCTGCAGTGCTTGAAGGAACATAAATCAGTTGATCAACTTTAAGCCCCTCTTTTAATACCGGATTTATATTCACCAATTCATCAACAGTGGTTTTATATCTGGCTGCAATCCCATACAAAGTTTCCTGAGGGGCAACCTTATAAGTTACAAAACCCTGACGTGCTGGCAATTCGGTAATTTTTTCGGGTGCAGGAGGAATATTCACCGTCATCCCTATCCTTAAGGTATCTACCCCTGGATTAGCAGAAATAATTTCTTTTACAGGAACCTGATATTGCCTTGAAAGCGCGTACCACGTTTCTTTTGGTGCAATGGTGTGCTGAATATTCTTACCTGGAGCTGTTTGATCAGGAGTTACAGAAACTGGTGAAGTTTCAGCCGGTTTTTCCTTTTCTTTGGTTACTATCTCTTGCTTTTCTGCAGAAGTTGCAATATAAGGAATCATCAGCATCTGATTGGGCTTAAGGGTTTCTCCAGCATCAGGATTTGCCTGCTTCACTTCTTCAGGTGTAACTCCATATGCATGTGAAATGGCAAAGAGTGTCTGACCCTGATCCACAAAATGAATGTAGTATTGCTTGCCCTTATAGGTTTCAATAATGCGGGATTTGCTTATTTCAGTTTCCTGCGCACTTGCTGCATTGGCGATGCAAACAACAAATAAAAGCCAGATAATGATTTGTTTCACTACTTCAGTTTCTTTGGTTTAAATGCAGGAATTATTCCCATTCGATGGTTGCCGGTGGTTTTGAACTGATGTCGTACACCACGCGGTTTACCCCTTTCACCTTATTTATGATATCGTTGGATACTTTTGCCAGAAACTCATAAGGCAAATGCGACCAGTCTGCAGTCATTCCATCGGTGGAACCAACTGCACGCAATGCAATTACATATTCGTAAGTCCGCTCATCGCCCATTACACCAACCGATTTAACCGGCAACAGTATAACGGCAGCTTGCCATACTTCCTTGTACAAACCTGAAGATTTTAATCCGTCGATAAAAATTGCATCAGCTTCCTGAAGGATTCTGATTTTTTCGCGGGTGATTTCTCCAAGAATTCTGATTCCAAGTCCGGGACCCGGGAAAGGGTGGCGGTTCAGAATATCCGGATCAATTTCGAGGCTTGCCCCTACCCTGCGCACTTCGTCTTTAAACAGGCTTTTCAGTGGCTCAACCACCTTGAGTTTCATATAATCGGGCAAACCGCCTACATTGTGATGTGATTTGATGGTTGCCGAAGGTCCGTTAACCGACACAGATTCAATTACATCGGGATAGATTGTACCCTGAGCAAGCCATTTGACATCGGTTATCAGATGGGCTTCATGATCAAATACATCAATAAAAGTTTTGCCGATGGCTTTGCGCTTTTGTTCAGGTTCGCTGATTCCGTCAAGGGCTTCAAGAAACAGATCGGTTGCATCAACACCCTTCACATTCAAACCCATATGTTTATACGAATCCAGCACTTTCGCAAATTCATCCTTACGGAGAAGTCCATTGTCAACAAAAATACAGTGCAGGTTTTTGCCGATGGCTTTGTGAAGCAAAACCGCAGCCACCGATGAATCAACACCTCCCGAAAGTCCGAGCAATACCTTATCATTTCCGAGCTGATGTTTCAGTTCGGCAACTGTTGAATCCACAAAAGATGCCGGTGTCCATTCCTGATGGCAACCACAGATTTCAACAACAAAATTTTTCAGCAAAACAGCTCCTTCGGTGGAATGATACACTTCCGGGTGGAACTGTATGCCCCAGGTTTGTTCATTATCTACCTGAAAACCAGCCACAGCCACATCAGCAGTACTGGCAATAATTTTAAAATGATCGGGTTTGTGCAGGATGGTATCGCCATGCGACATCCACACCTGACTGCCTTGACTCATACCTGAAAGCAAGCGGTTGGTTATGTCAATAAATCCCAGATTTGCGCGGCCATACTCTCTGCTGTTGGATGGCATTACTTCTCCGCCCGATGTCTGGGCAAGATATTGTGCGCCGTAACAAACGGCAAGAAGAGGAACTTTTGAGCGAATAACCGATAAATCGGGGTATGGTGCATCTTTATCGCGCACCGAAAACGGGCTTCCGGATAAAATTACACCTTTGATCCATGGTGTAATTTCCGGTATTTTATTGAAAGGATAGATTTCACAATAAACATTTAACTCCCTGACCCTACGCGCTATAAGCTGGGTGTACTGCGATCCGAAATCGAGAATAAGTATGGTTTCCTGCATGGCGCAAAGATAAGGATTTTGGTTTGGGTTTATTGATTTTGAATTGAGGTTTTGGCACTAGGTGTATCAATAGGCTGACTGTTGCTCAAACACGAATGTTACACTGAGCGTAGTCGAAGTTTTTTGGCATCTATACGTTGTTTAACCCTGCCATATCAGCATTATGATTTGTTTTGAAAAGTGATAGTTTAATCCTTCGACTCCGCTCAGGATGACATTGCAAATAATTGAATGTGAGCGCATTAAAAAGATGTAATACTTACCTAACACGCATGTCACACTGAGCGGAGTCGAAGTGCTTTAGACGCTTATGCACCTTAAACCTTTCTCATCTCAAGATTATTCCATGCTCTACCACCTCCGATAAACGCCTACAATCCAAGCATTTCAACCACCTGATTGTAAACATTCTGGGCTGTAAACCCGAATTTTTCATCCAGCACTTTTGCGGGCGCTGAATATCCGAAATGATCCAATCCCCAGATTTTCCCGTTTTCGCCAACCAGTCCGGCGAGTGTAACGGGTAATCCTGCAGTAAGTCCGAAAACAGGAACACCGGGCATAATTACATTATCCTGATAAGCTTTTTCCTGATTGCGGAACAATCCTTCAGAGATGACTGACACTATTCTGATTTTCAGGTTTTTCTCCGAAACCAGTAATGCAGCTCCATCCACCAAAGTGGAAACTTCTGAACCACTTGCCAGTAAAATTACATCGGGTGTACCTTCACAATCCTGCACTATATATGCTCCTTTCTCAGCTTTTGAAGCACTTTCATAAGCGCTGACGCCCTCTTTTACGGGCAAATCAGTAATGTTCTGTCTTGAGAAAATCAATGCAGTCGGCGTATTTGCGTTTTGCATTGCCATTTTCCAGGCAACAGCAGTTTCGGCCGCATCAGCAGGACGAAGCGCCAGCAGGCTCATTTGACCGTGATGGTTTTTAAGTTTTTCGAGCAAACGAATCTGGGCTTCCTGTTCAATTGGCTGATGAGTAGGTCCATCTTCTCCAACCCTGAATGCATCATGACTCCAGATGTATTTTACGGGCAATCCCATAAGTGCGGAAAGACGAATGGCTGGTTTCATGTAATCACTGAAAACAAAGAAGGTAGCACAGGCTGCCCACACGCCCCCATGAAGCGCAATACCGTTACAGATTGCAGCCATCGTCAGTTCACTGACACCAGCCTGCAAAAATGCACCACTAAAATCGCCTTTTACAAATGATTTTGTCTCCTTGAGGAATCCATCGGTTTTATCGCTATTGGCAAGATCGGCCGATGAAACAATCATATTTCCCACATTTTTTGCAAGATAGCCGAGCACAGCCGATGATGCTGCACGTGTGGCAATGCCGGGTTTCATGGCAATGGAACTGAAATCAAGATCGGGCAATTGTCCTGATAAATATTCATTCAACTTTGCTGAAAGTTCAGGATTCTTAGCGGCCCATTCATTCTGTAAGGCTTTCCGCTGCAGCGCCTCAGCAATTTTATCTTCTTTCTTCTGATTGTAAAAGTCAGCAACTTCAGGAAAAATTATGAAAGGATTCTCAGGATCACCACCAAGATTTTTAATGGTATTTTCAAAAGAAGCACCTGCTTCACCAAGCGGCATTCCGTGGGTAGCACATTTGCGTTCAAAATTGCTTCCATCGGCAGTAAGTGCGCCTTTACCCATAATGGTTTTGCCAATAATAAGTGTTGGCCTTTCCTTTTCCGCTATTGCCTGATGCAATGCTGTGCGTATTGCATTTGCTTCATTTCCTTCGATGGTAATCACATTCCAACCCCATGATTCATATTTCATGGCAGTATTTTCATTGGTAACAGCGCTGGTATCGGTTGAAAGCTGTATATCGTTTGAATCGTAGAACATGATCAGGTTACTCAACCCCAGAAAACCGGCAATGCGACCAGCTGATTGTGAAATTTCTTCCTGAACGCCGCCATCCGAAATAAAAGTAAATGTTTTGTGCGACATCCATTCACCAAAGCGGGCGCAGAGGAATCGCTCTGCAATTGCGGCTCCCACGGCCATGGTGTGTCCCTGTCCGAGTGGACCGGAAGTATTTTCAACGCCCCGCATTTTGTCAACTTCGGGATGGCCGGGCGTACAACTGCCCCACTGCCTGAAATTCTTCAGATCATCCATACTGTATAATCCCGACAAGGCAAGCACCGAATAAAGCATTGGCGACATATGACCAGGATCGAGAAAAAAGCGATCGCGCATAAACCAGCCCATATCAGCGGGATCGTAGCGAAGAAACTCTGTGAAAAGGATGTTGATAAAATCAGCACCACCCATTGCACCACCCGGGTGTCCCGATCTGGCTTTTTCGACCATAGCAGCTGAAAGAATCCGAATGTTGTCGGCAGCGGAAGTTGTAATGTCTTTGTTCATTAACGTGCTTTTATTCAATGAATTAAAAAATATGGTTGCTTAAAAGAATCGTTGGCAAACTTACAGCTTTTGATGGGATTAAGAAAATTTAAGAATACATAGATTGCTTATTTTTTTTGCCACTAAGGCACAAAGACTCTAAGTTACACGAAATTTTTTAGCTCATTTGGTGATACTTAGTATCTTCGACATTGCCTGATAAAACGAAGTTCTTCCTGGACTTCGTCGTACTCCTAAAATCCGTATGTCAGGGTTTGGCTAATTTGAAAACAAGTATTTTGCAAAAACATGGTAATTTCAAGTCAAGCCCTGACTTTCGGACAAAAAAATCCGCACCTGAAATTAAGGTGCGGATTAATATTTAATGTTGTTACAGAGATCTGCTAATCAACCCAATCGGCAATAAATAAATTGGTGTAGCGGGTTCCTCCGTTGTTTCGGTTTGACGAGAAAATCAGTTTTTTGCCATCGTAGGAAAACATTGGGAAAGCATCAAAAACGGGATCAAAAGTAATGCGTTCAAGTCCGGTTCCATCTGTATTGATCATGTAGAGATTAAACTCAAAACCGCGCGCGCTGGCATGATTTGAACTGAATAGAATTTTTTCACCTGAAGGATGATAAAATGGCGCCCAATTGGCTTTACCCAGATTTGTAACCTGCTGTAAATCGCTTCCATCAACATTGCAGGTGTATATTTCCATATTAGTCGGAGCTACCAGACCTTCTTTCAGTAAATCCTGGTATTCTTTGACATCTTCAGGAGTTTTAGGTCTGGATGATCTGAAAACCAACCTTTTGCTATCGGGCGAAAAGAAAGCTCCACCATCATAACCCAGTCCAAATGTTACCTGTTTCACATCGCTGCCATCAGTTTTGCAGGTGAATAATTCCAGATCACCGGTGCGATCGGAAGTAAAAACTACGAGTTTGCCATCAGGCGAAACAGTGGCTTCTGCATCGTAACCCGGATTTTTAACCAGCGTATCAATTATTTCACCTTTAAGATTGGCAACATAAATATCGAATTCAGGGTAAATCGGCCATAGATATTTACCATCAGCGCGACGCTCCGGCTCAGGCGGACAATCGGGTCCTCCAGAACGGGTTGATCCATAAAGGATGGATGTGTCGCCAGGCATAAAATATGAACAGGTGGTACGCCCCAATCCATTGCTGATCAGCTGCGGCACATGATCCATCATATGACCGTCACTGAAAGGGAAATAATAAATCTGATCACATTTTGCACCCCATTTCTGGCTCTTGGCCTGAAACGCAATTTTAGAATCGTCGAAACTGAAGTAAGCTTCAGCATAATCGCCATGGGTGGTGAGCTGACGAATATTTTTCAGATGTTTCTCCTGAGAATAATGTATGGTTGTGTCAGGCTTTGACGCCGGGGCATCATTTCCGCAAAGTTTGCAAGGATCTGCAGTATTTCCGGCATATGTTTGGGAAAAAGAGAAAAAAAGCAATAAAACAGCGTTAATTGTCAGAAATTTCATCGATTAGGTTTTAGTTAATAAACTTTGCCTGCAAACATCAAAAAATTGGCAGGTAATTATTGTTAGTTCAAGAGTGTATTAACCTTTCAGAATGTAGATGGTTCAAAAAAACAATTTCAGCGCAGCATTTAATTGCCGGGTTTTTCACAAAAGCTCTTCTTAAATTTAATTACTGCTTCAGTATAAATGGTTATTTTCGTGTATTATTTAAAACAAGCCAAAACAATACATTCTCATGGTACCGTTGTTATTTCGTGAAGGAAGTGAATTTATAAACTGGCTGGAAATCAACCACAGTCATGAGAAAGAATTGTGGCTTGGCTTTCTGAAAAAGCAAAAAGGGCAAACTCCGGGATTCACATACCCTGAAGCTGTGGAAATTGCTTTGTGTTATGGATGGATTGATGGAAAAACAATGTCGGTGGACGACAAGACATACAAAATTAGATTTACTCCCCGTCGCGCGGATAGTGTATGGAGCAATATCAACATCAAAAGGGTTGAAGAACTGATGAAGGCCGGGTTAATGCAGCCATCGGGTATATCAATATTCGAAAAACGTAATCTCAAAAAAAATTATAATTACACCGCTGATCGCGCCAATGCAACTTTGAGTAAAGAGTTTGAAGCCGAATTAAAAGCACATCCAAAGGCATATTCCTTTTTTATGAGCAGATCAAATAGTTACAGAAACACCTGCATTTATTGGATTGTAAGAGCCAAACAGGAAGCAACACGCGAACGAAGGCTAAGAATTCTGATTGATTGTTGTGAGGAAGGTATAAAAATTCCGCCGATGAGTTGATTTGTGACAAAAGTGAAATCATTGAATAAAAGCACATTAAACAAAGTACGGCCATGAAGTCCAGATTGATTTTTCTTTTTTTATTCAGCATACAGATTTTAAGTTCACAAGCTCAGAATCAGAACATTTCCAATGGGCTTTTCTTTGATGGCGAGCCATATCTGGCGGTTAATCCAAACAATCATCAGCACATGGTGGTTGCCTGGATGGGATTTGTGATTCAGAACAGAATCATGATTAAAACCCGCGTTAGCATCAATGGCGGCGAAAACTGGAGCAATGTGCAAAACATTCTGCACATGAACTCCGCTTACACTTCGGCTGACCCTTCGCTGGCTTTCGACAATTCCGGAAATGTTTATCTCAGCTACATTGATTATGATCCAACCTTCAGTTCGGGAGCAGTTTATGTAAGAAAGTCAGAAGATGGCGGCTTTAACTGGGGCAATGCTGTTGAAGTTATTGCCCATGATTCCGACCCCGGGCGCTACCCCATCGACAGACCCTGGATAAACATTGACCGTTCAGGAGGTCCGTTTGATGGAAACATATACATTACCACCATGAATGCTAAGGCAGCCGGGCCACCACCTTATCATCCTTATTTTATTAAATCAACAGATCAGGGTGCTTCATTTGAACCCTGGCGTTATGCCGACACAGCAGGCTGGTTATCCGGTCAGTTTATTCCCAAACCCATGCCTTCCCCTGCTGTTGCTGCCAACGGAACTTTTCATTGTGTGTATCCGAGTTGGGTGCTTTCGCAGAATTTACTGCCACAATTTATACTTGCAACCACTGCCGATGGCGGCAATAGTTTCGCACACCGGACTGTTTTTGCATCTGCTGGTTCAATTGCCGTTAGCGATACTTCTGCAAAAAAAGGTTATCTGCTCAGAGCAAATCCTGCTGATTCAGATCATCTTGCATTTTTTTATCTGAGTAACGAAAACGGGGATGCTGATATTCTTTTTCGTGAAACCCTGAATAATGGTGAAACATGGTCAGAAAGTTTAAGAATTAATGACGACCTCATTGGAAATGGCAGGATGCAGGATCTGGTTTGGGCAGCATTTGATACCGACGGCGATCTGGCAGTTGCCTGGCGCGATCGTCGTAATTCAGCCGACACAGGGTATGCTGCTTCATACGAAATATATGCAGCAACCCGATTGAAGGATTCACAATCTTTCTCAGCCAATTTCCGACTTTCCGAAGCGCTTATCCCTTTTGATGAGGTGCTTTTTGAAAATGGAAATGACTTTATGTGCATCGATCTTTTCAACGACACCATCAGTGCAGTCTGGGGCGACACCCGCGAAGGAAAACTTAACATCTGGTTTCAGAAATCCCAATTAAACGGAATACTCCTTTCCGTTAAAAACCTTGCGGAGGAAAAAATTCCGGAAATGAAAATCAAAAAGTTAACAAGTGATAAGATTGAAATAAATGCCGATGGCATTACCCGGGTCAGTATTTATGACATCAATGGCCGCGAAGTTCTATCATATCAGGTCACTGAAAGTCAGTTTGCAATAATAAATACTTCAGCATTGATTTCGGGCACCTACCTCATTCGTACACTGACAAAGGGGGGACTTATTTCAGCAAAAGTGATTTTATAAACTCAGGTGTAAATCAAATCAACATTATGAAAACCTACCGCACCAGCAAAGGCACCATCATACTGAAGATTGCCGGAGGACGCAGCAATGTTTTTCTGGTAAAAACAAATCACGAAAATTTTTTGATTGATACCGGACCAGCATTTATGCGCAATCAGCTGATTAAAAGACTTCGAAATTCCGGTGTTAAATCCATTGATTTCCTTATTTTAACCCATACCCACTTTGATCATGCGGCGAATGCTTCATCCATTAAAGCTTTGTTCGGCGCAAAAGTGATCGTTCACTCCAAAGAAGCAGCTTATCTTATGAGTGGAGACAGTCCGATTCCCTCAGGTTCAAATCTGTTCACATCATTTCTGATAAATAGTTTTGGAAAAATGGTTCAAAAACGGGTTATATATAAGTCTTGCCAGCCGGACATTCTTGTTGATGATGAGTATTCCTTCCCTGAAAAAGGAACAGTTATTAAAATCATTCACACTCCCGGTCATACATCAGGCTCAATGATTATTACGATTGATAATGAAATTGCCCTTGCCGGAGATACAATAATAGGCACAATTCCAGGACGATGCTTCCCTCCTTTTGCTGATGATGTTCCTGAACTTTATCAGAGCTGGAAAAAATTACTGGAAACAGGATGTACATTGTTTCTGCCTTCGCACGGAAGCGAGGTAAAGCGCAAAACAGTTGAAAAAGCCCTTACTAAAACATCCGCTATTCCCAAATGATTATTTGTCAGTTAGTCTGCTGATATTTTCAGGCCAACAGCTTTACTGATGATATTCATCTTTCCGATTTTCTATGTAAACAGGGGAATGTGTAACTGGCAGATTCCCGTTCTGTGGATTATTATACACACTATCTATTCAATCAATCAACTCCTTATCAACTGTATATCAGCTTTTTATGTAAACAATAGTATTATGGCAAACAATTTGACCTAATGGAGATAACTCAAAACCATCTACCATGAAAAGATTAATGATACTAACGCTTGCATTGCCACTATTTCTGGCATCATGCGAAAACAAACAACAAACGGAACAAATCTCACAGCTTGAGATGCAACAACAAAAGCTTATTCAGGATGGGGTTGCAAAAGACTCCCTCATCAATGAATTTCTGCTGACCCTCAATGAAATTGAAGCTAACCTAACTGAAATCAGATCACGTGAAAAATTAATCAGTGATAAAACAGCGCAAGGCAAAGAACTGAGCAAGCCTGCACGTGAGCAGATTAACGAAGATATCAGGCTCATCAATGAGCTTATGCTTGAGAACAAAAATAAAATGGCATCGCTCAACAGCAGGATTAAAGCATCGAATCTAAAAATAGCTGAATTTGAAAATATGGTAGCTATCGCAAATATTCAACTTGCCGAACGCGACACCGAAATTCTTGCACTGAAAGAAGAATTAACAGGATTGAATTTCTCCATAGCGGTGCTAAATGATACTTTAACAATGATAAAAGATCAAAACCGCTCACTAAGCAAGACTGTCACTGAAAAAGTTGACCAACTCAATGTTGCTTATTTTATAGTTGGCGAGAAAAAAGATCTTATCGAGAAGGAAGTACTTAATAAAGAAGGTGGTTTTCTTGGACTTGGACGTACGCAAAAGATTGCCGGAGATGTAAGTATGGAATACTTTACAAAAATTGACATCCGCCAACTCTCTTCAATTCCTTTGGGAGTCAAAAAAGCAAACATCCTTTCAACACATCCTGCAGGTTCTTATACACTCGTTGAATCAGATAAAATGTATGCAGAACTCATTATCAAAGATCCTGCGTTATTCTGGCAGAAGTCCAGAATGCTGGTAGTTTCAACTGAAAACTAACCTCCAAATATAGTTCAGAAAAGATTGGTCATCGGACTAATAATTTTTGAATCCAAAGCCTCCTGTTAGTTTTTTATCAGGAGGCTTTTTCATTCTTCTTTCAGAGTCATTCCAAAAATGAACAGAAAACGGTAGTGTTATGAAAAATCTTCAATAACAATGGTGTAACAAACCTTGCGTTTTTACTTAGATTTGCAATTAAATACAATCCATATGAACAAGCCAGCCTTGCATGAACGTATCAAGGGGAAAATCTTTACCGGATTTTCATTATTACTCTTCCTGGTTCTGGCGGCAGTTTATGTCATCATTCAGATTGCTTCTCAACTCACCCCTCCCGACACCGGCGTATCGCAGTCAGTTACCAAACTATCTATTGTCAGCAATATGTTATCCACACTTATTGATGCTGACGGACAAGCAAGAGCTTACATTACCACCGGACGAAAAGTATATCTGAGCCAATATGAAACGCTCGAAAATAACATCAGAAATATCACTGATTCTCTGAAAACACTCAGCATCGACGATCAGGAGCAATACAACAGGATGGCTGTGGTGGATAGCCTGCTCGATCTGAAAAAATCTGCGCTCGATAATTATTTCAGAATCAGACTATCCGGAGGTTCTGCAATTATAAGTCCGGAAAGACTACAGAATATAGTGGATCATTTCAGTGATACAATTGCTGTTTCATCTAAAATTCTGGCACTACCAGGTGAAAACAAGGAAAATGAAGTCACCACAAGTGAACCGGCAAAAAAAGAAACCCTGTTAAAAAGGCTTTGGTCAAACATCACAGGAAAACAGTCAAAAACAGACAGCATCGCAATTGCTATTGGCGATAAAATTCAGAATGACACCCTGCAAACCTATACCCGGCTAAACGATTCGGCCATTAATCTTATCAGGGCTCAGCTATTAATGATGAGTGAAGAAGAACGGGTAGAAAGACAACTGGCCATAGAAAGAGAATTGCTTCTGCTCAGAACAGATCAGTATATTCTCGATGAAATCAGAAATGTACTTCTGCTTTTTGAGAAAGAAGAAATTAACCGGGCAATTGCCGGCGCAGAAAACTCCAGAGCAGTATTAAAAAAACTTTGGAATACCGCACTAATTGCTGCCATACTTGGCATTCTTACAATACTTATTTTTACTGTACTGATATGGAAAGATCTGGCGCGCAGTAATTTCTACAGAAAAAAACTTGAAGAAGCAAGGGCGCTGGCCGAAAAGCTGTTAAAAGTAAAAGAGATGTTTCTTGCCAATATGAGTCATGAAATTCGTACTCCGATTACCAGTATTATCGGTTTTTCAGAGCAGCTTTCTTCCACACGTTTATCAAACACCCAGTCAAAATACCTCAGGTATATCAATTCATCATCCGAGCATTTATTGAAACTGATTGACGATCTACTTGACTTTTCAAGAATTGAAAGTGGAAAACTGAGCCTTCAGGAAAGGCATTTTTATCCATCAAACCTGATAAAAGATGCTTTTGAAACCATGTATCCCCGCGCCAGATTAAAAGGCCTGGAAGCACGGTTGATTATGGAAATTGATCCTGAAATCAAAGTAAGCGGCGACGACCTCAGAATCAGACAAATACTGTTTAACCTGTTAAATAACAGCATTAAATTTACATCAGCCGGGAAGGTGACCGTTAAGGCACAAGCTGAAACCAACGGAGAAATTGTGACTTTATTTATGGAAGTCGCCGATACAGGTATTGGAATTCAATCTGAAAAACAACAGGAAATATTTAATGAGTTTACGCAGGTAGATGCCGGCATAACGAGAAAATACGGCGGATCAGGACTTGGCCTTGCCATCAGCAAAAAGCTGACTGAAATGATGAAAGGGCAGATTGTGCTGTCGAGCACACCAGGTGAAGGCACCACTGTACTTGTTACAATTCCGCTGCAGATTTATACCGGAATAATCAAAAGTGTGGCAGAGGCTGAGGAAAAGAAGATCCCTGACCTTAGCGGATTCAGAATTCTGATAGCTGAGGATGATGAAACCACGAGAATGCTTATTACTGAAATTCTGCTTGAAACCGGTGCAAAAGTTACTGAAACAGATAATGGCCAGTCAGCCTGGGATGTATTTGCGGAAACGGAGGGCGATTTTGATCTGATTATTACCGATATTCAGATGCCGGGGCTCAGCGGGCCTGAACTGTCTGAAAAAATCCATGAGTGGTCAGGAGACAATCAAATTAAAGCCTGCCCCATACTTGGCCTTACAGCTCATGCCACCGGCGATGATATATCCCGCTACCGGGAGTCCGGAATGACAGAAATTCTTTTAAAACCATTTAAACAACACAGTTTTCACCAGACTTTAATACAATTGCTTGAAGTTGAAAACGTTGGCATCAAAAAGAATAAACCTGAAATTACAGGCAACACGCCTGATTTAACAGTATTTAATCAATTTGCGAACAACGATCCGGAAGCTTTAAAAAAAATCATAGTTTCGCTTGCTGATGGTTTGAAGGATACATCAACTGCGCTGGAGATCGCTTCAGAAGAGAAAGATTACATTAAAATCAGTTTACTTGCCCATCGCATACTGCCCAATCTACGCAATCTGAAAGCAAAAAATACAGTTGTAAAATTGCTGGAACTTGAAAATTTCAAAAAGAGTGGGCATCAGGAAAACGAAAAAATTGAAGAAACGCTTGTTTCTGCCATTGATGACCTGAAGAAAATAGAAATTGACCTTCGAAATCTGATCGCTGAACTTCACTGAAGCGGAATATCGTACTGCTTCATTTTATTGTAAAGTGTTTTGCGGTCAATATTCAGCAGGCGTGCAGCTTTAGATTTATTGTATCTCACTTTTTCGAGGGCTGAAACAATAATTTCACGTTCACTCCGCCGGGCTGTTTCGCGAAGGCTGAATTCATCAGCAGCAACATTTTCAGACACAGAGGCTTCTGTTTGATTCGTTTCAGGAGCAAATCTTGATTCGTTAACCAATTCTTCAGGAAGAGTATCTGCACTGACGATCTGAGTTTTTGACAACAATACCGATCGCTTTATGATATTTTTCAGCTCCCTGAAATTTCCCGGCCATGAATAGTTTTTAAAAATTTCAAGAACTTCATCAGAAAACCCTGTTACACTTCGGCCAAGTTCCATATTTGCCTGCCTGAGAAAGTGACTGGTAAACAGTATCATATCATCGGGCCTTTCGCGTAAAGGAGGCACCTGAATGGCAAATTCATTGATGCGGTGATAAAGATCTTCTCTGAAATCTCCGCGCGACACTGTTTGCTTCAGGTCTTCGTTGGTGGCTGTTATGATCCGCACATCGATCGGAATTTCAATTGTTGAACCAATCCTCCTGATTTTTCGCTCCTGAATAGCCCTGAGCAACTGAACCTGAATTTCATAGCTCAGATTGCCGATTTCATCAAGAAAAATAGTGCCTCCATTTGCAGCTTCAAATTGTCCTTGTTTATCGTTAAATGCACCTGTGAACGAACCTTTCATGTGTCCGAAAAATTCGCTGCCGGCCAGATCGCGCGGAAGTGCTCCACAATCAATGGCAACAAATGGTTTCAGGTGACGTTCGCTCTGCTGGTGGATGCGTCTTGCCACAAATTCTTTTCCGGTGCCACTTTCGCCAAGTATCAGCACCGACATACCGGTGGGAGCAACCAGAGTGGTATGCTCACTGATTCTGGCAGCGGCTGCACTCTCCCCTTCCAGATATAAATCAACAAAATCAACACTTTTAACTGATGACTCAGTATTACCTGAACTGAGTGCCCTTTTAATTGTAGCCAGAATTTCGTCAGGATTAACGGGTTTTGCCACATAATCAAATGCGCCCATTCTCATGGCTTTAACGGCAGTCCGGATATCCCCGTAACTTGTCATCAACACAACCGGAACCACAGATGATTCAGCCTTTAACAAAGTCAAAAGTTCCAATCCATCATGATCGGGTAGCCGGAGATCTGTTAAAACAATATCCGGCTGAAATTCTAAAAACTTTTTCCGGCCATCACTATAAGTAAATGCCTGACTCACGTTATAACCATGCTTAACCAACAGAGTTTCAAGCATCAGGCAAAACGTAACATCATCATCAACAATAAGCACCTTACTCATGAGAAAAACATTAAAAATGTATAGCAAAAATAAGCGATTAATGCTTACTATGTCATTAAACGAAAAATTCTCTTAGAATTAGAGTTGCATTGGGGCACAGATGACAAGAATCAAATTGATTTTCGATAATTATTTTTTAGCACACTGAATGTACTGATCAAACAAATTTTCGCGGATTAATTTTATCTTTTCTTTGGATATCCGCCCCGATAGCTATCAGGATAATGTTCGCCGTGTTTCGGCCTTAAACGAGATCCGTGTTCTATTTAATACAAAAAACCAAACAACCACAATGGTATTTCGTTTCGG
This sequence comes from Bacteroidota bacterium, assembly GCA_009773515.1. GTDB lineage: Bacteria > Bacteroidota > Bacteroidia > Bacteroidales > Lentimicrobiaceae > Lentimicrobium. The sequence continues at coordinate 25,718 of WSXX01000027.1, forward strand.
AAACCGATTGTTAATCCATCAAGGGCGAGGTAAGAATTGTCTAAATCCTTGATTTGCTTTGAAGTTTTATTTTTCCCGCCTATTTCAAAATAGTATTTTCCATTAATGCAAAAATCTGTTTGTTCCGTGTAAGTAACGATATGATTTTGTTGCAGTTGGTTAAAGAAAAACGTTTCACGCAAATTGCCTGTTTCCGGGTTTTCTCCTGAAAGTGCATAGTTGTAGTTGGTGTTTTGCAGATAAATCTTTTCGGGTTTAACCATCTGCCGTATTCCGGTTGCCTTCTGTTTTAGCAGCAAAACACTGTGCGACTTTTCGAGTAGTTGCAGGTAATTCATTAAACTTCTCCTGGTTACATCTACCATTTGACTTAATTGCGAAATGTTAGGCATAAAAGGAACCATTCCTGAAAGTATGTAAAATAATTTTTTAATCCGGTTAATAGAATAAATATCGATACTTTCCACAAGTGGCAAATCGCTTTCCATTACGGTATTAAAAGTTTGCAAAACACGTTCGCTGTAACCGGCAATATCTTCAAGATAATAAGGATAATACCCATATTTAAGATATTTCTGAAAAGCAGGAAGCACTGTAATCACACTATTCAGTTGTTGAGCAATAGAAACGTGATTTTCAAGAATATCTTCGAGTGAATATGGTGTTTGTGATTTTGGCAGTAGTTCCTCAAAAATTAAAAATTCACGGAAAGACAAACCAAACAACTGAAAATGCCTGACACGACGGCTTAAATCGGCATCTGCTTTGAAAATCTGCAACATGGAGGAACCTGTAAAAACGATTTTCAGTTTCGGGAAATCATCGTAAATGTTTTTGATTTCCTGCGCCCAGTTCGGATATTTATGTACTTCGTCGAGGTACAATTCTCTACCTCCATGAGCATAAAAATCATCGGCAAGATTATATAAATTATTGGTTGTGAAATAAATATTGTCTAAGCTCACAAAAAACACAATTTCGGGAGTGTTGCCGTGAAGTTCCTTTATATGTTGGAGCAACAAAGTGGTTTTTCCGGTTCCGCGGGCACCTGTAATGGCAATCAGGCGGTTGTTCCAGTCAATCTGGCTTTTCAAATAGCGGTCAAAACGCATATCTGTTTCTTCCAGCTTGCGATATAATGCCTGAATCAACAGTTTCATACCCTATATTTTTCACAAAGGTATATAAATGTATTTTAGAAAATACAAAAACCTTAACATTTTGTATTTTAGAAAATACAATTATGTGTTAGAATGATAAATTTCCTTCAAATTGTTGTATAAATGCTCAGAAGAATACACTAAAATCACCTTTCATTTTTTGTGACTCAAACAAAACTACAAGCTATTGTGAAAATAAAAACCAAGAGTTACATTGTTGATAATGTTTGGTTTAAGGCTGATTCGGTAATCATACATTACTTTGGTACGCATACTTAACCTGAAGTACTTCAGGAAAATAAAGTGAAAAGCCTGATTTATATCAAAACCATAACGATATATTAGCTTCAGGTCGTCTTTTATCACTCTGGCCTGGCTAAAATTTTCAAAATAGATATTTTTAGAAATCTTTTGCGTGGGAGCGGAAATGGTTAATGAAAACCCAAAGTCAAGTTTTTTCTTTTGCCCTTTCTCAAGCCCATACAGATAATCAGTTTGCAGAATATCATAGTATTTCTGGTTTTTCATAATCGTACTCATCCCATTTACAAGGCCCAGTTCAATGGAAATACCTTTGCCTGTGTATCTCATTCCTGCCGAAATTATGCGATAACCCGGCGATTTGTGTGACGATTTTGGGGTAGCTATTGTTTTACCGGTACTATCTAATGAATAAAAGAATTGGTTATAATACTGGCTGCGGGACATGAACATAAAATTTGCCGCAAACTTGGAGTTGGCCAGCCGGTAGGATAAGGAGTTTTTTATATTATACTGGTCAGCCTGAATAATTGCAATACTGTCGAAATACTTCATTATTCCGAAATCGGTAGTGTAAAGTAAGTTATAAGAAAATTTCCTGAAATAAAGATCGCCTGCTAAGGTAACATTGTAATAGAAGTAAAAATTTCCTTTATCATTTTTATTTTTACTGTTTAAGAGCTGCGTAAGCGCAAAGGAAGAATAAAAATCAGCCATATAATGGTATTTTAACTGCTTGTTCTGCAGTTTTTTTGCAAGTTCTGTTGAATCGGATATCGAATCTGTTTGCCCCTGGCAAACAATAGGGCTAATAAACATGAGAATTGCAAAAATAATAATGAAAACGGCTTTAGCTTTCAATAACCAATATATGTTATATTTTGCTAAAGCCATTGGTATATAAGTCTTTACCAATCCTGATGAACTTTATTTATCTGGCAACACTTTATAGTGAAATTACAATTTCGTAAGTGCCGTTTTTCTCCAATAGATTATATTGCCCCTTTTTTATGTTAATATCTGCTGTAGCTTTAAGCATGGTTTTAACATCATCGGGAAGCACAAAATCTTCTTCAAGTACAACAGTACTTTTGTTTTGAAAATACTGTAACATTGCAGGGTTTTTCTGAGCTATCTCGGTTTGGGCAATTGTTACAACAAAAATGCGCTGCTCAGCATCGTATTTAAACCTACAGTACATTTCGCCTTTGGGAGAGGTTGACTGGTCGGTTGCCATTTTGCAAAAGCCAAAGCCCGAGCAACTTGAGCTGGATTTCTTACCAAAAGTAATTGTTCCGGTGCCTTCAATGGGGGCAGTAAAGCCCGATAAGGCAAACAGAAAGCTAATTGCCAATGTTAAAAAAGTGGTTGTTTTCATGGTGTTTGGTTGTTTTGTGTTAAAAAATGTAGAAGGGGGCGATATTAATGTAACAGAACTGGTTCAATTAAAAGGAATTACAAAAAAGTAATGCAAATAGACCCATATAACATAGGCAAACGAAATCCAATGTGTATTTCATTTTTACCTTTGCAAAAGAGTTCCGGCAAACCTGCATTGCTTTAAACATAGGGCAGATGTTATTTATCATTTCTTTTCATTTCAAACTCAATTTTTTCAAGTAGTTCGGTTATTTCTGCATAGTCTTCATTGTTTTCTTTTGCAAGTTGGATAGCATATAAAACATCAGAATGTGCAGAAACCATATCTAACAATTTGAATTTTATGTATGCACTAATGTAATAATTATGAGAACTTTCATTTAAAAATATTGCTTGTTTAATCCAATCTTCTGCCTGCATTAATTTTGTGGAATCACTGAAATAGGAAGAATAATACCATGCATTATTCCTTAGGAGTTTTTCATTATTTATAATTAATTTATTGTATTCTTCAATACTTTTAGTATATTTTGTGGAGTTTCTATTGTGATCGAAAAAAAATATTTCTAAACTTTTTGAATAGAAATCCGGCAATTCAAATATTATTATAGGATTTTCATTTTCTTCATTATAGATTTCATATTCTCTATTGCTATAAGTTGAGATTTTGGGTAAAGAATTGAAAAAATTTATAGAGTCATTGATTTTAGCAAGCGATAATAGGCAATTATTTAAAATAAATGCTTGACGAGATATTACTTGTATTGAATCAAAATATTTGAAATAGAGTTCACTTTGTTCAAAAATGCTATTGTATGCCTTAGAGTTATAACGTATTAAGCATTTGTTATTAAATATACTATACATGTAAATAAAACGCAAAACATCATATGTAATTAGATCGGTAGAATCTAAAGATTCAATATATCTATTAAAGAGTACAGAATCTAATTCAAAAGTATTAATTGCTATTGAACAGTAATCACGTAAAAAATCTTTATTAGTTATACCAGATTCAAACATATTTTTATACCAAGTATAAGATTTTGTTAATGAATTATGATCAATTTTTAATAATTGTAGCAATTCATATTTTTCAATGTAACCAGACACCTTATGTACTATTTGATTATTTGTGTCTAGAATAATTAGAGTTGGATATATGTGAATATTATAGAAGTCATTGACTAATGATTTACCATTTACTATTCCATTGATTTTGTATGCTTTATAATTTTTCAAAACGAAACTTGCTATAGTCGAATCTTGAAATGTTTCAACTTCAATTTTTTTGCAAACACCACACCCACTAAAGAAGAAATATAGCAAGACAGGTTTATCTTGCTTTTCATCGATAATTGTTTGGACTTCAGTCCAACTCAAAGGTGTAAAATTTACTTGCGAAAAAGAAAGCAGAGGTAAATTAAATATAAGAACCAGAACTATTGCTGGCAAGTTCATCGTTTTTTTCATCATTTACAAATTTGATCATTTACAAATTTGAAGAACAAAGTATCTGTTCTCGTAATATTAGTTAAAACCATTAATTTCATATTCTCGACATTAATATGTAGTGTATCAAGGATTGAGTCATACCCTATAATTATTATTGAATCTGAATTATTTGGTATTAATTCTCCTGAAAGAAAGACCGAATCATTTGTGCTCCAAGATATCTTTTTTCCATTGAAGTTCAGAAAAACCGTATTATATTTATCTAATGAATCACTTTTAGATCCCAAAAGTAAATAACTCAAAGGAATATGATTTGCAGAGTATCTGTAGAGTTCCCAAGTTCCATTGTAACATTTTTCTTGGTTTCTACAACTCATAATAAAAGTTGTCATTACAACAATAAATAAAAGAAAACGTTTCATAAAAAAAATTTATAAAAATTTCCGGGCCAAAAGTTACCTGTCAACCCAGAAATTTTTCAAGTTATATTAATATTGGTATTGTCTTGTAGAAGAGCTTGGGGAATTTAATGAACAAGTTCCACTACAATTACCTTCACAAGAATAAATTTTGTAACCAAATGCACCATTTGAAGTTACACTACAACTCCCTTGTGTACAAGAACAACTATATTTCTTTGAAGAATTAGAAATATTCATTGATTTGGCGGTTTCTTCTGATAAAATAATCAAGGCACCTCTGCCCATAATATTAACCGCTACAAAAACATATCCATCTGGAGCTTGGTATTCTGAGTTTGAGATTTTGATTGCTTCAGGAGGAGCCACTCCTTTGTATACATTGGAAAAGAAAGACGATAATGAGGAGTTGACAGATTGAAAATCTAACATCTCACCAAAGAATGAAGGTAGTTCAGCATACTGCTTCAGTAAATTTACACCAACTTTCGTGTTGATAAAGCCTCCCTTTTCGAATGATAAAGATCTATTGTTTGCTGTGGTTGAACCAGTGCAATTAGTACAACCATTTTCAAAATTGCATCCTGATGTTGAAGCACCGCCTGGCCCAGAAGCAATGTAAGGTTTACAACCACCAGAAGCAGATGTACAATCACAAGAAACTGACACCTGTCCAGTGGCAGAAGAAACACGTCCATTAGAAGTAAGTCCAACGTAAACAAAGCCAGCAGGGGGAGTGACTTGAATAACATTTTCAATTACGTTTGTCGTGGAACCTTCAGGAATCCATAATACTCCATTAATTTGAGAGTATCCGAAAACTCCGAGTGTTGTTAAGAAGATTGTAGTAATAAATTTTCCATAACTATTCATAGTTCATTTTTTTTAAACATTACTATATCATCAATAATAGATGAATTTTTCCACTCTCGCAGTCAATTAGTTGCGTATATGTACGCCATAACCATCGCCAGTTCATTCTTCTTACTTTACACACCAAAACCGGATAAAATGAGTAAACTCAACCCTTTTATATGCATTAAATGCATAAATAACCAAACAGCGGATTGACTTCCTGTTTAATTTTGTATATCTTTGCAGAGCCTCTCATTGGTTTTGGTTAATACTGGTTTATCGCTTATTCTGGTAATCGGCCCCAATCGGAGGCTTTTTCTATTTTCAAAGGTGGCTGGCCTTTATTTTAAAAATGAATGGTTGTTAGATTACAATTTCATCCAAGTTTATTAACGCAAATATATGCAGTTAACTCCATACAAAACAGATGGAACTCCATAAATTTTCATTTATTTTCACTTATCTGGTAATAGGTTCTTCGTCGGGTGCAATAGCCTATATTATGTCCATCTTCTCTTAAAAGAGCCAGATATTTCTCTGCTGTAGGTTTTGAAATACAAAGCCGCTCAGCCAATTGACTTGCAGTTCCGGTGTTTTGTTCGCTAATTAATGAAAGCAGGTAATCGAGTTTTTGCTTCTTATCAATGAATCGCATAATGGTGGTTTATTAAAAGGAGTAGATTATTTTGAATTAGTTCATAAAACAGCGTGGCATACTGCCAACGCTGTACTCGAGGCCCGACCAAGAGCCCATCCAACAACATTAAACAATAGCCACGCTTGGCGTGGCGTATTGCTCATTCTGTGAGATAGAAAATTTGGTCGGTTTCATGTACAGAAAAAACTTTATGCTATTTGGAATAATTATTTTCTTTAGAGCTTTTTATTTGTTGATTCTCCTTTCTTTTGGGTTTGTATATAATTATTTAAAGTCAGAATGCTGATTTTGTTTTACAAAAATAGGTCGAATATCTTTAAAATCAAATCAACAGACAAAATTATAATTTATCTCGAATTTTAAATCTTTCCTGTGAATATCCGTTCCGATAGCCAGGATTGGTGTCATCTATGCTCTATTCAATACAAAAAACCAAACAACCACAATGGTATTTCGTTTCGGAAACCGATTGTTAATCTATCAAGGGCGAGGTAAGACTCAATTGGAAAAAATTCCGAAAAATAAATGGATCGGCTGATTATAATCAAATCGCTTTCTGATAAGATGTATTTTAGAAAATACAAATTCCTTAACATTTTGTATTTTAGAAAATACAATTACCTGAAGCTTATTACTTAATCGCATCGTTGAGCATCTGTTGCATCTATGTTCTCCTGGCACATAAACCCTGCGCCAAAAGGTCAGTTTTAATATACAAATCTACAACAGAATTGTTGAATTACTTTTTAATATGCATGATAATTTGAAATTTCATTTGAGATTATCATGATATTTTTTCTATGGAAAACAGTCGCGTCTAAGTCGCCTGTGATCTATCTGGAATTCATTTCAGTATATTTGCACACTTATGCCAAAAGATTCAAATTTCCATACAATTATTATTGGTGCCGGCCCTGCCGGACTATTCGCTGCGGCCAATATTCAGTCATCACAAACTTTGATTATCGAAAAAAAGGAATCGCCAGGGCGCAAACTTTTAATCTCCGGCACCGGTCAATGCAATTTTACACATGCAGGATCAATGAGTGATTTCAAAAATCACTTTGGCGAGAATTATCAGTTTCTGAGCAAAGCCCTCAAGACATTTACAAATCAGGATGCCATTGAATTTTTCAAAGCCAAAGGAGTGAACTGCATTATCGATCCGAATGGAAAAGTATTCCCTGTATCGCTCAAAGCTGCTGATATTCTCAATGCATTGTTATTTTCGTGCCGCAACGCAGGCGCAGTGCTTCAGACCGGAAGCGGCGTTCTATCCATTCAAAAAGAGAACGACAAATTTGTTGTGAACACCGATTCCGTTAGTTATACATCAGATTTTTTGATACTTGCAACCGGCGGAAAATCATATCCCACTACCGGCTCAACTGGCGATGGATACCGGTTTGCAGCTTCACTTGGACACACAATTGTGGAGCCTCGTCCGGCACTTGCCCCGATAACTGTCAGCAATTATGAGCTTGCAGAATTGGCTGGAATAAGCTTTCAAAATATAGAAATCACTCAATGGAGAGACAATAAGAAACTCCGGACTTTCATTGGCGACATTGTGCTCACACATACCGGACTTTCAGGCCCGGGGATTCTTAATAATGCGCGCTATTTCATGCCTGGCGACGAACTGATGCTTAACTTCAGCAATGTACCTGAATCTGAATTTGAACAACAATTTGTCAGTCAGGCCAATAGTACAGGAAAAATGCCAATCTCCAGCTATATAAAAAATACCGGCATTCCAAAAAACCTGGCAAATTTTATTCTTTTAAAAGTTATCGGTAGTTTGACCAGACCTATGGCTGAAATATCAAAATTTCAACGAAAAACCCTCATTAACCATTGCTGCGCTTATCCATTCATCATCAGCCAGGTTGGCAGTTTTAAAACAGCCATGGCAACCGCCGGAGGGGTTGCGCTTCATGAAATCAACCCTTCAACCATGGAATCGCTGCTGGTTCCTAAGCTTTACTTTTGTGGTGAAGTAATGAATATTGACGGTGATACGGGCGGTTATAATATACAAGCGGCCATGTCAACGGCTTACCTTGCTGCGATGAATATTTCGAAGGCATCTGAAACATTTTTTTAAACCACATAGGCACATAGAACACATAGTTTAAATTTCTATGTACCTATGTGCCTAAGTGTACAAAAGAAAAAAGACCAACGATTTCCCGCTGGTCTTTCTGAAAAGTAGTCCCCTGAAAATGTTATTCTATCCCGGCAAAATGTTTCATAAACTGTACCCTTTCGTAGGCTCCGGGGTTTTCGGCTTTTTTAAAGCTCATTTTACCGACAAAATCCTCAATTTTTTCATAGCCATGTTGTTCCATCCACGCTTTTAACCCTGAATTCATTTCGTCAATTCTGTCGAATCCGTTTTTATAAAGTGTAGATGCAATCTGAACGGCTTTTGCGCCTGCGAGCAACTGTTTGATCAGCCCTTCGCTATCGTGAACACCTGTGGAAGCACAAACATCGCAATACACCCTATCGCTGAGCATGGCAACCCAACGCAGTGATGTGGAAATTTCTTCGGGTGTGCTGAAAACATTTGTGGCTACAACTTTCATGGTATTGATGTTGATGTCGGGAGAATAAAACCGGTTGAACAACACCAGACCCTTGGCACCAGCCCATGAAAGCTTTAATGCCATTTTGGCGAGTCCTGAAAAATAGTAGCTGATTTTTAATGCGATTGGAATGCTGATAAGCTTTTTAACTTCATCGAGAATGGCAAAATATACCTTTTCGTTATGCTCAGCCCCAAAAGATGGATCACTCGGCATAATAAAAACATTCAACTCAAGCGCATCAGCACCAGCTTCCTCAATTTTTTTGGCAAAAGAAACCCATTCTTCCGAAGAAATGCAGTTTATGCTGGCAATTATGGGAATTGATACCTCCTTTTTCGCTGTTCGGATCAGGTCAAGATACTCTGAAAGCCTGTGGTTCCGGCTGTAATTGGCAATATAATCCTGAGCCTCGGGGTAAAGGTTTGCAGTAAGATCATGTGCCGAAGTATGAGCAATCTCATATTTGATCTGCTCTTCAAACAGCGACTTCAGCACCACTGCTCCGGCGCCTCGTGCAGCAAATTCCTTAATGTTATCAATTGAACTGGTTAGTCCGGAGCTGCCAATTATTACCGGGCTGCTGAGACTGAGACCCATATAGGTTGTTGCAATGTTTGCCATAATCAGGATTATTGAAGATTTATTTTAAAAAAAAGGCTTTCTCTCTCCTTTTTTCGCTAACAAATTTAGTGATTGAATTGAAAAGTCCTAACATGACTTCAATTTTCTGATCAAAAATATCAAAATCAATGGCGAAAAATCACTGCGAAAGCCGCTCAATAATCAATAACAAACTGAAAACTACATGGATAGGCTCAGTTTCCTGAAAGTAGTTTCATCATTCATTACTTCAACAGCTTTCATCAGTTCGTTGTCAACCGGACTTATAATCTCGAAATAGGCGCTCACATCAAACAAATTGCGTGCAATAAGGCCCATAACAATATATCTGATTTCCTCTCCAGAGCGTTCAAGTCCTTCTTCATCAGCAGCTACACCCTTAGTGCCGGCATATTCAACAAACTCTTGCATCAGGCTTTCGTCAACAATGAAATTACTGCGGTAGGTCAACAGATCAGGATAGTCAGTTTTCAGTGATTTCCTGTTTTTCTCCAGATAATCCATTGTGAAATCATTGAAAACACCTTTGCGCCATAAATCGTTGTAATACTTTGACGAAGAAGTGGTATCCATCGGGATGAAAATGTCGGGCATAATCCCACCGCCACCATATACCACCCTTTTCGAGGGAGTGAAATATCTGATTGAATCAGGAAACCTGATACTGTCGGCAGTTACAAACTCACCATGTTTGAATCGCTTGGTAAGATCAGCATAATAATCTTCAACGCCATCTTCGTAAGGTTTTTGAATACTACGACCTGATGGTGTATAATAACGCGCTGTTGTAAGTCTTACCACTGAACTATCAGGAAGTATAAAAGGTCGTTGAACCAGTCCTTTGCCGAATGAGCGGCGACCAATTACGAGTCCGCGGTCCCAGTCCTGAACAGCACCTGAAACAATTTCGCTTGCAGATGCACTGCCTTCATTGATCATCACAATCAATTTGCCTTGCTCAAAGTTTCCGCGACCGGTAGCTTTATAATCCATCCGGGGATTTCTAAGCCCTTCGGTGTAAACTATCAGGCGGCCCGCCGGAAGAAACTCATCAGATAAATCAATGGCAATATCCAGAAAACCTCCGGAATTATTTCTGAGATCAAGGATAAGATTCTTCATCCCTTTTGCTTCCAGTTCAGCGATAGATTGTTTGACTTCAGAAAGCGATGTGCGGGCAAACCGGGTAAGTTTGATGTATCCGATGTCTTCTTTGATCATAAACGTGGCATCCACGCTATTGATGGGAATTTTATCTCTTACAATGGTATATTCAATCAGATCTGTTGATCCTTTTCGGAATATTTCTATTGTTACTTTGCTGCCTTTGGTACCTCTGAGACGTTCCATCACAAAAGTGTTGGTAATCTTCGACCCGTGGGCAACTTCGCCGTTGATGCTTATGATTTTATCGCCGGCTCTGATTCCCAGTTTGTCTGAAGGACCACCCGGCACTGCTGCTACCACAAGAATGGTATCGCTGTAAATCTGAAACTGAATACCAACTCCTTCAAAATTTCCCTGTAAAGGTTCATTTGCTTTGGCTACTTCCTCTTTTGAAAGGTAAACCGAATGGGGATCAAGCTCTTTGAGCATTGAAATTATTGCCTTTTCAGTGAGATCAGATTGATTGGTGGAATCAACATAATAATAATTGATGATCTGCAGCAAAGATGAGAATTTTTGTGCGGTGGATCTGGTATCGTTTCGCAACTGACCAAATATAGCTTCCGGTGAAAGAATTAAGAAAGCCAGAACAGCAAGAACTGTTGTTTTTATTCTGTTGGGAGAGTTTATCATTGTGTAATCTGAGTAAATTAAAGAAGAATTTGAAACTATTTACAAAAGTAAGGACAATTATCGGTAATAATTTAAACAATCCTGCCATAAATAGGTTTTAACACTTTTTAAGAAGTATTTTTGTGAAGGATATTTAAGCGGTAAAACAGAAGCTGATATCAGTAATCACTGAGAAACAGTATCTTTGAATTTTCTCTGTTTTATTTCCGTTTTAAATTCCTTGTATTACGGATTCCTCCTCTGATTGAATGATTGCGGGAGACAGGCATAGAAAAAAATGAATTGAATCTCATTCAAACTAACCAGTCAACAAATGCTAAAGCGAGTTTCCAGACACTTTGTTCCACTTCTTTCCGGAATTATTTTGTTTTCAGCCATTTCATGTAAGCACGAACCGGAAACACTTCCTGAACCTGAAATTCCGATAGATACCATAACAACCGGCATTCCCTGTAATCCTGATACATCTTATTTTCAAAATGATGTATTACCAATTCTGATAAGCAGTTGTGCTATGTCAGGATGTCATGATGCAGCTTCTGCTCAGGATGGAATTGTTCTGATTTCCTATCAGACAGTTATGAACACAGGTGACGTCAGACCAGGGGATCCCGGGAACAGCGAAATATTTGAAAAAATCACCGACAACGATCCTGAAGACCGTATGCCCCCGCCTCCAATGCAGGCTCTGTCGCCTGATCAGATAGAAGTTATCAGAAAATGGATTGCTCAGGGTGCAAAAAACAACCAATGTGACAGCGGATGCGATACAACCTTATTTACCTACAGTGGTGCGATATTGCCGATTATCGACAACAACTGCAAAGGTTGTCACAGTGGTGCATCGCCATCGGGCAATGTAAACCTCGATAGTTACGCAGCCGTGCGAACTGCTGCAGAAAGCGGGCGCTTGTATGGCTCAGTTGCTCACCTTTCGGGATATTCACCCATGCCTCAGGGAGGTAAATTATCAGATTGCAACATTACTCAAATCAGAAAATGGATTGAAAATGGCACTCCAAATGACTAAAATACTTCAAAAAATTTCAATTGTCATTCTTATGGCAATTTCGCTGCAATCATGTTACTACGACAATGAGGAATACCTCTATCCTGATTTACCGGGCGGAGAATGCGACACCGTAAATGTCAGCTATTCAGCAGTGGTTGCACCAATAATGGCGGCCAGTTGCAATTCATGTCATAGTCCAGCAGCACCAAGCGGGAATGTTACCATAAGTACTTATGATGGGCTGAAAGCGTCCGTAAACAGCGGCCAATTCTGGAAAGCAATCAATCATGAGTCAGGAGCCTCTCCCATGCCACAAGGCGGCAATAAACTTGCAGCATGTGAACTCAAAAAAATTAAAGCCTGGATAGATGCAGGTGCACCACAGAATTAATTCGCTAATATTTCTCCTATGAAATCAAAAATAACAGCTGCATTACTGACATTCTTCATTTTTTCAGGCTTTGGTTTTCATGCCTCAGGACAAGACCTGCTTGATTTGTTGGGCGAAGATGAGCCGGTAACCAATTACACTTATGCTACTTTTAAAACCACACGTATCATCAACGGACACTCCATTGAAAACCCGGCTGATGGAGTGCTTCTGTTTATGATCTCTCACCGTTTCGGAAAACTGAATTCAGGGGCGTACGATTTTTTCGGACTTGATCAGGCAACTATCCGACTCGGATTTGAATACGGAATCGGAGACCGCTTAAGTGTTGGAATAGGAAGAAGTTCATACCAAAAATCCTTCGACGGATTCCTTAAATTTAAATTGCTTCGTCAAAGCAGCGGGGAGAAAAACATGCCGGTTACAGCTACCTGGTTCTCTTCAATGGATCTTTTTTCACTTAAATGGCAGGATACCGAAAGGAAAAATTACTTCACTTCCAGATTATCCTATGTACACCAATTGATGATAGCCCGAAAATTCAACGACTACCTTTCCATTCAGCTTACGCCTACATTTATTCACAAAAATCTGGTTTCATCCAATACTGATGATAACGATACTTATGCGATGGGGCTTGGAGGACGGTTTAAACTGACACAAAGGGTGAGTTTAAATGCCGAGTATTTTTATCTGTTGCCGGGAAGTGTTTCTGAATCTTTTATCAATCCATTGTCAATCGGTTTTGATATTGAAACCGGCGGACATGTATTTCAGCTTCATTTTACCAATGCCCAGCCGATGTTCGAAAGGGGTTTTATTACCGAAACCCGGGGAAAATGGCAAAACGGCGACATTTATTTTGGTTTTAACATAAGCCGGGTGTTCACCTTAAAGAAACCGGCTGAATTCAGGGAATAGTTTTTGCAGAGGGTAACAATTATCCATTTGTAATTTAATTCCATCACATGACCTATCCTGAAGAAAAGCGAAAGCTGATGACCGGTATTTATTCGGCATTGATTGTTGTTGCTGTGATGTGGCTAGTAAAAGCCATTGAATTGATTGCCGGAGTTTCGTTTGCTTCGTTTGGTGTTTTACCTTTACAGATTAAAGGTCTGGCAGGTATTTTATTTTCTCCGCTGATTCATGCCGATCTGGCCCATCTGTCTGCCAATTCGGCACCTATGTTTTTACTGGGCGCTGCGTTGGTTTATTATTACCGAAAAGAATCTCTCACAATTTTTACTGCATTGTGGTTAGTCACCGGCTTATGGGTTTGGCTTTTTGCCAGAGGAAACAGTTACCATATTGGTGCAAGCGGGGTAGTTTATGCGCTCGCTACCTTTCATTTTACAGGTGGTGTAATCCGTAAAGAGCCCGGATTGATGGCTTTCAGCATGTTGATCATATTTTTATATGGGAGTATGATCTGGGGGTTCTTTCCTGACTTTTTCCCGCAAAAGAACATTTCATGGGAGTCGCATCTGATGGGTGCAGTAGCCGGAGTTATTATGGCTGTTTATTACCGAAAATCCGGGCCTCAGGCCAAAGTTTATGAATGGGCTGATGAGGATGAAGGCGAAGAATATGAATATCCGGATGATCAACCATCATCAGAACCTGAAAATCCGGTTAAACCGGAAGAACCCGGAAATACGATTTCTTATCATTACAAAGAAAAAGAATAGTTGAAGAACTAACTTTCGTTCACTTCTGCTTTTTGTGTGAACCGCCGTTTCGCCATAGCCCAAACCATTACGGCTACAAATAATAACAACAATCCGTAAATAAGATAAAACCAATAACCAGATTTAGATTCCTCCTCTTTCTCCGGAGTTAACTGGGTATAATCACTACTTTCATTTGCTTTGAGATACCAGGTTGAATCAGAAGTTGAGTTATAGTGTGCAAAATAAACCTGAACACTGTCGAACTGGTGAATGGCTGCATACGACATTATCATATTCGCGTACATAATTCTGGAATCCTGTCTGAGTCCCAGTTCATTGGCGATTGAAATTCCTTTATAAAAATAGCCAAGCGCTGCCTGAAAATCCTTCTTCTTTATCAGCAACTCACCGATTGAATTGAGTGCAATGGCTGTGCTGCGTTTGTCTCCGGTTTGCTGATTGTATTGAAGTGCCTGAAAAAAGCAATCGAGCGCCTGATCAAAGCGATTCAGCCTGATATAGATTTTCCCGAGATTATCAAGCGTTGTTGCCAGGCCGGCAATATCACCGAGATCATCGCGCAGTGCAAGTGCCATACTAAAATAAGTGATTGCCTTGTCGTTCTGAAAGGTATTCTGGTAAACTCCGCCAATGTTGTTGTAACAATAAGCCAGGCTGTATTCATCACCGGTAATTACTGCCAACTCGCGCGCTTTGTGAAGAAGAACCAGGGCTTTCTGAGGTTTCCGCTCATTAATCCAAACGGTGCTGAGGTTGATATTGGCATCTATCAGTCTGCTTGTATCTTTATTCATTGATGCAATTCTTACAACCTCATCAAAAGTTTTTATGGCATTGATATTGTCGCCGGTATAACTATAAATGGTACCAGTATTAATCATTCCGCTGGTAGCGCCAACTGTATCGCCGAGTTTTAGTTTTAGTTTAACCGATTGATCGAAACATTCAATAGCTTTTGAATAGTTGCTTTTTTCCTGATGAATTACACCAATATTATTGAGACTTGCCGCGATTCCCTTTTCATCGCCCAGCTTTTTATACAACAGATAAGCGGAATCAAACTGCAGCTGTGAAATTTCGAGGTTGCCCATCATAAAATTAAGCACGCCAATAAATCTGTAAACACGAGCCATAGAGGGCTCATGTTTTTGGCGGATTGCTTCAGCCAAAGCCTTTGAGGCCAAGGTGTAAGCTTTTTGAGGCTCTGAATTTCTGTAAACTTCGGCTTCCTTAATCATGGCTTCAATACCTGGCAAAACCTGAGCAGATGCCCCGGCACCTGACACAAAAAGGACAAACAGAAAAGCGACTGTTCTCAAGCCTCCAACAATCCGTCGTTGCACAAATTTATTCAAACAGGAATAGTTCTTTTTCATTTGGCGTCGTTAACGGTTAAATATGGGCGTAGTTTCAGGAAAAGGGATTCATATATCAGAGAGATTTCTTTGAGCTCGGTCAAATCAGTATAGGCGCCTTTTTGAATACGTTTATCGACTATAGCTTTTGCAATGTAATAGTCAATATAGGGATGGGCGCGCAACTCATCAAGCGATGCTTTATTGATGTTGATCTTTTTAATGAGTCCCTCATCGGCAAAAAGATTTTCCTGAATCTGAATAAAACGTGCACTATCCATTCCATAAACTTCCTGAAGCTGTCCGATATCGCTGAAACCACCAAGTTTATCGCGATACCTCATAATTCGCTTTGCAAATGCCGGCCCTATGCCTCTCACTTTCACCAGTGAAGCGGAATCCGCACTGTTCAGCTCTGCCCGGTGTGGAATGAATTCCTTGTATGGAGTTTTCGGATATTCCTTTTTGTCGGATGAATAAGTTGTTTCAACCTTATCAGGAAGTTGAATATAAGATTCCAGCAATCCGTAAATTTCATCATCAACAACAAAAAGCTTTTTTACATCAGTTTTCACCCTGAATTTTCCACCTTTATCTTTGAACTTAATAATCCCAGCGGCCTGACGTTCGGTAAAGCCAAGTTTTTCCCATCCTTTCTGGTCCAATTGATTGGGATCGAAAGGAAAAGGTTTGATGCGGTCTTTGGCAATGGATTTATCAGGGCGTGTAAAGTCAAATTCACGCTGATCTGCAGCCACTGTTTTTTCTGTTCTTTTAAGAAACTCATCAATCTCCTTGCTGAACTCAGCATTGTCGATAACCTTTGGCTGCTGTAAACTAAAAATATACCGGGGGAGCAAAAACGCCCCGACTATTGCCACAATTAATATGGCAATGGCATTTCTTTCAGATTTGCCAAAATGAAGAAACTCTTTTAATTTATTCTTCAAGTGTTAATAACAGATCAACGTTCAACATCATCATTTTCGCTGTAAGAATCGGGTTCTGCTTTTGGCTTTGTAACCAATACCTTGTAAAAGAACCATCCGGTAAGCAGAGTAACTACCAACTGAACCGAAATCATTAATATAAGTGCTGAGTTATTCATATTTCATTTCTCCCTTCTTTCATGCGTTTACGCCATGCATAATATACCAGACCACTAATCATCAGAAAAACGGAGAGCAGCAGCAATCTGGCCATATCAATAAAGAAAATTCGGTTTATTACTTTTCCTGTGAAAAGCGTATCGCCTGTATTTACTTCATCTCCCGGTTTAACAAGCAGATAATGTTTGCTATCATTATACCTGTATTGGCGGGATTGAACGGCTCCGTTTTCATTGGTTTTTGAAACACTTATGAAGTTTTTATTTCTTAACTGATAGGTTGAATCAACAATACCGGGCTGTTCAGCAAAAAACACAACAGCAAACCAATCATTATTCGGACCGATTCCTTTATGTTGAAGCTGACCAATAATGCTCTCATTATGAAATTCCCATTTTCTTGGGTTAAAGTTACTCCAGTCATCGTTTGCCGGCCTGATAAGTGCTCCGGTAAAAACAAGAATGAGCACCACCGGTGTAATGTATTTGATGATAAACCGATATATCAGCGGAATCTTAATATCGGCTCCTTCAGTAATCTCCCGCCAGCCTTTTTTGAGGCCAAAAACCCAGGAAAACAGCACCGCTTCAAGCAGCGCAAAAACCACCAGAGAAACCGTGCCGGCCCAATAATCATATTCATCAAAAACCCCTTCGGCAAAAAAGAAAATGGTGGGTAAGCCCAAAAGCATAATTACAGTTCCAAAACCGATTGCAGCCTTAGGTCTCGACCATTTAAATTCATCCATCATAAAGCTCATACCCGGGGTTCCCATTGCAAGAGAGGAAGTTATTCCTGCAAAGAAAAGCAAACCAAAGAAACTTACCCCGGCAAGTGCAGAAAGTATAGGCCCCCACTGCTCAAAAAGATAGGGCATGGTGCGGAAACCCAGTCCCAGGCCTCCAATTCCGGTAAGTTCAACTACTTTATCAATTCCAAGATACCCAATGGCAATGGGAATAATTATAGCACTTCCGAGAACAATTTCAACAAATTCGTTCATCCATCCGGCCGACATGGAATTCAATGCGATATCGTCGTTCTTTTTCAAATAAGAAGCATAACATTGAATGGATCCCATCCCTACGGATAAAGTAAAGAATATCTGACCCGCCGCAGCGAGCCATACTTTTGGATTGGCGAGTGAGGAGTAATCAGGTGTCCACAGGAAGTTAAGACCAACCACGCCGTCATTGATGGCACCATCCTCGCCAGCTTTAAGAGTAATTCCTTTGACGGCCAGAAAAATTCCAAAAACAATAAGCATGGGGACTCCGATTTTGGCAACTTTTTCCACGCCGCCACTCAGCCCTTTGCTCAGAATCCAGGTATTCAGCGCCAGACAAAGCAGAAAAAAGATAAGAGCTTCGTAAGGTATTCCGGTTGTGGAGGTTGTAACATCAAGATAATTGGTAAAAAAAACAGCCACCTCCAATTGACTTAATCCATCGAAAGTTCCGAAAAGGGAGTGAAAAATATAAGAGATAGTCCAGCTTTCGAGGTAACAATAATAGGAAGCAATGGCAATATTTGAAAAAATTCCGAACACCCCGACATACTTCCATATCCATCGCTTATCCATGGAACCCATGATAAATGGAGTGGAATGATGTCCGAAGCGACCTCCGAATCTACCCGAAGACCATTCAATCATCAGCAAAGGAATACCCAGAATTAAAAAAGAGACGAGATACGGAATAATAAATGCGCCGCCGCCGTTTTGTACTGCCTGTACAGGAAATCTCAGAAAATTACCAAAACCAACAGCATTTCCTGCCATTGCCAATACCAAACCAACCCTTGAACCCCAGGCTTCTGTGTTTTTTACCATATTCTTTGTTTTCAGTTTTGTGGTTTATGTTTTTCTTCCTGAATTAAAATACAATAATAGAGACGCTTATACGAAAAATGACAAGAAAGCAAAGAAACATCAGCCAAAGTGAACGGTTAAATTTTAATCTTCCATTTTCTGATTGGCAGTTGCAACAAACACTTCCCTTATGCAATATTATGAAAAATGCTTGAATTGACGAAGGTGTCAGAATGAAATTATCAAATATATTGTTGCCCTCAGTTATTTATTGAAGTTACATACCTTTTTCTTCTTTTTAGCCACCAAATCACAAATGCACAAAAATCCACCAATTCTTTTTTTTAAATTTGTGAAAATTGGTGACCGATAGCTGATCGGATGGAGATTTTGCGGCAAGAATAGCTTCATTATATCCTGACATTTGTAAAAAGAAGTAAGATTTTTGAGCGAAAATCATTACTCACCTTTCCTCAGAAGAAAATTCCCGATACGGCAATCAAGACACTTTTTTTTGTCGCAATATTCTGATTTTAGCCCTATAAGCGCCTGCGTATTAAAAGCTGAACTCACATCCATACCTGACTTCGCCCAGTTTTGGGTGATGACATTTTTTTCGCCGGGGAGCTGATTGAAAAAATCAAGTGCCTTATTGCACAAGACATCATCGTCAATTGCCCTTCCGTAAACAAACATAAATGGCAACACTGCATTGATCATGAGCAGATTAACGGAATCCTTACCAAGTGATTTCTGTCGTGATGCAACCTCTTTACCAAACATAAAATGATTTTCCCAGTAGGGCGAAGGATGAATGCCCAGAAATAGACTTAACAGTTTATCGGCAGTTGTGCATTCAAGAATCCGCGAAAGCAAATGCTGATTGGAGCACAACAATTTCGAAAACTGGCTTAGTCTGATGGTTGGAAAATTAACAGGCCGAAGTCTGAGAAATTTCCACAGATGACCTGAAATCGGGACCAGTTGGTATTTTTTTCGCAGAAAAGTATATTCATTGAATAAATCCTGCGCCCATCTGTCCGTTGCTTCTTCGGTCAGAAGCCCCGACTGGCCAAAAACAAGCGCTTCAACCTGAAAAGGATTATCGGCATGACGGGCAATGATGTTATAAGGCAACGATCTGGCAAGCATTTCGAAGGGCAGTGCATTCACATTAAATCCAAAACTGCGGGCAAGAGTAAAATAAAGGGCTTCTTCCCAGTTATTTTTACCCAATTCAAGAAAACCGGAAATAAAATCAGCTTTACGTTCCAGTCGTTCAATAAGCATACGTTCAAGCCAGAGCGAAACATCAGGAGCCGGCACTGAATTGATCTGATTGGCACACGGAACCCACAATCTTGCTTCAATAAATCCACGATACTTAATAAATAGGTTTTCATCAAAAAAACCTTTCATTTGCAGCAGAGGAATACGTGAGTCATTTACAGAAGCATCGTTGTTAAAAACAGCATGTAAAACCACGTTGTCGTAGGCCGGGTCGTTCTGATGTCCATGTTTCAGCCAATCGGAAGTATTGATGTGAATTTCAACATTTCCGGCCCACAGCGCTGAACCAATGCGCAAACGGGCATCTGAAAAGTCAGGGCCTGAGTTATGATTATGAATACCAGGTGATAAAATTTCAATTTCTTCACCTTCTGAAGTCTGTAATATTCTATTGAATAATCTATACTTCCATATGTAATGCAGAAACTCTTCGTTCATTTTATAATTTTCAATAAAAATATAAAAATTGGTGCAAACGATTGAAAAAATAAGTATATTTGAATAAAAAAAGTACCTTTAATCAAGCTTGAACATCGGGCGATATAAACTTTAACTTATATTTGCCTCCGCAAACAAGGAATTCATGACAAGTGCAGAAACGCTTACCTCCGGAATTGAGTATAAGGTAAGAAAGCTTTTGGAAAAATGTAATGCACTGAAAGCTGAAAACGAAAAACTGAATCAGGAAGCAAAAGCACTGAATGCAAGAATTGAAAACCTTAAAGCGAATGTGAGTGAACTTGAGAATAAATTAATTGTTGTCAAACTGGCGAAAACACTGAACAAGGAAGAGAGCCGGACAAACGTCAAACTGAAAATTAACGAACTTGTGCGAGACATAGATCGTTGCATTGGACTTTTAAATAAATAACAAACTGTTAATAACCCTGATGGATGAATTATCAATAACCGTTGTAATCGCAGACCGGCCATATAAACTCACGATAAACCGTAGTGAGGAAGAGGCCATAAGAAAAGCGGCAGCAGCTATTGATGATCAAATTGAAAAATATGCAAGTTACTTCCAGTACAAAGACAAACAGGATCTTTTGGCTATGGTGGCATTGCAGTTTTCAACGAGTTCCATTGAATTTGAGAACCAGTTAAAGTTTCGCGATCAGGAACTTATGGGCAGGCTCTCCGAAATTGACAAGGTGCTCACAGAATCGTTATCAAAATAAAAGTCGTTTAAAAAAGTTCTTTGAAAACATTAAGACATCCCGCATTGCTCCTCAGTTTGTAAACTCAACATTTTCAACTTTGGGGCACACGCTCAGTATGCGGCCTAGAACAGGCCTTACCCCGGTTTCGGCCGGGTCTCTCTCAGGAGGGCATTGGACGTTCGAAGTCACTGGCAGCCTCATTCATGTAGTTTTGGGGTTTACCAAAACTCATAGGACAATGCGGGTTTTTTTGTCCCCCTTCCTCCATTTCAATATACACCAACTAACTTTTATCAAAAAATGGAGACATTAATAATTGTTCTGG
Source organism: Bacteroidota bacterium (assembly GCA_009773515.1). GTDB lineage: Bacteria > Bacteroidota > Bacteroidia > Bacteroidales > Lentimicrobiaceae > Lentimicrobium. The sequence goes on from WSXX01000027.1 coordinate 47,070, forward strand.
CTATTGTGGCGGGACTTGTTGCAGGAGTAGTAATCTCCTCAACTATGCTACGAAAAGCCATTGAGAAGAAAAGTCAACACATCCTGAAGGATGCTGAAGAAAAAGCAGAAATGATCCTGAAGGACAAAAATCTGCAGGCTAAGGAGAAGTTCTTCCAGCTAAAATCAGATTACGAGAACACATATCAGGAAAAAAACAAGGAAATATTAAAAAACGAAAACAGACTCAAACAAAAAGAAGCCACACTCTCTCAAAAATTTGAAGAGCTTCAAAGAAAACAGAAAGAAACAACAATCATTAAAGACAACCTGACTGCACAGCTTGAACTGCTGAACAAAAAACAGGCAGAACTTGACAAAGCCATAAAGCAGCAGGTAGAGCAACTCGAAACCATTTCGGGTTTATCGCCCGAAGCCGCTAAATCGCAACTTATTGAAGCCCTGAAAGATGAAGCCAAGTCAGAAGCTATGGTTCACATCAAGGATATAGTTGAAGAAGCAAAACTTACCGCAAATACTGAAGCCAAAAAGATCGTTATCGAAACCATTCAGCGCACTGCTGCCGAGCATGCCATTGAAAACAGCGTTTCAGTATTCAACATCGAAAGCGAAGAAATCAAAGGACGCATTATTGGACGAGAAGGTCGCAATATACGCACACTTGAAGCCCTTACCGGAATTGAAATTGTAATTGATGATTCGCCTGATGCCATTATACTCTCAGGCTTTGACCCGGTCCGTCGCGAAATAGCAAGACTTTCGCTGCATAAACTGGTCACCGATGGCCGTATTCACCCCGCCCGCATCGAGGAGGTGGTTGCCAAAACCCGCAAACAAATTGAGCAGGAAATCATTGAAACCGGCAAACGCACCGCGATTGACCTCGGAATTCATGGTTTGCATCCTGAGCTGATCCGTATGATCGGTAAAATGAAATACCGCTCATCTTACGGTCAAAACCTGCTGCAGCACTCCAAAGAAGTTGCGAACCTTTGCGCTACCATGGCTGCTGAACTTGGCCTCAGTCCGAAAAAAGCCAAACGTGCAGGACTGCTTCACGATATAGGGAAAGTGCCCGACAATGAACCGGAATTGCCACATGCAATCCTTGGTATGAAACTGGCAGAACGTTATAAAGAACCTGCTGACATTTGCAATGCCATTGGTGCTCACCACGATGAAGTGGAAATGGAAAGTCTTATAGCACCGATTGTACAGGTTTGTGATGCCATCTCAGGTGCCCGCCCCGGTGCGCGCCGCGAAGTGGTTGAAGCTTACATTCAGCGTCTTAATCACCTTGAAGAACTGGCCCTCTCTTACCCCGGTGTTGTAAAAACCTACGCCATTCAAGCCGGCCGCGAACTCAGGGTAATTGTAGGTGCCGATAAAGTATCAGATGAAGATGCAAATAAGATTTCATACGACCTGTCGAAAAAAATACAGGACGAAATGACTTACCCGGGACAAATAAAAATTACCGTAATCCGAGAGACAAGAGCAATCAGTTTTGCGAAGTAACATCTAACAATGCATATTTAAAAAAAGCGCCCTGATTGGGCGCTTTTTTTATTGGAAACAATCAAAAAAATGTCTGGAGGGAATCAACCTACAACGCAACAATGCCTTCAATTTCGGCGGCCAGCCTGTATCGTTGCATCACTTCTTTGGCATCCATCATCATTTCCTTTATTGTGACAGAGATGTATTTTTCCTTGGAAGAATTACGGCTGGTAAAAATGGAGTCTTCATTAAAAATACTCCGCAAAATTGCGTAATCGCGGTTGTTGTTCAGTATAATAAACTTGAACATATAAACCTTCGGCCATTTTCCTTCAAGTGAAAGCTGTGCCTCGAGCCGGTTTAAGAAATCGTCGTGAATTGCCATAAAGGATTGCTGATTTTTGATTGCGGAATGCGGATTTACCTTTGGTGAGCTCCGCTTCGCTTCGGTTAGGATTTTGGATTTCGGATTTCGGAATGCGGATTTCGGATTTCGGATTTCGGATTTCAAGCGCCTACCTCATAGCTCTCTGACCTCCGTCCTCTGACCTCTGACCTCTGATACCTCAACCTCAATGCATTCTCACCCTTTTAAGCAGATAAGGGAGCAGAACCTGCCGATAGCCCAAAGCTATATCAGCTTCGATCAGGTCGATATGATACTGAGCACATTTCATTACAAGTTCCGATTTAAACTGTTGCATTTCAGCCCGGTATCCTTCTCTTACTTCATGCGGCCTTACTTTAACCTCTTCACCGGTTTCCATATCAATAAAGCGATAAGGTTTGTTGTCGAATGCAAAATCGATTTCGTGTTTCTTATCTGTCACATGAAACAGTATAACCTCGTGTTTGTTGTGTTTCAGATGCTGAAGCGCAGGAAAAAGTTGACTGCCTGAACCCTCTCCGTCAAGCATATCGCTGAAGATAATTACCAGCGAACGCTTATGAATATTGTCGGCAATTTCGTGCAATGATTTGGCTGCAGAAGTTGTTTTGCCGGTTTTTCCTGATTTATCGTTGAGCAGTTTTTCAAGCTCGGTAAAAAGCCGTTTGCTGTGAACCAGATTTGAATGAGCGCCTGTGTGAAGATCAATTTTATCGGTAAAAATACTCAGACCTGCGGCATCACGCTGCCTGCGCAACAAATACATCAGTGCAGCGGCAGAATAGACTGAGAAATTCATTTTATCGGGATCTTCCGGTGTAGGATTATCGTGAAGCGGATAATACATTGACGAAGAACCATCAATCACAATCTGGCAGCGGAGGTTTGTTTCTTCCTCGTACCTTTTTACGTACAAACGATCGGTGCGTCCATAGAGTTTCCAGTCGATGTTCTTAACTGACTCGCCCTGATTGTAAAGGCGATGTTCGGCAAACTCAACAGAAAAACCATGAAAAGGGCTTTTATGAAGTCCGGTAATAAACCCCTCAACCACCTGACGGGCAAGCAGTTCAAGCGGGCTGAATTCGTCAAACCTGGATTGGTCAATGGTAATGGGCACAGGATTCGGTTTTGGAAAACAAAAGAGGCTGTCTCAAGAGCTAAGCGATGTTTACTTTTCGTTTTACTGCTTTTGCACAGCCACTCCAATTAAGTTGACTATTAAAATTTAAAAACAGTCAGCAATAGAGACGAAGAATAGACGGCTTTTGAGACAGCCTTTTATGAAAAATGTTTTATCAAAGTAATTTCTCGAGCTTTGCAACAAGAACAGACTTTGGAACAGCGCCAACTTGTTTGTCGGCAACTTCACCGTTTTTAAAAAACAGTATTGTCGGGATATTGCGGATTCCGTATTTGGCAGTAATGCCCGGGTTGCTGTCAACATCCAGTTTTCCGATAACTGCACGGCCTTCAAATTCGTGGCTCATTTCCTCAACAAGAGGTCCTACCATACGGCAGGGTCCGCACCATTCAGCCCAAAGGTCAACTATTGCCGGTTTATCTGATTTTAAAACGACTTCTTCGAAATTCGCATCGGTCAATTCAATAGCCATAATCTTTTTATGATTTAAGGTTCAACAATTTGGTTGGGGTTCAAAGATAACGCATTTTTTATCGTTGGGTTTACCGCCGAATGAATTTTATTGAAAATTTGCTTCTTTGCTGATCCCTATCCCAATGTAATACCAAAGTATTCAAAGGGTTTAAGAGCCGCAACAACATTTCGTGGATTAACCCTTAAACGGGAAGGCAGCTTAACCGAAACCCTGTTCAGTTCATCCAGAATATTGATATATAATGGTGTATTGCCCTTTGATGATTCCATGATGTTTCGCAACTGAGCTACCAGTGGCTCGTTTATATCTCTTACGCCGATGGCAAGCGTAATGTTTTTGGTGAGTTTATCGATTGATTCAGCCAGCAGACTGATATTTGAAACTTTAAGTTCAATCTGATCTGAATCGCGAAACCTTTTCTGTACCGATCCACTTACAATCAGCGACAAACCGGGGACCAACAGATGTCTGAACTTCAGGTAATCGTCAGAAAACATGGTAAGCTGAACCGAATCGTTGTGATCTTCAATGGTAAATATCCCGAAAAGGGTATTGTTTTTGCTGGTTCTTTCGATGGATGTGGTAACAATTCCGGCGATAGTTATCGGATGTCCCAAAAATCTCCGGATATTTTCTTCCCTGATATCGCTTACTGAGTTTTTACAGAAGGCATTGATTTCAAGGCGATAATCATCTAATGGATGCCCTGACATGAAGAATCCGGTAACTTCTTTTTCGTTTCGGAGCTGTTCAAAATTGCTCCACGGTTCGCAATCGGGAATGGTCACTTCCGGCATTTCAACTTCTGATGCTCCACCAAACAGACTCACCTGCATTCCAAGCTTTTGCGCCTGATAATCAGAAGCATGACGAAGAACTTTATCCAAAAAAGTTGGGCCATCAGGAACATCCTGATAAAAATACTGCGCCCTGTGGGTACCCTCGAAAGTATCAAATGCTCCGGCATTGGCAAGTGCATCAAGGCTGCGGCGGTTAATGGTACGCAGGTTTACACGGCGGGTAAGATCAACAATGTCTTTAAACGGGCCATTGGCTGCACGTTCTTCCATCATTGCAACTACCGCATTTTCGCCAACACCTTTCACGGCGCCCATACCAAAGCGAATCTGTCCGCTTTTATTCACGGCAAAGTTATAACCCGACTCATTCACATCCGGCCCCAGAACCGGAATTCCCATACGACGGGTTTCATCAATAAAGAAGGTTATCTTTTTGATATCGCTCAGGTTGTGGGTCAAAACCGCAGCCATATATTCGGCCGGGTAATGTGCTTTCAGATATGCTGTCTGAAAAGCTACATAAGCATAACAGGTTGAATGTGACTTATTAAACGCGTATGCTGCAAAGGCTTCCCAGTCGGTCCATACTTTTTCGCAGGCTTTCAGATCGAGGTTGTTGGTTTTACAACCTTCCATGTATTTACCTTTTTTCTCATCAAGCGTTTTGCGGTCTTTTTTCCCCATCGCTTTTCGCAAGGTATCGGCATCGCCTTTGGTAAAGCCACCGAGTTTCTGCGAAAGAAGCATAACCTGCTCCTGGTAAACGGTAATTCCGTAGGTTTCTTCAAGATATTCCTCAAGTTCCGGAAGGTCGTAAACCACTTTTTCGCGGCCAAACTTACGGTTGATAAAGTTGGGAATATAATCCATAGGGCCAGGCCGGTAAAGGGCATTCATAGCTATCAGATCCTCAAACTTATCGGGTTTCAGTTCGCGGAGGTGTTTCTGCATTCCTGCGGACTCAAATTGGAAAGTTCCGTTGGTTTCTCCCTTCTGATAAAGTTCGAAAGTCTTCGGGTCTTCAAGCGGAACATTTTCAATATCAACTTTAACACCGTGGTTTTCCTCAATCAGGCGAAGACAATCTCTGATGATGGTCAGGGTTTTTAGTCCCAGAAAGTCCATTTTAATAACACCGGCATTTTCAATTTCTTTGCCTTCAAATTGGGTGATCAGAAGCTCTGATTCCTTCGAAGTTGAAACAGGAATGATGTCGGTAAGATCAGATGGCGCAATGATGATGCCTGCTGCGTGAATTCCTGTGCTTCTTACAGAGCCTTCAAGTCGAATGGCTTCACGAAGGACTTCGGCCTGAAGGTCTTTTCCTTTGGCAATTTCGCGCAACTTTTTAACATCTTCAAGGTCTTCGTTCTGAAGACCTTCTTTTTCTTTCAGACCACCGGGACCTTCAATTGGAGCAAGCATCACCCGACGGAGTTCAATTCCCGGTTTTTCCGGAACGAGTTTGGCCAGATAATTCGCATCATTCAGATGAAGATCGAGCACCCGCGCAACATCTTTAATCGAGCTTTTGGCAGCCATCGATCCAAAGGTAACGATTTGAGCCACCTGATTCCGGCCATATTTTTCAACCACATAGTCAATTACTTTCTGGCGACCTTCATCATCGAAATCGGTATCGATATCGGGCATACTCTTACGATCGGGATTCAGAAACCTTTCGAACAGCAGCTTATACTTTATCGGATCGATACTTGTAATTCCAATGCAATACGCAACCACAGAACCAGCTGCTGATCCACGTCCGGGACCGATAAAAACACCAAGATCGCGGCCAGCTTTAATAAAGTCAGATACAATGAGAAAATACCCGGTAAATCCCATCTGCCGAATTACATTGAGCTCAAAATCAATGCGATCGGTAATCTCTGATGTTATAACACCATAACGTTGCCGCGCACCCTGAAAAGTTATATGATGAAGATATTCAAACTGATCAGTGTATCCGGGAGGTAAAGCAAAATGCGGAAGCATGATGTCTTTATGAAGATCGAGCACTTCAATTTTTTCAGCTATTTCATTGGTATTGTCAATTGCTTCAGGAAGATCGGAGAAAAGCTCCGACATTTCGGCTGTTGTTTTGAAATAGAATTGATCGTTGTAAAATGCAAATCGTTTGCCTTTGGTAGATGTGTCCTCGTCGTTGTAATCTTTTAAGGTTGGCGTGCTCTTTTTTTCACCGGTGTTGACGCAAAGAAGAATATCGTGGGCTTCGTAAAAGTCCTTTTCAACATAATGTGTGTCGTTAGTTGCAATGATTTTTACATTGTATTTCCGGGCAAATTTTATCAGCACTTCATTAGCTTTATCCTGATCAGGAATTCCATGACGCTGAAGTTCAACATAATAATCTTCGCCAAAAATATCGAGCCACCACTTAAAAACACGCTCACCTTCTTCTTCGCCTTTGTGAAGAATGGCCCTTGGCACCTCCGCAGCGAGGCAACAGGTGGTAGCAATTAATCCTTTGTGATATCTGAGAATCAATTCCTTATCAATACGCGGATATTTGCTGTAAAAGCCCTCCATAAAACCAAGCGAGCAAAGTTTAATCAGGTTGTTGTAACCTTCCTGATTTTTTGCAAGCAAGAGTTGATGGGAACGCATATCCTTCAGGTCGCGGGTAAACTGCTTGCGATGACGATCTTCAACAAGGTAAAACTCACATCCAACGATTGGTTTGATGATGGGTGGCTCACCTTTTTTATTGTATTTATTGGCCTCTGCCACAAATTTAAATACACCAAACATATTTCCATGATCGGTCAATGCAATGGCGGGCATATTGTCCTTTACGGCTTTTTCATACATCTGACTGATCTCAGATGCACCATCAAGAATTGAATATTTCGAGTGAACGTGAAGATGTGTGAATTTATTCATATTAATACGCAGTCATCAGGATTCGCGGGTTTCCTGAAATATTAAAAAATTAGTAATCAAGATGTTATGGCAATGCAAATGATGAATGAAATTGCAGAAACCTGGTTTGTGGTTGGTAAAATTACTGAAAAGTCAGGTTGGAATTCTGTGATGTTGATAAATTAGTTTTGAGGTTGAGGTTGAGGTTGAGGTTGAGGTTGAGGTTGAGACTTTAGACATTAGAAATTAGAAATTAGAAATTATCTCCTTGTCTCCCATTCTCCTTTTCACCTTGTCTTAGAATTAAATACGCTCTCAAAGAAGACCTAACAAGTCGAAAGAAGACTTGTTAGGTCACAGTGCGTATCTTTGCAGAATCTAACACCTCAACATGCACTTTCAGATGCACATCAGCAAACGCTTCAAAACGGTATTATTTATTGTTGTTTCTGTGATCGCTTTTGTCCTCTTTGCAGGATTCCTGAGCAGAAACAGGGTATTGAACCATTTGCTGAACGCAAGAATCACTGCTATTGAAAACAGCACCGGCGTATCTGTTGATTTTGAGAAAGCCCGGTTCTCAGGAATAAGCAGCATAATCATCCAGAAAATCAGCATAAACCCTCCGGCAGGAGATACCTTGATGACTGTAAACCGCATCAGAATAAGCATCAATCCTTTGGCCCTGCTCACCATGAAATTAAAGTTCGGATATGCTGAAATAGATCATCCGGTAATAACACTCAGGCGTCAAGGCATAGAGAGCAACTATCTTTTTTTGCTTGAAAACCAGTCGGATTCCACAATACAAGTTGTAACCGATTCAACCGAAACCAATTATAAACTTCGAATTGACCGCCTTTTTGGCCTTGCATTTAACTACATTCCGGAAAGCATCAGAATTAAAAATGCCGAAGCTGATGCCCACATCAACCAATACCATTTATCAGTAAAGATGAACGACCTGTTGATTGATGACCATGAGTTTATAAGCAGAATAGAGGTCACCGAAGACAGTCTTATAAGTCACTGGAAAGTGGGTGGTATAATCAATTCGGGTGAAAGAACAGTTGGCTTAAAAGTTTCAGGAATCCACAATGAGGGAGTTCGTCTTCCATTCATTCAGGAGAAATGGGGACTGCTATTCGCTTTTGACTCCCTGAGTATCAATCTGAGTTATAAGCAGCTTTCTGACAGCATCTCTCAATTAAAAGGCAGTGTAAGAACCTGGAATCAGGTGATAAACCATGTAAGAATCTCTCCTGAGGATGTAAATCTCAGCATCGCGGCCTCAGATTTCAGTGTAAATTTCGGACAAACATGGGCCGAAATTGACAGTGCAACCTCAATCACTTACAACCGGCAAACATTCCGGCTTTTTGCACGATATGACAATTCACCGAAGGAGCGTTTTCGTATTCGCATTCATGAACCTGATTTTGATGCATCTGATTTTTTCGGGTCATTGCCTGCCGGATTGTTCACAAACCTTGCCGGGATAAAAGTAAAAGGCAAACTCGGTTTCACCCTGAATTTCGACTATGAAACTGAAATACCAGATTCCCTCCTTTTTAATGCAGCACTTACATCAAAAGGATTTTCAGTGCTTCAATACGGTGCAACAAACTTTACATATATCAACAATGACTTTGTTTACACTGCTTATGAAAAAGGACGGGCTGTGCGGACTTTCATTGTTGGCCAGGAGAATCCGAATTTCAGGAGACTTGATCAGATTCCACTTCATCTTCAGCGTGCGATAATGACATCGGAAGACGGAGCATTTTTCCACCACAATGGGTTTCTACCTGATGCCATCCGCGAAAGCATTATCACCAACATCAAAGAAAAACGTTTTGCGCGCGGCGGAAGCACTATCAGTATGCAACTGGTGAAAAATGTATTTCTGACGCGCAACAAAACAATTACCCGCAAAGTTGAAGAAATGCTGATAACCTGGCTGATTGAATCGCAGCGCATGGTGAGCAAAGACAGAATGTTTGAAGTGTATCTGAATGTAATTGAAACAGGTACAATGGTATACGGTGTAAATGAAGCTGCAAAATTCTACTTCAATAAGGATGTATCCAAGCTGACGCTGGCAGAATGTATCTACATTGCCAGCATTGTTCCAAAGCCTAAATGGTTCAGATATTCATTTGATGAAAACGGAGAATTACGCGAACACCTGATTGGCTATTATTCACTGGTTTCATCAAAAATGCTGCGAAAAGAGTGGATCACTCAGGAAGAATCTGATCAGTTGCAACCACGTGTTGAGCTGAAAGGACCAGCCAGAAATCAGGTTGTGCCGGATGAGCCAATGCCTGAGTTTGATGAGGATGAGGGGATTTAAGTGAAAAGTAGGAAGTAGGAAGATAAAAGATAAAAGTGAAAAGATAAAAGTGATCCCGATAGCTAACGGGAGTGAGAAGCAGGAAGTAGGATAAAAGTGAAAAGTAAAAAGACACAAGATAAAAGTAAAAAGATAAAAGTAAAAAGTAAAAAGTAATAGCACTCATGGCATGACTTGCGATCTCTCTGATAAAATACAAATAAATGTCAATCAGGGCTTTTTATTTACAGAAAATATCCGTTACTTTGCACCCCTGTTAAAAAACACAATTTTTAATTACTAAATTCAAGTTTTATGCCAACAAAAATGAGATTACAACGTCATGGTAAAAAGGGCAGACCTTTCTATCACATTGTAATTGCGGACGGTCGTGCACCCCGGGATGGAAGATTCATCGAAAAGATTGGCACGTATAATCCTGTTGCAAAACCAGCTGAAATCGATCTGGATTTCGCTAAAGCTTACGACTGGTTTATCAAGGGGGCTGACCCCACTCCTACTGTTAAGTCTATTCTTACACACGAAGGTGTTCTTCATTACAATCACCTGATGAAAGGCGTTGCTAAAGGCGCTTTCACCAAAGAAGTTGCTGAAGTACGTTTCAACGAATGGAAAGCAGCCAAAGAATCAAAACTTACCAGCGCCGAAAGAGCTGTTGAGATTGCAGAAAAATCAGAAGCTAAAAAACGTCTTGAAGCAGAGGCTAAGATAAACGAAGCCCGCGCTGCGGAAATTGCAAAGAAACGCCTGCAGGAAGCTAAAGCTGCTGCCGGAGAAACTGAAGAAGTTGCCGAAGAGGTTGAAGTTGCCGAAGAAGCTCCTGTTGCTGAAGAAGCACCCGTTGCCGAAGTAGTTGAAGAAACTCCTGTAGTTGAAGAAGCGCCTGTTGCTGAAGTTGCTCCTGTTGCTGAAGTTGCCGAAGAAGCTCCTGTTGCTGAAGAAGCTCCTGCTACCGAAGAACCTGCTGCTGAAGAAACAAAAGAACCTACTGCCGAATAATTCCGGCAAATTCCGTGGTAATGGAAGGATACTTTTACGTAGGCAAAATTCTCAAACTTTTTGCATCCAAAGGCGCCCTTCTTGCATATCTTGATGTAGATGACCCGGAAGATTATATAAATCTGGAATCAGTTTTTGTTCGCATGAACAATCAACTGATTCCATTTTTTATTGAAAATATCGAACTCCGTCACAAGAATAACGCAGTTCTGACATTCGAAGACGTTGACAATCCTGAGCAGGCGTCAATGCTTACCGGCTGCGAGATGTTTCTTCCGTTGGATATGCTGCCTCCCCTCACTGGAAACCGTTTTTACTACCATGAAATCAAAGGTTTCAGCATAATTGACACAATCTATGGCGAAGCCGGCATTGTTGAAGAGGTTATGGAATATCCCCATCAGGCAGTGTTGCGCATCAGCAACAAAGGCAAAGAAATTTTAATTCCAATCAGCGATGAAATCATTGCCGAAGTTGATCGGATCAACCGAACCCTTCACATCACAGCTCCTGAAGGACTGATTGATTTATATATGGAGTAACACTGTTGAACTTCACTAAGAAGCCGGAGAAGCCAGTCATTTTTCACGACTGAGTATTTTCACAATATTCATATCAGAAATCCGTTATATTTGCCTAACTAAAAAATTAGCGATATGAAAAAGACTTTCACCGCAATTCTTTTGCTGACCCTGGTTTCAACTCTTACATTTGGACAGGCAAGTGACTCCGGCACTTTAAAAGATCAAAACAATAACATCACATTATGTGATCTGCAAGGTGATACCATTACTTACAGACAGCTTAGAATATGTACGGACTTAGTGGTTAGTGCAGGTGAAAATCAAACAGTTACTTCATTTACTCTTGTGGTATTGCATCCCGAAGGCAAAGACCTGGGAGAGTATAAGGTTGAGGGAAACATTCTTCCGGAGCATATTAAAGAGAAAATATTCTCGATTATGCCTAAGAAAATTTACATTGAGAATGTAACGGTAAAAGAAGATGATGAATCTAAAAAAATCGGTTATCGCCGCTATATTTTTAAAGACTGAAAAGAATAATCAGTCTCCAATAAACCTTATAAACGTCAAAAACACTTCGACTCCGCTCAGTGTGACATGGGAATTGCGATAACACTGTTTTTTGTTTAATGACCTTAAATGCAATAACTTACAATAATCAATAATGCCCTCCTGAGTCCCGCACCTCCGGGAAAGGACAATACGATAGACAATCTCTCATAGGTAGTTCCGCACCTGCGGGAAAATATTTTTTCATTAGAGTTTCAGTTTCTAAATCCCAACTTAACAACATGGATTTACAATTAATTATTACAAGCCCGTCGCAACGCAGAATAATTTGGCAAATCGGCGAGTCGTTGTAACTTTGCAACAATAAAAAACTACTCCCATGTCGGTTACTGTGAACGAAAGTCCCATTCCTCAATTCTCTGATATCATCAACGCTCAGTCTTTACTCAGCACGGTAATTAAGAAAACGCCGCTGGAGCGCAGCAAATCATTTTCAGCCATGTCGGGCGCTGATGTTTATCTGAAACTCGAAAACCTTCAAACCACTGGTTCGTTTAAAGTAAGAGGTGCTTATTATAAAATTGCCAACCTCACTCCCGATGAAGTTGCCAAAGGTGTATTGGCTGCGTCAGCCGGTAACCATGCGCAGGGAGTTGCTTATGCTGCAACAAAACTAGGCGTTAAAAGCACGGTATTTATGCCCGTATTTGCGCCTCCGCTTAAAGTAATTGCGACCCGTGCCTATGGTGCTGAAGTAGTTCTGGTTGGTGACACATTTGACGATGCATTCGAAGCTGCTGCTGAATTTGGCGAGAAATCAGGAGCAACTTTTGTACATCCTTTCAACGATCCTTACATAATCGCCGGACAAGGCACCGTTGGACTGGAAATTTTTGAGCAGCTCAGAGATGTGGATGATGTTCTGGTTCCAATTGGAGGCGGAGGTCTGATTGCTGGTATTGCCATCGCGCTGAAGCAACTAAATCCGAGAATACGGATTATCGGAGTTGAAGCCGATGGAGCACAATCAATGAAAGTTTCTGTTGAAAAAGGAGAGCCAGTCATTCTTAATTCAGTGCATACCATTGCCGATGGAATTGCGGTTAAATCTCCGGGTAATCTTACTTTTCAGGTAACCAAAGACCTTGTGGATGAATTATTGGTTGTAAATGATGCTGAAATGGCGCGCACTGCTTACCTTTTGCTGCAACGTGCTAAAATCCTAACCGAACCCGCCGGCGTTGCTGCAATGGCTGCTGTGCTTTACGGAAAAACAAATCTGAAAGGCCGAAAGGTTGTGCCCGTAATCAGTGGCGGAAATATCAATATGAGTATTCTGGAACAGATTCTTGACAAAGGAGTAATGGCCGAGGGTTTACGCGCCCGAATTCAGGTGCTGATTCCCGATCAGGCTGGTATGTTGAAATCCATTATTTCTATCCTGGAAAAAATGAAAGCCAATATTCATGATATTGAACATGAGCGATCCACCACAAGTGTTCCAGTTGGTTATGTGCAGGTGACCATCACTTTCAATCTTCAGGATTCTACACAATTGCCGACTTTACTGATGGAACTCGACAAAAAAGGCATGCAGTATCAGGTGCTCAGATAGTTTATTTTCTCAAACAAAAGCCTACCTTTATTACCTGAAAAATCACAATTTATATGGACATCCTTACAATCATCCTGATCATTCTTGTTGCAGCCAATATACTGATAACCATAATTCTGCGCCCAAAAAAGACGGACAATTCAGAACTTCCCAATAAGGTGGATGCTTTATCCGCAAACCTTACACGACTCGAAGGAAACCTGAAAGATGACTTCAGGGTAAACCGTGAGGAAAGTGCAGGTTCAGCCCGTGAAAATCGTGCTGAAATGAGCAACTCGTTGAACAGCTTCAAAAGTGAAATGACCGAAAATCTGCGCCTGATCACCGAGCAAAACCAAAAAGCGCTGGAGACAATTGTTCGTACTCTTGATGAAAAAATCAATAGTCTGATTACAAAAGTTGACGACAACAATAAAACCAACCGCGAAACGCTCGTCAGCAGCCTTAAGGATTTTACATTTGAACAGCGCGGCAAATTCGATGAACTAAAAACCGAGCAAAAAGACCTGACAGCAAAAACGGTTGAAAATCTCGAAAAAATAACGGTTAAAGTTGAGGAAAAACTTACGGCTATCAATCAGCAATCGCAGGTTGAAGGCAAACAAATGCGCGAATCTGTTGAAAAGGTGATCAAGGAATTTCAGACTGCTTTCGATAAGAATGTTGCTTCTTTCAACGATCTTCAAAGGGAAAAATTCGGTCAGCTTGAAGAAAAGCAGCAAAAGATGGTTGAGAGTACCGAGAAGAAACTTGAAGAAATGCGCCTGACTGTTGATGAAAAACTCCAGAAAACATTGAATGAACGTCTTGGACAATCGTTTGAACTGGTTGGCAAACAGCTTGAAAGTGTGCAGAAAGGACTTGGGGAAATGCAAACGCTGGCACAGGATGTGGGCGGCTTAAAACGCGTGCTCAGCAATGTTAAAATGCGGGGCGGTTTTGGCGAAGTGCAGCTTTCCATGTTACTCGAACAGGTTCTGGCTCCTGAGCAATATGAAGCCAATGTGCGCACAAAAAAGAGCAGCAACGATTCGGTGGAATTTGCCATAAAACTTCCCGGAAAGGACGATATTACCGGCAATGTCTGGCTTCCGGTGGATGCCAAATTTCCGCGTGATGCCTATGAACACTTACAGAATGCTTACGATACTGCCGATCCTGTGCTTATTGAGCTTTCGCAGAAAATGCTTGAAACCACCATTAAGAAAATGGCCAAAGATATCAGCGAAAAGTATATAGATCCACCTTATACCACCGATTTCGCCATAATGTTTCTTCCTTTTGAGGGCATTTATGCCGAAGTTGTCCGCAAAGCCAGCCTGCTTGAAGAGTTGCAACGCACCTATAAGATAGTGGTGACAGGTCCCACAACACTGGCTGCCATTCTCAACAGCCTGCAGATGGGCTTCCGAACTTTGGCCATTCAAAAACGCAGCAGCGAAGTATGGAAAATTTTGGGATCGGTAAAGAAAGAGTTCGAAAACTTTGGCGGCATGCTCGAAAAAGCCCAGAAAAATATTCAAACCGCCAGCAACCAGATTGATGAAGTAATGGGCAAACGCACACGCGCCATACAGCGAAGGTTAAAAGATGTGGAAGTATTGGACACTGAATCACAGCTGCTCATCCCTGACAGTCTTGACAATGGAGATGAGGATCTTTAACCTGAGGACGGAAATATCAGAAATCAATCAAAGCCAAAAACAAAGCAGACATCGCAACAGATGATTAGTGAACAAGAAATAAAACGCGCAGCTGACATTATCAGGCAAGGTGGCCTGGTTGCGTTTCCGACTGAAACAGTATATGGATTGGGTGCAAATGCCCTTAATCCACAAGCAGTTGCCAGAATTTTTGAAGCCAAAGAACGTCCTTCATTTGATCCTCTGATTGTTCATATTGCCAATATTGAAGACTTAAAATCTTTAACAATAAACCAGGATGAAAGAATTTACAGCTTAGCTGAAAAATTCTGGCCCGGACCTTTGACGCTTGTTCTGCCCAAAAGCAGCATTGTTCCCGATATTGTAACTTCCGGATTAAATACTGTTGGAATCAGAATGCCGGATAATTCAATTGCACTTGATCTGATAAAATTTGCTGGATGTCCGGTTGCAGCACCCAGCGCCAACAAATTCGGAAGGATAAGCCCTACGAAAGCGGAACATGTGAGAAAGCAACTTCCGGCTGTTGATTGCATTTTAGATGGAGGACCAACAAAAGTTGGGATAGAATCTACAGTAATTACCATACATTCCGACGGTTTTGTTATTCTGCGGCAGGGAATCATAACCAAAGAAGAACTGGAAACAGTTTTGCCACAATCGAAACAAAAAATCCGCAAAAGCGAAATAATTTCTTCCCCGGGAAATATAAAATCTCACTATAGCCCAAATAAACCGCTTTATATTCAGGGAGAATACACAAAAGAGCTGAACACAAAAAATGCAGCTTTTCTTTCATTTGGAAAGAAACCTGAAGGTGAGTTTAAAATGATTGAGTACCTTTCTGAAAATGCAAACCCATATGAAGCGGCGAATAACTTATTTGCAAAATTACATCAGCTTGAAGACAGTGATATAGATTTTATTGTAGCTGAGCCTGTGCCTGAAACCGGTATTGGAATTGCAATAATGGACAGGCTGAGAAGAGCGGCGCATAGATACTTGTAGAGAAATTTCTAATTTCTAATTTCTAATTTCTAATTTCTAATTTCTAATTTCGGATTTCGGATTTCTAATTCAATGTCGTTTAGGAAAGGAATATTGTCTTTCCCGCACCTGCGGGACTCAGACTGACAGTCATCCTGAGCGGAGTCGAAGGACATTTGATTCACTTTTCTACAAATCCGAAGCCTTGACTAAACGACATTAATTACCAATGTCTTACCAATAGGTTTAATAATATTCCACAAAAGAATTAACATTTTTTTGCTTGACAAATGAACAATTTTGTCTTTAATTTGTATTTATTACAAACAAGTTTTAATTTCAAGTTAACAATGATTTGAAAATGGAAATAACTCAGGGAATTATTAGAAGATTAAATGAAGCCGGGTTGAAAATTACCCCGCAAAGGGTGGCTGTTATGCAAACCTTGTGCAAGCTTCGTATGCATCCAACTGCTGAAGAGCTTTTTGCAGAGGTTTCAAAAACCATTCCCGGTCTCTCCCCTACTACCATCTACAACACTTTAGACACTTTTGTTGAAAAAGGATTGATCAAAAGGGTAAAGACGGATGCTGATGTGATGCGCTACGACGCCATTACCGAGCATCATCACCATTTATACTGTGCAGTATCAGACCGGATGGAAGATTACTTTGACAACGAACTTGATGAAATGCTTAGCGCCTATTTCGAACGAAAACAAATCAATGGCTTTAAGGTCAGTGATATACGACTTCAGCTGATGGGCGACTTCAGCGAAAGAAAAACAACTCAATAATCACAAAAAATTAATTACCATGAAAAAAATGAACAGAATCGGTCTCGATGAGGCAATGTCAGCACAACTGATTGAAAAATTGAATGATCTGCTGGCAAATTATCAGGTGTTTTATCAGAATGCACGTGGTTTCCATTGGAACATTAAAGGAGAAAAATTCTTTGAACTACATTTAAAATTTGAAGAGCTTTATAATGATCTACAGATCAAGATTGACGAAATTGCTGAACGGATTCTTACCCTTGGCGGCACACCTATCCATTCTTTTGCAGGATACCTGAAAATTGCCGAAATCAAACCGCTTGAAAATGAAACAAACGGTCCGGCTTGTGTGGGGCATGTACTAGACGCATTTGCCAAACTACTTGTAAAAGAGCGTGATATACTCAATCTTTCAGCCGATCTTAACGACGAAGGCACCAATGCAATGGCCAGTGATTACATCCGTGAAAAAGAAAAACTGGTATGGATGTACTCTGCATTTCTTGGAAAATAACTCAACATTAAACTTTAACCAACAATTAATAATTATCAAAATGACAGAATCAAGAAGTTTTCCGCTGATCGGCGACATGATTCCCGATCTTACCGTGCAAACAACGCATGGTGTAAAAAGCCTTATTAATGACTATAAAGGCAAATGGCTTGTACTATTCAGCCATCCTGCTGATTTCACCCCTGTTTGTACCACAGAATTTGTGGCTTTTGCAAAACGTTACGATCAATTTCAGGCATTAAACACTGAACTGCTGGGACTTTCCATCGACCAGATTTTTTCACACATCAAATGGGATGAGTGGATCGAAGAAAAACTGAATGTTCAGATTCCTTTCCCGATTATTGCTGACTCAACCGGCAATGTTGCAATGGCTATGGGAATGATTCATCCGGGCAAAGCTTCAGATACTGTACGTGCGGTTTTCATTATCGATCCAACATCAATAATTCGTATTATACTATTCTATCCTCAGGAAATTGGTCGTAATATGGATGAAATTCTACGTGCACTGAAAGCTTTACAGACTTCTGACGCCAACAGAGTAGCTATTCCTGCAGGTTGGCCAAACAATGAACTTATTGGCGACCGCGTGATTATTCCACCTGCAAAGGATATTCAGACTGCAAAAAAACGCCTGACTGAATATGAAGGTTATGACTGGTGGTTCTGCCACAAAAGCCTGTAATTTTTTAGGCGAAGTATTTTTCATAAGATCATGAAGCGAGCCCGTGTCAATAAAAACGATGCGGGCTTTTGCTTTATCAATTAAAACACTGAACCATATTGTATATTTGCCTGTTGTTCTGTTTTAAAGAAATTTTCTCAGGCGTTTTAACTAAGCAAGTAGATACTGTCTGCAAACAATCATTACAAAATCAAAAATTCTATGAAATATATCGGTGCTCATGTAAGTGCTTCGGGCGGAGTTGAAAACGCCCCTGTTAATGCTGCAGCTATTGGCGCAAAAGCTTTTGCATTATTTACCAAAAATCAACGTCAGTGGTTCTCTGCTCCCCTTTCGGAAGATAGCATTGCAAAGTTTAAGTCCAATTGTGCATTACATGGCTACGAACCCTGGCAGATTCTGCCGCATGACAGCTATCTGATTAATCTTGGACATCCCGGCAAGGATGAGCTGGCAAAATCGCGTGCTGCATTTCTCGATGAAATGCAAAGATGTGAGCTGCTTGGTCTTACCCAACTTAATTTTCATCCCGGAAGCCACCTTAAGCTTGTTTCGCCCGAAGAAAGTCTGAAGATTATCGCTGAATCTATCAACATCACGCTTAGCAAAACCAAAGGAGTTACAGCAGTTATTGAAAATACCGCGGGGCAGGGAAGCAACCTTGGTCATACATTTGAGCAGATCAGGTTTATAATTGATCTTGTTGAGGATAAAAGCCGCGTTGGAGTTTGCATTGACACCTGCCATACCTTTACTTCGGGTTACGATCTTATTACCCCTGAAGGTTATGATGAAACATTCAGGCAATTTGATGATATAATTGGGTTTAATTACCTCCGCGGCATTCACCTGAACGACAGCATGAAACCCCTTGGCAGCCATGTTGACCGCCACGACAGCATTGGAAAAGGATTTCTGGGTAATGATGTTTTTAAAAGGCTGATGAATGATGCCCGGTTCGACAATATGCCGATTATTCTGGAAACTCCGAACGAAGAGATCTGGCAGCAGGAGATCGAAATGCTTTATAAAATGGTTGATTAAGAAACATTATTGTCCGGTGAAAATCGAAAATTTCCTTGTCACCAAATCTCCAAAACTCTAAATTACACAAAATGAATGAATTAAATTGGTGAAATTTGGTGATTTCGTGTTTTGGTGGCAAATTTTGTAAAATAAGGTATTGCTCTAAAACTTTTGTCTATGAGAGTCAATATCAATCATTTGTAATAATATTCGAAACTTTGCCCGGACAACAATGATTAAGAAATTGCTTTTTACACCTTTATATATTATATTTTCTAATATATTTGTTTCACCTTCCGGAATATCATTTTTCTCGGAGGTTAATTTCTGTGCCTGAACTATTTTTATAATGATCCAAACATTTATCTGATGAAAAACCATACAATTCAAGTATTCATCTGCCTATGCCTTTTTGGTATTTCAATCGGAGCTTCAGCTCAGCAATCAGCCCTTAACAAAGTTTATTATGACATGAGCTATGGTCTTCACACATATGGTGGAGCCACTTCTCCTGATGGAGGTTTTATAATTACCGGTGTAATTTACAACTCACAAGGACATGTGATGAAAATCGACCCTTCCGGAAATATGGAATGGGCCAAAGCTTTTGACAATATCACTTTTGAAGATGTAATCTGTGAACAGGACTCTTCCGTTGTTGCAGCCGGCTCTTATTATCAATCCGAAAATTCATCTTTGGGTCTCGTAAAATTGAACTATCAAGGGGACACCATCTGGACCCGCAATATAGCTGTTTCATATTTTCCGAAGAATATCTGCCTCAGAAAATCAACCGATGGAGGTTATCTGATTTCCGCTTCAATTGAGAATTACGGTAATCCTTATCAAAGCGAAGCATTGCTGGCAAAAACATCATCAGAAGGAAATCTGATCTGGGCAAGAACATTCAATGCCATTTCACACATTGATTATGTATACTCAGTTGCAGAACTTCCCGATGGTAACCTTATGATGTGCGGAGAATCAAGGTCATACAACCCATACAAATCGCAACTGCTTTTGGTAACTACAGATGAAAATGGAAATGTTATTACCTCTAAAGTAATGAATGATTCACTCATGATTACAACTTCAGCCATTGATATTACAGTTGTTGAAGATGGAGTTGTTCTTTTTTCGTTGCTTAATAATGAAGTAAGTGCAATTAAATTAGATTTTGATTTTAATCCGGTCTGGTCGAATAGGTACTTTCAATACAATAATAATATGCATATCAATAAATATGGGAATCTGATAAAAAGCAATGATGGCGGATTTTTGCTTGCTTCGCCTTCCTTTGGGTTCAGCTCTTTTATAAAAATCAACAGTTTTGGGGAGATGGTTTGGAGTCAAATGGTTTTTATGGAACTTGTTGAAGCTATGCATGCAAGTGAGGGTGGGTTTATGCTGTTAGGAAACGGACCTGTGTATGGAGTAAAAACAATTCCGGGTTACTTTCCTCAAATCGGAGCTTACAGGACTGACAGCACAGGCACCGGAGGAAGTTGCATTTATAACAATTTGAATCACCATGAGAACTATTCACCGGTTTTCATGGATATTATAATGCAAAGTTCATCTGTTGGATTTCAACAAAACAAAATTTACACAGTTAGTGATTTTACACTCCTTAACAGCGATACCTGCGTTGCCTTTATAGGAAATATTGAATCTCATAATTTTTCAAAAGACAAAATCAGAATCTTCCCCAATCCGACCAAAGATATATTTTCAATTGAACTTCCGGGTAACCTCAGCTATACATTCAGGCAACTTGAAATTTACAGGACAGACGGAGTAATGGTTTATCAGACAATAAATGCTGATTGCCTCACAAAAGGCGTTAACACAGGGCAACTGAACAATGGCCTTTACTTTGTAAAATTGTACACTTCTATCGGTACTTTCTCCGGGAAACTTATTATTCACAAATAGAATAAGATCATGTATATATTTAAAATCATGAACCCGGGCGGCATCAATTCATCAAGAAAAAATAACATCCAATATAAAACCAGGACACCAATGCAGTCGAAATTCGGCTGAAAATCAAAGCAAGCAGACTGAATTACATTATGTATCACCTGAAAATCAATAATATAGGGTTGCAATGATAAATTTCAGGGCTTCGTTCAACTGAAAGAAAAAATATTGTATATTGGTCAGGTAAAGAGTGGTAAGATAAAGCCACGAAATGCGGAATAAAACAGGCTTTTGGTGCTGTTTTAACAGGGGATATTTTAAATAGTCAAACCTATAAAAACAATTTTAAGGTTTTATTTAAAATAATTGAACTAAACTACATGTTTGCGGGTTATTTCCGGATGCATGTTTCTTAATATTGGGAGATTACGAAAATGGAAGAGATCACACACCATAGTGACTATATCAATCATAACGGCATCAAGATATTGGTTGCCGAAGATGAAGATTCGAATTACAGATACATTGAAAAACTGCTGAGCAAAGCAGGATTTGATATTTTAAGAGCCAACAATGGTTATGAAGCTGTTGAGTATGCACGCATCTACGATGATATTGACCTGATACTTATGGATATTAAAATGCCCGTTAAAAATGGTGTTGAAGCTACCCGCGAAATAAAACTTTTTAAACCTCTGATACCCATCATCGCAACCACCGCATTTGCAATACCCGGAGAT
Source organism: Bacteroidota bacterium (assembly GCA_009773515.1). Classification (GTDB taxonomy): domain Bacteria; phylum Bacteroidota; class Bacteroidia; order Bacteroidales; family Lentimicrobiaceae; genus Lentimicrobium. The sequence goes on from WSXX01000027.1 coordinate 68,583, forward strand.
CGTGATGTATTTCTGAAAGCAGGGTGTGATGACTACATCCCTAAACCAATCAAATCTTCGCTACTGATTGAATTGGTAAATAAATTTGTTAAGAAGAATGGGTAGTTTTATTTGAGAGAATGAGGAATATTGATAAAAAATGTGGTCCCTTCTTCCAGTTCTGACTTAAAAGATACATTTCCTTTTAAATACCGGGTTGTGAGCAGTTTTATTGAATATGTTCCAATTCCCCGGTTTACGCCCTTTGTTGAAAACGAACGTTGAAATAACTGACTCTGAACATATTCAGGGATCACTCCAAGGTTATTGATCCAAAAGTTTACATGCCTGTTCACTATTTTTGTACCAATTCTTACAACAGCACCTTCATCACTGGCTTCCAGCGCATTTTTTACCGCATTAATCAATACCCGTTTTAATATAAGTGGGTCTGATTCGAATTGTGACATATGTGAAAACGGATCGATAAAAATCTTTTTTTCTGATGCAACCTCATGATAACTCAGATAAGCTGATACATCCTGCAGTATCTGTAATGAATTGCAGCGCACAATGTTAAGCTCCAGATCGCTGTTTTCGGCTGAAATAAGAACCTGCTGAGCTACAATCTCATCAACCAGTTCGCACCCGGTTTTCTTGGCAAAGTTGATGATGGCTTTGGTTTCTTCTTCGCTTTTCTGATCTTCAATAACTGATATAATGCCATTGAGCCCGGCCGCTGTATTCAGGATATCATGAAAAAACAACTTCTCAAGAACCTGCCTCCTTTTTTTATCGCTGATATCTTTTATCGACAAAATGATAAAAACCTGATCTCCTACCGGAATCGGGCTTGCTTTAACTTCAACATCAAAAGACTGACCTTCATTTATTTCGGCTGAAGTTATGCGACACTCATGAACAGATGATTTTCCGGATTTCTGAGTTTCAAGAATTGAATTAACCACTCCACAATATCTGCAGGCCTTGGTAGTGCCACAACCATGGGTTTCAGAGTTCAGATTCACACAGTTTAACAACTCACCTGTGCGCATACCGATTACCGACTCAATATCTGTTTCGCCGATTAATTCAAGTAACGATCTGTTGGCATAAACGACCTGACGTTGCGGATTTACCACAGCGGCAATATCAGGCATAGCTTCAGTAAACATTTGAAAATACAAATCTGACGAAAGCTGATGAAATTCAGAATTTACAATTTCTTCTGAAGCTTTTTCTGCAGGAGCATGAAAAGTATCCGGCAATCTGAGAGATTCTTCTTTCATAGACAGTTTTGAGTGCAATTGCAAAAATAGTTATTAAGTGCAATGTCAGGCAAGTTGTAAATAATAAACCTCCGAAACATCAATAAGTTTGACATTACTGAGTCCGAACCCCACTTATTAGTAAGGCAGGTGGTTCTGAAAGCTACAGGAACGAAGCACAATCGGGAGACAAAAGAGCGACTTATTGAATGTGAGAATGTATTTCGAAAAAATTTGCTTTACTGATAATGCGGTTGACACATTTAATTAACATAATAAATACCTTTACCTTCCATCACCAGTCAAATTAAACACCCGAAAATAAATGAGCTCACCATTATCAACGCTGATCGGATCATTAAAAGAAAATGAGTATGCCGAAGTTTACTCTCCATGCGATCAGCTTATTATTAAAAACTCCGCTGAATTGCTGATAAAGAAAGGACATGCCTGGACAGCTGAACTTTCTGAACTTTTTCAGATCTGTAACGGCTTTTACTTCAACGGGGTGTATTTATTTTCTTTTCAATCTGAGGAAGTACAGGAATATCTGGATTTATTCGTTCAGAATGCGCAATGGAATATAGCAGAGCGATTGCCGGAATGTGTGCTTTTCGGAAGAAGCGATGAAGAGGTATATGTTTACAACGGTGCAGAAAAAAAATATCAGATTCTTGACTTTACCGCCTGGGATGAATACTATGCATTCTCTTCAGTGCTGGAATTGCTGGAATTTGTAATCCGCGAAAGATTGTAATCCGTAAGATATTCTAAAATCCACAAAGCTTTGCGTGAAATAAAGGAATAACGGTTGATTTGGATATTTGAAAAGTTGTTATATTTGATGCGGACACAAGTTGGGAATGTGCGCAGTTTTGCGTTTATTCATTCGTTGGCTGCAAGCCTGAGAAACCGCTACGACACCAAATTATGGTATGACAAAAATTAAGAAAACTAATAATCAGAAGCCCGTATTGATAGGACTTGCTTTATCAATAGTTGTAATTGTTGGATTGATTACAGGAGCGATTGGAATAAATCGTATTGAGAACTATAATAATCCTTATATTTTTGTATTTATTTTTGGTGGAATTGGACTTCTCTTAGGAATTTATATTACAAATAGACTAAAGAAAGTTATTGCGGTAAACAGAGAGATTGAGAAAAGTTTTTGGATTCCTAAAATGTTTATTTCTATTGGTCTTTTTGGAATTTTTATACTAATTGGTTCATTGATTAACCAAAGTATTTCAACGCTTGATAAATGTGATAGTTTTGAATTAACTGATAAATATAGAAAGGAATATCGTTCTCGAAGTCCTGAAATAAATTCTTTGATTTTTACAATAAAAGGTAAATCACAAAGATTGATTTGTAGTCGCAATTTTTGGTATAAGACAGCTTTAGGACAAAAAGTCGAATTGTGTTTTTATCGCAGTCTGATTGGATTTGATTATATAATTATTGCAGATGATAAGAAATAAATGGAGATTGGCATTTTGGATTTGCTTAATTATCTTGCTTCT
>WSXX01000060.1 GCA_009773515.1 Bacteroidota bacterium
TCCTGTTTCAGCTATTATTTCTGTTACACCAACGGCTCCTTCGGGCTGTGCAGGTAATACGGTTGTATTGTACACCATTACGGTAAATCCGACACCGGTGGCCGCTGATTCCGTGACAACTCCAATCCCATGCAACGGCTCAACAGGAACAGTTACAATAACTCCTTCGGTTGGAACTGCTCCGTTTACATTCTACTTTGGTAGTGAAACACCAAATAGTACCGGTGTCTTTGCAGGAATTATAGCTGGCACCTATGATTGGAGTTTTACAGACGCCAATGGCTGTAGTTCAGCTACCGGGTCTCTGGAAGTAAACCAGCCCGCCGCTATTCCTGTCTCAGGAACAGTTACATACTACAATACAGCCAATACTGTAATGAACAATGTAATTGTAAACCTGTATCTGGGTTCCAATTTTGTTCAGTCAGCAACTACCAATGCAAGTGGAGTATATTCATTTACGAATGTATGTCCTGGCACCTATAATGTGATCCTCTCAACCACTAAGCCCAAAGGAGGTATTAATTCTGGAGATGCTGCACAGGTAAATGCGTGGGGTGTTAGCCCTTACAACATTGAAAAGGTAAGATTCTTTGCAGGAGATGTTGTAAAGAATAATAATTTGTTACCAAACGATGCTGGTAGAATACTACAGTACTTCCTCACCAATGGTAATCCAGCGTTTGCAACAAACTGGACATTCTGGAAGACGAACGATACGACCAGCATACAGAACCCTTTACCAAATGTTCTGACGCTGACCGTTCATCCGGATAGTATCTCGATAACTCAAAATTTCTATGCCCTGGTAACCGGCGACTTTAACCGTACTTTCACCCCAAACAGCGCTAAATCAATGAATGAGAGTCTGACCCTTTCTATTGGCGGAACCACCCTTGTTGATCCAGGCGTTGAATTTGAATTACCTCTTACTGCGGGAATCAATATGGAAGTTGGTGCGATTTCATTAATTATCGACTTACCGACTGATAAACTTGAGGTAACCGGAATTTATCTTGGAACTGATCCGGATAGTCCTGTGGATTATGCCATTATGGATAATGTACTCAGAATTGGCTGGCATTCACTGTTCCCGATGTCTTTGAATACAGGTGATGTAATGCTTACACTCAAACTCAGAACCATTGGAACCATGGCCCAGGGCGAAACCATTCGCCTTAGCCTGACTTCCGATCCACTTAATGAATTGGCTGATGGCAACTATAATACCATTGTAAATGCACTGCTTTTCGTTGATGAAATCGGAGGCCTCACCACGGGTGTTTCAGATGTTCCTTTTAACAGTATACTTATGCTTGAAAGCTATCCCAACCCATATGTTGACCAGGTAACCTTTAAATACTCATTGCCAAAAGAAGGCAGAGTAGTTTTGGAACTTGCCAACATGTTAGGCAGTACAACTGCAATTCTGCTTGACGAATGGCAGAGCGCAGGGGATCACACCTTTACGGCTGATCTGAGCAGATTCAATGTCGGAGTTTACACTGCTTCAATCAGACTTCACAACAAGCGTGATGTAATCTCCAGAACCATAAAGGTTATACGCAGACAATAAGTTTAATCAGAGAACGGGGAGAAACTCCCCGTTCTCTTACTTTCTTTTCAGTAAAAGCATGGAATCCGGATTAAACGAAATAACTGGTAAATATGCCAAAACAATGAAAACGCTCCTCAGCATAGTGTGCATTCTTATCTGCTGCCAACCAATGGATATTTGTGCTCAAAATGCGCCTGTAAGCATTGCAGGAACAATAGTATCTCTGGAAACAGAAGTAACTGTTCCTGTTTATGCAATGAACTTCAATGACATTAGTTCATGTAGCCTTAAGCTAATCTACGATCCTGCAATAGCTACAGTAACATCTGTTACCATCGGCCCGGATATGGGAGGTATGATCAGTACCAATTTATCAACGCCCGGTGTTGTTCTTCTCGGTTGGTTCACTTCAAGTGGAATTAATTTGCCGGATAGTTCTGTTATCTTCAACCTGCATACTACAAAAGCAGGAAACGGCTCATCGTATCTTCAGTGGGTCGACGATGGCTTTTCCTGCAATTATTCTGATGGTAACTTTGAAATTCTGAACGATAGCCCAACTGAGGATTACTACTTGGATGGCAATCTTGTTTTTCAATCCCCTGATGCACCAGTCACAAATATTCCCTCAATTTCTGCTCTCGCCGGAGCTACGCTGAATATTCCGGTTACGGTAAGTAATTTTCAGCTGATTGGCGCTCTTTCGCTGAATCTCCAGTATGACCCTTCGGTGCTGACCTATTTATCTTTTAACAACAATGCTGAATTCCCGGGTCTTCTTGTTGATGGCAGTGAGTCAGGCATCATTCAGGCTTCTGGAATGGTTCCTAGCGGAGACACTTCAATAACGCTTCAGGACAATGCTGGTTTGTTTACATTAAATTTCAGCTACCAGGGTGGCTTTACAGAACTTAACTGGGTAGATAACGGGCTATCATGCCATTATTCTGGTTCGCAGCCTGTTTACCCGCTGTTGAATGACTCTCCGCAGGAATTGTTTTATTTAAACGGAAGTGTTTCCGAAAATGCTTTACCCGCAGGTGCTGGTCCGGTTTCCGGCCCGGTTTTAGTTTGTACAGGGGCAACATCAGTCAATTACTCAGTCCCGGTTATCGAATATGCCACCGGGTATGTCTGGAGTGTCCCTGAGAATGCTGTTATAACCTCAGGACAGAATACCCATTCTATTCTGGTTGATTTTGAAAGTTCTCCCGTTTCAGGTGAGATATCAGTTTATGGAACCAACGAATTCGGGAGCGGTGGTGTTTCAAGCCTTACAATATCATCAACATTACCACCTGCGGCGGCTGGATATGTAAATGGGCCACAGGAAGTCTGCAGGGAGCAGGGAATTTATTTATATTCTGTGCAACCCATTGCAGGGGCAAACAACTACAACTGGTCTCTGCCTTATGGCTCAAACATTGTTTCCGGAATAAATACCAATGCCATTGAAGTGAACTTCGGGCCTGCTTCGATAAGCGGAGTGGTCATTGTTTCCGGATCAAATATATGCGGATCCGGGCAAAATTCCGTGCCTTTACCTGTTACATTATTTTCATCTCCTCAATTGCTGGCGCAGCCCCTTAGTCCACCTGCTGTTTATGCCGGCCAGGGTGAAGCAATTTTTACACTTACTGCCACAGGCGAGGGACTTACCTACCAGTGGCAAGAATACAATGGCTTCTGGAACGACCTATCCGAGGATAGTTTGTACTCAGGTGTTTTTACCGATTCACTGACGATTGCAAATCCCCCGATATCACTAGATGGGAAGCAATACAGATGTATTGTAGAGGGAGCTTGTCCTCCTGAATTTATTACTGATGGTGAAGCGTTGCTTACTGTGCTTTTGCCGGTTGGAGTGAACAGATATCTTTCAGAATTTAACTTCCTGATTTATCCCAATCCTTTCAATGATTATTTTGAGTTGTCAGCACGCTTTATTGGATTTGCTGATGTTTCGCTTATAATTTCTGACATAAGCGGGAGAATGATCTGGTCACAAGACTTCATGTCAAGCAGAGGTGAACACTTATTTATCAGGATCAATACACCTGATATATTACCAGGTATTTTCCTGCTTAAAACCATTATTAAAACTGAAAACAATTTAATGATGCAGACCATGAAACTGGTACGATATCATTAATTTATATAAATCAAAACCATCTTCAACAAAAAAAACCAAAACACTTATACCATGAAAAAAAATTCCCTTATCCTCTTGTTTTTATTGGCTGCAGCAATGTCAGGCTTATTGGCACAAAATGCGCCGATTACTACAGCTGGTAGCGTTGTGTCAACTGGCTCAACTGTGGTTTTACCAATAACAGTTACTAATTTTAATAACATTACCAGTTGTAATCTTGAATTTTTTTACGACCCTGCCATAATACAAATCACTTCAGTAACACCGGGTTCCTTACTTTCTCCATCAGAAGGAGCCATTTGGGGGTTAGATTACAACAACTCTACCCCTGGTGTTTTGTATTTGCAATGGTACATATTTCCAAACATTTCTGTGCCAAATAATTATGCAATTTTTAATATCACCGTTTCAAAAGTTTCTGCAGGGACTTCTGCAATCACATGGTCATCCGACGAGATCAGATGTAACTATTATGACCAGAATTATGCGCCTTTAAACGACAGTCCTTTATCATCCTACTATTTCCCGGGATCAGTTACTTTTCAGGATTTTGCACCCACAACCATTGCATCTTCAATTTATTCATGTCCGGGAACAAACATCAGTGTTCCGGTAAAAGTAAATTCCTTTAATACAATCGGGGGAATATCTCTTACACTGAACTATGACCCTGCAGTGCTGACCTACCTATCCGGCAATAATACTTCTGGCTTTCCGGGAATATTTATTAATCCACTACCAGGTGGTACAATTATTATCGGGGGATTTACAACACTGAATAATGGTGTAACATACCCTGATAATACTACACTCTTTACCCTGAATTTCACATACAATGGCGGCACTACCAACCTAAGCTGGATTGACGATGGAAGTTCATGCGACTATCAGGGTCCCTCCAGCGCAAACTACCCAACCCTCAACGACAGCCCCCAATCCACCTACTACATCAACGGCTTTGTCGGCCCCAGTGACAATACCCAGTGGAATGGCAATACAAATGCGCATTGGAATACGCAAACCAACTGGACCTGTGGCATACCCCACAGCGGAAGCAATGTTATAATTCCTATAACCCCAAACAATCCGGCAATTTCAAGCAGTGTTGTAATCAATTCGCTGACAATTAATAGCGGAGCTTCACTTACTTTAAATCCTGAGGCAAGCCTTACCGTCAGCTCAAGCATAACAAATAATGCGGGTACAGATGGTCTCCTTCTAGAATCATCAGCCACTGCAACTGCTTCGCTTATTCATCACAATACCGGTGTATTGGCAACCGTGGAGCGTTTTATTGCAAGATACGACGATATAAATGACTATATGTTCCATTTTATTTCCTCCCCTGTTGTTAGTCAGCCCATACGAACAGAGTTTGTAACCGCCACACCTACCTATGCCCATGATTTTTATGCTTTCAGTGAACCTGAAAATATGTGGATCAATACAAAAGCTGATGATGGCAGCTGGAACAATATGTTTGAAGATAATTTTGTGGTTGGGAAAGGCTATCTGATTGCCTATCCAACGGATGTTGTTAAAACCTTTACCGGTGAGTTAAACAGCATCCCGGCTTCCTCACCTTTGGTAAAAAGTTGCACAAATACAGCGGTCAGGGGTGAAGGATGGAATCTGCTTGGCAATCCTTTCCCATCTGCACTCGATTGGAATCTGCTAATCTTGGGAGACGGAATGGATAATGCTCTATATTACTATAATAACGATGAAGAAAATTACGGTTACTATCTGGCGTTGCCAGATGCTGGCAGTGGCTACTTAGGTAACGGAACACAATTTATTCCACCTATGCAGGGCTTTATGGTTCACGCAAAATCAACCGGCACAAAAACCGTTTCTATATCAGATGATGCCCGCTCACACAGTGGAAAAGACACTTATTATAAATCGGGACAATCAGTACCTGGAAGTATGTCGCTGACTGTTTCAACAAACGGCAAAAAAGACGAAACCTTTATTCACTTCAACAATCAGGCAACTACAGCTTTTGATGGTGAGTATGATGCGTATAAACTCAAAAGTTACAGCAGCGAGGTACCTAAAATATACACCATAGGCTCCGACAACAACGAGCTGGCCATTAACGGACTGCCTGAACTGTCCGGCGATATGACAATTCCGGTATATTTTGAAGCTGCCATTGAAGGCACTTATACCCTTACTGCAAATCTTGAACAATTGCAGGGAACACAGGTATTACTTGAAGACAAAACTGAAAACACAACCCGGAATATTTCGCAAAATCCGGTGTACACCTTCAGTGCTTCACCAGGCGAAAATGCAAACCGTTTCATCTTAAAATTCGGAAGTGTAGGCATTGGCGATATTGACCCGGATGCAGATATAAAAATCTATACTGTTGACAAAAACATAGTCATCAACGCACCGGAAAGCAGCAAACTGGATATTACTGTGTACAACCTGACTGGTCAGTTGATGCTCAGCAGCAAAAGCAACGGCGGTCAGATAACATTGCCTGCCGGTAATTTAAGCAAGGGCGTTTATCTGGTAAGTGTGGTAAACAACGGCAAAGTAGTCAACCGTAAAATAGTTATCAGCCAGTAACCAATGGTAAGGCATTAATTTTCAACGCAAACAATCAGAAATCATGAAGAAAATACGAAAAATCTCCAGATACTTACTCGTTCCGGGCTTAGTAATGGCACTAAGTTTATCACTTATTGCCCAGGGCCCTCCCCCGCCACCACCAAATGGTCATGGCGTTTCCGGCAACCAACCTCCAAGTGGTGGCAACGCTCCCATCGGAAACGGCATATTCATTCTTATGGCAGCAGGAGCTTTATGGGGAGCCGGGAAAACATACCTGAATCGGGATAAGCATGAGGAGGGATTGTGAATGCCAGAACCGTAACTTTACCAGTTACGGTTTTTTTTATTCCTGCTCCTCCCCCATCAAATCCTGCAAGACCCCGGCAGCGCAGAAACAACCGAAAATGGCGGGCATATATGAAATGGTTCCAACGGTTGATTTCTTGTTGAACTCCCCTTCCGAAAGAATTATTGAAGTCCGCGAAACCTCTTCAGGGGAGTAAACCGCTTTAAACCCTTCCCATATCCCTTTCTTGTGCAGGTTCTTACGGATATAATAAGCCAGTTTGCAGTTATTTGTTTTCGAAATATCTGTAATTCTGACCTGATTGGGATCAAGCTTTCCACCGGCACCCATTGAGCTGATCAGTGGCATACCCAGCCTTATGGTATGGTAAATCAGGTAAACTTTAGGCGAGAGTGTATCAATGGCATCTACCACATAATCATAACCTGTTTCCAGAATGTCGATCATGCGTTGATCCTTGATGTATTCCTGAATGGTGATCAGTTTAAGATCGGGATTGATATCGAGCAAACGGCCAGCCATTATTTCGGTTTTTGGTTTGCCATTTGTGCTGATCAGTGCGGGCAGCTGCCGGTTGCGGTTGGTTGCATTTACAACATCGCCATCTACCAGAGTCAGGCTACCAACGCCGGCCCTGACCAGTTGTTCCGCTGCATAAGCGCCAACACCGCCCAATCCGGCAACAAGCACATGAGCATTTCTTAATTTCTCAAGTTTGGCATCACCGGTAAGAAGGCGGGTTCTGGCCTGCCAGTCGGGTGGTTGAGGTAAGGAATTTTCCATTGCTGCAAAAATAGTAATTGTGTTTATAATTAACTCCTTCTTTTCTTTTTTTACCCACCCCAACCCTCCCTACAAAACAGGGAGGGGGCGCATCCTACTATGTCGTAACTGCTTCTTTAAGTGAAATGTGCAACTTTGCATCATCAAATTTTCGCAAAAGTAAATCGCCGGTTTAGGCAAGAAAAAAGTCTTAAAATTCATGCTACAAATATTAAAGAGCCTTATTATAGTTAAAAATGTTGGTGGAACGGTTCTCCCCCTTTGTCATGCTGAGCGGAGTCGAAGCAGCAGGGGGAGTCAGAGGGGGTAGATGAAAGTCAGAGGGGACAAATACTTTTCAGGATAACTGAGCAACCATCGCAACCATCATTTCCCCATTCACCCCACAATTACCACATTCCACCCCTCCGAAAACCACTTCCATTATAAAATATTTTACAAAGGGACTAGCTTTCCCTACATTTGTATTTCAATTCACCGATCAATGAAAAAAAGATTGCGACATACATGGCAATATTTCAGGGCAAAGCTGGAAGCTTTCATCTGGATAGCAGGATTAATCCTGATGGCTGTTATGTCTCCGTCAAACACTCATGCAAGCCTTTGCCCGTTTTCCGCGGCCGGACTTGATTTTTGTCCGGGTTGTGGTTTGGGACATTCGGTTTCATACCTTGCACGGGGTAATTTCGAAGCCTCATTTATGGCTCATCCGCTGGGTATGTTTGCAGTAGTTATACTGACATGGAGGATTGTTCAAATTTTCAGAAAACAAGTAATTTATTATTAACACACACTAAAACAAAAAAATCATGGCCAATGTACTTTTACACCTGCCCGAGTTGCAGGGAATGGAACTGAACCACGTTCAGATGCTCATTAAGGATTTCAGCGACAAACAGGCGCAAACCTTTGCAATGATTTACCGCACACGTCGCAGAGATCCACAGATGATTCTGCTCACTTGCCTGGTAGGATTTCTAGGATTCGCCGGAATCCACAGATTTCTTGTAAATCAGATCGGAATGGGTATTCTTTACTTCTTTACTGCCGGACTCTGCCTGATCGGTACCATTGTTGACGCTGTTAATTACCAGTCACTTGCATTTGAATACAACAGGCAGATCGCCAGCGAAGTTGCTCCTTTGGCCAAATCGATTACTGAATAAAGCAGGTTGAGTTTTCACTCAAAATCTTTTGAGCATAAAGCGGAGTTGATGGTGTTATTAAGGTCCTTAAGCGACTGAAGCACTTCGACTCCGCTCAGTGTGACATTCGTGTTAGGTCAGCAATGATTCTCTTTATTACACACGTTATCAGGCCTATACGATGTCCTCCTGAGCGGAGTAAATTAGTATAATACTTTAGCTAATAAGTACTTTACAGCATCAATCCCCCGGTCAATTCTTTCACATCAGAAATACCGTGGCGGTTGAGATAATCCTCAATCCCTGCCATGATTTTCACAGTGGCATGAGGATCAATAAAATTTGCAGTTCCTACCTGAATGGCTGATGCACCGGCCAGCATAAACTCAATGGCATCGGCTGCTGTGGTTATACCGCCAATTCCTATCAAGGGAATTTTTACCACTTTGGATACCTGCCAAACCATGCGCAATGCTACGGGTTTTATGGCCGGGCCGGACAATCCGCCGGTAACGGTTGAAAGCACAGGTCTGCGCTTTTCAGCATCGATGGCCATCCCCAAAAGGGTATTGATCAGTGATATGGCATCAGCGCCGGCTCCTTCCACAGCCAACGCAATTTCAGAAATACTGGTTACGTTCGGAGAAAGTTTTACGATCAGGGTTTTGTCGTAAACTTCCCGCACAGCACGGGTTACAGCTATTGCTGACGGGCAACTGGTTCCGAAAGCCATTCCGCCTTCCTTTACATTCGGGCATGAAATATTCAACTCAATGGCGTGAATATGATCAAGTTTATTCAGCTTTTCAGCGACTTCAACATAACCCTCCACGGTAGAATCCGACACATTTGCAATCACACAATTGTTGTACTTTAGCAATTTAGGGTAAATATGCTCCACAAAATAGTCAACACCTTTGTTCTGAAGTCCTACGGCATTCAGCATTCCCATGGCTGTTTCGGCCATGCGAGGATATGCATTTCCTTCACGGTGCTTTGAAGTTGTGGCTTTTACAATAATGCCGCCCAATGAACTGACATCGATAAAATCATCAAACTCTTCTCCGTATCCAAAGGTTCCGGATGCAGTAAGCACAGGGTTTTTCAGCTTTAGCTTGTGTATGTTGACTTCCAGATTCGCCATTTTATGATCTTGATTGAGATGCAATTAATCAGTTTTTTACTTATCGAGTGAGCAGCCAATTTCAGTTTCAGCAGTCCAGCCTTTGAGCTTTTTTGAATTAAAAACCGGACCTTCGGTACAAACACACTGATTGCCTTTGTGGGTTTCAACCACACAACACAAGCAGGCGCCAATGCCGCAGGCCATTGTATTTTCAAGTGAAACTTCACATTCCACCCCTTTGGCTTCAGCAATATGAGCCACAGCTTTCATCATTCCGTCAGGGCCACAGCAATAAATCATCCTGAAAGGGAAAGCAGATTGCTTCAGCACCGAATGTGCAGTAACCATTCCTTTTTCGCCAAGCGTTCCATCTTCGGTGGAGATGTAAACATTTCCGAAGCTGCGGTATGCTTCTGCGAGCAGAATATCGCCGGCTGAGCGACCTCCGATAAGCACCGATACTTTGTTTCCTTTCCTGAAAAGCTGATCGGCCAGAAAGTATAGCGGCGCAACTCCGCAACCTCCGCCCACCAGAAGCACTTCCTCATTTTGGGTCAGTGTGAATCCATTTCCCAAAGGAAACATTACATTCAGCAGACTGCCTTTGGTCAAAGACGCGATATTCCGGGTTCCGTCGCCCACCGATTTTACGAGCAGGTGCATGGTATTGGCCCCTTTGTCAACCCGATGAATGGAGAAAGGCCTGCGCAGGTAAGTGGATGGCGAACCATCAACCCGCACCTCGGCGAACTGACCGGGAACCATTGCCGGAAGCGGTGTATCACAACCCAACTCAAGCACATTGTGGTTGTGGTTCAGCTTTGCGTTGCTCAAAACCCTGAGATCAAGTATTTGCTTTTTCATAGTTCAATTTCAGAACAAAACGTTTTTCTTTAATTTAACCCTGCTTTTCAGGATTTGATTTCCGGAATATTACGCTGGCCGGATTTACTGCGACTTTAAAAACTAAATTATAAAAAAGTCCGTAATTGCTACGGACTAAAAATCTTATTCGGGTTTAGCTTCTGGCTCAGTAGATTCAACTTGTGGCTCATCTGTTGCTTTTTCATCAGCGGCGGGCTCTTCGGCTTGCTGACTGAAATCGAGCAGATTATGTTCCATCAGCAAATTGTACCAACTCACAATCTTCTGCATATGAGAAACATACACCCGTTCTTTATCGTAATCGGGCAGCATTTCAGCAAAGAAAGTTTTAAGCTTTTCGTTTTCATTTTTAAATTCTGGAGCAGCTTTACCTTCAAGTTTTTCGTGAAAACCGGCAAGAATTTCTCTGAGCGGTTTATCACCATTTTCAGTAAAGATGCTGATCTCCTCAAGCGAGCTGATTTTGTCGTGCGAGAACGCCTGCAAACGTTTCTGATCGATGACAGATTCAACGATAAGTCCGTTTTTGGCTTGTGCAACCATTTTGTAGAGTCCCGGCTTACCGGCAATGGCCATTATTTCTTTCAAATCCATACGGGTAGTAATTTGTTTTTGCAAAAGTAAGAATTAAAGTGTTCATGTGTTTCTGTTGTGAAGGATTCTTGCTTTTTAGATGAGAAAGTGCAGCCAATCGTCCGATTTCCTTTCTTTCTCCTATTGACGTCTGCCAGGGAGGAACGCAGAAAAATCCAAACCCGAAAATAACTTTTATGCCCCCGCTATGGAATGGCATGAATAGTAATACCTTTGCACGCTCTAAAAAACACTCGCTGAACTATGGAAAAAAAGACAGGAAACCCTGCAGTAGTAGGCCTTGCAGGCTTTGGATTAACAACACTTTTATTACAGTTTCACAACATCGGCTTCCTTGGAATGGGGCCTGTTGTGGCAATGGGATTTATTTTCGGAGGTCTGGCACAGATGATTGCAGGCTTTCAGGAACAGAAACTGGGAAATAACTTTGGCTACAGCGCTTTTGTTGCTTTTGGCAGTTTCTGGATCGGACTCGGCATTATCTGGATGCTGAACCACTTTGAAATTTACGCATCCAGCCGCACCGATGTGGGATATTACCTGCTGGCATGGGCACTCTACAGCAGCATTATGTTTGTTGCTTCGCTGAGGGTTCACAAGGCAATGGCCATTACTTTTGGTCTTTTGGTAATCGGGTTTGTGCTGCTGATATTGGGTCATTTCGGAAACCCGGTTTTTAATGTGGTTGCCGGTTTTGAACTTATATTCTGCGCCCTCGGAGCATGGTATATGATGGCCGCAATTATCATCAATGACCTTGCCGGCAAAGTAGTACTTCCGAATGGCAAGCCCTGGGTGAGATAGTGGGATGTGGGATGTGGGATGTCGGATTTCGGATTTCGGATTTACCTTCGGTGAACTCCGCTTCGCTCCGGTTCGGATTTCGGAGGTCAGAGGCCGGAGGTCAGAGGTCGGATGTCCGAGGTCGGATGTTGTAAATGCCTGATTAGCGTTGACCGTTTTTACTTACTTAATATCATCATTTGAGTTGTTAATTCAAGAGTGATATTTGAACCCGAAGGATTG
>WSXX01000028.1 GCA_009773515.1 Bacteroidota bacterium
GATTAGAGAAAATTTGAAATCACATAGATTCTATGACATGATGGATTTTACAAAAGATTCGATTGGATTAGAAAGAGTGATTCTTATATTTGAAAATGACACATTAAAGAGAATTGAAAAACAATGGTAAATAAAGGCCAGCAGCCAACACACAATATAGCCAATAAGGGTTTCAGCGGTATGCGAAGGTTCGTAGCCCGCTTCAAAGTTTCGTGTACCTTGATAGGAAATCACCCGCAATCCCTTACTGGCCATATTGTCAAATGCTGGCGGTAATTTGTGAAAACTCCACAGTTTAACTCTAAAACAAGAATGCCATGTCGTTTTTCTTAATACTATTCCTGCCTATATTGCTTCTTATCATTCCTATTACTTTGCAAGTCGAATTCGGGAGGAGAATATTGAACCAGAAAAAAATTTTAAAATACTTTATAATTTCAACTAGTTTTATAATACTCGAAGTTTTTATGACTATTTTAGGACTTGTTATCTCACTGAAAGGACAACAAATGAAAGGATTGTCAGGCCTATCTCCAGGTGTAATAGGGTTTGGATTTTTCGGTATAATAATTCTTGTAGTTGTGATTTTAGTACAAATAACATCAAATAGATCAATGGCAAAAAAATAATAAACCACCGTACAAACGCTATCGCAGATGCGGGTTTGCGTGTTCGTTGAAACATTTGAAATGTTTACATACATTTGCATCGGCAGACAGTTAAGCAATAATTTATTTGCCACATTTGCAATAGCGTCAGCCATTATAAGCCGTTTAAGTTTGAAAAAACAAAACCAATATGAAAATAGAATACACATTAGAAAAGGTTGATTTTTTAAAGTACCAGCTTTATGCTGCATCTAAATCGGCAAGTATAATAAAGAGTAGAAAAAAATCAAGACTTTTATTGCCAATTGTTTACTTCGTTTTAGGAGTTCTGCTTTTTGTATTCGCAGATTTGATTCCTGCCCTTATTTTTTTTGGTGTTGGAATCGCATGGTATCTGATTTATCCTTACTATATGAAAAATAGATACATCCGGCATTTTGAGAAATACATTGACGAAAACTATAAAAACAGATTTGGCAAGTTGGTTACTCTGGAGTTTGAAGGAGAGTATATAATAGCAATTGATTACATAGGAGAAAGCAGACTGAGAATTAAGGAGATAGCAGAAATAAATGAAATCCAGGATTATATATTTCTGAAATTCTCCTCTGGCGAATCATTGATTCTGCCAAAAGACAGAATTGTAAACACGAATGAATTATCAACTAAAATTATTTCTGATTTGGGCATCAATTATAACATTGACTTGAATTGGCAATGGAAATAAAAACAGCTGGTACAGATATTTAAAAAGTTGTTATATTTGAAGCGAGGAATTGATTTATAGCTTTGGCTTCCGGAGAGAAGACAAGTCAGATATAAGCGCAGTGATGCGTGTATTTACTCGTTGTGTTTAAGTGTAAAAAATATAAGGTTTAACTTTTAAAATGAAAAAAATGAAAACAAAATCGAAATTCAAAAGGCTCTTAACGACATCATTAATTGCCTTATTCCTATTGACATTAAATTATGGATT
Source organism: Bacteroidota bacterium (assembly GCA_009773515.1). Lineage (GTDB taxonomy): Bacteria > Bacteroidota > Bacteroidia > Bacteroidales > Lentimicrobiaceae > Lentimicrobium. The sequence goes on from WSXX01000028.1 coordinate 1,585, forward strand.
AATAGCACAGGAACAAAGTTCTACAGACTTGAAAGAATTTAAAATTACAATTGAAAAGACCGATAACGGACTTAAAATGCAAGGTCTTAAAGGGAGTGCTTGGGTTGATTTAAGCTTCAGTCTTGCCAACGACAAACCACAAGCAATAGACGAATATGGAATGACGCAATTAGACAAGGTTTCTTCTATTAAAGATTCCAAACTTGCGGATTACTTATTCACAATTACCAAGACAAAAAGCGGAATTACCTTAACAGGTATTGAAGGAACTGCATGGAAAGAATTAAGTTTCACACTCCCAAAGAATGGAAAACAAACGATTGACCAATTCGGAATGACAGAGTAAATACAGAGCACCTACAAACACACAAAGGCTAAACGCTATCGGGCGCATGGTTGCTACGAAAAACATTGTACATTTATTGAAAATTGTGCTGCCGGAAAGAGATGTTTTCAAAACTGCCTGCTTGCGCTTAGCCTTGACATTTAACTGTAATTCGGGACGATACAACGGAAAATAAAACCCCGACAAACTACCAAACAACAGAAATATCGTGAAAATAGAAAAAATTACCGAAAATAAGAAACAGTTCCTTGACTTATTGTTGCTGGCAGACGAGCAGGAAAATATGATTGACAAGTATTTGCCGGGTGGAGACTTGTTTGCTTTATATGATGATGATTTGAAAAGTGTTTGCGTTGTAGTGCCGGTAAATAGCGAAACCTGCGAGTTGAAAAACATAGCGACATACGAGAAATATCAAGGTAAAGACTACGGCAGAGCATTGATAAATTTTATTGTTGATTTCTACAAAAACAACTTCAAAACAATGCTGGTCGGGACTGGCGAAACACCGCCAATCTTGTCTTTTTATGAAAGTTGTGGATTTGAAATGTCATATCGGGTAAAGAATTTTTTTACAGATAATTACGACCACCCTATATTCGAGGGCGATATTCAACTTGTTGATATGATTTATCTTAAAAAGGATCTACAGAAATAGCAGGGATGTATTATAAACGAAATAAAAACGTAAACCTGGGTTAAATGGCGTTTGAATGGTGTTTGAAAGAAGCATAACCTGTTCTGATTTTAATGACTTGGATATTTAAAATGTTGTTATATTTGAAGCAAGGATCTGTTACCCTGGGTTTCGCTTAGATACATGATAGAGGACAGTGAAAAGGAGGCTTCTGCATGAATCAACAGATATAAAAAAAATGGAGATTAAAACTCACAATATAAACGACACAAAAATAGCCGAAGTGATATCGGAAGTCAAGATCATAAATAAAATTGAAGACGGACTTGACTTATTAGGAAACCTCTACTATCAAGGTTTTGATAAAATTATATTGCATGAGAAAAACATAACTCCTGATTTTTTTAACTTAAAAAGCGGAATTGCTGGTGAAATACTTCAAAAGTTTTCCACTTATCGTGTTCGCCTGGCTATTGTTGGTGATTTCTCCAAATATACAAGCAAAAGCCTAAATGATTTTATTTTTGAAAGTAATAAAGGTAGACATATCAACTTTGTACCTTCCATTACTGAAGCAATAAAAATTCTTTCTGACAGATGAATGAGAACAAACCAGAAAGTATACCATGAAAATTGCATTACCAACAATTGGTTCCCGGGGAGATATTCAACCATATATTGCTCTCGGGATTGAACTACAAAAAAGTGGGCATACTGTAACCATTTTGACTCACCCTTGGGCAAAATAGATTGTGAATTATTATGGCCTTCCACATATTTCTGTTGGAGATGACATTGATATTAACTATTCGGCAAAGCAATTTGTTGAGAACTCCTCTAATATTCTTAAAGGGTTCAAATTTGCTTTAGTTTCATTTTTGAGACCGGTTTCGCATATTTCATGATGATACTTCAATCAATGGCTTTTCTTCCTCCTTCGTCTAATTTGAGTAACTTAATCCTGCTTTCCTGAATTTCATCATAATAATAAATGCCGTTGCGCAATATCACTTCCCAAAATCAAACAACAACGTATTCTTCAGATTGTAAGTTACCCGAGGCATTTCGGGCAATGGCTGGTTATCTGTGATATGCTCGAATTTCAGAACATATGACAGTCGTTTTGAAATTCTGAAAATCACATCCAGATTATTGGATAACCTATAATCCTTTAAATAATCAATCCGGGGCTGATAATAGGTTGTGTTTATAATGGTAAGGTTGTCACTTATCTTAAAGGTCAGGGATAGATAAGAACTGAAGCGGTTGTTGTATTCCTTCAATTCATTAATCTTAGATTCCTCATATTCAAGCATATAAGCCACGCCTGTGTATAAGCGAAAATTATCATATCCCAATATCTTGGAACGTAAGCCAGCGCCGGCAAGCCCACGGAAATTCAGATTAAGCACTTTATTAAACTGTGCCTGGGTAAAAGCTTCAAACGTGTGTACTTTGCCAAGTTTGTAATTGTACCTGAAATGCTGCATGCCTTTATTGGAAAAATCATTTTCTTCTGATTTTATAACCTCATAATCTGACAATGCAAGATAAAGACTACGCTCCGTTTTGTACTGAAAGTGCAGATTTAAACCTGTTTCCAGGAATTTTCGGGTATTACTGATCAGGTTAACCGAAGCCTTTCCGGTGCCAGACCAGCCTGTAGTGTCGGTTCTGATGCGTTCACGCTCGATATTCAGCACCTGAGCTTCGGTTAAAACCATTAACAAAAGGCAGAAAAACGTCAATAGTATAGCTTTCATTTTACAAAAGTAAAGATTACAAAATACTACTGCTGAAAAAAATCCCCGCTGGAGTAAGCAACGGGGAATTTGTATGTGATGCCATTAAAAAGAAACAAAGTCAGTCGTTTTGTCCTTCGACTCCGCTACCAATGACAGATTATTCGTCTGATCCTTCGACTCCGCTCAGGATGACTTCGTATTCAATTGATAATGAATTTATTAAAGCGTAATAACGCTACTACAACACCAATGTCACACTGAGCGGAGTCGAAGTGGCTAGTCTAACACTCATGTCACTCCGAAGAACAGAACGCTACCGTTTTGTAAAACAATCGCCCCAATTCACATTCCTCATATCGCCGGATTTTTCAAATTCAAGGTGCATCCCAAATGCAGCAGCCAGTGTACAAGGAGTATGTGTATCGCCGGCCAGATGTGCATAATCGCGCAAAGCAGCCTTGTAATCAGGATGAACACAATTCTCGATGATGGCCTCCATTTTGGCTTTTGGCGATTTTGATCTGAGATCGGCTACACCACGTTCGGTAATAACTACCTGCACAGAATGTTCGCTGTGATCGGTATGCGAAACCATGGGCACAAAAGCACTGATTTTACCGCCCTTAGCAACAGATGGACACGTAAATATGGAAATATACGCATTTCGGGTAAAATCGCCGGAGCCACCAATGCCGTTCATCATTTTCCGACCCATTACATTGGTACTGTTTACATTACCAAAAAGATCAGCTTCCAGGGCAGTATTGATGGAGATAATACCGATACGGCGCGCAACTTCCGGACTGTTGGAAATTTCCTGTGGCCGCAGAACGATTTTATTGTGAAAGAATTTCAGCGTATCATATATATGCTGAAGCTTTTCTGGCGAAACGGTGAGCGAACAACCGCTGGCAAACTTCACCCTGCCTTTTTCCATCAGGTCGATAACGCTGTCCTGAATTACTTCGGTGTACATTTCAAAATCAGGAATACCTTTATGGGCGCCCAGGGCCGACATTACAGCATTGGCAATATTCCCAACACCCGATTGTAAAGGTAAAAATGAGGAAGGAATCCGGCCGTTTTTCAATTCGGTGGAAAGAAATTCAGCAACATTCTGACCAATCTGATCGGTAACAGCATCGGTATCAGAGAATCCACCAACTTCATCAGGCAGGTTTGTAAGAACTATTCCTGCAATTTTTGAAGGATCAACTTTTACCACTTCCACCCCTGCCCTATCTGAAGGCTTGTAGATCGGAATTTCACGACGGTTTGGAGGATCGGCAACAATTATTATATCATGCATTCCACGTAGGGCTCGCGGATGAAAGGAATTTAATTCTATGATCAGTCTGTCGGCATATTTGCAAATGGTCGGAGAAATCCCAACCCCGGTGGTCAGCACAATTTCACCTTGCTCAGTCACATCGCAGGCTTCAATAATTCCCCAGTTGATTTTTCCAAGAAAGCCGTACCTGATATTTTGTCCGACAACCGAAAGGTGAGAATCAAAATAATCGGCTTTACCGGCATTAATCAGATTGCGAAGATCGGGATTGGACTGATATGGTGTACGAAACTTGACTGCATCGGCTCTGGCCAGAGATCCATCAAGTGAATCACCAGTAGATGCTCCTGTAATAACACCAACTTTAAAAGGTCTGCCTGCAGCATGTTCTGCTCTGGCTTTCTGACCGATTGCCACCGGAATTGATTTTACCGATCCTGCCGGCGTAAACCCGCTGAATCCGATTACATCATCATTCTTAATAAAGTCTGCTGCCTCTTCTGCTGAAATAATTCGCAACGCCATTTCATTGTGTTTTAACGGTTAACAATTATTTAAAATTTCAGGAACAGAAATCATACAACAAATGGCTTTAAATACTGAATTTGTGCCCATCTTTGCATGCCTGAATCCGGGACAAATGTATGCATTTAAACATACCCCGGACAAGAAAATGCCAAACAAAAACACATGCAGATAGTTGTATATCAAAGCATTGACCAATGAACTCAACCCAGCAAGCAAACGATCAGAAATTCAGGGCTATAGTAGTAACTGAAGAAAAAAACGGGAGTTTTTCCGTGAATGTTCAAACCCGGAATATCAGCGATCTGATAACGCATGACGTTCTGATCAGGGTATTATTTTCAGGAATTAACTATAAAGATGCGCTATCGGCGAGCGGGCACAAAGGAATAACCCGCCGGTTTCCGCATACACCAGGAATTGATGCTGCAGGAATTGTAGTTGAATCGGCAAATCAGCAGTTTCAGCCTGGTGATGAAGTTATTGTTACAGGTTATGACCTGGGCATGAATACCAGTGGTGGATTTGCAGAATATATCAGAGTGCCTGCCGGATGGGTTGTGAAAAAGCCCGAAGGATTAAGCCTTGAGGAATGTATGATCATCGGAACTTCTGGCTTTACAGCAGCAAGTGCGATATTTGAAATAATGAAACATGGTATTCGTCCGGAAGATGGAAAAATTTTGGTAACCGGCGCAAGCGGAGCTGTTGGATCAATGGCCGTTGCAATGCTTGCGACTGCAGGTTACAATGTATTGGCCTCATCCGGAAAACCGGAAGCAGAAACCATCCTCAGACAAATCGGCGCATCAGAAATTACAGGCAGAGAAGCAATTGACGACAAATCGGGCAAAGGATTGCTTCCTGCGCGATGGATAGCAGCACTCGATACAGTCGGAGGAAATACCCTGGCAACAGTATTGCTTTCAACTGCAGAGCGCGGTCTGGTGGCCAATTGCGGAATGCTGGCTTCAGACAAGCTTGAAGTGCCTGTATTTCCGTTTATAATCCGTGGAGTTAGGTTGGTGGGAATCGCTTCTGCTGATACCCCGATGAGCCGGAGATTGGAAATCTGGAAATTGATTGCAGATAAGCTCAAATCGGAGCACCTCCATTCCCTTGCGCAGACCATTTCGCTGGATGAAATTCCCGAAGCGCTGATTCGAATGAAAGCATCGGAGAATATCGGAAAGATACTGGTGAGGATGGCGGTTTGAAGATAAAAGATAAAAGATAAAAGATAAAAGATAAAAGATAAAAGATAAAAGTAAAAAGTAAAAAGATAAAAGTAAAAATATAAAAATCCGCAGGTTTGACGTTGATTCATGGGTAGTAAGCGCTTGACTTGAATTTACGTGGTTTCTGAAGAATACATCCTTAACATAGTCAAACCCTGGCTTTCTGATAATTCGGATTTCACATCGCCTGTGCTGAAATCCGTTTGCACTTCATTAAATCAATGCGGATTTAAAGAAGCAATTTGTCCGTGAAAAATTGTTTGTGGATTGTTTCCCGGATAATCAGACGTTTTTCTTTTAATGCAGATACACCATTAAGTAATTATATTTTACACTACTTAGAAATAAATTTTGCATAACACTTATTTTCAGGCATTTAATTATTTTATCAGAATATGATATTTTACTTGCTATTGCAATAATATTTTACTATATTTACATCCCAACTCGAAATCCTAAAATCAATGACAGGAAAACTACCAGACATATTTGATCAGGGTTATTTCAGTAATTTTAAATTACTGATCAAAAAGGTTTCGCCTGGGAGTTTAAACTCAACCGCAGATTTTCTAATTCTACTTCATTCTTATATTGCTGAAGCCGAAAGGGCTGGCGTTCAAAACCTGATTATTGCAGCTCCCCATGATTCATTGATGTTCAAGAGAAAAATCAAAACCTGGATAATACAATTTTTACTTCCACAAATGAAACACATCGGGGTTCAGCGGGTTGCTTTTGTAATGCAGACTGAAAATGGAACGGACAAAGAAATATCGCACATTATACTGCAAAGCCCTGAAATTGGTGTATTTATCAACATGCCTGAAGCAATCGGATGGACAATGGGATTGATTAATATGCCTGAAACAATCATATCAAGAGGCAATTACAATCAATGTTATGCCGTTTGATCAGCCTGACCTTCGCTGAAAACGCTGAGCCATAAAACCCGTAATGGTCAATTGCATGGCATGATACAAAAGCACGGGCAACAACATAATACCTCCGCTGGCCATTCCTGCAAATAAAACGCCCGCCATCACACTTCCGTGCATCAGCGATTTGGTTGAACCACAAAACAAAGCTGCAACCAAATCCGGCTGAGGCAACTTCAATGCTTTTGCGCTCAGATTTATCAGCACATTAACAATAATGAACAATAGCAGTAAAACTACAATCAGCGTAATTATAACCATCAGTGTAAAACCAGAAAAAAGCCCTTCGTTAAACGAAACACAAAACGAGGTGTAAACAACGGCAAGAATAACCATCTGATCAAAGTAACGGGTAAAATTGCGGTATTCTATCGCATATTTACCAAACCATCTGTGCAGAAAAATACCGGCAAACAGAGGCAGTAAAATCTGGTAGCCCAATCGGGTAAACACAGGAGTCATATCCATTCCCGAACCGGCAGTAGCAAGAAAAAGTCCCATCCAGAGAGGCGTTATCAGGATTCCGGCAATACTGGAAAAAGTAGCATTAAAAATGGCACCGGTTACATTTCCACCAGCCAGTGAAACCATAACCACGGCCGATGAAACTGTGGAAGGCAAAGCCGCAAGATAAAATACACCCAGCCACAATGAATAATAAAGCGTATCAGAGAACAGCCCTCTGAACATCAGCACAATCAGTGGAAAAACAATAAAAGTAGTTGCCTGAACCAAAAGATGCAAACGCCAGTTGTTGACACAGCTTAACATCTGCGACAAACTCAGCCTGAGCCCATAAAGAAAAAATATTACAGAAATACCATAACCAGCAAACGACTTCAACGAAAAAACACCCTCAACCAGTCCGGGTGTCGGGAAGAACTTTGCCAGCACTATCATCAGCAGCAAAGCCGGAGAAAACCAGTCAGCTTTTAATATGAATCCGGAAATAGATTTTGCGTTCAAGAAATTAGATTTAGGCTTGTCAAACCTACAGTTTTTTATTGAAAAGATAAAAGTAAAAAGGAAAAAGATAAAAGATAAAAGATAAAAGATAAAAGATAAAAGTAAAAAGATAAAAGTGAAAAGTGAAAAGATAATAAATCCGAAAGCGTGGCAAAGTTTCTAGTCAGCACTTGACTTGATTTTAAATGGTTTTTGTATGATGCATCTTTAGTATACTCAAATCCTGATATTCATATTTGCCAGCTTCCATCAACATTCCGGGATTATCGTACTTTTGCAGAAAATAATTGTAATGCGCATAGACATTCTTACCATTTTTCCTGAAATGTTTCAGGGACCTTTTACCGAATCCATTATCAAAAGAGCGGTGAACAAAGGTCTGGCTGAAATCCACATTCACAACATCAGGGATTTTGCCAAAAACAAACATAAAAATGTTGATGATTATGTTTATGGCGGAAACGCAGGTATGGTAATGATGATTCAGCCGATAGCAGATTGCATTAATCACCTCAAACAGGAAAGGGAATATGATGAAGTAATTTTCCTGACTCCCGACGGAGAAGTTCTGAATCAGGGAATTGCCAATCAACTCAGCCTGAAGCAAAATATTATTATGCTTTGCGGACATTACAAAGGCATTGATGAAAGGATCAGGCAACATTTTATTACCAGGGAAATATCTATCGGCGATTACGTACTTTCAGGAGGTGAATTGGCTGCTGCAGTGTTGGCTGATAGCATTATCCGTTTGATTCCGGGAGTTTTGAGTGACGAGACTTCTGCCCTTTCTGATTCTTTTCAGGATGGTTTGCTAAGTCCGCCGGTTTACACGCGCCCTGCGGAATATAACGGATGGAAAGTGCCCGATGTATTGCTTTCAGGAAATGAAAAAGAGATCATCAACTGGAATTACAATCAATCGCTTGAGCGCACCCAAACCCGGAGACCTGACCTGCTGGAAGACAAAATCTAAGCCAATCCTAAGCATTATTTCGGCGCTTCTTCGCGACGAAAGGCAAATACAATAAAGAGCAGCGTAACAACAACTGTACCTGCCCCACCGGCTATATAGCCTGTATTAACAGGCAAACTCATTCCTTCGGGAGCAACCATAATGTAAGTTAAAACCACAGCCGTCATAAAAACAGATGGAATCAATGTTATGATATACAGTTTATGCGTTCTTAGTAAATAAATTGTAATTGCCCAAAGTACGATAGTCGCAAGGGTTTGATTTGCCCAGGCCATGTATCTCCAGATCACTTCAAAATCAATCTGAGTAATGGCAAATCCTGCAATAAAAAGGGGAATAGTTATAATAATCCGGTTTTTAAGAGGACCTTGTTTAAATCTCAGAAAGTCAGCAACGATAAGCCGGGCACTTCTGAATGCGGTATCACCTGAAGTAATCGGGGCTGCAACCACACCGAGCAAAGCCAGCAAACCGCCAATTTTCCCCAAAAGAGAATTTGAAATTTCATTCACCACCCAGGCAGCATTTCCTTTATGCTCTGCCATTATTTCGTTCAACTGACCTACTCCTCCAAAAAAAGCCATTCCGGCAGCAGCCCAGATAAGTGCAACTATACCTTCGGCAACCATTGCACCGTAAAAAACCCTTCGACCCAGCTTTTCGTTGGTAATGCATCTTGCCATCAAAGGCGATTGTGTGGAATGAAATCCGGAGATGGCCCCGCAGGCAACGGTAATAAATAATAGCGGAAAAACCGGGAATTTATCGGGATCAGAATGCATATTTACCAATCCATCAGGGAACGCTTCAGGAATGGTAAAACCACCGAAAATGAGTCCTCCAAGAATTCCGAAAGCCATAAAAATCAATGAAAATCCGAAAACCGGATACACCTTTCCAATGAGTTTATCCACAGGAAGCAAAGTTGCAAGGATGTAATAAATAAAAATCAAAGAAGCCCAGAAAGTAATACCCATTCCCGCAATGCTGTTCAAAATCCCGGCAGGGCCTACAACAAAAACCGCACCCACGAGCACCATCAGCAAAACTGTAAATACCCGCATAAACTGCTTGAACCCTTTTCCAAGAAACTTTCCGACAATTTCAGGAATACTGTTGCCATTATTTCTGATGGAAAGCATACCTGAAAAATAATCATGAACAGCCCCGGCAAAAATGTTTCCGAAAACAATCCAGAAAAAGGCAACCGGTCCCCACAAAGCTCCGGCAATTGCACCGAAAATAGGACCGAGCCCCGCAATATTCAGAAATTGTATGAGGAATATACGCCCCCACCCCATGGGAATAAAATCCACATTATCGCGAAGGGTAGTTGCCGGAGTTTCACGATTCGGGTCAACACCAAAAATCCGCTCCACAAAAGACCCATAGAGTATATACCCGACAATAAGTGCAGTAATGGATAAAATAAAGGTTATCATAACCGGATTGAATGAATATTAATTTGCGCAAATGTAACAGATTCGCAATACCTGACATAGTTTTATGCCGATAAATTTATTTGATTCAGCTACTCCGGAAAAATCTTAAAATTAAATTTACAATCGGGCTTGTTTATTTAAAAAAAAATACCGTACATTTGCACTCATTTTTGGAAAACGCCACAATTAAATACCTAAGATAATGAGCAAGAACGCATTGATGAAGTTTGTAGAGGATAATTTCGTGGAGATGAAAGAGTTACCAAGCTTCAAAGCCGGCGACACCATTACCGTACACTATAAAATCAAAGAAGGTGACAAGGAAAGGATTCAGCTATTCCAGGGCGTTGTTCTGCAACGTAACGGACAAGGAGTCTCCGAAACCTTCACAGTTCGTAAGATTTCAGGAAATACTGGTGTTGAAAGAATTTTCCCGATCGCATCTCCTTTTATCGATAAAATCGAAGTAAATAAACGAGGTGTAGTTCGCAGGGCACGCATTTTCTATCTTCGCGCCCTTAAAGGCAAAAAAGCCAGAATTAAAGAAAAAAGAGTATAATCTTTGTTTTCATAGTGTTGCAAAAAGGTCTGTTCTTGAAGAACAGACCTTTTTGATTTAACGCCAATTCGTTGTTAAATAACCATTTGCAGGCATTACATTTATTAACCCCTCTTACTCCATTTTAACTTTGGCTTCGCCTGCCTGACTGTGCGGCGTAATAGTTCAGGAAGAGTTGGGGGTAGATAAAAAATAATATCACTCCCTTCGACTATATAGAGACTCTTCCGGAGATTCTACTCCAAAAAGAGTCCTTCCGCTGAATTCGCGTAAGAACCTGCAAAGCCGTATCTTTGCAATAACAGCAACAGCAGGAAAATGCAGGAAGAAGTTCACCGGAATATTTCTGAAATCAGGCCTATATACCTGCAAAAATTTGCCGGACGTATTGCTGTGCTGCTGATTGGCATACTTTTATTAACCGGAATAAACCATCAGCTTAAAGCTCAGGTAACATGCAAAGACAGCACAAAGGCTGGCATTGAACGCAAAAGAAACAGAAACAACATTGGAAACAACAATGACAGCCTGACATTTGAGCATAGAAAAAAGAGCTTTGACGAATCAGAAAGGTTTTATGATAATCTGAACTCCAGAAAGCAAGATAACAGAATACTGAAGAAACTTTATCCACTTGTTTTTAAAGCACCTCCACGAAAAGAAATTTCTGACACACCTGAAATCGAAGATCAACTGCTTTTTACAGAGCACCAAGGCAAAATTATCAGGACAATACAAATCAAAAAGCTCGACATTTTCGGCACATCGGTGCATGACACTTTACTGATATCAAGAACCAGATTAGAAAACTTACTTAACAAAACCCACATCAATTCAAGTAACGCTGTCATAAAAAAATACCTGCTTATTGAAGAAGGTGAATTGCTCAATCCACGCGCCATTGCCGACAATGAAAAAGTACTGCGTGAACTGAGCATCTTTGAAGATGTGCAATTTTATATGAAAGAATCTCCAGACCAGAAAAGTGTAGATCTCATATTGGTTATAAAAGACGTATATCCTGCAGGCATTGATTTATCGATAGACAAACTCACCAGAAGCCGCGCCCGGTTTTACAACAGAAACCTATGGGGATTGGGAAATCAGATAGAGCAATCGATGGAATTTAATTCCAAAAAGAAACCTACATTCTTTTTGACCAACGGCGGATACACATTTCGCAACATTTCAGGTACATTTATCGACAGCAGAGCCTATTGGAAAGTTGGCCCTGAATCACGCGGACTGGGGCTGGAAATTACAAAAACATTCCTTACACCCGAAACCAGATTTGCCGGTGGTGCCAGAGTTGAAAACCTATGGAAAAACCAACTCTCTGACCCGGAACAAATAAAACATGATTTCCCGTATATGTTATATGATGTTTGGATCGGATATGCACCTGTTATAAACCGGTTTGCCGGAAAAACACCGCTACGTACACAGGCATACATAACTTCACGAATCAGCAGCTTACAATATAAATCCTTAAATCCACAACCTGACACTGTTTTCCCCGATCATTATAATTTAGAGAGAAAACTGCTCAGCATAGGTATAATAAAAAGTGGATTCGTCAGGCGAAACATGATCACTGGCTTTGGACGCACAGAAGACATTCCGGTAGGTTATCAAATTGAAACAACCTTCGGAACAGAAAATTCAGACAGAGTAAAAGGAATTTATTCAGGCCTGAAAATTGCCAGTGGGGTGAACATCAGCCACGGAGCTCATATCTTTTCTTCAGCCGGCATTGGCGGATACTGGAACAACAATAATTTCACGAACGGAACATTCAATACCAATCTGGCGTTGATTTCAAGGCTTTACAAGTACGGATCAAATAGAATAAGGATATACGGCACTGCATTCTATACACAGGGAATCAGCAGAACTGGACTGCAAACCCTGGAAATAACACCGGAAAGGTTCTCAAAAACCTTTTCGAACTATGAACATACCGGACACTCCAGATTGAATATCAAAGCTGAAGCTGTGTTATTTACGCCGATTTATCTGCTGGGATTCAGGTGTGCATTTTATGGATTCAGCGAAATAGTAATGATATCAGACAAACCCGTGCATTTATTCAAACAGCAGGCTTTACCGGCATTTGGCATAGGAATTAAAGTCAGAAATGAACACCTGGTTTTCTCTACCTTTCAGTTTGGATTTACATTTTTTCCGGTTCCGGACAACAACAACAGGCATGTAATTTTTAGTATAACTGACCAGCAATCAGCAGGACTGGAACTATTGAGAATCAATGCTCCGAACATAATAGAGTATAGATAGAGTAATTTATCAACGCTTAATCTTCTCCCAATCAGCCTTGATTACCGGTTAATAAACATCAAGAATTTCCAATTTCTTACCATTAAACACAACTGTATCTCCGGCTTTTTTTTCCTTCACTGCCTGTGCAAAAGGAACACTGGCAGAAATGGCGTAATAATCACCTACGCCATCCATATCAATTTTACCGATTCCAATGGAAATAAAGACCTTTTGAACAGGTGTAATTACGATAGAACCGAATCCGCCGAATTCACATACCCGGGTCAGATCAATCCTGTCGAGCAGACCAATTTCATTCTGCACACGTTCAAGTTGTTGTGCCAGCATATCTCTCCGGGTGAGTAATTGCGCCCTGTATGAATCATATCTGTCTTTGGGCTGCCCATATTCATTTGCACTTTGCTGAGCATCAGCAATTGCAGCCAGAAGATTTGTTTCGGTCTCGGTTTTTATACTTTTGCAAACCATTACAAGCTTCTTCTTAAAATCAAGCTTCTCCATAACATCAATTTTTGTAAATATATGAAATTTTCCCCTTGATTTACATTTTGCTGTTGTTTTAATTTCAGACAATCAAAGGCAGATGTAAAATCATTATAATGCAGCAATAAGTTGTCATAATAGCCTAATTTTGCAACTCTAAAATATTTATCATGGAAAATCCCCAGAATGACCCTGTTTATTCCAGACAGGTACTTGAGCTGCTGACTGTTGCAAATGAATACTGCATGTTTGCTGAGAAAGCAGATGAATATTCTAAAAATGACATTGTCAATTATTTCAGGCATATACTTCCATTGTTGTATATAAAAGGATCGGTACTTAAACCAATAGCTGTTGAATTTCCGGATGATGCAGAGAGATTCCTGACCGAAGAATCATGGGAATTGATATTCAACACATTAAGAAATAAGCTTTACCCTGATGACAGTTTTTGGACTTTTCAGGAAATCGGCGCATCAAATACCGATGTTGTCAAAGCAAGTTTAGCGGAATGCCTGGCAGATATTTATCAGGATCTGAAAGATTTTGTGATGCTTTATCAAAAAAACCGGCACAGTTCACGCGAGAATGCAGTTGCAGAAATCTCAAGGTTATTCAGAGATCATTACGGAGAAATAATAACCAAAGCCCTTCCCGCACTTCATCAGCTTGAACTCAGGCGGATCGACTAACCGATAACTAAAACCCGCTTCCATACATTCCGGGAAAATGGCATCCGGCATGGTTATGGAATTATGCTCATATCAATTATAAAAATCAGCAGCAGATTTTCGTTTACATCGAAAAATAGGATAATTTTGCCTATTTATAATCCTTCTAAATAATTTCAGCATTGACACTAGCAGAACTATCACCCGGAGACAAAGGTATTATTACCAAAATAAGAGGACGAGGTGCTTTTCGCAAACGCATCATGGAGATGGGTTTTGTGACAGGAAAGGAAGTTTATGTTGTTCAGCGGGCTCCTTTAATGGATCCTGTTGAATACAATGTGATGGGATACAATGTTTCGCTTAGAAACAGCGATGCAGCGCTTGTTGAAATTGCTTCAGAAAACGAAGCAACCTCAGGCGGAGGGTTACAATCCAATGGCAGCATGGAAGGAGATTTGTTAAAGATAAATCCCGAGCCAAGGAGCAAAAGAATCCATATTGCATTTGTAGGCAACCCGAATTCAGGGAAAACCACAATTTTTAATTATGCATCAGGCGCAAAAGAGCGGGTTGGAAATTACTCAGGTGTAACCATTGATGCCAAAGAAGCTAAAATCAGGTTTGGCGAATACACTTTCATTATAACTGATCTGCCAGGAACCTATTCTATAAGTGCTTATAGTCCTGAAGAATTATTTGTCAGAGATTTTATAACCGACTCCGCTCCGGATGTTGTAGTTAATATTATCGATAGTTCTAATCTTGAACGTAATCTGTACCTCACCACACAGCTCATAGATATGGATGTGAAAATAGTGGGCGTACTCAATATGCACGACGAACTCGAAAAGTCGGGCAATAAACTTGATCAAATTCAGCTTGGCCGGTTGCTCGGAATCCCTTTTATACCAACGGTCGGAGCAAGAGGAAAAGGCGTTGAACAACTGCTTCAGAAAATTATCGATGTTTACGAAAACAAGGATAAAACCCTCAGGCACATACACATTAATTATGGCCCTGTTATTGAGCCTTCGGTTGCTAAAATTCAGGAATTGCTCCGGAAGCCCGAAAATTCAATACCAATTGACAAGATTTCTTCCAGATTTCTGGCGCTGAAGCTTATCGAAAAAGACAGAGCCACCGAAGTGCTTACCGAGCAACTATTCAATCATGTTGCAATCATGTCGTTGGTTGACCAGCAAATTGAGAAAATAGAATCTATCTCAAATCAGGATACTGAAAGCCTGATTACCGATATGAAATATGGGTTTATTGCCGGTGCACTTCGCGAAACCTATACCCCGAGTCTGATTGTGCAACGCAAGAACAGTGAGGTAATTGATACCATCATCACACATAAGGTATGGGGAATCCCAATATTTATATTCTTCATGTGGCTGACTTTTTATGGCACATTCAAAATTGGCGAACACCCGATGGGGTGGATAGAATGGCTTGTCGATTTTACATCAGCGCAACTCGACGCTTACCTGCCTGATGGCATGCTCAAAGATCTTTTCATACAGGGAATACTTGGCGGAATTGGAGGTGTAATTATTTTTCTGCCTAATATTCTGCTTCTCTACCTGTTTATCTCTCTTATGGAGGATACCGGTTACATGGCCCGTGCTGTTTTTATAATGGACAAGGCGATGCATAAAATCGGCCTTCACGGAAAATCATTTATTCCTCTGCTGATGGGCTTTGGGTGTAATGTTCCTGCCATTCTCAGTACGCGCATTATTGAAAGTCCCCGCGACCGGCTTATCACCATGCTTATCAATCCTTTTATGTCGTGCAGCGCCAGATTGCCTGTATACATTTTATTTATAAGTGCATTTTTTGTGAGTTATCAGGGCACAATTCTTTTTTCAATGTACTTTATCGGGGTGCTTCTGGCCATTGGATCAGCACTTTTATTCAAAAAGGCAATAATCAAACAACCTGATGTTCCTTTTGTAATGGAGCTTCCGCCTTATCGCATGCCAACGCCACGGGCAATCCTCAAACACATGTGGAACAGGGCTGAACAATACCTGAAAAAGATTGGCGGCGTTATTCTGGTGGCATCAATTATAATCTGGGCTCTGGGGTACTTTCCACGCGAAACAAAAGAGGATCATGTTTATGATGCTCAGATATCAGCATTAACTTCAGACAACACAATTCAGAATGAAGAAGAAATTGAATCACAAATAATTCAGATTCAACATGAAAAAGAGAGCAACAGGCAACTCAACTCATATATAGGAAGACTCGGGCATTTTGTTGAGCCGGTTATGCGTCCGTTGGGGTTTGACTGGAAAATGAGTGTGGCCATCATTACAGGCATTGCGGCAAAAGAAATTACAGTCGGCACGCTCGGTGTTTTATATCAGGTTGGAGAAGATGCCGATGAAACCTCTGCTTCGCTTATTGAAAAACTGCAACAACAAACCTATTATGATGGACCGAAAAAAGGAGAAAAGGTTTTCACTCCGCTGGTTGCATTCAGTTTTATGCTGTTTATTCTGATTTACTTCCCTTGCGTTGCTGTGGTTGCTGCCATTAAAAAAGAATCCGGAAAATGGAAATGGGCTGCGTTTATTGTATTTTACACCACGGGTCTGGCATATCTGGCTTCATTGATTGTATTTCAGGTTGGCAGCCTGTTCACATGACAGCAATAACCACATATATTGAAGGGCTGGATCCGGCATTGGTATTTTATGCCGTTCTTATTCTGGCTTTTGTGCTCTTGCGGATTCCGGTATTGAACAATTATTTCAGAACCCTGAACACTTTGCTTCATGAAAGCGGTCATGCGCTTATGGCAATTCTGCTGAGCGGAGAAGCACTCGAGATTAAACTCAACAGCAACACATCGGGATCAGCACTCACCAAAACAAACTCTAAAGGAAAAGCATTTCTGATCTCCTTTTCAGGTTACCCATTTGCTGCGCTGAGCTCATCAGGCCTTATAGCACTGGCAGTCAATCAGCAATACCGCACCGGGTTCTTCATTCTTATTTCCATTGCAATAATAAATCTTATTGTTTTTGTAAGAAATACCTATGGGATATTCTGGCTGATTACCTTTACGATTTTGATGTTGCTTGCCAACTGGTATGCGCATGCAATTACGGCTTCAGTTTTTTTCCTTTTCATAAGTCTTATTGCATTTATTGAAGGAATAACTTCTACGGCTCAGATTGTTCTGCTTGGACTAACTAAACCCTCACAAGCCGGAGATTTATACAATATGGCCAGAATGTCAAAAATACCTGTATTCTTCTGGGCTTTTGTAATGACTGCAACACTTGCAGTAATTTTATGGTTTACAATCAGTATTTTTTTTCCACCGGTTGATCAACTATTTACATAATTATATGTTCAAGTTAATAGTTAATAGTTAAAAATCTCCGAATCATGATTGATTATCAGGAACTGATTGTGCTTTTAATAACCGGAATTGCTTTTGCTGTTGCCGGATTTAAAATTTACAGGAAATTCACCGATCCATTAAAAGGCTGTTCAGGTTGTGCATCCGATTGTTCAGGTTGTCAGCTTCAGGATCTGAAAAAGGAAATTGAAGAAAAAAGGAAGAAAAAAGAATTGAACGAAGCTATAGAAATAAAGCAAGCGGAAGCATAAAATTTTATAAATTTATCCCTGAATTAACACTCAAAACTGAAAATCCTGATATATGGTTAACAAGCAGGCATTTACTGACACATTTCAGTATTTTGACAAAGAAGTGATTATTGAAATCATTGATATTTTTATTGATGAAACTCCGGAAAGGTTAAACGGACTCGAGCAGAACATTAATGAAGCCAATTTTGAAAAGCTCAGGTTCAACGCCCATAGTCTGAAAGGTGTTGTGGCTAATTTTGCAGCTCCTGCAGCTGTCGAAAAGATTAAAACGCTTGAAAAGACGGCTGCAGAACTTATAGAAACCGGTGGTGCAGACTTTGACAAAGAAATAATGCTTTTAAATCTGGCAACTATCAAAGAAATGGTTTATGAAATGATTGAAGATCTGAAAGTAATTAAAGCGGAGTCCTGACCGGGAAAAATATTTAATAAAAACACAAAGAGCACTGAAATCTGGTTTTCAGTGCTCTTTGCATTATATAAATGAAGCCTGCTTGCTTTATGAAGCATCCAAACGGTTCAGACCTTCGATGGTTTTTTCATCGTTTACCTTTAACCTGAGTACTTTTTCATATTCAGTTCTTGCAGCCTTTTTGTCACCCAAAAGCTCATAGGCAAGTCCCCTGTTGTAAATAGCATCTGCATAATCTGCATCAAGTTCAATGGCCTTTGTAAATGATTCGATGGCCTGAAGGTAGTCTGATTTATAAACCAGAAAAACATATCCCTTATTGTAATGTGCCAGTTTAAAAGCCGGATCAATCAGAAGAATCTCTCCATAGGTGCCCAGCGCTTTATCAGGATCGCCGTTTTCCTGGTAATGCATTGCCAGAATGTATAAAGGATCAGGGCTGTCAGGTCGCAACGATGCTGCATTTCTGAGGTAATCAATTGCAAGACGGTTTTTCTGCATCGAAAACAAAATGCCAAGTTGCTTAAGGGCTTCATAATGATCCTGATTTTTTGCAACAGCCATCTGATAATTATCAATGGCTTTCAGGGTATCGCCCATTTCTTCATTGGCAAGTCCGCTGAGAAAAAATGCTTCGGCATTTTCCGGATCTTTTCGCAAGCCCTCGCGTAAAGCATTAAAAGTCTGCTTGTAGTCGCTCATTGTCAGGTACAAACGCGCCATTTTTACATCATAAACCCCGTTATCAGGCGACAAGTCTTTTGCTTTCTTAATTGCATCGAGTGAGCGTTGCATCTTACCATCATACATGTAAACATCAGATAATGCGGCATATATTTCGGGGTCATTTTCATTGAGGCCAAGCGCAAAATTAATATCCTTAAGTGCCTCATTGTGCATATTGTTTCGGGCAAAATATACTGCTCTCTCCAGATAAGGAGCTACAGTTCCCGGCGCCTGAGCAACCCTGGTATTGAAAACTTCAAGTTCGTCAGGAATAGAATCGGCAACAACATTTTCAGACTGATCAGCACCTTGTTGTTCTTGCCTGAGGCAACTGCTTGAAATTACAGCCGTTAGAATGAAAAGAATGAAAATTGAAACGAAATTTTTCTTGTAAGGAGAGTACATGATTGAACAATAGATTGTTAGAATGCAGTGCAAAGTTAGTAAAAAAACAGCCCTCACCAGAAAGGAGAGAGCCGTTTATGAGACTTGTATCTGCAAACGTTAAACTCAGTAATTATTATCTTGCAGCCATCGCTTCGCGAACCAGTTTCTCGAGTTCGTCAGAAAGTTCAGGATTGTCCAACAATAATTTTTTAACACCATCGCGCCCCTGACCAAGTTTGGTATCGCCATAACTAAACCATGAACCACTCTTTTTTATGATGTTATAGTCCACTCCGAGATCAACAATTTCTCCGGTTTTTGAAATTCCTTCACCAAAGATCATATCAAATTCAGCCTGACGGAAAGGAGGAGCTACTTTATTTTTCACAACTTTAACCCTTACCCTGTTTCCGATTGCACTATCGTTGTCCTTTATCTGGCTGATGCGCCTGATATCGAGGCGAACCGATGCGTAGAATTTAAGGGCATTACCACCGGTGGTGGTTTCTGGATTGCCAAACATTACACCGATTTTTTCGCGTAACTGGTTGATAAAGATACAGCAACAACCCGTTTTACTGATGGTTGAAGTAAGCTTGCGAAGCGCCTGCGACATAAGCCGGGCCTGAAGACCAACTTTTGAATCGCCCATTTCGCCTTCAATCTCACTGCGGGGAGTAAGCGCAGCAACGGAGTCAATAACTATGATATCAATTGCACCTGAACGGATAAGGTTTTCGGTGATCTCAAGCGCCTGCTCACCGTTATCGGGTTGCGAAACCAGCAAATCATCAATATTTACACCCAGCTTTTGGGCGTAAAACCGGTCAAATGCATGCTCTGCATCAATAAAAGCAGCAATGCCACCCTGACGCTGCGATTCAGCAATTGCATGCAGGGCAAGGGTAGTTTTTCCTGAAGACTCAGGTCCGTAAATTTCAACCACGCGACCTTTGGGCAAACCTTTTACGCCTAATGCGGCATCAAGAGCAATAGAACCAGTGGAGATACTTGGCATATCCTCAATCTGAGTTCCTCCCAATTTCATAACGGTTCCTTTGCCATAAGATTTCTCAATCTTATCAAGTGTTAACTGTAAGGCTTTAAGCTTTTCCAGATTATCTTCTTTCTGTTCTTTACTCATATTGCTTTGATTTTCAATTAATGATATTTTTTATACATTGAATATCAAAATTACTAAAATGATTGATTGTATATTTTGTGCGCTGCAAATAGTTATTAACATACCACAGCAATAAGCAGATTATCAGGATTTAAGAGAATTTCTTACATCTATTGTCAGGTAAATAAGATAAGATTATGACAAAAAATATCAGGTTTGGGTGAACCTATCTCAATAGCACTTGTTTAGGAGTCACCAACTTATAGTTAAACAAAAAAAACTAAAGCATATGACAGCATTAAAAACCGGAGACAAAGCGCCGGATTTTACCGGTAAAGATCAAAAAGGCAATGAAATCAGCCTTACAAGCTTAAAAGGAAACAAGGTTGTTCTTTACTTTTATCCCAAGGATGACACCCCAGGCTGTACAGCACAAGCATGCAGCCTCCGCGATAACTATGAGGCACTAATCAGCGCCGGATATCGTGTAATCGGAGTGAGTCCCGACAGTGAAAAATCGCACGTTAAATTCGCCGAAAAATATGATTTACCTTTCCCGCTCCTTGCAGATACGGACAAGAAAATCGCGAATGATTATGGTGTGTGGGGACGTAAGAAATTTATGGGCAAGGAGTACGACGGAGTTATTCGTACAACTGTTATTATTGATGCAGAAGGTGTTATTTCTGAAGTAATTGAGAAAGTTGACACCAAGAACCACGCAAACCAGATTCTGGGATAATACTGCGAATTAATTTTCAGTTCTAATTTTTCTAAAATATAAAAACAACAAGGGACAGCCAAAAGCTGCCCCTGTTGCATTTAATCATACTGGTTTATTTTATCCGATTATAATGCGGGTTTTCCAGACTTTTGTGCCCGTACTGACTTCGAGAATATAAACTCCTGAGTTCAGCATTGAGGTATTGAGTTGATGAAAGTCGCCTGTAAACTTTGTCGCCTGCATCAACCTTCCTGTCAGATCACGTATTTTAACATCAGCCTGCAAAAGTGATTCAGGCATTTGGATATTAACATAATCTCCTGCCGGATTAGGATAAATTTTAAATTCAGATATCTTCTGGTTTTCAGCATTGATCGGGGTTTGCTCTGTGATCTGAAAATCATCGATAAACAACAGAAACTGCAGAGGGTCACTGTATCCATGGAAAGCAAAATGATAAACTCCGTCAGCATCAGGCGTATAATTGACTTTTACTTCAATATAATCCAGCGATGTGATGTTCGGATCATTAAACAATTGCTGGGTAAACGAAGCGGGGTCATTTGAAGTTCCAACCATGAGTTCAAGCTTCTCTGAAGTAGCAAGTCCCACACTTGCTGTTTTGTAAACAAAGCTGAGGCCATATATTTTGTCAGATTTCAGCTGCATTGGTGGTGTTATCAACCATTCATTCATGGGATTGAGAAAACTCCAACCCATATGCATGGCATTGGGAGCCGAATGTGCAATATCAGGGTTTCCGGAACTATTGGCTATCATGGTCCATGACATATTCTGGTTATCGGTACTTATATCGGTCCAGCCCAACGGATATACATTTCCATTTAGGAAAGGTGGATAATAGAAAGCCGATCCTGATACAAGTGCGTCAAAATTCTCAGCATAAGGGAAATTACTGATTAACGGGTCATTCATAGTCGTAAATGACCAGACAGGACAGTCAATTGCATCTCCATGCTGGTTGTAAGGTACAATTTGCCAGTAATACCGGGTATTGTATTGAAGTGAGCTGAGAATATTGTAAATCAAGGTATCACCCAAATCAGACTGGTTAATCATATTTGAAGGTGGATTATCTGTACCCAGGCTAAGTTTATAGCCATCCGGAGACCCGCCTCCATTGGCCCAGATCAGATAATCTGCCGGAAGCATAAGATCTACATTTGTTACATTATTTGCAGGATAAAGCACGTTTGCCGGATTAGGAGGTGTGCCTGCACTGGGATTGGTCCATTCTACATCATCAATCCAGAGACTTGCCCAATCAACGTTATCTCCATGTTTGAATGCTACATAGGGTTTCGTATTTCCGGCAGGGAAAGCTACTGTAAACTCAGAATGTTCCGGTGTCAACTGAAAAGTTTGCACTTCTT
This sequence comes from Bacteroidota bacterium, assembly GCA_009773515.1. Taxonomy (GTDB): domain Bacteria; phylum Bacteroidota; class Bacteroidia; order Bacteroidales; family Lentimicrobiaceae; genus Lentimicrobium. The sequence continues at coordinate 24,102 of WSXX01000028.1, forward strand.
CAAAGCTCTCAGCATGATATGGATCATCCATAAGTCCGACAATAACCTCCAGATCATAAAAATCTCCGCCTTTTTTCGCCCAGAAGCTAAGTTCTTTGCTGTCGAAGCCATTGACACCGGGCATGATAAACAGCAATGGAGATTCAATATCATTGGCATTGAGCATTCTGGCTACGTTGGGTACTGAATGCGGATCAAAGGAGGAAGTTATGATGACAACATCTTTATTCGGATCGGTCGGGCTGACTATCTTGTTCCAGTGAGCGGGTATCTGAGTCGAAGCATCAAAGGCTTCAAAAAGCTCAGCAACTGGTTCAATCACAAGCCCACTAACACTTATGATGTTATTTCCAAGAAAATCACCTTCAACAACAAAAGTGACACTACCTGAGTAACTGCCGGGCTCATCGGCATAAAAATATACCGGAACTTCAACAGACGAACCTGCAGAGATAATTCCACTGTAATTACAGCCAAAGGGTAATGATGTTTGCACTGAAGTGATTTCCAGATCAACTGAGCCAGGATTTAAAACAGTTATGTTTTCATAGGTTTGTCCACCTGAATACAATTCCCTGAAAGTCAAAGATGCTGTACTCAGCTCAATTTCCGGAATATTTGAAATTTCTTCAATGGTAATATCGTCGAGATAAACCGAGGCGGAACTCAATGTTTGATCAGTAACATATCTGAATCGGAAAAAGAAATTTGTACCGGCAAATTGTGATAGGTTAACTGAACTTTCAGTATAGGCAGAAGGCGCTTGCGGAGACAAAGTATCAAGGGTTTGCCAGGTACTTCCTCCGTTTTCGGACACTTCAAAAAAAGTAGTGTCATGTCCTGCGACCCTCGCATCTGTATTTGCCCAGTTATACGTAATTCTGTGATTTTCCGGAAGGAATACCCTTGGTGATCTTAATACAGAAACCGGATTGGTGCTGAAACGCGAAGCTTTTGCGCAAAGACTACCGGAATTAGGATAAACCTCACTTTCGTACCACGAAAATTCAGGCTCGGTTATCCATGCACTCTGAACTGGCCAGGTATGAAATATTGTAGAATCTTCAAATCCTTGTGTGTAGGGAAATTCATCTATTACTACTTCAGTTTTAAAATCCCATACAGGTGAAATCTCCTGACTGCTGCTGTTTTTTGCAACCACCCGCCAGTAATGCCAGGTTGAATCGGCCAGAAAATCACTGAAATTATAGACATTAACCCCTTGAATAGCGGGCACATCAGATGCTATAATACTCAATGATGCGGGATCAGTCCCGAAATAAAGATCGTATGTATTTGTGTTTGCCCCCAGGTTCCAGCTGAGGTGGGTATCAACAGGAACAACGGTTGCGTTATCCGCCGGATAAGGATTCTGTGGAGTTGACGGTAAATTTGAAGGATAATAAAACCGCATATTGGTTAATGCTCCTGGATATGGATTAAGATAACCTGTGCTTCCCGCACCCGGAAATCCAATGTCGCTGCCACAATTCTTATTGTTATTAATGACCGAAGATGTTGAATTAAACATAGGTCCGTAGGTGTTTCCCCAGCGGTTTTCCCAGTGGATAATCAGATTTTGTACACCATCATATACGAATGGAGTTGCAAGAACAATTTCATTCCAACCTGTCTGAAATGTAAGTGATCCTTCATAAACCAACGTATAACCAGTATTAAGAGGATCTTCATAACCGGCATTTGAAAATACAGAAACGGCACTGAGTTTCATATAAACCTTTTGGTTTGGAACTGTTTTCGGACCATTGGTGCAATGCAATCCAATGCTTGTGATGGTTTTTGAACCACCCAGATCACTTTGACTGTAAATGAGCGAACTCCATGAGTAATTCCAGGAGGAATAAATAGGCATTGAATTTTGAACAGTGCCATTTCCAACCTCAATGTACGTCTGAGCCTGGACATGGCCAAACCCCAAACACAGTAGTGCGAGTAATTGAATGAGTAAAAACTTCTTCATTTGAGTAAATAATTTAATAAAACAGGAATTCGGTTTTTCAGTACTATACTGATTCGGGTACAAATGAAAAAACAATGTGGCAAATTGCGAAAGCATTGAGGTACGGATTCAGGAATTGAAACCTTATTATTAGCAGAAAACATCCGAAGCCAACTTTGATACAGGATTGATTTCGTTACTACAACGATAATGATTAGGTTTGCAGACAGTTTGTTTTATGGAACTTTTCATCAATATTATATACGCACTACCTGTTTATCAGGCATTTACATTAATGCTTCTGCTTTTACTCCGGTGGTTTGCCTCCGATGGAAAGCACCTGCTGCTGATGGTGATATTTCAGTTTATTGCTACTGTTTACTTTTTATTTAACTTTTTGTATGCCACTCATAGTTTTGAGTCAATTGGGCTGATTTATCCGTTTATTCTGCCACTGATATTACTTTTTGCACCACTGTTTTACCTTTACCTCAAAGCAGTTTCTACTCCTGGATTTCATTTCAGTAAAAAGCATTTTTATCATGTATTGCCTTCAATAATTTACCTTTTACTCAATTTGCCTTTTATGCTGGCTGCCCCAGCTGAAAAATTAAAATATGTTTCTCAGATTCAGACAAATACAGAAAGTGAAACACTTCATCTGTATTTCTCAATTGTTTATATTTCAGGAATTTATCTTGTGCTCAACCTCCAAATTGTTTATTACTTTTTCAGGTCGGTACGAATTTTCAGAAAGCATCAGGAGTATATTGACAACCATTATTCCTATACAGAAAACATTAGTCTGGGCTGGTTTAAGGTAATCGCCTTTTCATTTTTCTTCTTTTTGGTTGCAAATCAAATGCTTTATTTTTCAGGCATTGGAAATAATTTTTATTCTCCAGCCATTTACAATATTTCCATGTTGGTCATCACCTTGCTGGTAGCCTACTTTAGTCTGATGCAAAAGGAGTTAAAACCCTCCGTTTCCTTACCTGAAAAACACCTGGCCAATAGAATCGAATCAGAATTAAGTGATAGCTTAACCAATGAATCAGATGTTACATCTGCCGGGATACAAGCGGAAAATTTACTGGAAATCACCTCCTCAGGGAAATATGCCGGATCGGCACTTCAGGAAGAACAAAAATCCAGAATTATTTATGGCCTGACTACGCTGATGGAAAGGGAAAAAGCCTACACCAACGCCAGCTTAAGTCTTGATGATGTGGCTTTGAAACTGAACACCAACACAAAATACATTTCTCAGGCAATCAATGAACATTTCGGGAGGAACTTTTACCACTTTGTTAATTTTTACAGAATTGAAGAGGCTAAAAGGCTCATGCTTGAAGAGGAAAACCTGAAATATTCAATTTATGGAATAGCTCAAATGGTTGGATTTGGCTCTAAATCAAGCTTTAATGCAGCATTCCGGAAGTTCACAGGATTAACACCAACAGGGTTTATTTCTAACACACAGGCAAAAAGTTGACTTAGTTCTCTGATTTTCAGATGCTGTTAGATTCCTGAATTTAGTTAAACAGAACTTTATTTGGTAATGACTTGTTTTTGCCTGTAAAACCTGCACCATTCGCTCAATCCGCAAACTTCACATTTTGGCTTTCGGGCAATGCATACATATCTGCCATGCAAAATCAGCCAATGATGTGCGATTGAAAGTTTGCTTTCAGGGATGTACTTAACCAGCTGTTTTTCCGTTTCCAGGGGTGTTTTGGCTCTGTATGTAAGTCCGATTCTGGCCGAAACCCTGTGCACATGCGTATCTACCGCCATTGCAGGTAAATTGAAGGCAACTGAAGCAATTACATTCGCTGTTTTCCGGCCAACACCGGGAAGTTTTTGAAGCGAATCGATATTATCCGGAACAATACCACCAAAATCGTTGACCAGCATACGTGCCATTCCCAGAAGGTGTTTGGTTTTATTATTGGGATAGGAACATGAACGGATCAAGCCAAAAACTTCGTCTTCGGTACCGAGGGCAAGTGACTCAACATCAGGAAACCGCTTAAAAAACGGAACGGTTATAATATTTACCCTTTTATCGGTGCATTGGGCTGAGAGGATTACAGCAACAATCAGTTCATATGGGTTAATGTAGTGCAGTTCTGTTTCTGCAACCGGCATGTTCTTTTCAAACCAGTCAATCACATTATGAAAAAGTTTTACCTTAGAAAGTTTTTCGGTCATTTTACAGTAATATCTATAATAATTGCAATGAAAGATGCAATCAACGGCAAAAGTAAATACTTATTGAAATAATGGCCGGATAAATGATAAAAACACAAGACTGAACATTCTGCCAGCATCGGGCATTGTGAATTAAAAAACCGGATCGTATTGATAACGACCCGGTTAAAGATTACTATTTACAAATTTTGCACCATAAGTTATACTGCTGCATTTGCAAATAACTAATTGCCCAATGAAATTACAAATCCCAATTTAAACCCAATTCCGCTGTAACTGTAGGTAACTTTATCTCCTTCTGCACGTTCTCCATTGGGTTCTGCATCCCACTTTTCAGAATCAACACCATAATTGATCAATAAATCAATGCCCACGTTATCGGTGACAAAATATGTCCCTCCGATTCCAAGTGCAAAATGAAGTATTGAATACTTCTCTTCATTCTCAGAACCCATATATACTGACTTTGACTTCCCTGATCCAACACCAAACCTTACTTCTCCATAGGGCATCAATCCGTTGATATCGGTTACATAGTATCTGGCAAAAGGGCCAACCAGAGCATAAGAATAAGAATATTCCATTTTCGGGTCATCAAATTTCTGACTTGACATACTTAAGTCCAGAAACAAACCCACGGGAAGTTTATCAATAATAAAATATCCAGCCATAGGCTGGAAATCAAAACTTGAGTACTTATAGCCATCTGCTGTTGTGCTGCCTGATTTAATCTTTTGCGCACCCGCAGAGAAGCCTAAGTTAGAAGAACCGCCGAAAAAGACATTACCTTTTTCAATCTGAGCATGAGATAAGAAACTAATCATCATAATCAGAATAACTGACAAGCAAGATTTCCTTTTCATTGTGCTAATGTGTTGGTTAATAAGCATAAATGTACGAATAAACCAGCCCTTTGGCAAGTATAATCCGAAATAATTATGCACAACCAACGAGACATTCTGAACAATCTGCAAGAATTCTGCTTTACAAATATTTTCTGAACAAATATTTCCTTAAATAATCTGGTTGGATTTTCATGAATATATCAGATGAATTCCCGTTCATTTTTCGGGAATGAAAGAAAAGAGCTATTGAAAATGAAACAGACAGGAGAAAATTGCAGAATATCGGATTGGATCGTAAACCGGAAAATAAGGTAATTATTTCAGGATTTTATTGAAAAAAGATAGAATGCGAAAAATTTTATTTCACCCGCATCACTGCAAAAAGTGAAAACATCCAGCGCGGAAGCGGCCCGGGTTTACGTTTGGTAAGGTCAATCGACCAACCCAGCTTTTTCACCAAAGGTATTTTATGTGTTTCCACAAATTCTATAAGTGTACCTTCGGGAGCCTGAATATAAGCAAAGCTTCCGGCAGCTTCACCCATATCGAAGGTATCCATATCCAAAGCGCTGTCAACAGTAAATGGAAATCCTTTATCTCTGACTTCATCCCGAAGTTCATCCATTCCATTTATATCGAAGCACAAATGTATAAATCCGGGGTCTCCCCACAGCCGGCCTTCATAAATTCCTTTGGGTATTCTTTCAAGCGACTGCACCAATTCAATGCTGGTTGGTCCAAGCACCGGGCTAAAAGCCCCGTTGTAAAGTTTTGAGTGTTTGAGTAAAACCCGTCTGTAACGGCTTTCTCCTCCCGGAAGTCCTTTCCAGTCTTCCATAACTCCTTCTGTATCATAAACAACGGTATCGTATCCCAGTATCTGCTGATACACCCGCATGCTCACTTCTATATTATTTACCCCGATTACAGCACCAAAAACACCGCCGGTAACTGATTTCTGCTTTTTAAACAAATACGAATCCTGGCAAACTTCCCATAAATTTCCATAAAGGTCATTCAGGTAAAAATGAAGATTGCCTTTGGGATCGCTGCATATTTCAGTTAGTACGTTGAGTTGCTGGTTTTTAAATTGAGTAAATGCTTTCTGAATATTATAGGTTTTGAGTTTCCCGGCAAAAATTCCAAGATCACCAAATTTGAGCTCAAATGATGGAGGCTCAGGCTTTTTGCCTGTATGTTGCCAGATTTCAAATCCACCGCCGCCTTCAAGATTAAGCGCCAGAATAGCATGCCGTTCGCGTGGTTCACCTTCTGTGTGAGGAAGCATAAGCTCTGCCATCGCAGCTTCTTCAAACATCTTGATATCCATTCCGAAATGCTTCCTGTACCATGCAAAAGCTTCATGAATGTCAGTTACTCCAACCCCCAATTGCTGAATTCCGTTGATCTGTTTTGCCATTCTGTGATGTTGATAGGTGATCTTTGATTTTTAATTATTCTTTTTAAACAGGTTTGATGCGCGAAGAAATAAAATAGAACAGTGAAGGAACAAATCTTCGGAAATATAACATCAGCAACTCTTTTCCTCCTACATGAACTTCTTTTTTTTCTTTTTTCAAACCAGCAAGAATCTGTCGCGCTGCTTTTTCGGCAGTAATTCCATTTGCTTGTCCCGGATCCATTTTACCATATTCGTTTCCGTCGCTGGTTAGCGCAAAACGCGAAATATTGGTTTGTATCCTCCCGGGAATAAGAATACTGACTTTAATATTGAAAGCTGAATTTTCAGCCCTTAAACTTTCAAAATAGCCATGCAATGCATGTTTAGATGCTGAATAAGCTGATCTGTAAGGAAATCCGAACTTCCCGACCAGGCTGGAAGTTACAGCCAACTGCCCTCCCCCATTACTGATCATTGATGGCAACAAACATTTGGCAAGCGTTACTGCACCAAAAAAGTTGACCTCCATTATCTTCCGGTCATTTACATCAGGCGTTTCAGTAACCAGCGATCTTTGACTAATGCCTGCAAACTGATAAAGTCCATCTATTTTCCCGACTTTAGCTATAATCTCTTCAGTTTTAAACCTGATAGCAGCAGTATCCGACATATCGAGCTGAACCGGTGTAGCTTTACTGCCTTTAGTTTGAATTTCATTGACCACATCTGTTAATCCTTCAAAATTGCGATCTGAAAGTACCAGATGAACATGGTAATCACCCAGCAATAAAGCAAGTGCCTTTCCCATTCCTGAGGAGGCACCGGTGATCCAGAAACATTTGTTTTCAAAGTTCATGAAGTCAATTAAAACGTGCGAATATACTAAAATTGGGTTGATGATTACTTCTTGCTGATTCCCAAAATCGACCTGAGACTTTGATTTAAAAAGATCCTGTCGATCAATTTTGAAGCAAATAAATTAACAATATTTATCATAGTATTGTTTTTCAATAATATACACCATCGGATTCTGATGGATTTACAAAACCCCGAAAGAAATATTTCGCGATTTTTTCATGATAAAAATACAACTCCCCGATTAGATTTTAACTATTTTTACAAAGCCGGAGACATTTTTTTGACTAAAAAGTTTTTTTACCTGAATTGTGTTTTCCCATCATAAATTCTTTCCCATTAGTTCGTCAGTGAATAATACATCCAAACCTAAACCATGAGAAAATCGTTACTTTCTTTTTTTGCGTTGCTTTTGATTGCTCAGATTTCTTTTGCACAATGGAGCAGCAATGCAGCTGTAAACAATGTAATCTGCAGCCTTGCAGGGGAACAGGCTCTTCCAAAAATTGCAACATGCCCTAACGGCGATACTTATATCGGTTACTTTTCAAATGAAAGCGGCAATTACGATGTCAGGCTGCAACGTCTCGACAGTCAGGGAAATGAACTATGGGCAAGTGGTGGCATTCTGATCAGCAGCAATGAATCAATGACCTGGCTTACTGACTGGGATATGACCGCCGACGTAAACAACCATTGTGTGATGACCTGGCAGGACATCCGCAATGGAAACAACAATATCTACGCCTATCGTATTTCCCCTGCAGGGAGTTTTGTTTGGGGAAGCAATGGCATAGCACTTTCGGATAATTCAGCATTTAATGCATCACCGAAAGTAACCTGCACCGCTGCCGGAAACGCGGTATTTGCATGGATGTCGGATGATGTTTTAATTATTCAGAAGCTAGATCCTGCCGGAACCAAGCAATGGGGTAATAACGGTATTACGCTCAGCACTTCCAATGCACTTAAATGGCCTCAGCTAATGCCTGTTGGAACCGATGAAGTGGTTATGAAATATTTTGAAGACAGCGGACCGCCCAATGCACCAACCAGACATGTTTTTGCTCAGCGATACAGTTCAACCGGAACTCCTGTATGGGCTGCCCCTGCCGTAATTTCAGATGCCGGCGGAATATCAGCATGGACACAGATTTTTCCATTTATAAACGATGGCAGCGATGGTTTTTATATTGCATGGCACGATGACCGCGACAACAACCAGCTGGCATCTGTGTGGGTTCAGCACATCAGCTCTTCAGGTACTGTACTTTTTGCTGCAGATGGCGTTGAAGCTTCAACACAGGGAGGCACAAACCATTACTATCCTTCGCTGGCCTGCCCTCCGGGATCTTCAGATGTTTTTGTTTACTGGAATGAAATGAATGCGCTTCAGAGCCAGAAAGGCATTTTCGGACAAAAAATTTCATCATCCGGAACCAGACAATGGGGCAACAGCGGAATGACTTTTATTCCGGTTACCGCAACAAATGTTACTCCCCTGGCTGCAAGCAGCAGCCCGACCGATATGATTGTACTTTATGAAGAATCTACTTCTGCTTCAGCCAGTTCATTGAAAGCCATGCGTATAGCAAACGATGGAAGCTATGTTTGGCCGACAAACCATGTAACTGTGAGCTCGGCAGCTTCATCAAAGGTGCATACTGTGATGAATGACTTTCAGAATAACCAATGGCTGATTAGCTGGGAGGATAACCGCTCAGGAGCAGCTGATATTTATGCCCAAAACCTTCTGCTCGACGGCACCCTGGGTTTTTATGATCCAACCTTTGGAAATATTCAGGGTCAGGTCACGCTTAACGGTGGAACCGGCAATGTTACACAGGTGGTTGTAAGTGCAGGTAATGAATCAACGCTGCCTGACCCTAATGGATTTTACATCCTGGTTGTTCCTACCGGAACCTACACCGTTACAGCAACCTTGCCGGCATATTACCCCGGATCTGTTACAAATGTGGTTGTTCTTGAAGATCAAGCCACTACAGGTGTTGATTTTGTGCTTGAAGCCATTCCTACAACCGGTTTTATTGAAGGTGAAGTTACGCTTTCGGGCGGAAATGGTGAGATTACTGAAGTTCTTGTTTCGGCTGGCACCAGCTCTACTCATCCTGATGCCAATGGATTTTACAGCCTTGAAGCTCAGGTTGGTTTGTGGGATGTTGAAGCAAGCCTTGCCGGATATGTTACACAGATAAGATCAGGAATATCAGTTTTACCAGGCGAAACAACGCCTGACATTGACTTTACACTTCCATTGCTGCCCACAACAGGTTATGTTCAGGGTTATGTTGTGATTGCAGGCGGACTTTACGATCTGACTGAAGTAACAGTTACTGCGGGCAGTACATCAACCAATCCGGATGCAAATGGTTTCTATTTTCTGGAATTGCTTGCAGGCACTTATGATGTAACTGCTTCGCATACATTTACCACTTCCCAAACCATTGAAAATGTTGTGATTGATCCTGGACTTTCCACCACCGGAATCGATTTTTTACTCCAACCGCTGCGTGTCAACATGATTTGTATGGCACTGAATCAATGGGGACTACCGATGGATGAAACAGACATTTCAATTGTCGGGCCTGAATCAACCTACACCGGAACCATCAATGGCAATTCTCTGGTGTTTGAGAATGTGCCTTATGGTTTATATGCAGGTACAGCAACACATGAGATTGGTGGCACAGTTTTGTCAGACACACTCATAAATTCAGAAAATCATCACCTGGTTTTTGAATTTTTTATCGATAAAACCAACAGTAATTCAAGTGATCTCAGGTTTCAGATTTCACCAAATCCATTGGAAACAGATAGTAAAATCAAACTCTCAGTTTTAAAACAATCTGAATACACGCTGATTCTGCACAATTTAAACGGAAAAATTCTGGCGACAAAAAAAACAGGAACAATTCAATCCGGTGCACATGAGTGGCCATTCCGTTTTCTGGCACAAAGCCACACACTTTCTGCCGGAACCTATTTTGTTAGTGTGATTTCCGGAAGTGAGACATCAACCATTAAATTGATAGTGAATTAGCATAATGTTGCAACAATTATACAGGTTTCAGGTTTAATGAAACTTGTGTTACCTTTGCAATTGTTAAAAGTTAAAAACCAAAAACTTCAAAGAAAAGATGAAAAATCAACTCGCAAAAGTCATATTAACCTTCTCTGCAGCAGTTCTTATCTTGTTTTCAAGTTCATGCAACCGTGGAAAAGCTCCTGCAGTTGCTGAAGATTTACCTCCCGGAATGCATGGAGTAAGCGTAATTGAAGTAGTTCAAACATCAAATTACACCTATCTTCAGGTATTCGAGAACAATGAAAAGTATTGGATAGCTGTTACTGCGCGGGAAGCAAAACCCGGTGATGTGATTTATTTTACCGATGCAATGGAGATGCGCGACTTTAACAGCAAAGAGCTTGACAGAACTTTTCCGTTAATCTATTTTGTTCAGGATCCTTCCGACAGCCCTGAACCTCAAAAAGCCAATACCACCATGGGTAAGCCTTCAACCGGTAAGATGTCCGGCATTGAAATCGAGCATCTTGAAGATGGCATCACCATAGCTTCACTTTATACTGACAAGGAGAACTACAATGGTAAAACTGTAAAAATCAGGGGCCTGGTGGTAAAATTCAACAAAAGCATTATGGGGAAAAACTGGGCACATATACAGGATGGAACCGGTGAGGAAGGATATCATGACCTTACCATTACCACCCTTGATATGGTGGAAGTTGGAAATGTTGTAACTTTTGAAGGCAAAATCGAATTGAATAAGGATTTTGGATCGGGTTACACTTACGATATAATTATGCAGGAAGCAAAAGCGCTTGATGTAAAAGTATCTGAATCACCAATGTAACTGAATCCACAGTTTTTAATCTTCTGATCCAGCCTGCGGTATTCCGCGGGCTTTTTTTTGCAGACAATTGGCGGCAAAATGGCCGGTGGCAAAACAAGCCTGAAGTAAAAAACCGCCTGTTGGTGCATCCCAGTCAAGCATTTCGCCGGCAACAAATATTTTCGGAAATTTCTTCAGGGAAAAGTCAGGATTTACTTCTTCAGGATCAAGTCCACCAACGCTTGAAATGGCTTCATCTAAAGGCCGGAGCGAATGAACAGGAACAGTCAGTGATTTGACCAAACCGGCAAAGTTCAGCGGATCTGAAAATGCTTCTTTATTTGAAAAAGACTTAAGCAGCGCCATCTCCTGACCATTCAGGTTAAATGCACGAGCATATTCTTTGGTTCCGGCTTTCCCTCCGGGAACTCTTGCCAGGAGTGAATCTAACGAATTGAAAGGCTTCAGGTCAATGGAAATCTCCGGAACAGAGCCTTCCTTAAGTTGATTTCTTATGGCTGGTACGATCGGATAAATTGCACTCCCCTCTAGTCCGTAAGTTGTAATCAGTGCTTCGCCTTTCGAAACCCAATCACCCGATCTTACTGAAATATTCTTCAAAGGCTTTCCTTCATGATGCTGCCTGATGGCATCCGGCCAGACGATATTCACTCCGCAATTCGAAGGTTCGAACGAGGATGTTTTTATTCCCGCAGCGCCAAACATGGCTGTCCATTTTCCATCTGATCCGGTTTGAGGCCATGATGCACCACCAAATGCAAGTAATGCAAAGTCACAGGATTCATTGAAAATACCTTCAGGATTACTGAATGTAAAAACCATGTCATCAGAAAATGATTCAAGTTTGTGATTCAGATGAAAAATAACTCCTCTGCGGGAAAGTTCGTTGGTTATTGCTTTCAGCACATCAGAAGGAGTTAAACCTTTAACAGGAAAAACCTTGCCACTGCTACCTGTGAAAGTTTCTATCTGCATATTTTCCAACCATTTGCGCAATGAATTGGAATCAAAACTTCTGATTGCCTCATCCATAAATCCGGAAGGAGAATAATAACCAATCAGATCATTTGCCGGCAAATCCCTGGTTAGGTTCAGCCCGCCTTTTCCCGCCACCAGAAACTTTTGACCTGCCATTTTCTCTTTCTCAAAGAGATTTACCTCAAAATTCTCAGCCAGAAACCAGGCTGCCATCAAACCTGATGGCCCTCCTCCAACAATAAATACTTTAGGCTTTTTGGCTTTCATCTCAATCGGTGAAATAATTTAATCGTTCAAAATTAAACTTATAAAACGAGTCTGGACCGAAAAGAAAAAATCGGACAGGTTAATGCTGCAGCAAATATCACAAAAATTGGTTAATCGTTATAAAATCACAATTATTGCCCTGAAATTCACTATTTTTGGATTAATTTCTCTTCACCATCTAATCCGGATATTTATGATTTCACACGCGCTGAGCATCCTCATCAACGAACTGAACAAGCATCTTCAGGATGTTTACAACATTCCTGTGTCAAAGGAAGCAGCCATTGCAGGAAACGTTTCTGAAATCAATCATTCATCAGAGAAAGACGAGGAAATGTTCATCAATAAAATCATTTTCACGGTAATTAATATTCTGGAAGAAAGATCAGGAAGCAGTTTTCCGGGTTTTTCGAAAGGTGAAGCTACAGGGATTAATATCCTTAAAGAATCACAATCAGCAATGAATCTGGCGATACTGATTGCCGCCAACCACAGCGATTATAATGAAGCTTTGCTGATGATCTCAAGAACCATCAGGCACTTCCGTACAATGGGACTGCTAACCGGCGAAACGGTAGCACCGGAATCACTCACAATCAATGCGCCGGAAAATCCAAAAGACCGTCTTAAAGATTTTAAATTATATGTTACCATGCATTCCTGTAGTTTTGAAGAAATCAACCTCATCCGGAATATTACGGGAGGAAAACAATACCCCTTTGTAATTTACAATATGCGTCTGAGTTGATCAGAAATGCATTCCTTAGCCTTCCGTTGATGAAGAAACTGCTTTGATGCCAAGCATCTTGCGGTCAAAACAACCCCTACATCCCTATCGTTATTTCTCTCCTGCTGAAAACAGGAACCGCAATGCGGACACCCCACAGAAATTTTTCGTCACTGCCATAACCGGCATAAATCCCCAGGTTGTAAATTGCGTTGCCAATGCCATAGCCGGCTTCGATGTGATGTCCGTTGTGCTGAACAGCCAGAAAACTCAATGAAAATCGTTCTTCCCATAATCTGTTCCGCAGCAAGGGCAATCGGTTCAGAAACAAATATTTAGAATTATAAATAATGTGTGCATTCACATAGGCTTCATCAGTACTCCATTTATAATAATCAGTTAAATGAAAAACCTGAAAGAAATCCTTGCCGCCCAAAATTAAAGGCTGTGAATTGAAATGTGTAAAGTCATCGAAATACAACTTATTGTTGTTCAGATACTTTCCGAATTCAGCTTCGTAGCGCACAGTTCCATCAATCCCTAAGCTGAACTCCTGCCGCAGTCCTGTTCGAAATAAATCGAAGTCCGTATCAAAAGAACCAACCTTGAATGCTTTATTATACTTTACAAAGAACTCAGGAGCTTTGTTCAAACCTCTTCGGGCAATTTTAACACCTTCTTTTATAAAATAATAGGGTGTCGGTTTCCACGAAAGTTCTAAATCTAACTGAAGATCGCGGTGACGCTCCATTTTATAAATCGAATTATCGGGAATGTTAGCTTTAAAGTCTCTGGAATCTTTATAAAAAAATGAAAAATCGCTGGCATTCAGCAAAGGAACAGATTCAGATGCAATTATTTCAGACTTAACTTTTGCACCAATAAACGGCACAATTGAATGGGATAAACTCACGTAATCTTTTTGATAGATACGCGAAAGATTCTGCCGGAAGAAAAGTGTTGAAATTGCATTTTCAAAAGCTAAGGCGGCACCTTCGCTATTGAAATCGAAACTACCCGACCCTGCTTGAATTTTAATCGAATTTTTATAGTTCCCTTTTCCGGAAAAACCGGCAGAAACATTCCAGAGAAAAGTTTCACGTGCAAATGATACACCCGGAGAAAATGCAAAAATAAAAACTCCTTTTTCAGATAACCTGTAATTATAGGCAAACGTGGTACGATAAGCCAAACCGTCAACAGTATTAAAAGCCAGCCCGAAAGGATACAGCAAACCATTGGATGTCAACCATCTGACCGAATCAACATTGTATCTGCCTCCGGTCAGAAGTGTTGAGAAAAGGCGTTTGTCAGCAGGCTTCTTTCCGGTTGTGTCATTTTTCACTGACTGCCGCCTCAACATCAGAGAGTCATTTCGCTCAACACTCAGCATCTCATGATGAGCCAGAGGAATTGGCCTTACATTGTTCCAGAATCCGGTATCTGAAATCCGAGCATTGGAATCAATGGTGGTTTTGTAGCGCTCAACATACTCATGATTATCTCGCAGCGAGTCCTTTAACTTCAACTCTTCCTGACGATTCTGAATACGCGCAAGTCGATATGCTTCAGTAGTAGAAGGCTCCGGATTTGATTTCAGGGTTTCAGATTTTTTATCCAGCTTTTCAATCCGCTTCACATTCGAAGCTTTACTTTTTTTAACCATCATTTCAGCTGGCGGAGGAGTTGCTGAAGGAACATCCTGCATATTCACAGTAAGTTTGTGGTATCTGATGGAAGTATTGTATAAAAATCCTCCGGCATTTCCCATCAGGTCCATGTCAAATTTAAACTTGTTGCTAACCGCAAGCCATACATTTGGCTGAACTTCACCATAAGTCTGCGCAAGCTGAATTTTCATACCCAATTGCTCATCAATACTTACATCAATGCTATGAATACACCAAAGTTCATCAACAATATAAACGTAACCTCTGATGTATTTAGGACCACTGCCTTTGGGTGAGATTTTTATTTTATTAACCAGAACATTTCCATTTAACTGAGTACCTTCAAGACTGAAACGATAATGATTAAATGCTCCGGGAGCAAATGGCGACCAGGCATTTCCAAAAGCATCGGGTTTATAAAGATTCCCTGAAATGTAACCAATGGCAGACGAAGACCTGCTTTCATTTCCCTGAGGAAAATTACTGCGTATGGATTTTACCCTTTGATTTACCTTTGAAGGTGTGTACTCAATTTCGTTGACAGATTCCTCAATATATACATCGCCTTCTTTTATACCAGATTCTTTCAGATCATCTTTTGCCATCCACTTCACCATTCTTGAAATTGATCGCACTTCAAGGCTTCCCCTGATATAAACATCAGCTTTATAATATTTTACCATTCGTGCATAAACCGGGGCTTTTTGTATAACCCTGCGCATAATTCCGTAAGCCGGATCTTCGCCATCGCTCGAAACAACCACTCCCGGAAGATTATAAACCATTTCCTGTAATACAATCTGAAGTGGCTTCATAGACTGTGTAACACTAACCTTCCGCGTTTCAGTTTCGTAGCCCATACTTTGAAAAACGCAGGAATATTCTCCCATTGGGATCTTCAACTCAAAAAAACCTTCCTGGTTAGCAGCTGTTCCATACATCAGTTCTTTAATAAAAACAGTTGAATATGGCACCGGATTCCCCTTCTGATCAACAATGTTGCCTGAAAATGACTGTGCAGAGGCTGAAAAAATTGAAAAAATAAAAACAAGTAAAACCAGCGTTGTTCCCGCAAAAGACAATTTATTGAAAAATTCAGAAGCTATCATATGGCACTTATTTAATCACAGAATTATTCTTGTCAGCTTAAACAATTCGTCAGAAATTAATCAACTTGAGATTTTACAGGAAAACTATGTAAAAGTAAATGCTTGAGAATTATAAACCTTAATTTAACAGGCTATTTAACCAAAATTAACATCAGTAGCTTGAATGCATAAGAATCAAAAAACTTCTTCCCAAGAATTTCAGTACAATTTATAATGACATAAACCCTATTTTTGCATCAGAGGTTTTCAGGATGGGCACAGAATTAAACTGTGTTGGCATAATTCTGGCGCAGGGAAACACTTCACAAAAACAAATTGGCTTAATCCGGAATTAAAAAGCATCATGCAGAACACAAAGTCTAAAAGATATAAATATCTGAATATCATATTTTTTGCGTTAAGTATCCTGCTTATTTCCGGCATGAATCCAAGTTCTGCACAAAGCTGGAAATCGAAACCTTTTTCCGTTGCAATAATCAATAACAATACACTGCCATTTCCACGTTCTGTTTTCGCAACTTTCAACGAACCACTTCATCCGGGAATTGCACTTGCTTATGAATTTGGATGGTTCGAAACCATCAAAAGTCCGATGTTCAGGAATATCAACACATTTGCACTTGGAGGCAAAAAGGTAAATACCGGGAAATGGTTTCAGAATATAGGTATGGCTTATTACTATCACAAAAACCTGAATCATGCTTTTACACTCACAACACAGGGAGGATACCGCAGATATTTCGGCAAATTTTCGGCAGAAGCCGGCATTCATGCAGGGTATCTTCATGCATTGTCCGAAACAGAAAGAAGCGTTCAGCAATCTGATGGCAGCTGGAAATCTCAAACGGGAATCGGAAGATCATATTTAATTGCAGGAGCCGGAGTTGGCATTGGCTATGATGCAGGATATCATCATAATATGCGCAGGATTTTTCTCAATTATGACTATCGGATTCAACTGCCCTTCTCTTCCGGTTATGTGAAAGTACTACCTAACGGACTGCTATCGCTTGGAGTTCAGTTCACCCTTTTTAAAAATTCTTCACCTTTGGGTAAACCCAAACAAGAACGTCTCGAATGTCCGGAATAAAATATATTTTACCGATCTTTCTTCTTTTTGTATCCTTGATTTCGTGCAAAAAGGAATCAAACAGCCCTGAAAAAATGGACTGTCCGCTTGAAGCTGATACTTTTAAGACATCCTTAAACAGCCAGAAGTATCAATCTCTGATACAACAATACACCTCAGCAGGACTTCCCGGAATAAGCCTTTTGATCAAAGACAGCACAGGTTATTATATTGGCTCGTTAGGAACTGCCGACATAGAAAATGACATACAATTGCAACCCTGCCATATCACTCATTTTTCAGGAGTTACCCAGATGATGACAGCGGTTGCCATCTTCCGGCTTCAGGAAAAAGGAGTTCTCTCCATAGAAGATCCGGTAAGTAAATATATTTCGAATGAAAAGCTAAAAAAAATCGGGAACGGAGACAGTCCGTTGAAAATCAAGAACCTGCTGAATCATACTGCCGGCTTACACGACATTTTAACCGATCAGGATTTTTATCTGGGATTAATCAACGATCCTACCAAAGCTCAAAATTCCGACGATTTGCTGAAATATATAAACAATAAGCCCTCTATGTTTGCATTCAGGCCTGTTGATACGGTTGGATTCAGCAATACAAATTATCTTTTGCTGAGCATGATCATTGAGTCAGCAACCGGAGCACCGCATTCAAGAGTAATTATAGAAGAAATAATTACACCGCTCGGTCTGAGCGAGACTTTCTATTCACCTTTTCAGCAATCGCCATCAAACAAAACTTCAAAAGGTTATTATGACCTTTACGGGAACAACACGCTTCACAACTTAAGTAATTGGAACACCGGGCTTGGCAATGGTTACAACGGAATTTACAGCACAGTTTGGGACATGCATCTGTTTTTGAATGCACTGCTGGTTAACAAAACCCTTTTGGAACCTGAAAGCCTGAATCAGATGCTGACTTTTGAACCCGATATAGAATCCGGGAAACAAATGGGAATGGGCTGCTTCAGAGATTTTGTGGATGCAAGCAATCCCGGCTTAACTTATTCCTGGGGATATCGCGGCAAAGATCTGGCTTATACCGCAGAAGTTCACTATTTCCCTGAATACAAAACAACAATGGTGTTAACAGTAAATTACGGAACTGTTAAAAACAGTAGTTTGCGATACACTTATGAAGCATTCAGAAGAAAACTTGCTTCTATTGTAGTCAATCAATAAAAAAAGCCACTCCTGTATAAAGGAACGGCTTTCATTTTTCCAACGAAAATCAAATTTAATTGAGCAACAACAAACTCGTTTTGCTGGTTATCTTTGATTCTACAGCAATCAGTGATCTGGAATAATTCAGGAGTTGACGGATAACCGAATCTGAGGGCTCTGTATCAACCTGCAAACTTCTTAGGTTTTCAACTTCACTGAGGCTATTCTTTTCAAAGGCAACGTTGGTAATGTTTTCAGGAGTAAAGTTACTGTTCATAGGCATTTTTAGGTTTCGTAATTGAGTGTTTACGATAACATAACGCCTTGTTTATTAATTTATTTTACCGCCTGAAAATAATTTTTTGAAAAAATATTTCAACCTTACGCAGAAAGAATGATTTCCTTTTTTTCTATCATTTTCCGAAGGTTAATCAGTGCATAACGCATACGTCCAAGCGCAGTATTAATACTTACATCGGTTTGCTCAGCAATATCTTTGAAGCTCATATCACCATAGTGACGCATTACAAGCACATCACGTTGTTCTGGTGGCAGATACTCTATAAGCGATCTCACATCATTATGAATCTGTTCATTGATCATCCGGTCTTCGATTGAATCATCATAAATCCGCAGGTTGTCGAGTACATTTCCTTCACCGTTAATGGTTTCAACAAGCGGAATACGCTTGCTTTTGCGAAAATGATCAATCACCAGATTGTGCGCAATACGCATAACCCATTGAATGAATTTACCCTCTTCCTTATAAGTACCGGATCTCAGGGTATGGATTACTTTAATAAAAGTATCCTGAAATATATCATCAGCATGTTGTTTGTTTTTAACAACCATGAGAATGTATGAAAAAACCTTACTCTTGTGTCGATGGATCAACTGCTCGAGACTGGCTTCATTACCGGATAAATACCTATTGATCAGCTCTTGATCGCTAATTGCCTGGGCATACATAACGCCTCCTTTTCAGATTAGTAAATGAAAGCGTAGATGTTTATCCGATAAGTGTCTCCTGTGGGTTAGTTTAACAAAAAATTGAGCAGCGTGGAAAAGTTGTTTCTTTTCGCTTCGCAAATATAATGCAATATCATTAACAAATGCAAGTCCCTGCCTGATTTTTTATCTAATTTTGCAAACGAAGTGATGAAAGCTATATGAACTACAAAGAACCAGAAACAATCAGTGCCGAAAACCACATCCTTATCAAAGGAGCTAAAGTTCACAATCTCAAGAATATAAGCCTCAATATTCCCCGTAACAAGTTTGTTGTGATTACCGGACTTTCCGGATCAGGAAAATCTTCACTCGCCTTCGATACGCTCTATGCTGAAGGTCAAAGACGCTATGTTGAAAGCCTGAGCGCTTATGCAAGGCAATTTCTTGGCCGGATGAGCAAGCCAGAAGTTGAATATATCAAGGGAATTGCACCCGCAATTGCCATTGAGCAAAAAGTTAACACGCGCAATCCGAGATCAACCGTTGGCACATCCACCGAAATTTACGAATATGTAAAACTTCTTTTTGCCAGAATTGGCAGAACTTTCTCTCCTGTAAGTAACGTGGTGGTAAAAAGAGACACCGTTACTGATGTTTGCGATTTTATCCTCAAAATGCAGCCGGAAACCAGAGTCAGTATCATGTGCCGGCTGCTGATCAAACACAACCGCTCTGTTGCTACACAATTAACCATTCTGATGCAGCAGGGTTTTAGCAGGGTGAAACACAACGGAACTGTAATCAGGATTGATGAACTGCTGAAATCAGATCCCGATCCTGAAGTAACTTATCATTTGCTGGTGGACAGAGTTACTGTTAATCCTGCTGATGAAGATTTATTCCAGCGGATTGCTGATTCGGTTCAAACGGCCTTTTATGAAGGCGATGGTGAGTGCATCTGCGAATTTGAGTCGGATGGTAAAGTTGAGTCAAAAGTATTCTCCAACAGGTTTGAAGCCGATGGAATTACCTTTGAAGAACCTTCTGTTAATCTGTTTAGTTTCAACAATCCTTATGGAGCCTGTAAAACCTGCGAAGGTTTCGGAAGTATTATCGGCATTGACGAAGATCTTGTAATTCCGAATAAAAGCCTTTCGGTTTACGAAGATGCCATTGCCTGCTGGAAAGGAGAAAAGCTGAGTGAATGGAAAGATGTTCTGGTAAAAAATGCCTACAAATTCAACTTCCCGGTTCATAAACCCTGGTATGATCTTTCTGAAGAGCAAAAAAATATTGTATGGACTGGCAATCAGTATTTTGAAGGCTTAAATGCATTTTTTAAATTTGTTGAAGAGCAAACCTATAAAATACAATACCGTGTTTTGCAATCGCGCTACCGCGGAAAAACAATTTGCCCCGAATGTAGAGGAACACGCTTAAGAGGTGATGCCAATTATGTAAAAATCAACGGCAGGTCAATTTCCGAAATCGTATTACTTCCTGTGAGTGATTCTCTGAATTTCTTCAGAAATCTGGAATTAAATGACTTTGAAAAAACTATATCAAAGCGCCTGATCACAGAAATATCAAACCGACTGGGCTTTCTTAGTGATGTCGGATTAGGCTATCTTACGCTGAACCGCTTGTCGTCAAGCCTTTCGGGAGGTGAATCCCAACGCATCAACCTTGCCACCTCGCTGGGCAGCAGCCTGGTAGGTTCAATGTATATTCTGGATGAACCCAGCATAGGATTACACCCGCGCGATACACAGAGGCTTATAACAGTGCTCTTAAAACTCCGGGATCTGGGCAATACTGTGATTGTGGTTGAGCATGACGAAGAAATCATGCGCACCTCTGATCATCTTATAGATATAGGTCCGCTGGCAGGGCAGAATGGAGGTGAAATTGTTTTTCAGGGAAATTTCAACCAACTGATTAATACAGAAAACAGTCTGACAGCCGATTACCTGACAGGGAAAACAGAAATTCCGTTGCCTGCCATCAGAAGAAAATGGAGAGATTATATTGAGCTGAGCGGAGTAAGAGAAAACAACCTGAAAGGAATTGATGTAAAATTCCCGCTTAATATTCTGGTAGCAGTCACCGGAGTGAGCGGATCGGGCAAAACATCGCTTGTAAAACGGGTATTGTATCCATCGCTGAAAAAAATGTACGGAGGCTATGGCGAAAAAACCGGACTTCTGGACAGAATCAATGGCGATTACATAAAAATCAGCGAAGTTGAGCTTGTTGATCAGAATCCGATCGGAAGATCATCCAGATCGAACCCGGCTACCTATATCAAAGCATACGATGATATCCGGGCACTCTACGCCGATCAGCCACTTTCGAAAACCCGATCATATAAACCCGGATACTTTTCATTCAATATAGAAGGTGGCCGTTGCGAGGAATGCGAGGGAGAAGGTGTTGTTGAAATAGGGATGCAATTTATGGCCGATATTCGCCTTACCTGCGACAGCTGCAAAGGAAAACGTTTTAAAGACGAAGTTCTTGAAGTAAATTATCAGGGTAAAACCATATCCGATATTCTTGATCTAACCATAGATGAAGCCATTCAGTTTTTCAGAGAGAATGCCAAAGGCAATAATTTCGAAAGCAAAATAGCAACCAAACTTCAACCCCTTGCTGACACAGGACTGGGTTACCTCAGAATGGGGCAATCGTCAGATACACTCAGTGGCGGTGAAGCGCAGCGCATTAAACTGGCCAGTTTTCTGGTAAAAGGCATCAATGAAAAACCTACGCTCTTTATCTTTGATGAACCAACAACCGGGCTGCATTTTCATGACATCAATAAACTGATGGCTGCATTCAATGCCCTGATAGCCAAGCGGCACAGCATAATTGTGATTGAGCACAATCCTGATGTTATCAAATGCGCAGATTGGGTTATTGACCTGGGTCCTGAAGGTGGAGACACCGGAGGTCATCTGGTTTTTGAAGGCACACCGGAAGATCTTGTAAAATGCGAAAGTTCTTACACAGGCAAATATCTCAGAACCAAGCTGTCTGACTCAATTGCTTCGAAAAAACCAGCCAATTAAATAATATCTGGTTTAAATTAGGAAGCTCAATGAATATTATTTCATAGAAACTGCAGCAAACCAATGGTTAAATTGTTGGTTTTGGTTCGGGTAAAATCCGCTGAGTTCTGATATTGTTGCAGTTACATCTGACGGACTACCCATTAAGCTGTCATCATGCGTAGGTATTCACTTTTCAGTAACACAGGTCAGGCGCCTGACAACAGCAAAAAATGTAAATTTTCTTTTCACTTAAAGGAGTTACCTTTTAATATTTTTGGTATAAATCATTGAACCTGCTATCAAACTTTTATTTAAATAGCAACTTCAAAAACAAAAACTTTTATTACTACTTTAGTACTTTGTTAAAAATTGTTTTGCGATAGCTTTCCAAAGCTTTCATTTCAGAACCTATCCATATGGAAAACAAGCCATTACAAGAAGAATCAGGACTTAAAATCCAAAAACTCCAGAGTGAGAATGAAGAACTCAGAGAAAGCATTAAACGCCTTGAGTATCTGAAACTTCAGGAAAGAGAACTGATTGAAGCCAAGGAAGAAGCCGAACGGGAAAACCGGATGAAGTCTGATTTTCTGGCAATGATGAGTCATGAGATACGCACTCCGATGAATGGAGTAATCGGAATGACCAGCCTGCTTTTAGATACAAATCTGACTGTAGAACAAAAAAATTATGTTGAAACCCTGAGGGTTAGTGCCGACAATCTGATGACAATCATCAACGATATTCTTGATTTCTCGAAGATTGAATCCGGCAAGATGAACCTTGAGGAAGCTCCTTTTGAACTTCGGAACTGCATTGAAGACGCACTCGACCTGTTTGCTCAAAAAGCAATAGAGAGAGGCATTGACCTGCTTTACCTTATACAACCTGATGTGTCGTCATTCCTAATCGGAGACATCACACGCCTGCGACAGATCCTGATTAACCTGATTAACAACGCCATCAAGTTTACTGAAGAAGGTGAAGTATTTATTTCGATTGACAAGGTCAGAGATGAAGAAGGTTATCAGGTTGTTCAGTTCTCGGTAAAAGACAGCGGAATAGGTATTCCCAAAGAAAAAATCGGAGTATTGTTTGATGCTTTCACACAAGCCGACTCTTCTACCACACGCCGATATGGCGGAACCGGACTTGGGCTGGCAATTGCCAAACATCTGGTTGAACTTATGGATGGCGAAATATGGGTTGAAAGTCAGGTGGGTAAAGGATCAACATTCTTTTTCACTATCAAACTCAGAACCTCGGGCATTGGAAAAACCAAACTTTATGTCAGAGGCCAGATTCCTGAATTAAAAAACAGCAGAGTTCTGATTGTTGATGACAACGAAACCAACCGACATATTTTTACACTTCAGTTTGAATCATGGGGTATGCTGCCGGTTACTGCAAAATCAGGACAGGAAGCACTTGCCATTATTGAAGAAGACGAAGAGCCGTTTGATCTGGCAGTAGTTGATATGCAGATGCCGGCGATGGACGGACTTGAATTGGGACGATCGATCAAAGCGCTGCCATTCAAAGGAGAAATTCCACTGATTATGCTAACATCATTGGGCAAGATCAACAAACTCCCGACCGATGTTTTTGATGCCCAGCTTTCAAAACCAATCAAACTGGCCGAACTTTTCGAAGAAGTGCTCAGGGTAATTGCTGAAGCCCGAAACCGCAGAAGCAACCTGGCCGATCATAACATCGATAAAAATCTGGCGGCGAAACTACCTATGCGTATTTTGCTTGCTGAGGATAACATCACAAATCAAGACCTTGTAATTACCTTGCTGAGTAAAATGGGCTACAAGATTGACGCTGTTGAAAACGGCCGAAAAGTGCTTGAAATGATGGAGCGCAAGAAATATGACATAATTCTGATGGACATTCAGATGCCGGTGATGAACGGTATGGAAGCCACAAAAATAATCTGCGAAAAGTATCCTGAAGCCGACCGTCCGAAGATTATAGCCATTACCGCAAATGCAATGCCCGGAGACCGTGAAAGGTATCTGAGCGCCGGAATGGTTGACTATCTGCCTAAGCCCATCAAGTTTAAAGATGTGCAATCGGTACTTATCAAATGGGGTAAGAAAAAGTAAGAATTGATGATTAATAAAAAAGCCCGGGATGCCGGGCTTTTTTATTAATAGATCATTTATTTTAATGATCAGTATTTCACAAATTTTCCGGTATATATCGCATCCCTGGTATTCACCCTGATAATATAAACACCGGCAGGATATGGCTCAACATGCACGACTTTCGCATTGCCCGCATAATACGTTTCAGTAACTTGTTCGCCTGTAACGCTATGAATAAGTACTTTACCGGCTCCGGATCCCTCAGGCAACAAAATAGTCAGCCAATCTCCGGCAGGATTGGGAAACACCTGAACACAGCCTGAATATTCAATTAATTTTGAATCTACTGAAAGACAAGCTTCATTAATTTCATTAACGCTATTACATCCCAATCGATTACTACCTATGTAGGCCAATCCAGGAGAAATTTGAAGAAATCCGCAGATACTCTCAACTTCACAATGAAATAAACGTGTATTGCCCATAATTTGAAGCCTTGAAATGGATTCAGAGTTAATGTTTCTGATACCATCAATATTTCGCAGGGAAAAGCAGTCTAAGATGCTTAATTCTCCGTTTCCAATATCAGTTAGCTGGCTCAATGCATCAAGATTGACAATAGCACCCATGCTTAATTCGAGTCCGTTGCCGATATAATTAAGACTATCCAAACCAGTTAACAATGTATTTCTCAAACACGATCGCAGTTTAACTGATTTTCCAACCCACCTCAGGTTTTCCAGAGCATTTAAGCTATTGAGTTCAAACAATTGTTCAAGAATCAGATTTCCATGAATTGTATCCAAAAATTGGAGGCCATCTAACGAATTAAGTACGGTACAACCTGAAATTATTATATCATTTCCTAAGTATTCCATAGATCCCAAGGCAGAAATATCTGCAAGATTGTAATTGTTGGTAAATCTCAGATCACTACCTATGTTTTGAAGATTATTGAGGCCATCGAGCGAATGGAGGGCATCAGTCCATTCAATGATTAAGCTTCCTCCAATTCCCGAAATACTATTTAAGCCTTGCAGATTAGTCAATAAGTTCGTATTGGTCTCATCTCTGCGACCGATAAATAAGTCTCCCGAAATACTTTGAATCTGAATCAAACTATCGAGGCTAATAACATCCTCACCAGCTATTGAAATTGAACCATTCAAATCAATACAATCAGGGTATTCCAAAGGAAAAGCATCCACATCAGCCTGACTTGAAAGATAGTAGTTGCCATAAGGCAGACAAGCATTTAAAAGTCCGCATGAGGCAGAAACTTCAGCATGTTTGATACATCCTGACGCATTATTGTAAATATTTACCGGACCTGATGGATTTGCAAGGAAACTGCAGATTACATCTGCACTGCAATCTGATAGCAGGGCATTGTCGTATATGCTGATTGAAGTTATACTCAGAGGCAAAATATTATCAATCCCTGTCAACGACAAAAGCGAATCATTTTCTGAAATCTGCAATTTACCATTCAAAATCCCAAGTGCAGAGAATGATTGAAGGCTCTCCAATCGCGGATTATTCCAGATAACAAGATCTCCGCCAATTTCAGAAAGATCAGAAATACCATTTACATTCTGCAGCACCGCGTTATGACTAATGCTAAAAGAACCTCCGATACTTTGAAGCGCATCCAGACCTTCAAGATTATCCAGCATCAGCAATCTCTCTATTAATAAGTCACCTTCTACCCGCTCAAGTGCATTAAGACCGCTGAGTGATTGCAGTTCTCTGTTCATTGAAATTTCTACATTACCTCCAACATAATGTAGATTTTGCAGGCCCTGCATACTTGCAAGTACTTTGCTTGTTAATACTGTGAACTTGCCGCCAATAGTATCCAGACTATTGAGCCCTGAAAAGTCAACAAGCCTGTCCATATCCTGAATTGAGAACTCGCCTCCAATTTTACTCAGACTGCCAATTCCTGTGAGATCTAAAATTGAATCAAGGCTAACAATAAAGCAATTTCCTTGTATGATTTTCAAATCGGACAAACCATTCATACTCTTCAGCTTTCCAAGCCCATAAAAGAAAAGGTCACCCTGTATGGTATCCAGTCCTGATAAGCCGGCAAGTGAAGTGAGTGAATTATCAACAACAATTTCAAGACGACCTTCAATTTTTCTGAGATTCTGCAAGCCATTGAGCGAGGATAGTGATGTACCGGTAATATACAAATGACTTCCAATTTCAGTGAGTGATGAAAACGCCGACAAATCTGCAACTCCCAAATCACCACCTAAGAGTAACATACCTTCTAAACGACTGAAATTTAACATTGGATTCAGATTTTGCAAAAGAGGCAGATCGTATATCTCAACGCCTCCGCCTAAAACCTGCAATGACTGCAAGGCATTTATTTGCTGCAACACTGGCAATATTTGAATGATCAACGATCCTCCGACAGTGTTGAGTGAATCCAATCCGCTAAATGATTCCAAAAGGTTATTATGGAAAACAGCCAGATCCCCGCCAATATACCTCAAACTATCTAGAGGTTGCAATGTAACTATTTCAGGGTTGTATTTAATTGTAAGATTCCCTCCTATCGAATCAATATTTTGTAAACCCGAAAGGGATGAAACTCCCTGAAGGTAACTTATGGTTAGATTTCCCCTGATTTTTGTGATTACACTCAATCCATCAAGGTTCACAATATTATTACCTGTTTCACCAATGGTGAGATCTCCTTCTATTTCAGTGCAACCAGGATAAATAATAGAAAAATAATCAATCTGAGCTTGAGTAGTGATAATTTTTCCTTCGGGAAGGCAACCCTGCGCTACAGCAACTGTATAAGCAACTAAAAGGTAAATAATAACAAGTATTTTTTTCATAAAGTTTATCTTTTGTTTAAAAGACAATCATAAGCGCATTTACCCCTATTCATATTTAATGTTTATTTATTTGTTTTTTTGATAAAAGGCTTCATCGATTTCAATTTCAGGAAAATTATTGAATATGGGAAGATGTTAGGTTTCCAGATCCATTCGATTATTTATAACCTTGACGATGTTGAAAATGACAGATTTTCAACTTTAGATATACTGTATAGTTTATTTTTCTGGAAACGTCAGGCCATTCTCTTAGAAAACAGAAACAGCATCACGATCAACTATCTATGTACCTTTGTTTTACAAAATTTATTTCCATAAAGCAAGAAAAACTAAATAATTCTCAGTATAACTTACTTTTGCCTGAAATTAATTAATCAGATTATGGAAATAAGTTTTCTGCAATGGATCGGCTATATTGCCTCAATCATCATTGCCATATCAATGACCGTGAGTTCAATTCTCATGTTCAGATGGATCAACCTGGTGGGAGCTGTTACCTTTTCAGCTTATGGATTTTTGATTGGTGCACTGCCCGTCGGATTCCTGAACTTATTTATTGTATTGGTAGATATCTATTATCTGCGATCTATCTATTCAAAAAAAGAAATCTTTGAAATTCTTCACGTAAAACCGGATAGTCAATACCTTGAAAGGTTTCTGAAATTCCATAAAAAAGATATCCTGAACTTTTTCCCGGAATTCAATTACAAGCCCAATCAGGGAGATACAGTATTTTTTATTCTCCGCGATATGGCCGTCGCCGGCATTTTTATCGCGCATCGTCAGGAAGTCAAATCACTTCTGGTTACCCTGGATTATGTTATTCCTGAATACCGCGATTTCAAGAATGGCAAATTCGTATTTCTGAGCCTCCGTGACCAATTTATTGAAGATGGCATATCCAAAATAATTGCTCAGTCTCAAACTAAAAAACACAAGAAATACCTGATGAAAAATGGGTTTGTCA
The DNA here is from genome assembly GCA_009773515.1 of Bacteroidota bacterium. Lineage (GTDB taxonomy): Bacteria > Bacteroidota > Bacteroidia > Bacteroidales > Lentimicrobiaceae > Lentimicrobium. Next base: position 52,203 of record WSXX01000028.1, read on the forward strand.
AAATGGATGATAACCATTATGAAAAGTCGCTGGCGGATTGAAAATATAGAATCGCAATTGAATCAGGGTCAGTTAAAGGTTGCCATGATTTGACAATCTAATAATAGCTGGGGTGAGAATAGAGTAAAAAAAAAGGTTGCCATAATGTGACAACCTTTTTGTAGCGGGGACGAGAATTGAACTCGTGACCTCCGGGTTATGAATCCGACGCTCTAACCGACTGAGCTACCCCGCCATTGTTTTTGGGAGTGCAAAAATAGGCAATTATTTAATAATTGCAAGGGATTGATTAACTTTTGGAAAAATTATTGACTTTGCTGGAATCATTCTATTGAGATAACTTTAAATTTCGTTTCTCTGTTTGACAGTTTCAAGGCAACTGTTTCGTTAACTTTTTTTTGAATTAACACTCTGGCAAGCGGCGAGATAAAAGAAATTTTACCCTGCTTTATGTCTGCTTCATCCACTCCAACAATCTGAAATTTATGCACTTTTTTATCATCACCTATCTGAAGTGTTATGGTTGAACCAAAACGAATCTCATGGTCAGATTCAGCTTCTGCGGAAATTACCTGAGCCGAAGTAATCCGGTTTTCAAGCATCTGAAGCTGCGTATTTACAATGGCAATGGCGTTTGCTGTATCATGATCATCGCCAATAGTAAGTTCTTTCAGTTTTGCAAGGAGCAATTCCTTTTCTTTCAATAAGCTCTCCATTCCTGTTGGGGTAACATAATTAGGCACACCATTGGGCAGATATGCCCGTGGTGGAACAAATGGCGCTTCCCGCTGATCATCTTCGTTTACAAAAGCTCGGCTCATCTTCTGATGATTAGAAAGTAAATACAGCTCTATTCCAAAACCTCATGCTCCTCCTTATAAACTACTCCCCTTCTTCGCAAACCTTCGAGTAAAAAGCTTACAATTTTCGGGTCTTTTCCCAGAAATTCCGGCGCAGAAACACCTTTGTGTGAATAGAGTCCCTGAGCCAGCAAGCGCACAGTCATTGTTGCTGTATATCCTGTGGTGCGCGCCATTGAATGGATTCCTGTTTCGCTGTCGTAACGGTCAAGCAGATTCCATGTATAACGGTTTCTTATGCCATCTTTAATGCCTTCGACGATTACCTGCATTATTGTCAGATCTTCCTCCCCTTTTTCGAGTTTCCATTTCGGGAAAAGTAGTTTTGAGGTAAACTCGAGCGGGCTGATCATTGTTCCGTTGATATTGATGGGTTCTTTGTCGAAGAAGCCTGTATCTCGCAAAACCGCCATTTTTTCGATGTGCCCTTTATAACGAAGCGTTTTCTCAATCATATAATCCCCTTTAATGGTGGTTGCCAGTGTACGCAATCCATCACTGTTAAAGGCTTCCAGGGTTCCGATTCCAGGGAAATTCAGCAATTCAGGATCTGACAAAGCTTCACGAATGACCATTCTACCACCATCGATATAACGGGCTGGGCGGGTGTATTCTTCAATAACATCAATGGGCGAAAAAACGGCTTTGTACTCATAAGGCCAGGTTCTCACCACAGGAAGCCCGCCTACATAAGTGATGCCTTTTTCAAGCGTATCAAGCAATGCAGCACCATATCCAATCAGCACATTGCTCATACCGGGCGCCACACCAATATCGCAGATCACGGTAACACCTTTATCCTTTGCCAGTTGATCGAGACCAAACATATCTTCAGGGAAAAAGGCAATGTCAACCACATTCTTACCGCATTCGATCAATCGTTCAAGGGTACGGTAACCCATAAAACCAGGAACTGCATTTACAACAATATCTTTATCGGCAGCCAGAAATTTTATGGTTTCAGCTTTGTCAAGATCAGCCCTTACGGTTTCTATTCCGGCATAAGCCGAAAGTTTCGACAAGGCTTCGCTGCTGATATCGGCAGCTGTTACTTCAAATTCACCATCTTTTGCAAGGTCAATTGCCATTGGACCTCCAACAAGGCCGGCACCGAGAACGAGTATTTTCATAATTCAGGTTTTGGTAACTTATATTTAAATCGTGTACGATTCATAAGCTGATGAATTTCCATCGACTGAGAAACCAGAATTCCTGAAATAACAAGCAGAACTCCGGTCACTTTTTGAACCGTAAAAACTTCAGAAAGCACAAAATAAGCAAATACTGCGGTAAAAACAGGAATAAGATTGGTAAAAATATTCGCCTTTACCATCCCAAGTTTAGCCACTGCCATAATAAAAAACAAATAAGCCAGGCAAGAACCAAAGAACGCAAGTTGCAGAATGGCAACAATCAATTCACGGTTCGGCACTATTTTGATAAAATCTTTGTAGTCGAAGATTAGAAAAAGCGGGAGAAAGTAAAATGCTCCAATCAGGTTCTGATAGGAAATAATTGTCAAGGCCGAGTATTTATAGGTCAGCCTTTTTATGATAACTGAATAGATTACTGCTGAGAAAACCGCCATAAAAAGCAATAAAATGCCTTTCGGGGCAGCATTCAGACTTAGATCGCGGTTTACCAGCATAAGAACAATTCCTGTAAAAGAAACCCCGATTCCCAGCCAGGCCGGCCAACCCGCTTTTTCTCCGGCAAACCACACAGCCGCCAGTGATGCAAACAAAGGTATGGTTGCAATTACGGCTGATGAAATTGTTGGTGATACGAATTTAAGTCCGAAACTTTCACCAAGAAAATAGAAAAACGGTTGAGTCAGCGACAGCAATGCAAACCACTTAAAATCGGACTTCTGAATTTTCTCGCGCTTTTTCAAAACAACCATCAGTAAAAAAAGAAAAGCTGATGACAGCACCAAACGGATAAAAATTATAGTGATTGGCTCGTAGTAATCAACTGCTATGGTAAACCATACAAAAGTTAAGCCCCAGAAGAGCATTGAGAGAACGGCCAGAAAGTAATAAAGTGGTAAAGAGGTTTTCACAAAGCAGAAATGAGAATTTGAAATAGGTGAAGCGTACAAAAATAGGGTTTTAATAATTCAGATTTAACAACAATAATTAAATATATCCTATTGTATTTCAGTGTTTTATACTTTTAATACAATTTATTATACCTGAAAGTGTAACAATCTTTTGCTTCACTGGTCTTTATAGTATCAACAAAGCTTAAATGGATCAGGTGGATCATTTGGTAGAAGAATGTAAATCAGGAAGCCAGCGTGCGCAAATTGAGATTTACCGTTTGTATCACAAACAGGTTTTCAACACTTGCCTGAGATTGGTTTGCAACAAAGTTGATGCTGAGGATATGATGCAGAACGCTTTTATTGATGCATTGACCAACATCAGCAGATACAAAGGTCCGGATACATTCGCCGGCTGGATAAAACGGATTGCCTTAAATAATTGCATTGATTTCCTGAAAAAGCGAAAAACCGAGCCGGAGAGCCGGGAATTGTTACCAGATCTGGCTGATGAACAATCTGAAGCTGAGGAAAATGAATTAAAGCTGAAAGTTGAAACGATTAAGGCTGCAATGAATGAGATTCATTCCGATTACAGGGTTATTCTTTCACTACACCTCTTTGAAGGAATGGACAATGAAGAAATCTGTGCGATACTTAAAATTAAAGAAGGCAATGTAAGAACAAGGCTTTCAAGAGCGAAAAAAGCACTGCTCGATTGCATTAAGCAAATTGAGGTACGACAGGAAAAGAAAATAATGACTTCTTGAAAAAGGGAAAACAATGGAATATCTCAAAAAATATATTGAAGACAATCAGGAGGAATTCAACAATTCCAGACCTGAACCGGGACATGAAGAGCGATTTCTGGCCCGGCTGAAAAACACTGGTCAGCAGCGTGAGGCTAAAAGGTTTACGCTGGTTATGAAGTACTATAAATATGCAGCAACAATAATAATTCTGCTGAGTTTTGGGGCCATGTTTTATGTCATCAGCACCAAACACGAAATCGCACAAATCCCTGACCATGCAGTTCTTGCCGAAGAAATACAGGAAATAGAGCAGTTTTATCTTGCATCTTCTGAATCAAAACTCACTGAAATCAATCAACTGACTTCAGGAAACCCGGAGGCCGAGCAAGCAAGAAATCGGATAATTCTTCAGATTGATCAGATAAAAACGGAAACCGAATCCATAAAAGCTGACCTGAATTCTGGAATTCAAAATGAAAGGATGCTCGATGCAGTGAAAAATAACTACAGGATTATCAATGGATTGCTTGATCATGTAATTGAACAGCTTGTGCAGCAGAATGCACATCAAAATAAAACGCCTGAATCTCATTTAAAACCACAACACCATGAAATCAGATTTTCTTAAAAAAACAGGCTTTGTCTTTCTTCTGCTATCTCTTTCGATATCAGGATTTAGTCAGCAAGGCGCAAAATCGAAGACCATCAAAAAAGAGTTTACCGTTGGCAAGGATGCTAAACTCAGGATTGAGACTAGTTACGGGAAGATTCATTGCAATGTTTGGGATAAAAATCAAATCTCAGTAACCGCACTTGTAACAGTTGATGCGCGCAACGACAAAGATGCAGAAATACTGCTGGATGAAATTACTCCGATAATCAACAACACCGGATCGCTGGTTGAAATCACCACCAAAATCGGGAATACCGGAAATAACTTCAAAACCAAATCCTTTTCCATTGATTATACCATATATATGCCGGCTTCAACGGCACTGGATATCAGTAACCGGTTCGGCGATTTATTTGTTGATGAAACCACTGCTCAGGCTACAATAAATATAGAGTACGGTAATCTGAGCATCAAGAAGTTAAGTAATCCGGCATCTGAAATAACCCTGAAGTTCAGCACAGGAAATGTAGAAACCGCAGGAAGAGTCAAACTGAATCTGGAATACAGCACGCTTAGCCTTGGCACAACTGACTTTGCTGATGTTTCGTCAAAATTCACGAGCTGCAATATTACGCAGGTTTCAGGGCTCAGGCTGGACTCAGAATACGATACTTTTACAATAAGTAAAGTTTCAGGCATGGATGGATCGGGAAAGTTTTCAACTTTTAATGTTGGTGAACTCATCAACCGTGCAGAGATGAATCTGGAATATGGTGGCCTTGAAGTTAAAAAGGTAAATCCATCTTTTACCCTGATCAACATCATAGCATCTTTTAACAACATAAAACTGGGCATTCCCAAAGAAGCATCCTACTCACTTAATGCCGACATGAAGTTTGGAGAATGCCGGTATCCGAAAGAATCAAAAGTCCAGGTAACCGAAAAGTCCTATACCTCCAAAATGTACTCGGGAGTAGTGGGTTCTGCCAAAGATCCTGTTGCAAAAGTGAACATTCAGGGCAAAAACAGCGATGTTACATTGCATTAATCTTAATAAACAATTAAGCTCAAAACAGTTAAACTCAAACCAAACACCTTAAACATGAAAACAACAGCCTCACTCTCAAAAACAACGTTCATCCTTTTAATGATACTGTCTCTGATTACAGTATTTACCATCGGCGCTTTTGCCGGCAAACAAGACAGACCTACCGGTAGTTTTACCGGAATTGAAATAAGCAGTGCAATTAAAGTTGTTCTGACTCAGGGCAATACCGAAAAACTTACACTTGAAGGCGATGATGATATTCTGCAACGGGTAATTACTGAAACCAGAGGTAATAAGCTCATTATCAAACTAAAAGAGGGCACCTACAACAAATCATCTCAGGAAGTAACCGCTTATCTGACCTTCAAAACCCTTTCGAGCATTGAGTTGAGCGGGGCTGTTAACCTTAACGGAACCAATGAGATGAATTTCAATGACCTGGAATTCGAATGCAGCGGAGCTACTAAAATTAACCTACATCTTAATGCTTCAAAACTTGATTGCGACTTTAGCGGAGCTTCTAACCTGAGTCTTGAAGGAAGTGTACAATTGCTTAACATAGATATTAGCGGCGCCTCAAAAGTAAATGCATCTGATTTTGTAGTTAAAAATTGTAACATCGACTGCAGCGGAGCTTCATACATCGCCATTCACGTTACCGATAAACTTCGTGCTGAAGGCAGCGGAGCCAGCAAAATCTCATACAAAGGAAACCCTTCGATAGTTGAATCTGATATGAGCGGCGCAAGCAAAATGAGTAAGATGTAAAAATATATTGGTCTTCCTGAAAAATGGATTAAAAAAAAACCTTTCGGATTAGTATCGAAAGGTTTTTTTTATTCTAAGCTCATAGAAGAATAGAGCCTATCCAATCATTTCAAGATATTCCTCTTCCGAAATAATCTTTACTCCCAGATCTTCCGCTTTACGCCGTTTTTCAGGTCCCATGTTTTCACCTGCCAGCACATAATCGGTTTTTGATGATATACTGCTGCTTACCTTACCCCCGTTTTGCTCAATAGATTGCTTTATTCCATCGCGGCTGAATTTGTTGAATACCCCACTGACAACTAAAACTTTGCCCTGAAGAACACCTACGCCTGTCAAAACTCCTTGTTCAGCATGCATTATAACACCTGCTTCACGCAATTTATTTACAATTTCAATATTTTTAGTATCAGAAAAATAACTTAGGACACTGCCGGCAATTTTGTCGCCGATTTCATCAACCGACACCAGATCTTCATATCTGGCAGCCATTAATGCTTCAATATTGCCGAAGTGTCTGGCAAGTTTTTTGGCGCTTGTTTCACCCACATGTCTTATTCCCAATGCAAACAAAACCCTTTCAAATGGAACACGCTTTGAATTTTCGATGCCCTGAAGTATATTCTCCACCGTTTTTTCCCTGAAACTTACCCTGCGCATTGCTTTGCCTTCGTCGCCCGGTATTACTTTTTCTATACCCAGCAACATATCAAATGTAAGTGAATAAAGATCAGCCGGATTTTTTACAAGGTCCTGATCGAACAATACCTCGATTTTACCTTCACCCAAACTGTCGATATTCATGGCTTTCCGTGCAATAAAATGTTCCAGCTTGCCTTTAATCTGCGGAGGGCAACTTACATCATTAGGGCAATACCATGCGGCCTCTCCCTCGCTGCGGACCAGTTGAGTACCACATTCCGGACAGAATTCAATAAATTTTTCAGGCAAAGATTCAGTATGTCTGGCGGAAAAATCAACCGAAGTAATTTTAGGTATAATCTCCCCTCCTTTCTCCACATGAACAAAATCACCAACACGCACATCCAATGCCATCATAACATCAGCGTTATGCAAAGAAGCCCGCTTAACAGTTGTACCTGCAAGCAATACTGGCTCAAGATTAGCAACAGGGGTCACAGCTCCCGTTCTTCCTACCTGATAAACAATTGACTGCAACCTGGTAACTGCTTCCTCAGCTTTAAACTTGTAAGCTATTGCCCATCGCGGCGATTTGGAGGTAAAACCAAGTTTTTCCTGCTGACGAATTGAATTGACCTTTATTACAACGCCATCAATATCAAAGTCCAGTTGACTTCTGCTCTGATTTATTTCTTCAACAAAATCAACTATTTGGCTGATATTTTTAGCTTTGGTTCTGATATCGCTCACCCTGAAACCCCAGCTCTTGAGCAGATTCAAGCGATCGAAGTGAGATTCACTTTCAATGCCATCGCCCATAAGGTTATAGAAAAATGCATTCAAAGGTCGCTGTGCAACAATTGATGAATCCTGTGTTTTCAGGGTTCCGGCAGTAGCATTGCGCGGGTTTGCAAATAACTGTTCACCATCTTCAGCTCTTGCCCTGTTCATCATGTCAAAGCCGGCACGTGGCATGTAGATCTCGCCCCTGACTTCAAACTCCTCCGGAAAACTACTTGAATCTAGGATTATCGGGATACTCTGAATGGTTCTGACATTTACAGTTACATCATCACCCTGAACACCATCACCTCGGGTAACCGCCTGAATCAACTTCCCTGACTTATAGGTCAGACTTATGGAAACACCGTCAATCTTGAGTTCTGCAACATACTCATAAGGTTCGCCAAGTAATTTGTTAACCCGATTGTCAAAATCAATCAGTTCTTCTTCGGAATAAGTATTGTCAAGCGAAAGCATTGAATACTTATGCTTTACAGATTTGAACACTTTCGTAATTTCCCCTCCAACCCTTTGTGATGGACTATTGGGATCCAGAAATTCCGGAAATGCTTTTTCGAGCGACTCGAGCTCTTTCAGCAACAAGTCAAATGAATAATCACTGATTTCAGGTGAAGCCTGTTGATAGTATAAATAGTTATGATGCCTGATCAGCTCAATCAACTCTCTGATCCGTAACAAAGCTTCCGGTTTTTCCATAAAGAATTAATGATAGATTTTGCAAAGTTAAAATCAGCAAAAAGATCCTTTGCCAATTCCTGCATTTCAGATCACAAAAATAAGACTCGTAATCAAAAAGATAATTCAGGATTTTTGTTTGCAACCATTAACACACAATTGTTCAATTTCTTTCAGGTTCTGAATTTTTCTGTTATTACGGAGCTGAATGGCTGAATCAGTCAGATATTTATGATTTTTCAGAAAGTTCATTTGAATCACATACCATTCCTTCAAATCAATTTTATTGCCCGAATACTCCCATTCTAACCTGAGTTTTTGAGCAATGACAAAGAAGTCAGCACGACCGAGGTAATCCAGATCGGCATCACATAGCACTCTCTCCAATAAAGTTGAAGCATTTTGAGGTAGCCTGGTCGACATAATCATATTTTGAATTATCTCAATTTCTTCCTGTTGATACCCAAAGGAAGGAAGATACTCTCCGGCAATTGCAGCTGAATGTGCTTCATGGTCATCAAAACTGACTGTAATACCTGAATCGTGAAACAATGCAGCAGCCCTGAGTAAATCAGTTTCATATTTGGTCAGGCCTTCGAGATTAGCCAGACGAATTGCAGCATCATGTACATCGAGCGTATGGTCGGCACTGTGATAGACGATAGTAGAAGGAAGTTCCCTCTTCATTTTTTCGATAATAAAATCAGTTAGATTTGTCAGGTTCATTTCAGATGGTGTTGCAGATGTATAAATCATCAGACTCCTGCCGGCTATTCATTTTTTTTGTTACACATGAACTGAATGGCCGATTATAAAAAAAAAGCTCCGGCCGAAGCAGGAGCCTTTGTTTGGTCAGAACTCCGGATTAAAGACCAAGAACTTCGTAATTGAATTTTCTTGGATTGATGCACATAACCGGAATCTGTGAAGTATTGAAGATTATATCTTCATCGTAACTACCCAGCAAATAAGTACCAAATCCTTTATCAGGGTTGGTCATAATCATAATCAGATCAGCATTGAGTGTTGTTGAATAATCGATGACCTGTTTTGCAAAATTTGAGCTTTTCCCGGATGTCCGTTCAGTGTAAGCAACATTATTCTTTGCAAAATATCCGGCTATCTGTTTCGAAGCCTGGTAAATAGCATCATTTGCCTCACCAATAAGATAAATATGAATAGTTGCATTGAATTTCTTTGCAACGTAAACAGCCCAGCGGGTTTTTTCAAGTGGTCCGGCTTCACTGGTTATTGGCAAAACTATGCTTTTATAACCCTCTTTGAATGCACGTTTCTGAACAACGATAGTGGGCGCAGGAGATGAAGTTACAACTTTTAAGGCAAAACTTCCGGTCAGATGCTGAAGTCCTACTTTGCCATGAGTCCCCAGGAATACCATACTTACGCCCAGATCTTTTGCAACTTCACCTATTTCGGTAAAAATGCTTCCTTCTCTGGTCATAGTATCAACCTCTACTCCATATCTGGAGTTAAGTTCAACTGCAATTTCTTTGAGTTTCTCCTCAATTGAATGAGGTGCAAGGTTTTCGTTTTTCAAAAAGGCCTTCGTATCACTGTTGATAACATGCAGCAAGAGTACTTTTTGATTAAGTAAACCTGCAGCTTCGGCTGCCTGATTGGCTGCATTGGCACATACTTCTGAAAAGTCCGTTGGAACTAAAATGATGTCTTTCAATGTTGCATCCATGTGTTAAACTATTAGTTGATTTATTTCGTGGTGATTCAAGATGTTTGTCATTCACAATTGACAAAAATACAAGAAAATGTGGACTATTTTTAATCTCCGGGGGAAATTATCAAACAAAATGTAAACAGATTCTGACAGCTTATGTTTAATTTAGCACAGGATATTACTTTTTTCCGTTTTCTGTATAAATTGCATTGACGGTTCTGAATAAACCAACCTGAGTATTGCCTGCTAAAACACGTTAAAATGGACTTAACTTTTACTGTTGTTTCCTGGATTCTATTTGCAACTGCGGCAATCTCGGGGATGATAGCAATTTACAGTCATTTAAAGGGCTATTCCAATCATCAGATCTATTTTACCCTGATGATGATCATGATCGCAGAATGGGCAATTATGTCAACCCTCGAGTCTGCAGCGCTCGAAATTCCTTCTAAAATTTTCTGGTCTAAACTTGAGTACATCGGAGCAATGACTTCATCAGTCTTTTTTCTCAGATATGCGACCGGTGTTGCCGAAATCAGAAACAAATGGTTCACCCGATACTACTTTGTCTATTGGATTTTACCTGTGCTAATCATTGTGCTTGCTGCAACCAATGAGCTGCACAATATTATCTGGCAGGGTTTTTCGTGGAGCCCCGCTGGTAATAATATTCTCATTTACCACCATGGGCCGGGATTTCTGGTTGCAATGGGATACTCGCTTGTTTTGGTTGGTATTGCCCTTTTTAACATTATAAAGGCGCTTCCCGAAATGCCCTATATATTCAAACGCCAGGCTTGGTCTGTCATTATTGCAAGTATTTTCCCTGTAATTTCAGCCATTATTTATGTCACAGGAAATTCTCCGGTCGAAGGCCTTAATATTACGATATTGAGTTTTCTTTTAACCGGGATAGTCCTGCTGTTTGGGATAACCAGATATAAAATTTTTGATATTGCGCCATTTGCCAGAAGGCGACTCACAGAAATACTCCGGGATGGAATTTTAATAATCGACCCCGAAAACAAAATCATCTATCATAATCCCGCTGCTTCTGAGTTGCTGAAAATTCAATCGCGGTACTTCTATTCCGACCTCGGAGATATTAAATGGCTTTATAATGAATGTGTTGAATATCTGAATGAAACATCAACCGACAAAGAATTGATTGCTCAAGGCCCGGAAGACCTCTGGCTTAATATTCAGATCATCAAAATTACAGATGACACAAAAAATTACAAAGGACATCTTGTTGTTTTGCGAAATGTCACAATTCGCAAGAAATTAGAAATTCAAACCTCAGGACTTAATGATGTACTCTTCAATTCTCACAAACAACTGCTTGAACTCAATGCACAAAAAGATAAAATATTGTCAATTATCGGACATGATCTGAAAACCCCTTTTCACCAGATTACCAGCCTTTCACAAATTCTGAAAGAAGATATAAATGGGCTTGACAAAGACACAGTCATTGAGTTGATCGATGATATTATTAAAGCCTCTGAAAGTGGATATGGAATTCTTGAAGAAATTCTGGAATGGGCTAAAACCCAAAGAGACAGCACGTCTTTAAATCCTCAGCAGATTAACATTCTCAAACTTATTGAAGAAATTATCGACAGCCTTAATATAACCGCTGCCAATAAAAGGATTGAATTTATTAAAGTCATTCCTGAGGATGCCATCTTTTTCGCCGATAAGAATATGACTACGATAGTGTTCCGGAATCTTCTTTCAAACGCAATCAAATTCTCTTATCCTGGCGGGAAAATTATACTTTCCTCAACCTCAGAAAGCGGCAAATCAACTATAAGCATCCAGGATTTTGGAGTTGGAATTCCTGCGAATGAATTATCCTCACTCCTGACTAACTCTTTTAAAACAAGCAGGCAAGGCACCTGGGGCGAAAAAGGAACAGGATTGGGACTGCTTTTAAGCCGGGAACTTATATATAAAAACAATGGAACCATCGAAGTAGAAAGTGAACAAGAAAAAGGCACAACCTTTAAAATCATTCTTCCGGTTGAATAAACGATAACATTAAAGAATGCAGAGAAGCTCCATGCCAATTGCATGATACCGCTATATTGTTTAAAATCTGAATTTTAAAGTAGTCCCGCATTTTCAATCAAAAAACACCAACCACGTTTTCGATTTTTCCAAACAATGACATTTATTGACTATTTTTGTGGATTATAATTGATCACCAATTCATTAACCGACCAATAACTCACATGATGAAGCAAGGAAAACTCACATTTCTTTTATTCTTTTTCTTAACACATGCCTTTGTTCAGGCTCAATTGATTGTTGCAACCCCACCTTTTCCGGCTGAAACTGACCAGGTGGAGATTATCTTTAATGCCTCTCTGGGAAATGGAGGCCTTGCGGGATACACTGGAGATGTATATGCTCATACAGGTGTATTAACCGATTCCAGCACCGGCCCTTCAAACTGGCGACATGTTAAAACCAATTGGGGTGTTAATTCTGAAGCCACCAAGCTGGAACGCATTGGCACAGACCTATACAAATTGACTATTACGCCCTCCATCAGGGCATATTATAGTGTACCCTCAAATGAGCAGATTCAACAAATAGCATTTGTGTTCCGAAGTGCCGCTCAGGTTAATAACCAATGGCTTGAAGGTAAAACAGAAACAGGAGGAGATATTTTTTACGATGTTTATCCTGATGGACTATTTACCAGATTCAATTTCCCAACTACCAGTTCAATACTTACTGAACCGGCCGAAGATATTGTGATTGACGCTATTTCAAATGAAGCAGATTCAATGTTTCTTTACATGAACGATGTATTGATAAAATCTGTTGCCGGAAATTTACTCAACCATACCATTACAGCAGGCAACAGTGGCAAAAATTATATTACCCTGATAGCCAGCAACGAATTTGAAACAGCAATTGATTCATTTTATTTCTTTGTCAGACAACCCGCCACAGTAATGGAATTGCCAGCAGGCATTGAAGATGGTATAAACTATATCGATGATAACACTGTCATCCTGAGTCTTTATGCCCCTGAAAAAGAACATGCATTCGTTCTTGGCGATTTCAACAACTGGGAGTTTGAAGACGAAGGTTACATGTACCGAACTCCCGATGGATTGAGATACTGGATTCAGATCAATAATCTGGAAGCTGGAAAAGAATACATCTATCAATATTTTGTTGATGCAAGTATCCGTATTGGTGACCCATATGCTGAAAAGGTTTCAGACCCATGGAATGATAAATTTATCAAGGAATCAACCTATCCGGGAATCCTTGCTTATCCTGCTACCAAAACCCAGGGAATAGCCACCGTTTTACAAACTGCAAAACCAACCTATGTTTGGGAAGTTCCGAACTTCGAAGCACCAGCTCAGTCAGACCTTATTATATATGAGTTACTGGTCAGAGATTTTGTTGCAAAACACGATTACCAAACCCTCATTGATACGCTAGGTTACCTTAAGCGTTTAGGAATTAATGCCATCGGCCTTATGCCGTTTAATGAGTTTGAAGGAAACTCAAGCTGGGGCTACAATCCGAATTACTACTTTGCCCCCGATAAATACTATGGCCCGGAAAACGATCTCAAGCGTTTTATCGACGAATGTCACAAACAAGGCATAGCTGTCATTATGGATATGGTGCTGAACCACTCTTTCGGAACTTCACCCATGGTAATGCTATATTGGGACGCAGTCAACAACCGTCCGGCTGAAAACAATCCGTGGTTTAACACTGAACCAAAACATGATTTTAATGTCGGCTTCGACTTTAATCATGAAAGTCCTGACACAAAAGCACTTGTTGACAGAGTTTTGAAATTCTGGATTGAAAAATACAATATTGATGGTTACCGCTTCGATTTATCAAAGGGGTTCACACAGAAAAATACACTTGGCAATACAGGGAACTGGGGGCAATACGATGCCACCCGCATTGCAATCTGGAAAGCAATTGCCGACTCCATCTGGTCAGTAAAAGAAAATACCTATGTTATTCTTGAACACTTTGCCGATAATTCAGAAGAAAAGGTTTTGGCTAACTATGGAATGATGATCTGGGGAAATTCAAGCGGTGATTACGCCAATGCAGCCCGCGGAGCTTCATCCAACAATAATTTCTCCTGGGCTTCATATAAAGCCAGAGGATGGAATGACCCCCACCTTATTTCATACATGGAAAGTCATGATGAAGAGCGTATAATGTATCGGATAATTAAGGACGGCATTATGACCAACCCTCAATACAGAGTCAGAGACACCACAATTGCATTGCAAAGGGTTCAACTCGCAAATGTTTTCTTCTATACTATCCCGGGTCCAAAAATGCTTTGGCAGTTTGGCGAACTGGGTTATGACTATAACATTAACTTTAATGGAAGAACCGGTGAAAAACCAATCAAATGGGATTACACTCAGGATTACAGACGCCGGACATTAAAGAATGTGGTCGCATCGCTGATCAAACTCAGGCAGGAACACGAAGTCTTTAAAACAACTGACTTCACATTGACTTTATCAGGCTTCCTTAAAAGGATCAACCTCAACCACGCTGAAATGAATGTGGTGGTCATTGGCAATTTTGATGTTAATCAGGGTTCTATTGTCCCCGCATTTAATCATACAGGGAAATGGTATGAATTCTTCACAGGCGATTCACTTGATGTTACCTCATTGACAGCTTCAGTTGAACTTGCAGCCGGAGAATACCGTCTTTATACTAATAAAAGGCTCGCAAAGCCTGAAACCGGACTCGGAGTAACTGAGCCAATTACCTTCAATGAAAAAATTTGGGATCCCTATCCCAATCCGGCATCAGCGGTTATTAACTTTCCCGTATCTGCATTGCAACCTACCCAGGCATCCATCGAAATTTATGATCTGATGGGAAGATATATAGATATAGCATACTCAGGAAAACTTTTCAGGGGAGAAAATATACTCACTGTTCATCCTGAAAAGCACAATCTCAGGAAAAACGGGATGTATTTATTGGTTGTTAAAACCGAAAAACAAACGAAAACGTTCCGGATCCTGATAGAATAAGCGCTTTTTCAACAAAAATCAGAGTGCCCTGAAAGAAATACAAACAAATTCTTTCAGGGCATTTTTTAAGCTACAAATATTCATACCACTGAATTTCAAAGATTTAATAGTCTGAGTCCAATCAGTTGAAAATATTCCAGAATTTCAGAGCAAAAAAAATATCAGGGTTTAACTATTTGTTTCTGAGATGATCAACATCATATATTAAAAATAGTTTAATTTTTTTTCCTCTCCCACTTGCGAGAGTGAAAAAAGGTAGTACTTTTGCAATCCCAATCACGGTAAACGAAAGTTCATCAAACGGGGTTAAAAAGTTTTTTGAAAATATTTTTCCAAAAAGTT